>NZ_SPHY01000009.1 GCF_004796535.1 Sphingomonas flavalba | reverse complement strand
GACCGGCTGGACGGCAGCGCGCTGGCGCTGGCCTCCGCCCGCGCGGCGGCGGTGGCGGCGGCGCTGGAAGGCACGATCGCGCCGGCACGCATGACCATTGCCGCCGCACTGGCGCCCGAACCAGCGCGCGGCCGCGCCGCCGGGCGGCGGGTGACGGTGACCGTCGCCTTTGCCCCGCATGTTTCGCCCCAATCGCCTGGAGGAACCCGATGATCCGCTTTGTTCTGCTTGCCGCGCTCGCCACCCCGGCGGCGGCCGCGACCGACCTTGCCGCGCTGGAACGCGCGGTGGTGCAGTTTTCCGGCGCGCCGGTCGGCGCCGAGGGCGGGCCGCTGGCGCCGATCGACCGGCGGCTGAAGCTGGCCGACTGCCCGGCGGCGCCGGTATTGTCCTGGCGCAGCGAGCGGCAGGACGCGGTTGTCGTCCAGTGCCCGGGCGGCTGGCGGCTGTTCGTGCCGGTCAAGGCGCAGCCGATGGCGCCTGGCGCCGTCGTCGCCGTGGCGGCCCGGGCGGAGCCGGTGATCCGGCGCGGCGACCCGGTGACGATCATGGCGGAAAGCGCCGGTTTTTCAGTCAGCAGCGACGGAGTCGCCATCGCCGACGCGGCGCCGGGCGCGCGCGTCGGCATCCGCATTGCCGGGGTCAAGACGCCGGTGCAGGCGATCGCCGTCGAACCGGGCAAGGCGACATTGCCGGGCTGGTGACGGAATTTATGTAAAGTTTGCGCGCGCCCTGCCGTTCACTGTTTCGTAACGTCCATCGAACGGGGAAGGGCAGGAACGGTGATTGACCCCATCAGCTTCAAACCCGGAACCGTTTCCGGGTCCGCCAAGGCCGGCGTCGAGAAGGTCGACGCCGCCCGCACGGCGGCCAGGCCGGCCGACAGCCGCACGGCGCCCAAGGTCGAATCCGACGTGCGCGCGCTGGCCGCGCAGATGGCGGAGACGCCGCCGGTCGACCGCGAGCGCGTTCAGCAGATCAAGCGCGCGATCGAGCAGGGGCAGTTCCCGATCGTGCCGGCGCGGATCGCCGACCGGCTGATCGCCGCCAGCTTCAATTGGGTGTCGCAGAAATGAACCGTGTCGCACAGCTGCGCGCCGTCGTCGACGCGCTCCACGCCGAGATCGCCGCGCTGAAGCGGTTCGACGTTGCCGCGCTGGCCGCCGCGACCGGCGCCAAGGAAGCCGGCATCGGCGCGCTCGCCGGGCCGTGGCGCCAGGACGAGGTGGACGACGAGGTCCGCGCGCTGGCCGAGGAGGCCCAGCGGCTGAACGAGACCAGCCGCATCTACGTCAACCTGATGGCCGCCAATGTCCGCGCCCGGCTGGAGGCGCTGACCGGGCTGAACAGCCAAGTCTATACGCGCAGCAGCGCGGCCGCCTGAACCGGGGCGCCGCCGCGACGACAGGTCGCGGCGTTGTAATCCGCCCTTAACCATTCTGGCACGGCTCTTGCTGATCGAACCCTGAAACGGGTTTGATCACGAAGGCTGTTCTGGAATGACCATCGGCAGTTTGGCGGGAATGACGGGGACGGGGCAGGTCCAGTCGGCCATTGCCCGCGCCAGCGCCAAGACCGGCGTCGATTTTTCCTATCTGCTGGGCCAGGCCCAGGTCGAATCCAGCCTGCGCCCGGACGCCCGCGCCCGCACCAGCAGCGCAACCGGCCTCTATCAGTTCATCGACCAGAGCTGGCTGGCCGTGGTCAAGCGCCACGGCGAGGAGCACGGCCTTGGCTGGGCGGCCGACGCGATCCAGCGCGGGGCGGGCGGGCGCTATTACGTGGCCGACAGCCGCCAGCGCGCCGCGATCCTCGACTTGCGGACCAACAGCGAGGCGGCATCGCTGATGGCGGCCGAACATGCCGCCGACAACAAGGCGGTGCTGGAAGCATCGCTGGGTCGCACCGTTGGCGGCACCGACCTCTACATGGCGCATTTCCTGGGCGTCGCCGGGGCAGGCAAGTTCCTGTCGACGATGGCGCACAGCCCGGAGCGCAGCGCCGCCGCGCTGTTCCCGGCGGCGGCGTCGGCCAATCGCGGGATATTCTACGCCACCGACGGCCGGGCGCGATCGCTGTCCGAGATCTACGACCGCTTTGCCGCCAAGATCGACGAGGGCACCCGGCTTGCCGCCACCGGCAAGAGCTTGCCGCCGGCGGCAAATGCCGGCCGGCCGACACTGGCCGTCGACATGGCGGCGCTGGGCGAGCGGAACGGAGGCGACGGCGACATGTCGACGCTGGACCGGCTGCTGGCGAACGGAGCCGGCGACCGGGCGACGATGCTGCGGCCGACGCCGGAGACGGCGAAGCTCGCCTATCTGATGCTTGCGGCGCTGGGGGGCTGAGGCGATGACGACACTGGCTCTGAACAGCCTGCGCATCAGCAACAGCGCCCGCCTTGCGGCGCTGCCGGTCGGCATCCTGCTGCTCGTCATGCTGATGGTCGTGCCGATCCCGGCGGCGATGCTGGACATTTTCTTCATCGCCAACATCACCGCGTCGATCGCCATCCTGATGGTTGCGCTGAACGCCGAGAAGCCGCTCGACTTTTCCAGCTTCCCGACGGTGCTGCTGCTCGCCACCCTGTTCCGGCTGGCGCTGAACGTCGCGTCGACCCGTGTCGTGCTGGTCCACGGCCATGAGGGCGAGGCGGCGGCCGGCCATGTCATCGAGGCATTCGGCACCTTCATCATCGGCGGCGACTATGTCGTCGGCCTGCTGGTCTTTTCGATCCTGGTCATCATCAACATCGTCGTCGTCACCAAGGGCGCCGGCCGCGTGTCCGAAGTGTCGGCGCGCTTCACCCTCGACGCGTTGCCCGGTAAGCAGATGGCGACCGACGCCGACCTGAATGCCGGGCTGATCACCCCCGAACAGGCCAAGGCGCGTCGGATCGAGGTGTCGACCGAGGCGGATTTCTACGGATCGATGGACGGTGCGTCGAAATTCGTGAAGGGCGACGCGATCGCCGCGCTGCTGATCCTTGGCATCAACATCATCGGCGGCCTGATTCTGGGCATGGTCAGCCACGGCATGGCCGCGGGCGATGCCGGCCGGACCTATGTGATGCTGGCGGTCGGCGACGCGTTGGTCGCGCAGGTGCCGGCGCTGCTGCTGTCGATCGCGGCGGCGGCGATCGTCACCCGCGTGTCGTCGAGCTACGACCTGGCCGGGCAGATCGGCTCGCAATTCTCCTCGCCGCGCACCTGGGTGCCGGTGGCGGTGATCCTGGCGGTGCTGGGCGTGCTGCCGGGCATGCCGCATCTGGTGATGCTGCCCGCCGCCGCCGGTGCCGGATTCGCGGCATGGCGGCTGGCCAGGCGCGCCGCCGCGCCGGCACCGGAAGCGGCCAATGACGACGCGCCGGCGGCCGACCCGAGCCGGATCGACTGGAGCGAGGTCAGCGACCATATGCAGGTCAATCTGGAGATCGGCTACGGGCTGGTGCCGCTGGTCGACGAGCGGGTCGGCGCGCCGCTGATGCAGCGGATCACCGGGGTTCGCCGCCAGCTGTCCAAGGAACTGGGCTTCGTCGTGCCGCAGGTGCGGGTCCGCGACAATATCGGCATCGCCCCCTATACCTATCGCATCGTCATCGGCGGCGTCATCGTCGGCGAGGACATGGTGTCGCCTGACGAGATGCTGGCGCTGGACACCGGCCAGGCGGTCGGCCCGCTCGACGGCAAGCCGGCGCGCGACCCGACCTTCGGCCTCGACGCGGTATGGATCGCCAGTGGCGACGCCGACGCGGCCACCGCCGCCGGCTATATGGTCGTCGATTCCGGCACCGTCATCGCCACCCATCTGAACCATGTGCTGAGCCAGAATGCCGCCGACCTGCTGGGGCCGGACGAGGTGCAGAGCCTGCTCGACGGGCTGAAGGACAAGGCGGCGGCGCTGGTTGGCGCGCTGACCCCGCAGCCGCTGTCGCTGACCGCGCTGACCCAGGTGCTGCGCGCGCTGCTGGCCGAAAACATCCCGCTGAAGGAGTTCCGCCGCATCGCCGCCGCGATCGCCGTCGTCGCCCAGCGGACCGCCGACCCAGACGAGATTGTCGAGCTGATCCGGCCGGAGCTGGGCGCGCTGATCATCCAGCGGCTGTGCGGTCCGCGCGAGCCGCTCCGCGTGATGACGCTGGAAGGCGGGCTGGAGGCGCTGCTTGGCCAGACGATCCGGTCCGACCCGTCCAACCGCCATGCGATCGAGCCGGATCTGGGCCGGCGGATCGTCGACGCGCTGCAGCACGCCGCCCAGCCGTTGATCGCCGAGAGCAGGCCGTTCGCGCTGGTCGTCCAGCCGCTGATCCGTCCGGCGATGCGCAAGCTGGTCAGGACCTGCCTGCCAGACACCCCGGTCATGAGTTTCACCGAAGTCCCCGACGACAAGGCAGTCGAGGTCGTCGCCGTTGTCGGCGCCCCCGAACAGATCGCCGCATAAGAGCAAGAGCAGAGATGAACGCACCCCTGTCCGCCGCCCAGATCTACACCCGTTCCGGCCCGCAGCCGGCCGTCGCCCATGCCCAGCTGGTCCGCGACCATATGCCGCTGGTCCGGCGGATCGCCTGGCACATCCACGGCAGCGTATCGAGCGCGGTCGAGATCGAGGACCTGATCCAGATCGGGCTGGTCGCGCTGGTCGAGGCGGCGGCGACCTTCGAGGACCGCGGGCAGGTGAGCTTTGCCCAGTATCTGGCGATGCGGCTGCGCGGCGCGATGATCGACGAATTGCGCCGGCAGGCGACGCTGACCCGTGGCGCGATGCGCCGGCGGCGGGCGCTGGCCGAGACGGAGGCGACGCTGCACCAGCGGCTGGGCCGGCCGGCGACCGACGAGGAGCTGGCCGCCGCGCTGGGCGTGACGACCGAGCGGTTGCGGCTGGACTACAGCAATGCCCAGCCGGTGCGGTTCGAGCCGATCGACGGCGTCTATACCGACGACAATCCCTGGTTCATGAGCGACGAGCCGAACCCGTTCGAGTTGCTGGAGAGCGAGGATCTGCGCCGGGCGCTGGTCGCCGCGATCGAGGGGCTGGCACAGCGCGAGGCGCAGGTGATCCAGCTCTATTACGTCGAGGAACTGAACCTGGAGGAAATCGGCGCGGTGCTTGGCGTCGGCGCGGCGCGGGTCTGCCAGATCAAGAAGGCGGCGCATGACAAACTGCGCAAGGCGTTGAAGGCACGGATCGAATAGCGCTCTGGGGGCCGGCGGGGGCCGCGACGACGGCTGTTCATCCGGCAATGCGCGTGTTAGCCCTAAACCCCTCTGGGGGGTTGCGCATGGTATCACCGGGGCCGGATTCGTCAGCGGGGTTACGTACGGAGGCCAGCGCGGCAAGCGGATCGGCCGGTACCCCCGCACATTACCAGACCACATTCAAGTTCGCCGGCGTCGGCCTTGCCCGCGTCAGCCTGGACGGTGCGTTCGTCGACGTGAACCAGCGGCTGTGCGACATGATCGGCTATTCGCGCGAGGCCCTGCTCGGCAGCCGGTTCCAGGACATCACCCATCCCGACGACCTCGGCAAGAACGAGGATTATCTGGGCAAGGTGATGAGCGGGGAGCTGGACAGCTATCGCTTCGAGAAACGCTACATCAAGGCGAACGGCGAGATATTGTGGGCCGACCTGACCGCGACTCTGGAACGGGACGCGCAGGGCCGGCCGTTCGAGATGATCTCGATCGTCGCCGACATCGGTGCGTTCAAGATCGCCGAAGAGCGGATGAACTTCCTGATCGGCGAGCTGGCCCACCGGTCGAAGAACCTGTTCGCCGTGGTGCTGAGCGTGATCAACCAGATCGGCGGCAGCGCCCGCACCGTGCCCGCGTTCCAGCAGGAGCTGGAGCAGCGCATCCGCGGCCTTGCCGTGTCCCAGGACCTGATGCTGGGCAATGCCGGGCATATCAGTTCGCTCCACGACCTGGCGCGGCAGCAACTGCGCGCCTTTGTCGAGCCGGCTGACCCGCGCGTCGGCTATGCCGGGCAGTCGCCGGTGCTGGGGCGCAACGCGACGCGCGTGCTGGGCATGGCGCTGCATGAACTGGCGACCAACGCCTGCAAATACGGGGCGCTGACGTCCGCCGACGGCAGGCTCGCGATCGATTGCGAGCTGGAGGACGGGCCGGACCCGGTGGCGATCATCCGCTGGACGGAGCGCGACGGGCCGCCGGTGGCGGCGCCGAGCCGCTCCGGCTTCGGCCGCAAGGTGATCGAGCGGATGGTTGCGCGGTCGCTGAATGCCGAGGTCGATCTGCGGTTCGACAGGCGCGGCGTCGAATGGCGCTGCCGGGTGCGGCTGGCCGACCTCAGCCGGTGAAGGGGGCGCATGGAAAGACCCCCGGACGCGGGCGGCGTCCGGGGGCCTGATGTGCGCTTACGCTACGATACGCTACGAAAACGAAATTAGCGCAGCAGGGTCAGCACGTTCGACTGGCTCTGGTTCGCCTGGGCGAGCATCGCGGTCGACGCCTGCGACAGGATCTGCGCCTTGGCGAGGTTGGTCGTCTCGGCGGAGAAGTCCGTGTCCTGGATGCGGCTGCGCGCGTCCGACAGGTTATTGACGTTGCTGGTCAGGTTGTTGACCACCGACGACAGGCGGCTCTGCCCGGCGCCGAGGCTGGCGCGGGTCGTCGCGACCGACGCCAGTGCGTCGTCGACGTTGTCCAGGGTCGTGCCGGCCTTGGTGACGTCGGTCACGTCGAGCGCAGCGGCGGCGATCTTGGTGCCGTCGATCGCCTTGATCGTCAGCGTGACGGTGTCACCGCTTTCCGAACCGGTCTGGATGGCGAGCGTCTTGTCGGTGCCGGCGGTGGTGCTGAACAGGCCGACGCCGTTGAACTCGGCCTTCAGCACGTCGGCGATCTGCGAGGTCAACTCGGTGACTTCGGCCTGCAGGTTGGTGCGGTCGGCCGCGCTGTAGGTGCCCGAAGCCGACTGAACCGCCAGCTCGCGGATGCGCTGCAGCATGTTGGTCACCTCGTCCAGCGAGCCTTCGGCCGTCTGGGCGAGCGAGATGCCGTCGTTGGCGTTGCGGATCGCCTGGCTCATGCCGCGGATCTGCGAGGTCATCGAGGTGGCGATGGCGAGGCCGGCGGCGTCGTCCTTCGCGCTGTTGATGCGCTTGCCCGTCGACAGCCGCTCCATCGCGGTGGTCAACTGGTCCTGGGCGACGCGCGAACCGTTCTGGGCACGGAGCGCCGCGGTGTTCGTCGAAATGACAGTCATGGTCCTGATCTCCAAAGTTCGTCCCGGCCGCGCTCCTTCTCCCCCAATCCCGGAGCGAAGCGGGAGCCGCCGAAGCACAGAACGGCCGCGCGCAGCGGGGCTTAAGCGGAATTTTCGTGCCGGAGCCGCAACGCCCCGCGGCCAGACAGAGATTCCCGCACGTCGCGCGCGAGCGAAATTTATGGGATCGGCGTTTAGCTTAACTCTGCGTTTACCAATCTGCGCCGATAGCGGGTCCCAAGATCACGGTCCGAATTTCTGGGGGGATCCGCAAATGCGTGCCATCTATCCGAGCGAGACATGTGCTCGGGCCAACCCGCTGTTGATGTCGTGGATGCGCGGGCTGGGTTTCGATGTGCGCGCCCATGACAGCGCCCGGCCCCGTGCGGGCGACGCGTTCATGGTCACCGAAGGCGAGGGGCTGCCGGCGCCGAGCAACACGCTGGTGCTGGGCGAGGGCGATGAGCGGCTGGTGATCCCCGCCGCCGACGGCGCCCCGGCGCGCCTGTCCTACGGCCGTGACGACATGGTGTTCGGCCACGCCTTTGCCGCCGCGCTGCTGCGCGGGCCGGATGCGCCGACCGCCGCCGACCCCCACAGCCTGGCGCTTTACGCATTGGCCGAGCGGGTCGCCGCCAGCGATATCACCGTGCTGATCAACGGCCCGACCGGAACCGGCAAGGAAGTGCTCGCCCGTCATATCCATGCGACATCCGAGCGGCGCGACGGCCCGTTCGTCGCCGTCAACTGCGCGGCGTTGCCCGAGACGATGCTGGAAGCGCTGCTGTTCGGCCACACCAGGGGGGCGTTCACCGGCGCGGCCGGGGCGGCGCAGGGTTTTTTCCGCGCCGCGAACGGCGGCACGCTGCTGCTCGACGAAGTGGCGGAGATGCCGCTGTCCTTGCAGGCCAAGCTGTTGCGCGCGTTGCAGGAGCGCGAAGTCGTGCCGCTGGGCGCGACGACGCCCGAACCGGTCGACGTGCGTGTCATCGCCTGCGCCAACCGCGATCTCGGCGGGGAAGTGGCCGGTGGCCGGTTCCGCGCCGACCTTTATTACCGGCTGAGCGTGTTCCCGCTGACCACCACCCCGCTCGCCGATCGGCGACAGGACGTAGCCGCGCTGGTCGCGACGATGATCCTGCGCCATGCCGCCGGGCGGCCGACGATCCCGTGGCCGACGCTGGCCGCGCTCGACGTGCTGCTCGCCCATGACTGGCCCGGCAACGTCCGCGAACTGGAGAACGTGATCCAGCGCGCGCTGCTGATGGCGCCGGGCGATCGGATCGACGCGGAGCACATCATCTTCGACGCGACGCCCCGCGCCGTCGCCCCGGCGGCCGCACCGGCCCCGGCGCTGGCCGAGCCGACGCTGGGCAATATCGTCAAGCTCAGCGAATACCAGGCGATCCGCGAGACGCTGGCGCAATGCGGCGGCAGCCGGACCGAGACGGCGAAGCGGCTGGGCATTTCCGAGCGCACCTTGCGCTACCGTCTGGCCAAGATCCGCGATGAAGGCGGCGCGATCGCCGCGCCGAGCCGGAGTGTATGGGCATGAACGTGACCGGACCGATGGGCGCCGACCGGGTGCTGGCGCTGCGCGCCCAGATCCTGGAACGCAACGAGGCGCTGAAGAATGCCGGGCAGTCGGGATCGGCGCCGCCGATCGGCGGCGGCACGGCACCGGGCAGCTTCGGCGCGACGCTGGAAGCGGCGCTGAAGACCGTCAACCAGCAGCAGTCGGCGGCGCGCGCCGCTACCGATGCCTATGAGCGCGGCGACACCGTCGACGTCGCCAAGGTGATGCTGGCCCGCCAGCAGGCGTCGATCAGCTTCGAGGCGACGCTTCAGGTCAGGAACAAGCTTCTGTCCGCCTACAAGGACATCATGAGTATGCCGGTCTAACCCATGGCGACCAACGCACTTTCCCCGGCAGGCGAGATCCTGCCCGCCGCCGAGCCCGCGCTGCCGGGCAAGGCGACCCGCAACCCGATGGCGATGGCGCAGGAATTCCTGGCGCAGCCGGCGATCCGCAGGAGCATTCCGGCAGTGACCGCGCTGCTGCTCGCCGCCGTCGCGGCGCTGGCCTGGGCGATGCTGTCGACGCCGCCGCAGAAGGTGGTGTTTTCGGGCCTGTCCGATGCCGACAAGGCGGCGGTGTCCGACGCGCTGAGCAAGGGCAGTATCGCCAATCGGATCGATGCCGCGACCGGCACGCTGACCGTGGCCGAGGACGATTACTACCGCGCGCGGATGCTGCTGGCGTCGCAGGATTTGCCGAAGGCGGCGCCGGGCGGCTACGCCATCCTCGACCAGTTGCCGATGGGGGTCAGCCGCGCCGTCGAGGGCGAAAGGCTGCGCCAGGCGCGCGAGACGGAGCTGGCCAAGTCGATCCAGGAGATCGAATCGGTCACCGACGCCCGCGTCCATCTGGCGATGCCGGAATCGAGCGTGTTCGTCCGCGACAACGCGGCGCCGTCGGCTTCGGTGATCGTCCGGCTGACCGCCGGGCGCACGCTGGGCGATGCGCAGGTGCGGTCGATCGTCAACCTTGTCGCTTCTTCGGTACCGGGGATGAAGCCGGAGGCAGTGACCATCGTCGACGGCACCGGCCAGCTGCTGAGCAAGCCTGGCGGCGGCAGCGATGCCGCGACCGCCGGCGACCAGCGCATCGACATGGAACGCCGGGTGGAGGGCAAGTACCGCACGCAACTGGTCCAGTTGCTGACGCCGCTGGTCGGCGCCGGCAATTTCAGCGCCGAGGTGCAGGCCGAGCTGAACCTGGACGAGACGCAGGCGACGCGCGAAACCTATGACAAGGACGGGGCGCTGCGCGCGGAGCAGGGCAACTGGACCGGCAACCAGTCCGAACCGGCGGTGCCGCAGGGCATCCCCGGCGCGCTGTCCAATACCGCGCCGCCGGCGAGCGAGGTCAAATCGGCCGAAAAGGCGCCGCAGCCGCCGGCCATAGGCACCCCCGGCGCCCCGGCGGCGAACGCCCCGGCGCCGGCCGGCGCGGCGCGGATGCCCGACAATCTGAAACAGTCGGACCAGTATGCGCGCTCCTATGAACTGGGCAAAGAAGTGTCCGTCACCCGCGCGATGCCGGGCACGGTCAGGCGCCTGTCGGTTGCCGTCGTGCTGCGCGAGGCAGAGGGCGGCAAGCCGCGCAGCGCCCAGGAGATCCAGCAGATCACCAGCCTGGTGCGCGCCGCCGTCGGCTTCGACGCGGCACGCAACGACCAGATCACCGTCATCAGCCGCAAATTCGCGAGCGGGGCCGGCGAGGCGGATTCGGCGCCGTGGTATGAGGCCGGATGGGTGCCGGTGCTGGCGCGCAACCTGACCGCGCTGATCATCGCGCTGCTGGTGCTGCTGTTCGGCGTGCGCCCGCTGGTCAAGGCGGTGCTGAGGAAGAAAGATGCCGGCGCCGTGTCGCGCACCGCCGACGGCGCGCCGGCGATCGCCGGGATCAACCGCGAGCCGGTCAGCATCGAGATGCTCGACAGCGCGCGCAGCTATGACGACAAGGTCAATCTGGTCCGCGATTTCACCCGCGACAACCCGGCCCGCGCCGCGCTGGCGGTGCGCGACATGATCCAGGCCGACGCCAAGGCGGGGGCGTGACGATGGACGGCGCTGTCCAGAACGCGAGCCGGTCGCTGAGCGGCGTCGAGCGCGCCGCGGTGCTGATGATGCTGGTCGGCGAGGAGGAGGCGGCTGCCATCCTCCAGAAGCTGGAGCCGGACGAGGTGCGGATGCTGGGCAAGGCGATGTTCGCCGTCGCCGACGTCGCCGAACCGCAGGTTGCCGTCGTGCTCGACGATTTCGTCGGCAAGGCGCGCGAGCGTACCGCCATCGGTTTCGACCCGCGCCCGCAGATCGAGCGGACGATGGCCCGCGCGCTCGGCCCCGACAAGGCAGACAATGTGCTGGCCCGCATCACGCCGCGCGAGGAGGCGCGGGCGATGGACATGCTCGACTGGCTCGACGCGCCGGAGATCGCCCGGTTGATCGAGGGCGAGCACCCGCAACTGGCGGCGGTGCTGATCGCCAACCTCGACCCGGCGGTCGCCGCCGAGGTGCTGCAGTTGCTGCCGGAGGCGATCCAGCCCGACGTGGTCCACCGCGTCGCGACGCTCGGCCCGGTCTCGCCCGACGCGCTCGACATGCTGCGCGAGATGCTGTCGACGCGGATCGCCCAGGCCAAGGCGCCGGCGACGGTGGCGCTGGGCGGTGCCCGCGAGGCGGCGGCGATCATGAACAACACCCGGCGCGCCACCGAGCAGAAGGTGATGCCGCGCCTTGCCAAGATGGACCGCGAAGTCGCCCGGCGCATCGAGGAGGAAATGTTCGTCTTCGATCATCTGCTGGCGCTGGACGACAAGAATATGGGCGCGCTGCTGCGCAGCATAGAGGCGGATATCCTGACCGTCGCGCTGAAGGGCGTCGACGAGGAGGCGCGGGCGCGTTTCCTCGGCTGCATGTCGGCGCGCGCCGCCGACGGCATCCGCGACGAGATGGAAGCGCGCGGGCCGATGCGCCTGTCCGAAGTGCTGGAGGCGCAGAAGGCGATCCTCGGCATCGCGCGGCGGATGGCTGCGGAGGGGACGCTGATGCTCGGTGGACGGGACGACGACTATGTCTGATCCGCGCGGCGGATTCCTGCCGGGCGAGGGCGCGCGGACCGTCGATTCCGGCGCGCTGGGCGATTACATGGCGCAGATGCGTGCCGGCTTCGCCGCCGGCGGCCCCGGCGCCGACGGCGGCCCGGTGCACTTTTCACCGGCGCCGTCGCCCCGGCATTTCAGCCCCGCCGACCCCGGTCGCAACCCGACCGCCGGCTGGGATCCGTTCGACCCGATGGGCGAGCGCCAGTCGCGGCCGCCGACCGAAGCGGAGGCGGAGGCCGAGCAGCCGTCGACCGGGATGGATGCGGTTCGTGCTGCGGCGCGGGCGGAGGGCTATGCCGCCGGGCTGGTGGCCGCGCAGCAATCGTCGGAATACCAGGTCGCGGCGATCGAGAATCTGGCCCGCGCGATCGCCGGGATCGAGACGTTCGACCGCGAGGAGCTGGCCGCCCGGCTGCGCCAGACCGTTTTGTTCCTCGTCACCCGGCTGGTCGGCGATATCGGCATCGCGCCCGGGCTTTTGGCCGAGCGGGTGGCGGCGGCGGCTGAACTGCTGGCCGAAAGCACCGAGCCGGCGCTGCTGCGCCTGCACCCTGACGACCTGCCGCTGGTCGAGGGGCGGCTGCCCGAGCGGGTGTTCGCGATCGCCGACAAGGGCATCGAGCGCGGCGGGCTGCTGATCGAGACCAAGACGACCGCGATCGAGGATGGGCCGGCGACCTGGCTGGCCCAACTGGCCGCGGCGATCGACCGCGTTGCCCTGCCCGACGCCGAATGATGCTGAAGCGTTTCGCCGAAACCTATCTCGACCGGCTGCGATTGCCGGTCGCGCCGCGCGCCGAGGTAATCGGGCGGCTTGCCTCCTATGACGGTTTGCTGATGGAGGCCGTCGGCCTGTCGGTGCCGGTCGGCACGATGTGCCGGGTCGGTGCCGGGGCAGGCGCGATCGAGGCGGAGGTGATCGGCTTTCGCGCCGGCCGCACGCTGATGATGAATCTGGGCGGGCCGGCGGCGCTGCTGCCCGACGCGCCGGTCAGGCCGATCGGCCCGCCGGGCGAGGCGCAGGTCGGCGCGGCGCTGCTCGGCCGTGTCGTCGACGGCGCCGGGCGCCCGATCGACGGGCTGGGGCCGATCCGCGGCGCGGCGAGCTGGCCGCTGGCTGGAAAATTGCAGAATCCGCTCGATCGCGGCCGGGTGACCGAGCCGCTGGATGTCGGCGTGCGAGCGCTGAACGGGCTGCTGACCATCGGCCAAGGCCAGCGGATCGGCATCATGGCCGGGTCCGGCGTCGGCAAGTCGGTGCTGCTCGGCATGATCGTCCGGTCGGTCAAGGCCGATGTCGTCGTCGTCGGGCTGATCGGCGAGCGCAGCCGCGAGGTCACCGATTTTCTGGAAACCAAGATCGCCGGGGAGGCGCGGGGGCGCAGCGTTGTCGTTGCGGTGCCGGCCAATCATTCGCCGGTGCTGCGGATTCGGGGGGCGATGCGGGCGACGGCGATCGCCGAGGCGTTCCGCGCCGAGGGCAAGCGGGTGCTGCTGATCATGGACAGCCTGACCCGCGTCGCCCATGCCGGGCGCGAGATCGGCCTGGCGCTGGGTGAGCCGGCGTCGGCGCGCGGTTACCCGCCCTCCGCCATCGCGATGCTGCCAAACCTGATCGAGCGCGCCGGGGCCGATGTGGTCAGCGGCGGATCGATCACCGCGATCTACACCGTGCTGGCCGATGGCGACGACGGCAGCGACCCGGTGGTCGATTCGGCGCGCGCCATCCTCGACGGGCATATCGTGCTGTCGCGGGCGCTGGCCGAGCGCGGCGTCTACCCCGCCGTCGACCTTGGCCCGTCGGTCAGCCGGGTGATGAGCGACATCGCCGCGCCCGACCATCTGAACGCGGCGCGGGTGCTACGCCGCCATCTGGCCGCCTATGAGGAAAACCGCGACCTGATCCTGATGGGCGCGTATCGCCCCGGGTCCGACCCGGCGCTGGACCAGGCGATCGCCTGCTATCCGGCGATCCTCGAATATATCCGCCAGGGCGCCGACGAAAGCGTCGGCCTGGCCGAGGCGGTTGCCGAGTTGACCGGCCTGTTCGGCGACGCGTGATGCAGCGGCGCGACCCGGCCCGGTTGCAGCGGCTGCTGCGGGTGCGCGCGTTCCAGCTCGATCAGGCGCGGGCCGAGGAAGTCGCCGCGATCGACCGCCAGAGCAGCGCCCATGCGCTGGCCCGGCGGATCGAGACGCTGTCCGAAGCGGTGGCGCCGCGCGAGGGCACGGCGGCCGGCATCAACCTGTTCGCCGCCGCGCATTACCGCCACCGGCTCGCCCAGTCGCAGCAGGAGGCACAGCGCAGGATCGCCGCCGCTACCGAACAACTGGACGCCGCCCGTGCCCAGACCGGCGCCGCCAAGCGCAACCACGGCGCGATCGAGAAGCTGATCGCCCGCGAACTGGACGCGCAGACCATTGACGCGCGGCGCGCGCTGGAAAACGCCCCGCACCCGGCGCGAGCGCTGGCACACTCCTTGCTAAAATCGGGGTGAACCCATTCGTCACGGAGCGCCAGTGTCCCTGCTCGCCATCCAGACCGCCGGCCCGCCGGCCCAGCAACCCGCGATTGCCGTGGCTTCGGCCGGGGGCGGCGACCTGTTCGCCGCGCTGGTCGCCGGGCTGACGGGCGCGGATGCCGGGCCGGACGCGGCGGCAGACGGCAAGCCGGTGCCGGTCGACCGGCAAGAGGCTGCCGATCCAGCGACGGCGTTGCCCGACGCCGAGGCGCTGCTGGCGATGATCGATACGAAGGCGGAGAGCGCCGACCCGGCGCCGGCCGATGACCAACTGCGTGCGACATTGCCGGACGCGGCGGTGCCGGCGGAAACGTCGGATGCCGACGCAACGCCGGTTGCGTGCGGCTGGACGCCGGTAAAGGCGTTCGTGCCCGCGAAGCCGCTGGTTGCGCTGCCGGCTAAGCCGCCGACTAAGATGCCCGCTCCGGTGCCCACCGAGCCCACCGAGCCGACCGGGAGCGGCGGGGATGCCGTGGTGGCGGATGCCAGGCCGGAAACGGCGCCGGCTGCATCGGATGCCGAGGCGGACGCGCCCGCCGATCCACCCGCCGATCCGGCCATGGATCCGATCGTGCCGCCGCCGGCGATTGCCGCGCCGGTAATGCCGCCGCCGGTCGTCGATGCCGATCCGGTGGTCGCTGTCACGCCGCCGCCACCGACGACGCCGGCGTCGGTGCGGACGGTGCTGCCCCTGGCTGTGCCCGTCACCGCCGATCCGGTGCCGGTCGCGGCCGTGGCGGTTTCGGAGGACAGCGTCGTTGCGGATAGCGCGCCGGTGGAGGCCAAGGCTCCGCCCGCCGCTGTCGCCGGGCAGCCGACCTCGTTGCCTCGGCAGCGGGCGCCGGGTGCCGCGCCGACGACGAGTGCCGCGCGCGCATCATCGATTCCCGCTTCTCCGCCGCGCAGCGATGCCGCCGCCGCCCAGATGCTGGCTGCGCTGGTCACCGGCGACAGCGGCGACCGGGCCGAGACCGAGCGGGCCGGCGATGCCTTCGCCCAGGCGCTGGGCGGCATCCGCGCGACGCTGACCGGGGCGCCGCCCCGCGTCGAGCCGCCGGTTGCCGTGCTGCGCGCGCCGCCACTCGACACCGGCCGGGCCGAATGGATCGAGGCGCTGGTCGACCGGATCGACGCACAGCGCGCCGAGGGCAGTCGCATCGCCCATCTGAAGCTGCGCCCCGACGCGCTGGGCGGTGTCGAGGTCAGGATCCGGCATGACGGCGACCGTATCCACGTCGCCTTCGCCACCGAGACCGCGCAGGCGCGCAGTCTGCTGGCCGATGCCGCGCCGCGACTGGCCGAACTGGCCGACGCGCGCGGGCTGAAGCTGGGCGACACCGGCGTCCAGCAGCAGGACCGGCAGGCTTCGGACCAGCGCCGTACCGTGCCTGAACGCATTCCCGCCGCGCCGGCCCCGGCCGCCGTGGCGCCCGCAACCGACGACGCGGGCCCGAGCGGCCGCATCGCCTGAACCGCAACCGATGATCGAGGACCAGAACCGTGAGTGAAGACGCCAAGACCGAGACGCCCGTGAAGAAGAAGAGCAAGATGCTGAAGCTGCTGCTCGCCGGGGTCGGCGTGGCCGCGCTGGTCGGCGGTGGCGCCGGTGCCGGGCTCTATTTCGCCAATGGCGGGCTGGCCGGCGGAGGCAAGGCAGCCAAGCCGGACCAGCCGCAGTTGGTGCTGAAGGGCGAGCAGAAGGCGGCGGAGGCCGAAGAAGGCGGCGACCACGGCGCCGCGCCGGCGAAGGGCGAGGGCGGCGAGGGCGGGTCGAAATACGCGTCGACCTACTACCAGCTGGAGAAGGAGTTCACGTCCAACCTGCGCAACAGCGCGCATTTCATCCAGATTGGACTTGCGGTTTCGACCAATTACGACGGCCGCGTCATCAAGAATGTCGAAGCCAACGAACTGGCGGTGCGGTCCGCCGTGCTGATGACGCTGAGCGACACCGACGAGGCACAGGTGTTCACGCCGGAGGGCAAGCGCCAGCTCCAGGGGCGGCTGGTCGCCTCGATCAACCAGGTCCTGAAAGAAAAAGAGGGATTCGGCGGTATCGGTAACGTCTATTTTACCAATTTTATCGTTCAGTAACCATAACGAGTGGGGGCGAACGATAGCCGATGCTGAAGGAAGAGACTGCGCCCGGCGATGACGCCAAGACGCCGCGCCACGCGGCAGTGCTTGGCGGCGCCGGGCCGCGCAACGCGCTGGGCGACCTGCATGCGCTGCAGACGCTGAGCGGCCATTTCGCCCGTTCGCTGCGCCACCTGCTTGAACCGATGCTGCGCCGGCCGGTGCGGATCGCCGCCGAGCCGCTGAGCGTCGTCCGCCTCGACGCCTATCTCGACGGGCGCGGCGATGCGCTAGCGGCCTATGCGCTGATCACCATGCCGCCGCTGGCCGGCCATGCGGTCGCCGTCATCGACGGGCCGATGGTGTTCGAACTGCTTGACTTGTTCTACGGCGGCACCGGCCAGGTACCGTCGCCGCTGCCGGCCGAACTGCCGGCGAGCGCCGAGGCGATCATCCGCCGGATCGGCAGGGGCATCGCCGAGCGGCTGGCCGCGACCTGGGGCGAAGTCGCCCAGATCGCCTTCGCCTTCGAGCGGTTCGAGACCAATCCGGTGATGATCCCCGACATCGACGGCGAGGACCGTGTCGTCGCTACCCGTTTCGCGATCGCACTGGCCGACAGCCGGTCGGTGGCGATCGATATCCTTTATCCGGCGGCGGCGCTGAAGCCGGTGGCCGGGGCGCTCGGCGCCCGGGTCAAGGGCAAGCGCGGCGGCGACCCGGCATGGTTTTCCGGCCTGACCCGCGCGGTGATGGAAGTGAAGCTGCCGGTGCGGTCGGTGCTGGCGGAGCCGGTGATCCAGCTATCGCGGCTGGTCGCGCTGAAGCCCGGCGACATCATCCCGATCAGCTTCGGGCCCGAAATTCCGCTGTTCGTTGCCGACAACCGCTTCGCACGCGGCTCCGTCGGCGCCGCCAACGGCCGTGCCGCGCTGCGCGTCGCGCGGATCGAAACCTTGCCAGATGAGGACATAGCATGAGTGACATGAGCGGTGCCTTCCCGGTCGATACCGGGGTTGCGGCCAATTTCCGCCTGCTGCAGGACGTCGACGTCCGCCTGTCGGTGGAGGTCGGGGCGACCAACCTGAAGCTGCGCGAGCTGCTGGCGATCGGCGAATCGAGCGTCGTCGAGCTGGACCGCCACGCCAACGAGCTGCTCGACGTGCTGGTCAACGGCACGCTGATCGGCCGGGGCGAGGTGGTGACGGTCGGCGACCGGTTCGGCATCCGCATCACCGAGCTTGCCGACCCGCAGGCGGCGACCACGGTCCAGCCGTGATCTGGACCTACCTGCTGAAACTGGTGCTGCTGCTGCCGCTGGTCTGCGGGCTGCTGTTCGGCTGCCTGTGGGTGTGGCGCAAGCTGGAGACCCGCCTGCCGGGCGCGAGCGGCGACCGGATGATGGCGGTCAAGGAAACGATGATCGTGTCGCCGGGCCTGCGCCTGGCGGTGATCGAGTTCGAGGGGCGCAAGCTGCTGGTCGCCGTCGGGCGCGGCGGCGTGACCCTGATCGACAAGGCCGAGTGAGGCGATGTCCGACCGAATGATGCCGCTTGGTGGCGTGCCTGCTTTTGCCAGCCTTTCCAGGGTTAGGGGGCTGGAGCCTTCTTCTGCTGTTCGTCCCTCGACTGCGCTCGGGATGGACGGGGCTGGGGCCTTCTTTCATTGTGCGTCCCTCGACTGCGCTCGGGATGGATGGGGCTGGGGCCTTCTTTCATTGTGCGTCCCTCGGCTGTGCTCCGGATGGACGGGTGCGGGAGCCTGGCTGCGGTGGGGCGTGGTGCTGGCTTTGCTGCTGGCGGCGCTGGTGATTGCGGGGCCGGCGTTCGCGCAGGCGGCGCCGGTGGTACCGGCCGCGCCGGCCGCGCCGGGAGTGGCGGACGCGCTCGATCGGGCGATGGGCCAACTGGGCGGCAAGGAAGCGCCGATGGCGCTGTCGCTGCAGATCCTGATCCTGATGTCGCTGCTGACGGTACTGCCGTCGCTGCTGTTGATGATGACCAGTTTCACCCGGATCATCATCGTCTTGTCGATCCTGCGCCAGGCGCTTGGCCTGCAGCAGACGCCGCCCAACCAGGTGCTGGCCGGCCTCGCGCTGTTCCTGACCCTGTTCGTGATGGCGCCGACGCTGAGCCAGGTGAACAAGACGGCGATCGAGCCTTACGCCGCCGACCGGATCGGCGCGACCGAGATGGTCGAGCGCAGCGGCGACGTGCTCCACGGCTTCATGTTGAAGCAGACGCGGGTCAAGGACGTGACGATGTTCGCCAACATCGCCAAGGTCGGACCGTTCGCCAAGCCGCAGGACGTGCCGTTCTCCGTACTGCTGCCGGCCTTCGTCACGTCCGAGTTGAAGACGGCGTTCCAGATCGGTTTCCTGATCTTCCTGCCGTTCCTGGTCATCGACCTGGCGGTCGCGTCGATCCTGATGGCGCTGGGCATGATGATGCTGTCGCCGACGATCATATCGCTGCCGTTCAAGCTGCTGCTGTTCGTCCTCGTCGACGGCTGGGCGCTGACGATGGGATCGCTTGCCGGCAGTTTCGTGAGTTAGCCGGGCGATGGACGCGAGCTATTTCCTGACCGTCGCGCGCGAGGCGCTGTGGGTACTGGCGCTGGCGACGGCGCCGGTGCTGATCCCGGCGCTGCTCGCCGGCCTGCTGCTCGGCATGGTGCAGGCGGCGACGTCGATCAACGAGCAGACGCTGAGCTTCGTGCCGAAGCTGGCGGTCGTCGCTTTCTCGCTGGTCATCTTCGGCGGGATGATCATGGGGTTGCTGACCGACTTCACCGTGTCGATCTTCGACCGCATACCGGACCTCGTGCGCTAGCGATGCTCGGCCTCGGCCTGCCTTCGGTCGAACCGGGCCTGTGGGCGCTGCTGTTCGTGATGGTGCGGATCGGCGCGGCGTTCATCGCGGCGCCGGTGTTCGGGGCGGTCGCGGTGCCGGTACAGGTCCGCATCCTCTTGGCCGCCGGGATCGGCGTGCTGGTGGTCAACAACGTGCAACTAACGCCGCCCGGGCAGGTATTCGCCCTCGCGACCATCCTGGCGGTGGCGCAGGAGGCGCTGGTCGGGCTGGCGCTTGGCTTCATCATCCAGATCGCCTTTGCCGGGCCGCTGATCGCCAGCGAGGCGATCGGCACGACGATGGGCATCGGCTTCGCCAGCGCCGTCGACCCGCAGAACGGCCAGGCGACCCCGGCGCTCGGCCAGTTCATGGCGATCGTTCTGACCCTGCTGTTCCTCGCCGCCGACGGGCATCTTGTCCTCGTCGACCTGCTGGTGCGCAGCTACGGCGTGTTGCCGCCGGGCGGCGCCTGGCTGGAGGCGGGGCGGCTGCAGGCGATCGCGCTGTTCGGCGGCTATGCCTTTGCCGCCGGGCTGCTGCTGGCGCTGCCGGTCGGCTTCATCCTGCTGTGCCTGAACCTGATCGTCGGCATGCTGTCGCGTTCCGCTCCGGCGCTGAACCTGTTCGCCATCGGCCTGCCGGCCAGCTTGGTCATCGGCATCGTCGCACTGGCGATCGCCTTCCCGGTCATCGGTGACTATATGGGCACCATCGTCCGCGAAGGATTGCAGGCCGCCCAGACGCTGGTGCTCGGCTGATGGCGGAGGATTTCGGCGAAAAGACAGAGGCACCGACACCGAAGCGGCGCAACGACGCCATCGAAAAGGGCGAGGTGCTGCGCTCCAAGGAGTTCGCGACCGCCGCCGTCGTTCTGGTCGGCTGCGCCTGGCTGGCGTTCGCCGGGCCGTCGCTGATCGCCGCGCTGAAGGCGGTGATGATCGAAAGCCTGCGTTTCGGGCGCGGCGACATCGACGATTTCCAGCCGCTGCGCCCGCTGCTCGCCACCGGGCTGAAGCTGGCGCCATCGCTGGCCGCGCTGTTCGGGCTGACCATGGCCGCGGCGGTGCTGAGCCAGGCCGGGCTGGGGCCGACGCGGTTCAACATGTCGCTGCTGGCGTTCAAGGGATCGCGGATCAACCCGGGCAGCGGCCTGAAGCGCATATTCGGCATGCAGGGGCTGATCGAGCTGGGCAAGTCGCTGCTGAAGGTGCTGCTGCTCGGCGCGATCGGCGCCTGGCTGCTGTGGTCGGTGCGCAACGACGCGCTGGGGCTGGTCACCGGCAATATCGAGGGATCGGTCGCGGCGCTTGGCAACATGCTGGTCGTCGTGCTGCTGACCATGGCCGGTGGGCTGATGTTGATCGCCGGCGTCGACGTGCCGATCCAGATGATCCGCCTGTTCACCAAGCTGAAGATGAGCAAGAAGGAAATCCGCGACGAGCACAAGGAGGCCGAAGGCTCTCCCGAAATGAAGGCGGCGCTGCGCCGGCGCCAGCACGAGATATTGAAGGGCGGCGCGCGCAAGGCGGTGGGAGGCGCCCATGTCGTGCTGACCAACCCGACCCATTTCGCCGTCGCGCTGCGCTATGAGCGCGGGCGCGACGAGGTGCCGGTGGTTGTCGCCAAGGGGCGCGGTGCCACCGCCTTCGCGATCCGCGAACTGGCGGCGGAGCTGGGCAAGCCGGTGCTGGAATATCCGGCGCTGGCGCGCGCCGTCTATTACACCAGCCGCGAGGGGCAGCAGATCCGCGACGACCTGTATGTCGCGATCGCCACCGTGCTCGCCTTCGTCTTCGGCCTCAACCAGCGCGTTGGAGGCGCGCCGCCGAGCGTGCTGGTGCCGGACACGGCGCGCTTCGACGAAAACGGCGTGTTGCAGCGAAATTCCTAAAGATTCGCGCCGCGCGGCCGAATTGCGGGGGAGAGCAAGGCGAGAAGCATGACCACGACTTCGATCACCTCCGCGCTGGGCGTCGGCGCCGGCATCGACACCGCCAAGCTGGTGTCGGACCTGATATCCGCCCAGTTCGACGGCAAGGCCAAGGCGTTGGCCGACCAGGACAGCGCGCTGACCGCCCGGATTTCCGCGGTAAGCGCGTTGAAGAGCGGGATCAGCAGCTTCTCGACGTCGCTGAACAGCCTGCTCGCCAGCGGCATGCTGATGACCCAGCCAGTCAGTTCCGACACCGGCATCGTCACCAGTTCCGCGCTGGCCGGTGCCCATCTCGGCAATTTCGCCGCCGAGGTCGAGGTGCGCCAGCTTGCCGCCGGTCAGTTGCTGACCTCCGCCCCGGTGGCGGCGGGCCGGACCGCGCCGGTGGGCACCGGATCGCTGACCTTCACTTTCGGCGCGGCCAGTTGGGCGGACACCGCAATGACCGGCTTCGCCGCCGATCCGGACCGGGCGCCGGTGACGATCGCGATCGGCAGCGACAACAACAGCCTGGCCGGGATCGCCCAGGCGATCAATGCCGCCAATATCGGCGTTACCGCGACGATTGTCGCCGGCGAAGGTGGTGCGTCTCTGTCGCTGAAGGGGCCGACCGGGGCGGCGATGGCGTTCACCGTCGACGTCGCCGAGACGCCGGGGGACGAAGGGCTGGCGGCGCTGGCGTTCAACCCCGGCGCAGCCGGAATGACGCTGGGTCGCAAGGCGGTCGACAGCATCGTCGCGGTCGACGGCATCGTCGCCCAGCGCGCGACCAACAGCATCGACGACCTGATACCCGGCGTCCAGCTCAACCTGATCAAGGCGGCGGCGGGGACGACGGTGTCGCTGACCGCCAAGCGTCCGACCGACGCGATCGGCCAGGCGGTCAACGATTTCGCCAGCGCCTATAACGAGCTGAAGAGCCTGCTGAAGACCGATACCGACCCGAAGACCGGGATGCTGAACGGCGACCCGGCGGTGCGGGCGATGGCCCAGCGGCTGGCGACGCTGACATCCACCCAGTTGCTGGCCAACGTGCCGGCCGGCGCGCCCAAGACGCTGGCCGAGATCGGCGTCAGGACCAACCGGGACGGGACGCTGAGCGTCGACAGCGCCGCACTCAACAAGGCGCTGGCAAACTGGCCGGACGTGGTCGAGGCGATGTTCAACCCGTCGCAGACCAGCGCAAGCCCGCTGCTTTCCGTCACCTCGGCGCCGGGCAAGACGGCGCTTGGCACCTATGCGGTGACCGACGTCGTCGCGGCGGCGGGTGACCAGCCGGCATCCGGCATGATCGCTGGCAAACCGGCGACGGCGATCGGCGACCTGCTCTATGCGGCGGCGGATTCGGCCGCGGCCGGACTGGTGCTGAAAGTGTCCGGCAACGTGACGGCGACGACGGTGTCGATCGACCTCGGCCTGGGCGCGCTGATGGAGCAGCTTGCGGCGCAGATCACCAGCAAGACCGACGGGCTGGGTGCCAGCACCGATCGCTATACACGCCAGCGCGCGGCGCTGGCCGACCGGCAGGACGAATTGCAGACCCGGCAGGACCAGGCCCGCGAGCAGATGACCCGTCAGTTTGCGTCGATGGACGCGCGCGTTGCCGCCTACAAGGCGACCCAGAGCTTCCTTGAGCAGCAAGTGAAGATCTGGACCAACGCGAACGGCAACTGACATGTACGCGACACGCCTGCTCGCCGACCCCGGCGAAACCTATCGTCAGGTCGACATCAACAGCCGGATCAACGGCGCGTCGCCGCACGGGCTGATCTGCCTGCTGTTCGACGACTTGCTGCGCAGCCTGCGGCTGGGCGCGCTGGCCACCGAGCAGCGCGACCACCCGGCCAAGAGCGCCAATCTGACCAAGGCGCTGGCGCTGCTGTTCGCGCTGGAATCCGGGCTGGATTTCGAGCGTGGCGGCACGGTTGCCGAAACCCTGTCGCGCTTCTATCGCGGCGCCCGTGAGACGGTGATGGAGGCGAGCCTGGCCCTGGACGCGGAGCAGTTGCGCCGGGTGGCGACCAATGTCGCCGAGATCGCCGATAGCTGGCGGGCGATCGGCGCGCGGTGAGCCGCGCGGACTGTTCCGTAAAAGGATATTGTGGAACAGGGGCTTGACGTATTCGCCGCGCGACGCTTCACATGCGACCCCCACGTGACGGAGGTGCTCCTGCCGACCGGGAAAAGAGGCGAGCTTGGCATATAAGGTCCTGATAGTAGACGATCATCCGATGTGTGGCGCCGCGTTGGCCATGGCGACACGCGCGGTCGACCCTTCGGCCGTCGTCGAACAAGTCGGGACTTTGGGCGAGGCGGAGGCCAAGGCGAAGGCGGAACCTTTCGATCTGGTGCTGCTCGACCTGATGCTGCCGGACGTTGCCGGAATGGGTGGATTGATGCTGGTGCGCCACGTCCTGCCCAAGGCGACGGTGGCGGTGGTGTCGAGCCGCGAGGACCCCGCGGTCATCCGGCGAGCGGCGCATTACGGCGCCAGAGGGTTCATCCCCAAGTCCGCCGCGATGAGCGACATGATCGAATCGCTGCGCCAGCTTGTCGGCGGCGAGGCCGCCTTCCCCGGCACCGTGCTGGAGGACGACGCGCCGGATCCGGTGCTCGACAAGCTGTCGAGCCTGTCGGCGGCGCAACTGCGCGTGCTGCGGGCGATCGCCGGCGGGCGGCAGAACAAGCAGATCGCCTATGACCTGGGCATCGCCGAACCGACGGTGAAGTCGCATCTCGCCGCGATCTTCCGCAAGCTGGAAGTCAGCAACCGGACCCAGGCCGTGCTGCTCTACCGCTCGCTCGACGTTCAGCCGGACTGACCGGCGGCGGGACATGGGCATCGCCCGTCCTCCCGACCCCCAACCGGTGGCCCGCACGCCCGGCGTCGGGTTGGTCATCGCCGCCGGCATCGGCATGGCGGGCGGCCTGCTCAGCTTGCTGCCAACCAGCCAGAGCCATCTGGCGGTGCTGTGGCTGCCCAATGCGTTTCTGGTCGCGTTGCTTGTCATCCGCCCCGACCTGAAGCCGGTGCCGATCATCCTTGTCGGCTGTCTGGCGACCGCGCTCGCCAATATGGCGCGGGGCGAGATGCTGCTGCCGGCGCTGCTGATGGCGGCGGCCAATATCGCCAGCGTCGGCGTCAATCTGGCGGTGTTGCGGTGGCTGTTTCCACATGGCCCGTCCTTCGCGCGGCCGAGCTATATCCTGCGTATCGCGCTGGCGGCGCTGTTCGGCGGCGTCGTGTCGGCGCTGATCGGCGCGCCGACAATCGCCTATTATCACGACGAGGCGCTGCTGACCCAGTTCGGCCGCTGGCTGGTCTCCGACGGGCTGGCGATGATGCTGTTCGTGCCCCTGATCGTCCAGATCGCCGATTATCGCGCCGCGCCGCCGACCGAGCGCCCGCGCCTGTTCACCGTCGTCTGGGTGACCGCGCTGGTGCTGGCGGTGGCGGTCGCGGTGTTCAGCGTCGGTGCCGGGCCGACGCTGTACCTGCTGCCGCCGGCGGTGGTGGTGGCGACGCTGGTGCTGGGTCCGCTGGGCGCTGCGCTGGCGGTGGCGGCGTCGGCGGCGGTAGCGCTGCCGCTGACCCATATGGGCTATGGCCCGGCGGCGTTTCTTTACGACAGCTGGCCGCGACAACTGCAGTTCCTCGAACTCTATTGCGTGGTACTGATCCTGTCTTCGGCGCCGGTGGCCGGCAGCCTGGCGCATATCCGCCGCATCTCACGCGATCTGGAGGCGAGCCGCGAGCAGTTCAGCTCGCTGGTCGACAATCTGGGCGAGGTCATCTTCCGCACCGACCTGAAAGGGCGGATGACCCTGCTCAACCCGGCCTGGGAGCGGCTGACCGGCTATGGTGTCGAAGCGAGCTACGGCCGGTCCTTCCTGCGCTTCGTCGCGGCGAACGACCGGGCGGCGGTGCGCGAGGCGCTGTGGCCGCTGTTCGCCGGCCGCGCCGGGCAGTGCCGGGTGGAATTGCGCTGCCGCCGCCGCGACGGCGCGATCCGCTGGTGCGAGGTGACCGCCGAGAACGAACGCAGCCCCGACGGCGCGCTGCTCGGCGCCGCCGGCGCGATCCGCGACATCACCGCGCGCAAGGTCAGCGAAATAGCGCTGGCCGACAGCGAGCAGCGTTTCCGCACCATCGCCGAATACGTCACCGACGTGATCCTGAAGACCGACGCTGACACGGTCTGCTATTATGCGTCGCCGTCGATCCGCGAGGCGCTCGGCTATCGGCCGGAGAATATTGTCGGCCGGCCGCTGGCCGGGCTGATCCACCCCGACGACGTCGAGGGGCGGCGGCTGATCCGCGAGACGATTCTGCGCAACCCCGGGCGCGACACGACCCACCGGATGCGGGTGCGCCGCCAGGACGGAAGCTGGCTGTGGATGGAGGCGAAATCCCGGCTGATCGACATCGAGCCTGACGGACCCCGCGTGCTGTCGGTGCTGCGCGACGTCGAGCGGCACCAGCGGCTGGAGGCGGCGCTGGTTGCGGCACGCGACGCGGCAGAGGCGACGGCGCGGACGCGCAGCGATTTCCTGGCGATGATCAGCCATGAGATCCGCACGCCGATGACTGGCATCCTGGGCATGATCGGGCTGCTGCGCGATACTCGCTCGGCGGCCGAGCGCGGCCGTTTCATCGAGGCGCTGGAAGGATCATCGCGTACGCTGATGCGAATGCTGGACGACGTGCTGGATGTCGCCAAGCTGGAGGCGGGCGCCGTTCGCATCGAGGCGGCGCCGTTCGACCTGCGCGCGATGGTGCGGGAAGTGGTGTCGCTGTTCCAGAGCGGCGCGGCGGCGCGCGGCGTGGCGATCGTCACGCTGTTCGACGGACCGGAGCCGGCCGGGGTGATCGGCGATTCGACGCGGATTCGCCAGGTGCTCGGCAATCTCGTCGGCAATGCGGTGAAGTTCACCGCCGAAGGGCAGATCGAGGTTCGGGTACAATGGGCGCCGGGCGACCGCTGGCAATTCGCGGTGCGCGACCAGGGTATCGGCATCCCGAAAGCGGCGCTGGACACGATCTTCGAGCCGTTTGCCCAGGCCAATGCCGCGATTTCCGGCCGCTTTGGCGGAACCGGGCTGGGCCTGACGATAGCGCGGCGGCTGGTCGAGGCGCTGGGCGGCACGTTGTCCGCCGAAAGCGAAGTCGGTGCCGGATCCTGCTTCCGCTTCACGCTAACCCTGCCGGCGACGGGCGAGATCCCGATCCCTGCGGATGTCGTGCCGCTGGAGCCGCTGCACGAACGGCCGCTGTCACTGCTGGTCGCGGAGGATAACCCGGTCAACCGGCTGCTGATCGCTACGCTGTTGAAGCGAATGGGCCACCGGGCGGTGACCGTCGATGACGGTCATGCTGCGCTGACTGCCGCGCGGCAGGGGGGCTATGACGCGGTGCTGATGGACCTGCAGATGCCGCTGATGGACGGCATCGAAGCGGCACTGGCGATTCGCCAGATGCCGGGCACCCGCGGCGCCGTGCCGATCATCGCGATTACCGCCGACCCGCAGGTCGAGGCGCTGGACGGCTTTGCCGAGGCGGGGTTCCAAGCGATAATCGGCAAGCCGATCGACCGGACACGGTTGGCGGAGACGCTGGCGAAAATCGCCAGATTCAGCATCGAGCCGCCCGATATCGACCGGGTCGCGCTGGCCGAAGCGGCAGCGCTGGTCGGTAACGACGGGATGCGGCGGCTGCTCGAGTTGTTCCTGGCGGACGGCGCCGGACGGGCCGGGGTGCTGAAGGCGGCGCTGGCGGCCGACGACCTGGAAACCCTTCGCCGCGAGGCGCATGCGCTGGCTGGGGGAGCGAGCGCTGCCTGCGCCCGGCGGCTTGAAGCGTCGGCGCGGCGGACGATGCGGGCGGATTCGACGCTGGCGGACGCCGAAGCGCTGATGGCCGCGCTGAACAGCGCGGCGGCGGCCGTCCGCGCCGCGATGGACGAGCAGCACCCGGCTACCGCCGCACGATAGCGGTTTATCGCCATGGGCTGACCGGTTAGAGGGGACGCGACCGAAGCAGGGAGACTGGCATGAAAACGCGTGCGGCGGTGGCGTTCGAGGCGAAGAAGCCGCTTGAGATCGTCGAGCTTGACCTTGAAGGCCCGAAGGCGGGCGAAGTTCTGGTCGAGATCATGGCGACCGGCATCTGCCATACCGACGCCTACACGCTGGACGGCTTCGATTCGGAAGGGATCTTCCCGAGCGTCCTCGGCCATGAAGGCGCCGGCATCGTCCGCGAGGTCGGCGCGGGGGTGTCCAGCGTCGTGCCGGGCGACCATGTCATCCCGCTCTACACGCCGGAATGCCGCCAGTGTAAGTCGTGCCTGTCCGGCAAGACCAACCTGTGCACCGCGATCCGCGCCACCCAGGGCAAGGGGTTGATGCCCGACGGCACCACGCGGTTCAGCTACAAGGGGCAGCCGATCCACCATTATATGGGCTGCTCGACCTTCTCGAACTTCACCGTGCTGCCGGAGATCGCGGTCGCCAAGATCCGCGAGGACGCGCCGTTCAAGACCAGCTGCTACATCGGATGCGGGGTGACCACCGGCGTCGGCGCGGTGGTCAACACCGCCAAGGTGCAGGTTGGTGACAGCGTCGTCGTGTTCGGCCTGGGCGGCATCGGCCTGAACGTGTTGCAGGGCGCGCGGCTGGCCGGGGCCGGCAAGATCATCGGCGTCGACATCAATCCCGACCGCGAGGAATGGGGCCGCCGGTTCGGCATGACCGATTTCGTCAACGGCAAGGGCAAATCGCGCGAGGAGGTGATCGCCGAGGTGCTGGCGCTGACCGACGGCGGCGCCGATTTCACTTTCGACGCGACCGGCAATACCGAGGTGATGCGGACCGCGCTGGAAGCCTGCCACCGCGGCTGGGGCACCAGCATCATCATCGGCGTAGCCGAGGCCGGCAAGGAGATTGCCACCCGGCCGTTTCAGCTGGTCACCGGCCGCAACTGGCGCGGCACCGCGTTCGGCGGCGCCAAGGGGCGCACCGACGTGCCCAAGATCGTCGACTGGTACATGAACGGCCGGATCGAGATCGACCCGATGATCACCCATGTGCTGAGCCTGGACGAGATCAACAAGGGTTTCGAGCTGATGCATGCCGGGGAAAGCATCCGCAGCGTCATCCTCTACTGACGCGATGGCGGCCCTGTCCTGGATCCTGACCTTCACCTGCGCCGACCGCGTGGGCATCGTCGCCGCCGTGGCGGGGGCGCTGGCCGAGCGTGACGGCTTCATCCTCGACAGCCAGCAATATGCCGATCTGGAAACCGGGCGGTTCTTCATGCGCGTCGCCTTCCGCGCCGGCGGCCCGCGCTTTCCAGCGGACGGCGCCGCGTTGCGAGCGGCACTGGCGCCGGTGGCGGGGCGGTACGGCTTCACCTGGACGCTGACCGACAGCAGCGAGCGGCCGCGCATGCTGATCGCGGTGTCGAAGGCGTCGCATTGTCTGAACGACCTGCTCCACCGCTGGCGGACCGGGGCGCTACCGATCGACATCGTCGGTGTCGTTTCCAATCATGACGGGATGCGCGCGCTGACCCAATGGCACGGCATCCCGTATCATTACCTGCCGGTCGGGGCGGACGGGCTGGCGGCGCAGGAAGCGGCGCTGGAGGCGCTGGTCGGCGAGACCGGGGCGGAATATCTGGTACTTGCCCGCTACATGCGCATCCTGTCGGCCGGGCTGACGGAGCGGCTGGCCGGGCGCTGCATCAACATCCACCACAGCTTCCTGCCCGGATTCAAGGGCGCGCGGCCCTATCACCGCGCCCACGAGCGGGGCGTCAAGCTGATCGGCGCGACCGCCCATTTCGTCACCGCCGATCTGGACGAAGGGCCGATCATCGAGCAGGCGGTCGAGCGCGTCGACCATCGGCGCGGGGTCGACGAATTGATCCGCATCGGCCGCGATGTCGAGGCGCAGGTGCTGGCCCGCGCCGTCGGCTGGGTGGCGGAGCGGCGAGTGCTGCTGAACGGGCTGCGGACCGTGGTGTTCCGCTGACAGGCGCAAGAGGAGGCGACGATCGAGACGGTTTCGACCAATATGGCGTTTGGCGGCGTGCAGCATGTCTGCCGCCACGATTCGACCGCGACCGGTACTGCCATGACCTTTTCAGTCTATGTCCCCCCGCATGCGCCGGGGGCGCAGCTGCCGGTCGTCTGGTATCTGTCCGGCCTGACCTGCACCCATGCCAATGTGACCGAGAAGGGCGAGTATCGCCGCGCCTGCGCCGAGCTGGGGCTGGTGTTCGTCGCGCCGGACACAAGCCCGCGTGGCGCGGATGTGCCCGACGACGATACCTACGACTTTGGGCAGGGCGCAGGGTTCTACGTCGACGCGACCGAGGCTCCGTTCGATCGGCATTTCCGCATGTGGAGCTATGTGACGGAGGAGTTGCCCGCGCTGATCGCTGCATATTTCCCGGTCGATACGGCGCGGCAGGGGATCATGGGCCATTCAATGGGCGGGCACGGGGCGCTGACCATCGGCCTGCGCCACCCCGAAAGGTTTCGCGCGATTTCCGCCTTCGCGCCTATCGTCGCGCCGTCACAGGTGCCTTGGGGGGAGAAGGCGCTCGGCGGCTATCTCGGCCCTGATCGGGCGGCCTGGCGGCGGCATGACGCGGTGGCGCTGATCGAGGACGGCGCGAGGGTCGACGCGCTGAAGGTCGACCAGGGCAGCGCCGACCCGTTCCTGGCGGAGCAGCTGCGGCCCGAACTGCTGGAGCGCGCCTGCGCCAATGCCGGCATTGCGCTCAACCTCGGCATCCGGGAGGGCTACGACCACAGCTATTATTTCATTTCGACATTCATGGCGGATCATCTCCGCTGGCATGGGGGGAGGTTGAACGGATGAGCGAGCGGGCGGATGTGGTGATCGTCGGCGCCGGGCATGGCGGCGCGCAGGCGGCGATCGCGCTGCGGCAGGCGAAGTTCGACGGCAGCATTGTCATTGTCGGCGACGAGCCGGAACTGCCCTATGAGCGCCCGCCGCTGTCCAAGGACTATCTGTCCGGCGAGAAGCCTTTCGAACGAATCCTGATCCGTCCCGCCGCTTTCTGGGACGAGCGGCAGGTGACGATGCGGCTGGGCGAGCGCGTCGTTGCCGTCGACCCGGCGGCGAAGAGGGTGACCTTCGCGGACGGATCGACGCTGGGCTACGGCGCGCTGGTCTGGGCGACCGGGGGCAGCCCGCGCCGGCTGGGCTGCGCGGGCAATGATCTGGCGGGGGTCCATGCGGTGCGCAACCGCGCCGACGTAGATCGGATGATCGCCGAGTTGCCCGGCGTTATGCGGGTGGTGGTGATCGGCGGCGGGTATATCGGCTTGGAAGCGGCGGCAGTGCTGACCAAGCTGGGCAAGCAGGTGACGGTGCTGGAGGCGCAGGGCCGCGTGCTCGCCCGCGTCGCCGGCGAACCGCTGTCGCGTTTCTACGAGGCGGAGCACCGCGCCCACGGCGTCGATCTGCGGACCGGCGTCGGCGTCGACTGCATCGAAGGGGCGGACGGCCGCGCGACCGGGGTCAGACTGGTCGACGGCACGGTGTTACCGGCCGAGATGGTGATCGTCGGCATCGGCATCATCCCGGCGGTCGAACCGCTGATCGCCGCCGGGGCCGAAGGCAACAATGGCGTCGCTGTCGACGCGCAGGGGCGGACCAGCCTGGCCGACATCTATGCGGTCGGGGACTGCGCCGCCCACGCCAATCGCTTTGCCGACGGCGCGACGATCCGGCTCGAATCGGTGCAGAATGCGACGGATCAGGCGACCGCCGTTGCCAAGGCGATCGCCGGCGAGGCGGCGGCTTACGACGCGGTGCCGTGGTTCTGGTCCAATCAGTATGATCTGCGGCTGCAGACCGTCGGCCTGTCGACCGGCCATGACCAAGCGGTGTTGCGCGGCGATCCGGCGACGCGCAGCTTCTCGGTTGTCTACCTGAAGGGCGGGCGCGTCGTCGCTCTCGACTGCGTCAACGCGACCAAGGACTATGTCCAGGGCCGCAAGCTGGTGCTGGAAGGCGCGATCATTGCCCCGGCGAAGCTGGCCGACGCGGCGGTGCCATTGAAGGAAATGGTCTGAAGCGTCGGGCGGAGACAGTATCCAGCCCGGGGGCTGTTATTGTGCTTTAGTTGTCGCAGGCGAAATAGTCGCCGGCGCGGCACGCGGCAACGGCGCGGCGCCACCTGAGCATGTCCCGTTCGTACCGCGCGCGATTGCGGGCATAGTCCGCCATGGCGCGTTCATGGTCTCGCGAACGGGCAAGATGCTCATCGTCGCCGGCCACGCGCCAGCGCGGCGTGGAACGGGCGTCACGCTGACGGACTCGCGCACCTTCCTCGCGGTTAAGCTGGCGGGTCATTTCGCGGTCGTGCGCCCGCGCGGCGGCGTTGCGCATCGCCGCGTCGTTGGGGTCGTCGGCCAGAGCGACGGTTGGCATCATCGCGCCGATGATTGCCGCGCAGAAAAATGGGGTGACCCTCATGTGCAGTGTGCGCTCCCAGTGCTGACATTTCGCCGATCAAGATGATGCAATCGGGCAAATTGATTGCGATTAGGTTTTCGTCGCGTCGTATCTCGCCCACGCCCGTTCAAGACGCGATCGGCATGCAGTCGAGGCCGGCGCCGGCCGCCGCGGCGCACAGCCGCACCGCCTCGGCGCGGTCGGCGACGGGACCAACGCGCAGGCGGGTCAGGGGCTTGCCGGGGACCGCCTCATAGCGTGGTGTCCGGGCCGCACCGGACAGGCGGTTGCTGACCTGACGCCAGGCCGCCTCGGCATTGGCGCGTTTTCCGTAGGCGCCGAGCTGGATCTGCCACGACCCCACTGCAGCCACCCGCGCCGCTGCCACCGTCGCGGTGTGCCGTAGTGCCGGCGGCGCCTCCAGCCGCTCCAGAGCCGCCGGTGCGAAGCCGGGCAGATCGGCGGTGCCGGCCCCGGCCAACGCTTCGCCCGCCGCCGCGCAGAAGGCGGCGCGGTCACGCGGCAGTGCGAAATAATTATAGACCTGGGTCATATGGCTATCGAGCGCAGCCGTGCTGAAGCGAGCGGTTTCGGCGGCATAGGCGGCGGCAAGCGCGCTTCTCTTGTCCTGCAGCAGCCGGTTGTAGCGGTCGGCGAGTCCGCGATCATTGCAGCTTAGCGCCGCGACGTTGAGCGCGGCGCGCAGGTGCCACACCGCCTCTTGCGCGCCGATGCCGGAATTGATCGTCGGATGCGTCGGCGCGGGAGCGGGTGTTGGGGTAGGGGCGGGCGCCGGTGTCGGCACCGGCTTGCCCTTGTGCCCCGCGCAGCCGGCGAGCAACGCCAACCCGCCGCCGACCGCCATCATCCTTGCCCAGCCGCTGGTCATCACGCCCCCTGTTTCGTCCGCGCCGACGATAGGGGCCTGCCCGCTGCCGCCGCAAATGCCGGACCGGCTATCAGCGGCGATTCGTGCGCCGGGCGCGCCGGCCCGACGGGCCTCGCTTCCCCGGTCGGTCCGCGCTATAGCGGCGCGATCACGAGGTTCGAGCACAGTCCCATGTCCATTCGTCCGTGGCGCGACATCACACGCCGTCAATCCCGCCAGATTATGGTCGGCAACGTCCCCGTCGGCGGCGATGCCCCGATCACCGTCCAGACGATGACCAATACCCTGACATCGGATGCCAAGGCGACGATCGCCCAGATCCGCCGCTGCGAGGATGCCGGGGTCGACATCATCCGCGTCTCCTGCCCCGACGCGGAAAGCACGGCGGCGCTGAAGCAGATCGTCCGCGCCTCGCGGGTGCCGATCGTCGCCGACATTCATTTCCATTATAAGCGCGCGCTTGAGGCCGCCGATGCCGGCGCCGCCTGCCTGCGGATCAACCCCGGCAATATCGGTTCGGCCGAGCGGGTGAGGGAAGTGGTGGCGGCCGCCCGCGCCAATGGCTGCGCGATCCGCATCGGCGTCAACGCCGGGTCGCTGGAAAAGGACCTGCTCGAAAAATATGGCGAGCCGTGCCCGGAGGCACTGGTTGAAAGCGCCCTCGACCACATCCGCATCCTCGAAGACTATGGCTTTCGCGACTATAAGGTCGCGGTCAAGGCGTCGGACCTGTTCCTGGCGGTCGCCGCTTACCAGCAATTGGCCGAGGCGGTCGATTGCCCGCTGCACCTGGGCATTACCGAGGCGGGCGGGCTGATCGGCGGTACCGTCAAGTCGGCGATCGGCATCGGTTCGCTGCTGTGGTACGGCATCGGTGACACTATCCGTGTCTCGCTGTCGGCGGAGCCGGAGGAAGAGGTCCGTGTCGGCTTCGAGATCTTAAAGGCGCTCGGCATCCGCAATCGCGGCGTTCGCGTCGTTTCCTGCCCGTCCTGCGCGCGCCAGGGTTTCGACGTCATCCGCACCGTGCAGGTGCTTGAGGAGCGGCTGCAGCATATCCGCACGCCGCTGTCGCTGTCGGTCCTCGGCTGCGTCGTCAACGGCCCTGGCGAAGCGCGCGAGACCGATATCGGTATCACCGGCGGCGGTGCCGGCAAGCACATGGTCTATCTGTCCGGCGTCACCGACCACCATGTGAGCGACGCCGACATGGTCGATCATATCGTCAAGCTGGTCGAGGCGAAGGCGGCTGAGATCGAGGCGGCCGAGGCGAAGCAGGCGGCCTGAGCGCGCCGTATCCTGTCCGGAACGGACCGGACTGCGGCTGCCTAAAGCGGCGTTCACCGTTATGCCCCATCGTTCGGCAGCGTTTTGCCGCTAGCGGGGGATGATGGCCACTCGACTGCTGCTGCTTGCGATTGCGCTTGGGGTGTCGCTGGGGCTGATCCTGCCCGAGAGCCAGCCGGCGAGCCCGTCGGCAGCGACGCCGGCGGTGTCTGTGGCGGAAGCCGCGCCGACGGCGCCGGGGTTGGCGGTGGTCGGCACCATGATCAGCCGAGATCCGGATGGCCATTTCTATGTCGATGCCCGGGTCGACGGCCAGCCGGTGCGTTTCCTGGTCGATACCGGCGCGTCGCTGGTCGCATTGACCGTGGACGACGCGCGGCGGATCGGCCTCAATTTCTCCCCGGCGGAATTCGCCGTTGTCGGGCGTGGCGCGTCCGGCGCGGTGCGCGGCAAGCCCGTGGTGCTCGACCGGATCGCCGTGGCCGGCGGCGAGGCGCGGCAGGTGCGTGCGGCGATCATCGGCGAGGGGCTGGACGTGTCGCTGCTCGGCCAGTCCTTCCTGTCGCGGGTGGGTTCGGTGGCGATCGACGGGGACCGGATGACGCTGCGCTAAAGGGGTGGGACAAGGCGCCGGCACTCGGCTATGCGGCCGGCCATGTCGCCGCCGCGCCCTGCTCCGCCGGTCATCGCCTTCGCGGTCGCATCGATCGGCGTGCTGTCCTTTTCCGGCATGGACGCGGCGATGAAGCAGTTGTCGCTCGACATCGGCCTCTACAATGCGGTGCTGTGGCGCAGCCTGGTCGGCATCGCGATCGGCATCGGGCCGTTCCTGGTGGCCCGGCGCGGGTGGCCGGCGCCGCAGGTGCTGCGCCTTCACGTCCTGCGCGGCCTTGTCGCCGGTCTGTCGGTGCTACTGTTCTTCTGGGGGCTGGCGCGAATGCCGCTGGCCCCGGCCATTGCGCTGACCTTCGTCGCACCGCTGATTACCCTGTTCCTCGCGGCGCTGCTGCTGGGCGAGGCGGTCGGCGCCGGGGCGGTGATCGGATCGCTGGTCGCTTTTTCCGGGGTGCTGACTATCGTTGCCGGCGAACTGCGCGTGGCGGTCGGGCCGGAGGTACTGTGGGCGGCGCTCGCCATCCTCGGCGCGGCGACGCTCTATGCGTACAACCTGATCCTGATGCGGCGGCAGGCGCAGTTGGCCGGGCCGGTGGAGGTGGCGTTCTTCCTCAACCTGACGCTGGGCGTCTGCATGCTTGTCGCCGCGCCGATCTTCTTCGAGCGGTTGCCGCCGATCGGGTCGGCACCGCTGATCGGCGTCGCGGCGCTGTTGTCGTTCGGGTCGCTGATGCTGCTGTCCTGGGCCTATGCCCGGGCGGAAGCGAGCTATCTGTCGGCGGTGGAATATACTGCCTTCATCTGGGCATGCCTGCTCGGTTACTGGATTTTCGATGAAACGCTGGGGATGCTGACGGTGGCGGGCGCCGGTTTGATCGTGGCCGGATGCCTGGTGGTCGCCCGACGCCCCGCGGCCGGAACGGAGGTGGCGCTGTGAGCATTGCGATCCGCGCCGCGACCCCGGCCGACATGCCGCTGATCGCCGATTTCATCCGCCAGCTCGCCGCGTATGAGAAGCTGTCGCACGAGGTGCGCTTCGACCAGGATGCGCTCGCCGGCCATCTGTTCGGCGAGCGCCCGTACGCCGAGGTGCTGATCGGCGAAATCGGCGGCCAGCCGCGCGGCTTCGCGCTGTTCTTTCACAATTTCTCGACATTCGAGGGCCGGCCGGGGCTTTATCTAGAGGATTTGTTCGTCCAGCCCGAGGCGCGCGGCGCCGGGCTGGGCAGGGCGCTGCTCGCCCGGCTGGCCGCACTCGCGATTGAGCGCGGTTGCGCGCGGCTCGAATGGTCGGTTCTCGACTGGAACGCGCCGGCGATCGCATTCTATCGAGCGCTGGGAGCACGGACGATGGACGACTGGATGATCAACCGGGTAGACGGTGCCGCGCTCGCGGTGCTGGCGGGTGCAGCCTGATGGCGTGGACGCTGCTCATCCTCGGCGGTTGCTTCGAGGTCGGTTTCACCACGTGCCTGCGCTTCGTCGACGGGTTCCGCAACCTGCCGTGGACGCTGGCCTTCCTCGGTTCGGTCAGCCTGTCGATGGGGCTGCTGGAGGTGGCGTCGCGGTCGATCCCGATGGGCACCGCTTATGCCGTGTGGGGCGGGATTGGTGCGCTTGGTACCGTCATCGTCGGCATGATCTGGTTCGGCGAGCCGATCAACGCCGCGCGGCTGCTACTGATCGCCGGGCTGGTCGGCTGCATCGCCGGACTGAAGCTGCTGCATTGAGGCAAAGTGGCTGACGAGCCGGATCGATTCCCTGTCGAATCGATCTTGGGGATTACCCTTTGATATGACATAGTGCCCCATCTGCCGGCACCTTGGGGGGCGCTATGGGGAACTATCGGTTTCTGTGGTGGACGCTGATCGCCGTTCTGGCGGTGACGTTCGGCATATTGGGCCTGTCCGGCGTCGAGGTCTATCGCAAGGCGCCGCCGATCCCGACTCAGGTGGTTTCCGCATCCGGCGAGGTGCTGATGACCCGCGAGGACATCCTCGACGGGCAGAGCGCCTGGCAGAGCACCGGCGGCATGCAGCTCGGCTCGATCTGGGGCCACGGTGCCTATCAGGCGCCGGACTGGACCGCCGACTGGCTGCACCGCGAGCTGGTCGCCTGGCTCGACAACGCTGCGCGCGAGGGCGAGGGCAAGCCGTTCGACGCGCTCGCCCCGGAGCAGAAGGCGGCGCTGACCTATCGCCTGCAGCAGGATTACCGCCCCAACAGCTATGACCCGGCGACCGGCACGGTGACGGTGTCCGACCGCCGGGCTGCGGCGATGGCAGAGACCGCCGCCTATTACGACCGGCTGTACGGCGCCGATCCGGCGTTGCGCCAGACGCGCGACAATTACGCGATGAAGGAAAACACGCTGCCCGATGCGGAGCGGCGGGCGAAGCTGGCCGATTTCTTCTTCTGGACAGCGTGGGCGGCCTCTACGGAGCGGCCGGGCACGGTTGCCACCTATACCAACAACTGGCCGCCGGAGCCGCTGATCGGCAACCATCCGACACCGGAGAACATCCTGTGGTCGCTGGCCTGCGTGATCATCCTGATCGCCGGTATCGGCGCGCTGATCTGGGGCTGGGCATTCCTGCGCCGGCATGAGGACCCGCCGGTTGCGGCGGCGAGCGACCCGCTGACGCTGGCGCCGCTGACCCCTTCGCAGAAGGCGGTCGGCAAATACCTGTTCGTCGTGCTGGCGCTGTTTGTGTTCCAGGTGTTCATCGGCGGCTTCACCGCTCACTATACGATCGAGGGACAGGGCTTTTACGGCGTCGACGTGTCGCAATGGTTCCCCTACGCGCTGACGCGGACCTGGCATGTGCAGAGCGCGGTGCTGTGGATCGCCACCGCCTTTCTGGCGGCGGGGCTTTTCCTGGCGCCGATCATCCACGGCGGCGATCCCAAATATCAGAAGCTGGGCGTAGACCTGTTGTTCTGGGCGCTGATCGTCGTCGTCGCCGGATCCTTCGCCGGCAACTACTTCGCGTTGGCCCACGTCATACCGCCGAAGCTGAGTTTCTGGTTTGGGCATCAGGGGTACGAATATCTCGACCTCGGCCGGTTCTGGCAGATTGCGCTGTTCGTTGGCCTGCTGCTGTGGCTGGCGCTGATGCTGCGGGCGATGATGCCGGCGTTGCGCCGCAAGGACGGCGACAACAGCCTGCTGTGGCTGCTCACCGTTTTCACCATCGCGATCGGCCTGTTCTACGGCTCCGGCCTGTTCTACGGCGAACGGACCAACATCAGCATCATGGAATATTGGCGCTGGTGGGTCGTCCACCTGTGGGTGGAGGGGATATTCGAGGTATTCGCGACCGCCGCCATCGCGTTCATCTTCGCGACGATGGGGCTGGTGTCGCGGCGGATCGCCACCGCCGCCAGCCTGGCGTCGGCGTCGCTGTTCATGGTCGGCGGCGTGCCCGGTACTTTCCATCACATGTATTTTTCCGGCACGACGACGCCGATCATGGCGGTCGGTGCGGCGTTCAGCGCGCTGGAAGTCGTGCCGCTGATCGTCCTCGGCTATGAGGCGTGGGAGCATTGGAGCTTGCGCGAGCGGGCGCCGTGGATGCGCGCGGTCAAATGGCCCCTGATGTGCTTCGTCGCGGTGGCGTTCTGGAACATGCTGGGGGCCGGCGTCTTCGGCTTCATGATCAACACGCCGGTCGCGCTGTTCTATCTCCAGGGGCTGAACACCACGGCGGTCCACGCCCATGCCGCGCTGTTCGGCGTCTACGGTTTCCTTGCGCTGGGCTTCACCCTGCTGGTGCTGCGCTATATCCGGCCGGAGATCGGGTTCAACGAGCGGCTGATGAAGTCGGGGTTCTGGGGCCTGAATGCCGGCCTGGTGCTGATGATCTTCACCAGCCTGTTGCCGGTCGGCCTGTTCCAGTTCGAAGCGAGCGTGACCACCGGCATGTGGTACGCGCGCAGCGACACCTTCCTGCAGCAGGGTTTCCTGGAGACGCTGCGCTGGATCCGTACCTTCGGCGACGTGGTGTTCATCGTCGGGGCAATCGCGGTCGCCTGGCAAGTCGTGATCCTCGGCCTGTGGCGCAAGGGGGCGCGGACGACGAGCGCCGAATGAGGCGGAGCGCATATTTCGGGAGAAGGCGGAACCCGTCGGCCATGCGGTGCTTTCCCTTTCGGGAAGCGTGATGACGGGTGCGGATATGACGGAGCGGTTCAAGGTCGGCGATCATGTCGGGTGGAATTCGGAGGCCGGGCGGGTCTCCGGCGTGATTCGCAAGATCCACACCCGCGATTTCACCTACAAGGGCCACCCGCGCCACGCGACGCCCGATGACCCGCAATACGAAATCAAGAGCGACAGGACCGACCACATCGCCGCGCACAAGGGCAGTGCGCTGACCCGGTTGCCGCGCAACGGGCAATGACGGCGTCGCCGTTCCACACCATCGGCCATTCGACCCGGACGATCGAGGCGTTTTGCGCATTGCTGCGGGTCGGCGCGGTCGATGTCGTCGTCGACATTCGATCTGTGCCGCGGTCGCGGACCAACCCGCAGTATAATTTCGACGTCCTGGGCGATGCGCTGGCACCGTTCCAGATCGGCTATACCCATATCGCAGAACTGGGCGGGCTGCGCGGCCGGGTGAAAGCGGCCGAGCCGGATACCAACGGGTTCTGGGACAATCGCAGCTTCCACAACTATGCCGACTATGCGCTGACCGCGCCGTTCCGTGCCGGGCTTGACCAACTGATCGCGCTTGGCCGCGCGCGGCGCTGCGCGATCATGTGTTCCGAGGCGGTATGGTGGCGGTGCCACCGGCGGATCGTCACCGACTATTTACTGGCCGGCGGCGAGGCCGTGTTCCACCTGATGGACCCCGGCCGGGCGGTGACGGCGACCCTGACGCCGGGGGCGCGGGTGGGTGAGGATGGCAGGGTAACCTACCCGGCTGTCGCCTGAGCCTGGTGGTGCAAACGGGCCGGGGCGCTCCCCGGCATCGCCGCGCCGTTTATACGTTCCGGGCCGCTGCTTTCGCAGGGGCACGGGGGCAGCGCCCGGTTGATGGTCCTACGCCACGTAATCTTCGCGCAAGGTGTGGAAATGGCGGCGCGCGGTCGCCGAATTTGCGCTACAGGGGCGTGCCGGGCTTGTGTGTTGCGTTGTCAGGGGAAAATCGCGCAGCAAGGAGGTGTCGCGCCATGTCTTCGTCGCCGTCGATCGTCCATCTCGGCCGGGCGCCGCATCGAATGATGTTCTTCGTCGGGGGGCTGAACCTGCTGCTTGCCATGGCGTGGTGGGCGTTGTGGCTGGCCGCCGCGCGCTGGCCGCTGCTGCCGATGCCGCAGCCCGACCCCTATGCCGGGCGGCTGCACGCCTTTCTGATGCAATATCAGGTGCTTCCCAGCTTTTTCTTCGGCTTCCTGTTGACCGTGTTTCCGCGCTGGATCGGCCAACCGGAGATCGCGCGTGGCTATGCGGTGCCGGTGGCGGCCGGGCTGCTCGGCGGCCAGTTGCTGACGCTGGGCGGAGCGCTTGGCTGGCAGGCGGGCGCGGTGCTGGGGGCGACGGCGACGCTGGCCGGCTGGCTGGTGGCGCTGGTGCCGCTGGGCCGACTGGCCTGGCGCGACCGGGGGCGGACATGGCATCTGGTCGGCTGCTATGGCGCGCTGTGCGCCGGGGCGGCCGGGCTGGTGTTGTGGCTGGTCTACCTGCTCGGCCGCGATGCGGCCACGGGCGACCTGGCGATCAAGATTGGCACTTTCGGCCTGCTCACCCCGGTCTATTTCACCGTCGCCCACCGCATGTTTCCGTTTTTCGCCGGCAATGTCGTGCCCGGATACCAGCCGTGGCGGCCGGCCTGGGTGCTGGGCGCGGGCTGGGCGCTGATGGCGCTGCATGTCGCGCTGCCCGCCGAGCGGCTGTGGATCGCCGACCTGCCGCTGTTCCTGCTCAGCCTGTACCTGCTGTGGCGTTGGTTTCCGCGCCACCGGATGCCGCCGCTGCTGTTCGTGCTGTTCGCCGGGCTCACCTGGCTGCCGATCGCCTTCGCGCTGTATACGGTGCAGGACCTGGCGCTGGCGCTGCACGGCGAGGTGATCCTGGGCCGAGCGCCGGCGCATGCGCTGTTCGTCGGCTTTTTCGGCAGCATCCTGGTGGCGATGGTGACCAGGGTGACGCAGGGACATTCCGGACGACCGCTCGTCCTGCCGCCGGTCGCGCTGTACGCGTTCGTCGCGGTGCAAATCGTCTGCCTGTTGCGGGTGGGCGGCGAACTGGCGGAGGACTGGCTGGCCTGGCAGAGCGCCGCCGCGCTCGGCTGGCTGATCGCATTCCTGCCATGGGTGCTGTGGGCCGCGCACATCTATACGACGCCGCGCAGCGACGGGCGGCCGGGTTAGAGTTAAGCGGCACGGCTGCGACACCGGCCATGCGAAAGGTCCAGACGCCGGCGGGTTGATTTCACGGCACGGGCCAGCCTAGGTTCGGCGCGCCTGCAGCGGCCGGGCATCCGTGGTGTGGGGAAAGCCGTATCGAACATGATCCGTGCGGCGCCGATCGGCCGCCAGCGCGCCGCCGGACCTGCCGGAGGCGGCAATCGGCCAGCGAAAGAGTATCAGTGTCATACGCAATGCCCGGTTCGTTCCATGCATGAAATGGTCAAGCGCCTGGCGCAGCAGCGGGACGGCAATGCGTCGCCGATCGTCGCCGTTTCCGCCGGGACCGGCCAGATTTCGCAATATGCGGTCGACGCGGGCGCGGACCTGCTGCTGGCGCTGAACGCCGGGTTGTACCGCAGTGTCGGCTGCGGATCGCTGGCATCAATGCTCGCCTACGGCAACGCCAACGAGCAGACCGAGGATCTGCTGCGGCGCCACATCCTGCCCAACGCCGGCGGCCTGCCGGTCGTCGCCGGAGTGATGGCGAGCGACCCGGCGATCGACCTCGACCGCCAGCTCGACCACCTGCGCGCGATCGGCGTGCAGGGGGTGACCAACTGGCCGACCGCCGGCTTCGTCGACGGGCAGATCCGGCTGGCGCTGGAGGAGGAGGGGCTGGGTATCGCCAGCGAGGTGGACCTGCTGCGCCGCGCCGGGGAGAAGGGACTGGCAACGTTTGCCTTCGTGCTGAGCGAGGCCGACCTGCACCGGTTTGCAGAGGTCGAGGTCGACGCCTATATCGTCAACGCAGGCCTGACCCCGGTGCGCTTTGCGCTCGGTGACCGGCGCGACGCGCTGCAAAGCGCGATCGGCTATATCAACGAGATGATCGAGGTACTGCAGGCGCTGCCGTCGCGGCCGCTCTGCCTCGTCTATGGCGGGCCGTTCACCGATGTCGACGATTTCAGCACGCTGTTCCAGCAGGCGCGGATCGACGGCATCGCCGGCGGATCGGTGTTCGAGCGGTTGCCGGTGCAGGCGATCACCTCCAACTTCGTGCGGCGTTGCAAAGCGTTGCGGGCGACCGGGCCGGACCTGGAGCACCCCAAGCGCCACGAGATCGTCGGCCGCTCCGACGCCTGCCGCGAGATGATGGCGACGATCGAGCGGGTTGCGCCGTTCGACGTCAACGTCGTCATCGAGGGCGAGACCGGCGTCGGCAAGGAAATGGCGGCGGCGCTGATCCACCAGATCAGCCCGCGCTCCAAGCAGGCGTTCATCACCCTGAATTGCGGCGCGATCCCGGCCGGGTTGCTGGAGAGCGAGCTGTTCGGTCACGAGCGCGGATCGTTTACCGGCGCCGACCGGCGGCGCATCGGCAAGTTCGAGCTGGCCAATCGCGGTACCCTGCTGCTCGACGAGATCGCCGATCTCAGCCCGGCGGCGCAGGTCGCGCTGCTGCGTGTGCTCCAGCAGCGCGAGGTGGTGCGGGTCGGCGGCGACAACCCGATCCCGCTGAACGTGCGGGTGATCGCCGCGACCAACCAGTCGCTTGCCCGGCTGGTGCAGGAGGGCAAGTTCCGGTCCGACCTGTATTACCGGCTGAGCACCGTCACCCTGGCGGTGCCGCCGCTGCGCGAGCGGACCGACGACATTCCCGATCTGGTCAGCACATTCCTGCGCAAGACGGCGGCTGAATTGGGTATTCCGGCGCTGTCGATCGACGAACGGTTCGAACGCAAGCTGGCGCGGCACAGCTGGCCCGGCAATATCCGTGAATTGATGCAGGTGATTGCCCGCGCCGCAATCCTGGAGGACGGGCCGGTCCTCCGTGGCATCCATTTCCACCCGGACAGCGGCGGCGCCGAGTTGTCGCCGATCGCCAATGCCCGGCGGATCGGCGTGCGCGACATCGAAGCGGCGCTGGAACGAGCCAACGGCAACAAGAGCGTCGCGGCGGCGGCGCTGGGGATCAGCCGAAAAACCCTGTACGCCAAGTTGACGCGCGGCGACGGGAAATGACGCCGCCGGCGGCCGTTACTGGCGCACCGGTGTAACCCTGACCCGGCATCGGTAACAGGGTAACGCCGCAGCGGTGGTGCAATGTCTTGAGTTGCGGCGTTCTGGCTGGTGGCACGCTTATTGCTGGTTCCCTGGGCAAAGGCGAAAGGGAGGAGGCATGATGGCGAGGCCGCGGCCGATCTATGTGGTGGCGACGCTGGACACCAAGTTCAGCGAAGCGCGCTTCGTGGCCGACGCGATCGCGGCATGTGGCGAGGCGGCCATGCTGGTCGACGTCGGCACGCTGGCGCCGCCGGGCGGCGAAGCGGATATCGACCGAGCCGCCGTTGCCCGCCACCATCCGGACGGGGCGCCGGCGGTGCTGGCGCATAGCGACCGCGGCAGCGCGGTCACCGCGATGAGCCTTGCGCTGCGCGGCTTCCTTGGCGAGGCAGTGGCGGCGGGGCGATGCGCCGGGGTGATCGGCCTTGGCGGCACCGGCGGCACGTCGATGATCGCGCGGGCGATGCAGGCGCTGCCGGTCGGTTTCCCCAAGGTGATGGTGAGCACCGTCGCGAGCGGCGACACCAGCAGCTATATCGGCACCAGCGATATCATGCTGATGCCGTCGGTGGTTGACGTCGCCGGGCTGAACCGGGTGTCGCGGCAGGTGTTCCGCAACGCGGCTGGGGCGATTGCTGGCGCGGTGCGAGCACGGCCCGAACAGCGCGACGACGGCGGCGCGGCGGCGATCGGCGTCACCATGTTCGGCGTGACGACGCCCTGTGTCACGAGCGTGCGTGCCATGCTGGAGGGGGAGGGGGCGGACGTCCTGACCTTCCACGCCACCGGCGCCGGCGGGCGGGCGATGGAGGACCTGGTCGCCAGCGGCCTGCTCGACGGGGTGCTCGACATCACCACGACCGAGGTGGCGGACGAAATCGTCGGCGGCATCTTTCCCTGCGGGCCGGACCGGTTCGAACGGATGCTGGACCGCCGCTTGCCCTATGTGCTGTCGCTCGGCGCGCTCGACATGGTCAATTTCGGGCCGCTCGACAGCGTGCCCGCGCAGTTTCGCGAGCGCCGGCTGCACGTCCACAACGCCAGCATCACGCTGATGCGGACCAGCGTCGACGAGAATATCGCTTGCGCGCGCTGGATCGCCGGCAAGCTGAACGCCTATCCCGATGCCGGCTTTGTCCTGCTGATCCCCGAGGGCGGGGTGTCCGAGCTGGACCGGCCCGGCAACCCGTTCCACGACCCCGAGGCCGATGCCGCGCTGTTCGCCACGCTTGAGGCGAGCGTGGCGCAGGGGCCGAACCGCACGATCACCCGCCACCCGCTGCACATCAACGACCCCGCTTTCGCGCAGGCTGTCGTCGATGCCTATCGGCGGCTGGCGCGCTGACATCACATCATTTCCACCCGGAGGTCACATGAACTGGAAGCGCGAAGATATTGTCAACGGGTTCCGCGAGAAGATCGCCGCCGGCAAGCCGATCATCGGCAGCGGGGCCGGCACCGGCATTTCCGCGAAATGCGCCGAGGACGGCGGCGCCGACCTGCTGATCATCTATAATTCCGGCCGGTTCCGCATGGCCGGGCGCGGCTCGCTGAGCGGGCTGCTGGCCTATGGAAACGCCAATGAGATCGTCCTCGAGATGGGCCGGGAGGTGCTGACCATCGTCGAGCGCACGCCGGTGCTGGCCGGGGTCAACGGCACCGATCCGTTCCTGCTGACCGACCAGTTCCTGCGCGAAATCATCAGCATGGGCTTCGCCGGTGTCCAGAACTTCCCGACCGTTGGGTTGATCGACGGATCATTCCGGCTGAACCTGGAAGAGACGGGCATGAGTTTCGACAAGGAGGTGACGCTGATCGCCCGCGCCCATGAAGCGGGGTTGCTGACCACCCCCTATGTCTTCGACGCCGAGCAGGCGCGGCAGATGGCGCGGGCGGGCGCCGACATCGTCGTCGCCCATATGGGCCTGACCACCGGCGGGCGCATCGGCGCCAAGACCGCGATGACGCTGGACGTTGCGGCGCGGACGGTACGGACCATCGTCGACGCGGCGCGCAGCGAGCGGCCGGACATCATCGCCTTGTGCCACGGCGGGCCGATCTCCTCGCCCGAGGACGTCGCCTTCGTGCTCCAAGCCTGTCCGGAGGTCGACGGCTTCTTCGGCGCGACGTCGATGGAGCGGCTGCCAGCGGAAATCGCGATCACCGAGCAGGTCGGGCGCTTCACCAGCTTGACGCTGAGCCGCGCCGGCGCGGGCGCCGCCCGGGCGGCGGCACGATGAGCGCCGCCGGAATGGAGGAGAGAAGAACCATGACTCGACTATGCCGCATCCTGTCGCCGGTGGCGGCGATCGCCCTGCTTGCAGCACCATCGGCTGCTCGCACGGCGGGCGCACCGACGATCGTGCTGATCGGCGGCGAGCGGCAGGGGGCCGACCAGGGGCAGCATGACTTTCCCAACGGGGTGATCAAGCTGGAGCGGCTGATCAAGGCATCGCCCGATTTCGCGAAGCTGAACCCGGTTATCCGCACCTATCCCGGCGGCTTTCCCCGCGACCCGGCCGAGATCGACGATGCCAGCGTCGTCGTCCTCTATCAGGCGCCGCAGGGCGAGAACCGCGACGGTGGCTCGCTGTTCAGCCCTGCCGCCCGCGGGCAGATGGATCGACTGGCGGCGCGCGGCGTCGGGCTGGTCGCGCTGCACCAGGCGATGACCGTCGCCGATGCCGGGCAGGCGGCCGCGACGCAGAACTGGCTGGGCGCCTCGCGCGCGGCCGGCGGCGGCTGGTCGATCGAAATCGCCCCGGTCGCCGTCGTTGGCGAGGCGCATCCGGTCGCGAAAGGGGTCGGCGATTTCGACCATCTCGACGAATATTACGCGGCGATCGATTTCCGCGCCGCCGGGGTGACCCCAATCCTCAGCGCCCGCGCCCATGTCCAGTACCAGGGCGGCGCCCCGGTTTACGAGGATGCGCGGCCCGGCGTCGCCGCCTGGGCTTATGAGCGGCCCGGCGGCGGCCGGTCGTTCGGCTTTGCCGGCGGCCATTTCCTCGCCTTCCTCGACCAGCCGCAGGTGCGGCGGATGGTGCTGAACGCGATCCTGTGGAGCAGCGGCAACACGGTACCGGACGGCGGGGTGACCGCGGCCCTGCCGGAGGCGCCGGCGCCCGGTGTCGCACCGCCGCCCGAGCCGCAGCTGATCGTCCGCGCGGGCAGCGAGGTCACCGTCGAAAAGACGCCGTGGGGCCAGCTGGAGTGGTTCGCCCATCGTTCGCTGGGCAACGCGTCCCATCTGACGACCGGCCGCGCGACGATCCGCCCCGGCGACGCAAACCCACCGCACTGGCACCCGAATTGCGACGAGGTGCTCTACGTCGTGCAGGGCCGGATCATGCATCGGGTCGGTGACAAGGAATACGAGATGCGCGCCGGCGACACGGTGATGATCCCGGAGGGCACCATCCACAATGCGCGCAACATCGGCACCGAGGATGCGGTGTTGATGGTGTCGTTCAACTCCGCCGACCGCGTGGCGATCGGCGAATGACGCCGGGCGCCGCCGGGAACGGCAGAAGCAAAGGCCAGTCTGAAAGGGAGCGTAACATGAAACGAATGGGTGCAACCGCAGCGATCGGCGCGGTTCTTATCGCCTTGGCCGGTCCGGCCGTGGCGAAGGCACCGGCAGCGGTGCCGGATGGTTTCATTTCGCTGTTCGACGGCAAGACACTGAGCGGCTGGCGTGGCGACATGACGTTGTGGTCGGTGCGCGACGGGGCGATCACCGGCGGTTCGGAACAGCTGATCGACAAGAATACCTATCTGATCCTGGAGCGGGAATTTCCCAATTTCGAGCTGCGGTTCAAATATCGCTTCGCCAATGATTTCGGCAATTCCGGTATCCAGTTCCGCAGCGGCCAGGTGCCCGGCAATTTCGCGATGGCCGGAATGCAGGCCAATGTGACGCCGATCACCAAGGACATCGACCGGTTCGCGATGCTGTATGACGAGCTGGGCGACCGGCAGGAAATGGTGCTGCTCGGCCAGCGGGCGGAGGTCACCCGGATCCAGTCCGGCGGCGGCGGCACCGGGCGGATCGTCCGTAGCGTGACCGAGATGGTCAACCCGCGCGAGGCGATATTGAAGGCGGTGAAGCCGACCGGCGAGGCGTGGAACGAGGGCGTGGTGATCGTCCACGGCAACCGCGTCGTCCAGGCGGTCAACGGGTATCTGGCGATCGATGCGACGATCAACGATCCGCTCAGCCCCAGGGATGGGCTGATCGGCCTCCAGCTCCACATATCCAAGCCGAGCTATGTCCAGTTCAAGGACATCGTCATCAAGCCGCTCGACAGTTTCCCGGATATCAGCGGCCGGTTCATTTCCAACCCGGTTCCGGCGCCCGAGCCGCGCCGGACCTACAAGGACTCGACGCGGGTCAAGACGCCCGACACGCCGCTGCCCGAATAGGGGGTGCTGTGTAGTTTGGCAGTGGCTGTTACCATTGGGTAACAATTCTGCGCCGGGGGCAGGCCGCCCGGCGCACCGCCGCCGCCGAAATGCGTGGTTTCGGACTTGGCACGTAATTTGCTGAACCGGAATGGAACAGGGTGAGGAGGAACCGAACCCGCGGATTCCCGAGCGTTGCGGCTGCGCCGCAGCCGCCGGGCCGCGCGGCCGGCGGCGACGAGCAGGGTACCTGACATTAGGCCACGCGCGTGCCGCTTCCTCGCTCCAACAAGACAATTAACGGCCGGCCCGACGGTTTCGGTGCCGGGTCACGGGCTGCCCTGCAGACCCTGGAGAGGACGATGAAGACACTGCCACTGTTCGCCGCGATCGCCCTGTTGTCCGCATGCTCGATGCTGGGCGACGGCGAGGCGCCCGGCCGTGTCGACAAGCTGACATACCATTATGATGCCCAGCGGACCGGCTGGAACCCGCATGAGACGGTGCTGACGCCGGCGGCGGTGGCCGGCGACCGGTTCGGCCTGTTGTGGGAATCGCCGGAACTGGACAGTTTCGAGGGGCGGCCGCCGCGGCTGCAGGCGTCGCCGCTTTATCTGGATTCGGTGAAGATCGCCGCCGGCCAGCACCGCGGCCGATTCTCCGTCGCCTATGTCGCGACGACCAACGGCTACGCCTATGCGATCAGCACCGCCGCCCATAAGGGCGTGGCGCCGGGCACCATCCTGTGGCGCAAGCGGCTGGCGTTGAAGCCGTGCGAAGGGACGCTGGAGTTGATCGGCGTGCTCAGCACCCCGGTTATCGACCGCGACCAGAACCGCATCTACGTCAGTTCCTGCGACCTGGATCGCCAGTGGCAGATGCACGCGCTCGACGTCAGGACCGGCGAGGATGTGCGTGGCTGGCCGCTGACTGTCGACGCCGCCACCGTCAACCGGCCGGGCGTGACCCGCAACGGCACCAACCAGTTTCCGTCGACCCTGAAACACTGGCAGCGCGGCGCGCTGAACCTGAGCCCGGACAAGAGCCGCCTGTACATGGCGTTCGGCAAAGACGGGCAGAGCGGCTGGGTAGTCAGCATCGATACCCGCAACGCCAAGGTGGCCTCCGCGTTCTCGACGACGCCGGTCAGCGACCAGTTGCAGGGCGGCATGTGGGCGTCCGGCGGCCCGTCGATCGACAAGCAGGGGCGGGTGCATATCGCCACCGGCGCCAGCTACCTGATGGCGGTGCGACTGAAGGCGGGCATTCCCGGCGTCTACCCGGACAGCCCGCATAGCTGGGGCCAGTCTATCATCCAGCTGCGCGACGACCCGGCCAAGGGCTTTACGCTGACCGGCACATATACGCCGTTCAATTACTGCCAGGTGGCCGCCAACGACATCGATCTGGGCAGCAGTGGCACGATCGTCGTCGACCTGCCGGCGTCGGAAACCGCGACGCCGCGGCTAATGGTGCTGGGTGGCGGCAAGCAGGGCAATTTCTACATGCTGGACCGGGATCATATGCCCGGCGACCTGGTCAAGCGCCACCCGTGCAGTACCGATCCGGAAACCGACACGTCGCTGGTCGACCCGGAACCGCAGCCGCAGTTCGGCACGCGCGGGCCGATCAACCTGTTCGGCCCTTATTCCGACGATATCGGCATGATGAATTCGGCCAAGAGCCGGTCGACCGCCGCCTATTTTTCCGACGGCAAGCAGCATTTCATCTTCGCCACCGGCAGCAGCAAGGCGGGGCAGGACTATTCGACGCCGGTGCCGCCGGGGCTGATCAAGGTGCGGATCATGACCGCGCCGGGCAAGCCGGCCTTTCCCCGCATCGCGGCGCGGGAGATGACCCAGACCTTCTTCAACCCCGGCTCGCCGACGGTGAGCAGTAATGGCGGCAAGGACGCCATCGTCTGGGTGATGGACCCGAACGCGCCGCGGCTGACCAAGCTGGACACCGCCGATGCGCCGCGCCCGACGCTCTACGCCTTCGATGCGACGACGTTGAAGCTGTTGTGGAAGACCGCGCCGGGCGAGCTGTACCCGAGCGGCAAGTATAACGAGCCGGCGGTGGTTAACGGCCTGGTGCTGGTCGGCACCGACCGCGTCCAGGCGTTCGGCCTGCTGCCGAAATCCGCCAAACCGCGCCCGCGGCCGACTGCGACGCCCACGCCGGCGCCGGCCCAGCCGGTGGGCAAGGTCGCACAGGGCAAGGCGCTGTTCGCCGGACGCTGTGCCGCCTGCCACGAATCCAACGTGTCGGAAGCGCCGCCCAAGGCGGCGATCGCCAGCCTGCCCAAGCCGCATCTGATCACGGCGATGACCACCGGGACGATGCAGCCACTGGCCGCCGGGATGAGCGCCGAACAAATCGATGCAGTGGCGGAGTATCTTAAATCACAAGAAGAAAAATAGAGCATAATACACTGTAATCACTTAAAATATTAAAAAGCTGCGGAGGGAACATCATGTCGCGTGCAACATTCTCAATGGCCTGCCTGTTGTTCGGGGCCAGCTCTATCGCAATGGCGCAGGCGCCGTCGGTTGCCGGCGAGAGCGGCGCGGACGAAGCGATCGTCGTCACCGGATCACGCGTCGTTTCGGACGGTACACGTGCGCCGACGCCGCTGACCGTCGCCACGACGGAATCGCTGGCCGCCAACGCGCCGGGAGGCATTGCCGAGGGACTGAACCAGCTTCCGGTGTTTCAGGGCGCGGTCAATGCGCAGACGGCGCAGCTGGTCAGCTCCAACCGTGTCCGCTCCGGCAACTACCTGAACCTGCGCAATCTCGGCCCGCAGCGTGTGCTGGTCCTGCAGGATGGCTACCGCCTGCCGCCGAGTGGCAACAACGGCGGCGTCGACACCAACGTCATCCCGCAGATGCTGATCCAGCGGGTCGAGACGGTCACGGGCGGCGCGTCGGCAGTCTACGGATCCGATGCGGTGTCAGGGGTGGTCAACTACGTCACCGACACGCGTTTCCGGGGGGTGAAGGCGCTGGCACAGGCCGGGCTGTCGACCTATGGCGACGGTTTCTCCTATCGGCTGGGCGTCGCCGGCGGCACTGCGCTGTTCGACGACCGGCTGCGCGTGCAGGCGAGCGTCGAATATTATTCGACCGACGGCATTCCCCGCCGCAACGCGCGTTCGGGCGCCGGCGATCTGTGGGTGACCGGCGCGCGTGATCCGTCGTTGCAGTCCGGTGCGATCGGCACGATCGGCAACCCGTTCCTCGACTATCCGGGCGTCACCACCAACCGGACGACGCGCGGCGGCCTGATCACCGCCGGCCCGGCGGCGCTGCGCAACCTGCAGTTCCTGCCGACCGGCGCGCTGGTGCCATTGAACGCCGGCACCGCGATCGGCCGCGCCGGTTTCGGCCAGGGCAGTGACGGCCCGGACGAGTGCGTCGACTGCACGCTGGTGCCGGAATCGAGCACCGGGCAGGCGTTTTTCCGCGCGACCTACGAGGCAGCGGACGGGCTGGAGCTATTCGCGCAGGCCAGCCTCAACACCGACGAGAATCGCGGCGAGAATTTCAATCTCAGGACGACCAATATCCCGATCTATGCCGACAACGTCTATCTGCAGCAGCAGTTGACCCCGGCACAGTTGGCGGCGCTCGGCACGCAGAGCATCCAGATCGCCCGCCACTTCACCGAATGGGACACCCGCGCCAAGCGGCTTGGCGCCATTCCCAGCGAGCAGAAGATGAAATCGGTAATCGCGCGGGTCGGTGCGGCCGGCGGGTTGGGCGGTGACTGGAAATGGGACACCGCCTTCACCTACGGCGAATCCCGCTTTTCCAGCGTCACGCAGGAGATTCGCCGCGACAAGTTGTTCGCCGCGGTCGATGCGGTCGCCGGCCCGAACGGCACGCCGGTTTGCCGCATCACTCAAGTCGATCCAAGCCGCTTCGCTGACTGCGTGCCGCTGAACGTGCTCGGCATGGGGCGTGGCGATCCGGCGGCGATGCAGTGGGTGCTGGACGATTCCTGGTGGCGGACCAGAAACGAGCTGACCAGCGGCGTGCTGAACGTCCGCGGTTCGCTGTTCTCGACCTGGGCCGGGCCGGTGACAGTCGCCTTTGGTGGTGAGATCCGCAAGCAGAAGATCGTTCAGACCAGCAATAGCGACCCGGACGTTCCGGTCGATTTCCAGGGCATTCGCGGCGGAAACGGCACGCTGTTTTCATCGACGAACGTGGGCGTTGCGCACGGATCGTACAATGTGAAGGAGGTGTATGCTGAAGCGGTGCTGCCGCTGATCGCCGATGCGCCCTTCACCCGGATGCTGGAGCTGAACGGCGCGTTCCGCCATGCCGATTATTCGACCAGCGGCGGCGTTGACAGCTTCAAGCTCGGCGGCGTGTGGGAGCCGGTGAGCGACATCCGCCTGCGCGCGGCGGTGTCACGCGACATCCGCGCGCCTTCGCTGTTCGAACTGTTCGCCGGGCAGACGCTGCTGATCCAGTCGGTGTTCGACCCGGTGACCAACGGCACCTACGACGTGCGCACGCGCGGCGGCGGCAATCCGGCGCTGAAGCCGGAGAAGGCCGATACGCTGACCCTGGGCGTCGTGCTGCAACCGCAGGCGCTGGCCGGCTTCTACGGATCGGTCGATTTCTATCGGATCAAGATCAAGGACGCGATCGGCACGCCGGGTAGCTCCAGCCAGATCCTGCTCGGCTGCGGATCGAACCCGCAAAGCCCGCTGTGCAGCCTGATCACCCGCGACGCCAACAACATTCCGGTCGAAGTGTCCGGCGTGAACAACAACGTCGCGGTGCTCAGCACCAAGGGCGTCGACTTCGAATTCGGCTATCGCGCCGACGTGGGCAACGGCACGTTGTCGGCGCGGCTGCTCGGCACCCGGCTGATTTCGTACAAGCGGCAGGATACCGCTGCGGCGGACCTGATCGAATATGCCGGCACGTCCGACCTGCCGGGCTTCCTGTCGTCGACCTATCCGCTGCCGAAATGGCGCGGCAATCTGAGCATCACCTACGCCAACGACAGTTTCAGCATCGGCGTGCAGGAACGGATGATCGGATCCTATGTGAAGTCGAAGATCCAGTACTATGTCGACAACCACATTGCGCCAGCCTTCTACACCGATATCAATTTCAGCAAGAATATCGGCGGAATGGGCGACGGGCTGCAGATGTTCGCGACGGTGAACAATCTGTTCAACAAGAAGGGGCCGTTCTTCGTCACCGACCAGAACCCGGGCAGCCAGTTGCCGACGGCGCGGGCGCTGTACGACGTGATGGGGCGGTACATCACAATCGGGGTCAGGACGCGGTTCTAGGGTCGGCACCTGCCGGGTGGGGGCAGCCATCTCCCGCCTTCATCCGGCAGCCACTGGCGGCGCTTCGGCGCCGTCGTTTTTGCGGAAGGAGAGAGCGCTCAGGCGCGGTCGGCGTAGAGCAGGGTGCCGGGCGCCAGCCGATCCATGACCAGCGCGAGATCGGTTTCAGAGAAGGCGAAGCAGCCTTCGCTGCGCCCGAGCTTGCCGTGATCGCGCACCATGTTCGGCCCGACATACCAGGCGGCGTGGACGACGATGGCCCGCGCCTCCGCATTGTCGTTGGTCGGATCAAGCCCGATCAGCCGCCGCGACTGGCCGTGCTTGCCGATATAGGCGTCGCCGGCGAGATAGGCGCCGGCCGAGGAGGCGAGCGAGCCGGGTTCGTTGGACAGCCGCCTGACCCAGCCACTGTGCGCCGGGTCCGAGCCGCGACCATGGGCGACGAGCAGAGGGGTGACCCGCCCGCTCGCCCGGTCGACGAGGTGGAAGCGCGGCATCCAGGACGGCGCCGAGAAATCGGCGACGGCGAAGCGGTCGCGAACGGCGATGCGATCGCCATGCCGTTCGAGCGCGGCGTTCGCGCGCGTTATCAGCCCGGACAGGGCCTTCGGATCGCCGGCGGGCAAGGCGGCGAACACCGGCGACGCCACGCTGCCCAGCGCCGCCCCGGCGGCCACCCATAAAATCTGCCGCCTCGACAGGCTGTCGGTCATTCCGGTTTGTCCTCCCCGGCGATCACCGTCAGCTTCTTGCCGGTGGCGCCGCTCTGCAAGGTGTCGGTGGTTACCACAACCGTGGCGCCGGGGGCCAGCGCGGTGGCGAGGGCCTGGCGGAAATCCTCCGCCAGATGCAGCCGGGCGCGCTCGGCCGAGCTGACCTCGACCGGTTCGCCGTCGGCGCTTTGTCCCGGCAACAGCAGCCGCATCCAGTGGAAGCCGTCCGCGTCGATCGCACGCAGCGTGTAGGCGCGTGGCCCGTTGATCGCCTCGGCGATCGCTACCGGCGCCGACCCGATCGTCACGCCGTTGCGCAACACCAGCATCCGCCGGTCGGCGGTGCTGATGACGATCGACAGCGGGCCGTCCTGCGCCCGTTCCGGCCGCCAGAAGGAGCGGCCGGCAAGGTCTGGCGCTTCCCCCGCCGGCTCCTGCAGGAAGCCGGGGCCGGGCGCGACGCGCGGCACTTCCGCCCGGTCGGTGACGACGACGGTCAGGCCAAGGCGGGTGACGCCATAGAGCAGCTCGGCGAATTTGCGCGGCAGGCGGATGCAGCCGTGCGAGGCGGGATAGCCGGGCAGGTTGCCGGCGTGCATGGCGATGCCGTCCCAGGTCAGCCGCTGCATGAACGGCATCGGCGCGTTGTTGTAGAGGTTCGACTTATGGTCGACCTTCTTCTGCAGGATCGTGAATACCCCGGTCGGCGTCTCGTGCCCGGCCTTGCCGGTCGAAGCGGTGGAGATGCCGATCAGCACGCCGTTGCGGTAGACGTAGGCGCGCTGCGTTTCGACGCTGACGATGATCACCACCGGCCCCTGCGGCGCGATGTCGGGTGCCCACAGATATTCGCCGGGCTTCATCTTCTGGACCGTGTCGGCGATCGAGCCGCTGGCGAGCGACTGGGCAAGCGCCGGGGCGACGCCGAGCAGCGCCAGCAGCGGCGCCGCCGCCACCAGCCGGCGCCGGGTCAGGACGACGGGGCTGGTCATTCGATCCGCGTCCAGGTCTGCGATTTGCAGCCGACGCGGCCGATCAGGCAGCCGCTGCCCTTCAGCGTGTTCGGGTCGATGACCTGGATCGAGCCGGAGAAGGTCTTGTTGATGTCCGGCACGAACACCTTGCCGCGCCAGTTGCCTGTCTTGTCCTTGCGGAAATTGCGGAACAACTCCAGCCCGACCAGCGTGTCCGTGCCGCCGCGCCGGGCGTCGGCCTTCGCCTTGTCATTCGCCCAGACGACGGTGCCGCACATGCTGTCGCCGCACGGGGCGGAGCGAACATGGACGCTGTTCTGCGGGTTGCGCCAGATGCCGATCGAGCGGTCCTCCGCCGCGTGCAGCGGCATGGCCATGCCCGCAGCCAGGGCCGCGCAGCCCCATCTCGATGCCAGCCGGGTGATCATCGCCGGAACTCCCTTACGCAACGGCGCCTCATACCGTCGCAGCGCCGGCTTGGGCAGCCCCATTCCGCATGCGCGATTGTCCGGCCGGCAGCGAGGGCTCCGACTAGGAACCGGCGTCCACGATGTGGGCGATCGGGGTGCCGGCGGCGAGCGTGGCGCCAGGCCTTTCGCGGTGCATCAGCCGTCCGGCGCGAGTGGCGACGATCGGGGTTTCCATCTTCATCGCTTCGATGACGGCGACGACATCCCCCGGTGCGATCACCTCTCCATCGGCGATGCGCCAGGCGGCGAGCACACCGGCGACGGGGGCGCGGATCTCCATATTCTCCGCATCGCCAGCATCGGCGGTAGGTGGCGGACCTTTGGTGGCAGCCGCGATGGCGAGCAGCGCGGTGGGCAGGGTGAGCGTGTGGCGACGACCGTCGATCTCGACCGCGACGCTGGTCATCGCCGCCGCCTCGACCGGAGTGACACGGGGATGCGGGGCGACGGCCTGCGTCAGCCGCTCGGCGAAGCCGGATTCGATCCAGCCGGTGTGGACGCCGAAAACCCCGTCCTCGGCGCGGAATTCCGGTGCAGCGAGCAGGGCGCGCGCGAAGGGCAGGACCGTCGCCACCCCCTCGACACGGAATTCCGCCAGCGCTCGGGCGGCGCGCGCCAGCGCCTCGGCACGGGTCGCGCCGGTGACGATCAGCTTGGCGATCAGCGAATCGAACTGCGCCGGCACCACCGTGCCCCCGGCAACGCCGCTGTCCACGCGGATGCCCGGTCCGGCCGGCTGATCGAAGCGACGGATTTCGCCCGGCGTCGGCAGGAAGCCGCGCGCCGGATCCTCAGCATTGATACGAAATTCAATTGCGTGGCCGTGCGCCGGCGGCACGAATTCGTCGGTGAGCTGCGCGCCGCGAGCGATGCGGATCATCGCCCGGACGATGTCGATCCCGGTCGTTTCCTCAGTTACCGGATGCTCGACCTGCAATCGGGTGTTCACTTCAAGGAAGGCGAGGCTGCCGTCAGCCGCCAGCAGGAATTCGACGGTGCCGGCGCCAGTATAACCGGCTTTGGCGCAGATCGCCCGGCTGGCGGCGTGGACGCGGGTGCGCTGTGCGTCGGTCAGGAAGGGCGCCGGGGCTTCTTCCACCAGCTTCTGGTGGCGGCGCTGGAGCGAACAGTCGCGTGTCCCGAGGACTTTTACCGTGCCATGCTCGTCGGCTAGAATCTGTGCCTCGATATGGCGAGGGTGGTCGAGGAAGCGTTCGACGAAGCATTCGCCGCGGCCGAAGGCGGCCGTCGCCTCTCGCGTAGCGGCGGCGAACAGGTCGTCGACCTCGTCCAGCCGGCGGGCGACCTTCAGCCCGCGTCCGCCGCCACCGAACGCCGCCTTGATCGCGATCGGCAGTCCGTGTTCGCGGGCAAAGGCCAGCGCCTCCGCCGACGTCGCGACCGGCCCGGGGGTGCCGGCGACCAGCGGTGCGCCGACGGCACTGGCGATGCGTCGCGCCTCCACCTTGTCGCCCAGCGCGGCGATCACTTGCGGCGGCGGGCCGATCCAGAGCATGCCTGCCGCCTCGACCGCCGCAGCGAACGCGGCCTGCTCGGACAGGAAGCCGTAGCCGGGGTGAATGGCGTCGGCGCCGGCGCGCGTCGCGGCGGCGATGATGCGGTTGGCGTCGAGATAGCTGTCGGCCGGGCGATCGCCGCCCAGCGCATAGGCGCGGTCGGCCATGCCGACGAACGGCGCGTCGCGATCGCTGTCGGCGTAGACGGCGATGGATTCGATGCCCTCGTCGCGGCAAGCGCGGATGATGCGGACGGCGATCTCGCCGCGATTGGCGATCAGCAGCCGGTCCAGTGGGCGCAGCGCGCTATCTTTGGTGAACAGGGTCATGGTTGGCGTATTCCGCCTCGATCGGGGTGAACGGGCGCGCGGCGGTGAAGCGGATGCGCGCGCCGGGGGGGCACTGGCCGGCGCGGTCAAGCCCTTCCGGCAGCAGCGTTGCGATGACCGGATAGCCGCCGGTCAGCGGATGGTCGGCGAGGAACAGCAGCGGCTGGCCGGAATGGGGGATCTGGACCGCGCCGGCCTCGGTCGCTTCGGACGGCAGTTCCGCCGTGCCGGTGCGGTTGATCGGCGCGTCGCCTTCCAGCCGGATGCCGACGCGCGAGGATTGCGGCGTTACCCGCCACTCCTGCGCCAGGAAGCGAGCGACGATGTCCGGCGCGAACCAGTCGGTGCGCGGGCCGAGGGTGACGGGCAGTTCGATCAGCTCGCCGGGGCGGGGCAGCGGCGGCTGCGGTTCCGGCGGGGCAACGGCCAGCGCCGGGCGGTCGGCCGGGGCGAGGACGTCGCCGGTGCCGAGCGGTTTCGGGCCGATGCCGGCGAGGGTATCGGTCGCGGCGGAGCCGAGCACGGGGGCAACCGCATAACCGCCGCGCAGCGCCAGGTAGCTGCGCATCCCCCGGCGGGGCGGGTGGATCAGCAACTCGTCACCCGCATCCATCGCGAAAGCGGCGCCGGGAGTGACGGGAACCGGGCGTCCGGTGGCGACGACCACCGCGCGATCCGCGGCACCGGTCAAGGCGAGGGTCACCGGCCGATCGGCGCGCAGGCGGACGGGGCCAAGGGTGATTTCCAGCGCGGCGGCGCCGGCCGGGTTGCCGACCGCGCGGTTCGCCCGGTGCAGCGCGCCGCGATCGAGCGCACCGGACGCCGACACGCCTTGCCCCGTCTGGCCGGGCCGCCCGTCATCCTGAAACAGGATCGGAAAGGCGGTGGCGAGGATGGCCAGGCCGGCGGGGACGGATGTCGGCGCGGATGCGGCCGCCCCTGGGTGGATGCGGGCCGTGCCGGCGACGAAGCGGGCGCTGACGCCGGGGCGGAGCAGCGCTGGTGGCGACCGCGCCAGATCCCACATCCGCAGCCTCGTCGTCCCGATAAGCTGCCAGCCGCCCGGCGTGTCGCGCGGGTAGACGCCGCAGAAGCGCGCCGCCAGCGCAACCGCGCCCGCCGGGATGCGCGTGCGCGGGCTGGCACGGCGCGGCAGGTCGAAGCGGGGATCGTCGCAGGTCATGTAGGCGAAGCCTGGGGCAAAGCCGCAAAAGGCGACGGTCCACAGGGCGGCCTGATGCGCGGCGATCACTTCTGCGACACTGAGACCCATATGGCGGGCGACGGCGGCCAGATCAGCGCCGTCGTAGGTCATCGGGATTTCGACCGGTGTTGCAGCGGCCGCCCGCTCCATGACGCTGTGCCTCCGCGCGCGGGCGGCGACGGCGGCAGCGATCCGGTGGTCGGCGGCGACGCCGGGTGCGGTGCGGACCATCAGCGTCCGGGCGGCGGGAACGATATCTTCTATGCCGTCGACCGGGTCGGCGGCGAGCGCGTCGAACAGCGCCAGCGTCCGGTCGAGATCGGCCAATTCGACGAGTAGGGCGCGCGGGGTGACGGGCAGGAAGCGCATCAGCCGTCCTGCCGACCCGGCCCCCGCCCGCCGGCATCGTAGAGCCGCGCGCCGGTCATGGGGCCGGTGTGAAGGTGGTGACGGTGCAACCCTCGGCTTCCAGCGCGGTACGGATGGCGCGGGCCATCGCCACCGCACCGGGACTGTCACCATGGACGCAGATACTATCGGCCTGCAGCGCCAGCGTGCCGCCGTCGATCGTGTCGATCACCCCTTCGGCAACCAGCCGCACCATGCGGCGGGCGACGAGGCCGGCATCGTCCAGCACCGCCCCCGGCTGGCGGCGCGAGACCAGCGCGCCCTGCGCGGTATAGGCGCGGTCGCCGAACGCCTCGGCGATGGTGCGCAACCCTGCTTCCCGTGCCCGGTGAAGCACCGGGGCGCCGGCAAGCCCCATCAGCGCCAGCGCCGGGTCGATTTCGCGGATCGCCTGGATCACCGCGTCGGCCTGCTCCGCGTCGTTGGCGATGCGGTTGTAGAGGGCACCGTGCGGCTTGACGTAGGTGACGCGGGTGCCGGCGGCGGCCGCGATCCCCTGCAGCGCGCCGATCTGGTAGACGACGTCGGCGATCAGTTCCGCCTGGGTCAGGTCCATCGCCCGGCGGCCGAAACCGACCCGGTCGGGGTAGGAGACGTGCGCGCCGATCGCGACGCCGCGCGCCGCTGCTTCGCGCACCGTGGTCCGCAAGGTCAGGGGATCGCCGGCATGAAAGCCGCAGGCGACGTTGGCGGAACTGACGATGGCGAGCATCGCCGTGTCGTCGCCCATCGCCCAGGCGCCGTAGCCTTCGCCGAGATCGCTGTTCAGGTCGATGGTCGTTGCCATGTCGTGTCCGCCTAGCTGCCGAGAAACGCGAAGATCGGGCCGATCGAGACGACGCCCATATACCATGTCAGCCCGCAGGTGGCGGTGCTGAGCAGAAGCAGCGGCCGGCTGTAACGGTGGCCGCCCATCAGATCCGGCCGTGCGAAGCCGATATAGGTAAAGAGGCTGAGCCCGATCGGCAGGATCAGTCCGTTGAAGCCGCCGACGAAGACCAGCAGTGGCGCCGGCGCGGTGCCGATCGACAGGTAGATCGCCAGCGACAGGGCGATGAAGGCGACGGTTGCCAGGTTGCGCGACCGCTCGTCCATTGCCCGGAACACGGTCAGGAAGCTGACCGAGGTATAGGCGGCGCCGATCACCGAGGTGATCGCCGCCGCCCAGAAGATCAGCCCGAACACCCGCAAGCCCCAGCCGCCGAGCACGGCGGCGAAGGCCTGGCCGGCGGGGTTGGCCGCCTGACCGGACAGATCGAGGGTGACACCCGACACGACGACGCCGAGAATGGCGAGGAACAGCAGGAAGCGCATGACCCCGGTGACGGCGATGCCGGTCAGCGCCGCGCGCGAGACGGCAGCCAGATTGCCGGCGCCGCCCAGCCCCGTATCGAGCATGCGGTGGGCGCCGGCATAGGTGATGTAGCCGCCGACGGTGCCGCCGACGATGGTCATGATCGTCGCGAAGTCAACGCGGTCGGGCAGCACGGCCTGGCGCAGCGCCTCCCCGACCGGGGGATCGGACAGCAGCGCGACGACGAGGGTCATGCCGATCATCACCAGGCCAAGGGCGACTATCAGCCGGTCGAGCAGCATGCCGGCACGCCGCGCGAGGAACACGCCGATCGCCAGCAGGACGGACAGCGCACCGCCGGCTTTCGGATCCAGCCCGACCATGGCGTTCAGGCCGAGGCCGGCGCCGGCGATGTTGCCGATGTTGAAGGCGAGGCCGCCGACGACGACCAGCACCGCCAGCAGATAGCCGGAGCCGGGAATGGCACGGTTGGCGGTATCCGGCGCGAGCCGGCCGGTCAGCGCGGTGATCCGCCAGATGTTCAGCTGAACGACGAAATCGATCAGGATCGAGGCGAGGATCGCGAAGGCGAAGGCAGCGCCGAGCGTGGCGGTGAAGGTGGCGGTCTGAGTGATGAAACCGGGACCGATGGCGGATGTCGCCATCAGGAATACTGCGCCCATAAAACCACCGCGCCGTGCTGCCGTCGCGGCGGAAAGGCCGGCGGTTGGCGTTTCGGGCATCGGGCGCTCCTGTCGCGGGCGGGCGGCGTCATCGCCCGGCCAAAATCCTGTGCCCGGTACGCACCGGAGTCAATGTCATCTGACAAAGGGGCACTGGTTGTTCAACAATTGTCCGATTATGTACGGGAGGCCACGGCGCTGCCCGGCCTTTGGGAGAACGAGCATGTCCGGTGATCCGCTCGGCCTTGCGGAAACGGTCGCGACCCGGCTGCGCGAGGAAATCACCGGCGGCGGCCTGCCGCCTGGAACCCGGCTGGCGGAGGTGCGGCTCACCCGCGACCTCGGCGTGTCGCGCAACACGCTGCGCGAGGCGTTCCGCCTGCTGTCGCGCGACGGACTGCTGCGCCACGAACCGCATCGCGGCATGTTCGTGGCGGCGCCGTCGATGGCGGCGATCATCGATATCTACCGCGTGCGCCGGCTGATCGAGATTCCGGCGGTGACGCAGGCCTGGCCGCGCCACGATGCCGTTGCGCGGATGCGGACGGCAGTCGATGAGGCGACAGCGGCGCGGGCGGCTGGGGATTGGCGCAGCGTCGGCAGCGCCAACATGGCGTTCCACGCGGCCATCGTCGCGTTAACCGACAGCCCGCGCCTCGCCGCGTTCTACGTGCGGATCGCCGCCGAGCTGCGGCTTGCCTTCGGACTGCTCGATAGTGCCGAGCGGCTGCACGCCCCCTATGTCGAGGATAACGAGACGATCGTCCGTCTGCTGGAGCAGGGAGACCCGGCCGGTGCCGCTGCGCGCCTAACCACCTATCTCGACCAGTCGGAGCGGGTGGTGCTCGACGCATTCGCGCGGTTGGCTGACGATCAGGCGCCGGCCGTTTCGCCGACCGGGCCGGCTTTGCAGCGTACTGGTATTTTCAGATAGGACACACCGTTTGCCTCTGCGCGGGGCATGCGGCCGGCGCGGATGTTGACCTGGATCGACGGCAGCAGCAGCTTTGGCACTGCTAGCGTCTGGTCCCGCGCCTCGCGCATCGCGACGAATTCCCTTTCGCTGACGCCGTCGTGGACGTGGATGCTGTTACGACGTTGTTCGCCAACGGTGGCTTCCCAGCGATAGTCGTCGCGGCCTGGCGCCTTGTAGTCGTGGCAGAGGAACAGGCGGGTGTCGTCCGGCAGGGCGAGCAACCGCCGGATCGAGCGGTAGAGCGCGCGGGCGTCTCCGCCGGGGAAGTCGGCGCGGGCGGTGCCGTAATCGGGCATGAACAGCGTATCGCCGACGAACGCGACGGCGCCGATCCGGTAGGCGATGTCGGCCGGGGTGTGGCCGGGAACGTGCATCACCTCCACGTCCATTTCGCCGAGCGCGAAATGTTCGCCGTCGACGAACAGCCGATCGAAATCGGAACCGTCGGTGTTCAGGTCGTCAAGCGCGAACACCGGGCGGAAGGTGCGTTGCACCTGACGGATATGCTCGCCGATGCCGATCCATGCGCCGGTGCGCGCCTTGATGTACGGCGCGGCTGACAGGTGGTCGGCATGGGCGTGGGTTTCGAGCACCATCGCGATGGTCCAGCCGTTATCGGCGGCGAAGGCGACGATCCGCTCCGCGGAGCGGGTGTCGGCCTCTCCGCTGGCGAGGTCGAAATCGAGCACCGGATCGATGACCGCCGCGGTGCGGGTCGTTGGGTCGCCAACCAGATGGCTGATCGTGTTGGTCGGCTCGTCGAAGAAGGACGTGATGAAAGGGGTTGTCATGCGCAGCCTCCAATGTTGGTTGACAATATATGCGTAATTACTAAATTAGCAATATCTAATGGAGTAAATATGATGACGATGGCGCCAATGGACCTGGCGACATTTGAGACGAAGGCGGCGGCGGTTGCCGGCATGCTGAAGGCGATCGGTAACGGGCGCCGGCTGATGGTGCTGTGCAAGCTGGTCGAGCACGGGGAGATGACGGTCGGCGATCTTGCCGGGGCGATCGGCCTGTCCCAGTCCGCGCTGTCGCAGCACCTAGCGCGGATGCGCGACGAGGGACTGGTCGCCTTCCGCCGCGAGAGTCAGACGCTGTGGTACCGGATCGTCGATCCGCGCGTCGAGACGCTACTCGCCACCCTCTATCAACTTTACTGCAAGGAGTAGCCGCCATGGCGATACCGACCCTTCACCCTCGCGAGGCCGAACGCGCGATCGCGGCGGGTGCGTTGCTCGTCGACATCCGCGAGCCGGACGAATTTGCCCGTGAACATATCGCCGGGGCGGTCAACATTCCGCTCGCCGCACTTGGCACGCTGACCCATAGCGGCCGTCCGGTGGTGTTTCATTGCCGGTCCGGCGCGCGCACCGCCGCCTGCGCCGCGGCGCTGGAGCAGGCAGCAGGCGATGTGCCTTGCCACATCCTCGACGGCGGCCTGCAAGGCTGGCGGGCGGCCGGGCTCGCCACCCGCGTCGACCGCCGCCAGCCGCTGGAGATCATGCGGCAGGTGCAACTGGCGGCCGGCGCGCTGGTGCTTGCCGGTGTCGTGCTCGGCCTGCTGGTTGCGCCCGGCTTCTTCGCGATCCCCGCCTTTGTCGGCGGCGGGCTGATGTTTGCCGGGGCGACGGGCTGGTGCGGCATGGCGCGGTTGCTGCGGGTGATGCCGTGGAACCGCCGAGTGACGGCCTGAGCCGGCGATGACAGCGGCGACCGTGGCGGCCGCGCTCGCTTCCGGGGGGCTGATCGGCGTGGTCCTGGGCCTGGTCGGCGGTGGCGGCTCGATCCTGGCGGTGCCGTTGCTCGTCTATCTGGTCGGCGTCGGGTCGCCGCATGTCGCGATCGGCACCGGTGCGGTCGCGGTTGCCGCCAATGCGCTGATCGGCCTTGCCGGCCATGCCCGCACCGGCACGGTCAAATGGCCGTGCGCGATGATCTTCGCCGCCGCTGGTGTCGCCGGGGCGGCGATCGGCGCCGAGCTGGGCAAGGCGATCGACGGCCAGCGCCTGCTGATGCTGTTCGGGCTGCTGATGATCGGTGTCGGCTTGTCAATGTTGCGCGGCCGCCGGGTACCGGAGGTGCCCGACGTGGGCCTGACCGTCGCCAGCGCCCCGGCACTGCTCCCCCGGCTGGTCGGCATCGGTCTCGCGGTTGGGCTGGCGGCGGGGTTCTTCGGCATCGGCGGCGGTTTCCTGATCGTGCCGGGGCTGATCGCGGCAACGGCGATGCCGATCGCCTATGCGGTTGGCACGTCGCTGGTCGTCGTCACCGCGTTGGGATTGACGACGGCGACCTCCTATGCGCTGTCGGGGCTGGTCGACTGGTCGCTGGCGGCGTTGCTGGTCGCGGGCGGGCTGGGCGGTGCTGCCGCCGGGCTGGCGTTGGGCCGGCGCATCGGCGCGCGCAAGGGCCTGCTGGAAAGGCTGTTCGCGTTGCTGGTCGTCGCGATTGGCGCCTATGTCGTGCTGACTGCCCTCTGACCGCCGCCCTCTGGACTTGGCGCGCCGCGTTGCGTCATCCTTGGCGGTGACGGCAAGGAGGAGGATTCGCGATGGACGAGCAGGCGAAAAAGACGGCGCTGCGGATGATTCCCTATGGCATCTACGTGCTGACGGCGGGGACGAAGGACGGCGACATCGCCGCTGCCACGGTCAACTGGGTGACGCAGACCAGCTTCGCGCCGCCGCTGGTCGCGATCGGGGTCAAGGCCGATTCCGGCGCCTATGCGGTCGGCCGCAGCGCCGGGCGACTGGTGCTCAATGTTCTGGGGCAGGGGCAGCAGGGACCGGCCTTCGCCTTTTTCAAGCCGGCCGAATATGCCGACGGCAAGCTGTCGGGCGAGACAGTCGCCTGGGCAGCCAACGGCGCGCCGATCCTGACCGGTGCGCCGGCGGCCGTGGAACTGACCCTGCTGGAGGTGGTCGAGCGGGGTGATCACCATATCTTCGTCGCCGAAGTCACCGACGCGCATCTGAACCGAGCGATCGACGGCCGCCCGGACGAGGCGGTGCTGCACATGAAGGATCTGGGCGAGAAGGTGTTTTACGGGGGCTGACCGGGGGCGGGGTCGCCAGCGTGTCAATCAGGTGAAGCGGGTGGCCACTTCTTCCGCCGCCAGCGCCAGCGCGCGGCAGCCGGCGACGATGTCCTCTTCGGCGGTGTCCTCGTCAAAGCTATGGCTGATACCGCCGATGCTGGGCACGAACAGCATGCCGGCCGGCATCAGCGGTGCCATGAACTGGGCATCGTGGCCGGCGCCGCTTGGCATCCGCCGCCAGCGACCTGGCGCGGTGCGTTCTGCGGCGCGGGCGACGATAGTGGTGACCGCTTCGTCCATCGGCGTCGGGCGATAGTCCAGGATCTGGCGCACGATGCAGCCTACCGGGCCGCCATCCTTGCCGATCTCAAGGACAAGCCGCATCAGCTCGGCCTCGAACCGGTCGAGCATCGCCAGGTCCGGCCCGCGGAACTGGACGCTGATCGTCGCGCCGGCCGGCACGATGCTGGGCGCGTTGGGCGCGATCTCGATCCGGCCCATCGTCCAGACGATCGCGTCGTCGGCCGCGTCGGCATAGCGCGCGTCGAGCGCGGCTGCGAAGCGGATCATCGCCAGCCCGGCATCCTTGCGCAGCGCCATCGGCGTGGTGCCGGCGTGGTTCGCCTCGCCCGAAAAGGATACAAGGAATTCGCGCGCACCGACGATGGCGGTGACGACGCCAAGCTGATCGCCGCTGCGGTCGAGCACCGGCCCCTGCTCGATATGCGCCTCAAGATAGGCGGCGTGGCGAGCCGGATCGGCGCCACGCGGCGGCAGGCCGGCATAGCCGGCCTCTGCGATCGCGTCGGTCAGGCGTATGCCGGCGTCGTCGGTCGCCGCCGCGACCTCGTCGTCGGGCAACAGGCCGCAATAGGCGCGGCTACCGAGAAAATGGGCGAAGCGCGCTTCCTCGTCGCTCCAGCACACGGTATCGATGCCGAGCGCTGTGTCGAGCGCCGCTTCTCGCGCCGCGCGGGCGATTTCCAGCCCGATGATCACTCCCATCGCCCCGTCGAGCCAGCCGCCGCGCGGCTGAGTGTCGCCGTGCGAGCCGATCAGTACCGCACGCGTATGGCGCGGGTCATGACCGAAGACGTTGCCGACACGGTCGGTCGTCGCGACCAGCCCCGCGTCCCTGTAGCGGCAGGCCAGCCATTCGCGCGACTGGACGTCGATGGCGGACAGGGCGCGGCGGACGACGCCGGTCCCGTTCGCGCCGAAGCCGCGGAACGTCCGCATATCGGCCATCAGCCGTTCGGCATCGATCCGGATGGCGCCGCCGGGCGACCGCGCCGCCGCTGCGGGCGCGGTCATGCGTCGGCGCTTACCATCAGTGGCCGGATCGCCTTCAACCCCTCGATCAGCGCCTCGACATCATCGGGCGTGTTGTAGAAGTGCCAGGCGGTGCGGATGTTGTTGTCGCGATGCGAACTGGTGATGTCGCGCGCCGCCAGCATCTCCACCGCCTTCGCCGCGTCGTGCGAGCGGATCGCCACTTGCGGCCCGTGCTGCGCCGGATCACTCGGCGTTGCCGACACGAAGCCTTCCTCGGCCAGCCGGGTGAACAGCACGCCGGTGATATGGTCGATCCAGGTCGACACCTTGTCGACGCCGACCGACTGGAGCAGTTCCAGCCCGGCGACGCTGTCGTAGATCGCGCAGAGCGCCGGCGTGCCGATCTGGAACTTCGCCGCGTCCGGCGCCTCGACATGGGCGTCGATCCGCATCGCGTGCGGCGATTCCTGCCCGAACCAGCCGGTGACGGTCGGGTGCAACTGGTCGTGAAGCTCCTCGCGGACATACATCAGCGCAACGCCCGGCGAGCCGAGCATGAACTTGACCGTGCCGGCGACGAGGATGTCGACGTCGGCCGCCCGCACGTCGAACGGCCGGCTACCGCAGCTCTGATAGTCGTCGAGGGCGAACAGCGCGCCGGCGGCATGTGCCTCGCGTGCGACGCCGGCGGCGTCGAGCCGGTGGCCATTCTTGTAGCAGACGTGGGAGGCGGAGACGATCGCTACGCTTTCGTCGATCTGCGGAGTGAAATATTCGGGCCGGATCAGTCCGTCCGCATCGGCGGCGACCTGGCGGACGCGGGCGCCGCGCCGTTCCTGCACGCGCCATAACTGCGTCACCGACGGGAAGCTGTAGTCGTCGAACACGATCGTCTGGCGGTCGCGCCAGTCAAAACAGGACGAGACGACGCCGAGCGCCTGGGTCGCCGCATAGCAAAGGGCGATCTCGTGCGGCTTCGCGCCAATCAGGGTCGCGAAGCCGTCACGAAGCCTGTCATGCTGTTCAAGCGCGGCTTCCCAGCTGGCCCCCTGCTCGATTCGATCGTCGAGAAACTGGCGATGCGCCTTCTCGACGACGTCGGACACGGCGCCCATCGCGTTGTTGGCGAGGTGCACCTTGTTCCGAAAGATCGGGAAACGCTTCCGGAAAGCAAGTACTTCCGGCAGCAGCGCCGCCGCGGACGTGGCGGGTGTGGGAACAGCAGTCATGACCAGCATGCCCCCGTCATACCACGACGGCGTCGAGCGGGAAGCCGCCAGTTGCGACTTCGGTGCCCGTCTGGGTGATGATCATCGTCTGGCTGATGTTGATCACCTCGTGGCCGAAATAGATCAGGCCCGGCGTAGTGTGGAAAACCATGCCCTTCTTCAGTACCTTCTCGCTGTCGCGGCGCAGGTCGATGATGTGGCCCTCGCCCCAGTCCGGCGGATAGGAAATGCCGACCGAATAGCCGAGGCGGCGGCCGAGACCGTCATTGAACCCGGCGTCGAGGAACGCCTTGTTGCCCGCCGCGAACACCTCGCCCGCCGTCACGCCGTCGCGCGCGGTGGTCAGGATGGCGTGGAGTGCGGCCTTGCACGCGTCCATCTTGCGTAGATAGTCGTCGGACGGCTGGCCGACCACGCCCATACGAAACATCGCGCAGGTGTAGCGCTCTACGCTGGCCGAAATCTCGTAGGCCAGCGCGTCGCCCTTGACCATCACCCGGTCCGACCAGGTCGAGTGCGCCAGCGCCGGGCGCGGGCCGGTGCCGAGAAAGGTCGGCAGGCCCTGGTAACAACTGCCTTCAGCGATCAGCACTTCGTTGACGCGGGCGGCGACGGCGCGTTCGGTCACGCCTTCGCCGGCGACCTCGAAGCCGGCCGCCATCGCCTTGGCGAGGATCTTGCCGCCGCGGCGAATGTAAGCCAGCTCGGGCTCCGACTTGACGGAGCGCATCGTCTCGACCAGCGCCGGGGTGCCGACGAAGGTGCCGCCGGTGTTGGCGACGCCGTCGCGCAGCCGGTCATACTGGTTCGGCGTCAGGAAGAAGGTCTCGCTCTCGTAGCCGATGCGCTTGCCGGCGACGCCCAGGTCCTGGAGCAGCCACAGCGTCGCGGCGACGGGGTCCTGCACGTCCTCATATTCGACGACCATCCGGGACCAACTGCGGCCGAGGGTGTTGGTCGCCTCCAGCTTGCGGATGACGTTCACCGGCAAATGGTCGTGCGTGACGACGCAAGCCTGGTACCAGTAGTAGCCCGGCGTGTCGTGGCCGGTCAGGTAATAGAGGTTCTCCGGCGCGAAGCAGATCAGCGCGTCCAGCCCCTGTTCGGCCATCAGCGCGCGCGTACCGGCCAGGCGCCGCTCGAACTCCGCATCCTCGAACGCTGTCGGTTCGACGAGGGGGCCGGTGCCCTGATTGATGAAAAACATTTTTGTTCCTTCGATGCTGTTTGCGATTGCGGGATTGGGGAAGATGCCGGCGCCGCTCAGAAGCGGACGCCGAACTGCGCGCCGAAGATGCGCGGCTTGCTGCCCCAGACGTTGAAGCGGAAGTCGAGGCCGCCGATCGACGCGGCGCGGGCATAGTATTCGGTGCCGGTCAGGTTCTCGACGAAGATCGATGCGTTGAAACGGTCGTTTGCGTCCGTCCAGAAGGCGCGCAGGTTGACCCAGCCATAACTGCCCTGCTTGTCGTAGGGGCTGTTGGCGATGTCGAGATCGCTCTTCGACTGCCAGTGGAAGTCGGCCTGCAGGTCGATCTTGCCAAGCGCGCCGTCATGGATCGTCGGCCGGATCAGGCCGTTGATCGACACCGCCGGGCTGTTGACGAAATTATTGCCGTCCAGCGCCAGCGGCACCCGACCGTAGTTGCGAGTGACGGTGACGCTCGCCGGTGCGTCGATCTTGGTATTGAGCAGGCCGACCGACAGGCTGGTGCGCAGCCAGTGCGCCGGTTTCGCCGTCAGCTCCGCTTCCGCGCCGTAGGAGACGAGATCGCCGATGCTGATCAGCGACGTCGAACTGAGCGAGGTGGTGGCGATCGCCTGCTTGTCCTTGGTCGTCGTGTGGAACAGCGCCAGGTTCAACTGCGCCGCGCCGTCGAACAGGCTGCCCTTCGACCCGATTTCGAAACTGTAGGTCTTTTCCGCGCCGACCGGATTGGCGTTGGCCAGCACGCCGCCGAGGAAGGTGACGTTGAACTCGCCGCTTTTGTAGCCCGACGATGCGGTGCCATAGAGCAGCCAGTCGCTGTTCGGCCGCCATTCGAGGCCGGCGCGCCACGATACGTTATCGTCCTTGATCGCGAAGTTGCCGCTGTTGATCGTCGCGCAGCCGCTGAACTGATCGCAGGTGTCGATATGGGCGCGCTTGCTGTCGCTGGTGTAGCGCAGGCCGCCGCTGACCGTGACGGTCGGCGACAGCGGATAGTCGACCTGGCCGAAGGCGGACCAGCTTTTAGTCCGCACCAGGCCCATCGTGTCGTAATCGGACGGTGTCGCCGCCAGTTCCTCGACCGAAAGCGATGCGCGGCGCCGGTCGTTGAAATAGAAGGCGCCAGCTGTCCAGTAGAGGCCGCCCTCGCCGCCCGAGAGGCGGACTTCCTGCGAGAACTGGCGCGCCTTGACCTTGAACAATTCAGTGTAGTTGAAATCGCCGTAATTGCCGATGCCGATGTCCGACGCATCGACATCGTCCGCCAGGCTGCGCTTCAGCTTCATGTAGGCGGTGATCGCGGTCAGCGTGACCCGGCCGAAATTCCAGTTCAGCTGCGCGTCGGTGCCGTACAGGTTGACGTGATCGGGCAGGGTGTCGGGCGTATGCTCGCTATAGCCGCGATCGGGCTTCGGGTCGGCGACGCGGTAGCCGGTCGCCGACATGCACTGGCTGGCCAGCACCGCAGCGGGGGCGCATTCGTTCCCGCTGGAATCCAGCCGGCCCATATAGGCGAACAGCGGATGGACGTTGCGCTGCCGCGTGCCGTAGCCGCGCAGGTTCAGCGTCGCGTCCTCGCCGAGATCAAAGGCAAGCTGGGCACGGCCGGACAGCGTATCGGTCTTGCCGAACCGCCCGCCGCCGGAACCGAGATTCTTCTGGTAGCCGCCGTCGACGTTGCGCTGGACTGAAATGCGCCCGCGCACGCCCGGCGCCAGCGACCCGCCGACAGCCCCCTCGGCAATGAACTGGCTGTAGCTGCCGAATTGGACGTTGGCGTAGCCGTCGAGCAACTCGGTAGGCGCCCGCGAGACGAAGTGGATCAGGCCGGCGCTGGCGTTGCGGCCAAACAGCGTGCCCTGCGGCCCGCGCAGAACCTCTACCCGCTCCAGATCGAACAGCTGCGAACCCTGGCCGGCGGTGGCGGCGACGTAGACGTTGTCGACATAGACTGCGACCGGCGCTTCATTGACATCCGACACGTCGATAAGCGCCTGGCCGCGCACGTTGAACTGCAGCGACGTGCCGGGGTTGCTGGCCGACAGGTTCGGCACCAGCCCGACGAGGTTGGCGGCGGTGCGGACCTGCAGATCGCTTATCGCTTCCGACGACAGCGCGCTGACCGCGACGGGCGTATCGTTCAGCCGCTGCTCGCGGCGTTGGGCTGTGACGACGATGCTGTCGTCATCGGCATGGGCGGCGGCACTGGTGGACGGCGCCTGCGCCAGTGCCGGCATGGCGGTGGAGCCGAGCAGCGCCGCGACGCAAGACAGGCAGATTCGGTGGGCAAGAGGATTGGCGGGGCGGCTGGTCGTCATGTTCACTCTCCCTGAAGGCGACTTTGCTGTCCGTCCTGCCCCTTCCCGGTGCGCTGTGTCGCGTCGACTTTCGGCGATCTGGAACCGGGACGGGGGAAGTGTGCGGAGGTTCGCCCCGAAGCGCCGACGGATAAATTGCGGTTTTGCGATAGGGTCATCATGAACCCGTCACCGGGCTAGGCAGAGCGACGCCACGGCGGGCGCAAACCGCTTCGATCATTCTCCAATGCCGCGCACTGACCGCGATGCCGGCGCTGCGCCGCGCCGCCGCCAGCCGTGCTGCGCGGTCGCCGGGCAGGCGAACCGCCTCGAATCCCTCGGCCGGCGGCATCGCGCGCAACGCGTCCGCGAAGGCGGCGACGCTGGCCTCGAACCGGGCGAGCGGCACGAAACGGGCGATATCAATGACGCAGAGGAACGCGCCGACCCGGGGCGGACGCACCATCGACCAGTCTGTCTGATCGCGCGAGGTGCCGTTGCCGCTGAGCAGCCCGGCGAGTAGTTCGACCATCAGCAACAGCGCCGCGCTGCGCACCCCTTCCGGCAGAATCGCGCCAAGCAGCGCCGGTTCGCGCGCGGCAAGGTCGCTGATGATGCTCGCCGGATCGGTGCTGTAACTGCCGTCGGCGGCCGCGACCACCGGCGCCCCGGTGACCAGCCCGGCGCGCCCGGCTTCGACCAGCGTGCCGATCGAATAGGCGGCGCAACACATGTCGATGACGATTGGCGCGCCCGCCCCGGACGGCACGGCCAGGGAGAAGGGATTGGTGCCGAACGCCGCCGAGCGGCCGCCCCATGGCGCGACGCTGGCCGGGCCGGCGGTGTTGGCGGCAAGGCCGATATAGCCGTGATCGAGCGCCTGCATCGCGTAGTTGGCGGTCATCGCCATATCGGTGCCGTTGGCAATGCAGCCGATGGCGGCGCCGCTTTCCGCCGCCATGGCGATCAGCCGACCCATCGTTCGCGTCGCGACGACCTGGCCGACGCCGCCGCCGCCGTCGACGGCAAGCGTCGCCGCCGATTGCGCGGTGACGTTCAGCGGGATGCCGAAGCGGGCGCCGCCGGCCTCGACCATCGGCAGCGCCCACTCCAGCCACAGCGGCAGGCCCTGGGTATCGTGGCGCAGGTCGGCGGTGGCGAAGCAGCGGCTGTAGAGTGCCGCTTCCTCGGCGCTGGCGCCGAGCGACAGGGCGACGTCTGCGTAAAGACGTTCGATTTGGTCGAACGGAAGAAGCGCGGCGGGTTCGGTCATCGGAGTCCTGCTCCTCATTCGCAGTTCTGCGCGGCGGGCCCGTCGAAGTCTCGCGCCCACCGGCCATCCTAGAGAGCAGTTGCGAAATCGATGAATAGTGGAATGGCAATAGGGCCATCGCCGCCTGCCGCGTTTTTCTGCGCCGCATCATGGCTGCTTGACGGTCCCCTGCCGCGTCTACATCCTAGCCGCGTCGTAAAACGGGGCGCGAGACAGGAATTTGGGCGAAATGCAATGATTACCCGCTTGCAGCCTTCGGACATCAAGCTGTTGCGTTTGTTCGTCCAAGTGGCCGAGAGAGCCGGGTTCAGCGCCGCCGCTCGCGCGACGAACATCAGCCAGTCGACGATCAGCATCCAGTTCAAGCTGCTGGAACAGCGGCTGGGCGTGCCGCTGTGCCGGCGCGGCCGGGCCGGCTTTACCCTGACGCCGGAAGGGCGGCGGATCCTGGAAGCGGCGCGGCAGCTTGAGCAGGATATGAATGATTTCATCTCCAGCGCGTCCGAGGTGACGCGCGAGCTGCACGGTTCGCTGTCGATCGGCGTATCGCAGGTGGTGTCGCGCGACTATGCGCTCGCCGGGTTGCCGGCGCTGATCAACCGCCTTCATGCACGCAACCCGAAGCTCAGGATCAAGCTGGAGGTACGCAGTTCCGCCGAACTGGAGGACGGCATCGACAAGGGCGAGTTCGACATTGCCTATATGGAAACCGGATTCCTCCACCGCGACCTGGAGACGATCGCGCTGTTCGACATGCATTCGAACATCTACTGCGCCAGCACTCACCCGCTGGCCGAGGTGGCGGACAGCCGGATCACCGACGAGCTGCTGAAAAACTTTGCGTCGGTGGTGTTCGACATCAACGCGCCGTTCATCAACCCGCTGCGCGGCGACGACAGCGAGATTACGTCATCGTCGGAATCGTCGATCTTCTTCATCATGTCGGGCGCCTATGTTGGTTATCTGAGCGACGTGCTGGCCGAACCCTGGCTCAGCCGCGGCGACCTGCACCGGATCGCTCCGGATCGCTACGGCTGCAACTTCCCTGGCGGCCTGGTCTTCCGCAAGAGTTCGCTGTCCAACCCGATCATCCTCCATGCGATAGAGACGGCCCGCGAGTTGAGCGAGATGGGCGAGGAGGGCAGCAAGGCGTCCATAGCGGCCGATCAATATGGCCATCGCATTAGCGCAATGGAGCAGGGTAGCTGATTGCCATAGCCTCGGGCTTTTCGCCATGAGGAGGCCCGTCACGATGACCAGAGAACTGATCGACCCCCCATCGCTCCACCCCGCGCCCGGCTTTTCGCACATCGCCATCGCATCGGGTACGAAGCTGGTCATGTTCGCCGGGCAGACGGCGCTCGACCCCAATTTCGACCTGATCGGCGAGGACGACCTGCACGCCCAGACCGTCGCAGCGATGCGCAACCTGGAAACGGCGATGCAGGTCGCCGGCGTCAGCTGGGACCATATCATCAAGCGGACGATCTTCACCCGCTTCCCCGGGGAGTTCCAGCTGATCACCAACGCGATCGACGAGGTGACCGGGGGCGCCGCCCACCCGCCGCAGACGCTGGTCGGGGTTAGCGGCCTCGCCTTGCCCGGTCTGCTTATTGAGATCGAGGCGATCGCGCTGCTGCCCTGACCGGGCAGGGAAAGGACCAGGAATCCGGTATGACGGATAGCGAGCGACCAGCGAAGCAGACGAGTTGGGAAAAGCTTCGGGACGGTTTGCCGGTCACCGCCGGGTTGCTGGTCGCACTGGCCGGATCGGCCGGTTTCCTCGTCGTGCCGCTCGTCGTGGCGGCGCTGCGTCACAATGGCGTGCCGGAGTTGTGGACCGGCCTGATCGGCTCTGCCGACCCGGCCGGCATGTTCATCGGCGCCGCGCTGGCCCTGTTCCGTTTCGTCCGCGCAGAGCCGCGCAAATGGGCACTCATCGCGGTTGGGGTCGCGCTGCTTGCCAACGCCGGGTCGCTGACGCTCGACGCGGCCGGGCTGCTGCTCGTCCTGCGCCTGCTTTCGGGCACGGCCGGCGGCATCGCGATGGCGCTTGGCCTGGCGGCGTTGTCGCACGCGCGCTTCCCCGACCGCTGCTTCGCCCTGCTCACTTTGGCGCAGATGCTGTTCGGTGCGCTGGTCGCCTCGCTCGGCGAAGGCGGCGCCGGGGGGCTCAGCATCATCTATCGCTGCATGTTCGCCCTGCAGTTTGTCGGTCTCGCCTCCGCCATGCTGCTCGACCGGGTGGTGGTGCTGCCGGACGCGGCGACTGCCGGCGCCGCGCCGCGCCACTCGCTGCCCCCCGCACTGTTCGGCTACACCGCCGCCGCCAACTTCCTGTTCGCTGCCGGCTTCATGATATTGTGGGTCAGCATTCCCGGCGCCGCCAGGGCGGCCGGCCTGCCCGCCGACGCGACCGTGCTGGTCTTCGACGTCGGCCTGGCCGGCGGCTGCGTCGGCGCACTGCTGACGATGATTGGCGGCGGCCAGACGCGGCGCAAGACGATCGCCGGCATCCTGTTCGCCCTCGGGCTGGTGGGTATCGCCGCCATCGGCCTGACCAGCAGCATGTCGGTTTTCCTGGTCGGTACCTTCCTGCTGCAATTTTCCACCGCGACGGTCTTCTACGGCTTCGGCGCGGTGTCGGAGGTGGACGACAGCGGGCGGCTGCCGATCGTTCATATGCTGGCGGTCAAGGCTGGGTTCGGCCTGGCGCCGATGACCGCGTCGTTCCTGCTCGGCGGGTCCGGCATGGCGGCGGTGATCAGCGCCGGCTTCGCGATCACCCTCGTCTCTATGCTGCTCTACCAGTTGCTGATCCGCTCGGCGGAAGCAGCGCGGGCTTAGCCCTCCGTCGCCAGCAGCCGGCCAAAGCCCGGCACCGGCGCGGTGATCCCGGCCAGGCGGCGCATATGCCAGGCTGCGGCCTGATTGCTGGTCACTACTGGCTTGCCGGTTTCCCGCTCAATCGCCGCAATGATGCCGGAGCAGCGCAGCGACGTGCAGGAGATGAACAGGCCGTCGACTGCCGCCGCGCCGAGCGTCATCGCCGCCGTGCGTATCCGGTCCGGGCTGAGTGCGCGGACCTGCGCTTCGGTCTCCGTGACGAACGTTGCGCCTGCCATCGTTTCGATGCCATGCCGGGCGAAGCATGCCTCCATTTGTTGGTGAATGTCAGGTAGATAGGGCGTCAGCAGGCCAATCCGCCGCATGTCGAGGTGGCGCATGGCGGCGATGCCGGCGGTGACGGGGTTGGTCTGCCTGCAGTTCGGCCGCACGCCGGCGATCGCCGCCTCGACCCGATCGATACCGATGACGGCTGAGGCGGAGGTGCAGCTGAAATTGATCACGTCGATCGGGTCGTCTGGCAGCAGCAGGCGCAGCGCAGCCGGGATTGCCGCCTCGATAGCGCGCAGCGTCTTCATCGTTCCGCGGGTGCCGGTGGCGAACCGGCTGGCGCACAGCGCGATGTCGCTTTCCGGCATGAAGGTGCGGACCTCCTGCTCGCTCACCATATCGCTTTGGGTGGTCAGCAAGCCGAAAACCGCATTTTTACCCGGCCCGCCGTCATAGGCGGCGTCGATGACCGTCGTCATGCCGGTGCCCGGCCGGTTGCAAGTTTGCTGGTTCGCAAGGCGCTCTCCTCGTCGGTTGAGACACCGGCGGGGCGTGCTACGCTACGGAGCCCCCGCACGAGCAGGATCGCCGCGCCGATCCCGGCGATAAATCGTCAAAAACCAATAAGGTCATTCTCGCCGCACGGTGGGGTTACAAGCGATCCATGCGTAGCCAGCGCCGGTCGCCGAGCCACGCCCGGTCGAGCGCCTGCCGCGCCGCCGCCGCTTCTGCCGCGTGGCCCTGTGCCGCTTCGCTTCGCATCAGGCCGTAGAGCGCCCAGCCGTTGTTCGGCGCCTGGATCAGCGCTGTGCGGAAGGCCGCCGCCGCCTCCGCATGGCGGCCGTCGTGGAACAGTGCGGCACCGAGCGACTGGCTGACCGGATAATACCAGAGCGACGGTTCCTGATAGGGCAGGCCGGCCTCGATGGCGATCGCCCGCCGATATTCGTTCGCCGCTTCACCGTGCCGGCCCTGCGCCCCGGCAAGGCGGCCCCGCACTACCGCCGCCGCTAGCGCCAGCAGGTCGGGGACGGGAACGCCCTGCTCGACCATCGCAGCGACGCCGTCCGCCTGCGCCAGTTCGGCCATCGCCGCCAGTTCACCGGCAACGCCCCGGCCGTCGCGCAACCGGGCGTGCGCGACGGCACGGGCATAGTGGCGCATCGCCGCCGCATAGGGCAGCCGCCGGTCGGGTGCCGGCATGGCGAGGATCGCCTTGGGCGCGGCGAATTGCGCCGCCGCCAGATAGGGCGCGGCGTCGATCGCCTGGATCCACGCTATCCGGGCGGAGGTTGCCGGATCAAGCACCCTACGCAGGCGGCGCGCCTCGCCGATCGCGGTCGCCATGTCGCCGGCCATCTGGGCGGATGTGACGATGAAGTGGATATTATGGGGGTAATAGCCGTAGCGGACGAGGCTCTGGTCGTCGGTCGCCCGGATGAAGGCTTCGTCGGCGCGGACGGCGGCGATGTTCACCCGGATCGAGTCCGCGTGGCGGCCGCGCCGGGCGTAGATATGGCCGGGCATGTGGACCAGATGGCCGGCGCTTGGTGCAACCGGCGTCGCCAGCCGGTCGGCCGCCGCTTCGGCTCGCGCCGGGTCGCTCGCTTCGAGCAGGTGGATGTAGAGATGGGCGGCCTGCGGGTGGGTGGGGTCGCGGGCCAGCACGGCTTCGACCAGCCGTATCGCTTCGCCGCTGCGGCCGATCGGCGTGCGCCGGTCCGCTTCCCAGTAGTTCCAAGGGGTGGTGTCCATCGCCGCCTCGGCGGCGAGCACGGCGATGTCGTTGTCGTCCGGATATTGCCGCGCCACCGCCAGCATCGCGTCGGCATAGGCGACGTCGAGCGCCGCCCGGTCGGCATCGGCGGCAGGTGAATAGCGGCCGGCCATGGCGTCGATCAACGCCTGTTCGCGCGGGCTTGCGCGGTCGCGCAGCGCCAGCGCCCGGCCGAGTGCCGCCAGCGCGGCGCCGTGGTCGCGATCGTCCATCGGCGCGTTGATGTTGGGGCCGAGCGCCAGCGCCTCACCCCACCAGCACAACGCGCAAGCGGGGTCGAGCCGCTGGGCTTCGCGGAACGAGCGGACCGCGCCGGCGTGGTTGAAGCCGTAGGTGAGCAGCAGGCCCTGGCTGAAATAGCGCTGCGCGTCGGGGCTGTCCGTCGTCACCCGGAACGGCGAGACCATAAGGTCGGGGTAGAGCGGCATCGGTCGGGCGGCGCTTGCCGGCGCGGCGACGGCGGCAGCCGCCAGGAGTGCGCGGGCAAGGGTGGCGCCGGCGTCTTTCGAGCCGCAAGCAGCGGCTGCCAGCCGGCTGGGATCAAGCGCGGCCAGGCTGGCGGGCGACAGGCGCGGCCCCGATGAGAAGCTGGCGAGAACCACTCCGGCGCCGCCGATCGCACAGACCTTCCACAACCGCCGCATACGCTTTCCCCCGATAGCGTAGGGCGGATGCTATCATGAATTCGAGCGGCCGAGGACCGTTTTCGTATGTCGATTTACCCGGGCAGTTTCTTTGAAAACACCTTGGACATCACGTGGAAGCCGTGGCGTTCGAAGAACCGGTGCGCGCCGTCGTTATGCAGGCCGCTTTCCAGGAAGGCCCATTGCATGCCGCGCTCGGCCCCTTCCGCCTCGACGAAGGCGAGCAGGCCGGCTCCGACGCCGCCGGAGCGGGTCGCCGGATCGATCGCCATGTCCTCCACCACCATGAAGGATACCCGCGGCGTCACTTCCCACAGCACGATCGTGGCGCCGAGCAGCCTGTCTCCATCCATCGCCACCGCTACCGAGCGTTCCGGTCCAAGGGCGGTCATGTCCTCCGCCATACGGGCGTCGAGATCGGCGACCCATGTGCGCCCGTCGACGCTGAGCCCGGTCTGCACTTCGCCATGGCTGACATAGGAATCGTCGAGGGCGACGATGCGCGCGAAGAAGGATGCGATTGCCGGCAGTTCCCCGGCATGCGCCCAGCGATAGTCTGTCATGGTTCAGCAATACGCCATGGGATGAGGCTGCGGTAGCTGGGATTCGTCGACTTTCCGGATCCACCCCGAAATCACAGGGCAGGCGAGCAGCGTACCGATCTGTTCGTAGAACGCGCCGCGGCGGCGTTCCACCTCCTCCTCTGTTACGTCCGGGAGGCTGCTGTCGGCGCGGACCGGACTCAGTCGGCCTTCGGCGTGGGGGACGTCCCATGCGGCGATCAGCGCGACGCAGAGCGGGTCGAAGATGCCCCGTAGATCGGCGGTATAGTTGTCGCGCAGGTCGGCCCACAGCGCGCGGAAGCCCCATTCGGTGCCGGTATCGAAATACCAGGCGACCCAGCTGCCGAACACGTCGGCGTCGATCAGGTCGAGCTTGCGCAGCCGCGCCGCGATTTCGAACAGGTTGCAGTTCATCTCGTAATATTTGCGTGCGATCATCGCGATCTGCCGCGCATCCATGCGGTCGCCATACTCGTTCTGGACGTTCAGTTCGTCGAGGCTGTAGACCGGCGCCAGCCGCCGCTTCATCATCGGCACCAACTGGGGGTGGCGCGCCTCGAACTCGAACACGCGGTTCGATTCGATCTCCAGCCGCTGGTAGATCTCGATCCGCTGGGCGCTGAGCGCCTTTGCCTCATTGTCCCGCCGCAGCAGGTTTTCCGCTTCCTGCGCCAGGCGCCGCCGCGTACTTTCGAGGCGGAACTGCCATATCGCCCAGATCAGCGCGCTGGTCTGGATGATGATCCCCGCGATCTGCGCCTTGTCCGCTACCGTCATGGTCCTCCCCCGGTCGCCCGGGCCATGCCGTAGGGCAGGCGCGCGCGCAGGTCACTACCCGAGCGCGTCCAGCCCCATCGCGATTGCCCCCATCGGCCCGGCCAGCGTGCCAAGCCCCGGTGGGCCGAGGCGCCGGTCGAGCTGCGCGGCATAATCGGCCAGAATGCCATAGCCGCCGATGCTGTCGGCAAGGGCGTTGCGCAATCGGGGGAACAGTTGCTCCCGCGTCGCCATAACGCCGCCGCCGATCGCGATCCGCTCCGGTGCGGCTGTCAGCACCAGGTTGTGCAGCAACCCGGTAAGATCGTGGACGAACAGGGCCCATTCGGGCGCGTCGTCGGCGATTTCGCGCCCCGGCCGGCCGAAGCGCCTGGCCAGCGCCGGCCCGGCGATCAGCCCTTCGACGCAATCGCCGTGGAACGGGCAGTTGCCGAGGAACTCGTCGCCACCAGCGCGGGCGACGCGCATGTGCCCGGCCTCGCCATGCGCCACGCCTTGCACCGGGCGGCCTCCGGCAATCAGCCCGACACCGACGCCGGTGCCGATCGTAATGTAGCAATGATTCGCCAGCCCGCGTGCAGCGCCCCAGCGCGCTTCGGCCAGCGCGGCGCCGACGACGTCTGTCTGGATCGCCAAGGGTTTGCGGTAGCGCGCGGCGAGCCGGCTGGCGATGTCGGTGCCAGTCCAGCCCGGTTTCGGTGTCGCGCGAATGGAGCCGAAGGCGGCATGGTCCGGGTTAAGCTCGAGCGGCCCGAAGGCGGTGACGCCGAGCGCATCGAACGTCCAGCCGTCGAGTATCGCCTCCAACCCGGAGAGCGTGGTTTCCGGGTCCGTTGTCGGTAGCGTCTCGCTGGCGTGAACGATGTCAGGCCCGCTGCCAAGAATGGCGATGCATTTGGTGCCGCCCAGCTCGAGGCCGGCGATCAGTGCGGGCTGGGCCATGCTCTGGTATAGCGCCGTTGCCGGTCGCGCAGCCATATCCATTCCTCCCTTGCGATGATTGGGCGGAACGATTTGGAGTTCGGCATTGTCGGCCGGTATGCCTTCGCAACGGCCAAAGTGCGGCTATAAGTCGAACCGACGGGGGCGGGCGCCGCCGGTTTCGGCCGGCTGGTGTTCTCTTCCGCCGGCGAGGCCGTGACATCGGCTACTCGGTTGACGGGGAGGATTACGGACTATGCGGAGCGATCGGCGCACATGGGCTAGCGTGGTCGGGGGGCTGGCGCTGCGCGCTGCCCTGGTGGCGGGTGTCGTGGCGTTGCCGGCGCCGTTGGTCGCGCAGGCGGTACCGGCCGGGGCCAAGGCCGATGTCGTCCGCGGCGTCGAAGCGCGGGCGAAGGTGGCGCAGGTGATCAACGACCAGTTGTTCAGCTATGCCGAGCTTGGTTTTCAGGAGCGGGAGACCGAGCGCTACCTGACCGCGCTTCTCGAAAAGGAAGGCTTCGCCATCGACCGCAACGTCGCCGGCCTGCCGACCGGCTGGGTGGCGCGGTGGACCAACGGCACCGGCGGCCCGGTCATCGCGGTCGGCAGCGATATCGACGGCATTCCCAAGGCCAGCCAGACGCCGGGCATCCCGTGGCGCCAGCCGATGGTCGACGGCGCGCCCGGCCATGGCGAGGGGCACAACAGCGGCCAGGCGGTGAACATCGTCGCCGCGCTGGCGGTGAAGGACTGGATGGTCCGCACACGGACGCCGGGGACGTTGGTGATCTGGCCGGGCGTCGCCGAGGAGTTGCTGGGCGGCAAGGCCCATATGGTCCGCGCCGGCGTGTTCAAGGATGTCGACGCGGCGCTGTTCAGCCATGTCTCAAGCCAGCTTTCAACCAGTTGGGGCCAGCCCAGTGGCACGGGCGTGGTCAGCGTCGAATATATGTTCAAGGGCGAGAGCGCGCATTCCGCCGGCGCGCCCTGGCGCGGGAAATCGGCGCTGGACGGCGTGGTCGCGATGGCGACGGGCTGGGAGATGCGGCGGGAGCATCTGCGCCCCGAGCAACGCTCACACTATATTATCAGCGACGGCGGCGACCAGCCGAACGTCGTGCCCTCCGAAGCGAAGATCTGGTTCTACCTGCGCGAGCAGAGTTTCGCGGCGATCGCCGACATGCTGAAGACCGCCGACGATATCGCCGACGGCGCCGCGAAGATGACCAGCACCACCGTCAGCCGCCGGCTGCTCGGCTCCGCTGCGATCCAGCACTTCAACCGCCCGATGGCGGAAGCGGCGCAGGTCAATATCGGCGCGATTGGACTGCCCAGGTGGGATGCCGACGACCAGGCGTTCGCCAAAGCGGTGCAGGCGAACATAAAAGCGACGGTGACGGACGGCCTGGAAACCAAGCTGGCAGCGCTTGGCCCGCCGCCCGCGCCCGAGGCACTGAAATCGGGCGGGTCGGACGACATCGGCGATGTCAGCTGGACGGTGCCGACCATCACGATCCGCTATCCTTCCAACATCCCCGGCCTGCCCGGGCACAACTGGGCCAATGCGATCGCCATGGCGACACCGATTGCGCACAAGGGCGTGCAGGCGGGCGCCAAGGTGATGGCGATGACGATCGTCGACTTGCTGACCAGGCCGCGCCTGCTGGCCGACGCCAAAGCCTATTTTCGCGACGTGCAGACCAAGAACCAGCAGTATGTGCCCGTCCTGACCAAGGACGATGCACCGGCGACCTGGCTGAACGCGGAGTTTATGGCGCGGTACAGGCCAGAACTGGCCAAGCGATACTATGACCCGCAACGCTATGGTTCGTATCTGGAGCAACTGGGCGTAAAATGGCCGACGCTGGGGGCCGGGGCGACGGAGTAGGTAGCCTGCCGGACTGCGACAAATTCTAGGCGGACAACGCCGGGTCCAGCGCGGAGGTGACACCCGCGTCGTGCAACGCGTGGTCGATCAGGGCGATCATGCAGGTTCGAGCCTGGTGCGGATCGCTCTGCGCCAGAGCGTCGAACAGCCGGTAATGGTCAGGCATCGGGTCTCTGACCGCGGCACGCTCACGCCGCGCGAACAGCGTTGTCCAGCCCACCGCTGCCGAAATAGTGCTGGAAAGCGACATCACCGCCTCGTTGCGTGTCGATTCCAATACGAGGTTATGGAACGCCTGGTCGGCGGCGCGCCCCTGCTCGCTCAATAGGCCGAACCGCTCCATCTCTTCGAGGGCATGGCCCATGCGGCCCAGTTCGCGGCTGGTGCGCCGGGTTGCGGCAAGCGCCGCCGCCATCGGCTCGACCATCAGCCTCAATTCGAAGATATCCCGGATGAAGGTCTCGCTGGGCTCGGTCTCGAACATCCAGGCGAGGACATCGAGATCAAGGATGCTCCAATGACGGCGCTCACGCACGCGCGTGCCGCTCTTGGTCCGGCTCTGCACCAGCCCTTTGGCGGCGAGAATGCGGATGGCTTCGCGGTATGCTCCGCGTGAGACCTTGAGTTCCGAGCTGAACTTGGCTTCCCCAGCAAGCATGTCGCCGGGGGCGTATGCGCCACTGACGATCGCCACACCGAGGTCGTGGGCAATCGTGTCGTGTATCTGCTTTGGAGGTTCTGCGGGCTTGGCAGGCAGATCGCTGGGCGCTTCTTCCATCGTGTCGTGGTGGCGTCGTCCTTCAATGGCGTCAAGCCGCTCACCAGCCGCACACCATTGAACTGGTCAGACTATGTGGACGTATTTTCATCGTATACGATCTTGTGCCGCCCTAAAGCGTGCGATACTGGTCAGACTAGTAGGAGGCGATGCCATGCTGATCCGCCTGAAAGACCGCGCCTGATATGGCCCGCATGTCGCCGATGGATACGCTCAGGGGGCGATGGGGGATCGCGCTGCTCGTGGCGGCGGCGATCGCGATAAGCTATCTCGACCGGCAGACGCTGCCCTGGGCCATCAAGAGCATAGAGGCCGACATTCCGATCGGCCACCAGGTCAAGGCGGCGCTCGATTCGGCTTTCCTCGTCACCTACGGGCTGATGTATCTCGGCGGCGGCTGGCTGCTCGACCGCATCGGCACGCGACGTGGCTTCCTCGTCATCATGCTGTTCTGGTCGCTCGCCTGTGCCAGTCACGGGCTGGCTGGCGGCGTTCTCGCACTCGCCGCCAGCCGCCTCTTGCTGGGCGTGGGCGAGGGTGGCGGCTTTCCGGCGGCGACGCGGGCGGTGGCGGAATGGTTTCCCGTGCGGGATCGCGCCACCGCAATGGGCATCATCAATGCCGGCACCGCCGTTGGCGCCGTGATCGCGCCGCCGCTGATCGCGCTGATCCTTACGCACGGCGACTGGATGGGGCTGAGCAGCTGGCGGTGGGTGTTCTTCATCACCGGTGCGATGGGTATCGCCTGGGCGGTGGGCTGGTGGTGGAGTTATCGCACGCCCGGTGTGGCGTTCGATGACGACGCCGAACAGGCCGCCGCCGCAGTCGCGCCCTCGCTCCGCATGCTACTGGCACGGCGCGAGGTGGCCGGTGTCGTCGGCGCCAAGTTCCTCAGCGACGCCGCCTGGTATTTCTACATCTTCTGGCTGCCCAAATATCTGTTCGAGGCCCATGCTTTCGACCTGAAGAGTGCCGCATCGATCGGCTGGATCCCCTATGCCGCCTCTGGCGTCGGCAGTCTCGCCGGCGGCTATCTTTCGAGCCGCCTGTTGAAGCGCGGACGATCGGTCAACGCGGCGCGCAAGATCGCGATGGGCATCAGTGTCGCCTTCATGCCGTTCGTCATGCTCGTTCCGTTCGCCGCGTCGGTTGGGCTGGTGATTTTCCTTTTCAGCCTTGCTTTCTTCGGCCAGCAGAGCTGGTCCACCCTGGTCATGACTCTCCCGACCGATCTCGTTCCGCGCGGGGCACTCGGCAAGCTGGCGGGGCTGATCGGCCTTGGTGGCGCGTTTGGCGGCGTTGCGATGGGCCAGGCGGCCGGTTGGATGCTTGATGCCGGCTATGGCTACACGCCGGTGCTGACGGTGGCGGCATCACTCCACGTCATCGCCTTCGCGCTTGTCTGCGTCGCCGTCCCGCGCATCGCGCCTCTGAATTTCACTCGAAAGGCCTGATCTTGAAGATAACCGAGATTCGTACCCGCGTCGTCAGATGGGCCGGCGAAACGGCGCCGTTGCCGCCGCATTTCTGCACCAACCCGATGGACCTGGTGTCGCCGATGCTGTCGCCGGAAACGATGGGGGCATTCACGTTCCACGGCTGGCTTGTCGTGGAGATCTTCACCGATGACGGGCATGTCGGCATTGGCAATGCCGCGTTGTCGCCGCACGTCACCAAGGCGCTGATCGACCGTCATCTCGCGCCACTGCTAATCGGCGAGAACCCGTGGGATACCGAATTCCTGTGGCAGCACATGTACCGCCGCACGATGGCCTATGGGCGCAAAGGCGTGGCGATGGTCGCGATCAGCGCGATCGATATCGCGCTGTGGGACCTGATGGGCAAATCCGCCGGCCAGCCCTGCTACAGGCTGATGGGCGGCCGCACGAAGCCGAAGATCCCGGTTTATGCCAGCCGCCTTTATTCGACCCCGCTCGACGTGCTTGCTGCCGAGGCGGCGCGTTACAAGGCCGACGGGTACAAGGCGATGAAGCTGCGTTTCGGCTGGGGCCCGGTGGACGGCGCGGACGGCATGCAGCGCAACCTCGCCCTTGTCCGCACCGTGCGTGAGGTGGTCGGCGACGGCGTGGACATCATGGCCGACGCTTACATGGGCTGGAGCCTCGATTACGCCAAGCGGATGATGCGGCTGCTGGAACCGTTCAATCTGCGCTGGCTGGAAGAGCCGATTATTCCCGACGACGTGCACGGCTACGCCGAGTTGCGCCGATTCGGCACGACCCCGATCGCGGCCGGCGAGCACGAGTTCGCGCTTTACGGCTTCCGTCAACTCATCGAGGCGAAGGCGGTCGACTATATCCAGTTCGACACCAACCGCGTCGGCGGCCTCACCGCCGCGCGGAAAATCGCGGCGCTGGCGGAAGCGCATTCGATCCCGGTCGTGCCGCATGCCGGGCAGATGCACAATTATCACGTCGTCATGGCGAGTCTGAATTCGCCGATCGCCGAATTCTTTCCGCCTGTCGACGTCGAAGTTGGAAACGAGCTGTTCTGGCTGATCTTCAAGGGCGAGCCGATGGCGAAGGACGGGTTCGTCGAGCTCGACGATGCGGTGCCGGGCCTCGGCCTCGAAATCGATGAGCGGGCGCTCGCCCGCTTCGAGGTGACGGAATGACCGCCCGGCCGTTCCCGGTCGCCGTCCTTGGCCTTGGGCTGATGGGCGGCGGAATGGCGCGCCGGCTGCTTGCGCAGGGCTTTCCCGTGACGGTCTGGAACCGGAGCCCAGAGCGCGCCAGGGCACCGGGGCTTGAGGGGGCACGTGTCGCGGTGAGCCCGGCCGATGCGGTTCGCGGCGCCGCCGTCGTCATCGCGATGCTGGCGACGGACGATGCCTCGCGTTCCGTCTGGTTGGGCCCGGATGGCGCCCTGGAGGCGATGGAGCCGGGTGCGGTCGCGATCGAATCGAGCACGCTCACCGCTGACTGGGTGCGCGCGCTCGCCGGAGAGATGGCGGCGAGCGGCATCGGCTTCCTCGACGCGCCGGTGACCGGCAGTCGCGATCAGGCCGGCAGCGGTGCGCTGAAATTCCTCGTCGGCGGTGACGCCGAGGCGCTGGCGCGGGCTCGCCCTGTACTGAAAGCGCTCGGCACCGACGTTGAGCATCTTGGGCCGATAGGCAGCGGCGCGACGCTGAAGCTGATCAACAATTTTCTGTGCGGGGTTCAGGTCGCATCGCTGGCGGAAGCCGTCGCGATGATCGAGCGGAGCGGGCTCGACCCCGTCCGGTCGCTGGCGTTGCTGGGGGGCGGAGCGCCCGGCAGTCCGCTCGTTCGCGCCGTCGGGCAGCGTATGCTCGATCACACCTATACGCCGCATTTCGTCGTGCCGTTGATGGCCAAGGATCTGGCTTATGCGGCGAACGCTTTCGGCGCGGCGGGGATCGATCTCGTCTCCGCCCGTGCGGCGCGCGAGCGCTTTCTCACCGCCGCGGAAGCGGGATTCGAAGAGCAGGATATCGCGTCGATCGTCGAGCCGATCCGCGACATACCATCGACAAAAGGGGAGCCGGGATGAAACACGGACTGACGCGCCGGGGTGGCCTGCAAGCGCTTGCCGCCTCCGTCACCATGCTGGGAACGCGCGCCGCGGCGACGGTGGATGCAGCGACCCAGCCGCCGCTCGAATTGCGGCTTGCCGAGATCGGGCGCGGCATCGTTCGCATCACGCTGTTGCCGGTAGTCAACGGCGTGGCGGTCGAGCCGGAGGAAAGCGGGTCGCTTGCCGAGCGCAGCTGGCCGGCGCCGTCCGTGCGCTTCACCGCCGGCGGCAAGCCGCGCACGCTGCGCTGCGGCGGCCTCACTTTTCGTGTCGCCTCAAGCCCCCTGTCGATCGCTGTCACAGACGCGTCGGGCGCAGAAGTGCAAAGGCTTGTCTGGGAAGCGGGGGCACTGTCTTTTACGCTTGGCGACGGCCCATTGCTGGGGTTGGGGCAGGGTGGGCCGCAATTCGACCGCCGCGGCTCCCTTGATGAGATGAAGAGCGGCGCCGGCGGCTACAAGCTGGCGACACACGGCTCGCGGGTGCCCATCCAGTGGCTGGTCGGCACCGGCGGCTGGGCGATGTTCATCCACCAGCCGGTCGGTTCGTTCGACATGACCAGCGCGCCGGGACGTTTCATGCCGACGGTATCGGGCGGTCCGCTGGATCTTTTCATCGTCGTGTCGCGCAAGCCGGCCGAGCTGATGCGCGCCTATGCCGAGATCACCGGCTATCCCGAGATGCCGCCGCTGTGGTCGCTTGGCTATCAGCAGTCGCACCGCACGCTCGGCACCCCCGAGGAGATCGTTGCCGAGGCGAAGGAGTTCCGTGCGCGCAAGCTGCCCTGCGACGCGATGATCTACCTCAGCACCGGCTTCGCCCCGTCGGGCTGGAACAGCTATAATGGCGAGTTCGACTGGAATCCCAAAGCTTTCCCTAATCCTGAGGCGTCGATGGCGGCGCTGAAGGCGGAGAACTTCAAGGTCGTCATCCACGTCGTCATCGAAGGGCGGCGGTTGACCGGACGGGTGACCGATCCGTGTACCGCACCGCCGCTGCCCAGCGGCCGCCTGCCCGACGGGCGCTGGCCGCCGGACCGGCAGGCGAGCTGCTACTGGCGTTTCCACAAGCCGCTGACCGACATGGGGGTCGACGGTTGGTGGCCCGACCAGGGCGACGGCCTCGATCCGTCCTCACGCCTCGCGCGCAACCGGATGTATTTCGAAGGGCAGCAGCTCTATCGGCCAGGTAAGCGGGTTTACGCGCTGCATCGCAATGGCTTTGCGGGCATGCAGCGTTTCGCCGCCTTCCTATGGTCGGGCGACATCGAATCGCGCTGGTCGGCGCTCGCCACGCACGTGCCGATCGCCATCAATACCGCGATCAGCGGCGTTCCGTATTGGGGCACCGACATCGGCGGTTTCCAATCCCGGGACGAGTTCACCGGCGAACTTTATACGCGCTGGTTCCAGTTCGCCGCCTTTACGCCGCTGTTCCGCTCGCACGGGCGCGACTGGCGGATGCACATGCCCTGGGGCTGGACCAAAGGCGATCGCGGCTTTCCTGAGACGGCCCAGTGGAATCCCGACCCGGCGGATCTGATCGATCCGCGTGTCGAACCGATCTGTCGCCAATATCTGGAGCTGCGGTATCGCCTGATCCCCTATCTCTACACCGCGGTCCACGAGAGCGTCACCACGGGTATGCCGATCATTCGTTCGCTGTGGTTCCACCACGACGAGCCAGAAGCGGTGAAGCAGGGCGACCAGTATCTGTTCGGCCCGCATATTCTTGTCGCACCAGTCGTGGAAAAGGGGGCCACGCAACGCCGCCTCTATCTTCCGAAAGGGCAGTGGATCGACTTCTGGACCGGCGAGACGGTCGAAGGCGGGCGGGAGATCGAGCGTGCGGTCGATCTGGCGACCACCCCGCTTTACGTGCGCGCCGGCGCGGTCGTGCCGCTTGGCCCGGTCAAGCAGCATACCGGCGAAAAAAGCGATGAGCCGATCACGCTGCTCGTCCACCCTGGCGCCGACGGCACCGGCGACCTTTACGAGGACGACGGCGACAGCTTCGACTATCGGCAGGGCGCCTATATGCGCTTCGCCTTCAGCTGGACCGACAAAACTCGCACGCTCCGGGTTCGGCAATCGCATGGCCCCGCCGGGCCGCGCAGCTTCGCCGTGCGCATCGCGGGCGAAGACAAGACACTGCAGCTCGAACTCCAAAACGGCGAGGCGACGCTCCGGGTCTGACCGGACGGGCGCCCGGTTCGTGGACAAAAACGCTATGAGCGAAAAGCGGGAGTTATAATGCCTATGGTCACCGGCGCGCCTATTTTCTCTCCGCCGCGTCGCGCGATACTGGCGCCTGTACTATTCAGCGGCGTCACCAAATCCATCCGCCTTGGCGCGATACGGGCGCCGGGAAACGTCGACGGGTGCCGTGTCGCCCCGGCCGGTTCGGATGGCCTCCTGGCCCTCGCCGGCGTTCCCGATGTGGTTGGCGAGAAAGGCGCGGCGGTGCCCCGCCTGCCCCGGCGGCGGCGCATGGCCTGGGCGCCGCGATCGAGGCTGCCAATTTCATCCTGTTAACCATGGCTTGAGGAGCCGTTCGATGTTTCTTCTCCGCACACTTATTGCATTTGTTTTGCTGGTGAACGGCGTCGCAACCGTCGCGGCTCCTCAGCTTCCCGATTTGTACGTCATGCGCCATCTCGAATATCGGGGTGAGGGTAGCCATGCGCGCTTGACGGAGGTGGGTGCCAATAACGCGCGCCGGCTCTCCCACTACGCGTTCAACGCCCGGCCGCCGGTGGCGATCTACACCGCGACCGAACAAGTTTCGCTCGACACTTCCGCCTGGCTGTCGATCGAGCTTCGCGTGAACCCCAAGCTGTTCGATCCGCAAAAGATCGATGCGCTCCTGAGCGACCTTGCCCAGGAACGAGGCCCCGTGCTCGTCATTGCGAGCAAGGATTACGCGTCGGAAATCATCGCGCGCGCCACCGACAAGCCGGCGCCGGTTATCCCGGAGGACGCGTTCGGCGAAATCTGGTTGATCTCCGGTCGTGACCGGTCGGTCGCCAAACAGAGTTTCTACGGGCCAAACGCCAATCAGGGCAAGCCGGCATCGGATCCGGCCCATCAGCGCGGGCGCGTCGCGCCCACCGCAAGCTGGCTGGACGAAGGCGAAATCGCCGAACGCTAGGTGGCGCCTGCCGATGACGGGGTGGGTGAAAATTGGCGACTGGCCGGGGCTGCCCGGACCGTCGCATCGGGAGACGGACAAGATATGACGGTTTCGCTCATTCAGTTTGCCCGCGATGGCGCGCGTGGCGTGGCGCGGTTCGACGATGCCGGCGTGCGCGTCGTGCCGGGTGCGACAAGCGTGCGTGAACTGGCGCTGGCGGCACTGCGCAGCGGAACCAGGCTTACCGATGTTCCCGGCGGCGAGGGCATCGACCTCGATACCGTCGAACTGCTGCCGCCGATCGACCACCCCGATCCCGCGCATATGCTGCTTACCGGCACCGGCCTCACCCATCTCGGCTCGGCCGAGGGACGCGACAAGATGCATCGCGCCGTCACCGAAACGGCCGAGCTGACGGATTCGATGAAGATGTTCCTGATGGGAATGGAGGGCGGAAAGCCAGCCGGCGGCGGCCCGGGCGTGCAGCCCGAATGGTTCTACAAGGGAGACGGTTCGTCCCTGGTCGCCCCCGGCCAGCCGATCCGTTCACCGTCATTCGCGGGCGATGCCGGCGAAGAGCCGGAGATCGCCGGGGTTTACCTGATTGACGACGATGGGGTGCCGGTCCGCCTTGGTTTTGCGCTGGCGAACGAATTTTCGGATCATGTGACGGAAAGCCGAAACTATCTCTGGCTTGCCCACTCGAAGCTACGCCAGGCGGCGCTTGGCCCCGAATTGCTGGTGAGCGGCCTGCCCGCCGATGTGCGCGGCACCAGCCGCATTCTGCGCGATGGCGTGGCCATATGGGACAAGCCTTTTCTTTCGGGCGAAGCCAATATGTCGCACAGCATCGAGAATCTCGAACACCATCATTTCAAATACCGGCTGTTCCGCCGCCCCGGCGACCTCCACGTTCATTTCTTCGGCACGGCGACCTTGTCGTTCAGCGCGGGGCTCCGCACTGAACCGGGCGACCTGTTCGAGATCGAAGCGGCGCCGTTTCGCCTTCCGGTCCGCAATGCCGTGGAGATCGCGCCCATCGAAGATGTCCGGGTGAAAACCCTATGAGGCTTGATGCCGCGGGATCAGTCGTGTCCCTCAATGTCGATGTCTAGCCGAAAATCACCCAGCGTGTTGTCGGCATAAATGGCGGAGCGGGAGGGATTCGAACCCTCGAGGGGCTGTTAACCCCTACACACTTTCCAGGCGTGCGCCTTCGACCACTCGGCCACCGCTCCGCGTCCTGGGAAGCACGCCCCTAATCGCTGGCGGCGGCGCGGGCAAGCGCTGGCTGCGTTCAGGCATGCGGGCTGGGCTTGCCATCTAGAACGGCAGCCAGCGCTGCTTTTCGCTGAATTTCATGTAGCCGACATTGGCGCCAAGGCGGTAGCCGACGCCGACGCGGATCGGGATGAGCACGATGTCGCCGTGGCGCATGTAGCTGGCGGTGAAGCCGCCGATGAAATAGGCGTTGCCCTCGCCCGCCGGGAAGCGCTGGTACAGGTCCTGGCTGTCGTAGAGGTTATAGACGAGGATGAACGTCTTGCCGGCGTTGCCCCCCACGTCGAACCCGATCGACGGGCCGGTCCAGTAGGCCGGGCGCTCGCCCTCCACCTTGTGGAACAGCGTGCCGGAGCCGTAGCGCAGCCCGGCGACCAGCGCGCCGCCCGCCTCGCGCCCGGCGATATAGGCATTGGGTTCGCCCTGATCCTTCAGGATTTTCTCGATCAGGTCGGCGAGGCCCTTTGCGCCCTTGCCGAATACGCCCTCCGCCGCGCCGATCAGATCGTCCTGCTTGTAGGTGGCCGACGCCGGCGCCGGGGTCGAGGCGGGGGCAGCGTATGACGTTGCGGCCGGATCGGTCGCCGGGGCAGGGGGCGGCGGTGCTTCCGCTGGCAACGTCTGGTCGTAGGGGATGTTCGCCTGGCCGGGCGGCGGCGTCACGTCCGCGTCGATCGCCGTGTTCGGATCCACGGTGCGCACCTGCGCCGTCGCCGGGGCTGTGGCGATGGCCAGCGCAGCCAGCAGGATCGTCATTCGGCTGCCGAGAGAAATTGTCATTGCGTCAAACCCCACCCATGAGCACCGAGAGTAACGCCGCGCCGCCTGACCCTTCAATGAACGCACGACGGCCCGAGTCGATTCTGCGCCAGAGTGAGTCGGTGGGGTCAAGCAACGGCCCACGCGCAGCATTTTCGGGCGAGCGCAGGCCGGGGGGCTTGGCTTGGGCGCGTTTCGCCGTCACAGCGGGGGGGCGGATTGCGGAACGGAGAAATGCGTGTGACCGAAGCCTTCATCTGTGATGCGGTGCGGACTCCGATCGGCCGATATGGCGGCGCGCTGGCGCCGGTGCGGACCGACGACCTTGCTGCGGAACCTATCAAGGCGCTGATCGCGCGCAACCCGTCGGTCGACTGGGGCGCGTTGGACGACGTGCTGCTCGGCTGCGCCAACCAGGCGGGCGAAGACAACCGCAATGTCGCGCGGATGGCGGCGCTGCTTGCTGGCCTGGGGGAAACCGCCAGCGGCGCGACGATCAACCGGCTGTGCGGATCGGGCCTGGACGCGGCCGGGACGGCGGCGCGGGCGGTCCGCGCCGGGGAATTGGACCTGCTGATCGCCGGCGGGGTGGAGAGCATGAGTCGGGCGCCGTTCGTGATGCCGAAGGCGTCCGCCGCCTTCGCCCGCGCCCCGGAGATCCACGATACGACGATCGGCTGGCGCTTCGTCAACAAGCGGTTCCGCGACGCCTGGGGCATCGATTCGATGCCGGAGACGGCGGAGAACGTCGCGGACGAGCACGGCATTTCGCGCGAGGACCAGGATGCGTTCGCGCTGCGCAGCCAGATGCGCGCCGCTGCGGCCCAGGCCAGCGGCCGTTTCGATGCGGAGATCGTTCCGGTCGAAATCCCGCAACGCAAGAAGCCCCCCGTCGTGGTCGATCGCGACGAGCATCCGCGCGCGACCAGCCTTGAGGCGCTGGCGGCGCTGAGGCCGATCGTCCGGCCCGACGGCACGGTGACGGCGGGCAATGCATCCGGGGTCAACGACGGCGCCGCCGCGCTGATCGTCGCGTCTGAAGCGGCAGCGAAGCGCCATGGCTTGACGCCGCGCGCGCGAGTTCTGGGCATGGCGGTGGCGGGGGTAGCGCCCCGGGTGATGGGGATCGGCCCTGCGCCGGCCACCGAGAAGCTGCTCGCCCGGCTTGGCCTCGGCATCGGCGCGATCGACGTGATCGAACTGAACGAAGCGTTCGCGGCGCAGGGGCTGGCGGTTACCCGCCGGCTCGGCCTGCCCGACGATGCCGAGCATGTGAACCCGAACGGCGGCGCGATCGCGCTCGGCCATCCGCTGGGGATGAGTGGCGCGCGTATCCTGATGACGGCGGTGGAAGAATTGCAGCGCCGCCAGGGCCGCTATGCGCTGGCGACGATGTGCATCGGCGTCGGGCAGGGCATCGCGATGGCGGTCGAACGAGTCTAGGGCAGGGCGCGAAGGCGGAGCCGTAGGGGATGACGACGACCGGCATATCCGCCGCTGCCCCCGGCCTGGCCGCGAGCCAGCGCATGCGGGCGATCATCGCCGGCTCGATGGGCAATCTGATCGAGTGGTACGATTATTTCGCCTACGCGTTCACCGCGCTCTATTTCTCATCCGCCTTCTTTCCGAGCGGCGACCGCACCGCGCAACTGCTGGCCAGCGCCGGGATCTTCGCGGTCGGCTTCCTGATGCGGCCGCTCGGCGGCTGGTATTTCGGTTGGTATGCCGATCGGCACGGCCGGCGCGCCGCGATGGTCGTCTCTATCGTGATGATGGGGTTGGGCGCGCTGCTGATCGCGCTGCTGCCGACCTATGCGCAGATCGGCGCGCTCGCGCCGTTGCTGCTGCTGATCGGCCGGATGATCCAGGGCTTTTCGACCGGCGGCCAGTACGGCACGGCCGCGACCTATCTGAGCGAGATCGCGTTCAGCGGCCGGCGCGGTTTCTACGCATCCTTCCAGTATGTGACGCTGATCGGCGGGCAGTTGCTCGCGCTGCTCGTCATCCTCGTCCTGCAATCGACGATCAGCGACGAGGCGATGCGCAGCTATGGCTGGCGCATCGTCTTCCTGGTCGGCGCGGTGGCGGCGATGACGATCCTGCTGTTCCGCCATGTCCTGCACGAGACGACACGCGAGGAGGGGCGCCGCGCCGATGCCGGCAGCATCCGCGCGTTGCTGCCGCACTGGCGGGCGTTCCTGACCGTGTTGGGGCTGACCGCCGGCGGTTCGCTGATCTTTTACGTGTTTTCGACCTACATGCAGAAATATCTGGTCAACACCGCCCATATGGCCGCGCCGACCGCCAATTGGGTGATGACGGCGGTGCTGATCCCGTTCGCGCTGATGCAGCCGTTGTTCGGCCTGCTGTCGGACCATATCGGGCGGCGCAGCAACATGCTGCTGTTCGGGGTGCTGGCGACGCTGTTTACCCTGCCGCTACTGTCGCTGCTCGCCACCGTCCGCAGCCCGTTCGCCGCCTTTGCACTGGTGCTGTGCGGGCTGGCGATCAACAGCTTCTACACCGCGATCAGCGGTCTGTTCAAAGCGGAGCTGTTCCCGGTCCATGTCCGCGCGCTGGGCGTCAGCCTGGCCTATGGCATCGGCAACGCGCTGTTTGGCGGGACGGCGGAGTTCATCGCCTTGCGTTTCAAGCAGGGCGGGCATGAGAGCGGCTTCTATTGGTATGTCACCTGCGTTTGCCTGCTGTCGCTGGTGACCGCGTTGCTGATGCGCGACACCCGGCGGCACGACCCGCTGGCCGATGCTCTGGTTTGAACAGCGCGATCAGGCCGGCTTGTCGACCTGGACGAGCAGGCTGCCTTCGGAGACCTGAGCGCCGGTAACCGCTTTCAGCGTGGCGACGACGCCGTCGAACGGGGCGAGCAGCGCCTGCTCCATCTTCATCGCTTCCAGCACCACCAGCCGCTGGCCACGGCTGACCGTATCGCCCTGCGCGATGTCGACCGCGACGACGCGGCCGGGCATCGGCGCCAGGATCATGCCGTCCGACGGACCGTCGCCGCCGGCGCCGGCGGCGACAGCCGGGCCGCAGCGCCATGCCTCTCCGTTCAGGAATAAAACGGTTTCGCCGGCGACTTCGACGACGGTGCCGGGGGCGGGGCCGTCGACGGTGACGAGCTGCGTTTCTCCGGCGATGGCGACCGCGACGCGGCATTCCGGCGCGGCATTGGCGCGGAAGCCGGTCAGTGCCGTCCATGGCGCGGTGGCATCCGTGGGGAGCAGTGCGTGGGCGGCGGTCTGCCACGCAGCGGCGGGTGGTGCGCCGTCGGGGATCAGCGCGGCGGCGTGGCGTTCGATGAATCCGGTGTCGATGCGGCCGGCGACGAAATCAGGGTGGGCGGCAGCGCGGGCGAGGAAGCCGGCATTGGTCTTGACCGGCCAGACCTGAACCGCAGCGCAGGCACTGGCCAGCGCGGTGGCGGCGGCCGGGCGGGTGGCGGCGTGGACGATCAGCTTGGCGATCATCGGGTCGTAATGGGGCGTGACCTCCCCGCCTTCCTCGACGCCGCTGTCGATGCGGGCGCCGGCGGGGAAGCGGAGGCGATCGAGCGGGCCGGTCGACGGCAGGAAGCCGGTCGCAGGGTTTTCGGCATAGAGCCGGGCCTCCATCGCCCAGCCGCCGATCGCCAGTTCTTCCTGCCGGCGGGGCAGGGGTTCGCCGCTGGCGACGCGGAGCTGCCATTCGACCAGATCCTGCCCGGTTACCGCCTCGGTTATCGGGTGTTCCACCTGTAGGCGGGTGTTCATTTCCATGAACCAGATGCGGTCGGGGCGGAGGCCTTCGGAGGCGTCGGCGATGAATTCGATCGTTCCGGCACCGATATAATCCACGGCCTGAGCCGCCTTGACCGCCGCGGCGCAGAGGGCGGCGCGGGTGTCCGCGTCCATGCCGGGGGCGGGGGCTTCCTCGATCACCTTTTGATGGCGGCGTTGCAGCGAGCAGTCGCGTTCGAACAGATGCACGACATTGCCATGGCTGTCGCCGAACACCTGCACCTCGATATGGCGGGGGCCGAGGATGTATTTCTCGATCAGCACCCGATCGTCGCCGAACGCGGCCGCCGCCTCGCGCCGGCAGGAGTCGAGCGCGTCGGCGAAGGCACCGGCGGCATCGACGCGGCGCATGCCCTTGCCGCCGCCGCCGGCGACCGCCTTGATCAGCACCGGATAGCCGATCGCGTCGGCCTGGGCCTGAAGGAAGGCGGCGTCCTGATTCTCGCCGAGATAGCCGGGGGTGACCGGCACCCCGGCCTTTATCATCAGCGCCTTTGCCGCGTCCTTCAGCCCCATCGCGCGGATCGCCGCCGGCGGCGCGCCGACCCAGACCAGCCCGGCGGCCTGCACCGCTTCCGCGAAATCGGCATTTTCGGACAGGAATCCATAGCCGGGGTGGATGGCCTGCGCGCCGGTTTCGCGGGCGGCGGCCAGAATCTTTTCCGGCACCAGATAGGATTCGCGCGCAGCCGCCGGGCCGATGCAGACGGCGGCATCGGCTTCGCGCACGAACGGCATCGCCGCGTCGACGTCGGAATGGACGGCGACGGTGCGGATGCCGAGCCGCCGCGCGGTGCGGATGATCCGCCGGGCGATTTCGCCGCGATTGGCGATCAGCAGGGATTCGATCATCGCGGTTACATCCTGAACAGGCCGAAGCGGGCGCGCTCCGGGATCGGGGCGTTCAGCGCGGCGGCGAAGGCGAGGCCGAGGACGTCGCGGGTCTGGACCGGATCGATGATGCCGTCGTCCCACATCCGCGCGGTGGCGTAATAGGGATTGCCTTCGTCCTCATATGTCTGGCGGATCGGCGCCTTGAACGCCTCCGCCTGTTCCGGCGTCCATGTATCGGCATCGCGGTGGACGGTGGCCAGCACCGACGCGGCCTGTTCGCCGCCCATCACGCTGATCCGCGCGTTCGGCCAGGTGAACAGGAAGCGCGGCTGGTAGGCCCGGCCGCACATGCCGTAATTGCCGGCGCCGAAGCTGCCGCCGATCAGCACCGTCACCTTCGGCACGCTGGCGGTGGCGACCGCCGTCACCAGCTTTGCGCCATGTTTTGCAATGCCTTCTGCTTCATACTTGCCGCCGACCATGAAGCCGGAGATATTCTGGAGGAACAGCAGCGGCACCCGCCGCTGGCAGGCGAGTTCGATGAAATGGGCGCCTTTCAGCGCGCTTTCTGAAAACAGCACGCCGTTATTGGCGAGGATGGCGACCGGCATCCCCCAGATCCGCGCAAAGCCGCAGACCAGCGTCGTGCCGTAGAGCGCCTTGAATTCGTGCAGTTCCGAGCCGTCGACGATCCGCCCGATCACTTCGCGGACGTCATAGGGCGCGCGCACGTCCTGAGGCACGATGCCGTAAAGGTCCTGCGGGTCGAGCTTTGGCGGGTGGGGCGGTGTAAGGTCGAGCGTCGCGCCGCCGCCGGAGCCGAGCGTCGCGACGATGTCGCGGACGATGAGCAGGGCATGTTCGTCATTTTCGGCGACGTGATCGACGACGCCGGATTTACGGCCATGGGTTTCGGCGCCGCCCAGTTCCTCCGCCGAGATCACCTCGCCGGTCGCCGCCTTGACCAGCGGCGGGCCGGCCAGGAAGATCGTCCCCTGATTGCGGACGATGACGCTTTCATCCGCCATCGCCGGGACATAGGCACCGCCGGCAGTGCAGCTTCCCATCACGCAAGCGATCTGGGCGATACCGTCCGCCGACATCTGCGCCTGATTGTAGAAGATGCGGCCGAAATGCTCGCGATCGGGAAACACCTCTGCCTGATGGGGCAGGTTGGCGCCGCCGCTGTCGACCAGATAGACGCAGGGCAGACGGTTTTCGCGGGCAATTTCCTGCGCGCGCAGATGTTTCTTCACCGTCATCGGGAAATAGGCGCCGCCCTTTACCGTCGGGTCGTTGGCGACGATCATCGCGGGGCGGCCGGAAACGCGGCCGACCCCGGCGATCAGCCCGGCACCCGGCGCGGCGCCGCCGTAAAGGCCGTTGGCGGCAAGCTGGCCGATTTCGAGGAACGGCGCGCCGGGATCGAGCAGCCGGTGGACGCGGTCGCGCGGCAGCAGCTTGCCGCGTTCGACATGGCGGGCGCGGTGTTTTTCCGAGCCGCCGAGCGTGGCGGCGGCGACGCGGGCGCGGAGCTCGTCCGCCAGCGCGCGGTTGTGGGCGGCATTGGCGGCGAAGGCCGGGCTTGCCGGATCGGCCAGCGTGGTCAGGACGGTCATGCGCCGATCAGCTCACGGCCGATCAGCATCCGCCGGATTTCGTTGGTGCCGGCGCCGATGTCGAGCAGCTTGGCATCGCGCATATAGCGTTCGACCGGCCAGTCCTTCGTATAGCCGGCACCGCCCAGTGCCTGCACCGCCTCCACCGCCACCCGCATCGCATTTTCGCTGGCGAGCAAAATGGCGCCGGCGGCATCGAAGCGCGTCGTCCGCCCGGCATCGCAGGCGCGAGCGACGGCGTAGACATAGGCGCGGGCGGAATTGAGCGCGACATACATGTCGGCGACCTTGGCCTGGATAAGCTGGAATGCGCCGATCGGCTGGCCGAACTGCTTGCGTTCGCGGACATAGGGCAGGACGGTGTCGAGGCAGGCCTGCATGATGCCGAGCTGGATGCCGGCGAGCACGGTGCGTTCATAGTCGAGGCCCGACATCAGCACGCCGACGCCGCCGTTTTCCGGGCCCATCACATTGTCTTCCGGCACTTCGCAATCGTCGAACACCAGTTCGGCGGTCGGCGAGCCGCGCATCCCCATCTTGTCGATCTTCTGGCCGATCGAGAAGCCGGGCATGCCCTTTTCGACGATGAAGGTGGTGATGCCGCGCGAGCCTTCGCCGGTCTTGGCATAGACGACGAGGGTATCGGCGTAAGTGGCATTGGTGATCCAGAATTTTGTGCCATTGAGGATGAAACGGTCGCCCCGCCGCTCCGCCCGCAATTTCATCGACACGACATCCGACCCGGCGCCGGCTTCCGACATCGCCAGCGAACCGACATGCTCGCCCGAGATCAGTTTCGGCAGATATTTGCGCTTCTGTTCGGCATTGCCCCAGCGGCGGAGCTGGTTGACGCACAGATTGGAATGGGCGCCATAGCTGAGCCCGACCGAGGCGGAGGCGCGGGCGACCTCTTCCTGCGCGACGACATGTTCGAGATAGCCGAGACCGAGGCCGCCATATTCCTCTTCCACGGTGATGCCGTGCAGGCCGAGCGCGCCCATTTCGGGCCAGATCTCACGCGGGAACCAGTCCTCCGCGTCGATCCGCGCCGCCAGCGGGGCGATGCGGTCGGCGGCGAACCGGGCGGTGCTGTCGCGAATGGTGTCGGCCATCTCGCCGAGCGCGAAATCGAAATCCACGGGCGTCCCTCTCGCTTGCGATCACCGACTCATAGCGCCGCCGGTCTTTGAATAAAAATTGAAAGCGTTGCGGCGACAGCATAGACCGTATCTATGATCGACCGCTATCTGCTGCGCTATTTCCTGGCGGTGATCGACCATGGCAATTTCTCGAAGGCAGCGGCGCAGTGCAATGTGTCGCAGCCAACGCTGTCGGTCGGCATCGCCAAGCTGGAGCGGCTGCTCGACCGCAGCCTGTTCCAGCGCAGCAACCGCCGCGTCGAGCTGACCGAGGCGGGCGCGCGCTTTGCGGTGCATGCGCGGCGGATCGAGGGGGAGTTCAGCCTCGCCGAGCGCGCGGTTGGCGCGGTGCCGGCGCGGTCGACCTTTCGCCTGGGCGTGCTGACGACGATGCCGTCGGCGTGGATCGCGGCGATCGTCCGCCAGTGCGCCGCACATGACGATGTGCAGCGGGTGGAATGGGTGGAGGGGCGCGAGCGCGAGTTGCAGGAACGGCTGCGGCGCGGGCGGCTGGACGCGGCGCTGACCATCGTGCGCGCCGACGACAGCCGCTTTGCCGGGGAAGTGCTGCTGACCGAAGGCTATGCCCTGGCGATGCCGGCCAGCCACCCGCTGGCCGGGGAGGCGGAGGTGGCGGCCGCGGCGCTGGCCGACAATGTGATGATCGTCCGCCGCCAGTGCGAGGCGCTGCCCGAGACCAGCCGCCATTTCACCAGCCACGGCGTCCGCCCGTTCTTTGCCGCGCGGACGACCAATGACGACCGGGCGCTGGCGCTGGTCCAGGCCGGGCTGGGCGTGACGGTGATGCCGGAAGGGTTCACCGCGCCGGGCGTGGTGCGGCCGCGGCTGGCCGGCTTCGACCTGGTGCGGGCGATCGGCATTCTCCACGCCGGTCATGTCGATGCCGCCGCCCGCGCCGCCGCGCCGGCGCTGAATACGCTACGCGCGGTGGTGCCGACGCTGGCGGGATAGGGGGCGCCGGAGCGGGCATGATTGCGCGGCGCGGTGGCGGCTCTATGCTGGTACGGATGTGTGAGGCGTGCGGCGCGTGATGGCGGACCAGACGGAGGACCCGGAAGCCGGGCCGGCCGCGCCGGGGCGCAAGCTGCCGGGCGGGCGATGGACGCGGCGGATCGCGGTGCTGGCGCTGATCGTGCTGGCGGCGCTGGCCCTGCTGTGGATGCAGCGCCGACCGATCGCCTCTGGTTATGTCGACCGGATGCTCGCCGAGCGCGGGGTAGCGGCGCGCTACCGGATCGCCGCGCTTGGTCCGTCGCGCCAGCGGCTGACCGATGTCGTGATCGGCGACCCTGCGCGGCCCGACCTTATTGCCGACTGGGTGGAGATTCGCACCGCGATCGGCTGGTCCGGCCCCTATGTCGCGGCGATCCGCGCCGGACGGGTGCGGCTGAACGCGAAGCTGGCGGCGGATGGCACGCTGTCGATGGGGGCGATCGACAAGCTGCTGCCGGCGCCGTCCGGCAAGCCCTTTGCCCTGCCGGCGATACACCTTGCCGTGGCGGACGGGCGGGCGATGCTGGCCACGCCTTATGGGCCGGCGGTGCTGCGGCTGAGCGGGCAGGGGCGGCTGGATGGCGACTTTGCCGGGCGGCTGGAGGCGCGGGCGCCGCGGCTGGCGAGCGGGGATTGCGCGGCGACCGGGCTGACCGCCGCGCTGGCGCTGCGCATCGATCGCGCGCGGCCGGTGCTGCGGGGGCCGGTGAATGCGGCGGCGCTGGCCTGCGGTGACGCGGTGCTGCGCGCGCCGACGCTGGATCTGGCCGCGACGCTGGCCGCGGACCTGACGCGGTGGCGTGGGGCCGCGCTGGTGAAGGCGGCGGGCGCCAGCCACACGGCCGGGCGGCTGGCGCCGATTGCCGGGCAGGTCAGCTTCGCCGGTGGCGCGGATGGCACCGCCGGTGCGGTGCGGCTGGCCGCCGGGGCGTTCGGGACGGCAGTGCTTTCCGGCAAGGCGCTTCGGGTCGACGGCCGCTACAGCCTGTCGCCACGCGGCGTGCGGTTCGATGGACGGGTCGGCGCGGAGCACGGCGCGCTGGATACGGTACGGCACCGCGCGATCGTGGCGTTCGGCGCGACGGGGCCGGGAACGCCGGTCGGGCCGCTCGCCGACCGGCTGGCCGGGGCGTTGGCCGGTGCGGCGCGGGATTTCGCGATGGACGGGGCGGTGACGGTCGAGTCCTCCGGCGCGCGCGGGGTGGTGACCGTCCGGCGGTTGGCATTGGTCGCGGCGACCGGCGCGCGGCTGACGCTGGGCGGCGGCGGGGTCCGCTATGCCTGGCCGGGGGGCGAAACGCGGATCGCGGCGACGGTGACCAGCGGCGGCGGCGGGCTGCCCGATGCGCGGGCGGAGCTGGTGCGGGCGCGGGCCGACGCGCCGGTGACCGGTTCGATCGTCATGCAGCCTTATGCGGCGGGTGGCGCGCGGCTGGCGTTGACGCCGGTGCGGCTGGCGGCGGCGGGGCGCGGGATGCGGGTGACGACGACGGCGACGTTGTCGGGGCCGCTGGGCGACGGACGGGTCGAGGGGCTGACCCTGCCGATCGCGGCCGAATGGGACGGGCGGACGCGCTTTGCCGTCAACCGGAGCTGCGCGGCGCTGAGCCTTGGGCGGCTGGCGGCGGCCGGGTTGGTGCTGAGCGATGCCCGGCTGCCGCTCTGCCCGGTCGACGGCGGGCTGATCGTGCTCGACGGTGACCGGCTGGGCGGCGGCATGGCGCTGAACGCGGTGCATCTGGCCGGGCGCATGGGCGAAGCGCCGGTGACGCTGGCCGCCGAGCGGGCAGAGCTGCGGCTGGGCGAGCGGCGGTTCCGGCTGGCGGCGCCGGCGGTGCGGATCGGCGCGGGGGCGGAGACGACGCACCTGCGCTTCGCCACCGTTGACGGGCGGTTCGACGGCGTGCCGGCCGGCGGCTTCACCGGCGGCGCCGGCGCGATCGCCAACGTGCCGCTGGTGATGTCGGCGGCGGACGGGACATGGGCGCTGCGCGACGGGCGGCTGGTGGTCGGCGGCGCGCTGACGGTCGCCGATGCGGCGGAGGCGCCGCGCTTCGTGCCGCTGGCCGGGCGGGATGTCGCGCTGACGCTGGCCGGCGGGCGGATTGCCGTGAGCGGGCGGCTGGTTCACCCCGACAAAGGGATTTTCGTTTCCGACGTGTCGATCGTCCATGATCTCGGCAGCGGGGCGGGGCATGCCGACCTGGCGGTGCCCGGCATCACCTTCGACAAGGCGTTCCAGCCCGACGAGCTGACGCCACTGACCTTCGGCGTCATCGCCGATGTCGTCGGCATCGTCAGTGGCGACGGGCATATCGCCTGGACGCCGGACGGGGTGACCAGCACGGGCGCCTTCCGCACCGACGGCACCGACCTGGCGGCGGCGCTCGGCCCGGTCAGCGGCATCGCCGGCACCATCCGTTTCACCGACCTGCTGAGCCTGGAGAGCGCGCCGGGGCAGGTGGCGGCGGTCCGCACGATCAACCCCGGCATTGCCGTCAACGACGGTACCATCCGTTACCAGACGCTACCCGGTGCGCGGGTGCGGGTGGAGGAAGGCCGCTGGCCTTTCGCCGGTGGCGAGCTGGTGCTTGAACCGACGCTGCTCGATTTCAGCACGCCGCAGGACCGGCGAATGACCTTCCGCATCACCGGGATGGATGCCGGCCAGTTCCTCCAGCAGTTCGACTTCAAGAACCTGAACGCGACCGGCACGTTCGACGGCACCCTGCCGATCGTGTTCAACGCCGATGGCGGGCGGATCGAGAACGGCCGGCTGAACGTGCGGTCGGAAGGCGGCGGTACGCTTGCCTATGTCGGCGAGGTCAGCCAGGAGGATCTGGGTTTCTGGGGCAACCTGGCCTTCCAGTCGCTGAAGTCGCTGCGCTACCGCGACCTGGCGATCGTGATGAACGGCGCGCTGGCCGGGGAGGTGATCACCGAGGTCCGCTTCGCAGGCATCCGCCAGGGCGAGGGAACGAAGCGGAATTTCCTGCTCGACCGGCTGCAGACGCTGCCGCTGGTATTCAATGTGCGGATTGCCGCGCCATTTCGACAGTTGATCGATTCGGCGCAGTCCCTCTACGATCCGGCCCGGCTGATCGAACGCAATCTGCCGGCGCTGCTGGAGGAGCAGGAAAAGCGCAATCGCCCACCCGAACCCGTTCAGCCCCGCTAAATCAGGACCGTGCCAATGCCATTCGCAGGATCGACAACGACGATGAGGAGACGGACAGTCTGGTGGATCGAAAGGCTCTTGCCGGGTGCCGTGCTGGCGGCCGCCGCCGCCCTGACCGGGGGATGCGTCAACGTCAGCGCGCCGGACAAGCCGATCGAGATCAACCTCAACATCAACGTCACCCAGCAGGTCGTCTATCGGCTGGATGGGGAGGCGAAATCGTTGATCCAGGCCAATCCGGGGATTTTCTGATGAAGACATTCGGAACACTGACACTGATCGCCGCCGGGGCCGCGATGGCCCTGACATCCGGCATGGCGCTGGCCCAGCGCGACCCGGCCTATCAGGCGGCACGCACCGCCGGGCAGGTCGGCGAGCAGCCGGACGGCTATCTCGGCATCGTCGGCGCCGCGACGCCGACGCTGCGCGCGCTGGTCAACAACATCAACATCCAGCGCAAGGCGAAATACACGGCGAGCGCCGCCGCCGGCGCCACCGTCGAACAGATGGCGTTCACCAGCGGTTGCAACCTGATCTTGCAGACCGTACCGGGCGAGAAATACCTGTCGCCGAACGGCGAATGGAAAACGCGGACTGCCGCTCAGCCGGAGCGCGACCCGCGCTGCGTGTGAGGATAGGGGCGGGCAGGCGTTAAAGAATGGCCCCATCCCAACCCCTCCCGTGAATGAGAGGGGCTTGCGGAGTGTCGGCAGGGCGTTCCGTCGCCATTAACGGAACGCGCTGGTTTGAAGCTGCCGATTGACGCCCAATGCAGTTGCTTTTCGGGGGACGGATGGCTTTCGTTCCTGCCCGAGGGCGCAGGGGCCGGGCCGCCTTGGAGAAAGGCGCGGGCCATGTGGCGCGCATGCGGAGATCTGTCCGAAACGGGAGATGTTCTGCCCCGATCGCTCTGTAACGGAGCGGCCCCCGCTTCGAGAGCGGGTCGGCGGCGATGATGATGACGGCATGGCGGCGATGCAAAGCACCGGCATGCGCGCGATCGAGCGACCGGATGACCTTTATGCGTTGTTCGCGGGCATTGGGCGGGCGCGGCGGGAGATGCTCGCCGTCGCCTATCTGGCGGCCGATACGCAACTGGCCGGCGTGAGGCTGGGCTACTCCGGGCATCACGCGGCGATAACCCTGCCGGTGCGGCGGATCATCGCCGACGCGCTGGCGCTGGATTGCGCGGCCATCATGCTGGCCCATAATCACCCCGGCGGCGATGCGACCCCGAGCACCGTCGACCTCGATACCACCGCCTGTCTGGCGGCCATTGCCCGCCAGGTCGGCGTGCGGCTTGTCGACCATCTGGTTATCGCCGGGACTCGCTGGTCAAGCTTCCGCGCCTGCGGCCTGCTGTAGCGCCCAAGGCGGAGGCGACCCGAGGCGGAACGCGGATCTACCCGATATCCGTCGCGCGCCAGCCCGGCGGTCAGTCGAGACGGCAGGGACGGATGGCTTGCGGCGCGGGGCGGGGGCCGACCGCTTCGAATGCGGCGAGATAGCCGCCGGCCTTGGGCATCGCCCGATCGTCGACGCGGCGGTAGCCGACGGCGGCGAATTCGCAGGCGAGCAGGGCGGGCGGGGTGCCGTGACGGTCGGTCGGGCGGTTGGCGTCGACAACGATCACCCGGCCACCGGGACGCAGCGCCGGACGGAGATTCCACAGGAATTCGTAGGGCGACCCGATCTCGTGGTACATGTGGACCATCAGGATGCGGTCGAAGCTGTTGGCCGGCAGCTTCGGGTTGGCCGGCTCGCCCAGCTTGACGCTGACATTGTCGAGCCGTTCGCGATTGACCCGCTCCGCCAGCATGTCGTGGACCTTGGGGACGATGTCCTGTGCCAGCACCCGGCCCTTCGGCCCGACGCGGGCGGCAAGGCGGATGGTGTAATAGCCTTCGCCGGCGCCGATGTCGGCGACGGTCATGCCCGGCTCTATCCCGGCGCGGTCCATCACCGCCGCCGCCTCGCTCAGCCGGTCGCGCGCTTCCTCGGTCGACCAGCGGCTGGAGACGATCGGCGCGACCGGGCGGTCGGCGGCTGGGAAGGCGTCGCCATGGGTGACCTCGCCGCTGGGCGGGGCCATCTTGCAGGCGGCGAGCAGGAGCAGGGCGAGGGTGGCCGCGGATTGGCGGGCGGCCTTTCGCGCGCGGCCGGGGGTGGCTTGTGCGTCCCTCGACTGCGCTCGGGATGGACGGGTTGGGGAAGCGGTGGTGGGAAGGGCGTGGGGACGATAGCGTAGCCCTAGACCGTCCGTCCCGAGCGCAGTCGAGGGACCGGGCCGGGTGGCGGGGCCGGTGGGAGGGGAGAGGGCGCGCAGCATGGCGGGTGTCAGTCCACGTCCTCGACCTCGACCGTTTCGCCGGTCACGCGCTGCGACAGGGCGGCGGCCATGAAGCGGTCGAGGTCGCCGTCGAGCACGTCGCCGGGCGCGGTGGAGGTGACGCCGGTGCGCAGGTCCTTGACCAGCTGATAGGGCTGGAGGACGTAGCTGCGGATCTGGTGACCCCAGCCAATGTCGGTCTTGGTCGCGTTGGTGGCGTTGGCCTCTGCTTCGCGGCGTTGCAGCTCCGCTTCGTAGAGGCGGGCGCGGAGCTGGTTGTACGCCTCCGCCTTGTTCTTGTGCTGCGAACGCTGGTTCTGGCACTGGACAACGATGCCGGTCGGGACGTGGGTGATGCGGACCGCCGAATCGGTGGTGTTGATGTGCTGGCCGCCGGCGCCCGATGCGCGATAGGTGTCGATGCGCAGATCGCTCTCGACGATCTCGATGTCGATATTCTCGTCGACGACCGGATAGACCCAGACCGAGGCGAAGCTGGTGTGGCGCCGCGCCGAGCTGTCGTAGGGCGAGATGCGGACGAGGCGGTGGACGCCGCTTTCGGTCTTGGCATAGCCGTAGGCGTTCTCGCCCTTCAGCATCAGCGTCGCGGACTTGATCCCGGCCTGCTCGCCGGCGTGGTGGTCGACCAGTTCCACCTTCATACCGTGGCGTTCGCCCCAGCGGGTATACATGCGTTGCAGCATGCCGGCCCAGTCCTGGCTTTCGGTGCCGCCGGCGCCGGCGTTGACCTCGATATAGGTGTCGTTGGCATCGGCCTCGCCGGCGAGTAGCGCGGCGACCTTGTCCTTTTCCGCGCGGGCGGCAAGGTCGGCCAGGCTGGCGATCGCGTCGTCGACCAGCGCCTCGTCGCCTTCGGCCTCCGCCATCTCCATCAGTTCGACCGTGTCGTCCAGCTCGGAGCCGATCGCGCGGGTGGCGGTGATCGCCTCGTCGAGGCGGCGGCGTTCGCGCATCACCTCCTGCGCGGCGCGCGGATTGTCCCACAGCGCCTGATCCTCGACCCGGGCGTTCAGTTCATCAAGGCGCTTGAGCGCGCGGTCCCAGTCCAGGAAGCGGCGGAGCAGGGCCAGCGCATCCTTGATCTGATCGACATGGGCTTGCGCTTCGGCGCGCATCGGGACGTCTCCAAAAAATATACGCGCGCCTGGACCGCCTGGCGCCGGGTGGACGCGCGCTTTAGTAGATACCGCCTTCGCGCTCAAGGAACTCGCTGTCGCGGGCGCGGGTGTTGACCGCGCCGGCCTTGTCGTCTGCCCGTTCGGCGATCTCCTCGCGGCGAATGGTGCGGCGCGGCTCGCTTTCCGGCTTGAACGCTTCCCATATGACCGATGCCAGCGCCTCGTTGCCCGGCCAGGCGCCGTAGACGCGGCGGCCGGAGCGGCGGTCGATGCGGACCATGCGGACGCCGGGGGCGGCGCGGAACGGCACGATCGGCATGTCCTTCAACGCCTCTCGCGCGAACTGCTTGAAGATCGGCGCGGCGATCGTCCCGCCCTGGGCATAGCCGCCGAGCGAGCGCGGCTGGTCGTAGCCCATGTAGAGCGCGGCGACGAGGTCGGGCGAGCCGCCGGCGAACCAGACGTTGGTCGGGCCGCTGGTCGTCCCCGTCTTGCCCATCAGCGGGCGATTGAGGTCGCGCAAGCTGACGGCGGTGCCGCGCTGGACGACGCCTTCCAGGATATGAACTATCTGGTAGGCGGTCATCGGGTCCATCACCTGACGCCCGCGCACCGGCGGGCGCGGCATCGGCTTGCCGTCCCAATCCCTGGCGTTGCAGCGCGGGCAGGGGCGGGGATCGGCACGGTAGATGACCTTGCCGTTACGGTCCTGGACGACGTCGATCAGGCTCGGCTTCAGCTCCCGCCCCAGGTTGACCAGCATCGCATAGGCGTTGGTCAGCCGCAGCACCGTCGTCTCGCCGGCGCCGAGCGCGATCGACAAGTAGGGCGAATAATTGCCGATCCCCATCGCCTTGATCGTCTGGACGACGTTGGGCATGCCGGTCTGCGAGGCGGTGCGCACCGTCATCAGGTTGCGCGACTGCTCGACCGCCCAGCGGATCGTCTGCGGTCCCGCGCCCCGGCTGTTGCCGAAATTGCGGAAGCATTTCTGGCCGAGCGCCGCCGACTGGTAGACGCAGAACGGCCCGTCGACGATCAGCGTCGCCGGGGTCATGCCATGGTCGAGCGCGGAAGCATAGACGAACGGCTTGATCGTCGACCCCGGCTGGCGCAGCGCCTGGGTGGCGTTGTTGAACGTGTGCAGCCGTGCGTCGAAGCCGCCCTGCATCGCGTAGATGCGGCCGGTATGCGGATCCTCCACCACCATGCCGCCGGAGATCGCCGGAACCACGCGCAAGGCCCAGCCGCCGCCCGCCGGCGCGACGGCGATGACGTCGCCCGGCTTCATTGCCCGGAAAGCGGACGTCTGCGTGCCGGAACGCGGCATCTGGGCGGCGGAGGCGGGCAGCGTGCCGGTGGTGCCGTCGGCAAAGCCGATCGTGGCGGTGCTGCCCGCTTTCGAGAGGACGACGGCGATCTGCCAGTTCCTGTAGGAAAGGCCGAGGTTGAGGCCGGCCAGCGCGCGTGGCCATTCGCCCGATACGTCGATCGTCTTGATCGCCCCGTGCCAGCCGCGGCCGCTATCGTAACGGACCAGCCCGTCCTGCAATGCGGTCTGCGCCAGGTCCTGCAGCCGCGGATCGAGAGAGGTGCGCACCCATAGCCCGCCGGCATAGATGCTGTGTGGGCCGTCCTGTGCGCTTTCGCCGAAGCGGTCGATCAGCTCGCGGCGGACCGCTTCGATGAAGTAGCCGCCGTTGCTCTCGAACTTCTGCTGGGTGCGGCGGACGGTGCCGAGCGGGGCGGCCTTTGCGGCATCGAGCTGCGCCTGGGTGATGTAGCCGTTGCGCTGCATCTCGTTCAGCACATAGCTGCGCCGGGCAAGCGCGCGGTCGGTGTGGCGTTCCGGATCGTAGTTCGACGGCGCCTTGGGCAGGATGGCGAGATAGGCGATTTCGGGCAGGGTGAGCTGGTCGACATCCTTGTCGAAATAGGCGCGGGCCGCCGCCTGTACACCATAGGCGTTGCGGCCGAGGAAGATCTGATTGAGGTACAGTTCGATGATCTGCTGCTTGGTCAGCGCATCCTCGATCCGGTAGGCGAGGATTGCCTCGCGGATCTTGCGGCTGTAGCTCAGTTCATTGGACAGTAGCAGGTTCTTCGCCACCTGCTGGGTGATCGTCGACGCGCCGACCGGACGGCCGGAGCGGCTGAGGTTCGAGATCAGCGCGGAGACGACGCCCGGATAGTCGACGCCGCCGTGCGAAAAGAAGGTCCGGTCCTCCGCCGAGACATAGGCGTCGATCAGCAGCTTGGGATATTCGTCGAAGCGCAACTGCACCCGCCGCTCGCGCGCGAAGCTGTGGATCGGCGTGCCGTCGACGGAGCGCAGGTTGGTCGGCAGCGGTGGTTCGTAGGTGCGCAGATTGTCGACAGAAGGCAGTCCCCGCGCGAACAACAGCCAGATCAGCAGCCAGCCGACCAGATACAGGCCGACTGCGCCGATCAGCGCCTTCACCCACCATTTTGCCAGCCATGGCGACAACGCTGCCATCGCATCGTCACGCCGCAGGCGAAACCGGACCTTGCTGGGGATCGCATCGACCATCGGACTGCGGCTCTAGCAAAGTTCGCGGGCTTTGCCAGCGGGGGATGCGACGGGGAGAGGAGACGCTCAGGCCGTGGCGGCGATCGACCGGCGCAGCAGCGCCTCCAGCCAGTCGGTGAAGACGCGAAGCCGCCGCGACAGATGGCGGCGGTGCGAATAGACGAGGTGCATCGGCATTGGCGCGGCGCGGTGCGCGGGCATCAGATCGACCAGCTCGCCGCGTTCGACATGCGCCCTGACATCGTAGGCAGGGATCTGGATCAGCCCCAGCCCGGCGAGGCAGCAGGCGATATAAGCCTCCGCATTGTTGGCGGTGACGCGCGCGCGCACCGGCAGCGTGCGGTGGGCGCCGTTTTCGACCCATTCCCACGGCTCCACCCTGCCGCCGGCGGGGGAAGCGTAGCCGACCGCGAGATGGGCGGGCAGGTCGGCGGGGCTTTCCGGCGTGCCGTGGCGGCGGAGATAGGCGGGGCTGGCGACGTTGATCAGCGGCAGTGAGCCGATCGATCGCGCGACCAGGCCGGGTTCGGTGACGGTGCCGACGCGCAGGGCGCAGTCGACGCTTTCCTCGATCAGGTCGACCGGGCGGTCGGAGACGCCGAGGCTGATCGTCATGCCCGGATAAGCGTCGAGGAACGCCCCGAGCGCCGGGGCGACAATCAGCCGGCCGATGCGGCCGGGCATGTCGATCCGCAACTCGCCCGACGGCCCTTCCGCTCCGTCCCGAAACAGCGACTCCGCATCCTCGACATCGGCCACCAGGCGCAGGCAGCGTTCGTAGAAGGCGGTGCCGTCCGGCGTCGGCGCGACCCGGCGGGTGGTACGGTGGAGCAGGCGAGTGCCCAGCCGCGCTTCCAGCCCGATCACCGCCGCAGACACCGACGAGCGCGGCAGGCCCAGCGTTTCCGCCGCACGGGTGAAGCTGGTGCATTCGACGACGCGGGCGAAGATGCGGAAGTGGTCGATACGGTCCATTGGTCGGCATTCCTGACCGATGTTGTCAGAGATAATGGCTTTATAGCGCAGGCTTGGCGAATAATCTGCCCGCCTCAAGTGACCGCCAGAAGGAGGACCGGGAATGGCCGACCATGCAATCGAGGGAAAGACAGTGCTGATCGCCGGCGGCGCGAAGAATCTGGGCGGGCTGCTGGTCCGCGACCTCGCCGGGCACGGCGCCAAGGCGGTGGCGATCCATTATAATAGCGATGCGGCCCGGGCGGCGGCGGAGGAGACGCTGGCGGCAGTCCGCGCGGCAGGCGCCGCCGCCCACGCCTTTCAGGCTGATCTGACCACTGCCGCGGCAGTGGAGGCGTTGTTCGCCGACGCCAAGGCCGCGATGGGCGGCATCGACATCGCGGTCAACACGGTCGGCAAGGTGCTCAAGAAGCCGATGGCCGAGATCAGCGAGGCCGAGTTCGACGAAATGAGCGCGGTCAATTCCAAATCGGCCTTTTTCTTCATCAAGGAAGCGGGCAAGGCACTGAACGACAATGGCAAGATCTGCACGCTGGTGACGTCTCTGCTCGGTGCGTTCACGCCGTTCTATGCGTCCTATGCGGGGACCAAGGCGCCGGTGGAGCACTATACGCGCGCGGCGTCGAAGGAACTGGGTGAGCGCGGCATATCGGTCACCGCGATCGGGCCGGGGCCGATGGACACGCCGTTCTTCTACCCGGCCGAAGGCGCCGACGCCGTCGCCTATCACAAGGGCGCGGCGGCGCTGTCGCCATTCTCGCCGACCGGACTGACCGATATCGGCGACATCGTACCGTGGATCCGCTTCCTCGTGTCCGACGGCTGGTGGATGACCGGGCAGACCATCCTCGTCAACGGCGGCTACACGACGAAGTAGTGGGTGTCGGAGCGCGGGTTTTCGCGGTGCAGGAGAGGTTTAGCGCGAGGCCATCTGGCGGGCGAAGTGGATTTCCAGCGCCTGGCGGAAGCCGCGAGCGATGCTGTCGCGGCCCTTCTTTGAGCCGATGAACGCCAGATCCTCGTCGTTGGTGATGTAGCCGCATTCGAACAGCAGCGAGGGCACGTCGGGTGCCTTCAGCACCATCAGCGACGCCATGCGGTGCGGGGTGGCGCGAAACGGCACGTCCGGCGCCGCTTCGCGCTGAAGCAGGCGGGCGAAGCTGGCGGCGGTGTTCATCGTCTCGCGCTGGGCGAGGTCGATCAGAATCGAGGTAACGTCGGCGTTCTCGCCGCTGAGGTTGACGCCGTGGACGATGTCCGCCTTGTTCTCGCGCTGGGCGAGCAGGGCCGCCTCGCGATCCGACGCGACTTCGGACAGGGTGTAGATCGTCGCGCCGCGCGCGTCGGCGGACGGCGCGCTGTCGGCGTGGATCGAGATGAACAGGTCCGCGCCCAGCCGCCGTGCGATTTCGAAGCGCTCGCGCAGGACGAGGTAACGGTCGTCGTCGCGGGTCAGCGCGACGCGGACGCGGCCGCCCCTGACCAGTTCGTCGCGGATCGCGCGGGCGACGGCGAGGGTGATGTCCTTTTCCCGCTTGCCCCTGGTCGGCGACAGCGCGCCCGGATCGTGGCCGCCATGGCCGGCGTCGATCACAACCAGCGGCCGGCTGTCGTCGGAAGGCCCGGCAACCGCGGGGAGGGCGACCGCCTTGCGCGGCGGGTCGAGCGGGACGGTGACGCTGTAACGGCGGTTGGCGGTGGCGCTGCGCAGCCCGGCGGGGGCGAGGAAGTTGCTGCGCCCCTGCCGCACGGCGGCGGTGAAGCGGGCCTGGCTGGCTGGGCGGAGAGCAAGGGTCAGGGTGCCGCCGTCGGCCGAGAAGCTGCCGTTCGCGACGACGACCGGCGCCGACAGGTCGAAGACGAGGCGCACGGTGGTCGGGTTGAACCGGCCCTGGCGGATGCGGACGACGGCGCCGCCCGGATTGGCGGCGGCGCCCGGCTCGACACCGGCGACGTCGACCGCGATGCGGTTCGGACCGTCGACCATGAAGGCGGAAGCGCTGGGGATCGGCCCGTCGAAACGGATGGTGATCGCCGACGCGGTTGCGTCGACGCTGCGGATCGTCGCGGCCGCCGCCGGGTGGCCGACAAGGAGCGCGGCGATCATCAACAGCACGGCAGCCATGCCCGTCTCTTGCCGCGTGGATCGTTGACCGGTCCAGCCCAAAATCATGTCTTCCGCGCTCCCTGACGCGTTTGCAATGCGTTGTTAACCATTCCTCGGATAAAAGTCTAAATAGATCGTTAATCGCCCGGTGGCGGTGACGGTGGAAAGGAAATATTCGTGGCTGTGGTTGCCGTTGCGTCGGGCCGATGCTAGCTAATGCCAGTACCGGCAGGCGGATGTCTCCGTGCCGGTTCGAAGATCGCCCGATTTTCCCGGCGATCCATCAGGTTGACGCTGCAATGAGGCATTTTTCCCCCAACGTCCATCGCGAGGCTTCGGCCGGCGGTGCGTGCGGATGGGGGCGTTGGACGGACCAAGAGTCCGCCCGTGCCCCGGCAGCAGAGGCAATTTCCTTTGTAACCGACAAGACGGCCGCGGTGCCCACCGGCACGGCGCCGCCGTCTTCATTCAACCGCGTGCCGGCGGCGGCCAGTGCCCCGCCCAGGCGCGCCCGGAGTATCATAAATGACCATGCGCATGTTGATCGACGCGCGCCACCGGGAGGAAACCCGCGTGGCCGTCGTCAAGGGAAACCGTATCGAGGAGCTTGATTTCGAATCTGCCGAGCGCAAGCAGCTCAAGGGTAATATCTATCTGGCCAAGGTGACCCGCGTCGAACCGTCGCTGCAGGCGGCGTTCGTCGACTATGGCGGCAATCGCCACGGTTTCCTGGCATTCAGCGAAATCCACCCCGATTATTATCAGATCCCCAAGGAGGATCGCGAAGCGCTGCTGCGCGAGGAGGCGGAGCATGCCGCCGCCGAGGAGGCGCTGCGGTCCGCCGAGCAGGATGACGACGACGATGCCGCCGACGCTGATGATGCGGCGGAGGATGCCGCTTACGACGGCGAGGTCGGCGATAACGGCGACGAGGACGCGTCGGCGGAGGGCAACGACGCCGGCGCCGACGACAATGCCGCCGAGACCCTGCGCCAGAAGCGGATGAACCTGCGCCGCCGCTACAAGATCCAGGACGTGATCCGCCGGCGGCAGGTGCTGCTGGTTCAGGTCGTCAAGGAAGAGCGCGGTAACAAGGGCGCGGCGCTGACCACGTATCTGTCGCTGGCCGGCCGCTATTGCGTGCTGATGCCCAATACCGCCCATGGCGGCGGGATCAGCCGCAAGATTTCGGATGCTGCCGACCGCCGGCGGCTGAAGGCGGTGATGGCGGACCTGAACCTGCCGAAGACGATGGGCTGCATCGTCCGCACCGCTGGGCTGCAGCGCACCAAGACCGAGATCAAGCGCGATTTCGACTATCTCGCCCGGCTGTGGGACGGCATTCGCGAGACGACGCTGCAATCGTCGGCGCCGGCGCTGATCTATGGCGACAGCGACCTGATCAAGCGGGCGATCCGCGATATCTACAACCGCGACATCGACGAGGTAATTGTCGAGGGCGAGGAGGGCTACCGCCTCGCCAAGGATTTCATGAAGCTGCTGATGCCCAGCCACGCCAGGCGGGTGCAGGCCTATGCCGATGCGGTGCCGCTGTTCCAGCGTTACGGCGTCGAGGACCAGTTGTCGCAGATGTACCAGCCGCTGGTCCAGCTGAAGTCCGGCGGCTACCTGGTCATCAACCCGACCGAGGCGCTGGTGTCGATCGACATCAACTCCGGCCGCTCCACCCGCGAGCACGGTATCGAGGCGACGGCGGTGTCGACCAACCTCGAGGCGGCGCACGAGATCGCCCGCCAATTGCGGCTGCGCGACATGGCCGGGCTGGTCGTCATCGACTTCATCGACATGGAGAACAACTCCAATGTCCGTAAGGTCGAAAAGGCGATGAAGGCGGCGCTGGCCAACGACCGGGCCCGCATCCAGGTTGGCCGGATCAGCTCGTTCGGGCTGATGGAGATGAGCCGCCAGCGCCTGCGCACCGGCGTGCTGGAGGCATCGACCCGGATCTGCCCGCATTGCGAGGGCAGCGGCCTGGTGCGCACCGCATCGTCGGCCGGCCTGTCGGCGCTGCGTATGCTGGAGGATGAGGCGGCGCGCGGGCGCGGGTCCAAGCTGCTGCTGCGCGCCAGCCAGGAAGCCGCCTTCTACGTGCTCAACCACAAGCGTGCCGAACTGGCCGAGGTCGAGGACCGCTACGGCGTCCGGATCGAGGTGGCGCAGGACGGTGAAGCGGAAGGCGCGCGGATGAGCGTCGAGTCGAGCGGCCCGCCGCCGGCCTACGCCCCGCGCTTCGCGCCGCCGCCGGTCGAGGAGGACGACGACGATTTCGTCGAGGAGATCGACGAGGAGGAGAACGAGGCCGAGGCGCGCGGCGACGGCGAGGCCCGCCCGCGCGGTGAGGACGGCGAAGGGCGCGGCCGCCGTCGCCGCCGGCGGCGTGGCCGGCGTGGCCGGCGCGACGAGGGCGAAACGAACGGGCAGGACGGTCAGCACGATGTCGATGCCGAGGCGGAGGCCGAACTGGTCGAAGCCGGTGACGACGACGGCGCCGATGGTGCCGCCCCGCAGGACGGCGCGAGCGAGGAGGAGATCGGCGAAGGCCGCAACCGCCGCAGTCGCCGTGGCCGGCGCGGTGGCCGCCGTCGCCATGCCGGCGACGCACCGGCGGATGCCGGCGATGCCGTCGATGCGGATGCGGTGACCGAAGACCTGCCGGAAGAAGCGGCGGTCGCGGAGCCGGAAGTGGCGGCGCCGGTGGCCGAGCCGGTCGAAGAAGTGCCGGTCAAGACGACACGCCGCCGCCCGCGGGCTCGCAAGGCGGAGCCGGCGGCGGAAGCCGCTGCCGAGCCGATCGCGGCCGAGCCGGCACCGGCGGCTGAGCCGGAAGCGGCCGAGAAGCCGAAGCGGGCGACGCGCCGCAAGGCTCCGGCCAAGGCGGCGCCGGCGGAAGCCCCGGCCGAGGCGGAGAAAGCCGAGACCGTCGCTGAACCGGCACCAGAAAAGCCGAAGCGGGCCCGGCGCGCGCCGGCGAAGAAGGCCGCTGCCGTTGCCGTTGACGCGGAAGCCCCGGCCGCCGTTGCGGCAGAGGCGCCCACGGACGTGGCCAACGATGAGAATGGCCAGCCGCGCCGAGGCTGGTGGCAGCGGACTTTCGGCGCATCGGAATAAGGGAAGTAAAAGGGGGGTCAGGCGCGGTTCAGGCCGTATCGGGCAGGAGTGCGTGATGGCTGGGACAGGTGATCGGGGTCGTGGGCTGCACGCGATCTTGCGTGGCCTGCTCGCCCTGTGCCTGTCCCTTACCCTGGCGTTCCAGCCCGCTTTCGCCCAGTCGCTGCTGCGCGACGCGGAGAGCGAGGCGCTGTTTGCCGACCTGTCCCGCCCGCTGATCGTCGCCGCCGGGCTCGACCCGCGCAACGTGTCGGTCGTGGTCATCCACGACAACAGTATCAATGCCTTCGTCGCCGGCGGCCAGATCGTCTACCTGCACAGCGGGCTGATCGCGGCGGCCGACACCGCGGAGGAGGTACAGGGCGTCATCGCTCACGAGCTTGGCCATATCGTCGGCGGGCACATCATCCGCATCGGCGAGGGGGTGAAGACAGCGACCGGCATCACCCTGGTCAGCCTGCTGCTGGGCGTGGCGGCGATAGCCGCCGGCGCGGGCGAGGCGGGCGCCGGGATCATGGCTGCCGGCCAGCAGGCGGCGACGGGCAAGTTCCTTGCCTTCACCCGCACGCAGGAGGCGGCGGCGGATGAGGCCGGCGCGACCTATCTGAGCAAGGCCGGGATCAGCGGGCGCGGGTCGCTGTCCTTCTTCAAAAAATTGCAGAATCTGGAATTCCGCTACGGCTACGGCATTGACCGCGACAGTTTCGCCTACGACCACCCGATGACCGGCGAGCGCATCCAGTTCCTGACCGGCCGCTACCACGGCGACCCGGCCTGGAACACGCCGGCCGACCCGGCGATCGAGGCGCGGTTCGAACGGGTGAAGGCGAAGCTGGTCGGCTTCGTGTCCGATCCGAAGACGACGCTGCGCGACTATCCGGAAACCGACAAGAGCATTCCGGCCCGCTATGCCCGGGCCTATGCCTATCACAAGTCCGCTTACCCGGAGAAAGCGGTGGCGGAGGTCGACGCGTTGCTCCAGGTGCAGCCGGATGACCCCTATTTCCTGGAGTTGAAGGGGCAGGTGCTGCTTGAATCCGGGCGACCGAAGGACGCGATCGCGCCGCTGCGCGAGGCGGTGGCGGAAACGCGCAACCAGCCGCTGATCGCGGCGATGCTCGGCCATGCCCTGATCTCCACCGAGGACCCGACGCATTTCGACGAAGCGCGGCGGGTGTTGAAGGCGGCGGTGGCGCGCGACAACGACAACCCCTTCGCCTGGTATCAGCTCGGCATCGTCTACGACCGCGAGGGCGACCAGCCGCGTGCTGCGCTGGCGACGGCGGAGCGCTACAATCTGATCGGCCAGCCGGGGCTGGCGCTGGTCAACGCCCAGCAGGCGCTGAACGGCTTGAAAACGGGCACGCCGGACTGGCTGCGCGCCCAGGATATCGTAATGGTCTCCCGCGCGGCGGCCGAGAATGGGAAACGGAGACGATGAGCGGCGGACCGGGTTGGAAATTGCTGGGCGCCGTCGCGCTCGGCTCTGCGGCGGTGACCGCGATTGTCGTGACGGTGGCGATGCGCCCGGCGGATGAGGCGGCAGCGGGGAACCAGGTGCGCGCCTATCTGCTCGACAACCCGGAAGTCATTCCCGAAGCGATGGCGAAGCTGCACGAGCGGGAGACGGCGAAGATGATCGCCAGCAACCGCAAGGCGCTGGAAACGCCGTTCGCCGGCGCGTGGAACGGGGCGAAGGACGGCGATGTCGTCCTCGTCCAGTTCTTCGACTATGCCTGCGGCTATTGTCGGGCCAGCCTGCCGGACGTGCAGCGCCTGATCGCAGCGGACAAGCGGGTGAAGGTGGTGTTCCGCGAGTTGCCGATCCTGAGCGAGGAAAGCGAGGACGCCGCCCGCGTCAGCCTGGCCGCCGCCGGCCAGGATCGCTTCGTCGCCTTTCACGATGCGATGTACGCGACCGGCCGCCCGGCCAAGGCGACGATCGAGGCGGCGGCGCGCAAGGCGGGGCTGGACGGCGCGGCGGTCGCGACCGCCACGCATTCGCCGCAGGTCGAGGCGGAACTGGCCGGCAACGTTCGCCTGGCGCGGGCGCTGGGGATCAGCGGCACGCCGGCCTGGGTCGTCGGCGACAAGGTGCTGTCCGGCGCGGTCGGCTACGACATGCTGAAGAAGGCGGTCGACGAGGCGCGGGCGGGGGATTGACCTGAGTGCCGGATCAGGCGGCGACCGGCTGACCCGACACTGCGTCTGCCTGTCTGATAGCCGCCGGTGCGTGGGGCGCCGGCAGGCGGGCGAGGGCGGCCCAGGTGACAAGCGTCAGCCCCGCCGCGACGATGCCGTCCGCCGCATAATGCCAACCGAGATGGACCGAGCCGACCCAGATCAGCAGCGCGTAGAGCGCGGCGGCGATGCCGAGCCGGCGGTCGCACGTCCAGGCGGCGCAGGCGAACAGCACCGCCATCGCATTGTGCATCGACGGCATGGCGGAAATGCCGGCGCCCATCGCCATTTCCGGCGCATGATGAAGCGACAGCAGGCCGTGTTGGTAGACGAGGGCGTATAGCCCGGGCGCACCCTGGGCGAGGAGAAAGCGGTTCTGGTCGTCGAGCAGGCCGGTCAATGCTGCGAAGCGGCCCGGATCGGCCTGAAACGCGCCGTAGAAGCAGGGGCCGGCCGCTGGCATCAGATAGGCGAGGATTGATCCCTGCACGATCCACAGCAGTACATAAGCGAGCAGATAGCGCTGGCGGAGGCGCGCCCGCGGCGGTGCGAAGGAGCAAAGCGCGACGCCGACGACCATCGGCAGGAACCAGCCGTGATAGGCCATGTCGATGGCTTGCGTCGCCCATGGGCTGGGCAGCGCGGCGTGGGTCAGGCGCCAGGCATCGGCGCCGAACATCAGGCGGTCGGCGGCGTCGGCATAGCCTTCGAACCAGAAGCCTGCTGTCGGCAGGTAGAAGGCCTTGTAGATGTTGTAGCTGCACAGCAGCACCACCACCGTCAGTAGTGGCGCCAGCACCGACAGGCCGCGATCGGCCGCCCAGCTACGCACTGCGAAATGGCGGGCGATGGCGAAGGCGGATGCGTCGCCGCCGCTTCGCTGCACCCTGACCGTGGCGCCGAGCAGGACGCAGAGCCCGACCATCGTCCACACCGAGCAGAGCGACAGCGCATAGCCGCCGAGGAATTGGAGCAGCGCGGGCAATTGCGGACGGCACAGGGCGAGGACGACGACCATATAGGCGGCGGCCAGCATCAATGGGGCATGATCCAGGCGCCAGGTCCGCACGCGGGCATTTCCTTTCCCGCGTCCGCATGCCCGATCAGGGCTTTACGTTCGGTTATCGGCAGTCAGGCGTTGCCGTTGTCCGTGTCGCCCGGCCGCCCCTTGAAGCCTTGGGCAATCACGTACCATTCGGACGATTCCTTGCGGCTGGCGGGGGGTTTCGCGTGCTTCACCGTTGCGAAATTGCGCTTCAGCTCGGCGACCAGCGCATTGTCGGCGCCGCCCGCCAGCACCTTGGCGACAAACGCGCCGCCGGGGCGCAACGTGTCGACCGCGAACTGCGCCGCCGTTTCGACCAGGCCCATCGTGCGCAGGTGATCGGTCTGGGCATGGCCGACGGTGTTCGCCGCCATGTCCGACAGCACCAGGTCCGGCGCGCCGCCGAGCGCCTCGATCAACCGTTCCGGGGCGCGATCGTCGGTGAAATCCATCTGGAACAGGGTGACGCCGTCGAGCGGGTCCGTCGGCAGCAGATCGATGCCGACGACCGCCGCACCCGGCGCGAGCTTGCGGACGACCTGGCTCCAGCCGCCCGGCGCAACGCCAAGGTCGACCACCCGCTTCGCGCCCTTGATCAGGCGGAAGCGCTCGTCCAGCTCAATTAGCTTGTATGCGGCGCGGCTGCGATAGCCTTCCGCCTTCGCCTTGCGGACATAGGGGTCGTTCAGTTGGCGCTCGAGCCAGCGGGTCGAGGCAGCGGTGCGGCCACGCGCGGTGCGCACCCGCTGGTGACCGCTAGGAGGAAGGCCGCGGCTCACCAGCCGTGCCCGTCGCGCGCCATCAGCGTGCGCAAAATGCCTTCGCGGATGCCGCGATCGGCGACGCAGAGCCGTTCGGCCGGGAACATGTCCAATATCGCCTCCAATATCGCGCAACCCGCGACGACCAGATCGGCGCGCTCGGTGCCGATGCAGGGCAGCAGCGCTCGTTCCGCGACCGGCAGCGCCGCCAGTTGCCGGCTTATCCCGCGCATCGCCTCCGCCGGCACGACCAGCCCGTCGACCGCGCGGCGGTTGTAGCTGGGCAATTGCAGGTGGACGCTGGCCAGGGTGGTGACCGTGCCGCTGGTGCCGAGCAGCCGCGCAGTATCGGCGGCGACGGCGGGCAGGTGCGGCACGAACGGCGCAAAGGCGTCGGCGACCCGCGCCCGCATCCGCGCATAGGCGGCGATCCGCCCGGCCTCGTCCGCCTGATCGACCGGTTCGACCTCGGTCAGCGAGACCACGCCCCAGGGGGCGCTGAACCAGTTGACCGTGCGTGGCTGCGGCCCCGTCGTGTCGACCAGGATCAGCTCCGTCGAGCCGCCGCCGATATCGAAGATCAACGCCGGCACTTCGCCGGGTTCGAGCAACGCGCTGCAGCCGAGCATCGCCAGCCGCGCCTCTTCCTCGGTCGAGATGATGTCGAGGGCGATGCCGGTTTCATGGCGGACCCGTTCGATGAACTGGGCGCCGTTGCTGGCCTGCCGGCATGCCTCCGTCGCCACCGAGCGGGCGATGTGGACGCGGCGGCGGCGCAGCTTTTCCCCGCAGACGCACAGCGCGGAGACGGCGCGGTCGACCGCCGCGTCGCACAGTCGCCCGTTGCCGGCCAGCCCCTCGCCCAGCCGGACGATCCGCGAAAAGGCGTCGATGATGACGAAGCCGTCGTCGGCGGGACGCGCGATCAGCAGCCGGCAGTTGTTGGTGCCGAGATCCAGTGCGCCATAGGCGCGGCGATCATGCGACGACACCGGAGGAATGGAACGCGCCCTGCGGGGCCGGGTGTCGTCGGCCCCCAGCGGCACCGCAGTGGAGGGATCCACCATTAATCGGGCCAATCTATGTTTCATCCGGATCGGGAATGCCGCCGGTACTTGCCCCGACGTTATCCTGTGGCGGGACGAGCGGCAAGCGCGCATCCCGGCGGCGCATGCGGGGTGAGCGGCGGCGAACGACAGGCTCAGGGACGTCCCGAAATGGAACAGTGAATTCTGCGTCATGGTTAATGATTGATTGCTCCGTCGCCGGAAAGGCACAGTGGGAATCGTTCATCCGTATCCATCCAAGGGGTTATTTCATGAAACTTTCTCTGCTCGCCACCGCTGCTGCCGCCTCGCTGATCGCCGCGCCGGCCCAGGCGGCGACCGTGATCGATCTGCTGCCCATCGGCTTCGGCACCTTCGTCGGGCTGTTCGGCAATCTGGACCCGGCGACCGGCCAGTTCACCGACGAATACGAGTTCACCGTCGCCGATGGCTCGGTGACGAGCACGATCGGTTCGGCCGGCATCTGGTTTACCGGTACGGCGTTGCAGTTCACCTCCGTGACGCTGAACGGGACGCCGTTCGACGTCATTCTGGACGGCGCGATCGACTTCCGCACGCTGATCGACCTGCCGGTCACCGCCGGCAAGCAGACGCTGGTGGTCAAGGGCATCGCCCAGTCCCACGCGAGCTATGGCGGCAAGGTCATCTACACCAAGGGGGCGGGGGCCGCCGTTCCCGAGCCGGCGACCTGGGCGCTGCTGATCGCCGGGTTCGGCCTGGTTGGCGGTGCGCTGCGCAGCCGCCGGCAGGTGCGCGTCACCTACGCATAAGCGAGGCCATAGGGTCACCAAGGGGCGCCGCCGGCCTTCGGGTCGGCGGCGTTTTCGTGCCGTGTGCGGGGTTGTCGAAGGTGGGAAAGCCGCGCCCCACAGCTTTCGCCCGATCGGCCGGTCATGACCCTTGACCGGCTGAAACCCGCGGGTTAGTGCCGCGCCTCCGGTGCCCCGTCGTCTAACGGCAAGACTACGGACTCTGACTCCGTCAATCGTGGTTCGAATCCACGCGGGGCATCCAGCTTCCCCTTGATCGTCGCAGCGCGCAGGCCGGCGCCGGTTCGGTCGGTGCCGCCAGGCCCGACGCTAGAAGTCGTAGACCAGTGACGCGCGTGTCTGGGTGTCCAGCGTCTTGCGGCCGGCCGGCGGGTTGCCTTCGTATTGCAGGTTGTAGGACAGCCGCGCCGACAGCGGGCCGATCAGCTTGGCATCGAGCGCACTGGTCGAGACGACGGTGTTGTTGGTCGTGTCGAAATAGGCGGCGCTGTCGTTGGTCAGCTTCAACGTCCGCGATAATTTGAGCGCGATGCTGGTCGATCCGCGCGCCGCCGGGCTGTCCTCCCGCGTGCCGTCGATGAAACTGGTGAAGCGGAAGGCCGGGCCGGCGTTGACGTCGATGGTCAGCGCCGGTGTCGACACGGCACGGTAGCCGATGCCGAGCGCGGCCGAGTAGCGGCTATCGTAGCCGAGGAACGGATCGCGCTCGTACTGGGCGACGCCGGCGACAGACAGGCGCTCGTTGACCTTGTAGCTCGGTTCCCACGATGCGGTGTAGGCTTCCCGCGTCTTGATGCCCTTGTCCTCTTGATAATCGGCGCGCAGGCGCAGACGATGGCGCCAGTCCAGCCCCTCGCGCCGGATATCCAGTCCGGCGGACAGGCCGGCGGCGTTGCTGTTGCCGCTGTTGCGGAAGCCACCGATGTCGGTGCGGCCCTTCCACAGGTCGAGCGGGCCGGCCTCGACAAGCTGTTCCTTGCGGGCGGCGCTGCGCGCTGCGCGCCAGGCGGTGACGCGGGCGTCGACCTCATCAGCGGCATCGGGGGCGGCGAGGCGGACGTATTTGGCGACGGTGACGATATCGCCCTCGCTGTTGGAGGCGAGCGCTGCATCGAGCATCTGGCGCAGTGGTTCGGGCAGACTGGCGGCGGCGGCGGGCAGGGCATGCAGCAGCACGCAAATGGCGGCGACGGGGGCAAATCTACGCATCGGCTCCTCGATACTCATGGCTCAGCGTGCGTCTGGCAGTGCGCCGGCGGCGCCCTGCCGGTACGATGGTGCCGCGCATCCGGGACAGCCGGAATTTCGGACACCCCCCTCAGATGAGGGAACGGAACGCCTTCAGGACATCCTCGTACAGCGTCTTTTTGAACGGAACGATCATTGTGGGCAAGTCTTCCGGCTCCGCCCATTTCCAGGCGCGGAACTCCGGATGCGGAGTGGCGATGTTCACATCGGTGTCGGTGCCGGTGAAGCGGGCGAGGAACCAGACCTGCCGCTGCCCCCGCCAGCGGCCCTTCCACAGCTTGCCGGCCAGATCCTCCGGCAAGTCGTAGAACAGCTCCTCCCGGTGGCGGGCGACCAAGTCGACATGGCGCGGCGTGATGCCGGTTTCCTCGTTCAACTCACGCAGCGCCGCCGCCTCGGCGCCCTCGCCGTCGTCGATCCCGCCCTGCGGCATCTGCCAGGCCTCCAGCTCGTTATCGAGCCGCTGGCCGACGAAGACACGGCCGACCGGGTTGAGCAGCATGATGCCGACGGCGGGGCGATAGAGCAGAGGGCGGTCGATCATCGGCAAGGGCCTATACGTTGAAGCGGAACAGCAGCACGTCGCCGTCCTGGACGACGTAATCCTTGCCTTCGGCGCGCTGCTTGCCCGCGTCGCGCGCGCCGTTCTCGCCGTTGCAGGCAATATAATCGGCATAGGCAATGGTTTCGGCGCGGATGAAGCCGCGCTCGAAATCACTATGGATGACGCCGGCGGCCTGCGGCGCCTTCGCGCCGTTCTCGACCGTCCAGGCGCGTGCTTCCTTCGGGCCGACGGTGAAGAAGGTGATCAGGTGGAGCAGTGCATAGCCGGCGCGGATGACGCGGGCGAGGCCGGTTTCGGCAAGGCCGAGGTCGACGAGGAAGTCGGCGCGGTCCTCGGCCGGCATCGTCGCGATCTCCGCCTCGATCGCGGCGGAAACGACGACGGCTTCCGCCCCTTCCGCCTTCGCCTTGTCGAATACGCGGGCGGACAGGGCATTGCCGTCGGCGGCGTGCGCTTCGTCGACGTTGCAGACGTAAAGCACCGGCTTGGCGGTCAGCAGTTGCGCCTGTTCGAAGCAGCGCTGCTCGTCGGCATCGCGCGGCGCGGTCAGCCGGGCGGGCTTGCCGGCGCGCAGCAGATCGAGCGCCTGCCCGAGCACGGAGGCGGCGGTCTTCGCCTCCTTGTCGCCCTGCTGCGCCTTCTTGACCAGGTTGGGCACGCGCTTTTCAAGGCTTTCAAGGTCGGCGAGCATCAGTTCGGTCTCGACTGTCTCGGCATCGGCGATCGGGTCGACCCGACCCTCGACATGGGTGACGTCGCCGTCCTCGAAGCAGCGCAGGACATGGACGATAGCGTCGACCTCGCGGATGTTGGCGAGGAACTGGTTGCCCAGTCCTTCGCCCTTCGACGCGCCGCGCACCAGCCCGGCGATGTCGACGAAGGCAAGCTGGGTTTCGATGATCTTCGCCGAGCCGGAGATCGCGGCAAGCCGGGCGAGGCGAGGATCGGGCACCGCGACCTGGCCAACATTCGGTTCGATGGTGCAGAACGGATAATTCGCCGCCTGCGCCGCCGCCGTTTCTGTCAGTGCATTGAAAAGCGTTGACTTTCCGACATTCGGAAGGCCGACGATACCGCAGCGGAAGCCCATGAGAAATCCCGTGATAGTGCCGCCGCCCGGCGGCGTGATGGCGGCCAGATAGGCCGATCAGGCGTGCAAGACCAGTCCGCGCCGCATCAGTTGCGCGGCGTTTCCGTGATCCGCGGACGCGGAAGGCGCGGCGGATTGCTTGGCGTCGCCACCGGCGGGCGGTTGTCGGCTTCCGGCTGCTTGCCACCCGCCTCGCCACGGCCGGGCACGCGTGCGGCGGGTAGCTTGCGGTCGGCATCGTCCGGGGTGATGGCGCGCCGCTCGACCGGGGGGACCGGCTTGCCGGTGGATGGCAGCGCGCGGCGGTTGGCGCCGCGATCCATGTCGCCCTCCGCGCGTGGGACGCCGCCGATATGCTTGGTGTCGGACGTGTTGCGCTCCGCGGCGTTGCGGATGGTGCCGTCGACCGGCGTGCTGTCCGCCGTTGTCGGCGTGGCGACTGGCTTCACTACGGTGGCGGTTGCGGTTGCGGTGGCGGTGGCGGTGGCGCTAGGGGTTGGCGTCGGGGTGGGCGGCGCGTCGGCGGGGACGGCAGCGTTCGCGGTCTGCTCGGCTGGCGGTGTGCTGCGCTGGCAAGCGGCAAGCGCCAGCACCGATCCGACGGCGAGCACAACGATGGGGGACAAGCGGGGCATCCTTTCTCCTTCGTCTGCCCGGGCGCCGGCTGCGACGGGACTAGCCCTGCAGCCGTAGCGCGACAGCGTTCATGAACCGCGCGTCGTCACCCTGCGCCAGCCATTCCGCCTCCGCCGCGACGGCACCGAGCATGTCGGCGAGCGGGTCCATCTCCGCCTTGGCGAAATTGCCGAGGACATAGGGCGTCACCCGGTCCCTGTGACCGGGGTGGCCGATGCCGAGGCGGACGCGGCGGAAGCCGTCGCCGACATGCGCCTCGATCGAGCGCAGGCCATTATGCCCGGCAGTGCCGCCGCCGGTCTTCACTTTGACCTTGAACGGCGCGAGGTCAAGTTCGTCATGGAAAACGGTGAGGGCGCCGATGTCGAGCTTGTAGAAGCGCAGCGCCTCGCCGACGGAACGACCGCTTTCGTTCATGAAGGTCGCCGGCTTCAGCAGCAGCAGCTTTTCGGCGCCGACGCGGCCTTCGGTCGCCCAGCCCTGAAACCGGGTGCGCGGCGGCGGGAAGCCGGCGACAGCTTCGATCGCGTCGATCGCCATGAAGCCGATATTGTGGCGGTTCAGCGCATATTGGGCGCCCGGGTTGCCGAGACCGACCCATATTTGCATGGTCAACGCCTTCCTGTCGCCGCCCCGGCAGGTGCCGGGGCGGCGATCATCAGGTGTCGGATGCTATTCGCCGTCCGACTGCTTGGCGGCGGGAACGTCGCCGGCGGCGGGCGCTTCCTCTTCATTGTCGCCTTCGGACGACTTCAGCGCCGACGGGGCGACGACGGTGGCAATGGTGAAATCGCGGTCGTCGATCGTCGGGGTCGCGCCTTCCGGCAGGGTGACGTGCGAGATGTGGATCGAATCGCCGACATCGCGCCCGGTCAGGTCGATGATGACCTCATCCGGGATACGCGCCGCGTCGCAGGCCAGTTCCAGCTCGTGGCGGACGACGTTCAGCACGCCGCCGCGCTTGATGCCCGGCGCCTTGTCTTCGTTGATGAAGCGCACCGGCACCGCGACGGTGACCTTGGCGTTCGCCGAGACGCGCAGGAAGTCGACATGCAGCGGCCGGTCGGTGACCGGGTGGAACTGGACGTCCTTCGGCAGGGTGCGGATGGTCTTGCCGCCGGCTTCGACCATGACCAGCGAGTTCATGAAGAAGCCGGTATGCAGCAGCTTCATCAAGGCCCGCTCCTCAACGTGGATCGGGGTCGGTTCCTGCTTGTCGCCGTAGATCACGGCAGGGACGCGGCCGGAATTGCGCAGGGCCCGGGAGGCTCCCTTGCCAGCCCGGTCGCGCGTCTCGGCCGACAGCGTCAGCACATCGCTCATCGCATGTCTCCAATTCGCTTGGGTTTGAACAATCCCGCCATGCCTCCAGGGATGACCATGGCGCGGATGGCGGGCGCATAGCGGGCAGCCCGCGCAAATGCAAGGGAAGCCGACGACGGGTAGTGTCTCAGTTTGAAATTGCTTCCCGCTTTTTATAGGGGCCGCGCTTTTTCGGTGCCGGAGCCGCCGCGTCGATTTGCGCGATAATATCCTCCAGCGACCATAGCCGATCGGTGATTCCCGCTGCCATGGCTGGCGACATGCGCAGCGTCTTATGGATGCGGCAGAAATTATAGAAGGCGAAATACAGCGCCAGCGCGTGGATATGGTTGTCGAGCTTCTTTGAGAAGCCGTTCGTAAGCCGGGTGAAGCGGCGCATGGACATGCGCATGGTGAGGTTCTGGCGCTCGACATAGCTGGTCGAGACGTGTGCGATATCGGGATTGCCCTCGCGACGGATTTTCTTGATCCCGGTGCATTCAGCGGGGCTGTAGCGGCCCGGTGCGCTGACCGTGGGGCCGTATAGCTTCACAAGCTGGGCATAATCCACGTCTGCACCGAACGCGCCCTCCACGGCCTCCAGATAAGCCTTGTGGCCATCCGTGGTGAGCTGGACCCGGTTGGCGAGGCGATCGCGAAGATCGTCCATGAGGATGATCGCGCTTTCGCCCGAACGATCGCCGACGAAATACGAAACGATCAGCTTTGTCTCCGCGTCGATCGCGGTCCACGTCCACACGTCGCCAGCACCTTCCGGTGCGGCCTTGGCGGTCGCGACGTTCTTTTGCTTGGCGTGGCAGAACGACCAAATCTCGTCGCACTGGATGCGCGACGCCTTCACGTTGCGCACGGTTTCGTCGTGGAGGGTCAGGCAAGCCTCGCCCGCTTCAACCAGTAGCTTCGACACCGTGTTGATCGACACGTCCGCAACGCGGCTGATCGAGCGCATGGACGACCCTTCGCATAGCATGGCGAGGATTTGAGTGCGCTTGGCGAGAGGGAGCTTGTTCATACCCATTGGATATGAACTTTTATACTTAGCGTCAAGCATGTATTTCACTTTAGAGAGGGGGCAATCTCCACGTGATCGTCGTTGTCGAGCGCGCCGGGCGGGAGCCCGACAAGCTTCTCTATAACGCTGGACGAGAAACCCAGCGCTGCCTTCAACTCGTCTCGTTTGATCCTTCCGGCCATCAGAACCATTTCAGCGATTCTTGTGAGCAGAAGCGGTTGTTCCAAAGGCAGGCCATCGGGGCCGTCCAACGGCTCCTGCTTGCGCCACTTCCTCGCGGAAATCTGCTTGTAGAGGTTCGTTACCTGCTGCTCGTCAAATATACCCAATGATTTACAGCGATAAACCATCGCCGCTATCGAAACCTTCCACCTTTGCTTAAGATCGACAAATGCCAGCAAGCGTGGGGAATAAATCTCGTTCGGGAATGACTTTCTGGGCAATAGAAAGGCGGCTGCAAATCGATCGGCCTCCTTTTCAATTTCTTTCAACGTCTTCTCGTCTTCGATTTCTTCCGCACCCACCCATTGGTGCATACACAAATGCCCCAACTCGTGAGCTGCATCTAGCCTTGCCCTGGCGGCGCTATCCTTATCGGACGCCAAGAAAACAAATGCCCGATCGCCCCGCCAAAACGAGAAGGCTTCGATCTTTTCATCTGGAATTACGACTCTGCAAACAATGATGCCTTTGGATTCGAGCAACCGGACGACATTGGAAATCGGCCCGAGACCTAAACCAAAATGATCGCGAACCGTCTCGGCGATCTGCTCGATCTCTTCTTCCGAATAACGGTTGGTGCCCGTCTCGTGAGGCTCAAAACTCGGCAGATTGAGTTCAGGGTAATTCACAAAGGCATCGAAGGCGTAGGCCGTCTGAGCGAGCCAATCGGCATACACTGCGCAGGCCGAATTTCGTCTCTTCGTGTCAGCGCCGACTTTCCGATAAAAGTTCGCGCTTGCTGGCCCGAAGGTGGGCAAATCACCGCGAGTGAAGAAGCTAATGGGCTGCTCCAGCTCGCGTGCTATCGCTGCCATGGTGGTGGGTTCTGGCTTCTTAGTCCCCATTTCATAGGTTGAGATCGACTGTCTCGTGACGCCAACGGCGTTCGCGAGTTCGGATTGGTTCCAGCGCTTGGTAAGCCGCGCTTCCAACAGACGCTCGGGAATCAAAAGCCGCCCTAGACTCTCATCGCGGGCGGCTTTCGAGAACTGAATAATGTTGTCGTTAGCCGCCATGATCCTTCTTCCATTTCGCGATGTCCTCCTTCAAGAGCCCCAGGTTCTCGAAGTCGGTATCGGTGTCTTCCGGTGGCGGGCCGTCCGCCTTGATCTCGTGAGGCATCTCCAGCAGATTTTTAGTCCGATAACGATAGCCGTTCTGATGTTTGGGATCGGGTATGCACAGATGCGAAAACGAGAGCGACTGATGCCCGTGCGTCAGAAGGATATGAGGGAGGCCATCGATCCTGCCTTCTTCCTCAAACTCCGGCAGATTGAAAAAGGGCGAGTTGCTGACCCGGGCGTTGGCGCGGAAGACCACATTACGGGGCTGCTTCGTCGGATCCACAACCTGGCTGATCGTCACGACCGAATGGCTCGGACGGATCGCAAGATAGCGTCCGGTCGGACGAGCAAAAAACTCCCAAGAATAGTCGAAAGGAAGCGCCCCGCTTTCCACCAACTTGAACACGCCGAAATCAACGGCCCACGAGACAAGGCGACCACGGTTCCACTGCACGGTCGGTATCTGGAATGCGGGTTCGCTGGCGATCCAGAGATCAGCCGTGCGGTATGCCGTTTTCAGCGTGGTCGCCACCAGCGGACGAAACTCCGAGGGGAATTGGTCATCGACGAACTGGCGAGGATTGACGGGATTCATCGGCTGGTTCCGGATGCTGTGAGCGCCGCGCAACCAGAATGGCATTCTGTTCAGATTTGTCAACCGTGATCTTTCGACCAGCGCTTTTCGGCTGCTTTTCGCGCGATTTCCGCCCGCCGCTCCGGCGTCATGGACTCCGCGCGAGCCTTCCCGCCCTTGCGCCCCAACTCGGCGGCGGCGCTGGACAGCTTCTCGTCGCGCTCGTCCTCAATCTCGCCAGTGGCAATCTTACCGATCATCACGGCGAGACCAATAGCGTCGGCGGGGCGCTTCTCTCCACGGGGGCCTTTAGGCACCGGGCGCTCCCAATTTGTGAGCTAAGCCCGCAAGATCTGCGAACTCATCAGCCCGCGTGTCGACATTGCACTGATCTGTGCCGCCACGCATTATCCCGCTCAAATTCCAACTGGCTGGCGCAAGACCTTGGCCGGGCGTAACAATGCCGCCCTTAAGGCAGTCGTGATCGGTCGGGTCTATTCCGGTGATCGTGACGGGGTAACCACCTTTGGATTGAATCGGCACTGGATCAATCTGAATTGTCGCCATCTGCGCAACCTCCATGCTTTCCGCTAAGCATATAGGAGGCGCGGCCAGAACGCCAATGGCGCATCAAATTTCAAACTGAGACACTACCCGACGACGGCATGTGCCGCTACGCTTGCATTTGCGGCCCGACCCGGCTAACGGCCCGCGCTATTCCACATGGAAGGCGCTCATACCGGTGCCGGGCCTTGTCCGGTCACTGCCTTCCAGAGGTTCAACCGGGTAAGGAGAATATCTTATGGCGGCTCCCACCGTCTCCCTGCAGGCGTTGCTCGAAGCGGGCGCGCATTTCGGCCACCAGACGCATCGCTGGAACCCGAAGATGAAGCCTTACATCTTCGGCCAGCGCAACGGCATCCACATCCTCGACCTGTCGCAGACGGTGCCGCTGTTCGCGCGCGCCCTCGACTTCGTGTCGCAGACCGTCGGCGCCGGCGGCAAGGTGCTGTTCGTCGGCACCAAGCGCCAGGCGCAGGAGCCGATCGCCGAGGCGGCGCGCCGGGCCGGACAGCATTACGTCAACCACCGCTGGCTGGGCGGCATGCTGACCAACTGGAAGACGATCAGTAACTCGATCAAGCGCTACAAGGCGCTCGAGGAGCAGCTGGCCGGCGACACCGTCGGGCTGACCAAGAAGGAAGTGCTGCAGCTGACCCGCGAGCGCGACAAGTTCGAGCTGTCGCTGGGCGGCATCCGCGACATGGGCGGCATTCCCGACGTGATGTTCGTCATCGACGCCAACAAGGAAGAGCTGGCGATCAAGGAAGCCAACACGCTGGGCATTCCGGTCGTCGCCGTCCTCGATTCGAACGTCAGCCCGGACGGCATTGCCTTCCCGATCCCTGCGAACGACGATGCCAGCCGCGCGATCCGCCTGTATTGCGACGCGATCGCCACCGCGGCGACCCGTGGCAACCAGGGCGGCCAGGCGGCGCGGGGCGTCGACATTGGCGCGTTCGACGAGCCGCCGGCGGAAGCCGCGCTGGCCGCGCCGGAAGCGCCGGTCGCTGCCCCGGTCACCGAGGACGAGCAGGTTCCCGCCGCGGCTGCCGCAGAGACGGAAGTGCAGTCGGACGCCTGACGCCGGCGCCCGGGTCTGCCCAGCGGGATGCGGACCCACGATTGTCACATAGCGCGGGCAGGGCGCCGGGGACGGCGTCCGCCTGTCGCCTCATTGAATGAAAGGATCGGACCATGGCGGAGATCACTGCCGCGATTGTCAAGGAACTGCGCGAGCGCACCGGCGCCGGCATGATGGATTGCAAGAAGGCGCTGGCCGAGACCAACGGCGACATGGAAGCGGCGATCGACTGGCTGCGTACCAAGGGCCTGGCTGCCGCCGCGAAGAAGGCCGGGCGCCAGGCCGCCGAAGGGCTGGTCGGCGTCGTCGTGTCCGGCAACAAGGGCGCCGCCGTCGAGGTCAACAGCGAAACCGATTTCGTCGCCAAGAACGAGCAGTTCCAGGCGTTCGTCCGCGACGTGACGACGCTGGCGCTGGCCGGCGGCGACGATGTCGAGGCGCTGAAGGGCGCGACCATGCCGCAGGGCGGCACCGTCGCCGACGCGCTGACCCATAATATCGCGACGATCGGCGAGCATCAGTCGCTGCGCCGGGTGCGGACGCTCAGCGTCGATCAGGGCGCGATCGTTTCCTATGTCCACAATGCCGCCGCGCCGGGCCTTGGCAAGATCGGCGTGCTGGTCGCGCTGGAGAGCGCCGCGTCGGAGGACGTGCTGTCCGGCCTTGGCAAGCAGCTGGCGATGCACATCGCCGCCGCCAGCCCGCAGGCGCTGAACGCCGAGGGCCTCGATGCCGACGTGATTGAGCGCGAGCGCGCGATCGCCGCGGAGCGGGCGGCGGAATCCGGCAAGCCGGCCAACATCGTCGAGAAGATGGTCGAAGGCGCAATCGCCAAGTTCAAGAAGGAAGCGGCGCTGCTCAGCCAGTTGTTCGTCATGGACAACAAGACCCCGGTGCAGGACGTGATCGCTGCCGCCGCAAAGGACGCAGGCACGCCGATCGTGCTGAAGGACTATGTGCGCTTCCAGTTGGGCGAAGGCATCGAGAAGAAGGAGAGCGACTTCGCCGCTGAAGTCGCCGCCACCGCTGGCGTCAAGGGCTGACGCCACCCTTTGCATCATGATCCCGCCCGCGCGCGGTGCGCGGGCGGGCAATGCCCTTGGCAGCCCGATATGTGCTGACTAAGGTCGCGCGCGCAAATTCTTCCAGATCGGATCGCCCCTTCCCATGACACGCCCGCGCTTCAACCGGATCCTGCTGAAGCTATCGGGCGAGGTGCTGATGGGGCAGGGGCAGTTCGGCATCGATCCTGATACCGTCGCCCGTGTCGCCGGCGAGATCGCCGAGGCGAAGGCGGCCGGGCATGAGCTGTGCGTCGTCGTCGGCGGCGGCAATATTTTCCGTGGCCTGGCGGCGGCGGCCAAGGGCTTCGAGCGGACCAGCGCCGATTATATGGGCATGCTGGCGACGGTGATGAACGCGCTGGCGGTGCAGAATGCGCTGGAGCAGATCGGCGTCGACACCCGCGTCCAGTCCGCCATCCCGATGTCGACGGTGTGCGAGCCGTTTATCCGCCGCCGTGCCGAACGCCACATGGAAAAAGGCCGGATCGTCATTTTCGCCGCCGGCACCGGCAATCCTTATTTCACCACCGACAGCGCCGCTGCCCTGCGCGCGGCGGAGATGAACTGCGACGCACTGTTCAAGGGCACGTCGGTCGACGGCGTCTACGATGCCGACCCGAAGAAGGTGAAGGGCGCGCGGCGTTATGATAGGGTCACCTTCAACAAGGTCCTGTCGGACGACCTGAAGGTGATGGATGCCAGCGCGGTCGCGCTGTGCCGCGACAACGATATCCCCATCGTCGTGTTCAACATCCGCGAGCAGGGCAACCTGCTGAAGGTGCTGAAGGGCGAGGGAACCGCGACGATCGTTCAGAATAGCGAGGAGAGCTGAACCCATGGCCGCATATGACAAGGCCGATCTCGAGCGCCGGATGCGCGGCGCGGTCGAATCGCTGAAGCACGACCTGGGCGGGCTGCGTACCGGCCGGGCGAGCACCACCCTGCTCGACCCGATTACCGTCGAGGTCTACGGTGCGCAAATGCCGCTCAATCAGGTGGCGACGGTGTCCGCGCCGGAGCCGCGGCTGCTGACCGTGCAGGTATGGGACCGGTCCAACGTCGGGCCGGTCGACAAGGCCATTCGCTCGGCCGGGCTTGGGCTGAACCCGATCGTCGACGGGCAGAATATCCGCTTGCCGATCCCCGACCTGACCGAGGAGCGCCGCAAGGAACTGGCCAAGCTGGCCGGCCAGTATGCGGAAAAGGCCCGAGTTGCCGCGCGCAACGTCCGCCGCGACGGCAACGACGCGCTGAAGGTCGACGAGAAGAAGGGTGTCTACAGCGAGGATGAGCGCAAGCGCCACGAGAACGAGGTGCAGAAGCTGACCGACGCGACGATCGCCGACATCGATTCCGCCGCATCCGCCAAGGAAAAGGAAATTCTCGGCAAGTGACCTCCGCCAGCGCGAGCGCCGCGCAGCCGGCACCGGGCGAGGGGAACGGTGCGCCGCGCCATGTCGCGATCATCATGGACGGCAACGGGCGCTGGGCGAAGGCCCGGCACCTGCCGCGCGTCGCCGGCCACCGGCGCGGCGTGGAGGCGGCACGCGCCATCGTCCGCGCGGCGGGCGAACTCGGCATCGGCGTGCTGACCCTCTACGCCTTCTCGTCCGAGAACTGGCGCCGCCCGGCGTCGGAAATCTCCGATCTGATGAGCCTGATGCGGCGTTTCATCCTGTCCGACCTCGACGAACTGGCGAGGGCCGGGGTGCGGCTGCGGGTGATCGGCGATTATCGCGCGTTCGAGCCGGAACTGGTCCGGATGATCGACGGCGCGATCGAGCGGACTGCCGCCAACCGCCGCCAGACGCTGGTCGTTGCGCTCAACTACGGCGCGCAGGATGAGCTGGTCCGGGCGGCGCGGGCGCTGGCCGCGCAGGTCGGGGCCGGGGCGCTGGCGCCGGAGGCGATCGACGTCGCCGCCGTCAACACGGTCCTCGACACCGCCGGCTTGCCCCCCCCCGACCTGGTGATCCGCACCTCTGGCGAGCGCCGACTGTCCAATTTCCTGCTGTGGCAGGCAGCCTATGCCGAGTTGCTGTTCGTCGACACGCTGTGGCCGGATTTCGACAAGGCAGCGCTGGCGGCAGCGATCGCCGATTTCAGGCAGCGGGAGCGCCGTTTCGGCGGACTATGAGCAGCGGCGGCACCCCTGGCGGCGAGTTGGGCCGGCGTACCGTCGTCGGCGTCGCGCTGATCGCGGTGGCGCTGCTCGCGCTCTACGGCGGCGGTTGGGCGCTGTGGCTGCTCGGCGCGCTCGCCGGGATGGCAATGCTTGTCGAATGGGCGGCACTGGCCGGGGTGTCGCGCACTCATCGTCAACTCGCGCTTTACGCCCTCGTCGTGCCGCTCGCTATCATGTCGCCATGGGCGGCGGGACCGGATGGGTTCGCGCTCGGGCTGGTCGGCGCGGCGGCGCTGTTCGTCGCCGGGGTGACGCGCAACACCCGGCTGGCGCTGGGCATCGCCTATGTCGGCGTGCCGATCTTTGCGCTGTTGTTCATCCGCGCGCTGCCGGCCGGGCTGCTGCTTGCCTTCTGGACGCTGGCGCTGGTCTGGGCGACCGACATCGGCGCCTATTTTTCAGGGCGGGCGATCGGCGGGCCTAAGCTGCTGCCGGCGGTCTCGCCCAGCAAGACATGGGCCGGGCTGATCGGCGGCATGGCGATGGCGCTGGCGACGGGGCTGGTGTTTCACCAGTGGGGTGGGCTCGACCTGGGTCTGGCGCTGGCCAGCCCAATCCTTGCCATCCTCGCCCAGATCGGTGACCTGTACGAAAGCGCGCTGAAGCGCGCTGCTGGGGTCAAGGACAGCGGCACGCTGTTGCCCGGCCACGGCGGGGTGATGGACCGGCTCGACGGGGTGGTGACGGTGGCGCCGGCGGTGGCGCTGCTGCTTGCCGCCGGGGCGGTGCAATGAGCCGGCGGCGGATATCCATCCTCGGCGCGACGGGATCGGTCGGCGGGTCGACGCTGGACCTGATCGCCCACGACCGCGACCGGTTCGAGGTCGTCGCGCTGACCGCCCACCGCGACGTCGACGGGCTGGCCGATGCCGCGCGGGCGACCGGTGCACGGCTGGCGGTGATCGGCGACGAGGCGTTGCTGGGGGCGTTGCGTGACCGGCTGGCGGGCACTGACACGGAAGTGGCCGCCGGCGACGCGGCGATCGTCGCGGCGGCGGGGCTGGATGCCGACTGGACGATGGCGGCGATCGTCGGCAGCGCCGGCCTGCGCCCGGTGATGGCGGCGCTGGACGCCGGCGCGACGGTGGCGCTGGCCAATAAGGAGGCGCTGGTCTCCGCCGGTGCGATCATGACCCGCGCCGCTCGCGCCGCCGGTGCGACGCTGCTGCCGGTGGATTCCGAGCACAACGCGGTGTTCCAGTGCTTCGACCATGCCGCGCCGGAGCGGGTGGCGCGGATCGTGCTGACCGCCAGCGGCGGGCCGTTCCGCACCTGGAGCGCGGAGGCGATGCGCGCGGTGACGCCGGAGCAGGCGGTCAAGCACCCGAACTGGTCGATGGGCGCGAAGATTTCGGTCGACTCGGCGACGATGATGAACAAGGGCCTGGAGCTGATCGAGGCGTTCCATCTGTTCCCGGTCGGGACGGAACGGCTGGACATCGTCGTCCACCCGCAATCGGTCGTCCACTCGATGGTCGAATATGTCGACGGCTCGGTGATCGCCCAGCTCGGCACGCCGGACATGCGGACCCCGATCGCCCATACCCTGGCCTGGCCGGACCGGATGAAGACGCCGTGCCAGCGGCTCGATCTGGCGCGGACCGGCCGGCTCGACTTCGAGGCCGCCGACACCGTTCGCTTCCCGGCGATCGCGCTGGCGCGCGCGGCGCTGGCGGCGGGCGGCGCGCGGCCGGCAGTGCTGAACGCTGCCAATGAGGAGGCAGTGGCCGCCTTCCTTTCGCGGCGGATCGGCTTCCTCGATATCGCCGCAATTGTGCGCGACACGCTGGACGGTTATGACCCGCCGGCTCCGCATACGTTGGACGAGGTGTTCGCGATCGACCGCGAGGCCCGCGCCAAGGCCCGCGCGGCGATGGAGGTATTAGCCGCGTGACCCAGTATCCGGGCCTGTTTTCGACGGCGATCGCCTTTCTTCTGGTGATCGGGCCGCTGATCTTCCTCCATGAGCTTGGCCATTATCTGGTCGGGCGTTGGTTCGGCGTCAGGGCGGATGCCTTTTCGATCGGCTTCGGGCGGGAGATTTTCGGCATTACCGACCGGCGTGGCACGCGCTGGAAATTCGGCTGGCTGCCGCTGGGCGGCTATGTCCGCTTCGCCGGCGACATGAACCCGGCCAGCCAGCCCAGCGCTGAATGGCTGGCATTGCCGGCGGAAGAGCGCAACCAGACCTTTCAGTCCAAATCGGTGTGGCAGCGCGCGGCGATCGTCGCCGCCGGACCGATCGCCAATTTCCTGATCGCCCTGGTCATCCTGGGCGGTTTCGCGGTGGCGCATGGCGAGCCCCGGACGCCGGCCGTCGTCGACCAGGTCGTCGCCCAGTCCGCCGCCGACCGGGCCGGGCTGCGCGCCGGCGATCGCGTCCTGTCGGTCAATGGCCGGGCGGTCGACACTTTCGGCGACCTTGCCCGCTATGTCGTGGCGCGGCCCGACGAACAGGTGTCGCTGGATGTCGCACGCGAGGGCGCGACGCTGAACCTGCCGCTGGCGATCGGCGCGCGGATCGAGCGCGACCGCTTCGGCAACGAATACCGACTGGGCGTTCTGGGTGTGCGGTCGGCGCAGCCGGTCATCGTTCCGGTCAGCCTGATCGAGGCTCCGGTCGTCGCATTCCGCCAGACGGGCGCGATTTTGCGGATGATGGTCGACGGGCTGGGCCAGATCATCACGGGCCGGCGGCCGGTCAGCGAAATGGGCGGGCCGCTGAAAATCGCGCAGATTTCCGGCGAGCAGATGGCGGGCGGGCTGACCGCCTTCGTCGGCTTCATTGCGATCATCTCGATTAATCTCGGATTCATCAACCTGTTGCCAGTTCCGATGCTTGATGGCGGCCATCTGTTCTTCTACGCGCTGGAGGCGATACGGCGCCGGCCGGTCGAGGCGCGGGTCCAGGAATGGGCGTACCGGTCCGGACTGCTGGTCCTGCTGTCGCTGATGTTGCTAGTGACGTTCAACGACCTGTCGTCCTTTGGCCTGTGGCGTGGCCTGGCCGGGTTGATCGGTTGAGCGGGTTGGGGCAGTGCCCGTTTTCCTTGTTTCCAGTTGTTAAGGTGGGATGCGTGAGGGCAATGAAGGCAAGGACCGGGTCCAGGCGGCATCGCGTCCCGGCGCTGTTGATCGGCACAATGCTGGCCGGCGCCGGCGCGCCGGCCTGGGGGCAGACCCTGCCGACGGAGGTTCCGGCAACGGCGCCCACAACGACCGCTCCGGCGGCGGACAGCGTTCGCGGCACGATTACCCGGATCAACGTCACCGGCTCCCAGCGACTGGAGCCGGATACCGTTCGGTCCTATGTCAAGTTGCGGCCGGGCGAGGCCTATGACCGCGAGAGCCTTGACCAGGCGCTGAAGGATCTGTTCGCGACCGAACTGTTCGCCGACGCGACGATCCGCGCCGACGCCGGCGGCGTCATCACCATCGAGGTCCGCGAGAACCCGGTCATCAACCGCATCGTGCTGGAAGGCAACAAGCGGCTGAAGGAAGACAAGATCCGGCCGGAGATTCGCCTTGCCCCGCGCCAGATCTTCACCCGGTCCAAAGTCCGCGCCGACGTCGCGCGGATCATCGAGCTGTACCGCCGGCAGGGGCGCTTCGCCGCTGTGGTCGAGCCGAAGATGGTCCAGCTCGACCAGAACCGTGTCGACATCGTGTTCGAGATCACCGAGGGCGACAAGTCCAAGGTCCGCCAGATCAACATCCTTGGCAACACCAAGTTCTCCGCCGGCGAGTTGCGGTCGGAAATGGCGACCAAGCAGTCGCGCTTCTTCCGCTTCTTTTCGTCCAGCGACACCTATGACCCGGACAGGCTTGCCTACGACCAGGGCAAGCTGCGCCAGTTCTACCTGACCAACGGCTATGCCGATTTCCGGGTGATCTCCGCCATCGCCGAACTGACGCCGGACAAGCGCGATTTCATCATCACCTACGTCGTCGAGGAAGGCGAGCGCTACAAGTTCGGCGAGGTCGAGGCGGAAAGCGATATCCGCGATTTCAAGGCGGAGACGGTGAAGCACCTGATCCCGATGAAGGCGGGGGACTGGTACGACGCCAAGAAGGTCGAGGACACCGTCGACTCGATCACCCAGTCCGCCGGCCTGTTCGGCTACGCTTTCGCGCAGGTCGAGCCGCAGTTCCGCCGCGACCCGGAAGCGCGGACGATGTCGCTTACCTTCCAGGTGGCGGAAGCGCCGCGCGTCTATGTCGAGCGGATCGACATCAACGGCAACACCATCACCCAAGACAAGGTCGTCCGCCGCGAATTTCGCCTGCAGGAAGGCGATGCGTTCAACAGTTTCCTGGTCAAGCGTTCGCAGGACCGTATCAACTCGCTCGGTTATTTCCAGGAGAAGCTGGAGGTCAAACAGTCGCAGGGTTCTGCGCCGGACCGGGTGATCCTGACCACCAATCTGGAGGAGAAGCCGACCGGCGAACTGCAGCTATCGGCCGGCTATTCCAGCCTTGAACGCTTCATCATCAACGCGTCGATCACCCAGCGCAATTTCCGTGGCAAGGGCCAGACGCTCCGCGCGTCGGTCGACTATTCCGCCTATTCCAAATCGATCCAACTCGGCTTCACCGAACCCTATCTGTTCGACCGCAACATCGCGATCGGCGGCGATATCTTCCGTCGCGACCTGAACTCGTTCAATTTCGTCAACCGCGACCGCAACACCACCTATTCGCAGGTGACGACCGGCTTCCAGATCCGCGTCGGCGTGCCGCTGACCGAATACTGGCAGGCGCAGGCCCGCTACGGGCTGAGCTTCGACGACGTCACCCTCGACAAGTACCGCTTCTACCTGGACGGGCAGTGCAGCCCGCTGCTCGCCGGCCGCTATCTGTGCGACGCGCTCGGCAAGCGGACGACATCGTCGATCGGCTACTCGCTGGTGTTCAACAACCTGAACAACGTGCTGCGGCCGAGCAAGGGCCAGCGCTTCGCGATCCACCAGGATTTCGCCGGACTGGGCGGCAGCGTCAAATATCTGCGCAACCGGATAGAGGGCGCCAAATACTGGGGTGTCGGCGGCGGCTTCATCTTCTCCGTGCAGGGCGAGGGCGGCTACATCATGCCGCTCGAGAAGGGCACCGCCGGTGTCGATCCGATCCGGCTGGTCGACCGCTTCTACCTGGGCGAGCCGCAGATGCGCGGTTTCGACATTCGCGGTATCGGCCCCCGGGTGAAGCGTTATCCGCTCGACATCACGACGACGCCGGGCACGCCGATCCTGATCACCGACAAAAACCAGGTGACCGACGACGCGATCGGCGGGCGCTATTACTACATGGCCCGCGCCGAGCTGGAGATTCCGCTGGGTTCCGGCGCGCGCGACATGGGGCTGCGGCCGTCCGTGTTCGTCGACGCCGGCGCAGTGTGGGGCGTGAAGGCGCCGACGCCGATCCAGAACGAGAACGGCATCAATATCCCGATCCGCGACAGTGCGGGCAATCCGCTCTATTCGGACGGAACCGCGAACGGCTCGACGACACTGCCGGTGCGGCAGGACGGCACCGCCAACCCGCCGCTGACCCAGTTCATCTCGCCGTTCCGAGAAATCTTCTATGGCGACACGCTGAAACCGCGCGTGTCCGTGGGCTTTGGCGTCAACTGGAACTCGCCGTTCGGCCCGTTCCGCATCGACGTCGCCAAGGCCCTGCTCAAGGAACCGGGGGACGACACCAAATTGTTCACTTTCAACGTAGGAACGCAATTCTGATGAAAACCTTTCTGATGACCGCGGCGATCGCCGCCGCTGCTATCCCCGCCACCGCCCAAGCCCAGGTGGCCGTTGCCGATCTGCAGGCCGCCGTCCAGCAGTCCGCGGCGTTCCAGACCGCGACCACCCAGATGCGGACGACCTACAAGGCGCAGATCGACGCCTTCACCACCCGGCAGACCGCGCTCAACGGCGAACTGCAGCCGCTGATCGCCGCTTTCCAGGAAGCGCAGAAGAAGCCGGGCGCGACGGAGGCCGCGTTGAAGCCGCAGTTCGATGCGATCCAGACCAAGCGCACGGCGATCCAGCAGCAGCTGGCGCCGCTGTACCAGCCGATCGCGCGGGTGCAGGCCTATGTTGAGGAACAGGTCGTCGCCAAGCTGGATCAGGCAACCCGTGCCGCGATGACCAAGCACCAGATCAAGGTGCTGCTGCGCCCCGACGCCGCCTTCGCCTATGAACCGACCGCCAACCTGACCACCGCCGTCGTCACAGAACTGAACACGCTGGTGCCGACGGCGAGCATCACCCCGCCGGCCGGCTGGGAGCCGGGCCAGGAAGTCGCCGGTGAGCCGGCCGCCGGCACCCCGGCGGCGACGCCGCCCGCGAAGCCGCAGCCGCAGGGCCGATGACCGGGGACACCGGCACCGCCGCCATCGGCCCGCTGGATATCCGGCGGGTGATGGCGGCCCTACCGCACCGTTACCCGATGCTGCTGGTCGACCGGGTCGAGGAGATCATCCCCGACCAGTCGATCACGGCAATCAAGGCGGTGACGATCAACGAGCCGTTCTTCCAGGGGCATTTCCCCGGCCGGCCGATCATGCCCGGCGTGCTGATCGTCGAGGCGCTTGCTCAGGCGGCGGGTGTGCTTGCGGTGGAATCGCTCGGTCTCGCCGGGTCCGGCAAGCTGGTCTATTTCATGGCGATCGACGGCGCCAAGTTCCGCGTGCCGGTGGAGCCGGGCGTGCTGCTGCGGCTGGAGGTCGAATTCATCCAGAAGCGGGCGAGCGTCTGCAAGTTCGCCGGCCGCGCGCTTGTCGACGGCAAGCTGGCGGCGGAGGCCAATTTCACCGCGATGATCGCCGATCCGCCGGCCGGCTGACCGGCTTGCCATCGCCCCCGGCAGCGGCTAGGGCCGCGCTTCCATCCTGGCTGGTCGGAAACCAGCCGCGCAAGGAGCTTGATTCGTGAAAAAAGACACGCACCCCGATTATCACTTCATCAAGGTGCAGATGACCGACGGCACCGTCTACGAGACGCGGTCGACCTGGGGCAAGGAAGGCGACACGCTGCAGCTGGACATCGACCCGACCGTCCATCCGGCATGGACCGGCGGCAAGTCGTCGCTCGTCGACAGCGGCGGTCAGGTCGCGCGCTTCAACAAGCGGTTCGGCGGCCTCACCCTCGGCAAGAAGTGATCGCCCGGCGCTTGCGCGCGCTTGCCGGCATTGCCGCTGCGCTGCTCCTCGCGGGCGGCGCGCTCGCGGCGCCGGCCAAGGTGGACGATCCGGTCAAGGGCATCGTCGCTTCGCCGCAGTGGAAGGCCGCGCGTGACTCGCTGAAGGCCGGGCACGACCGCTTCGTCGCGGACATCATCACCATCACCGAGATTCCGGCGCCGCCGTTCGGCGAGGAGAAGCGCGGCGCGGCGGTGCGGGCGATGTTCGATCAGATCGGCCTTGTTGACGTGCGCGTCGATTCGGTCGGCAACGTCATCGGCTTGCGCAAGGGCACCGGCGCGGAAAGCGGGCTGGTCGTCATCGCTGCCCATCTCGATACCGTGTTCCCGGCCGGCACCGACGTGAGGGTCAAGCGGCAGGGGACCATTCTGTCCGCGCCCGGCGTCGGCGACGATAGCCGAGGGGTCGCCGCGCTGATCGCGATCGCGCGGGCGCTCGACGCCGGCAAGATCAGGACGAAGCGCGACATCCTGTTCATCGCCAATGTCGGTGAGGAAGGGCAGGGCGACTTGCGCGGCGTGCGCCATTTCTTCGGCAACGACCCGCTGGCCAAGCGGGTGAGTGCCTTCTTCTCGATCGATGGGACGGATGCGTCGCGCATCGTCACCGGCGGCGTCGGGTCGAAGCGCTATCATGCCATCTTCCGCGGGCCGGGCGGCCACAGCTATGGCGCCTTCGGCCTGGTCAACCCGATGGTTGCGATGGCGAAGTCGGTCGCTGCGCTTTACGAGATCACGCCGCCCACGGACCCGAAGACCACTTATTCGGCCAGCGTCACCGGCGGCGGCACCTCGGTCAACTCGATCCCGAACGCGGTGTTCATGGAATTCGACATGCGCTCGGTGAGCGCGGCGGAACTGGCCGCGCTCGACGGCAAGTTCCGCGCGATCGTCGAGAAAGCGGTCGCGGACGAGAACGCTGCCCGTTCGACCCGCGCCGGCACGATCAGCGTCGAGCTTAAGGTGATCGGCGAACGGCCGGCCGGCCATACGCCGGACGATTCGCCGCTGGTCCGCAACACGCAGGCGGCGATCCGCGCCGTCGGCCTGTCGCCGGAGCTGGAGGCAAGCTCGACCGATTCCAATATCCCGATGAGCCTCGGCATCCCGGCGGTGACGATCGGTTCAGGCGGCAAGGGCGCGCGCGCCCACGCGCTGGATGAGCATATCGATGTCGCCGAGCCGCTAAGCAGTCAGGGCTTGATCGCCGGCCTGACCTCGCTCGTCGCCGCCGCCGGCCTCGCCCGTTAGGGCGGGCGGCGGGAGCGCCAGAGGCTCTGGTGATCTGATGCGTCGTTGGAATGCCGCCGGAGATACGGCGCCGAAGCCGATTTCAGCGGCGCCGAATCCACCTTTAGCCGAGCGATGGCCGCAGTTTCTCCATTGCCGTCACTAGCGCCTCCGGGCTGCGGCAGAAACACAGCCGGTAGAAGCTTTCCGAGCCGGGCCCGAAGAAGCTGCCCGGCGCCAGGCCGACGCTGGTGTTCCGCAATATCTCCAGGCAGCCAGCCTTGGAATCCGGCATGCCGTCGACCTCGAAGAAGGCATACATACCGCCGGGTGGGCGGCTGGCCATGCGGACGCGCGGCATTGTGTCGAGCGCGTCGCAGACGATCCGCATGCCCTGCTCGCAATAGCGGTTCATCTCCGCGACGAACGGCTCACCCTGCTCGATCGCGGCGATCGCCGCGTCCTGCAGGAAGGTGGTGGTGCCGCTGGTCACGTATTGGGTGATGACCGCCAGCCGCGCGGCGACCGACGGTGGGTGGACCAGCCAGCCGAGCCGCCAGCCGGTCATCGCCCAGGATTTGGAGAAGCTGTTGACGATCAGCAGCCGATCCTCCGGATCGGCGACGGTCAGCAGCGACGGCGCCACCGGCTGGCCGAAGACCAGGCGATGATAGACTTCGTCGGCGATCAGCCAGACGCCCAGTTCGCGCCCCAGTTCCAGCAGCCGTGTCTGGACGTCGAGCGGAATCATCGCCCCGGTCGGGTTGCCGGGCGAGGCGAAGAAGATCGCCTTGGTACGACTGTCGCAGGCGGCACGTACCTTGTCGATGTCGAGCGACCAGCCGTCGGGGCCGTAGTCCAGCCGCACGGAACGGACCTGGCCGCCCACGATCTCGACGATGCCGCCGATGTTCGGCCAGACCGGATCGATGACGATGACGTTGTCGCCGGCGTCGACCAGCATCTCGATCGCCAGCATGATTGCGGGCATGCCGCCCGAGGTGACGGTGATCCGGTCTGGGTCGAGCGCGGTGCCGAGCAGGCGGTTGTGATAGGCGGCCAGCGTCTCGCGCAGCGGCGGAATGCCGTTCTGGTGCGAATAGAAGGTGTGGCCGGCGCGGATGCCGGCAAGGGCTGCCTCGCCGATGAAAGCCGGGGTCGGTAGATCGCCCTCGCCGAACCACAGCGGGATGATCGACGTCTTGTCGAAAGCCTCTTTCGCGATGTTGGCGATGTTGTCCAGCGAGATGGCGGCGATCTGCGCGCGGATGTCGTGGCGGGCGGGGAGACTGAGGTCGAAGCGGGACATTATACGGTCGAGTCCTGACTGGTGGACGAAAGCGCGGCGGCGAAGCCGGCCCGCGCGAGATTGATGTCGTCGGCGGCGATGACGAAGCGAAAGCCTTGGGCAATGCGTTCGCGCGCCTCCGTGGCGCTGGACGTAAAGATCCCGCACGGCACGCCGGCCTCGCGGGCGGCGGCAAGGATGGCGGCGATCGCGGTTTCGAGAGGCGGTCCGTCCCCGGCGAGGGCGAGGCCGAGATCCCCGGGGCCGATGAACAGCATGTCGAGACCGGGCGTCCGCGCGATCGCGGCCGCGTTGTCCAGCCCGGCGCGGGTTTCGATCATCACCGCGACCAGCGCTTCGGTCCGGCTGGCGGCAAGATAGGCCGGGAAATCCCGCAGCGGCCGCATGCCGCCGCCCGAACGGACGCCATGCGGCGGGTAATGGGCGGCGGCGACGACGGCGGCCGCTTCCTCGGCGGTGTCGACCAGCGGTACGATCACTCCCGCAGCGCCGGCGTCGAGCGCCTGGCCGATCGACAATGCCTGCTTGTCGGCGACGCGGGCCAGCGGCGTCACGCCCCAGGCAGCAACGACCGCCAGCGCGGCATGGGTCATGGCGCTGTCCCACTGGCCATGCTGCAGGTCGAGGACGATTGCATCCGGTGCCTGCTCGGCGGCGATTTCCGCCAGCGCGGCCGAGCCCAGGCTGAGCCACAGGCAGGATATCGCCTCGCCCGCACGCAGCCGAGCCAGCGTGCGGTTGGGAAAGGGGGATGCGGTCATCGCCGGATGCCCGCGTCAGCGAGCAGCGGCAGCACGTCGTTGATGAAGGCGGGAAGTTCGTCGAGATAGTTGACGAAGCTGATCGCGGTACCGTTGAAGCCGGCCTCGTGAATCCGGACCAGTTCCGACGCGATATGTTCCGGCGTGCCGACGAGGGGGTAGGTGCCGGCCCCGGCGGCGAAGCGCTTGGCGTGGAGCGTGTAGGCCGACGGATCGTGCGATCCGGACGTCGCCTGCTTCATCGCCATATAGTGTTCGACCGCGCCCTTGTCGGCCTCGCGCACCGCGATGCGGTCGTAATAATCCTCCGCTTCGTCCTGACTGGGGCGGCAGACGACGTGACAGGCGGTGAACACGCCAAGCGGCCGACCGGCCGCCTCGCCACGCGCCTTGACGTCGGCGATCGTCGCGGCGGCGTCGGCGATCTCGACGAAAGTGGTGAAGATATGGTCGCTGGTGCGTGCGGCGAAATCCCGCCCGGCGGGTGAGAAAGCCGCCGACAGCACGGTCGGACGCGGCCGCTGGAGCGAGAGGGGCGCGCCCTCGACACCGCGCAGCTTGTAATAGGCGCCGTCGAAATCGAATGGTCCTTCGCCGGCCAGGATGCGCGAGAACACTTCGTACCATTCATGCCCCAGCGCGTAGGGCTGGTCGGTTCGTTCCATGCCGAACATCGCGAATTCCGGGGCATTCCAGCCGCAGACGATGTTGAGGCCGGCGCGGCCGCCGCTGGCGTGATCGATCGTCGCGATCGCCTTCGCCGCCTGGACCGGGTGAACGAACGGCGCGTGGACGGTCGCGAACAGGGTCATCCGTTCGGTCGCGGTGGCGAGGGCAGCGGCCATCGTCAGCGTCTCGAACGAATGGTGCCGGGCGTTGGTGGTGCCGCCGAACCCCTTCCACCGTGCCAACGGCAGGAAGAAGTCGAAACCGGCACCGTCGGCGAGGCGGGCGAGGGCAAGAAGATCCGGCCAGGTGGCGCGCCAGCGTTCGGGCACTGTGGTGACAGCCAGGCCGCCGTCCGCGTTGGCGCCGAAAAGCCCAAGCTGAAACCTGTTCGTTTCCGTCATGATTGCAAGACCGCCCCGTTTCTAGTCCTTGCTAATCAATATGAGTTTGCATACACTTTGCCAAGGGTCCGTTGCGGAAATTCTTTGGGGGGCAACAGGAAGCAAATAAGACGGCCCGAAAAGGGGCCGTCGCTGGGCCGGCCGGCAGGCGCGGGCCCTCTGCAATCCGGAAATACTCTATGCAGGGCGGCACGGTCGCCTTAGAAATCACATGAATCGGAATATAAATATGCAAGCAGGGAGGCTTGGTGGCGAACCAGAGTGAGATAGCCGAGCGCGAGCACGGCTTGCAGCAGAGCTTGAGCCGCCGGCAGATCGTGATGATTGGCCTGGGCGGGGCGATCGGCACCGGGCTGTTCGCGGGCAGCTCGCTCGCCATCGGCTATGCGGGGCCGGCGGTGATCGTCAGCTATGCGATCGCGGCGGTGATCGCGGCGGCGATGGTGTTCAGCCTGTCCGAAATGGCGGTGGTCCACCCGAGCGCCGGGTCGTTCGGTGTCTATGCCGAAACCTATTTGAACCGCTGGTCCGGCTTTGTCGTGCGCTATACTTACTGGATGGCGCAGGTCATCGCTGTCGGCGGCGAGGCGACGGCGGCCGGCGTCTATATGACCTTCTGGTTCCCGCATATCCCGGTGTGGATATGGTCGGTCAGCTTCGCGATGATCGTGGTCTATTTCAACGCGCGATCGGTGAAGAATTTCGGTACGATCGAATATTGGCTGGCGCTGATCAAGGTATCGGCGATCGTCATCTTCATCATTCTGGGTTTTGCGACGATCTTCGGCATCGGCATGCCGGCGACCGGCCTGCACAATCTGACCGGCCTGCCCGGCGGCTTCATGCCCATGGGGTTCGGCGGCGTCTGGATGGCGGTGGTGGTCGGCATCTTCTCGTTCAGCGGCATTGAGGTGATCGCGGTGACGTCGGGTGAGACCGCCAACCCGGAGAAGGCGATTCCGGCCGCGCTGCGGACGATGGCGATCCGGCTGTTCCTGTTCTATGTGCTGGCGCTGACCATCGTCGTCGCCTTCGTGCCGTGGACCGAAACCGGCGCGACCAGCATCATCACCGCCAGCCCGTTCGTGAAGGTGTTCGAACATAGCGGCATCATGCACGCTGCCGGGATCATGAACTTCGTCGTGCTGAGTGCAGCGCTGTCGAGCATGAACACCAACGTCTATCTGTGCTCGCGCATGTTGTTCTCACTGTCGCGCGACGGCTTCGCGCCGCGCCTGCTCGGCAAGTTGACGCGCAGCGGCACGCCGATGGTCGCGACCCTGCTGTCCGGCGGCGCCATCCTGTGCGTGTCAGCGGTGTCGAAGCTGACGCCCAAGGCCTATACTTACCTGTTTGGCATCGCCCTGTTCGGCGCGATTGTCGTCTGGATGATCGTGATGTGCAGCCATATCGCGTTCCGTCGCGTGAACCCGCCGGAAACCCTGCCAGTGCGGATGCCGCTGTTCCCCTATCTGCAGATCATCGGACTGTGCCTGCTGGCCGCGATCCTGGTGACGATGGGCCTCGACGATACCGCGTGGAACGTATCGTGGCTGGTCGGGGTGCCATGGCTGCTGCTGCTGTCACTGGCCTATTGGTTGTGGCGCCGCCGGCAGCCGGGTCGGGCATGAGCGCAGAGGCGAATTTCTACCGGCAAGGGGATGAAATGACAGTCGATTTCGATGGGTTGCGGCAACGGTTTCCGCTGCTGGCGCACAAAACATATTTGAACAGCGGTTCGTATTGCGCGCTGGCCGACAGCGTGAAGCAGGCGTTCGAGGCCTATATGGCCGACCGGCTGGCGGTTGGTGCCAACTGGGACGTGTGGGTCGATAAGAACGAGGCGGTGCGCGCCCGCGTGGCTCGGCTGATCAACGCCGAGCCGGATGAGATCGCGGTGACCGCGTCGGTTTCCGCCGGACTGAACGCGCTGTCCAGTGCGCTGGATTTCACCGGCGAGCGCAACAAGGTCGTGATTACCGATTTCGAATTCCCGACCGCCGCGCAGATCTGGCATGCGCAGGTGCCGCGCGGCGCCGAGGTCGTGCACGTCCGCCGCGATGCCGACGGCTATATCCCGGTCGAGCAGTTCCTGGACGTGATCGACGAGCGCACCGCGCTTGTTGCCGCCACCCAGGTCTGTTTCCGCAACGGTGCCCGGCTGGACGTCGGTGCGATCGGCCGGCTGGCGCACGAACGCGGCGCGAAGATGCTGGTCGACAGCTATCAGGCGGTCGGGTCTCTGGAAATTGACGTGCGCGCGCTGGACGTCGACTTCCTTGTCGGCGGCATGCTGAAATATCTGCTCGGCACCGCCGGCATCGGCTTCCTCTACGTCCGCAAGGGGTTGATCGCCGATCTGGTGCCGACGAACAGTGGCTGGTTCGCCCAGGACGACATCGTCGCGATGGACATCACCGCCAACCGACCGTCGCCGACCGCGCGCCGTTTCGAAGCGGGGTCGCCGGCAGTGGTCAATTGCTATGCGGCGGAAGCCGGGTTGAACCTGCTGCTCGACATCGGCCTGGATGCCATCGCCGCGCGGAATCAGGCGCTGAGCGGCCTGCTCATGGACCGGTTGGCCGCGATCGGCTGGCCGAGCGTGACGCCACGCGCCGATGCCCGGCGCGGCACGACCGTTGCCATCCCGTCACGCGATGCCAAGGGGCTGTGCGCGGCGTTGATGGAGCGCGACATCGTTACGTCTTTCCGCGACGACAATGTCCGTGCCAGTTTCCACTTCTATAACAACGAAGCCGACGTCGATTCGGCGATTAACGCGCTCGCGTCCCTGAAGGCGCGGTTTGGACCGGAACAGGAATGAGGCGGTAACCGGGGCTCATGTCCATCAGGATCATTCGCGAGGCAGAGGTGCGGGCGATTTTGCCCGTCGACCGCTGCGTCGCCCTGATGGACGAGACGATGCGCGCCGTGTCGGCCGGCCGGGCCGTCCTTCCGCTGCGCTCGGTAATGGCGATGCCGGGCGGTGGAGCGCTGGGCAACATGCCCGGCTGTCTCGCCGACCCGGCCTGTTTCGGGGTCAAGCTGGTCAGCCTGTTCCCCGGTGACGGTGGCCGCCATCCGTCGCATCACGGCGTCGTGCTGTTGTTCGAACCAGAGCACGGCCGGATCGAGGCCATTGTCGATGCCAGCGCCATCACTGCGATCCGCACGGCGGCGGTGAGCGGTCTCGCGACGCGGCTGCTCGCGCGCGCCGATGCGGGCGATCTGGCGCTGCTCGGCGTCGGGACGCAGGCCCGCAGTCATTTGCGGGCGATGCTGGCGGTGCGGCCGCTGCGGCGCATTCGCGTCTGGGCGCGCGACGGTGCGAAAGCGCGCGCCTTCGCCGAAAGCGAGGGGGCGACGCACGGCGTCGCGATAGAACCGGCCGCCAGCGTCGAGGCGGCGGTGGCGGGTGCCGATATCATCTGCACGCTGACCAAAGCGCGCGCGCCGATCCTGTCCGGTGGCTGGGTCGCGCCCGGCGCCCACCTGAACATTGTCGGATCGAGCGTCGTGACCGCCGCCGAGATCGACGTCGCGCTGGTCGCGCGAGCGCGGTTCTTCGTCGATTATCGCCCTTCCGCGGAGGCAGAGGCGGGCGAGTACCGGATGGCGCTGGCCGCGGGAGCGATCGGCCCGGATCACATCGTAGGAGAGATCGGCGCGGTGGCGAGCGGTGCCTGTGCCGGCCGGATCGCGCCGGAAGATGTCACGCTTTACAAGTCGCTGGGTGTCGCAGCCCAGGACCTTGCGGCGGCGTATTTCGTGCTTGATCAGGCGCGCCGGCGGAATATCGGCGTCGAGGTGCCGTACTGATCGAGCAAGGCGGCGGATGGCCTGGCCCAAGTGGATGAATGTGTTCTGGCGTATCGGATTGGCAAGGGGACGAGGACGGGATGAGCAAAGCGCGCGCGCAGGCGGCAAAGGATGACCTGGAGATCGGCGACGACTGGCTCGAGGAATTCATGCCCTATCGGCTGTACCGGGTCGTCAACCGTCTGAACCTGCGCCTGCAGAACCGCCTGAAGGCGATCGGCGTCAGCCCGTCGCAATGGCGGGTGTTGAGCGTGCTGCGCTCGCACGGGACGCTGACCATCGGCAAGATCGTCGAACACACGCTGATGGAACAGTCGACGGTCAGCCGGGTGATCGACCAGTTGGAGCACGATGGGCGGGCGCATCGGCGGACGTCGACGGCGGATTCGCGGATGATCGAGGTGGTGCTGACCGAAGCTGGGGTCGACGCGTTCGAGAAGATCCTGCCGGCGGCGCGGCGCCATGAGCGGATCGCTATGGAAGGCTTTTCCGTCAAGGAGATCGCGGCGCTGCGCGGCCTGCTCGCCCGGCTGGAAGACAATATCACCCGCGACGATTACTGACGCGCCGCGCACGCCTCACAACGGCGATTGCGGCGGGCTGTGCTTTCTAATACCGAACGGAACTGAGCGGCGGATCGCTCAGGAGGAGTTCGGCGGATTGTTGGCCCATCCACCGTTGTCTGTCACGGCGCTGCGCGCGGCCTGCCGCGTCGACGGGGTCATCACCTTGTTCTACTACGCCGATGTACCGGCCACGGCCCGCTGGTACGAGCAGGCGATCGGTTTCGAGAAGGTGCTCGACTATGGGTGGTTGGCGATCTTCCGGATTATCGATCATGCCTATCTGGGGCTGGTCTCCGGAGAAGTGGGCAGCCAGCAGCCGATAGCCGGCGCCAACAAAGGCGCGATGGTGACGATCGCGACGCGCGACCTGGAACGCTGGCACCGCCACCTGGTCGACACCGGTGTTGCCGGGGTGGAGAGCCACCTGCAACGGGGCTGCGAGGGCGACACGCTTGAGTTCAAGATTCGCGACCCAGGCGGCTATACGCTCGAATTCTTCCAGTGGTTGGAGACGCCGCCCGGCATGCGCGTGGAGGATTAACGCTTTCGGCCCCCGAGCCACGGCGATAGTCGCGATGTGCAATATACGTAGTTTGGTGCGCGAATTACGTGATGAATAATTGATATATATTAGAGATAGTGTCGGCGGCATTAACGATGGCCACGACGTTTACTTGAATGCCTGGCTGATATCCTGATGCGGCACGGCAATTGCTTGATGATCCCTGCCTGAAACAGGAGGGTATCATGAAGAATCAAGGTGTTATGACTTGCGTAATTTCCGTAGGGGCGATGCTGATGGCATCCGCGGCGCCGGCGGCGACGATCAGCAGTTCAAGCTACGGCGTGTCGGCGAACCTGAATGTTGTCGGGGCGCTGAGCGCATCGCTGGGGCCGGTTGCGACGGCGTCCGGATCGGCGCCCGGCGCGTATGACGTCAGCGACAGCCTGCTGACCCTGCACCAGTCGTTGGCGCTGATCGCGTCGCCGCTGTTGTCGGCCGGCGAGCAGCTGAATGGCGGCGTCATCACCGCGACGGCCAGGTCGGATTATCCGGCGACGCCCCGCGGCAGCGCGAGCGCGACGGTCGCCGACCTGTCAGCCGGGCTATTCGTCGATACATTGCTGTTGCCGCCGGCGCTGATCGCCGGGATCGATTCGAAAACGGTGCGGTCCAGCGCCTGGGTCGATGCCGGCGCCGGGCTAAGCGTCGGTGGGTCGACGGTGCTCGAACAACCGGCGTTAGGCGGGTCGGTGCTCGGCTCCCTCGGTATCGGCGGCGGGCTGTTCGCCAGCCCGGCGGCCAACACCGTGCTGGTCGATCTGCTCGGTCTACGGATCGTACTGAACGAACAGACGGTCTGGGGCGACGGCATTTCCAGCCTCGGCATCGCGACCAACGCGATCCATGCTTCGTTCGACAACTTCCTGCTCGGCACGCAGTTGCTGAACGGCGACATCATCATCGCGCATTCGCAGGCCGAGATCAGCGGCTATTCGGCGTCTGCGGCGGTTCCAGAGCCGGCAAGCTGGGCGATGCTGATCGCCGGCTTCGGGCTGGTCGGCTTCGCGATGCGGGCCCGGCCCCGGCCGCGCATCGTCACGGCCTGATCAGCGCCCCGGACGCCGGCCTTCACCCACGCCGGCGCCCGGGGTAGGCCGCGGCTATTCTTTCAACCGCGCGCCTGATCGTCTATCGGCCGGGTTTCGATGATCGGATGACAGGAACCCGTGACCCTTTACGCTCGCTTCGCCGCCGAACTCGGCGCCATTCTCGACAGGCTTGAACAGGACGGCGTGCTGCCCGCCGGGTTGAGCCGCGCCCATATCGCGGTTGAGCCGCCGCGCGACGCATCGCACGGCGACCTGGCGATCAACGCGGCGATGGTGCTGGCCAAGCCGGCCGGGACCAATCCGCGCGCGCTGGCCGAGGCGCTGGCGGAACGGCTGCGGGCGGTCGCCGGGGTCGAATCGGTCGCGGTTGCCGGGCCGGGCTTCATCAACCTGACGCTGAACGACGCTGTCTGGCGGGCCGAGCTGGCGGAGATCCACGCGCGGGGCGACGACTATGGCCGGTCGGCGATCGGCGCCGGGCGCAAGGTCAATGTCGAATATGTCTCCGCCAACCCGACCGGGCCGATGCACATGGGGCATTGCCGGGGGGCGGTGGTCGGCGACGCGCTGGCCAGCCTGCTGGAATATGCCGGGCACGATGTGATCCGGGAATATTACGTCAACGACGCCGGAGCGCAGGTCGACGTTCTGGCGCGGTCGGCGCACCTTCGGTATCGCGAGGTTCTCGGTCAGGTTATCGGGGAGATATCAGAGGGGCTGTATCCCGGTGATTACCTGAAGCCGGTGGGGGCAGCGCTAGCGGCGGAATTCGGGGATCGTTACGTAGACGTTCCAGAGTCCGAATGGCTGGCCCTTTTCCGTGAGCGCGCGGTGGCGGCGATGATCGCGCTGATCAAGGCCGACCTGGCGCTGCTCGGCATCCACCACGACCTGTTCTCGTCCGAGGCGGCGATCCACGCCGAGGGCAAGGCCGACGCGGCGATCGCCCGGCTGCGCGAACGCGGGCTGATCTACGAAGGCGTGCTGGAAGCGCCGAAGGGCGAGACGCCGGACGACTGGGAGCCGGTGGAACTGACCCTGTTCCGCGCCACCCGATTTGGCGACGACCAGGACCGGCCGGTGAAGAAATCCGACGGGAGCTGGACCTATTTCGGCGGCGACCTGGCCTACCATGCGCAGAAGGCGGAAGGCGTGGACGCGCTGATCGACATCTGGGGCGCCGACCACGCCGGCACGGTCAAGCGGATCAAGGCGGCGGTCGCCGCGCTGACCGAGGACCGCGTCCAGTTCGACGTCAAGCTGATCCAGATGGTCCGGCTGCTGCGCGGCGGCGAGCCGATCAAGATGTCGAAGCGGGCGGGCAATTTCGTCACGCTAGCCGACGTGGTGCGCGAAGTCGGCAAGGACGTGGTGCGCTTCACCATGCTGACCCGCAAGGCCGACGCGCAGATGGACTTCGATTTCGCCAAGGTGGTCGAGGCGTCGAAGGACAACCCGGTCTTCTACGTCCAGTACGCCCACGCCCGCATCCGGTCGATCGGCCGGCGGATCGCCGAGGCCGGGATCGATTGCGCCGGGACGCCGGATCTGGAGCGGCTTGACCGCGAGGAACTGGCGCTGGTCGCGCTGGCCGCGCAGTTCCCCCGCGTCGTCGAGGCGGCGGCCGCCGCGCGCGAGCCCCATCGCATCGCCTTCTACCTGTTCGATCTGGCGGCGGCGTTCCATGCCTATTTCAACATGGGCAACGACCGGCCCGACCGGCGGGTGCTGATGGCAAATGATGTGGAAACCACCTGCGCGCGGCTTTATCTGGCGAACGGAATCGGGCAGATCATCCGCAATGGCCTGGCCATCATGGGGGTCGCCGCGGTCGAGGAGATGAAGTGATGACCGACACCGATCGAGACGGCCTGTCACTGCGCGACGAAGACCGTCTGCCCTGGCTGGAGCCGGTCGACGACGAGGATTATGACGACGAGGGCGTTTCGCCGCTGCGCGTTGCCCTGTTCGTGCTGCTTGGCCTGGTGCTGATCGGGCTGGTCGCCGGCGGCGTCTACTGGTGGCAGAACCGCACCCCGGCCGCCGAAGGCGACGGCGCGCTGATCCAGGCGCCGACCGGCGATTACAAAGTCAAGCCGAACGAGCCGGGCGGCATGGCGGTCGAAGGGCAGGGCGACACCACCTACGCCGCCAGCCAGGGCGCCGCGCCCGACGCCAAGCTTGATCTGGAAGCGGTGCCGGAAGCGCCGGTCGTGCTGCCACAGGCGGTCGACGCGCCGCCCGCGCCGCCGCCGGTGGCCGCCGCGCCGCGCCCGGCCCCGGCCAAGGTCACGTCGACGACGGTGCCGGCGAAGCC
>NZ_SPHY01000008.1 GCF_004796535.1 Sphingomonas flavalba | reverse complement strand
GGCCGGGATCGCGCTGAACCCGGCGGCGGGCGGCGGCGCGGCGGCAGCGATGCTGGCAGCGCTGCGCGTCGACGGGGCGCTGCCCGACGCGGTGCTGCTGCCCGAGCGCGGCGAAGCGATCGCGGCGCTGGCCCGGATGCTGCGCGACGAAGGCGTGCAACTGCTGGCGACGGCGCAGACGCTGGCCGGGCCGCCGGGCGAGATCGCCGCCTATGACGGCGCCTGGTTCGCCGGCTACGACCCCGACCGCTTCGCCGATTTCGCCCGCGCCTACCAGACGCGGCATGGCGGCCAGCCGGGGATGATCGCGGCGCTCGGCTACGACGCGGCGACGATCGCCCGCGCGCTCGCCGGCGACGGCGCGGTCAGCCGCGACGGACTGCTCGGCCGGCCGTTCGAGGCGGTGTCCGGCGCGCTGCGCTTCCGCAGCGACGGTAGTTGCCTGCGCCAGATGGCGATCCTGGTCGCGGAGGCCGGCGGCAACCGGATGGTCGGCCACGGCACCGCCGGATGACAGCCGCACCCCGCGCCGGCGAGCGCGGCTTCACGCTGATCGAGATGATCGTCTCGCTGGCGCTGTTCGCGCTGATCGCGCTTGCCGGCATCGCGCTGCTGCGCACGGTGATGGGCGTGCAGGAGCGCACCGCCGGGCGGATCGAGCGGCTGGGCGATGTCCAGCGTGCGCTGTTCATGGCGCGCAACGATATCGAGCAATTCTCCGGCAAGCTGGTGCTGGCCGATGCCGAGCTTGAGCTGGAACGCCACAGCCGCGGGCCGCTGGGCGTCCAGCCGGTCCGCTACCGGCTGAGCGACGGGATGCTGCGGCGGGCGGTCGACACCGGGCTGGGCACCGCGCGCGACCAGCGGCTGCTGACCGGGGTCGACACGCTGCGGATCAGCGTGCTGGCGCCGGACGGCGGCTGGCGCGACCGCTGGCCACCCGACGGCGACGCGACCGACCCGTGGCCGCTGGCGGTGGCGCTGGACATCGGCCTCGCCCCCGGCCCGCGCCGGCCCGGCGGCACGCTGCGCCGCGTCTTCATCTTGCCGGTGAAGCCATGACGCCAGCAGGCGACGGCGAGCGCGGCATGATCCTGGTCAACGTGCTGCTGATCGTCGCGCTGGCGGCGAGCGTCGTCGTGCTGATGGTGTCGGCGCGCGACACCGGCATCGACCGGTCGCTGATGATGCGCGAGGCGGCGCGGGCCCGGGCGGTAGCGCTGGGCGGCGAGGCATCCGCCGTCGCCGCATTGCGCCGCGACATGACCGAGGCGCCGGAGAGCGACCATATGCGCGAGGCCTGGGCAGCGGTGATCCAGCCCGACGCGCCGATCGCCGGCGGCCGGTTCAGCCTGGACGTCGTCGACGCGCGCGCCAAGTTCAACGTCAACATGCTGGCGCGCGGCGTGCCGGGGGCGCAGGCGATGCTGGCCGACATGCTGGCGACCCTCGGCTACCCGCCCGAATACGGCCCGCTGATCACCCGGCTGATCGCGACGTCCGGCCCGCTCGCCAGCCTCGACCAACTGGCGCTGGGCGGGGTCGACGCCGAGACGATCGCCCGGCTGCGGACGATCGCCGACGCGCTGCCGGTCGACGGGCCGATCAACCTGAACACCGCCGGGGCGCCGGTGCTCGGCCTGCTGTTCCACGATTCGACCAAGGCGCAGCAGCTGATCGCGCGGCGGACCGCCGCCGGCTTCCTGACTCCGGCCGATCTGACCCAGACCGGCGCGATCACCCCGCCGGGCACCGGATTCACGTCCGACCTGTTCTACGTCGTCACCCGCGTCCGCATCGGCGGCACCGGGCAGGTGCTGACCTCTCTGGTCAGGCGGCGGACCGACGACGCCAAGCGCCCCCATGCCGAGGTGATCGCCCGCTGGTGGGGCACGCCGCCGGTGTGACGGGACCTGGCGCCGTCTGGTCAACCGGTGCTTGTCCCGTCCGGCAAAGCCGCGTAGATCGCTCGGTCATCCATGGTCGCGCGCAAATCCGCCCCGAAACGATCCCCGGCCCGGCGCCTGGCCGGCAGATTGCTGAAGATCGGGGCGATCGCGGCGGTGGTCGCGGCGATCGCGCTGGCGGTGACCGTCTATATCCAGGCATCCGCCCTGCCGAGCTATGACGCGCTGAAATCGTCGCCCAACGGCCAGATGATCCGGGTGCGCGCCGCCGACGGATCGGTGCTGCTGTCGCTTGGCCCCAGCTATGGCGAGTGGATCCCCTATCGCGACATCCCGCAGGTGATGAAGGACGCGATGGTTTCCGTCGAGGACCGGCGGTACTGGAGCCACCCCGGCGTCGACCCGATCGGCATCGCGCGCGGCATCAGGGTCAGCTTCCAGCGCGACAACCGGGTGCGCGGCGTGTCGACGATCACCCAGCAGCTCGCCCGCAACGTCTTTCTGAGCAGCAACCGGTCGTGGACCCGCAAGGTGCGCGAAGGGCTGCTGGCGCTGGCGCTGGAATGGAAGTTCAGCAAGCAGGACATCCTGGAGCTGTACCTGAACCGCGTCTATTTCGGCGGCGGCGCCTATGGCATCGACGCGGCGTCGCGCCGGTTCTTCGGCCATCCGGCGACGCGGCTGAACCTGGCGGAGGCGGCGATCATCGCCGGGCTGGTCAAGGCGCCGTCCAACTATTCGCCGACCGCCGATGCCGAGGCGGCGCTCGGCCGGTCGCAGGTGGTGCTGCGGCTGATGCGCGAGCAGGGGCGGATCAGCCAGGCGGAGATCGACGCGATCGGCCCCGACGACGTCAAGCTCGCCCCGTCCCCGCGCCAGAACAGCGTGCGCTACTTCACCGACTGGGCGCTGCCCCAGCTCGACACGCTGATCGACGAGACGATCGAGCCGATCGAGGTGTGGACGACGCTTGACCCGGCGATGCAGAAGGCGGCCGACGCCGCGATCAGCGCCAACGTCCCCGCCGGGGTGCAGGGCGCGCTGGTCTCGCTCGACCGCGACGGCGCGGTGCGGGCGATGGTCGGCGGCACCGATTACGTCACCTCGATCTACAACCGCGCGACCCAGGCGACCCGCCAGTCGGGATCGGCGTTCAAGCTGTTCGTCTACCTCGCCGCGCTGGAAGCGGGCTACACGCCCGAGGACGCGGTGGTCGACGAGCCGGTGACGATCAACGGCTGGAGCCCGCGCAACAGTTCCCGCCGCTTTTCCGGCAAGATCACGCTGCGTACCGCCTTCGCCTATTCGATCAACACGATCGCTGCCAAGATCGGCCAGGAGGTCGGCACGTCGACGATTGCCGACATGGCGCGGCGCTTCGGCATATCGACGCCGGTGTTCACCGACCCGTCGATGGTGCTCGGCACGTCCGACGTGCGGCTGATCGACATGACCCGCGCCTTCGCCTCGGTCGGCGCCAAGGGCGTCGCCGTCGTCCCCTACGGCATCGTCAAGGTGACGACGGCCAACGGCCAGCTGCTCTACGAGCACCATGCCGACATGTCGCGGGTGCTGGTCGCCCCCGGCGTCGCCGCGCAGATGACCGACCTGCTGCAGACCGCGGTCAACACCGGTACCGGCCGCGCGGCGCAGATCGGCCGGCCGGTGGCGGGCAAGACCGGCACGACCAGTTCGAACAAGGACGGCTGGTTCCTGGGCTTTTCCAGCGGGCTGACCACCGGCGTGTGGATGGGCCGCGACAATGCCCGGCCGATCGCCGGGCTGCAGGGCGGGCGGGCGCCGGCGGCGGCGTTCGCGGCGTTCATGCGCGTCGCGGTCGCCAAGCGTCCGGTCGAGCATTTCGACACCGAGGTGACGTTGCCCGAATGGCAGCTGGAGCCGGACGACGAAGCCTATTACGGCGACCCGGACGCGTCGCCGCCGCCCAACCCCGGTCAGCAGGTCGACGAGAACGGCCTGCCGATCGGCACGCCGCCCGACGGCGCCGTCGACATTGAGGCGCCGCCGCGGCTGGACCAGAGCTGGATCGACGAGGTGATCGGCCGCGCCCAGCGCCCGGTGCCGCGCGCCAGCCCGTCACCGGCGGCCAGCCCGACGCCTGTCGCGACACCGCCCGCGCGGCCGAGCCCGAGCCCGGCGGCGGCGGCGCGCGTCACCAACTGAGCGGGATCCGTACTTGGATGCGCCCGCGCTTAGCGCGCGGGACGGAATCCGCTGGCGTCAATGGGCTCCTGCTTTCGCAGGAGCATTGATTCGACTCGCAAGAGGCGCTCCCCCGCTAGCGACCGAACCAATGCAGGGCGGCGCCGTTGGTGCGGAGCCAGGCGCGGGCCGGGGCCGGGTTTGCGGCGAGCAGCTCGGCGACAAGGGCGTGGAAAGCCGGGCCGTGGTGCATGTGGACGCGGTGGGCGACCTCGTGCGCGACGGTGGCGTGGCGGACGAAGGCGGGCGCCAGGATCAGCCGCCAGCTATAACGGATCGTGCCGTCGACGGCGCAACTGCCCCAGCGGCTGCGCGGATCGGCGACGGAGACGCGGCTGACGGAGACGCCGGCGCGCGCGGCGCAGGCCAGCGTTTCGGCGGTCAGCACGGCAAGCGCTTCCTTCTTCAGCCAGCGCAGGATGCGGGGCGCGACCATCTCCGCCGGGCCGCCGACATGGAGAAGGGCGCCGTCGCGCCGCACCGCGCGGCCGCCGTCGGCGCGCCAGACGACGGTCAGCCTGTCGTCGCCAAGCGTGAAGCTGGTGCCGTCGCCAAGCGGCTGCGGGCCGGGCAGGCGGGCGATCTGCTGTTCGATCCACGCGCGATGATCCTCGACCCAGGCGAGCGCCGGGGCGAGCCGGGCGCGCCAGGGCAGGCTGAGCCGTATGGTGCCGGTGCGCGGATCGACCGCCAGCCGCATGCGGCGGGCGCGGCGGCTGCGGACGACGGCGAGCGGCCGCCGATCGGGGCCGAAGCGCGGATCAGCGCCGGGCATCGCCGTCGAGGATGTGCATCTCCAGATCGTCGACGGCCGTTTCCGACACCGTCCAGCCACGCACCGAAATGCCGGCGCGGTGGACCGATTCCGGGTCGCCGGTGTTGAGCGGATGCCAGTCGGGCAGCGGTTCCCCGGCGGCGCGCAGCCGGTAGGCGCAGCTTTCCGGCAGCCAGGTGATGTTGCGCGCCAGCTTCGGCGTCAGCCGCAGGCAATCGGGGACCAGAGCACGGCGGTGGCGATAATCGCTGCACCGGCCGCTGTGCAGGTCAAGCAGCTTGCAGGCGACGTTGGTCGGGAACAGGTTGCCGCTGTCGGCGTCCTCCAGCTTGTGCAGGCAGCACAGGCCGCAGCCATCGCACAGCGCCTCCCACTCGGCGCGGTCGAGCGCCTCGAGCGGCTTGTCTTCCCAGAAACGGCTCACCCGCCGGCCCAGCGCTTCAGCTCGGCGGCGATCTCCGCCGGGGTGCCGTCTTCCGGGATCAGCGCGATCGGCTTGCCGTCCGGCCCGAACAGGTAGGTGGCGCGGCTGTGGTCGACCAGATATTCGGCCGCGCCGTCCTGCTGCTGCTTGTGGTAGTAGACGCCGAAGCTCTTGGCGACGGCGGCGATCTCCGCCGGGGTGCCGGTCAGCCCGATCAGCCGGGGATGGAAGGCGGCGACGTAGCTTTTCAGCACCGCCGGCGTATCCCGGTCCGGATCGATGCTGATGAACAGCGGCTGGATCCGCGCGGCGACGGCGGGGTCGCTCTTTTCCAGAACACGCAGCCCGGCCATCAGCTTCTGCAGGTCGACCGGGCACACGTCCGGGCAGTAGGTGTAGCCGAAATAGACCAGCCGATACTTGCCGGCGAAGGCGGTGTCGCTGACCCGCTTGCCGTCCTGGTCGGTCAGGGTGAACGGGCCGCCGATGCTGGCGCCGGCGAGCGGGCCTTCAGCCGCGCTGTTGCCGGCGCCGCCTCCGCAGGCGGCAAGCAGCAGCGACAGGGCAAGGGCGGCGGTGCGGATGAGGATGTTCATGGCAGAGCCAGCCATGCTTCGCTATCGCGCCGGTTGCAAGCCGGCGGCGACAGAAGGAGGGTTCAGTCGCGCCGCCACTTGTTCTAGGATGGACGGATGAGCGGGATTTCGACAATGCGCGTACTGATCCTGGGCCTGGCGGCGGCACTGCTCGCCCCGGTGGCGGCGAATGCCCAGTTTTCCGACAGCTTCACCTTCCTGAAGGCGGTGCGCGACCGCGACGGCAGCAAGGTCGAGGATATCCTGCGGAAGAATTCCAATTATCTGGACACCAAGGACGTGACCAGCGGCGAGGCGGCGGTGCACATCGTCGTCAAGCGGCGCGACAGCCAGTGGCTCAGCTATCTGCTGGCCAAGGGCGCCAACCCCAACGCGCGCGACGTCGACGGCAACACGCCGCTGATCTACGCCGCGCAGATCGGCTTCGCCGAAGGGGTGGAGCAGCTGCTTGCCCGCAAGGCCGGGGTCGACTTGCCCAACCGATCGGGCGAGACGCCGCTGATCAAGGCGGTGCAGGCCGGCGACCTGCAGGTCGTCCGGCTGCTCGTCGCCGCCGGCGCCAACCCGAAGAAGCCCGACAGCGTCGCCGGCAAGTCCGCCCACGACTATGCCGCCGGCAACCCGCGGCTGGGCGTGATCCTGAAGGTGCTGGACGAGGCGAAGCCGGCGGCGCCGGCGCGGCCGATCGCCGGGCCGAAGCTGTAGGCGCGACTCACACGCTGCTGGCGGCGTCCGGGTCGGCCAGTTCGAGCAGGCGGCGGGCGGCGCGGCGGGCGAGGCGCAGGGTCTCGGACCGGCGCCGGGCCGGGGCCATCGGCCGCAACGGCGCTTCGCGGACGATCGCCGCGTCGTAGCGGTCGGCAACGATCAGGCCGCTGACCTCCGGCCCGAGCGCGGCGCCGGAAAACGGCGCCAGGTCGAACCCCGCCGGCACCGCCCAGAAAAAGCGGTCGCAATAGGGCAGATAGTCGCCCCATTTGCCGTCGCCGAGCAGGTCGGCGCGCGACACCTTGATTTCGACGATGACGATCGCGCCGTGCGAATCGACAGCCATCAGATCGGCGCGGCGGCCGTTGCCGAGCGCGACTTCCGCAACCGCGACCAGATCATGGCGGTACAGCAGGCGCGCGACGCCGCGCGCCACCGCGGCGGCGCCAGCTTCAGCCGGAAACAGCGGGTCGGCCGCCGGCAGGGGAGAAAGCGTCGCCATCCGCCCCGGATAGAACATCCGGGGAACGGAGGGAAGGCCGCGCGCGGGCGCGGCGGAGTCCGTCTTGTTCAAGCGGCGCCAGCCCGCTCCCAAACTCTGATTGCCCACCTTCGTCATTGCACGCGCAGCGAAGCAATCCAGGGCGGTCTCACGCGCATTTTCCGGATTGCCGCGTCGCTGCGCTCCTCGCAATGACGACCCCGGCTTATGGGGCGATCCGTCCTAGCGGTAGAAGATGTGGTTGCCGAGGCGGACGACCCGGTCCTTGCCCCAGTTGGGCGAGACATGGGTGGCGTGGAAGAACAGCGCGTCGGCGGCGCGGCTTTGCCACTGGTCGTTCATCGCGATCTCCGCCACCGCCACCGCTTCCTTCCAGTCGCGGCTGCTGGTGTTGATCGGCGGCAGCGCGCCGTTGCGGACGAAGGAGAACTGGCTGGGCTGGAACACCACCCGGCAGATGCCGCGCGGGAAACGGCCGGATTCGGCGCGGTTGATCACCACTTCCGCCACCGCGAGCTGGCCTTCCAGCGGCTCGCTCTTCGCCTCGAAATAGACGGCGCCGGCAAGGCAGCGCAGTTCCGGGTCGACGGTGCCGGGCATGGTGTGGGCGGAGACCAGCGCCGCGAGCGACGACGGCGCCCGATCGGCAGCATCGGTCGCCACCGCCGGCTGCGGGGCGATCTTCTGGACGACTTCCTGCCGTGGCGCGAAAGCGACGGCCGAGTCGTCGAGCAAACCCTGGGATTCGATGGTGAGGACCGGCGCCGGCGCGGTCACGATCGGGGTCATCGCCCCGCTGCCCGCGAAGGTCGGGTCGGTGGCGACAAGGGTGGCGCCAGCACAAAAAGTCACGGCCGCGAGACTCGCGGCGCGAACGGCAAAATGCATCTACACATCAAACAATGCGGTGGATTGATCAAAACACGAAGGTGCCCCTTACTCCGGCACCCCTGATCGCACCCCCGACTGCGTTATCATCCGCGACGCTCATTCGCCTGCGATGATCCGACGCACCGAAATGGTGAACGGGGCCTTTCGAGACTCGGGCCGGTCAAGTCAACCGTGGACGATCGTTTCAGCGGCGAAGCGTTCGGCTTCCACGATATCCAGTTCGATCAGCCACAGATCGGGGTCACGGCCGCGGCGGCGCGCCAGATACTCGGTTATTTCATGCCTGTTTTCAATATCTTGCGGTCCACACCGGACCCAGCCGTAGCGGCCGTCGAGCCCGAGTATCCGCTCGAGCAGCGGCCCGGGCCGTCCCTTTTCGGCACATTCGATCAGCACGGTGCCAGCGCCGTCGTCGCCGCGCGCCAGCACCGTCGCATGGCCGCCGGCGGCCTGGGCAGCGCGGATCAGCGCGTCGACGATCAGCCGGCTGGGCAGCCGCGCGCCGCTCACGCCGGGTGGTAGCCGGGCAGGGTGGCGAGCGGGAAGCGCGAGCGCATGAAGGTGCCGGTGCCGCGCGCCGCTTCCTCGCCGTCGGCATCGACCAGCCGGGCCTCGGCGACGAAGACGCGGCGGTGGCCGCTGATCCACCGCCCCTCGGCGACGACCGGGCCGTCGCGCAGCGGCCGGGTGAACAGCAGGTTGAACGCGGTGGTCAGCAGGAAGCGATCGCTGACCAGGCTGTTCGCCGCGTAGAAGGCGACATCGTCGAGCATCTTGAAATAGAGCGTGCCGTGCGCGGCGCCGGCGGCGTGGTTGTAGCGGGAATCGACGGTGAAGCCGATGCGCGCCACCCCGGCCGACAGGATTTCCAGCCGCGAATCGAACAGCCGGTTGATCGGCGCCGCCGCGTAGAGCGATTCGAGCGCACGGAAATGCGCCTGCTCGCCGGAGGGCGGAGGCGGCGGGGCGGCGGGCGGCATGCCGGCTGTCCCTAGGCCGCGAACAGCGCATAGAGCGCGTCGGGCGACCCGGCGCCGCGCAGCTTGGCGACGAACGCCTGGTCGCGCAGCCAGCGGCTGACCTGGGCCAGCGCCTTCAGATGATCGGCGCCGGCGCCGGTCGGCGACAGCAGCATGAACACCAGGTCGACCGGCAAGTCGTCGATCGCCTGATAGTCGACCGGCTTTTCGAGGCGGACGAACGCGCCGGTCACCGCCGCCAGCCCGTCGAGCTTGCCATGCGGGATGGCGACGCCGGCGCCGAAGCCGGTCGACCCGAGCCGCTCACGCTCGCTCAGCCGCTCGACGACCAGCCGCGCGTCCACCCCGGCGACACGCGCGCCGATCTGCCCCAGCTGCTGGAACAGGCTTTTCTTGTTGGGCACCGCCAGATCCGCGGCGATCGCGCCGGGCTCGATCAGGTGCGAGAGATTGGTCATTGCATGTCCAAAACGCGTGAAAACAGGCCGCCGGGAGGCGGGCCGGGGCGAAATGGCGCGACCGTCGGCGTCAGGCGGCGCGTTGGGGCTCCACCCAGCCGATCGTCCCGTCACCGCGGCGATAGACCATGTTGTGCACGCCCGTCACCGCATTCCTGAACAGCAGCGCGTTGGTGTTGCGCAGATCGAGCATCATCACCGCGTCCGACACGCTCGCTTCCGGCACGTCGACGCGGGTTTCGGCGATGATCGGCGGGTTGTCGGCGGGCTCGTGATCCTCGTCCGGCACCTCGAACACGGTATAGCCGGCGCCGTCAGCCTCCGCCGCCGCGACGCTGTTGTCGGTATAGCGGTATTTCAGGCGCCGGGTATAGCGGCGGATCTGCTTTTCGATGCGGTCGAGCGCCGCCTGGAACGCGGTATGCGCCTCGTTGCCGTTGCCGCCGCCCTTCAGGATCACGCCCTGGTTGACATGGGCGACGATGTCGCAGTGGAACCGGTAGTCTTTCGGCCCTTTGCCGAAGGTGACCTGCGCCGACAGCGCGCGCGAGAAATATTTGTCGGCGATCGCCTGAAGGCGGTCCTCGACATGCGTGCGCAGCGCCTCGCCAGTGTCGGTCTGATGCCCCGAAACGCGGATCTCCATTCGGTCCTCCTTCAAAAACGGGGCGGTGGACAGCCACCGCCCCGGACAAGATCAATCCGTTGCGGCGGACGGGATGTCAGCGGCCTGCCACAACGGATCGGTCAGGGTGGCAACAAAGGCGGCATGGCGGGCCAGTTCGTCCGCAGAGGCGGCGTGCGGGCGGGCCGGGCGGGCCGGACGGGGCGCGAAGGCCGGGCCGCGCGTCGCCATCGTCGCGGTCGGCGCGCGGACCGGTTCCGCCTCGCCGGGGAGCAACAGGCCGATCTGGCGGCCGCCGGTCAGCTCGACATAGACCTGGGCGAGCAACTGAGCGTCGAGCAGCGCGCCGTGCTTGACCCGGTGGCTGCGGTCGATGCCGTAGCGGGTGCACAGCGCATCCAGGCTGTGCTTGGCACCCGGGTGGCGGGCGCGCGACATCGCCAGCGTATCGATCATCCGCGACTGCGGAATGTGCAGCCGGCCGCATTCGCCCAGTTCGTTGTTCATGAAGGCGAAGTCGAAGCCGGCGTTATGGGCGACGAGCGGGCTGTCCTCCAGGAAGTCGAGCAGGTCCTCGACCAGATCGGCGAACAGCGGCTTGTCGGCCAGAAACGCCTCGCTCAGCCCGTGCACCGCCTGCGCCTCCGGCGGCATCGCGCGTTCCGGGTTGAAATAGGCATGGTAGGTCCGGCCGGTCTCGACCCGGTTGATCAGCTCGACACAGCCTATCTCGACGAGGCGATGGCCCTCGGAAACGTGGATGCCGGTGGTTTCTGTGTCGAAGACGATCTCACGCATTCGCGACAGTATCGGACGCCGCGCGTGCGGAGGCAAGCCACCAGACGCCGAACCTGACGCCGGGTGGCATTCAGCGAGCCGCTGGTGTCGATGATGAAATCGGCGCGGCGGCGCTTTTCCCGATCCGGGGTCTGGCGAGCGAGAATCGCGTCGAGCCGGTCCGCGGTCATGCCGGTGCGGCCGAGCACCCGCCGGCGCTGGACATGATGCGGCGCGGAGACGACCAGCACCGCGTCGACCGCGCGCCAGCCGCCCTTCTCGAACAGCAGAGGAATGTCGAGCACGACCAGCCGCCGCCGGCGGTGACGGCGCAGGAAGGCGGCGCGCGCGGCGGCGACGGCGGGGTGGACAAGCGCCTCCAGCCGGGCCAGCGCCGCATCGTCGCGCAGCACCCGGTGGCCGAGCAGCGCGCGGTCGACGCCGCCGGGGCCGGTGGTGCCGGGAAAGGCCGACTCGATCGCCGCGACCAGCGCCCCGCCCGGCCCCTGCAGCCGGTGGACCTCCGCATCAGCATCGAACACCGGCACGCCGAAGCCGCCGAACATCGCCGCTACCGTCGACTTGCCCATGCCGATCGACCCGGTGAGGCCGAGGACGATCATGCGAGGAGCAGCGCGCGCAGCGCAGCGTCGTCGGCGCGCGGCGGCGGCTGGCCGTAGAACAGGCGAAAACCCATCGCCGCCTGGCCGACCAGCATTTCCAGCCCGTCGATGACCCGGAGGCCGCGGCGGCGGGCGGCGGCGAGCAGCGGCGTTTCCAGTGGCGAATAGACGATGTCGTAGACGATCGCGTCGGGGCCGAGCCGGTCGAGGCTGAGCGGCAGCGGCGACTGGCCGGTCATGCCGAGCGAGGTGGCGTTGACGACGGCGGCGACCGATTCGTCGAGCAACGCGTCGCTATCGGGCAGGGCGGCGGTTCCGATCGCCGCGGCATCGGCGCCGGCGACCTCTGCCGCCAGCGCGGCGGCGCGGGTGGCGGTGCGGCCGACCAGGATGATGGTGAAGCCCGCGTCCCACAGCGCATGGACGACCGCGCGGGCGGCGCCGCCGGTGCCGACGACGAGGATTCTGGACCGCGAACCGCCAGCCGGTGCGGCGATCCGCGCCTGAAGCGGCTCCAGGAATCCGGGCACGTCGCTGTTGCAGCCGAACAGCCGGCCGTCGCGCGGGACGACGATGTTGACCGCGCCGATCGCGGCGGCGAGCGGGTCGAGATCGTCGATCAGCGGGATCACCAGCGTCTTGTGCGGCATGGTGACGTTGCAGCCGCGCCAGGCCGGATCATCGCGGCGGGAGGCGATATAGCCGGCGAGCCCGTCGGGATGGACCAACTGCTTGCGGTAAACGGCGGCGATGCCGAGCCGGTCGAGCCAGAAATTGTGGATCAGCGGCGATTTCGACTGGGCGATCGGATCGCCGATCACCTCGGCATAGGGGTTCATGCCGCGATCACCCCGCGCACCCGCAGATAATCGAGCAGGCGCAGCAGCGGCAGGCCAAGAATGGTGAAATGGCTGCCCTCGATCCGGCTGAACAGCTGGACGCCGGGCCCCTCGACCCGGTAGCCGCCGACGCAGCCGGCAACCGCCGGCCATTCCGCGTCGAGATAGGCGGTTATGAATGCATCGGTCAGCGGGCGGACGGTCAGGCTGGCGCGCTCGACCGCCCGCCAACTCGCGCGGCCGCCCTCCGCGATCACCGCGGCGCTGTGCAGGTGGTGGCGCTTGCCGGACAGCGCGCGCAGCTGGGCGGCTGCGTCGTCGCGCGAAGCCGGCTTCGACAGCGTCGCGCCCTCGGCGGTTTCCAGCACCTGATCGCAGCCGAGGACGAGGGTGGCTGGCAGGCGGGTGGAGAGCTTTATCGCCTTCATCTCGGCCAGCGCATCGGCCAGCTCGCGCGGGCGCAGATCGGCCAGCCCGGCCTTTGCCGCATCCTCGTCCAGCCCGGCGGCGCGGGCGGTGAACGGCACCCCGGCCGCCGCCAGCATCGCTTGGCGGGCGGCGCTCTGCGAGGCGAGGAGCAGTTCGGTCACTTCATCCGCTCGTTGTAGAGGTTGATGATCGCCGCCGCCGCTTCCTCGATCGAGCGGCGGGTGACGTCGAGCACCGGCCAGCCATTGTCGGCGAAGATGCGGCGGGCGAAGGCGATTTCGCGCTTCACTGCGTCCTCGTCGACATAGGCGGTTTCCGGCGCCTGATTGAGCGATAGCAGCCGGTTGCGGCGGACGGCGACCAGCCGGTCGGCGCTGGTCGTCAGCCCGACAACCAGCGGGTTGCGCAGCGCGAACAGCGACGGCGGCGGCGGGCTTTCGACGACCAGCGGGATGTTGGCGGTCTTGTAGCCGCGATTGGCGAGGTAGATCGAGGTCGGCGTCTTCGACGTGCGCGAGATGCCGGCGAGCAATATGTCCGCTTCCTCCCAATCCTCCGCGCCGATGCCGTCGTCATGGGCGATGGTGAACTGGATCGCGTCGACCCGCGCGAAATAGGCGGCGTCGAGGATGTGCTGGCGCCCCGGCCGCGCCTTCGCCGTCTGACCGAGCATGTTCGACAACGCGTCGGTCACCGGATCGAGCGCGGCGACCGCCGGCAGGCCGAGGCCGCGGCAACGCGTCTCCAGCGTGCGGCGAATGTCGCTATTGACCAGCGTGAACAGCACAAGACCGGGATTCTGCGCGATTTCCGTCAGGATCCGTTCCAGATTCGCTTCCGAACGGATCATCGGCCAGAAATGCTTGATCGTCTCGACCCCGTCATATTGGGCGAGCGCGGCCTTGGCGATGTTCTCCAGCGTCTCGCCGGTCGAATCGGACAGCAGGTGGAGATGGAGCCGTATCGTCAAGCCGGAGCATCCCTGTGGAAAAGCCTGTGCATGGCGCTAGCTGATCATGCAGGCAGGCGGCAAGCGGCGGATTCATCCCCGCTTCTCCGCAAGCGCTGACAGCACCGTCCACAGGCGGATGATTTCATCCCCATCGTGGGGATAACGGGGAAAGCGGCATCGACTCCGGTCGATCGCCGCCGCCGGCTGGAGTCAATCTGTTGGCAATCGGCGGTGAACTGCCTAAGCCCCGCAACCAAGCGACCAACAATCATCAACTTCCTTCAATAAAGAATCTTAGAAAGATGAAGATGGGTTCCGTCCCCGCCGCCCTGGCCGCCACCGACAAGCCGTTGCTCGCCGTGCTGCGCGGCGCCCGGCAGGAGCGCCCGCCGCTGTGGCTGATGCGCCAGGCCGGGCGCTACCTGCCCGAATACCGCGCGCTCCGGGCGGAGAAGGGCGGTTTCCTCGATCTGGTCAACGACAGCGCGGCGGCGGCGGAGGTGACGCTGCAGCCGATCCGCCGGTTCGGCTTCGACGGCGCGATCCTGTTTTCCGACATCCTCGTCATCCCCCACGCGATGGGCCAGGACCTGCGCTTCGTCGCCGGCGAAGGGCCGCGGCTGAGCCCGAAGCTGGCCGACAGCGCGCTGGCGGCGCTTGCCCCCCGGCCGGAACGGCTCGCCCCGGTCTACGAGACGGTGCGCCGGGTGAAGGCGGCGCTGGCGCCGGAGACGAGCTTCCTTGGCTTCGCCGGATCGCCGTGGACCGTCGCCACCTACATGATCGCCGGGGAAGGCAGCCGCGAGCAGGCGGAGACGCGGCGCTACGCCTATCGCGATCCGCAGGAGTTCGGCGCGATCATCGCCGCGATCGTCGACTGGAGCGTCGACTATCTGTCCGGCCAGATCGATGCCGGGGTCGACGCGGTGCAGTTGTTCGACAGCTGGGCCGGCAGCCTGGCGCCGGAACCGTTCGAGCGCTGGGTGATCGCACCGACCGCCGAGATCGTCGCCCGGCTGAAGGCGCGTCACCCCGATACGCCGATCATCGGCTTTCCCAAGGGCGCCGGCGGAAAGCTGGCCGCCTATGCGCGCGAAACCGGGGTCGACGCGCTTGGGCTGGACGAGACGGTCGATCCCGGCTGGGCCGACGCGCAGTTGCCCGCCGGGCTGCCGGTGCAGGGCAACCTGGATCCGCTGGCGCTGATCGCCGGCGGCGCGCCGCTCCGCGCGGCGGTCGATCGGGTGCTTGCGGCCTTCGCCGATCGGCCCCATATCTTCAACCTGGGCCACGGCATCCAGCCCGACACGCCGATCGCGCATGTCGAGGCGCTGGTCGCCCAGTTGCGGGGGCGCGGATGAGCTTCGACGGCATGATCGGCTTTCTGGGCGCAGCCTATCTGTGGGTGAAGGCCGCCCATGTGATTTTCGTGATCTTCTGGATCGCCGGCCTGTTCATGCTGCCGCGTTTCTTCGTCTACCATCAGGAAGCGCCGGTCGGGTCGGAGGAGGAGGCGCGCTGGGTGACGCGCGAGCGCAAGCTGCGCCACATCATCATCACGCCGTCGATGATCCTCGTCTGGCTGTTCGGGCTGGCGCTGGCGTTTAACATCGGCGCTTTTGCCGAACCGTGGTTCCATGCCAAGTTCGCGGTGGTGCTGCTGCTGTCCGCCTATCACGGCTGGATCGTCGGCTACGGCCGCAAGCTGGCGAAGGGCGAGCGGCGCTACAGCGGAAGGACGCTGCGGATGATGAACGAGATTCCCGGCATTGCGGTGGCGATCGTCGTCATCCTCGTCGTCGTCAGACCGTTCTGATGGCCGGCGCCGCGCTGCTCGCCGCGTTGCTGCTGCAGGGGGCGGCCGCGCCGACGGCTGCGCCGGACATCGCGGCGGACGCCCGCTGCTTCACGGTGATGGCGTTTGCCGCCAGCGCGACCGACGCCAAGGCCAAGCAGGCCGGGATGATGGGCGCGCTGCTCTGGTACGGCCGGCTGAGCGCCCAACTGCCCGCGGCCGGAATCGCCGACGCGATCAAGGCGGAGGCGAAGCGGATGGAACAGGACAGCGCCAGCATCCAGGCCGAGGCGCAAAGGTGCAGCGCCGAGATGACCGCTTACGGCCAGGCGATGCAGGCGCTGGGCGCCGAGATGCGGGCGGAGGCCGGCAAGTAGGAGCGGTCGGCCGCTGACCGGGCTCGCTTGACTTGGTTCGGCCCGCCGCTTAGTCGATTCGACCGGAAGCACCGTGGCGTCCTGCCGGTGCCGGGTCTCCTTATTCTGCTCCACGCGGCGTATCGCGTTCGCGTCCCATCGGAAACCAACGATGCATTTGAAAGAACTCAAGAAAAAATCGCCGGCCGAGCTGGTGACGATGGCCGAGGCGCTGGGCGTCGAGGGCGCGTCGACACTGCGCAAGCAGGACCTGATGTTCGCGATCCTGAAGGCCGAGGCCGAGGGCGGCGCCCAGATCATGGGCGAAGGCACGATCGAGGTGCTGCAGGACGGATTCGGCTTCCTGCGCAGCCCGGAGGCGAACTACCTCGCCGGGCCCGACGACATCTACGTGTCGCCCAACCAGGTCCGCCGTTTCGGCCTGCGCACCGGCGACACCGTCGAGGGCGAGATCCGCGCGCCGAAGGACGGCGAACGCTATTTCGCGCTGACCAAGCTGGTCTCGGTCAATTTCGACGATCCCGACGCGGTCCGCCACCGGGTCAATTTCGACAACCTGACCCCGCTCTACCCCGACGAGAAGCTGACGCTCGACCCCGCCGACCCGACGGTCAAGGACAAGTCGGCGCGGGTGATCGACATCGTCAGCCCGCAGGGCAAGGGCCAGCGCGCGCTGATCGTCGCGCCGCCGCGCGTCGGCAAGACGGTGCTGCTCCAGAACATCGCCAAGGCGATCACCGACAACCATCCGGAAGTGTTCCTGATCGTGCTGCTGATCGACGAGCGGCCGGAGGAAGTGACCGACATGCAGCGCAGCGTGAAGGGCGAGGTGATCTCCTCCACCTTCGACGAGCCGGCGCAGCGCCACGTCCAGGTCGCCGAGATGGTGATCGAGAAGGCCAAGCGGCTGGTCGAGCACAAGAAGGATGTCGTCATCCTGCTCGACTCGATCACCCGGCTCGGCCGCGCCTACAACACGGTCGTGCCGTCGTCGGGCAAGGTGCTGACCGGCGGCGTCGACGCCAACGCGCTGCAGCGGCCGAAGCGCTTCTTTGGTGCTGCCCGCAACATCGAGGAAGGCGGATCGCTGTCGATCATCGCCACCGCGCTGATCGATACCGGCAGCCGGATGGACGAGGTGATCTTCGAGGAATTCAAGGGTACCGGCAATTCGGAGATCGTCCTCGACCGCAAGGTCGCCGACAAGCGCATCTTCCCGGCGATGGACGTCGGCAAGTCCGGCACCCGCAAGGAGGAGCTGCTGGTCGACAAGGGCAAGCTCAGCAAGATGTGGGTGCTGCGCCGCATCCTGATGCAGATGGGCACGATCGACGCGATGGAGTTCCTGCTCGACAAGATGAAGGATTCGAAGACCAACGAGGATTTCTTCGAATCGATGAACCAGTAGCGCGCACGGAGCGTTCGACCGCCGATGCTTGAGCTCTGGCAGCATATCGTCAACGATTTCTCCAACCTGGGCGACCCGGCCGCGCTGGCCGCGTTCGGCCAGGTGCTGATGATCGACATCATGCTGGCCGGCGACAACGCGATCGTCGTCGGCGCGCTGGCCGCCGGGCTGCCGGACGCGCAGCGGCGCAAGGTCATCATGATCGGCATCGTCGCCGCGCTGGTGCTGCGCATCGCCTTCGCGTTGGTCGTCACCCAGTTGATGCAGATCGTCGGGCTGATCTTCGCCGGCGGGCTGCTGCTGCTCTGGGTGTCGTGGAAGATGTACCGCGAGCTGCACCCGAGGCCGGCGGTGGCGGGCGGGTCGCCGGAGGTCCATGGCGACGAATACAGCAACGTCCGGCCGGCCAAGAGCTTCCTCGGCGCCGCCTGGGCCGTCGCCATCGCCGATGTCAGCATGAGCCTGGACAATGTGCTGGCGGTTGCCGGGGCGGCGCGCGAGCACCCCGGCATCCTGATCATCGGGCTGATCCTGTCGGTGGCGCTGATGGGCATCGCCGCCAACATCATCGCCAAATATATCGAGCGGTTCCGCTGGATCGCCTATGTCGGGCTGGCGGTGATTCTCTACGTTGCGGTCAAGATGATCTATGAGGGCTGGGTCGACCCCGGCGTCGGCGTCGTCACCCTGTTCGGCTAAAAGCGCCGAATTCTTCGTTCTTCCCTCGTCGTGCCGATTCCGCCTGAAGCGGACAAACTCTGATGGATTGCCGCGCCCCTGCGGGGCTCGCAATGACGGGTAGCGGCTATTTCAGATGCTCGGCGAAGAACCGGGCGGTGCGGCCGTCGGCGAGGGTGGCGGCCGCCTCGTCGCGGCGCTTGCCCGACTGGGCGGCGAAGCCGTGGTCGAGGCCGGGATAGTCGTGCAGCACGACTTTCGGATGATCGTCCAGTCCGGCGTGCATCTTCGCCTGCGCCTCCGCCGGCACGAAATGGTCGTCGGTGGGGATATGGAGCATCAGCGGCCGCCCGATCGCGTGCTTTTCCCCCAGCAGTCCGTCGATGCCGACGCCATAATAGCCGACGGTCGCGTCGACGTCGGTGCGCGCGGCGACCATATAGGCCAGCCGCCCGCCGAGGCAGTAGCCGACAGCGCCGACCTTGCCGCCGCCGATCTCGGCCCGCGCCCAGCGGATCGTCGCCTCGATGTCGGCGATGCCCTGGTCCTGGTCGAATCGGCCCATCAGCGCCAGCGCCTGCTGGAACTGCTCCTGCACGTCGGGATCGAGCTCCACCCCCGGCTCCAGCCGCCAGAACAGGTCCGGCGCGACCGCCAGATAGCCCGCCTTCGCCCAATCGTCGCATTTCGCCCGGATGCCGGCGTTGACCCCGAAAATCTCCTGGATGACGACGATTGCCGCCTTGGCGTCACCCGCGGGGGCGGCGACATAGGCGGCGAAGCGGCCGTTACCGGCGGGGCTGTCGATCTGGACGGTGCGGGTCATAGCAACGGGCCTTTCATGCCTTCGTGATGGAGGAGCCAGGATTTGGTGCGGGTGCCGCCGCCGGCGGAATAGGCGCCGAGGCGCCCGCCGCCGGCCAGCACCCGGTGGCAGGGAATGACGATCGGGAACGGGTTGCGCGCGCAGGCCTGGCCGACGGCGCGGGGGGAGGAGGCGATGGCGGCGGCGACCTCGCCATAGCTTTGCGTCTCGCCGGGGCGGATGGCGGCGATCGCTTCGCGCAGCGCCATGCCGCGCGCGGTCGCCGCCGGGGCGAGCGGCAGGGCGAAGCGCAACCGGGGGTCGGTGAAATAGGCGGCGATCTGCCGTACCGCCTCCGCCACCGCGCACGGCAGGGCGGCGGAAACCGGCGTTGCCGCCTCCACCGCGTCAGCGATGCGGATCGCGCGCACGACATCGTTGTCGCCGGTGATATGGACGGTGCCGACAGGCGTTGCGATCGAGGCGGTGACGGGCGCATAAGCCATGGCGGGCAGCCTAGAGTGCCGACCGCATCGGCTCAAGCACGAGGGGACGGGCGATGAAGATGAATGTCGAAGTGGATTGCACGCCGGAGGAGGCGCGCCGTTTCCTGGGCCTGCCGGACCTGTCGCCGGTCCATGATGCCTATGTGAAGAGCCTGCTGGACACGATGCAGAAAGGGCCGAGCCCGGAACTGCTGGAATCGATGCTGAAAAGCTGGGCGCCGATGGGCGATGCCGGGTTCAAGATGTGGACCCAGATGTTCGAACAGATGGGCAAGGGCGCCACCAAGGCCTGATCGAACCGGCGTGCCGCGTCAGACGATCTTCGCCCTGTCGAGCGGGGCGCCGCCGGCGGCGATCGCGGTGGTGCGGGTCAGCGGGCCGGGCGCCGTCGCGGCTGCGGTGGCGCTGACCGGCCAGCGCCCGGAACCGCGCCGTGCCCGGCTGGCGCGGATCGCCGACCCGGACAGCGGCCTGCCGATCGACCGGGGATTGCTGCTGTTCTTTCCCGGCCCGCGATCGGTGACCGGCGAGGACCTGGTCGAATTCCACCTGCACGGCGGGCGGGCGGTGATCGCCGCCGTCGAACGGGCGCTTGCGACGCTGCCCGGCCTGCGCCCAGCCCGCGCTGGGGAATTCACGTGGAGGGCGTTTCAGAACGGCAAGACCGACCTGATCGCGGTCGAAGGATTGTCCGATCTGCTGCGTGCCGAGACGGAGGCGCAAAGGCGCCGGGCGCTGGCGGTGGCCGAGGGCGGGCTGACCGCGCGGATCGATGGCTGGCAGAAGGAGATACTGATCGCCGGGGCGCTGATCGAATCCCGCCTCGATTTCTCCGACGAGGACGATGTCGACGCGGTCGATACCGAGCCGATGGTCCACGCCCGGCTGAGCGCGTTGCAGGCGGCACTGGCGGCGCAGCTCGCCCGGCCGCCGGCGGAGCGGCTGCGCGACGGGCTCAGCGTCGTCATCGCCGGGCCGCCAAATGCCGGCAAGTCGACGTTGCTCAACCGGCTGGTCGAGCGCGAAGCGGCAATCGTCTCCGCCATTGCCGGGACAACGCGGGACCTGATCGAAGTGCCGGTCGTACTCGGCGGCGTCGCCTACCGGCTGACCGACACCGCCGGGCTCCGCGCCGGGGGCGACGACCCGATCGAGCGGATCGGCATCGACCGCGCGGCGGCGGCGATCGCCGATGCGGACATTGTGCTGTGGCTGGGCGACGGGCCGCCGGCGGATGGCGAGCAGGGGCAGGCGCTGCTGCACCTGCATCCGCGCGCGGACCTGCCGGGGCGGGCGGAGGCGCCGCCCGGGCGGCTGGCACTGTCTGCCGCGACCGGCGGGGGCATCGCCGAGTTGATCGCGGCGATGGGCGAGGTCGCCACGACGTTGCTGCCCCGCGCCGACGAACTGGCGCTGAGCCGCCGCCAGCGCGAGGCGGTCGCGACGGTAGCGGAGCATGTCGTGGCGGCGCTGACCCTGGACGACGACCTGCTGCGCGCGGAGCATCTGCGGCTGGCCCGGGCCTGTTTCGACGCGCTAACCGGGCGGGCGGGGACCGAGGATATGCTCGACGCGCTGTTCGGGACATTCTGTATCGGCAAATAGCCGCCGTTCCACGTGGAACATTTTGCCCGGCCCGGCCGAATCGTGTAGCGGGGCGGCCGTGGACAGCTTCGACGTCATCGTGATCGGCGGCGGCCATGCCGGCTGCGAGGCCGCCTGCGCCGCTGCCCGGCTCGGCGCGCGGGTGGCGCTGGTCAGCTTTTCCGCCGCGACGATCGGCGCGATGTCGTGCAACCCGGCGATCGGCGGGCTCGGCAAGGGGCATCTGGTCCGTGAGGTCGACGCGTTCGACGGGATCATCGCCCGCGCCGCCGACAGCGCGGCGATCCACCACCGGATGCTGAACGCCAGCAAGGGTGCGGCGGTGCGCGGGCCACGCGTCCAGGCCGACCGGCGGCTGTTCCGGCAGGCGATTCACCGGCTGATCGCGACGCAGCCCGGCCTGACGGTGGTCGAGGGCGAGGCGGCGGCGCTGGTCCTGACCGGCGGAAATGTGACCGGCGTGACGCTGGCCGACGGCGTTCCGCTCACCGCGCCGGCCGTAGTGCTGGCAACCGGCACCTTCCTGTGCGGCCGGATGTTCTGCGGTGAGGAGCGGAGCACCGGCGGCCGGGTCGGTGAGCGGGCGGCGACCCGGCTTGGCGAGCAGATCGGGGGTCTTGGCCTGCCGATCGCCCGGCTCAAGACCGGCACGCCGCCCCGGCTGGACGGACGGACGATCGACTGGAGCCGGTTGCGGCGGCAGGAATCGGATGCCGAACACTGGACGATGGGCGCGTTGCCGGACGACCCGCGCCTGCCGCAACTGGCCTGTGCGATCACCCGCACCAACGCGCAGACTCACGCGGTCATTCGCGGGGCGCTCGACCGCTCACCGCTGTTTTCCGGCGCGATCGAGGGGCTGGGGCCGCGCTACTGCCCCTCGATCGAGGACAAGATCCACCGTTTCGGCGACCGCGATGGCCATCAGATTTTCCTTGAACCGGAAGGCCTTGACGATCCGCTGGTTTATCCGAACGGCATATCCAGCTCGCTGCCCGCCGACATCCAGCAGGCAATGGTCGAGACGATCGACGGGCTCGAACGGGCGCGGATCGTCCAGCCGGGCTATGCGGTCGAGTATGACTATATCGACCCGCGCGCGCTGGACGGCGGGCTGGCGGTGCGCGGTGTCGGCGGGCTGTTCTGCGCCGGGCAGATCAACGGCACCACCGGCTACGAGGAAGCGGCGGCGCAGGGGCTGGTCGCAGGGCTGAATGCCGCCGCCGCTGCGCTCGGCCGGGCGCCGGTGCGGTTCGACCGGGCAGACAGCTATATCGGCGTGCTGATCGACGACCTGACCTTGCAGGGGGTGACCGAACCCTACCGGATGCTGACCGCTCGCGCCGAGTACCGGCTGCGGTTGCGCGCCGACAACGCCGCCAGCCGGCTGACGCCCAAGGCGATCGCGCTGGGTTGCGTCGGGGAGGAACGGCGGCGGTGGTTCGAGGACCGGGCGGCGGCGCTGGCCGAGGCGGCGGCGGTACTTGATCGGGTAGCGGTCGCCGAGGCGATCCTGCCCGAGCGCGCCGATCTGGAGCCGAGGACGATAGCGGCCTGGTTGACGGTCGGCGCTGCCGATCCGGCGCTGCTGCGGGCGCTCGACCCCCGGTTGGCGGCGCTTGATGGCGATGCGCTCGGCGAACTGGTCGAGGATGTCCGCTACGCGCCCTATCTGGAGCGACAGGCGTCGGAAATCGCCGCGGTCGCCCATGCCGATGGGTTGAAGCTGCGCGACGATTTCGACTATCGCGCAATTCCGGGACTATCGATCGAGATGGCGGAGCGGCTCGAACGGGCGCGGCCAGAGACGCTGGCGGCAGCGCAGCGTGTGCGCGGCGTCACGCCGGCGGCGCTGGCCGCGATCCTCGCCACCGCCCGCCGCGCGGCATGACCGAAGAAGAGGCGAGGGCCTGGTTGGCGGCGTTGGCTGTTCCACGTGAAACAGTCGCGCGACTGGAGGCTTTCGTCGCGCTGGTACTAGCCGAGAACCAGCAGCAGAATCTGATCGCGCGGTCGACCGAGGCGGCGATCTGGGGACGGCATGTCGTCGACTCCGCCCAATTGGCCGGGTTAGCGGACGTTCCGGGCGGGCCTTGGCTCGATATCGGTGCCGGGCCTGGCTTTCCGGGCATTGTCATCGCCCTGATGACCGATGCGCCGGTCTGGCTGGTCGAACCACGCCGGTTGCGCGCTGCGTTTCTGTCGCGGGCGTCCAGGGCGCTCGGCCTGGAAGAGCGCGTCAAAGTCTTTGCGGAGAAGATCGAGGCAGCGGCAATTCCGGCACCGCCGCGCACGGTGACCGCACGGGCCTACGCGCCACTCGACCGGATATTCGCGGTTTGCCAGCGCTTTGCCGGGCCGGAGACGATTTATGTGCTGCCCAAGGGGCGCGGGGCCGCCGACGAACTGGAAAGCGCGCGGCGAACGTGGCAAGGTACGTTCCACGTGGAACGAAGCGTCACCGATCGCGATGCGGCGATCGTCGTGGCGCGGGCCGTCCGGCGGAGGAAAGCGCGATGATCTGCGTAGCGGTGGCGAACCAGAAGGGGGGTGTCGGCAAGACGACATCGGCGATCAACCTGGCGACCGCGCTCGCCGCCACCGGATCGCGCGTGCTGCTGATCGACCTCGACCCGCAGGGCAATTGCTCGACCGGCTTGGGTATTCCCCACGCGGAGCGGGTGCGGACCAGCTATGAGGTGGTGGTGACCGGCGACGCGTCGATCGTCGAGGCCGCGGTGGCGACCAAGGTGCCGCGGCTCGACCTGATTGCCGCGACGGTCGACCTGTCCGGCGCCGAGATCGAGATGATCGAACTGGCCGACCGTACTCACCGGCTGGCCACGGCGCTGGCCGAGGCGCCGGCCGGGCGCTGGGACATCTGCCTGATCGACTGCCCGCCGTCGCTGGGTCTGCTCACCGTCAACGCGATGGTCGCGGCGGACTCGCTGCTGGTGCCGCTGCAATGCGAATTCTTCGCGCTGGAGGGGTTGAGCCAGCTGCTCCAGACGATCGAGCGCATCCGCTCGCGCTTCAATCCGGGGCTGAAGATGCTCGGCGTCGTGCTGACCATGTACGATCGGCGCAACAACCTGACCGAGCAGGTGGCGCAGGACGTGCGCGCCGTGCTGGGCGAGGTGGTGTTCCGCACCGTCATCCCGCGCAACGTCCGCCTGTCGGAGGCGCCGAGCTATGGCGTACCGGCGCTGATCTACGACCATCGCTGCCCCGGCTCGGAAGCCTATATCGCGCTGGCCCGCGAGGTGATCGGCCGGCTGCCGCGGATCGCGCAGGCGGCATGAGCGACGCGGCCGGCAATCCGTTCCTGTCCGGCAAGCGCCGGCCCAGCGGGCTGGGGCGCGGCCTGTCGTCGCTGCTCGGCGAGACGGCGCGCGAGGAACCGGTGGCGGCGGCCGAGGGGCGCTCGCCCGGCGTCCAGCTTGTCGCGGTGGCGGCGATCGCGCCGCACCCGGAACAGCCGCGCCGCCATTTCGACGAGGATGCGCTGGACGAACTGGCCCGGTCGATCGCGGCGCGCGGGTTGATCCAGCCGATCGTGGTGCGGCCGCTGGGCGGCGGCTACCAGATCGTTGCCGGCGAGCGGCGCTGGCGGGCGGCACAGCGCGCGCAGCTCCATGAAGTTCCTGTAATCGTTCGGGATTTCGACGAGGCGGAGACGCTGGAGATCGCGCTGGTTGAGAATATCCAGCGCGAGGACCTGAACGCGATCGAGGAAGCGATCGCCTACCGCAAGCTGATCGACCGGTTCGGCCATAGCCAGGAGGCGCTCGGCCGGCTGGTCCACAAGTCGCGCAGCCACGTCGCCAACATGATGCGGCTGCTCGACCTGCCGCCGGCGGTGCAGACGATGGTCGCCAATGGCGGGCTGGACATGGGCCACGCCCGCGCGCTGGTGACCGCCGCCGATCCGGAGAGGTTGGCCGCCGAGGTGATCGCGCGCGGCCTGTCGGTGCGCGAAACCGAACGGCTCGCCCGCGCCGCGAAGCAGGGCGGCACCACGAAGCCGCCGCGCGCGCCCGGCGAAGGCAACGCCGACGTCGCCGCGCTGGAACGGCAGTTGGCCGACATATTGGGCCTGAAGGTCAGGATCGCCCATGGCGGCGCCAGCGGCACGGTCACCATCGCCTATGGCACGCTCGACCAGCTCGACCTGATCTGCCAGCGGCTGACCGGCGAGCGGATCTAGAGCATGTTCCGATTAGATTGAATCCGAACATGCTCTCATTTTCTTTTGTTTTCCGCATTTTCCGAGTCGTCAGGTGTGTCCACCTGACTTGAAAATGCTAGGGCGCGGCGATCCGCTTTCCGTGATTGCGATCGCAGCGAAGCAATCTCTCCACCAAATGGTGACATGGCCATGGGGATTGCCGCGCCCCCCGCGGGGCTCGCAATGACGGGTTTGGGCGGGCGGCGCGTCACGCGGCGCAACTTCCGCAGTTTCAGGACGTTGGCACCACACGAAACATAAAAGGGATCATGCGTGAGGATGACGGGCGCGCGCGGCGGAGCCGCAACCGGGTTGGTGCTGTGGCTGCTGAGCGGCGGGGCGCCGGCGATTGCGCAGGCGGAGGACGGGCTCGATCCGGATCGCGACACGGTGACGATCGGCATCGGCGGCGCGCTGGTGCCGCGCTACGATGGCGCCGATTCGACCCGCTTCGTGCCGGGCGGGGTGATCCGCGGCAAACTGTCCGGCTTCGCTTTCTCGACCGTTGGAACCACGCTCTATGTCGACCTGGTCCGTGAGCCGGCCGATGCGCTGGACATCCAGTTCGGGCCGGTCGCCGGGCTCAACCTGAACCGCACCACGCGCAAGCTGGGCGATGCGCGGGTGTCGGCGCTCGGCAAGCGATCCGTCGCAGTCGAGCTGGGCGGCTATGCCGGCATCGGCAAGACCGGCGTCGTCACCAGCGCCTACGACACGCTGTCGCTGTCGGTGTCATGGCAGCATGACGTCGCCGGGGCGCATGGCAGCTTCGTCGTCTCGCCAACGCTCAGCTACGGCACGCCGCTCAGCCGCACGACCTATGTTGGGCTGGCGGCGGCGGCGAACATCGTCGGCGGCGATTACGCCCGCTATTATTTCGGCGTGACCCCCGCGGGGGCGGCGGCGAGCGGCCTGCCGGCCTACACCCTTGACGGGGGCATAAAGGATATCAATTTCAAGGTCTTGTTTGGCCAGTCGTTGTCCGGCGACCTCAGGCGCGGCTGGAACCTGTTCGCGGTCGGCGGCTATGCGCGGTTGCTCGGCGATTTCAAGCGATCGCCGCTGGTCTCCGTCGCCGGCGACGCCGACCAGTGGGTTGGCGCGCTCGGCGTCGGCTACACCTTCTGACGCTTCCCTTATACGGCGCGATGGCCTAGGGTCCCTTCTCATCCCCGGGGGGCCGCGCGAGCGGCTGAGAGGCGGCTGTGACGGCCGCGACCCGCTGAACCTGATCCGGTTGATACCGGCGGAGGGAGGGAGCGGCTTTTCACCGGAAAACCGCGCCCGCTCTCCGGCCTGATGGAGAGTGAAGATGGCCGACATTCCCGCGCGTACCGAGCTGAAGGTGACGACCGGCGCCATTCGTGGCAGCCGCAAGGTGCATGTTGGCCCACTGGGCGTGGCGATGCGCGAGATCGCGCTGGAGCCCACCTCCGGCGAGCCGCCGCTGAACGTCTACGACACCAGCGGCCCCTATACCGACCCGGACGCGGCGATCGACATCATGGCCGGCCTGCCGGAGCGGCGGCGGGCCTGGATCGAAGGACGCGGCGACGTCGAGCGCTATGCCGGGCGCGAAATCCGGCCGGAAGACAACGGCCAGCTCGGCCCGGACCGCTCCGGCGGGGTGCCGCAATTCCCGGCGACGGGGCGCAAGCCGCTGCGCGCCAAACCGGGCGGCAATGTCACCCAGATGCATTATGCACGGCGGGGCATCATCACCCCGGAAATGGAATATGTCGCGATCCGCGAGAATCTGGGGCGCGAGCGGATCGCGAACCATATTCGCGACGGCCAGGATTTCGGCGCCGCCATCCCCGACTATGTGACGCCGGAATTCGTGCGGGACGAGGTGGCGCGCGGCCGCGCGATCATCCCCGCCAACGTCAACCACCCGGAAACCGAGCCGATGGCGATCGGCCGCAACTTCCTGGTCAAGATCAACGCCAATATCGGCAACAGCGCCGTCGCGTCGGACGTGGCGAGCGAAGTCGACAAGCTGGTCTGGTCGATCCGCTGGGGCGCCGACACGGTGATGGACCTGTCGACCGGCCGCAACATCCACGACACCCGCGAATGGATCGTCCGCAACTCGCCGGTGCCGATCGGCACCGTGCCGATCTACCAGGCGCTGGAAAAGGTCGGCGGCATTGCCGAGGACCTGACCTGGGACATCTTCCGCGACACGCTGATCGAGCAGGCGGAACAGGGCGTCGACTATTTCACCATCCACGCCGGCGTGCGCCTGCCGTTCGTGCCGATGACCGCGAAGCGGGTGACCGGCATTGTCAGCCGCGGCGGCTCGATCATGGCGAAATGGTGCCTCGCCCACCACAAGGAGAGCTTCCTCTACACCCGATTCGAGGACATTTGCGAGATCATGAAGGCCTATGACATCGCCTTCAGCCTGGGCGACGGCCTGCGCCCCGGCTCGATCGCCGATGCCAATGACGAGGCCCAGTTCGCCGAACTGGCGACGCTGGGCGAACTGACCCAGATCGCCTGGCGTCATGACGTCCAGGTGATGATCGAGGGGCCGGGCCATGTGCCGATGCACAAGATCAAGGCCAATATGGACAAGCAGCTTGAGGCGTGCGGTGAGGCGCCGTTCTACACGCTCGGGCCGCTGACCACCGATATTGCGCCGGGCTACGACCACATCACCTCGGCGATCGGCGCGGCGATGATCGGCTGGTTCGGCACCGCGATGCTCTGCTACGTGACGCCGAAGGAGCATCTCGGCCTGCCCGACCGCGACGACGTGAAGGTCGGCGTCGTCACCTACAAGCTGGCCGCCCATGCCGCCGATCTGGCCAAGGGCCACCCGGCGGCCAAGCTGCGCGACGACGCGCTCAGCCGCGCCCGTTTCGAATTCCGCTGGCGCGACCAGTTCAACCTGTCGCTCGATCCCGACACGGCGGAGCAGTACCACGACCAGACGCTGCCCGCCGAAGGCGCCAAGACCGCGCATTTCTGCTCGATGTGCGGCCCCAAATTCTGCTCGATGAAGATCACCCAGGAGGTCCGGGAGTTCGCCGCGAAGCAGAACCAGGACAGCACCGCCTTCCTCGCCGCCGAGGAAGCGGAGGCGGGCATGAAGCAGATGAGCGAGAAGTTCCGGGAAACTGGATCGGAACTGTATATGGGCGCCGGCGGGCGCGAGCACGACTGAGGAGAGCGCCGGCCGTCATTGCGAGCCGCATAGCGGCGCGGCAATCCGCACGCTGCGCCGGATCGCGGCGGCGCCCGGAAGGGCGCCTCGCGATGACGGAGATTTCAGGCGGGGGAGCGGCCGCTCCCCCGCTTCCCCTACCGCAGCACCCCGCGCCCGCGCATGCCGAGGGCGTACCAGAGCAGCAGCAGGGCGATGAGCCAGATCGCGCCGGTCATCGCAAGGGCTTCGGCGGTGCGCAGGCTGGCGGGGACCGGCGCGGCCATCTGGTAGAGCGTCGCGATCGCCAGGCCGAACAGCGATATGGCGAAGGCGAGCACCGCCCAGTGGCTGCGCAGCAACAGCAGCAGCGCGCCCGCCACCCCGCCCCAGACGCCGAGCGCCCAGCCCGCCGTCGCCCACAGCGGGAAGCCGTAGAAATAGGCGAGCTGTTCGGGTGGAAAGGCGGCCATATAGGCGGCGTTGCGGGTTTCGGTCATGATATAGTCGAAGGCGCCGAAACCGTTCCAGGCAACGCCCAGAAGGCCGATCATCCACAGGTGCCAGGGCCGGCCCGCGATCATATACCGCCCATTCGCTGTCTCCCCACAGACAGGGCAAGCCTAGCATGGGGGGTGCCCCGGCCATATCCGACCAAAGGCCGATTGTCAGGGTAATTGGGCAACATCTGTGCAGGGTACGGCAGCGGGCGACGGCGCCAGTTGGTTCGGCTGGAACGACGGCGGGGGAACGGATCACCGCAGCCCCGGTGCGGGGGTGGGGACGGAGCCTAGCGCGCGGCGGCCTTGCGTCGGGGTTTGCTGCGTGCCGGTGCCGCGTCCGCTTTCACCGCCGGCGCGGCGCTGGCAAGCATGGGGGCCAGGTAGCGGCCGGTGAAGCTGCGCGGTTCCCTGGCCACCGCTTCCGGCGTGCCGCTGACGATCACCTCGCCGCCCTTGACGCCGCCTTCCGGCCCGAGGTCGACGATCCAGTCGGCGGTCTTGATCACGTCGAGATTATGCTCGATGACGACGACGCTGTTGCCGTGGTCGACCAGCGCATGCAGCACTTCCAGCAATTTGCGGACATCCTCGAAATGCAGGCCGGTGGTCGGCTCGTCGAGGATGTAGAGGGTGTTGCCGGTCGCCCGGCGGCTCAGCTCCTTGGCCAGCTTGACGCGCTGCGCCTCGCCGCCGGACAGCGTCGTCGCCTGCTGGCCGACCTTGATATAGCCCAGGCCGACTTCGACCAGCGTCGCCATCTTGTCGCGGATCGGCGGCACCGCCTTGAAGAATTCCGCCGCGTCCTCGACCGTCATGTCGAGCACGTCGGCGATGCTGTGGCCCTTGAACTTCACCTCCAGCGTCTCGCGGTTGTAGCGGGCGCCCTTGCACACGTCGCAGGTGACGTAGACGTCGGGCAGGAAGTGCATCTCGATCTTCAGCACCCCGTCGCCCTTGCACGCCTCGCAGCGGCCGCCCTTGACGTTGAAGCTGAACCGGCCGGGCTTGTAGCCGCGCGCCTCGCTTTCCGGCAGGCCGGCGAACCAGTCGCGGATGGTGGTGAAGGCACCGGTGTAGGTCGCCGGGTTGCTGCGCGGGGTGCGGCCGATCGGCGACTGGTCGATGTCGATGACCTTGTCGAGGTGCTGCAGCCCGTCGATCCCGGCATGCTGGCCGGCGAGCAGCCGGGCGCCGTTCAGTTGGCGCGCGGCGGTGGCGTAGAGCGTGTCGATCGTCAGGCTCGACTTGCCGGAGCCGGACACGCCGGTGACGCAGGTGAAGGTGCCGAGCGGGATGCTGGCGGTCACCGATTTCAGGTTGTTGGCGGTGGCGCCGCGCACGGTCAGCGTCTTGCCGCTGCCCTTGCGCCGCTTCGCCGGCACCGCGATCGCCCGCCGCCCGGCGAGATAGTCGGCGGTGACGCTGCCTTGGTGGGCAAGCAATTCCGGCAGCGTGCCGCTCGCCACCACCCGGCCGCCATGGGCGCCGGCGCCCGGCCCCATGTCGACGATGTAATCGGCCTGGCGGATCGCATCCTCGTCATGCTCGACGACGATGACGGTGTTGCCCAGGTCGCGCAGCCGGCGCAGCGTGACGAGCAGCATGTCGTTGTCACGCTGATGCAGGCCGATCGACGGTTCGTCGAGCACGTAGAGCACGCCGGAAAGGCCGCTGCCGATCTGGCTGGCGAGGCGGATGCGCTGGCTTTCCCCGCCGGACAGGGTGCCGCTGGTCCGGTCCAGGTTCAGGTAATCGAGCCCGACATTGTTGAGGAAGCCGAGCCGCTCGACGATCTCCTTCAATATGCGTTCGGCGATCCGGCGCTGCTGGTCGGAAAGCTTGTCCGGCAGGGCGGTGAACCAGGCGAGCGCGTCGACCACCGACAGCCGGGTCGCCGCGCTGATGTCGGTCATCGCCAGCTTGACCGCCAGCGCCTCCGGCTTCAGCCGGGCGCCGTGGCAGACCTCGCACGGCGCGGAGGACTGGTATTTGCCCAGCTCCTCCTGCATCCACGCGCTCTCGGTCTGGAGCAGGCGGCGGTTGAGGTTGCCGATCACCCCCTCGAACGGCTTCTTCACCTCATAGGATTTGCGCCCGTCCTGAAAGCGCAGGGTGACCGGTTTGCCCTTGGTGCCGTAGAGGATCGTGTCGTGGATCTCGGCCGGCAGCGCCTGCCACGGCGTGTCGAGCGCGAAGCCGAACTCGGCGGCCAGGCTGGCCAGCACCTGCATGTAATAGGGGCTTGGCGGGTTGGACTTGGCCCAGGGGACGATCGCCCCCTTCTTGATCGACAGCGCGTGGTTGGGGACGACGAGATCCTCGTCGAAGATCAGCTTCTCGCCCAGCCCGTCGCAGGCGGGGCAGGCGCCCTGCGGCGCGTTGAAGCTGAACAGGCGCGGCTCGATCTCGGCGATGGTGAAGCCGGAGACGGGACAGGCGAATTTCTCCGAAAAGACGATGCGGCCGGGCGGCGCATAGTCGAGCTTCATGCCGCCTTTCTGCCCGTCCTGCTCCGCCTCCTCCGCCGTGCCGCCGCCGGCGTCGGCCGGGTCGACATAGGCGAGGCCGTCGGCCAGCTTCAGCGCGGTTTCGAACGAATCGGCCAGCCGGGTGGCGATGTCGCCGCGCACGACGATGCGGTCGACGACGATCTCGATGTCGTGCTTGTATTTCTTGTCGAGGGCGGGCGCCTCCTCGATGTCGTAGAACTGGCCGTCGATGCGGACGCGGGTGAAGCCGGCCTTCTGCCATTCGGCCAGTTCCTTGCGGTATTCGCCCTTGCGGCCGCGCACGACCGGCGCGAGCAGGTAGAGGCGGCTGCCTTCCGGCAGGGCCATCACCCGGTCGACCATCTGGGTCACCGTCTGCGCGGCGATCGGCTCTCCGGTCGCCGGGGAATAGGGGATGCCGACGCGCGCCCACAGCAGGCGCATATAGTCGTAGATCTCGGTGACGGTGGCGACGGTCGAGCGCGGGTTGCGGCTGGTCGTCTTCTGCTCGATCGAGATCGCTGGCGACAGGCCCTCGATATAATCGACGTCCGGCTTCTGCATCATCTCGAGGAACTGGCGGGCATAGGCCGATAGCGACTCGACATAGCGGCGCTGCCCCTCGGCATAGATGGTGTCGAACGCCAGGCTGGACTTGCCGCTGCCCGACAGGCCGGTGATGACGATCAGCGAGTCGCGGGGCAGGTCGACGTCGACGCCCTTCAGGTTGTGCTCGCGCGCGCCGCGCACGGAGATATGGGTGAGCATGGCCGGCTTTGTTCCAGATTTGTTCGCGCGAGGCAAGGGCGCTTTCGGGGCCTGAAATGGGCGGTCGGCCGGTGGATGACAAGCGCCGGCGCCGATCCGGTACGGAAAGGGTTAAGCCATTCCCGCCCTTGCCCTCGGGGCGGGCGATGCCATATTCTCGGCCCATGCACGAACCGCGCGGCACGACCATGGCAACCCGCAAGACCGGCGAGGGGGACGACGAGGGCACCGGCCTCGGCGTCGCCACCCGCACGCGCACGCGGACCAAGAAGCCGGCACCTTACAAGGTGCTGATGCTGAACGACGACTATACGCCGATGGAGTTCGTCGTCCTCGTCCTCCAGCGCTTTTTCCGCATGGATATGGAGGCGGCGACGCGGGTGATGCTCCACGTCCACCAGAAGGGCGTCGGCGTCTGCGGCGTGTTCAGCTACGAAGTGGCGGAAGCGAAGGTCAACCAGGTCATCGACTTCGCCCGCCAGAACCAGCACCCGCTGCAATGCACGCTGGAGAAGGCGTAGGCGGTTAGAATGGCTGGGATCGCCGCGCCGCTTCGCGGCTCGCGATGACGGAAGCGCCGAAGCCCTGGTCCCAACCCGTCCATCCCGAGCGCAGTCGAGGGACGCACCACCCCCCACGAAAAACCGGTTCCCACATTTCCACCGGATGCTCTAGATCGCATTCATGGATCGCATCATCATCACCGGCGGCAGGCGGCTTGAGGGCCGGCTGCCGATTTCGGGCGCCAAGAACGCGGCGCTGACCCTGCTCCCTTGCGCGCTGCTGACCGACGAGCCGCTGACCCTGCGCAACCTGCCGCGGCTGGCCGATGTCGACGCGTTCGGCCACCTGCTCAACCAGATGGGCGTGTCGACGACGATCGAGGGCGCCAGCCCGGAGGATTTCGGCCGGGTGATGACGCTGCGCGCCAACCGGGTCACTTCGACGGTCGCGCCCTACGACATCGTCCGCAAGATGCGCGCGTCGATCCTGGTGCTCGGCCCACTGGTCGCGCGGGCGGGCGAGGCGACGGTGTCGCTGCCCGGCGGCTGCGCCATCGGCAATCGGCCGATCGACCTGCACCTGAAGGCGCTGGAGGCGCTGGGCGCGGAGATCGAGCTGGCCGCCGGCTATGTGAAGGCGGTGGCGCCGGGCGGGCGGCTGCCCGGCGGCGACTTCACCTTCCCGGTCGTCTCGGTCGGCGCCACCGAAAATGCCGTCATGGCGGCGGTGCTGGCGAGCGGGCGCTCCGTCCTCGACAATGCCGCGCGCGAGCCGGAAATCGTCGACCTGTGCCGCTGCCTGGTGGCGATGGGCGCGAAGATCGACGGCATCGGCGACAGCCGGCTGGTCATCGACGGGGTGAAGGAGCTGTACGGCGCCACCTACAAGGTGATGGCCGACCGGATCGAGGCGGGCAGCTATGCCTGCGCGGCGGCGATCACCGGCGGCGCGCTCGACCTGATCGGCGCCTGCGCCGACGAGATGCGCGCGACGATCGCCGCGCTGGTCGAGGCCGGCATCCATGTCGAGGAACTGGCCGACGGGCTGCGCGTCGCCGCCGACGGGCCGATCCGCCCGCTGACCCTGTCGACCGCGCCCTACCCCGGTTTCGCCACCGACATGCAGGCGCAGTTCATGGCGCTGCTCGCGCTGGCTGAGGGGTCGAGCGTGCTGACCGAGACGATCTTCGAGAACCGCTACATGCACGTGCCGGAACTGGCGCGTATGGGCGCCGATATCCGCGTGTCCGGCCGTACTGCCGTCGTCGCCGGGGTCGAGCGGCTGCACGGCGCCCAAGTGATGGCGACCGACCTGCGCGCGTCGATGAGCCTGATCATCGCCGGGCTTGCGGCCGAGGGCGAGACCCATGTCGCCCGCGTCTACCATCTCGACCGCGGTTACGAGCGGCTGGAGGAAAAGCTGCAGGCGGTCGGCGCCGCGATCGAGCGCGACGGCGGCGACTGAGCCCCGCGGCGATCGACGGGCGCCCTGGATTGCCGCGTCGCTGCGCTCCTCGCAATGACGGTCCGGCCTAGCCGACGTGGTTCAGCGTGTGGATGGTCAGGCCGACGAGGCCGCCGACCAGCGTGCCGTTGACCCGGATATATTGCAGGTCGCGGCCGACGGCGGCTTCCAGCCGGTCGGTGACGGTGCGCGCGTCCCAGCCGCGAATGGTGTCCGACACCAGCGTGACGATGCCGTCGCCGTAGCGCGCGGCCCCGCCGACGGCGGCGCGGCGGACGAAGCGGTTGATCGTCAGGCGCAGCCGTTCGTCCTGCTGCAACGCCTCGCCCAATTGCTTCGCCATCTCTCCCAGTCGCCCGCTCATTGCCGAGCCGGGGTCGTTGACCGCGCCGAGCAGCGCGGCGCGCGCCTGTTCCCACAGCCCGTCGATCCAGTGACGCATCGCCGGGTTGTCGAGCAATGCGTCGCGCAGATCGGCGACGCGGCGGCGCAGCCTTTCCTCGCTCTGCAGGTCGTCGGCCAGCGCGTTCAGCCCGTCCTCGGCGCGGACGCGCAACGGGTGTGCCGGGTCGATGCTCATCTCGTCGAGCAGGCGCAGCAGGCCGTCGATGATCTTGTTGGCCAGCGTCTCGTCCAGCCCGGTCCAGCGCATCACCGCGCCGGCACGTTCGTGGATCATCGCGCGGATCAGATGTTCGTTCGCCTCGAGCGCGCGGCCGGCCCAGCGAATCGCGCCGTCGAGCAGGGGGACGTGGCGGTCCTCCTTGATCGCGGCGCTCAGCGCCTGGCCGAGGATCGGCGCGAAATCGATCGCGGCGATGCGCTGGACGATCGCGCCCTTGACCATGCCGCCCAGCCGTTCCTGGTCGAGCGCGCCCAGTATGTCGGCGACCAGGCGCGAGGCGCCGTCGCGCAGCCGCCCCTCGCCGCCCACCGTCGGCGCGGTCAGGAAACGGCCGGCGGCGCCGGCGACGTCGACGCCCCGCATCCGCCGCGCGACCACCGACGGGGTCAGGAAATTGTCGCGCAGGAACAGCGCCAGCGTATCGCCGATCCGGTCCTTGTTGCGCGGGATGATCGCGGTGTGCGGGATCGGCAGGCGCAGCGGGTGGCGGAACAGCGCGGTGACCGCGAACCAGTCGGCCAGCCCGCCGACCATCGCCGCCTCGGCGAACGCGCGGACGAATCCGGCGGCCGGGTGGATCGGCTCGAAATGGCGGGCGGCGAGGTAGACCGCCGCCATCGCCAGCAGCAGGCCGGTCGCGGTCACCCGCATGCCGGCATAGCTTTGCGGCGTGTGCAGGCGGTCGAGCCGGGTACGGGCAAAGAAGCTCATGCGTTCAGAATGAACCGGGGGTGGAATGGTTCAACCCCTTTCGTCCGCCCGGCCCGGAAAGGGCGGGCGGACGGCGGGGTCATTCGGCCGGCTGCGCCGCCGGCGGCGGGGCGGCTGCGCCGCCGTTGGTCAGGTGCTTCGACAGCTTCGGCCCGATCCACCGTTCGAAGCCGACCGCCAGGCTGAACGCGGCGGGGACGATCAGCAGGGTCAGCAGCGTCGACAGGATCAGGCCGCCGATCACGGTGATGCCCATCGGCGCGCGCCAGGCGCCGTCGCCGGTCAGCGCGATCGCCGTCGGCACCATGCCGGCGACCATCGCCACCGTGGTCATCACGATCGGCTGGGCGCGCTTGTGGCCGGCGTCGACGATCGCCTCGTATTTGGGCACCCCCTTGTGAATCTCCTCCAGCGCGAAGTCGACGAGCAGGATCGAGTTCTTGCCGACGATGCCGAGCAGCATCAGCACGCCGATGAACACCGGCAGCGACAGGGGGTTGCCGGTCAACAGCAGCGCCAGCCCGCCGCCGAGCGGGGCGAGCAGCAGCGAGCCCATGTTGACCAGCGGCGCCATCATGCTGCGGTAGAGCAGGACCAGTACGCCGAACACCAGCAGCACGCCGGCGACGACGGCGATCGCGAAATTGACCAGCATTTCCTGCTGCCACTTCGAATCGCCCAGGATCAGGCGGCTGACCCCCATCGGCAGGTTCTGCAGCGACGGCAGCTTGTTGATCTTCTCCATCGCCTGGCCGCTGACCAGCCCCGGCGCCAGATCGGCGCCGATGGTCAGGCGGCGGACCTGGTTGTTGCGGTCGATCTGGGTCGGCCCGGCGCCGAAGCCGATATCGGCGACGACCGACAGCGGCACCGATCCGCCGGTCAGCGTCTGCACCGGCAGGTTGCGGATCGTCGCCAGCCGCTGGCGCGAATCCTCGTTCAGCGCGACGCGGATCGGGATCTGGCGATCGGACAGCGAGAATTTGGCGCTGTTCTGGTCGATCTCGCCGAGCGTCGCGATGCGGATCGCCTGGCTCAGCGCCTGGGTGGTGACGCCGAGCTGCGCGGCGAGGTCGAGGCGCGGGGTCAGCACGATTTCGGGGCGCTGCAGATTGCCCTCGATGCGCGGCGCGACGATTTCGCGCAGGTGGCTCATCTCGTCGAGGATGCGGCGCGCGGTCTCGTTCAGCTTTTCCGGGTCGTCGCCGCCCAGCGTGATCGAGATGTCGCGGTTGCTGCCGCCGCCGCCGCCGAACTGCGACTGGAAATTGACCCGCGCGTCGGGGATGCGCGCCAGCTCAGGCGCGACCGAGCGTTCGAACTCGACGCTCGACATCGGCCGGTCCTTGCGCAGGCGCAGATAGACGGTGGCGCTGCCGACGTCGATGCGTTCGAACGTGCCCGCGACCACGTCGGTGCGCTTTTCCATCATCGCCGCGACGCGGTCGGCCATCGCCGTCGTCTGCTCCAGCGTGGTGCCCGGCACCATCTTGATCGCAATCCGGCTGGTGTCGGAATTGATCGACGGCTGGAAGGTCATCGGTAGCTGGCTGAACACCAGGATCGTCATCGCGAAGGCGAAGCCCCCGGCGCCGACCGTCCACCAGCGGTGGCGCAGCGTCCAGCGCAGGACCGCCATGTACAGGTCCATCAGCCGGCCTTCGCCGTGTTTCTGCTGGCCGTGGGCGTGGAGGAAATAGGCGGCCAGCATCGGCGTTATCATCCGCGCGACCGCAAGGCTCATCAGCACCGCGGCCACCACGGTCAGGCCGAAATTCTTGAAGAACTGGCCGGACACGCCGGGCATCATCCCGACCGGCAGGAACACCGCGACGATGGTGGAAGTGGTGGCGAGCACGGCGAGGCCGATTTCGTCGGCGGCGTCGATCGCCGCCTGATAGGCGGATTTGCCCATCCGCATATGGCGCACGATATTCTCGATCTCGACGATCGCGTCGTCGACCAGCACGCCGGCGACGAGGCTTAGGCCGAGCAGGGTCAGGCTGTTCAGCGTGAAGCCCATCAGATCCATGAACCAGAAGGTCGGGATCGCCGACAGCGGGATCGCCAGCGCCGAGATGATCGTCGCCCGCCAGTCGCGCAGGAACAGGAAGACGACGATGACCGCGAGCACGGCGCCTTCGACCATGGCGTTCATCGCCGAATGATATTGTTCCTTGGTGTAGTCGACGTTGGTGAACAGCTCGGTGAAGGTGACCTTCGGGTTCTGCTTGTTCAGCTTTTTCAGCACGTCGACCGCGCCGTCGTAGACGGTGACGTCGGACGTGCCCTTGGCGCGTTCGAAGCCGAAGCTCAGCACCTGCTTGCCGCCGGTGCGCGAGATCGAGCGCTGTTCGGCGTAGAGGTCGCGCACGTCGGCGATGTCGGACAGCTTGACGGTGCGGCCGTTGCCGATCGCGATCTGGGTCTGGCCGAGGGTATAGGCGTTGCGGGCGTTGCCGAGGATGCGGACCGACTGTTCGGACCCGGCGATCTCGGCCCTGCCGCCGGCGGCGTTCAGGTTGACCTGGCGCAGCTGGCTGTTCACCGCCGTCGCGGTCAGGCCGTAGGACTGCATCCGGGCGGGGTCGAGGATGATGCGGATTTCGCGGTCGACGCCGCCGCGGCGGTAGACGTCGCCCATCCCCGGCACCGCCAGCAGCGCCTTTGCGACGGTGTTGTCGACGTACCAGCTCAGCTCCTCCAGCGTCATGTCGTCGGCTTCGGCGGCGTAATAGGCCAGCGTGTTGCCGGATGTGGACAGGCGGATGACCTGCGGTTCCAGGATGCCGTCGGGCAGGTTGCTGCGGATCTGCGACAGCTTGTCGCGCACGTCGGTGACGGCGCGGTCGATCGGGGTGCCGATCGCGAACTGGATAAAGGTCTGCGACTGGCCTTCGGTGACGGTCGAGTTGATCTCGTCGATCCCCTCGATCGTCCGCACCGCCGCCTCGACCCGCTGGGTGACCTGGGTTTCCAGCTCGGTCGGCGCGGCGCCCGGCTGGGTGATGATGACCATCGCGCCGGGGAAGTCGATGTCCGGATCGTTCTGCACGTCCATCCGCATGAACGCGACGATCCCCGCCAGGGTCAGCGCGATGAAGATGACCAGCGGCGGAACCGGGTTGCGGATCGACCAGGCGGAGATGTTGCGGAAGTTCATGCCGGGACGTCCTCAGCCGGCCTTGCGGGGGACCGGGCGCACCTTCTGCCCCGGGCTGAGAAAGCCGCCGGCCGACATGACGACTTGCTCGCTGCCGTCCAGCCCGCTGGTGACCGACACGCCGCGGTCGGTCACCTGGCCGACGGTGATCGCGCGGCGCGTCGCGACATTGTCCTTGCCGACGATGTAGACGAAGCTGCCCTTGTCGTCGCTCTGCACCGCCGAATCGGGGACCAGCGGCACCGAATCGGTGCCGGCGAGGATCGACGCCTGGGCAAAGCCGCCGGGGCGCAGTGCCGGGTCGTAGGGCAGGGCGATGCGGGCGATGCCCTGGCGCGTATCGGGGTTGATCACCGGCGACAGCTGCCAGATGCGGCCGGCGAAGCTCTTGTCGGAACCGACCGGGATGACGGTGGCGGAGGCGCCGACCTTCAGCCGGGTCATGTCGTCCTCGCTCAACTGCGCGCGCAGTTCCAGCTCGCCGCCCCTGGCCATGCGGAACAGCGTGCCGGTGCCGGCGCCGACCACCTGGCCCGGCTCGACCGTGCGGGTCAGGACCAGCCCGGCGGCGGGGGCGCGGATGTCGAGCCGCCCGGTGCGCGCCCGCATCTCGCCCAACTGCGCCTGGGCCAGGCCGACGCGGGCGTTGGCGGCGTCGCGGGTCGCCTGCAACTGTTCGACCTGCGCCTTGGAGATGAAGCCGCGATCGACCAGCTGCACCGCGCGATCGAGGTTGGCCTGGGCGATGCGGGCGTCGGCGCGCGCGACGTTCAGCGCCGCCTGCTGCTGGGCGATCTGCTGGGTCTGCACCGAACGTTCGATCGTCGCCAGCACCGCGCCGGCGCCGACCCATTGGCCGGGCTGGACCAGCACCCGCGTCACCATGCCGCCTTCGCCGACGACGGCGACCGGCATGTCGACCTGCGCGGCGAGCGAGCCGGTCGCGCTGATCTCATGGTCGACCGACTGGCGGCCGGGGACGAACACGGTGACCGTCGGCTGCTGCTGCTGCGCGCCGCCGCTTGCCGCCGGCGTCGCGCTCTTGCCGCGCAGGTAGAAGGCCAGCGCGGCGATGAGCACGACGGCGATGGCCGCTACGATGGCGATCCGCCTGCGGGTCCAGCGCCGGGGCGGCGAATCCTGCGCGATCACGTCGGCGTCGTGGGAAAAGCCACCCTCGTAATTCATGTCTCTCACTTTCCGCCTTGAACGACTGGCGCGGGACTGTATTATATCAATAAGTCACCCGGCTCAAGGCACGTTTTGAAAGGCTGTTGTTTCTGGTCGGGGATGCGCCGCCGCCGGACGCGGGCGGCGTTTATAACCGAAACCGGCGCCGTACCCAAGCGGGAATGGTGTCGATCCGCCGCATGACGCTTGATTTCCTTGCCATATGGGCAGACGTTTTTCCCGTGTCGTTGCAGCGGCGATACAGTCAGACAAGGGAGGCGGCATGGAACATGTGCCGGTCTGGATCGCGATCGGCCTCGTCATCGGGGTCGTCGGCAAGCTGGCCATGCCCGGGCGCGACCCCGGCGGCTTCGTCGTCACCATCCTGCTCGGCATCGCCGGCGCGCTGCTTGGCGGTTTCGTCTGCCGCGCCGCCGCGATCGGTGCGGGCGGGGGGACGATCCACGTGGCGGCGGCGCTCGGCGCGGCGCTGCTGCTGATCCTCTACCGCCTGGTCATGTGGTCGCGCACCCGCTGAGCCGGCCGTTCATCGGCGATGCAGGCCGGGCGTGCTGAAAGCATCGCCATCCCGTTGCGTGTGGAGGATTATTCGCATGAAGACCGCTCTCGTTCCGCTGGCGCTGGCCGCCGCTGCCGCCCCGCTGGCCGCGCAGACGGCGGTGCCGGTCACGCCCGTCACCGGCACGCTGCTCGACATCGAGGCGACGGGGGAGACGACGCGGGTGCCCGATGTCGCGTTGATCACCGCCGGCGTCACCACCACCGCCGCCGATGCGGCGACGGCGATGCGCGACAATGCGGCGCGGGTCGACCGGGTCGTCGCGGCGCTGAAACGCGCCGGCATCGCCGACCGCGACATGCAGACGGCGCGGATCGCGCTCAGCCCGCAATATCGCTACGAACAGAACACGCCACCGGTGCTGACCGGCTACCAGGCGTCGAACCAGGTCAGGATCCGCTTTCGCGAAATCGACCGGGCCGGCCCGATCCTCGACGCGCTGGTCAAGGAGGGCGCGAACGAAATCTCGGGGCCGGAACTGACGCTGGACAAGCCGGAAGAGGCGCTGGACGAGGCGCGGCTGGCGGCGGTGAAGATCGCCCGCGCCCGAGCCGAGCTTTATGCCAAGGCGGCGGGGCTGCAGGTCAAGCGCATCGTCTCGATCAGCGAAAGCGGCGGTGTCGCCCAGCCCCGGCCGGTGATGATGGCGCGCAACTTCGATATGGCCGCCGCGCCGCAGAGCAAGCTCGTCGCCGGCGAGCAGCAGGTCGGCATCACGCTCAGCGTCCGCTTCGAGCTGCAATGACGGTGAACAAGGCTGCGGCCGGCGCCCTGGCGAGGGCGCCGGCCGCAACGGTCAGCGTCAGCGGACGCTGCCGCGCCGGATCAGGTTGACGATGGCCAGCAGGATGATCGCGCCGACCAGGGATACCAGGAAAGAATAGACGGTCAGCGGGGCGTTGTTGATCGAACCCCCCGAAAAGATCAGCCCGCCGATGAACGCGCCGATGATGCCGACGACGATGTTGAGCAGAACGCCCTGCTGGGCGTCGGTCCGCATGACCAGGCTGGCCAACCACCCGATGACGCCACCGACAACCAACCAGATGATGATACCCATAGCATCCCTCCTGCTTTTGCCCCATCCGCCAGGATGGTGTCCGCAAAGACGCGTGAGAGGATGATCTTGTTCCGGCTAAAAGGCCAGATTGTTTCGGCGGCGTCCCATGGGGCGCCGCCGGGGCCCGGGGCAGGCGCGGGTTCCTGCCGCCGGTTGCCGGGCCGGCTCAGTATTTCTGCTGGCGCTCGTACAGCGACTTGTAGTGCTGGATGCGGGTGACGCGCAGGCCCGGCATGCCGGACCGGTCGACCGCGCGCTGCCAGCCGGCGAATTCCTCGACCGTCAGGTTGTAGCGGTCGCACACCTCGTCGACCGAGAGCAGGCCGCCGTTCACCGCCGCGACGACTTCCGCCTTGCGTCGCACCACCCAGCGGGTGGTGTCGGCCGGCGGCAGCGTCTCCAACGTCAGCGGCTCGCCGAGCGGGCCGATAACCTGGGCGGGACGGATTTTCTGGTTCTCGATCATTCTTACCTCTGTACGCGGGGCAGTACGCACCCCGATCTTCACTGCGCCGACGCTCATATGCCTCCGCCGTTTTAGGAACGCTGAAACGGCAAGGTAAAAACCCCGGTCATGTTGGTGTAGTTCGGGTTAGCAGCGTCGCGACCGCGGGGTTGAAGCTGCCTGAAACCCGTTGAACACCACGCCCGAACAGGGCGACCATGCCGTCCAGCGTCGGATCCGAAACGCGCACCGGCGCGGCCAGCGCGGCCTGGGCCAGGGCGGTCGGACTGGTCATCTGACGGCTGGCGAGGCCGGCGAGCAGCACCGGCAGATCGCGCGCGGGCCGTGGCACCGCGCCTTGTCGATCCAGTCGTGCGAAACCCAGATCCATGCCGTGTCGCTGTCCTTCAACCGTCGCCCCGGCCCCTTGTTCTAGGGACGAAGGCTGAAGAGGGCGTAAAGCCGGCTGTGCCTTTTCGGTGACTCGGCGGCAGGTCGTCGCCGCCTTCCGTCCGCTCGCCGCAAAAATGTGGCGAAAGGATTAAGGCCAGCGCGGTCCGGCAACACGGTTCCGCGCGCCGCCGAACGGCGCTATGAGGCTGCCACGCCACCAGAAACACGTCAGGCCCGTTTGGTATGTCCGCCGATTTCCAGCTACCCCAGCCGCTTGCCGCCCGCCGCATCGTCGTCGCGATGTCCGGCGGCGTCGATTCGTCGGTGGTCGCGGCGCTCGCCGCGCGTTCCGGGGCGGAGGCGATCGGCGTGACGCTGCAGCTTTACGACCATGGCGCGGCGACCGGGCGCAAGGGCGCCTGCTGCGCCGGGCAGGACATCCGCGACGCGCGCCAGGTCTGCGACCGGCTCGGCATCGCCCATTACGTGTTCGACCATGAAAGCCGGTTCCGGGAATCGGTGATCGAGGCGTTCGCCGACGAATATCTCGCCGGCCGCACCCCCATTCCCTGCGTCCAGTGCAACATGGGGGTGAAGTTCACCGACCTGCTCGGCCTGGCGCGCGAGCTTGGCGCCGATTGCCTGGCGACCGGCCATTATGTCCGCCGCGTCGTCGGCCCGGCCGGGCCCGAACTGCACCGCGCCGCCGATCCGGCCCGCGACCAGAGCTATTTCCTGTTCGCGACAACGGCGGAGCAGCTCGATTTCCTGCGCTTCCCGCTCGGCGGCATGCCGAAGCCGGCGGTGCGCGCGCTCGCCGCCGAGCTTGGCCTCGGCGTCGCCGCCAAGCCGGACAGCCAGGACATCTGCTTCGTCCCCGACGGCGATTATGCCGGCGTCGTCCGCAAGGTCCGGCCGGAGGCGGAGACGGCGGGCGAGATCGTCGACCTCGCCGGCCGGGTGCTCGGCCGCCATCGCGGGCTGATCCATTACACCGTCGGCCAGCGGCGCGGCATCGAGATCGGCGGGCAGGCCGAACCGCTCTACGTGATCCGCCTCGACGCCGCGACCCGCCGCGTCGTCGTCGGCCCGCGCCGGGCGTTGGCGGTCGACTCGGCGCGGCTGACCGACCTGAGCTGGATCGGCGGCGACCACGCCGGGCCGCTGTTTGCCAAGGTGCGGTCGATGGCGAAGCCGGTGGCGGCGCGGCTCGACGGCGACCGGCTGCGTTTCGCCGCGCCGGAATATGGCGTCGCGCCGGGGCAGGCGGCGGTGCTCTACGCCGGCGATCGGGTGCTCGGCGGCGGCTGGATCGCCGAAACCGAATCCGCGTTGCGCGAAGCGGCCTGACCGGCAAAACAGGTTGTTGCATCGCGCCGGGCCTGCCGCTACAGGGGCGCCTCGCGGGCGCCGCCCCGCGCACTGGCGAGGGGCCGTAGCTCAGTTGGGAGAGCGCGTCGTTCGCAATGACGAGGTCAAGGGTTCGATTCCCTTCGGCTCCACCAAGCCAGGCACAGCACTCCCCACCGCCATCCGTTCCGCCGGGGCCGATTGCCGCCCGCCCGCTTTGCTGTAGAAATGGCGGCAAGGGGGCCTTGCCCATGCGCTATGACGCGCTGATCGTCGGCGGCGGCCATAACGGGCTGGTCTGCGCCTTCTACCTCGCCCGCGCCGGCCTGAAGGTCCGGGTGCTGGAAAGGCGCGCGGTAGTCGGCGGCGCGGCGGTGACCGAGGAATTCCACCCCGGCTTCCGCAACTCGACCGCCAGCTACACGGTCAGCCTGCTGCGGCCGAAGGTGATCGCCGACATGAAGCTGGCCGACCACGGCTTTCGCGTCGTCGAGCGGCCGATCGCCAATTTCTTCCCGCGCGGCGACGGTTATCTGAAGCTGGGCGGCGGCATGGCCCGCACCCAGGCGGAATTCACTCGCTTCTCCGCCCGCGACGCCGCCGCTTTCCCCGCCTATTCCGACGCGCTGGAACGGATCGCCGAACTGCTGCGCGCGATGGCGCTGACCGTGCCGCCCAACGCCGGCGGCGGGCTCCGAGCGCTGGTCGCCGCCGCGGCGCAGGGTAGGCGGCTCGCCACCCTGCCGCTCGCCGCCCAGCGCGACCTGCTCGCCCTGTTCGTGCAGAGCGCGCGCGATTTCCTCGACGGCTGGTTCGAAAGCGACGCGGTCAAGGCCGCCTTCGGCTTCGACGCGGTGGTCGGCAATTTCGCCGGCGCCTCGACCCCCGGCTCGGCCTATGTCCTGCTCCATCACGTGTTTGGAGAGGTCAACGGCCACAAGGGCGCCTGGGGCCACACGATCGGCGGCATGGGCGCGATCACCCAGGCGATGGCCGCAGCCTGCCGGGGCCAGGGGGTTGAGATCAGCCTGGAAACCCAGGTGGAAAGGTTGCTGGTCGACGGCGGCAAGGTCGCCGGCGTCGCGCTGGCCGGCGGTGTCGAGGTCGCCGCGCCGATCGTCGCCGCCAATGTTGGCCCGGCGTTGCTCTACCGCCGACTCGTCGACCCGGCGGATCTGACGCCGGAATTCCGCCGCCGCATCGCCGGCTACCGTACCGGCTCCGGCACCTTCCGGATGAACGTCGCGCTGTCCGAACTGCCCGACTTCACCGTGCTGCCCGGCCGCGAATGCGCCGAACACCACCGCGCCGGGATCATCATCGCCCCGACCCTCGACTATATGGATGCGGCGTTCGACGATGCGAAGCGCGCCGGCTGGTCGCGCCGGCCGATCGTCGAGATGACGATCCCGTCGACCGTCGACGACAGCCTGGCGCCGCCCGGCGCCCATGTCGCCAGCCTGTTCTGCCAGCAATTCGCGCCGGAACTGCCCGACGGGCGGAGTTGGGACGACGCGCGCGAGGCGGCGGCCGACCATGTCATCGCGACGGTCACCGAGCATGCGCCGAATTTCAAGGTGTCGGTCATTGCCCGCCAGATCCATTCGCCGCTCGACCTGGAGCGCAAGTTCGGGCTGATCGGCGGCGATATCTTCCACGGCCATATGAGTCTGGACCAGTTGTGGGCGGCGCGGCCGATCCTGGGCTATGGCGCCTATCGCGGACCGATCGCCGGGCTCTACATGTGCGGCGCCGGCACCCACCCCGGCGGCGGCGTCACCGGCGCCCCCGGCCACAACGCCGCCCACGCCATCCTTGGCGACCGGGGGCTCGCCGGCCGCCTGTTCCGCCGCTGGCCGCGGGAATAGCCGCCGCCCTTGGATCGCCACCGCGCAAGGCGCATATCGGCGCAATGGATAGTTCCCCCATTCCCGCCGCGACCCTGATCCTGCTGCGCGACCGCATCGCCGCGCCGCCGGAGCTGCTGGTCGTCCAGCGGTCCGGCGAGATGGCGTTCGCCGCCGGGGCGCTGGTCTTTCCCGGCGGCCGGGTCGATCCTGGCGACCATGCGCTCGCCGCCGCCATCGGCGGGGGGCTGGCGGCGGAGGACGCGGCCGCCCGCGTCGCCGCAATCCGCGAGACGATCGAGGAAAGCGGCCTCGCCATCGGGCTGGACCCGGCGCCGGACACCGCCGCCCTCGCCGCGTTGCGCGCCGGGCTGCATGCCGGGCAGCCGTTCGGCCCATTGCTCGCCGCCGCCGGGTTGCGGCTGAAGACCGACACGCTGGTGCCGTTCGCGCGCTGGTGCCCGAAGCTGCCGCATGCGCGGATCTTCGACACCCGCTTCTATCTGGCGCGGGCGCCGGCCGGCGGCCCGGCGGCGCGGGTCGACGCGACGGAAAATGTCCGGCTGTTCTGGGGCAGCGCCACCGCCGTGCTCGCCGCCTGCGACCGGGGCGAGGACAAGGTGATCTTCCCCACCCGCCGCAACCTGGAGCGGCTGGCCCAGTTCGCCAGCTTCGCCGACGCCGTCGCCGATGCCGGCCGCCACCCGATCAGCACGATCACGCCGTGGATCGAGGAGGTCGACGGCGAACGCTATCTGCGCATCCCCGAAGGACGCGGCTACCCGGTCGCGCGCGAGCCGGTGGCGACGGCGATGCGGATGTAGGCGGCCAGGGCATTTTCAAGCCTGGCGGAATCACCCGACGGCTCGGAAAATGCGGAAAATAAAATGCCCCGGTGCGCTCAGTTGGGCAGCGCGTCCGCCTCGACCTTGTCGACCCAGGCGGGAAAGAAGCCGGGCGAGCGGCTGGACCAGCCAGGGGCGGTCGCCGCCGCCTCGCTGATCGACTGGAGCAGCGCGCGCCGCCGGTCCGGGTGGAGGTGGGGCAACGCCGCCGCCGCGCAGAAGGCGCCGGGCAGCCACGGCCGCGCACCGGCGCCGACCAGCCGTTCGTAGAGGAAGCGGTAGGCGGCGAAGCTGTCGAGCCGCCCCTGCCCCAGGTCGAAAGCGGACAGCGAGATCAGCGGCGCGATGAACGGCTCGATCGCCGCGATGCCGCTGTCGTCGGGGACCAGCCCGCGCAGTTCGTCGAGCCGGACATAGAGCCGAGCCTGCGCGCCAATGCTGGCTGATTCGATCGGGTCGCGCGACCACAGCTTCGCCGCGTCGGCCCGCTTCAGGCCGATGTCGAGCGAGCGGCGGATATAGCGCTGTGCGCCAGCGCTGAACCCGGCGAATTCGCGCATCTCCGCGAGAGCCATCGCCCCGGTTGCGTGCTGCGTTTGCCTGCCCATCATCCTGCCTCCCGATGTTGGTGCAACGATGATGGGCCGCAAACGGTTTCCCACGCCTTAACCTGATGTTGTCGGCGCGACAGCTTTGCCTTGCCCGATCAGGCGGCAAAGGACTCCAGGCGTCGCCGCCGCGCGCGGACGGCGCCGCCGACCAGGCCGAACCCAGCGATCAGCATCGCCCAGGTTGCCGGTTCGGGCACTGCGGCGGTGCCGATCGTCTCGACCGCGACGAACGGCTTGAGGTCGTTGGTCAGGAACAAGGCGGCACCGCCGTTGACGGTGGTGGTCAGGCCGTAGCCGAAGCTGGCGACGCCGGCAGTCAGCGGATGGGCGACGACCTCGTTGCCGACGGCGAACTGGTCGCTGATGTCAAGCGAGACCTGGTCGAGCCGCATCGTCGATCCCAGCCCGGCGAGCAGATCGTTGATGCGAGTGTTCGAGGCCAAGCCAAGCGGGTTGCCGAACGGATCGTGCGCGGATTCGCCGGCAAGGAACAGCGTGCCGCCGCGATCGAGGAAGGCGGTGAGCGCTTCGGTCTCCGCCATGCTGAACGCGCGGGATGGGAAGAAGGCGAACAGCAGGTCGACATTCTCCAGCCGGGCGTCGGTGACCGCACCGTAGAAGCTGGTCGCGGTGACGCCGGCGAAGCTGTTATAGGCGGCGGTCAACTGCCCCGGGCCATTGTAGTTCTCGCTGTCGCCGAGCACGGCTACGGTCTTGCCGGCGCCCAGGATGGTCTTGGCGAAGGTGACGTTGCCGGCCAGGCTGGCCGCACCGGTGGTAACACCGGTGTTGATGCGGAAGGCGATCGTCGCATCGCCGGCGAGGATCAGCGTCCCGGCATGGGCGGGCGCGAGTGCCAGCAGGGCGGCGCCCGCGGCGAGCAGTGGCTTCATCATATGCTTAACCCCTCGTTGACTGGAAGGGTCGGCTATCCGCCGCGAAAGTAAGCGGCGTGACGCGTCGGTTACAGCCCGGTTACGGCTGATCGCCTGTTCCGGCGGGGGACGGTTGCGGCTGGGCGGCGCCGACCAGTTCGCGCCACAGCATGATCAGCGCCGCCATCACCGCCGGGCCGATGAACAGGCCGATCAGGCCGAACGCCTCGACCCCGCCCAATATGCCGATCAGCACCCAGAGAAAGGGCAGCCGCGTCGCGCCGCCGATCAGGAGTGGGCGGACGGCGTGGTCGGCGATGGCGACGACGACCAGGCCGAGCAGCATGATCGCGATCGCTGCGCCCATCGCCCCCTGCATCAGCAGCAGCACCGCCGCCGCCCCGATCAGCAGCGCGGCGCCGAACGGGATCATCGCGGCGACCGCGGTCAGCGCGCCGAGCAGGATCGGGTGCGGCACCCCGGCGACGACATACCCGACCGCCATCACCACGCCTTCGCCGATGCCGACCAGCACCAGTCCGTCGATCGTGCCGCGGACCGAGCGGATGATCTGCAGGCCGACCCGCTCGCCCGAAGGGCCGAAGATGCGGTCGCCGGCCAGCCTGGCCTGTTCCGCGATCGCCGCCTTGTCGCGCAGCATGAAGAATAGCGCGACGAGCGTGAAGGCGAAGATGGTCGCGTGGTGGAGGATGCGGGTGCCGAGCAGCCGGCTTCGCTCGATCATCACGCTATCGCTCAGATGGCCGAACTGGCGCTGCGCGGCCTCCGGCGTGGCGAGGTTCGCGGCCCACCAGTCGGCGGCGGCGTGGCGGCCGAACGGCAACTGGGCCAGCCAGTCGGGCGGCGCGATGCCATTGGCGCGGGCGGCGGCCAGCCATGTCGCCAGCTCGTGCGCCTCATGCGCGGCGCGGAGCAGGCCGAAGGCGAGCGGCAGCAGCACGGCCAGCGCCAGCGCGACGGTGGCGAGCGCCGGCAGGGCATGGCGGCGCCAGCGCGGCCAGCGCGCCTCCGCTCGCGCATAGAGCGGGTCGATCGCGATGGCGATGACCAGCGCCCAGAGCAGCGCCGGCAGGAAAGCGCGGGCGACCCACAGGCCGAGCAGGAGGAGGGCCCCGGCAAGGGCGAGCCGGGCGATGCGCTGGCGCCGGACTTCGCCCGCGCCGCCCGCCATCGCTAGGCGGCGCGGTTGGTGACGAGGTGCTCGACCACCGCCGGATCGGCAAGCGTCGACACGTCGCCCAGGTTCGACGTGTCGCCTTCCGCGATCTTGCGCAGGATGCGGCGCATGATCTTGCCGCTGCGCGTCTTGGGCAGCGCCGGGGCGAACTGGATCGCGTCGGGGCTGGCGATCGGCCCGATCTCGGTGCGGACCCAGGCGACCAGCTCCTTGCGCAGCGCGTCGGACGGCTCCTCGTTGGCGTTCAGGGTCACATAGGCGTAGATGCCTTGGCCCTTGATGTCGTGCGGGAAGCCGACGACCGCCGCCTCCGCCACCTTTGGGTGCAGAACCAGCGCGCTTTCGACCTCAGCGGTGCCCATGCGGTGGCCGGAGACGTTGATGACGTCGTCGACCCGGCCGGTGATCCAGTAATAGCCGTCGGCATCGCGGCGGCAGCCGTCGCCGCTGAAATACTTGCCCTTGTAGGTGCTGAAATAGGTCTGGAAGAACCGGTCGTGGTCGCCCCACACCGTCCGCATCTGGCCGGGCCAGGAGCGGGCGATGACGAGGTTGCCCTCCGCTTCCCCGGTCAGCAGGTTGCCGTGCGCGTCGACGATCTGCGGGTCGACGCCGGGCAGCGGCAGGGTGGCGGACCCCGGTTTCAGGGCGGTGGCGCCGGGCAGCGGCGCGATCAGCGTGCCGCCGGTTTCCGTCTGCCACCAGGTGTCGATAATCGGGCAGCGATCCTCGCCGACGACATGGTGGTACCAGCGCCACGCTTCAGGGTTGATCGGCTCGCCGACCGAGCCGAGCAGCTTCAGCGAGGCGCGGCTGGTCCGCTTAACCGGCCCATCGCCTTCCCGCATCAGCGCGCGCAGCGCGGTGGGGGCGGTGTAGAGGATTTCGACTTGGTGCCGGTCGACCACTTCCCAGATCCGGCTCGGCGTCGGCCAGTTGGGGACGCCTTCGTACATCAGCGTCGTCGCGCCGTTGGCGAGCGGACCGTAAAGGATATAGCTGTGGCCGGTGACCCAGCCGATGTCGGCGGCGCACCAGTAGATGCTGGGCGCGCGATAGTCGAAGGTCAGTTCGTGAGTCAGCGCGGACCATAGCAGATAGCCGCCGGAGGTGTGCAGAACCCCCTTCGGCTTGCCGGTCGAGCCGGAGGTGTAGAGCACGAACAGCGGGTCTTCCGCGCCCATCGGCTCCACCGGGCAATCGGTTCCGACGCGGCTTGCCAGGTCCTCGTACCAATGGTCGCGGCCGTCCTGCATCGCCACCTTCGCGCCGGTCGCCTTGACGACGATCACCGTCTTCAGCGACGGGGCGTGGCCGGCGGCGGCGTCGACATTCGCTTTCAATGGCACGGGCCGCCCGCCGCGCCGCCCTTCGTCGGCGGTGATGACGATGCTGCTGTCGCAATCGCGGATGCGGCCGGCCAGCGCCTCCGGCGAGAAGCCGCCGAACACTACCGAATGGATCGCCCCGATCCGCGCGCAGGCGAGCATCGCGAATGCCGCTTCCGGGATCATCGGCATGTAGATCGTCACCCGGTCGCCCTTAACGACGCCGGCGGCCTTCAGCACGTTGGCGAAGCAGCACATCTCGGCGTGCAGCTCGGCGTAGGTGAAACGGCGCGGCGCCTCGGCGGGGTCGTCCGGCTCCCAGATGATCGCGGTCTGGTCGCCGCGGGTCTTCAGATGGCGGTCGACGCAGTTGGCGGCGACGTTCAGCCGCCCGTCCGGGAACCAGGCGATGCGGAAATCGTCTTCGTTGAAGCTCCAGTCGCCAGCGATCTCCGGCCGCTTGATCCAGTCGAGTCGCTTCGCCTGCTCGAGCCAGAAGCGCCCCGGATCGCCCAACGCGCGCCCGTAAAGCGAGGCGTAGCCGGCCGCGTCGACCCGCGCCTTCGCCGCCCACTCGGCCGGAACTGGGTAACTTTCCTGCTCAGTCATGCCTTCCCCCGATCGGATCGCCGCGGATATTGCGCGGCGGCGATAGGGAAACGCAAGCCCGATCCGGGATTTCAGCCGAGCCGGTAGGGCACGATCCGCCGGATGTCCGGATCGACCGCGATCGCGCGGTCGGCGGGCGGGAAGGCGCGCTGGTCGCAGTCGGGGCGCGGGCAGAGGCGGCAGGAGATGCCGATCGGCGTCGCGGCGCCCGGCCCGTCGACATCGATCGCGTCGGCATAGACGAAATCGCGGGCATGCGCCGCCTCGCAGCCCAGCGCGACGGCGTAGCGGCGCGGGGCGCGGGCGAAGCTGCCCGATGCCTTGACCAGCCCTTTGGCCATTGAGACGTAGCGCACCCCGTCCGGCGTTTCGACAAGCTGGGTCATGATCCGGTCTGGGATGGCGACCGCCTCGTGCACCGCCCAGAGCGGGCAGGCGCCGCCGAAACGGGCGAACTGCAGGCGGGTGGCGCTGTGCCGCTTGGTGATGTTGCCGGCCATGTCGACCCGGCAGAAGAACATCGGCACCCCGCGCGCGCCGGGGCGCTGGAGGGTCGACAGGCGGTGGCATGCCTGTTCGAAGCTGACCGCGAAACGCTGGCGCAGCCGGTCGATGTCGTGGCGGAAGGCGCGGGCGGCGGCGCGGAACCGTTCATAGGGCATCAGCAGCGCGCCGGCGGCATAGTTGGCGAGGCCGACGGCGAGCAGCCGCCGGGCCTCTGCCGAGCGCAGCGCCGCGCTTTCGGCGATTGCCGCGATCGGCTCGGCAAAGGCGATCGCCGCCAGTTGATGGGCGAGCATGAAGCGGCGGCTCTCCGCCGGCAGCGCGGCGGAGACGGCGAGACGGCCGCCGGCGCGGTCGAGCCGGCGCAGCGTTGCCGGATCGTCGGTCGCGGCGACCGCGATGCCGCGTTCGGCGAGCGCGTCGCGCAGCGCGTGGTCGCCGTCGCCGAGGCGGGCGGCCAGTGCCTCGGCGCCCCGGTCGAGCAGGTCGACATAGTTGCCGGCTTCGTGAAACCAGTCGCGCACCTCTTCCCACGGCAGGCGGCCGCCGCCGCTCTCCAGCCCCTCGTCGACCATCTGCAGCCGTTCCTCGGCGCGGCGGTAGGCGGCGTGGAGGGCGATGAAGCGGTCGGCGAAGGCGGGCTGCTGCTCGACGATGCGGGCGAGCGCGTCGGGAGCGAGGGCGGAGCCGGCGAACACCGGATCATCAAGCGCGGCGCGGGCGGCGGCGAAGCGGCGGGTCGGCTGGTCCGCCTCGATCGCGGCGAGGTCGAACGGATGATGGCGGGCGAGGGCGGCGAGGACGGCGGAGGTCAGCGGGCGATCGTCATTCTCGATCTGGCTCAGATAGCTGACCGAGATGCCGAGGCGGGCGGCCATCGCAGCCTGGCCGAGGCCGGCGCGGCGGCGGATGGCGCGGAGGCGTTCGCCGGCGAAGAGTCTCTGCTTGGTTATCAGGGTGAACTCACTGTCGAAACCCGGCAAGGATAGTTTGCAAATCGACCCTTCGCAACTTTGCAAGTTCACATTTGCAACGCCGTGCTTTCGCTGGAAAGAGGCACGCTGGCGAAGGGTGGAGAAGCCATGCAGACGATTATCGACCAGTTGGCCGAACGCCGTGCGCAGGCGCTGCTCGGCGGCGGGCAGAAACGCATCGACGCCCAGCACGCCAAGGGCAAGCTGACGGCGCGCGAACGGGTGCAGGTGCTGCTCGACGAAGGCAGCTTCGAGGAGCTCGACATGTATGTCGAGCATAACTGCGTCGATTTCGGCATGCCGGCGCAGGTCGTCCCCGGCGACGGCGTCGTCACCGGATCGGGCACGATCGACGGCCGGCTGGTCTATGTGTTCTCGCAGGATTTCACCGTGTTCGGCGGCTCGCTGAGCGAGCGGCACGCGCAGAAGATCTGCAAGATCATGGACATGGCGATGAAGGTCGGCGCCCCGGTCATCGGCCTGAACGATTCGGGCGGTGCCCGCATCCAGGAAGGCGTGGCCTCGCTCGGCGGCTATGCCGAGGTGTTCCAGAGGAACGTGCTGGCATCCGGCGTGGTGCCGCAGATCAGCGTGATCATGGGGCCGTGCGCCGGCGGCGCGGTCTATTCGCCGGCGATGACCGACTTCATCTTCATGGTGAAGGACAGTTCCTACATGTTCGTCACCGGGCCGGACGTGGTCAAGACGGTTACCAACGAAGTCGTGACGCAAGAGGAGCTAGGCGGCGCCGTCACCCACACCACCCGGTCGGGGGTCGCCGACGTCGCGTTCGAGAACGACATCGAGGCGCTGCTCGCCACCCGCGCCTTCGTCGGCTTCCTGCCCGCGTCCAACCGCGAGGCGGTGCCGGAGCGGCCGACTGCGGACGCCTGGGACCGGATCGAAGACAGCCTGGACACGCTGATCCCGGCCAGCGCCAACCAGCCCTATGACATGGGCGAGCTGATCCGCAAGGTCGTCGACGAAGGCGATTTCTTCGAGGTCCAGCCCGCCCACGCCGCCAATATCCTGACCGGATTCGGCCGGATCGAGGGGCGCAGCGTCGGCATCGTCGCCAATCAGCCGATGGTGCTCGCCGGCTGCCTCGACATCGCCGCGTCGAAGAAGGCGGGGCGCTTCGTCCGCTTCTGCGACGCGTTCAACATCCCGATCGTCACCTTCGTCGACGTGCCCGGATTCCTGCCCGGCGTCGCCCAGGAGCATAACGGCATCATCAAGAACGGCGCCAAGCTGCTGTTCGCCTATGCCGAGGCGACGGTGCCGAAGATCACCGTCATCACCCGCAAGGCCTATGGCGGCGCCTACGACGTCATGGCGTCGAAGCACCTGCGCGGCGACCTGAACTATGCCTGGCCGACCGCCGAGATCGCGGTGATGGGCGCCAAGGGCGCGGTCGAGATCATCTTTCGCCAGGACATCGGCGATGCCGACAAGATCGCCGAGCGGACCCACGAGTATGAGGCGCGCTTCGCCAACCCGTTCGTCGCCGCGTCGAAAGGCTTCATCGACGAGGTGATCATGCCGCATTCGACCCGCCGCCGCATCGCGCTCGGCCTGCGGAAACTGCGCAACAAGGCGCTGGAGAATCCGTGGAAGAAGCACGACAATATTCCGCTGTGAGGGGTGGGGCGGCGGGTGCCGGGCAGATGTTGCGAGGAGTCGAGGGCAAGCGGGGCGGCCCATGTCCGCCGGCGCTCTGGATTGCTTCGCTACGCTCGCAATGACGGGAGTTGAGGGATGGAGGCGCGTGACGGTTGAGCGTCCGCGGCAGCCCTTTTCCGTCATTGCGAGCGTAGCGAAGCAATCTGGCGGGGGGGCGACCGGCACGGATGCTCCGTCGCCCGCGACGCCTCGCAAGGATGGGGCGCGGGGGAATAGGGGGCGTGATGGGCGGGCGGGAGCGGTGGCCGGCGGTGTATATCATGGCGAACCGGCCGGGCGGAGTGCTGTATACCGGCGTGACGTCGAACCTGCCGCAGCGTGCCTGGCAGCACCGGGAAGGCGTGACTGGCGGGTTCACCCGGCGGTACGGATGCAAGATGCTGGTCTGGTACGACATGGCGCCGGACATGGAATCGGCGATCCGGCGCGAGAAGCAGATCAAGGGCGGGTCGCGAGCGCGCAAGCTGGCGTTGATCGCGGCGCTCAATCCGGGGTGGAAAGATTTGTATGAGGATATCGTCCACGGTTAAGGCTGGTGAGGTGTCGGATGCTTGAGGATGGATTGCTTCGTCGCCTGCGGCGTCTCGCAATGACGGGAAAGGCGGGGTCGTGGCGGTGACGGGAGGATTGTGGTGAAACTGGGCCGTCTGAACCATGTCGGAGTGGCGACGCCGTCGATCGTGGAGAGTGTCGCGCGCTATCGCGCCGTGATGGGGGCGGAGGTGGTGCGCGAGGCGTTCGACCTGCCGGCGCAGGGGGTGAAGGTGTGTTTCATCGACACGCCGAACAGCCAGATCGAGCTGATCGAGCCGCTGGGCGCCGATTCGCCGATCGCGAAATTCCTGGAGAAGAACCCGCTCGGCGGGCAGCATCATGTCTGCTTCGAGGTGCCCGACATTCAGGCGGCGAAAGCGTGGTTCGAGGACAAGGGCGCGCGGGTGCTGGGGGCGCCGCGGATCGGCGCGCACGGCACGCCGGTGTTCTTCGTCCACCCGAAGGACATGGGCGGGGTGCTGACCGAGATCATGGAGACGCCGGCGCATTGAGCCGACAGGCACGCGAGTGCGCGCGATGCCGGGTCAGGCCCGGCATGACGAACGGGAAAAGGCAGGAAAGCGAATGTCGAGTTTCGAAACGATCGTGACCCGCCGCGAGGGCGACACGCTGGTCATCACCCTGAACCGGCCCGACCGGCTGAACGCGGCGCCGCCGGCGATGTTCGACGAGATCGGCGACGCGCTCGACCGGCTGGACGGGGCGCGGGCAGTGCTGATCACCGGCGAAGGGCGGGCCTTTTGCTCCGGCGCCGACCTGACCGGGCGCGAGGGCAGCCAGTCGATCAGCGGCGGCGAGGGCGCCTATCGCGCGCTGACCCGCAGCTATAACCCCGCGCTGCTGAAGATCGCGCGGCTGGGGGTGCCGGTGGTGACGGCGGTCAACGGCCCGGCCGCCGGCATCGGCTGCAGCCTGGCGCTGGCCGCCGATTTCGCGATCGCCGCGCGTTCCGCCTATTTCCTGCAGGCCTTCGTCAACGTCGGGCTGGTGCCGGACGGCGGCGCGTCGTGGATGCTCGCCCGGCTGGTCGGCAAGGCGCGGGCGGCGCAGATGATGCTGCTCGGCGAGCGGATCGGCGCGGAGCAGGCGGAAAGCTGGGGCCTGATCTACAAGGCGGTCGACGACGCGGCGCTGGCGCAGGAGGCGCTGACGCTGGCGGCGCGGCTGGCGGCGGGGCCGACGCTGGCGCTGGGGCTGATGCGGCGCGGGCTGGCGGCGGCGCTGGAGGGCGATTATGCGAGCGCGCTGGCCGGCGAGGCCGACAGCCAGCGCATCGCCGGGACGAGCGCCGACGCGGTCGAGGGGATCACCGCCTTCCTCGGCCGGCGTCCGGCGGCGTTCAAGGGGCAGTGAGATGAGCGGCAAGCCGACGGTGGCCGACTGGCGCGCGCTGGCCGACAAGGAGGTCAAGGGCCGCGCCCTGACCTGGCAGACGCCGGAGGGGATTGCGGTCAAGCCGCTCTACACCGCCGAGGACATCGCCGGTATCGACCCCGGCCTGCCCGGCTTCGCGCCGTTCACCCGCGGGGTGCGCGCGTCGATGTACGCCGGGCGGCCGTGGACGATCCGCCAATACGCCGGTTTCTCGACCGCCGAGGAATCCAACGCCTTCTACCGCCGCAACCTGGCGGCCGGGCAGAAGGGGCTGTCCGTCGCCTTCGACCTGGCGACCCACCGCGGCTACGACAGCGACCATCCCCGCGTTGTCGGCGATGTCGGCAAGGCCGGCGTCGCCATCGACAGCGTCGAGGACATGAAGATCCTGTTCGACGGCATTCCGCTTGGCGAGATGTCGGTATCGATGACGATGAACGGCGCGGTGATCCCGATCCTCGCCTTCTTCATTGTCGCCGGCGAGGAGCAGGGGGTTGCGCAGGACCGGCTGGACGGGACCATCCAGAACGACATCCTGAAGGAGTTCATGGTCCGCAACACCTATATCTACCCGCCGGGGCCGTCGATGCGGATCATATCCGACATCATTGCCTACACGTCCGCGAACATGCCGAAATTCAACAGCATATCGATTTCCGGCTACCATATGCAGGAAGCCGGGGCGACGCAGGTGCAGGAGCTGGCCTTCACCATTGCCGACGGGCGCGAATATGCGCAGGCGGCGATGACGTCCGGGCTGGACATCGACGCGTTTGCCGGCCGGCTGTCCTTCTTCTTCGCGATCGGCATGAATTTCTTCATGGAGGTGGCCAAGCTGCGCGCCGCGCGCAAGCTGTGGCACCGGGTGATGACCGACCTAGGCGCGCAGAGCGAGCGATCGAAGATGCTGCGCACCCATTGCCAGACATCGGGCGTGTCGCTGACCGAGCAGGACCCGTACAACAACGTCATCCGCACCACGGTGGAGGCGATGGCGGCGGCGCTGGGCGGCACCCAGTCGCTCCACACCAACGCGCTCGACGAGGCGATCGCGCTGCCGACCGATTTTTCCGCCCGCATCGCCCGCAACACCCAGATCGTGCTGCAGGAGGAAACCGGCATCACCAGGGTCGTCGATCCGCTCGGCGGCTCCTATTACGTCGAGGCGCTGACCCAGGCCCTGTATGACGAGGCTTGGGCGATCATCGAACGGGTCGAGGCGGAAGGCGGCATGGCCAGGGCGGTCGCCGCCGGCTGGCCCAAGGCGATGATCGAGGAGGCCGCCGCCGCCAGCCAGGCCCGCGTCGACCGGGGCGAGGCGGTGATCGTCGGCGTCAACAAGTACCGGCTGGCCGACGAGGATACCATCGACATCCTCGACGTCGACAATGTCGCGGTGCGCGCCGGCCAGATCGCCCGGATCGAACAGGTGCGGGCGATGCGCGACGCGGCGGCGTGCGCGGCGGCGCTCGACGCGCTGCGCGCCGGGGCGGCGGGCGACGGCAACCTGCTGGCGCTGGCGGTGGCGGCGGCGCGGGTGCGGGCGACGCTGGGCGAGATTTCGCAGGCGATGGAAGATGTATTCGGCCGCCACGCGACCGTGCCGACCCCGGTCAAGGGCGTCTATGGCGGCGCCTATCAGGGCGACGGGCGCTGGGCGCGCATTGTCGACGCGATCGACGCGTTCGAACGGCGGCACGGGCGCAAGCCCAGGATGCTGATCGCCAAGATGGGCCAGGACGGGCACGACCGCGGCGCCAACGTCATTGCATCCGCCTATGCCGACATGGGGTTCGACATTGTCAGCGGGCCGCTGTTCCAGACGCCGAAGGAGACGCTGGTGCTGGCGCTGGAGCGCGATGTCGACGTCGTCGGCGCGTCCAGCCTGGCCGCCGGGCACAAGACGCTGATCCCCGAACTGATCCGCCTGCTGCGCGAGGCCGGGCGTCCGGACATCCGCGTGGTGGCGGGCGGCGTCATCCCCCCGCAGGACTATGAATTCCTGCGCAACGCCGGCGTCGCGGGTATATATGGGCCAGGCACGAATGTGATCGAGAGCGCGGAGGATGTGCTGCGCCTGCTCGGCCACAACATGCCGCCGGAAGGGCAGGGAGAATCCACCGAATGACCGTTCGTACCGACTGGAGCCGCGACGAGGTCGCCGCGCTGTTCGTTTTGCCGTTCGGCGAGCTGATGTGGCGGGCGCAGGCGGTGCACCGCGAATGGCATGCGCCGGGGGAGGTGCAGCTGTGCACCTTGCTGTCGATCAAGACTGGTGGCTGCCCGGAGGATTGCGGCTATTGCTCGCAATCCGCGCATGCCGAAACCGGGCTGAAGGCGGAAAAGCTGATGGACGTCGACGCGGTGCTGGCCAGCGCCGCCGAGGCCAAGGCGGCAGGATCGCAGCGCTTCTGCATGGGCGCGGCGTGGCGCAACCCCAAGGACCGCGACATGGATGCGATCGTCCGGATGGTCGAGGGCGTGCGGGGCATGGGCATGGAAACCTGCATGACGCTGGGCATGCTGAGCGGCGATCAGGCGCGGCGGCTGGCTGACGCCGGGCTGGATTATTACAACCACAATATCGACACCTCGCCGGAGAATTACGGCAACGTCATCACCACGCGGACCTTTCAGGACCGGCTCGACACGCTGGAGCAGGTGCGCGCGGCGGGGATCAACGTGTGCTGCGGCGGCATCGTCGGCATGGGCGAGACGCGGGCCGACCGGGTCGGCTTCGTCCACGCGCTGGCGACGCTGCCGCGCCATCCGGAAAGTGTGCCGGTGAACGCGCTGGTGCCGGTCAAGGGCACGGTGCTGGGCGACATGCTGGCCGACACACCGCTCGCCCGGATCGATGACATCGAGTTCGTCCGCACCGTGGCGGCGGCGCGGATCACCATGCCGAAAAGCATGGTGCGGCTGTCCGCCGGGCGCGAGAGCATGTCCGAGGCGGTGCAGGCTTTGTGCTTCATGGCGGGGGCGAACAGCATCTTCACCGGCGACAAGCTGCTGACCACCGGCAACCGCGGCGACAGCGCCGACGCCGCGCTGTTCGAGAAGCTGGGGCTGGCGCCGCTGGCCGGCGAGGAGCCGGCGCGAGTGTGCGAGGCGGCGGAGTGAGAATGTTCAAGAAAGTCCTGATTGCAAACCGGGGTGAGATCGCCTGCCGGGTGATCCGCACCGCGAAGCGGATGGGGATCGCGACCGTCGCGGTCTATTCCGATGCCGATGCGCGCAGCCCGCACGTGTTGCTGGCCGACGAGAGCGTCCGGCTGGGCCCGCCGGCGGCAGCGGAGAGTTATCTGCTCGCCGATGCGATCATCGCCGCGTGCAAGGCGACGGGCGCGGATGCCGTCCACCCCGGCTACGGCTTCCTGTCGGAACGGACCAGCTTTGCCGAGGCGCTCGCCGCGGCAGGCATCGCCTTCATCGGGCCGCCGCCGAACGCGATCGCGGCGATGGGCGACAAGATCGAGTCGAAGAAACTGGCCAAGGCGGCGGGGGTCAACGTCGTCCCCGGCTATCTGGGCGATATCGCCGATACCGAGGCGGCGGTCCGCATCGCCGGCGAGATCGGCTATCCGGTGATGATGAAAGCGTCGGCCGGCGGCGGCGGCAAGGGCATGCGGCTCGCCTGGTCCGAGCAGGACGTGCGCGAGGGCTTCGAGGCGACCAAGCGCGAGGGGCTGGCCAGCTTTGGCGACGACCGGGTGTTCATCGAGAAATTCATCGAGAGCCCGCGCCATATCGAGATCCAGATCCTCGGCGACCAGCACGGCAATATCGTCTATCTGAACGAGCGCGAATGTTCGATCCAGCGCCGGCACCAGAAAGTGGTCGAGGAAGCGCCGTCGCCGTTCGTCACCCCGAAGATGCGCCAGGCGATGGGCGAGCAGTGCGTCGCGCTGGCCAGGGCGGTCGGCTATTACAGCGCCGGCACCGTCGAGCTGATCGTGTCCGGCGCCGACCCGACCGGCGAGAGCTTCTACTTCCTGGAGATGAACACCCGGCTGCAGGTCGAGCACCCGGTGACCGAGGCGATCACCGGCCTCGACCTGGTCGAGCAGATGATCCGGGTCGCGGCGGGCGAAAAGCTGGGCTTCACCCAGGACGATGTCGGCATCGACGGCTGGGCGATCGAAAGCCGGGTCTATGCCGAGGACCCGTATCGTGGTTTCCTGCCGTCAACCGGCCGGCTGGTGCGCTATGTGCCGCCGGTGGTGTCGCAGGCGGGTGTCTCGCCTTCGCTCGACACGGACGGGGATGGGGGTGAGACCGGAAACGACGACGGCGGCAGCGGGGGGTATGTGCGGGTCGACGACGGCGTCGCCGAGGGCGGCGAAGTGTCGATCTGGTACGACCCGATGATCGCCAAGCTGATTACCCACGGCGCGACCCGCGATGAGGCGGCCGACCTTCAGGTCGCCGCGCTCGACCGCTTCGAGATCGACGGGCCGGGGCATAATATCGATTTCCTGTCGGCGCTGATGCAGCATCCGCGCTTCCGCGCCGGGCAACTGACCACCGGTTTCATCGCCGAGGAATATCCCGACGGCTTCGCCGGGGCGCCGGCCGACGCCGCGTTGCTGGGCCGGCTGTCCGCGATCGCCGCCTTCGTCGCCACCGCCGAGGCCGACCGGGCGCGGCGGATCGACGGCCAGCTCGGCCGCCGCCTGCCGCCGCCGGGCAGCTGGGCGGTGACGATCGGCGGCGTGACCCGGACGGTTGAAATCGCCGGCGACGCGATCACCGTTGACGGCGCCCCGCTGGCGCTGGCGATGGAATATACGCCGGGCGACCGCATCGTCGAGGCGGAGATCGACGGTGTGCCGCTGGCGGTGCGGATCGCCCCGACGCGTGGCGGCTGGCGGCTGACGACGCGCGGCGCCAGCCACGGCGCGCGGGTGCTGCCCGGCCATGTCGCGCCGCTCGCCCGCCACATGATCGAGAAGATCCCGCCCGACCTGTCGAAGTTCCTGCTGTGCCCGATGCCGGGCCTGCTGATCGCGCTGCACGTCGAGGCCGGCGATTCGGTCGAGGCCGGGCAGCCGCTGGCGGTGGTCGAGGCGATGAAGATGGAGAACATCCTGCGCGCCGGGAAGGCCGGGGTGGTGAAGGCGGTCAACGCCGCCCCCGGCGACAGCCTGGCGGTGGACGCGGTGATCCTGGAGATGGCGTAGGGTCGGATCCAGCTTTGCTGGATCAGGTCCGGCGCCTGGCCACGCCCGCACCCGGCCACCCAACGATCGTATCCTGAAATGGGAGGCCGGGTTGGGGACGTGGGCGGGCGCCGCCTACGAGGAACGCCGCGCCGCCGCGCGGCTCGCAATGACGGGGGCGGTTTTTGCCTGACCACAGATGAACGGCGGGCACAGAGGCGGTTCAGCTTCGGCGGGTTAGCATCATCCTCGCAGTCAGAGTCGACAGGAGGATGTCATGAAACTGCTCGCCGCGCTGGCCGCGGCCGGTGTCGTCGCGTCGCTTGCCATTTCGGCACCCGCCGAGGCCCGCCCCCGTGGCTATTACAGCAACCATTACAACGGGTATTACGACGGCTATCGCGACCGATACCGGCCGCGTTACGACCGCCCGCGCAAATGGCACAAGAAGCGGAAATACTATCGCCATCGCGGCGCCTATTACCGGCCGCATTGCCGCTGGGAATGGCGCCACCGCCATCGGGTGCGCGTCTGCTACTGACGGGCGCGCCGACGGTACCGCGCCGGTCCGCTTCGGGGTGGAAGCGGACCGGCGCGGCTTTGTTTCACGTAATCCACAGGCGCAGCAGCCAGGCGAGCGCGCCGACCGCGGCGACGCCGGCCAACCACAGTGCCGCCAGCCACAGCAGGCGTTTCCACCACGGGCCGGGGTTGCCGGTCTGCTCCAGCATCAATGATAGCCCTCGCCGCCGACCTTGCCGCGAAACACCCAGTAGGACCAGCCGGTGTAGGCGAGGATCAGCGGCACGGTGATGATCGCGCCTATCAACATGAAGCTCTGGCTGCTGTGCGGCGCCGCCGCTTCCCAGATTGTCACCCGGCCGGGGATGACGTCCGGCCAGATCGAGATGCCGAGGCCGACAAGGGTCAGCCCGAACAGGCCGAGCGCGTAGAAGAACGGGTGGGCATCATTATCGTGGCCGAGGCTGCGCCAGAGCAGCGCGGCGAGGGCGGCGACGAGAAGCGGCATCGGGACAGTGACGAACAGGCCCGGCGAGACGAACCAGCGCTGCCAGTATTGCCCCTCCAGGAACGGCGTCGCCAGGCTGACCGTGGCGAGGGCGAGGAGGAACAGGGCGAGCAGCGGCCGGCCGGCACGGCGGGCGATGGCGCGCGTTTCCCCTTCGGTCTTGGCGATCAGCCAGCCGGCGCCGAGCAGCGCGTAGCCGACGCACAGGCTGGCGCCGGTCAGCAGGCTGAACGGGGTCAGCCAGTCCCACCAGCCGCCGGCATAGGCGCGGTCGGCGACGGCGATGCCCTGGAGCAGCGCGCCGAGCGTCACCCCTTGCGCGAAGGCGGCGACGAATGAGCCGGCGGTGAAGCCGAAATCCCACGCCCGGCGGTGAGCCGGGTCGCGCCAGCGGAATTCGAAGGCGACGCCCCGGAAGATCAGACCGAGCAGCATCGCGACGATCGGCGCGTAGAGCGCGGGCAGGACGATGGCGTAGGCGAGCGGGAACGCCGCCATCAGGCCGCCGCCGCCGAGCACCAGCCAGGTTTCGTTGCCGTCCCACACCGGCGCGATCGCGTTCATCGCCGCGTCGCGTTCCGGCCCGACCGGGAAGCGCGGGAACAGCAGGCCGATGCCGAGGTCGAAGCCGTCGGCGATGACGTAGAAGCCGACGGCAAAGGCGATGACGAACGCCCAGATGACGGTCAGGTCCATCAGCGGCCTCCTTCCAGCGCCTGCGCCGGGGTGATGCCGGCGGAACGGATCGGCGCGTGGCCGGGCACTGGCTCGCCCGGATGCGGCGGCCTGGCCATCAGCTTCAATATGTACCAGATGCCGAAGCCGAACACCGCGAAATAGACGACGACGAAGGCGGCGAGCGAGGCGGCGACCGCCGGGGCGCCGAGCGGCGCCACCGAGTCGGCGGTACGCAGCAGGCCATAGACGGTGTAGGGCTGGCGCCCGACCTCCGTCGTCACCCAGCCGGCGATGACCGCGACGAAGCCGCTGGGACCCATCAGCAGCGCGAAGCGGTGGAGCAGCGGCCAGTCGTAGAGGCCGCGCCGGGCGCGGGCGACGAGGCTGAACAGCCCGAGCGCCAGCATCAGCATGCCGAGGCCGACCATGATCCGGAATGACCAGAACACGATGCCGACCGGCGGCTGCTCGTCCGGCGGCACCGTATCCAGCCCGGCGAGCGGCGCATCGGGATCGTGCTTCAGGATCAGCGACGACAGTTTCGGCACCGAGACGGCGTAATCGACGCGCTGTTCGGCGCTGTCGGGAATGCCGAACAGGATCAGCGGCGCGCCATGCGGGTGGCTTTGGTAATGGCCCTCCATCGCCATCACCTTCTGCGGCTGATGCTCCAGCGTGTTGAGGCCGTGCAGGTCGCCGGCGAAGATCTGCACCGGGGTGACCAGCGCCGCCATCCACATCGCCATCGAGAACATTTTGCGGGCGCCGGGGTTGGTGCGATCCTTGAGCAGGTGCCAGGCGCCGACCGCGCCGACCGCCAGCGCCGTCGTCAGGTAGGATGCGATGACGGTGTGGGCGAGGCGGTAGGGGAAGCTGGGGTTGAAGACGATCGCCGCCCAGCTTCCGCCGGGCACGAACTGGCCGGCGGCATTGACCGCGTAGCCGGTCGGCGTCTGCATCCAGCTATTCGCCGACAGGATCCAGAAGGCGGAGAAGAAGGTGCCGATCGCCACCATGCAGGTGGCGGTGAAGTGCAGGCCCTTGCCGACCTTGTTGATGCCGAACAGCATGACGCCGAGAAACCCCGCCTCCAGGAAGAAGGCGGTCAGCACCTCATAGGCCATTAGCGGGCCGATCACCGCCCCCGCCTTGTCCGAGAACACCGACCAGTTGGTGCCGAACTGGTAGGACATGACGATGCCGGAGACGACGCCCATCGCGAAGACGATCGAGAAGATCTTCACCCAGTAGCGGTAGAGGTTGGCGTAGACGCCCTTGCCGGTTTTCAGCCACAGCCCCTCCAGCACCGCGAGATAGCTCGCCAGGCCGATGGTGAAGCTGGGGAAGATGAAGTGAAAGCTGACGGTGAACGCGAATTGCGCGCGCGCCAGCAGCAGGGCCATGTCCGCGTCTGTCATTCCTGCGCTCCTCCGGCACGGCCGGGTGGTTCGAGGGCGATCGACTTGGCCCGTCTTCATAGGCCGATCGGGCGGCGGACTCCAGTGGCGGGCGGTTGCAATCTCGGCATGCACCGCGCCGCGCCGCGCAACCGGATCATAACGCAGGCGTTCATGCTGCGTGCAGCCGCCGCCCGGCAGAAGCCGCTTTCACGTCACGAGGCCCGATGCCCTTGCCAAAACGATCGATGCCGAAACCGTGCTGGCTGCTGCTTCCGGTGCTGCTGGCCGGTTGCGCGGCCGGGCCGGATTATGCGCGACCACAGCCGGCGGCGCTGGGCGTGCCCGATGCCTATCAGGCACCGGCACCGGCCGGCGCGCCCGCCGACCTGACGCAATGGTGGGCGGTGTTCGGCGACCCCGTCCTGACCGGGCTGGTCGACCAGGCGCTGGCCGGCAACCTGGACATCGCGCAGGGCGAGGCGCGGCTGCGGCAGGCGCGCGAGGCGCTGGTCCAGACCCGCGCCGGCCTGCTGCCGTCGCTCGACGCCTCGGCCGGGGCGGGGCGCAATTTCGACAATAGCGGGCCGAACAGCAACCGCCTGTCGCTGGGCGCCGATGCGGCGTGGCAGGTCGACCTGTTCGGCGGCGTGCGGCGATCGGTCGAGGCGGCGCGGGCGGACAGCGAAGCCAGCGCCTACGACCTTGCGGCGGTGCGGACCGCGATCGCCGGCGAGGTGGCGCGCAATTATGTGCTGGCGCGGCAGGCGCAGGCGAGCCTCGCCATCGCCCGCGACACGCTGGTCACCCAGGACGACAATCTGGAGATCGCCGGCTTCCGGGTGCAGGCGGGGCTGGTCTCCTCGCTCGACCAGGAGCAGGCGCGTCAGCAGCGGGCGTCGACCGCCGCGTCGATCCCCGGGCTGGAGCAGAGCCTTGCCGCCGCCGCCAACCGGCTGGCGGTGCTGACCGGGCAGGCGCCCGGCGCGGTGACCGACCGGCTGACGCCGCCCGGCGCGATACCCGAGGGGCCGGAGGCGGTTGCCGCCGGCATCCCCGCCGATACGCTGCGCCAGCGCCCGGACGTGCGCGGCGCCGAACGCGCCCTGGCCGCCGCGACCGCGCGGATCGGCGTGGCGCGGGCGGCGCTGCTCCCCGGCCTCGGCATCAGCGGCAATGTCGGCACGTCGGCGCTGCGCTTCGGCGGGCTGGGTGACGTGGTCACCGGCGGGCTGTTCACCAGCCTGTCGCAGATCCTGTTCGACGGCGGCCGCCGGCAGGCGGCGGCGCGGGCGCAGGAGGAGGCGGCCGACGGCGCCTTCGCCGCCTACAAGGCGACGGTGCTGACCGCGCTGGAGGATGTCGAGAACGGGCTGGTCGCGTTGCGGGCGGCGCGCGAGCGGGCGGCGCAGATCGCGATCTCGCTCGACGCGTCGACCAACGCCGCGCTGCTGGCGCGTAGCCAGTACCGGGCCGGGCTGACCGATTTCCAGACGCTGCTCGATGCCGAGCGTTCGCTGCTCGGCGCCCGTGACGGTTACAATCAGGCGAAGGCCGACGCGGCGAACGCGCTGGTTCAGCTTTACCTGGCGCTCGGCGGCGGATGGCAGCCGACCGACCTGTCCAATGAGGGATCATGATGGCATCCGCAGCCGAACCCCAGACCAACCTCGACGAGTTTCTCGGCACGCCGGAGCCGGCACCTTGGAAACGCTGGCTGAAATGGATCGCCGGCGGCGGCATCCTGCTGCTGGTGCTGCTGCTCGTCTGGCGGTTCGGCGGCGAGACCAAGACGGAATATGCGACGCAGGAGGCGCGCAAGGGCACGCTGGCGGTGACCGTATCGGCGACCGGCAAGCTGCAGCCGCAGAACCAGGTCGACGTCGGCGCCCAGCTTTCCGGCCAGGTCATCAAGGTCTATGTCGACGTCAACGCCCGCGTGACCGCCGGCCAGCGGCTGGCCGAGATCGACCCGGCGACGTTCAACGACGCGATCGTCCGGTCGCAGGCGGCGCTCAGCGCCGCGCAGGCGACCGTCGCCCAGAACCAGGCGAGCGTGGCCGAGGCGAAGGCGCAGCTTGCCCGGCTTGAGGAAGTGTCCCGCCTGTCGGGCGGGCGGGTGCCGGCCAAGACCGAGATGGCGACCCAGCAGGCGACGGTGCAGCGCGCGTTGGCCAATCTGCGCGCCGCCGAGGCCAATGTCGTGTCGGCGCGCGCCCAGGTCAGTTCCGACACCACCCAGCGGCGCCGCGCGACGATCGTCTCGCCGGTGTCGGGCGTCGTGCTCGCCCGCCAGATCGAGCCGGGGCAGACGGTCGCGTCGTCGTTCAACACCCCGACGCTGTTCGTCATCGCGCAGGACCTGACGTCGATGAAGCTGCAGGTGGCGATCGACGAGGCCGATGTCGGCCAGGTGAAGGCCGGGCAGGAGGCGAGCTTCACCGTCGACGCCTATCCGGGCCGCAGCTTCCCGGCGCGGATCACCCGCGTCGACGTCGGCGCCAATAATTCGGCGACGGTGTCGTCCTCCTCCAGCGCGAGCAGCACCGCCGCGTCGGCGTCCTCCGTCGTCGCCTACAACGCGATATTGAGTGTCGCCAACCCGGACGAGGCGCTGCGCCCGGGGATGACCGCGACCGCCGACATCGCGGTGCAGAAGCGCGAGAATGTGCTGCTGGTGCCGAACGCGGCGCTGCGCTTCTCGCCCGAGCAGGCGGGGCGCGGGCAGCAGGGCGGGCAGAGCAGCCTGGTCAAGTCGATCACCCCCGGCCCGCGGATGCGGCGCGGCGGCGGCAACAGCCGCGAGGTGACGATCGGCGCCGGCAGCCGCCGGGCGCTCTATGTCGTCGGCGCCGACGGCAAGCCGCAGGCGGTGGAGGTGGTGGTCGGCGCGACCGACGGCAGCCGCACCGAAGTGACCGGCGGTGGGCTGAAGCCGGGCAGCAAGGTGATCGTCGGCCAGCGGGCGCGCGCGGATGGCTGAGCCGATCATCCGCCTGGACCGGATCACCAAGACTTTCGGCAGCGGGCCGACCGCGTTCCAGGCGCTGAAGGGCGTCGACCTGACCGTCGAGCGCGGCGATTTCGTCGCGGTGATGGGCGCGTCCGGTTCCGGCAAGTCGACGACGATGAACATCCTCGGCTGCCTCGACGTGCCGACCAGCGGGCGGTTCTGGTTTCGCGACGTCCGCGTCGAAAGCCTCGATCGCGACCAGCGCGCGCTGCTGCGCCGCCGCTATCTCGGCTTCGTGTTCCAGGGGTTCAACCTGCTGGCGCGGACCTCGGCTCTGGAGAATGTCGAGCTGCCGCTGCTCTACCGCGGCGAGGACAAGCAGGCGCGCCACGCGATCGCGATGGCCGCGCTCGACCAGGTCGGGCTGGCACCGTGGGCCGGGCACAGCCCGGCGGAGCTGTCCGGCGGGCAGCAGCAGCGCGTCGCGATCGCCCGCGCGATCGTCACCAGCCCCGACGTGCTGCTGGCGGACGAACCGACCGGCAACCTGGACAGCGAAAGATCGATCGAGATCATGGAATTGCTGACCGAACTGAACGTCAAGCGCGGGATCACCGTCATCATGGTCACCCATGAGCCGGAGATGGCCGATTTCGCCCACACCATCGTCCATTTCAAGGACGGGCTGGTCGAGCGGATCGATCAGCGCCATGTCGCCGGCAGCGGGGTGCCCGCCTGATGCTGGGCACCACGCTGATCCTGGCGCTGCGTGAGATCCGCCGCCACCTGCTGCGGTCGTTCCTGACCATCCTCGGCATCGTCATCGGCGTGGCGGCGGTGGTGACGATGGTGACGCTGGGCAACGGCGCGACCGCGGCGGTGAAGGAGCAGATATCCTCGCTCGGCTCCAACATCCTGATGGTGCGGCCGGGCCAGGGCTTCGGCCGGGGCGGCGGCTCCGGCGAGGCGCCGCCGCCGTTCGTGATGGCCGACCTCGACGCGATCCGCGACCAGATCGGCGGGGTGAAGGCGGTTGCCGGGCAGGCGCAGGCCACGGCCGTCGCCGTTCGCAACGCCCAGAACTGGTCGACCAGCATCAACGGCACGACCAACGACTATTTCGTCGCCCAGAACTGGACGCTGGCCTCCGGCCGGCTGTTCAGCGCGGCGGAGGAAAGCGCCGGCAAGGCGGTGTGCGTCATCGGCAACACCATCGTCGCCAACCTATTCCAGGGCGTCGACCCGATCGGCCAGCGTTTCCGCGTCAAGGACATCAGCTGCGAGGTGATCGGCGTGCTGGCGACGCGGGGACAGGGCGGCTTCGGCAACGACCAGGACGATGTCGTGGTGATGCCGATCAAGACGGTGCAGCGCCGCTTCACCGGCAACCGCGACATCCGCGCGATCATGGTCGCGGTCGACGACGGCTACGACACCGCCAGCGTGCAGGCATCGCTCGAATCGCTGCTGCGCGAGCGGCGGCACCTGACGCCGGGCACCCCCGCCAATTTCAACGTGCTCGACACCAAGCAGATTTCCGACGCGGTGTCCGGATCGACCAAGGTGCTGACCGGGCTGCTCGGCGCGGTGGCGGCGGTCAGCCTGATCGTCGGCGGCATCGGCATCATGAACATCATGCTGGTGTCGGTGACCGAGCGGACCCGCGAGATCGGCATCCGCCTGGCGATCGGCGCGCTGGGCCACGAAGTGCTGTTGCAGTTCCTGGTCGAGGCGGTGGCGCTGGCCTGCCTGGGCGGGGTGATCGGCATCATCATCGCCTTCGTCGCGACGATATCGCTGGCGCCAGTGCTGGGCGTGCCGTTCGTCTTCGACCCGGCGATCAATATCGTCGCCTTCGTCTTTTCGGCGCTGATCGGCGTGGTGTTCGGCTATTTCCCGGCGCGGCGGGCGGCGGCGCTGAACCCGATCGAGGCGCTGCGGCACGAATAGGTGAGGCGGCGCCACCCTCCAGCGCCATTCCAACGATGCTGCGCATCGCCGGAACCTTGAGCGCTTCCGCCCGCGCTCCCACCTGGCCTCCCACTCAGTGTATCGTCGATGGGAGGCCGGGTGGGAGCGCGGGCTGGCGCCGCCTCTTTACAACAAAGTCAGCGCCACCGTCATCGCCAGTGCCAGCGACACCAGCGTCGCGGCGATGACCGGGGCGGAACCGCGCCAGCCCTGGGCGAGAAGCAGTTGCATCGGCGAGCGGATGCCGGTGGCGACGACCGCCATCAGCAACAGCGCCGCCGTGCCCTTCCGCGCCAGGCCGGCGGTGGCGGCGGGCAGCGCGACGAACGAGTTGATGACGGCGAGCAGCAGGAAGCCGACGACGAACCACGGCATGGCGATGCCCGCCGACACCCGCCCGCCTTCCCCCCGGAACAGCATCGCCACCACGACCAGTACCGGGGCGAGCATGGCGACGCGGGTCAGCTTGACGATCGCGGCGGTCTGGCCGGCGCTGTCGGAGATCGAATAGCCGGCGCCGAGCGCCTGGGCGACATCGTGGATCGAGGCGCCGATCAGGAAGCCGGCGGCATGGTTGTCGAGGCCGACCAGCCCGGCCAGCGCCGGATAGAGCGACATGGCGAGCGCGCTTGCCGCCGAGACAGCGACCAGCACCAGCGTCAGCTGTGCCTGGTTGATCCGTTTTTCGCCGAGCACCGTCGCCAGCGCCAGCGCCGCCGATGCGCCGCAGATGCCGACCGCGCCGCCGGCGAGCGTGCCGAAGGCGGCGCCTAGGCCGAGCAGCCGGGCGGCGAGCGCGCCGGCGGCGGTGACCAGCGCGACCATCGCCGCGATCGCCGCGAATCCGGCCCAGCCGAGCGCGCCGATCTGCCACAGCGTCACCTGCGCGCCGACCAGCACGATCCCCCAGCGCAGCAGGGTGCGCGAGGCGAAGCCGAGGCCGGGGTGCAGCCGGCTGTCGCCGTTGACGAAGTTGAACGCGAGGCCGATCAGCAGGCCCATCAGCATCAGCGGCGCGTGGTAATGTTCCGACAGCCAGGCCGCCGCCAGCGCCGCGACGCCGGTGATCGCCAGCCCCGGCAGATAGGCGGAGAGGCGTTGTGGCCGGCTCGGCGGCTCGACATCGAGCAGGTCGCCGTAAAGGTCGGCGGCGGCGGGCAGAGGGCGCGGCGGGCGGGTCAAGGCAGCGGGTGGGCGGCCTGCCACGCGGCGGCGGCGCCGAGCAGGCCGGGTTCGGGGTGGGTGCACAGCCGGATGGCGATGCGCCGCATCAGGCCCTCGTGCCGGCCCTTGGCGGCGAAGCGGTCGAGGAAGGCCGGGCTGGCCAGCCGATCGGCGATGCGGTTGGCGAGGGTGCCGACGATCAGCACCGCATCGGCGCCCTGCGCCAGCGCGAGGTCGCCGGCGACCGCGCCGAACGCCAGCACCAGCCGGTCGAGCGCGGTGGCGGCGAGCGGATCGCCGCCGTCGATCGCCGCGGCCCAGAGCGCTGGCGCCTCGGCCGGGGCGCCGCCCAGCGCCTCGTGGATCGCGACCAGGCCGGGGCCGGAGACCAGCCGTTCGACCGAGACACGGCCGTGGCGCTCGGCGAGCGCGTCGGCGATCCGCTGTTCGACCGCGTCGAGCGGGGCGAAGGCGATGTGGCCGCCCTCCGTCTCGATCACCTGGTGGGTGCCGCCCCGGCGCAGGCTGATCGCGACGCCGAGACCGGTGCCGGGGCCGATGACCGTCGTCACCCCGACGGCCGCATCGTTCGGCCCGGCAAGGTGGCGGCTGTGCGCGGCGTCGATCCACGGCACGGCATGGGCCATCGCCCCGAAATCGTTGAGCAGGACGAGGCGGTCGACACCGAGTGCGCCGGCCAGCGCGTCCCGCCGCATCCGCCAGTTGCCGTTGGTCAGCGCGATGGTGTCGCCGCCGACCGGCCCGGCGAGCGCGAGCGCCGCCCCCTGCGGCGGCGCCATCCCCGAATCGCGCAGGAAGGCGGACCATGCGGCGGCAAGGTCGGGATAGGCGGCGGTGTCGTAGCGAAACGGCGGGTCGAGCACCGGCGCTGCGCCGGCGATGAGCACGGCGCGCGCGAAGCGGGCATTGGTGCCCCCGATGTCGACGGCGACGATATCCATGCGGTTGCCTAGAGTCTGTCTGCTTCAAGTGGAATCGGCACCAGCCCGCTCCCTCGCCCGGCCTCCCAACGGCAGTATCTTGTGGGAGGCCGGGCGAGGGAGCGGGCTGGTGCCGCCTAAAGCGAACGGACTCTAGCCACCGCGCCGCGGCGGGGCAACCGTCGTCGCGTTGACGACGGCCGGGCGGCCCGGTAGCGTGGTGGCCGATCGCGAGGGTCCCGGTCCGCCGGGGCGCGCCAGGTCGTTCCACACCGTTTCGTTCCGTTATCGATCCGACCGACAGCATCGCAACGGGCGCCGGCGCAAACAGGCGCCCCGCCCACCCGGAGGAGAAGGCCATGCCCCGATATCTGCTTACCGCCCTGCTCGCGGCGACCACGGCAAGCCTAGCAGCCGGCGGCGCCCAGGCTCAGGCGATCGAACGCCATGCCAAGCCGGCGCCCAGCCTGATCCTCGACGCGGTCACCGTGCCGGCGCAGGCGGAGATGCTCTACCTGAGCGGCCAGGTGGCGACGCCGGCCGACCCGGCCGCCAGCGGCGCGGCCCGTTTCGGCGACACCAGGACCCAGACGATCAGCGTGCTGAACCGGATCAAGGCGGTGCTTGCCGCGCGCGGGTATGAGATGGCCGACATCGTTCGGCTGACCGTCTATCTGGTCGGCGATCCGAAGCTGGGCGGGCGGATGGACTTCGACGGGATGAACGAGGGTTTCCGCCAGTTCTTCGGCTCCGCCGACAATCCGAACAGCGTTGCCCGGTCGACCGTGCAGGTCGCCGCCCTCGCCGGGCCGGAGTATCTGGTCGAAATCGAGGCGACCGCCGCGCGCGTGCGCTGAAGCGGGGCCGCTGCCGTCGGCGTTCGCGCGGCGTTGACGCGACCGCCGCCGGGATGGCATGGGGCGTGCGCCTTCGCGCGGGCGCGGGCATGCGGGTATAGCTCAATGGTAGAGCACTAGCCTTCCAAGCTTGTGATGCGGGTTCGATCCCCGCTACCCGCTCCAGCCCCGCCGTCCGCTTTGCGACAAATTGCGACAATTTTCTGCCGTGCCGACATACTCGCGCGACAGGGCAGGGCGATAACGGTGCCATCGAGACAGCGGGTCTCGACGGAGCCTCCCCTCTCCGCCCCGACCCGGACGTAGCGTTTCACCGCGGCAGAGCGTGAGCAGGCTCGGGTCGCGGTGTCGGAAGCCCGGTGGTTGACCCCTGCCGAGCCTTCCACAGCCGGCGGTTCGCGACTTCCCCCTGTGTCGCGGCCGCCGGCGCCCCGCCGCCGGGATCCACCCCGCCCCGGCAGCGGACACGACATGGACCCGATCAGGGCTTCGCCCCTCCACCCCGGGGGCGGAGCCCTCGTCGTATTCGGCCGCCGTCGCGTTTTCGCTTCGGGGCGGGTAAGGAAAGGCGATGGACGAAAGGCCCCACCTGCTGCTGGTCGACGACGAGCGCTCGATCCGCGAGCCGCTCGCCGCCTATCTGGCGCGCAACGGCTTTCGTGTGACCCAGGCGGCCGATGCGGCGGCGGCGCGCGACCGGCTGGCCGGTTATGCGATCGACCTCGTCATCCTCGACATCATGATGCCCGGCGAGGACGGCCTCAGCCTGTGCCGCCATATCCGCGAGACCAGCGACCTGCCGGTGGTGCTGCTGACCGCGATGGCGGAGGAGACCGACCGTATCGTCGGGCTGGAGATGGGCGCCGACGATTATGTCGTGAAGCCGTTTTCCCCGCGCGAGCTGGTCGCGCGGATCAAGGTGATCCTGCGCCGGGCGGCGCGCGGCGGCGTGCGCCAGCAGGCGCCGGAGACCCAGAGCTATGTCTTTGCCGGCTGGGTGCTGAAGGCCGGTGAGCGCGCGCTGGTCGACCGCGACGGGGTGACGGTGCCGCTGTCGACCGGCGAGTTCAACCTGATGCTCGCCTTTGCCACCCACCCGCGCCAGGTGCTGAGCCGCGACCAGCTTCTCGACCTGGCGCAGGGGCGCGAGGCCAATGCGTTCGACCGGGCGATCGACAACCATATCAGCCGGCTGCGCCGCAAGATCGAGGAGGACCCGAAGGCCCCGGCGCTGATCAAGACCGTATGGGGCGGCGGCTATACGCTGGCCGCCGACGTGACCCGGCTTTGAGGCGGCTGGCTCAGCGGCTGTGGCCGCGCAGCCTGGCCCGGCAGATGGCGCTGCTGCTGGCGGCGGCGCTGCTCGTCGCCCAGGCGGTCAATTTCGGATTGCAACTGCGCGCCAGCGAGCGCCAGCGCACCCAGCAGACCACCGCCGTCGCCATCGCCCGGCTGGCCGAGCTGGTCGCCCGCGCCGAGGCGCCGCGGCCGCCGGGGTTCGAACCGATGGTCGTGGTGACCGCGCGAAGCCCGATCCTGCCGGCGATGCCCAAGCGCCCCGACGTCGTCGCCCGCGCCGGCCAGACGCTGACCGAGCTTGGCCTTGGCGTCGAGCGGATGCAGGCGGCCGAGGCGATGGGCCGCGAATATCGCTATATCCGCGATCCCGCGACGGCGACGCTGCGCCGGGTGGAGGGGCCGCGCCGCAACGCGCTGATCCTGTCGGCCGAACTGGCCGAAGGGCGCTGGGTTACCGCCGTCTCGCAATTCCCGCCGCACGATTATCGCGTGGTGCTGTGGCTGCTGTTCCAGACCATCCTGCTTTACGGCTTCATCCTGCTCCCGGTCCTGTGGTTCGTCTGGCGACTGTCGCGGCCGCTGCGCGACCTGCGTATTGCCGCCGACAGTTTCACCAGCGCCGCGCCCGCGCCGCCGGTGAGGGAGCGCGGGCCCGCCGACATCCGCCAGCTTGTCCATGCGTTCAACCTGATGCGCGAGCGGCTGGCGGCGATGCTGGACGAGAAGGACCGGATGCTCGGTGCGATCGGCCATGACCTGCGCACTCCGCTCGCCTCGCTGCGCGTCCGCACCGAGTTGGTCGACGACGAGGCCGAGCGCGACCGGATGGCGGCGACGATCGACGAGATGAACCGGACGCTGGACGACATATTGTCGCTGGCGCGGCTCGGTCGGCCGAGCGAGCCGCCGGCGCTGGTCGACCTGCCGGCGCTGGTCGACAGTGTCGTCGACGATTTCCTCGACCTGGGCGCGCCGGTGACGGCGGAGGACAGCGACCGGCTGACCGTGCCGATGCGGCCGACACTGATCCGCCGCGCGGTGCGCAACCTGATCGAGAACGGAATCAAATATGGCGGCGGGGTGCGGGTGCGGGTGCGGGCCGAAAGCGGCGGCGCGATCGTCGAGATTGACGACGACGGCCCCGGCATCCCGCCGGACGACATCGAGCGGATGTTCGAGCCGTTCACCCGCGCGGAAGGATCGCGCAGCCGCGACACCGGCGGTGCCGGGCTGGGCCTGGCGCTGGCGCGGGCGATCGCCACCGGCCATGGCGGTCGGCTGAGTCTGGCCAACCGGCCGGAAGGCGGGCTGCGCGCGACATTGTGGCTGCCGGCCGCCGGCTGACCCTTCACCGCTTGCTTACCTATCCGCTCTATCGGCGGAGCGATGAGCCGCGCGGGCGATCCCTGTCCGCCGTCCGCCGTCAGCGGCGCGGTCGGCATCGCCGGGCTGGCGGGCCTCGCCGCCTGGATCGCGGTCGCGCGCCTGTTCGGCATGGACGGACCCTATTCGGCGCTGGTCGCGCTGCTGTGCTGCGGCGCGCCGATGGTCGTCTGGTCGCTGGCTGTCGACAAGGTCCACCGCCGCGCGTCGACCGGCATCGCCTGGGACGCGCCGCCCCGGCCGTGGCGGGAGGCGATCGACATCAGCCTGGTCAAGCTGGCCGGGCTGTGGGCGACATGGGGCGGCATTGCCGTCGTCTACATGGTCGCGCGCTGGTACTGGGACGGCAACTATGCCTTTGCGATGCGGGTACTGGGCGCGGCGGTGCCGTTCCTTGTCCTGTTCTCCGTCCCCTACCTGCTATGGCTCGACCGGCGTCTGGTCGAGCCGCGCGACGGCACCTATGCGTTCGGCGCCTGGCTGATCGGCGCGGGGCGCGACGGGCCGGCGATCCGGGCGCATCTGCGCCAATGGGCGGTCAAGGGCTTTTTCCTGGCGTTCATGCTGTCGATCGTGCCGGGCGGGTTCGGCGAGGTGGTGCGGACGCCGTGGCGCGACGCGTTCGCCGACCCGGTGGCGCTGGCGCGCTACCTGATCACCGCGATGTTCGTCATCGACGTGCAGGTCGCGACCGTCGGCTATGTGCTGACGCTGCGGCCGCTCGACGCGCATATCCGCTCGGCCGAGCCGACGATGGCCGGCTGGGTGGCGGCGCTGATCTGCTATCCGCCGTTCGTGCTGATGGCGAATGGCGGGCCGCTCGACTACCACAGCGGCACCGGCGACTGGGCCGACTGGCTGGCCGGCCACCCGCTGCCAGCAGCCGTCCTGGGCGCGGTGCTGGTGCTGCTGACCGCCGTCTACGCCTGGGCGACGGTGGCGTTCGGGCTGCGTTTCTCCAACCTGACCCATCGCGGCATATTGACCCATGGGCCGTACCGCTGGAGCCGCCACCCGGCCTATCTGTCGAAGAATCTCTTCTGGTGGCTGTCGACCCTGCCGTTCCTGGCGACGACCGGCAGCCTGGTCGACGCGGCCCGCAACACCGCGCTGCTCGCCGTCGTCGCCGGGGTCTACTGGTGGCGGGCCAGGACCGAGGAGGCGCATCTGGGCGCCGACCCGGCCTATCGCGCCTATTCGGCGTGGATGGAGCGCAATGCGCCGGTGCCGCGCCTGATCCGGTGGATCGGCGGGCGACCGGGTGGGGAGCGGGTAGGTGCCGATTCCGCCTGAAGCGGACAAACTCTACCGCGCGATGCCGGCGGCGGCGAGGACGCCCAGGGTGATCAGGTCCGACGCGCTGGCGCCCATCGGCGCGATCTGCACCGGGCGTTCCATGCCGATCAGCATCGGTCCGATCACCGAATCGCCGCCCAGCTCGCGCAGCAGCTTCGCCGACAGGTTGGCCGATTGCAGGCCGGGCATGACCAGCACGTTGGCCGGGCCGGACAAGCGGCTGAACGGGTAGCTTTTCATCACCTCCGGATTGAGCGCGACGTCGGGCGCCATTTCGCCTTCATATTCGAAGCTGACCCGGCGCTGGTCGAGCAGGGCGACGGCGTCGCGCATGTTGTCCAGCCACTTGCCCGGCGGATTGCCGAAGCTGGAATAGCTGAGGAAGGCGACGCGCGGCTCCTGCCCGAGACGGCGGGCGACGGCGGCGGTGCGCTCGGCGATGTCCGCGAGCTGTTCGGCGGTCGGCCGCTCGTTGACCGTGGTGTCGGCGATGAACACGGTATGGGCGCGGCCGACCATGATGTGCAGGCCGAACGGCACCTTGCCCTCGGCCGGGTCGAGCACCCGCTTCACCTCTCGCATCGACTGGGCGTAGGTGCGGGTGACGCCGGTCACCATCGCGTCCGCTTCGCCCATCTGCAGCATCAGCGCGCCGAAGATGTCGCGATCGCGGTTGACCATGCGCTGGCATTCGCGACGCAGATAGCCGCGCCGCTGGAGCCGCTCGTACAGCCGGTCGACCATCGCCGGGACCAGCGGCGAGTTGACGCTGTTATGGACCTCGAACCGGCCCGGATCGTCGATGCCGAGGGCGCGAAGCCGGTCGTGGACGTCGTCGCGGCCGACGAGGACCGGCACGCCGTAGCCGCCGTCGGCGAACTGGATCGCGGCGCGCAGCACCACTTCCTCCTCGCCTTCCGCGAACAGCACACGCTTCGGCCGGGCGCGGGCGCCTTCATAGGCGAGCGACAGCACCGAGGTGGTCGGCGACAGCCGCGCCTTCAGTGCCTGGCGATAGGCCGGCATGTCGAGAATCGGCCGGGTGGCGACGCCGGAATCCATCGCCGCGCGGGCGACGGCGGCGGGCACCACCTCCATTAGCCGCGGGTCGAACGGCGCCGGGATGATATAGTCCGGGCCGAAACTGTGGGCGCGGCCATAGGCGAGCGCCACTTCCTCCGGCACCTGCTGACGGGCGAGGTCGGCAAGGGCGTGGGCGGCGGCGATCTTCATCTCGTCGTTGATCGTCGTCGCCCGCACGTCGAGCGCGCCGCGGAAGATGAACGGGAAGCCGAGGACATTGTTGACCTGGTTCGGATAGTCCGACCGGCCGGTCGCGACGATCGCGTCCTGGCGGATGCGGTGGACCTCGTCGGGGCTGATCTCCGGGTCCGGATTGGCCATCGCGAAGATGATCGGCTTGTCCGCCATCGCGCGCACCATGTCCGCCGTCACCGCGCCGGCGACGGACAGGCCGAGGAACACGTCGGCGCCCTGCATCGCGTCGGCGAGGCTGCGCGCATCGGTTTCGACGGCATGGGCGGATTTCCACTGGTTCATGCCGTCGGTCCGGCCTTGCCAGATCACCCCCTTCGAATCGCACATCGTGACGTTGCCGGACGGCACGCCCATCGCCTTGACCAGCTCGGTGCAGGCGACGGCGGCGGCGCCGGCGCCGTTGACGACGACCCGCACGTCCTTCATCGCCCGGCCGGTGATGCGCAGCGCGTTGATCATGCCGGCGGCGGCGATGATCGCGGTGCCGTGCTGATCGTCGTGGAACACCGGGATGTTCATCCGCTCGCGCAGGGTCTGCTCGATGATGAAGCATTCGGGCGCCTTGATGTCCTCGAGGTTGATGCCGCCGAAGCTTGGCTCCATCAGCTCGATCGCGTCGATCAGCCGGCCGACATCCTCGGTCGCCAGCTCGATGTCGATCGCGTCGACGTCGGCGAAGCGCTTGAACAGCACCGCCTTGCCTTCCATCACCGGCTTGGAGGCGAGCGCGCCGAGATTGCCGAGGCCGAGGATGGCGGTGCCGTTGCTGACCACCGCGACCAGATTGCCTTTGGCGGTATAGTCATAGGCGGTTGCCGGGTCCGCGGCGATCGCGCGCACCGGCACCGCGACGCCGGGCGAATAGGCAAGGCTCAGGTCGCGCTGGGTCGCCATCGGCTTGGTCGCGACGATCTTGATCTTGCCCGGCCGCCCCTCCGAATGGAACAGCAGCGCTTCGCGTTCCGAAAACTCGACATTGGCCCCTTCGGTCATGCGCTCCCCTCTCCTGCTGTCTATGCCATCGGTCTAGAGTTTGTCCGCTTCAAGCGGAATCGGCACCAGCCCGCTCCCCCACCCGGCCTCCCACATGATACTGCCGTTGGGAGGCCGGGTGGGGGAGCGGGCTGGTGCCGCCTAAGGCGGGCAAACTCTAGGCGGCGGGCGGGTGTCGCCGCAAGCGGATGATACGGAAAACATGCGGCCGAGGGATGACGGGCGGGCGGCGGGGGGCTATGCCCCCGGCAATGCCCGCCGCCAAGCCGACCGCCCCGACTCCGATGATGGCGCAGTATCTGGCGCTGAAGGCCGAGGCCGGCGACTGCCTGCTGTTCTACCGGATGGGCGATTTCTTCGAGCTGTTCTTCGACGACGCGAAGGCGGCGGCGGCAACGCTCGACATCGCGCTGACCGCGCGCGGCGAGCATGACGGGCGGCCGGTGCCGATGTGCGGCGTGCCGGTCCACGCCGCCGAAGCCTATCTTGCCCGGCTGATCCGCGCCGGCCACCGCGTCGCCATTGCCGAGCAGACGGAAAGCCCGGCCGCCGCCAAGGCGCGCGGCGGCAAGGCGCTGGTGGCGCGGGCGATCGTCCGCTTCGTCACCGCCGGCACGCTGACCGAGGAGGCGTTGCTCGACGCGCGCGCCGCCAACTGGCTGGTCGCGCTGGGCGAAGCGGGCGGCATGCTGGGGCTGGCCGCCGCCGACATCTCCACCGGCCGGTTCGAGATCGCCGCGATCGACCGGGCAGCGCTGGACGCGGAGCTGGCCCGCTACGGCGCGGCGGAAGTCATCGTGCCGGAGGGCTTCGCGCTGCCCGGCGCGGTCGCGCGGCCGAAGCCCGATTTCGACAGCGCCGGCGGCGCCGCGCGGCTGAAGGCGCTGTTCGGCGTGGCGACGCTGGACGGGCTGGGCCAGTTCGGTCGGGCCGAACTGGCGGCGGCGGGCGGGCTGGTCGCCTATCTCGACCATGCCGGCAAGGGCGCGCTGCCCTTCCTCCAGCGCCCGGTTTCGCGCGGCATGGCGGCGCATATGACGATCGACGCCGCGACCCGCGAGAGCCTGGAGCTGACGCGGGCGAGCGGCGGCGGGCGGGCGGGCAGCCTGCTCGACTGCATCGACCGCACGGTAACCGGGGCGGGGGCGCGGCTGCTCGCCGCCGATATCGGCGCGCCGCTGATGGACCGGCAGGCGATCGACGAGCGGCTCGACCTGGTCGACCATTATGTGCGCGACGGCGGCGCCCGCGACGGCATGCGCGCCGCGCTGCGGGCGCTGCCCGACATCGGCCGGGCGCTCGGCCGGCTGGTCGCCGGGCGGGGCGGACCGCGCGACCTGGCGCAGTTGCGCGACGGGCTGGGCGAGGCGCGGCTGATGCGCGAGCGGCTGGCGCATGATGACGCCATGCCGCCGCTGTTGAAGGCGCTGCTCCCCGCCTTTGACGGGCATGGCGCGCTGGTCGACCGGCTGGCGCGGGCGCTGGTGCCCAGCCCGCCGCTCGACGCGGCGCAGGGCGGGTATATCGCCGAGGGGTATGATGCCGCGCTCGACGCGCTGCGCGGGCAGGGCGGCGAGGGGCGGCGCGCGATCGCCGAGCTGGAGGCGCGCTACCGCGGCGAGACCGGCATTGCCGCGCTGAAGATCCGCCATAATGCGGTGCTCGGCTACCATGTCGAGGTGCCGGCCCGCCATGCCGAGCCGCTGATGCGGGCGGATTCGGGCTTCACCCACCGCCAGACCCTGGCCGGTGTCGTCCGTTTCAACGCGCCCGACCTGCACGAACAGGCGCTGCGCGTCGGCCAGGCCGGGGCGCATGCGCTGGCGGCCGAGGCGGCGCATCTGGAGGAGTTGATCGCGCTGGCGGTTGTCCGGCGCGACGCGATCGCCGCCACTGCCGATGCGCTCGCCCGGCTCGACGTGGCAAGCGCGCTGGCCGAGCTGGCGGTGACCCAAAACTGGTGCCGGCCGCTGCTCGTCGACGCGCCTTGCCTGGACATCGCCGGCGGCCGCCACCCGGTGGTCGAGGCGGCGGTAAGCAGGGCCGGCGAACGCTTCGTCGCCAATGACTGCACGCTGACCGAACAGGCCCGGCTATGGCTGGTGACCGGGCCGAACATGGGCGGCAAATCGACCTTCCTGCGCCAGAACGCGCTGATCGCGGTGCTGGCGCAGGCGGGCAGCTTCGTCCCGGCGACGCGCGCGCGGCTGGGGCTGATCGACCGGCTGTTCAGCCGGGTCGGCGCGTCGGACAACCTGGCGCGCGGGCGGTCGACCTTCATGGTCGAGATGGTCGAGACCGCAGCGATTCTGGCGCAGGCGACGCCGCGCAGCTTTGTCATCCTCGACGAGGTCGGGCGCGGGACCAGCACCTATGACGGGCTGGCGATCGCCTGGGCGGTGGTGGAGGCGGTGCATGAGGACAACTGCTGCCGCTGCCTGTTCGCCACCCATTATCACGAGCTGACCCGGCTGGCCGACCGGCTCGACGCGCTGTCGCTGCACCATGTTCGCGCGCGCGAGTGGAAGGGCGAGCTGGTGCTGCTGCACGAGCTGGGCGAGGGGCCGGCCGACCGCAGCTATGGCCTGGCCGTTGCCCGGCTGGCCGGCCTGCCCCCGGCGGTGCTGGCCCGCGCCGGCGCGGTGCTGAAGAAGCTGGAGGCGGGGCGCGAGGCGACCGGCGGGATCGCCGCCGGGCTGGACGACCTGCCGCTGTTCGCCGCCGCGCCGCCGCCGGAGCCGGCGGCCGACCCGCTGGCCGAGGCGCTGGCGGCGATCGACCCGGACGCGCTGACCCCGCGCGAGGCGCTGGACGCGCTCTATCGGCTGAAGGCGCTGGCCGCCGATCAGCCCTGAGCGGGATCGGCGACCGATTCGGCCAGCCAGGCGCGATAGGCGGGCGAACCGCCGGTGATAGGCGTGACGAGGATTTCCGGGACGGCATAGCTGTGCAGCGCGGCGATGCGGGCGGCCACTGCGTCCGCCAGCGCCGCCGTGGTCTTGGCGACCAACGCAACCTCCGCCGCGGTTTCGACCGCGCCCTGCCAGCGATAGGTGCTGGCGACCGGGTGGGTGTGGACGCAGGCGGCGAGCCGTTCCGCGACCAGCGCCCGCGCGATTGCGTCCGCTTCCGCCGGGTTGGCCGCAGTCGACCAGATCATCACCTGTGCATCCATTGCTTCCTATCTCCCGCCCGGCCGCTTACATCGGCGGCATGGCCGCCCGCATCGACACCCTGCCCAATCGCCGCGCGATCGTCGACCGTCGGGCGGTAGCCGATGCGCTGGCCGCGCTCGACGGCGACAACACGGCGCGGCTGCGCGCGCAGGCGGTGGCGGTCCTGCGCGGTGCGCTCGACGCCGGACGGGCCGAAATCGCCGGCCGGCTGGCCGAGCACCCGTCGCGCGGCAGCGAGGCGGCGGCGGGCCAGGCCTTCCTGATCGACCAGTTGCTGCGCCTGATCTATGATTTCACCACCGGCCGGCTTTATCCGATCAACAACCCGACCGCTGCCGAGCGGCTGACGCTGGTCGCGGTCGGCGGCTATGGCCGGGGCGAGATGGCGCCGTTTTCCGACGTCGACATCGCCTTCCTGACGCCGTGGAAGCAGACCGGATGGACCGAGCAGGTCATCGAGGCGATGCTCTACACGCTGTGGGACCTGGGACTGAAGGTCGGCCATTCCAGCCGTTCGCTGGATGAGATGGTGCGGATGGCCAATAGTGACCTGACGATCCGCACCGCCCTGCTCGAAGGGCGGTATGTGTGGGGCGACGAGGCGCTGTACGACGAGGCGTCCGCCCGTTTCGACCAGGAGGTGACGGCGGGCACCGCCCGCGCCTTCATCACCGAGAAGCTGGCCGAGCGCAACGCGCGCCACAAGCGGCTGGGCGACAGCCGCTATGTCGTCGAGCCGAACATCAAGGAGGGCAAGGGCGGGCTGCGCGACCTGCATACGCTGTTCTGGATCGGCAAATATGTCTACCGCGTCCGCACTGTCGCCGAGCTGGTCGACAAGGGGCTGCTGACCCAAACCGAACTGCGCCAGTTCCAGACCGCCGAGAATTTCCTGTGGGCGGTGCGCTGCCACCTGCACCTGATCACCGGACGGGCCGAGGAGCGTCTGACCTTCGACGTTCAGCGCGAGATCGCCGAGCGGATGCGCTATGCCAACCGCCCTGGCGCGACCCCGGTCGAGCGCTTCATGCGCCATTATTTCCTGGAGGCGAAGAAGGTCGGTGACCTGACCGGGCTGTTCCTCGCCCATCTCGACGACAGTTTCGCGGCGCGGGGCCGGCGGTTCGGCTTGCCGTCGATCAGCCGGCGGCCGAGCCGGTTGAAAGGCTTCAAGCTCGACCGCGGCCGGCTGGCGCTGCCGGCCGACGATTTCTTCGCCGCCGACCCGGTCCGCCTGATCGAGATGTTCGCGCTGGCCGACAAGCACGGGCTGGAAATCCACCCGCTGGCGATGCGCGCCGCCGGCCGCGATGCCGGGCTGATCGACGGCGCCGTCCGTCGCGACCCGCGTGCCAACGTGCTGTTCCTCGACGTGCTGACCTCTCCGCGCGACCCTGAAACGGTATTGCGCTGGATGAACGAGGCCGGGGTGTTCGGCCGCTTCGTGCCCGATTTCGGCCGCGTCATCGCGCAGATGCAGTTCGACATGTATCACCACTACACCGTCGACGAGCATTCGATCCGGGCGATCGGCCTGCTGTCGCAGATCGAGCATGGCCGGTTGAGCGCCGACCACCCGCATTCGCAGGCGATCATGCGCCAGTTGGTGTCGCGCCGCGCGCTGTATGTCGCGGTGCTGCTCCACGACATCGCCAAGGGCCGGGGCGGCGACCACAGCGTGCTGGGTGCCGAGGTGGCGATGCGGCTGTGCCCGCGCTTCGGCCTGACCGCGGCGGAAACCGAGATGGTCGCCTGGCTGGTCCGCCACCACCTGCTGATGTCGGCGACGGCGTTCAAGCGCGACCTCGCCGATTTCAAGACGATCCTCGACTTCGCCGAGGTGGTGAAGAGCCCGGAACGGCTTCGCCTGCTGCTGGTGCTGACCGTCGTTGACATCCGTGCCGTCGGCCCCGGCGTGTGGAACGGCTGGAAGCGCCAGTTGCTGACCGACCTGTACGAAGCGGCGGAGGAGGTGCTGCGCCTCGGCCACAAGCAGACCGGGCGCAAGGAACGGGTGGCCGCCAAACAGGCCGACCTGCAGGCGCTGCTCGGCTGGGACGCGGCGGCCTTCGCCGAACTGGTCGAGCGGCTGCCCGAAAGCTACTGGATCGCCGAACCGATCGACGTGCTCGCCCGCAACGCCCACCACATCGCCGAGGCGGGCGAGCGGCCACTGTCGATTTCGGCCCAGGTCTACCCGGAGCGCGGGGCGACGCTGGTCACCGTATACGCCAGCGACCATCCCGGGCTGTTCTACCGGATCGCCGGGGCGATCCATCTGGCCGGCGGCAGCGTCATCGATGCGCGCATCCACACCACCCGCGACGGCATGGCGCTCGACAATTTCCTGGTCCAGGATCCGCTTGGCCGGCCGTTCGACGATACCGACCGGCTGGAGCGGCTGCGCGCCGGCATCGAGGACGCGCTGGCCAACCGCCACCGGCTGGCCGACCGGCTGGCGGCCAAGCCGCTTGCCCGCACCCGCGCCGAGGCGTTCCGCATCGAGCCGAGTGTGTTCATCGATAACAAGGCGTCGAACCGCTACACCGTGGTCGAGGTCAACGCCGCCGACCGGCCGGCGCTGCTCAACGGCCTCGCCCACGCGCTGTTCCAGTCGAAGGCGACGATCCATTCCGCCCATGTCGCCACCTATGGCGAGCGCGCGGTCGATACATTCTACCTGACCGACCTGATCGGCGACAAGATCACCGCGCCGGCGCGGCTGAAGGCGCTGGAGAAGCGGCTGGTCGAGGCGGCGGCCGGCGCCGCGCCGCAGCCGCGCGAGGCGGCCGCCTGACCCGGGGGGCTATGTCGATGCAGATGCCGGGGCGAGATAGGCAATGACGGTGTCACCGGCCTCCGCCGTTACCCCGGTGTTCGAGGCGAAGGGCAGCAGGCGCTGCTCGTCCTTCAGCAGCAGCACCGGCTCGCCGCCGCCAGCCAGATTCTTGCGATAGGCGGCGTAGCCGAATTTCTCGGTCAGCTTGGTGCGGGTGAAGCCCCAGCCGGCGGCCTGGCGGTTGAGCAGTTCGTCGATCGGCGCGCCGCTTTCGAGCAGCGCCCGGCCCCGGCCCTTGATCGCCGCGTCCGGGTTGGGGGCGACGCGGACGATCTTGTCCGGCCCCAGTTCCGGGCCGAGATCGGCCGAGATCAGTGCATTGTAGGCGTCGTTGTCGGTTGCGGCGATCAATAGCTGATACTGGCCGAGGTCGAGATGATCCTGCGTCACCTCGTCCAGAATGTCGCCGCGATAGACGGCGAGGTCGCGCTTGCGGGCGGCGCGCAGCGCGAATTTGCTGGGATCGGCGATGGTCACCGGGATGCCGGCGGCCTGCAGCGTCGCGCCGAGTTCTATCGTCCAGTCATTGGCGCCGACGATCATCACCCCGTCGCGCTCCGACGACCAGATGCCCAGCCGCTGCGCCACCCATTTGGCGGAAAAGCCGTGGGCGATGATCGTCGCGACAACGACGCCGAAGCTGAGCGGTATCAGCGCGTTGGCATCCGGCACGCCGAATTCGGTCATCCGGATCGCGAACAGGCCGGTGATCGCCACCGCGACGACGCCGCGCGGCGCGATCCAGGCGATGAACAGCCGCTCTCGCCACGGCATCGACGAACCGAGCAGGCTGATCAGCACGGTCAGCGGCCGGACGACGAACAGCAGCAGGATGAGGAACACCAGGAAGCGCGCCTTGAACGCGCTGACCACGCCCCAGTCCAGCGTCGCCGGCATCAGGATGAACACGCCGGAGACGAGCAGGACCGCCAGATCCTCCTTGAACCGGCGCAGGGCGTGGCCGGAGAGCAGCGGCTGGTTGGCGATGACGACGCCCATGATGGTGACGGTGATCAGCCCGGTCTCGTGCTTCATCACGTCCATCGCGACGAAGCCGGCGATGACGGTGACCAGCACCACCGGCACCTTCAGATATTCCGGGATCAGCCCGTGGCGGAACAGCCAGGTCAGCCCGAAGCCAAGCCCCGCGCCGGTGAAGCCGGCGACGAGGCTGGCCGCCGCGACGTCCGCGGTGATCGGCAGGATGCCAACGTCCGGCCCCTGATAGGTAACATAGGCGTAGATCGCGACGGCGAGCAGCGCGCCGATCGGGTCGTTGACGATCCCTTCCCATTTCAGCGTGTTGCGGACCCGCGCCGGCACCCGCAGCGTGCGGAGCAGCGGCCCGATCACCGTCGGCCCGGTGACCACCATGATCCCGCCGAACAGCGCCGAGACCGGCAGCGACAGCCCGGCGCCGTAATAGGCCGCCGCCGTGCCCAGCGCCCAGCCGATCGGCACGCCGAGGATGGTCAGGCGCAGCACCGGGCCGCCGGCCAGCCGCAAATCGCGGAAATTGAGGCTCAGCCCGCCTTCGAACAGAATCACGGCGACCGCCAGCTTGATGATCGGCCCCATCAGGAGGCCGAAATCGCGGTTGGGGTTGATGATACCGCCCGGCACGACGAGCGCGCTGACCGGCCCGGCCAGGAAGCCGGCGATCAGCATCAGCCCGATCGCCGGCTTGCCGATCCGCCACGCCAGCCATTGCGCGCCGATGCCGAGCACGCCGATCAGCGCGATCTTCACGATCAGGGACTCGAACAGCATGGCCCGGCGCTATGGCAAGGCAGGCGGCCGGGCACAAACGAAACCGGCCCACTTCGCGATCACGAAGCGGGCCGGCGCTGTGTGCATCCGGTCAGAATTTGCCGCGGACGGTAACGCCATAGGTGCGCGGTTCCGCCAGGAAGGCAGAGAATATCTGCCGCCCGCCCGGATAGCCCGGATCGGTATAAGGCGCGCCTGTCGCGCCTTCCTGGAACGGCGCGTTGAACGCCACCTGGGCATAGTTCTTGTTGAACAGGTTCTGGCCCCAGACCTCGATCGCCCAGCCCTCGTTCGGGCCGCGGATGCCGATGCGGCCGTTGACCAGCGCGTAGCCGTCCTGCCCCTTTTGCGGGAACAGGTCCGACCCGGTATTGTAGTCGCTGGTCATGCGGGTGTCGAAATAGACCAGGCCCGACAGGCCGGAATTGCCGATCGGCGGGGTCCAGGTGAAGGAGCCGGTGGCGACCACCGCCGGCGCGTTCGACAGCCGCTCGCCCGGCAGCATTCGCAGCGCCTGATCCAGCGGCGCACCGCTGCCGTTGCCGACCAGGTTGTTGCGGTAGTGGGTGTCGGCATAGGTCAGGCCGGCCGCGACCTGCAGATAGGGCGACGGGCTCATCACCGCTTCCAGCTCGACGCCCTGCGAGACGACGCCGTAGCCGACATCGCCGGCCGCGCAGGCGCCGGTGGTATTGGCAGGGCTGCGGTCGGTCGCCGTCGGCGCGATATAATTGGGTGCATTACTGAATTTGTTCTGGTCGCGGTCGCCGCCGGCCAGGTCGGCACCGCAGCCGTTGACGTTCTGGACGATGAACACCGAGCCGTTGAACGTGTTCAGCTGGAAGTTCGAGAATTGCTGGCGGAAGGCGGCGAGGTTGAAGGTGAACCGGCCGAACGAGAATTTTCCGCCGATTTCGTAGGCGTTGACCTTTTCCGCATCGAACTGGAGGTTGCCGACCAGCGCCTGGGCCCCGGCGGCGCCGCCGAACGGCAGCAGCGGATCCTTCATCGCCGAGCGATCGAGGTTGAAACCGCCCGCCTTGTAGCCGCGCGCATAGCTTGCGTAGACGAGGGCGTTGTCGGTTACCTTCCACGACAGGATCGCGGTGCCGGTCAACTGGTCCTCGCTGCGCTTGTCGTTGACGGTAACGCCGTTGATCTCGCTGCTCGAATTGCCCTGGCAGGTCAGCGCGATCAGCGCGCCGGCGATCGGCGCCAGCGCGGCGTTGGCGAGGAACGGCCCCATCGCCGCCTGCTGCGCCGGGCAAAAGGTGTTGTTGTTGTTGAAGGTGGCGTTGAACCGCTTCTTTTCCGTCGTCCAGCGCGCGCCGAGGGTCAGATCGATGCGGTCGGACAGGTGGATGATGTTGTGGGTGAAGATGGCGAAGTTGTTGCTCTTCTGCCGATAAAGGTCGTTGTTCCCGCCGACTTCGCGCACCGCGTCGAGCCGGTCGAAGCCGGCCAGCACCGCTGGCCCGGCCACCGGGCCGAGCGCGCCGGGCAGGGCCGAGACCAGGAAGCCGCGGCCGGTGGCGCTGATGCAGCCGGTCGCCGTCGGATCGTAGAAGGCGGCGAGCGGGCTGCCGGTAACGACGCGGCAGGTGGCGAAGCGCCCATAGTCGCGGCCAAACTTCATATTTTCGGTCAGGTCGAGCGTCTCGTTGGCATAATAGCCGCCGACCAGCCAGTCGAGCCGGTCGTTGAACGCCGAACCCTGCAGTCGCAATTCCTGGCTGAATGTCTTGAACTCGCGATTATACGCGTCCTTGCCCGGATCGCGGTACAGAATGTCGACCTGGCTGTAGTCGGTATCGGACCCCTGGTCGGACGCGTAGTTGCGATAGCCGGTGATCGACACCAGCCGGGCGCCGCCGAAATCCCAGTTCAACTCGCCCGACACGCCCCAGTCCTGCGTCTTGCCGGCGTAGCTGCGACCCTGCGACACGTAGATGTTGCGGTCGTAGGGATTGGCGGTGAAGGCGGCCATGTTCTGGCCGAGATCATGCATCACGCGAATGATGTTGTTCTGCGCCGGGTCAAGCAGCCCGCCGACCGACGGCTGTTCCGCCGAACGGACGAAGGCGGCGGCGCAACAGGCCTCGTCGCGCTTCGAATAGTCGCCGATCAGCCGGAAGCTGATGTCGCTGGACGGTTCGAACAGCAACTGGCCGCGCAGGAAGTAGCGGTCGCGGTTGTTGACCCGGGTGTCGTTGACGACATCCTTGTAGAAACCGTCGCGCTTCACGTAGACGCCGTCCAGCCGCGCGGCGATCGTTTCGCCGAGCGGGCCGGTAACGCTGCCGCCCAGGCGGTAATAGTCGTAATTGCCGTAGGTCGCCTCGGCGGTGGCGCCGAACGAGAAGCTGGGCTTCTTGCTGACGATGCTGAGCATGCCCGCCGATGCGTTGCGGCCGCCGAGCGTGCCCTGCGGCCCGCGCAGCACCTCGACCCGCTCGATCTCACCCAACTCATTCAGGCCGATGCCGGAGCGGGAGCGGTAGACGCCGTCGATGAACACCGCGACCGAGCTTTCAAGGCCGGGATTGTCGCCGACCGTGCCGATGCCGCGGATGCGGGCGGAGCCGTTGGCCTCGCTGCCCGTCGACGACACCAGCAGCGACGGCGCCACCTGGTTCAACTGGCGGATATCGTTGGCGCCGCTGTTCTGCAGCGTTTCGGCGGAGACCGCGGAGATCGCTACGGGCACGTCCTGAAGCTGCTGGGCGCGGCCCTGAGCGGTGACGATGATGTCGGCACCGCTATCCGGCTCCGGCGCGGGCTGTTGCGCGAGGGCCGGCGCGGCGAGTGCTGCGCAGGCGACCGTGAGCATCCAACCAGATTTGGGCATAGCACTCTCCATCCAACCGCACATTCGTGTCTGTGCCTTCAGAATAGCGCGCTGTTGCCAAAGAAACATCCGCCAAACGGCGGGAATCCGGGGTTTGCGCGAAAGTGCGCTGTTATTGCCACAGTAAAGCGGATTGACGCTACGGCATCCACGGATCGCGGTTTCGACACGATCAACAACCTATGCTTGCGCAGTTTCATCCGTGACTGTCGGCGCGGCCAGCGGGAACCGGTTTTCCCTACGCATTTCAACGCACCACGGCGGCAGGATATGAAAAGGGCCGGTGTGCGTCGCCGCTGTCAACCCGGAATTGGACGGCTGGCGGCCCGCCCTATCGCGGTGCCAGCACCATCAGCATCTGGCGCCCTTCCATGCGCGGGTGGGCCTCGACCTTGGCGATTTCGTCGGTGTCGCCCTGAACGCGCTGGAGCAGTTGCATGCCGAGCTGGCCGTGGCTCAGTTCGCGGCCGCGAAAGCGCAGCGTCACCTTCACCTTGTCGCCGTCGGTGATGAACTCGATGATCTTCTTCATCTTGGTGTCGTAATCGTGATCGTCGATGTTCGGACGCATCTTGATCTCCTTGATCTCCTGCGTCTTCTGCGACTTGCGGGCGAGGTTCGCCTTTTTCTGCGCCTCGTACTTGAATTTGCCGACATCGAGGAACTTGGCGACGGGCGGGTCGGCGTTGGGCGACACTTCCACCAGGTCAAGCCCGACTTCGGCTGCCTGCTCGATCGCCTCGCGCGTGAACATCACGCCCAGATTTTCGCCATTCTCGTCGATCACGCGTACCTTGGGCACGGTGATGAATTCGTTGAAGCGCGGCCCGTTGGCCGGCATCGGCGCCAGGGGGCGCCGCGTCATTGGAGGACGTATAACCTGATCTCCCTAGTGGTGAGCGGCGCGCAATCTAATGCCTCCGGCGCCGAATGGGAAGGCGGCGCGACATCTTTGTCGCAAGGTGCGGCAATTCTACACGCTCGCCGAGCCATTCCCGGTGAGCTGGGACTGGAGCGCCTGCGTTTCGGGCTGCTGCTCGCGCGGGAGCGGGACGGGGCTGCGCGAGGCTAGGCATCCGCGACGATCCGCGCGACGGCGGCGAAATCGGCCGCGACATGCCGGGCGCCGAGTCCGCGCAGCAGATCGGCATGCCCCGGCCCGCAATGCCGGCCGGCGGTGAGACCGACGACGATCCCCCCGGAAGCGGCGGCGCCGGTGACGCCGACCGGCGAATCCTCGACGATCACCGTCCGCGCGATTGGCACGCCCAGTGCCCGCGCCGCCAGCAGGTAGATGTCGGGGGCCGGCTTGCCGCGCGCGACATGTTCGCGCCCGCTGAAGATCAGCGCCGGGTCGAACGCGTCGGCCAGCCCGACATGAGCGAGATGGGCGGTAATCCATGCCGTGGAGCTCGACGACGCGATCGCGCGCGGCAGACCGGGCGGCAGGCCGCGCACGAACGCAGCGGCGCCAGCGACCGGCGGCACGCCTCGTGCCAGCACCCGCGCATCCTCCGCATCGCGCAGCGCGTGGAAGCGCGGCGGGATCGGCCCGCCGATCCATGTCTCGATCGCGGCATGGAAGGCGGTGCCGCTCAGCCCCATGAAGCGGGTCATCGCCTGATCGACGCCGGTCGGATGGCCGAGCGCCGTCAGCAGTTCGGCGAGATGGCGGTTGCCCTCATATTCGCTTTCGACCAGCACCCCGTCGAAATCGAGGATCAGTCCGGCAGCGGCCATCAGCGCGCGCCGAACAGGGCGGTGCCGACGCGGACGTGGGTGGCACCCAGCGTCACCGCCGTCTCATAGTCGCTGGACATGCCCATGCTGAGCCCGGCCAGGCCATTGTCGCGCGCCAGCTTGGCGAGCAGCGCGAAATACGGGGCCGGCTCAAGCTTCAGCGGCGGCACGCACATCAGCCCGACGACCGGCAGCGCCGCCGCTTTCGCGCTGGCGAGCAAGGCGGGCAGCTCGGCTATAGCGCAGCCGCCCTTCTGATCCTCAGCGCCTATATTGACCTGGACGAACAGGGGCGGCCGGCGGCCGGCGCGGTCCATCGCCTTCGCCAGCGCGGTCACCAGCGACGGGCGGTCGAGCGAATGGATCGCGTCGAACAGCGCGACCGCGTCCTCCGCCTTGTTAGATTGCAACTGGCCGACGAGATGGAGAGCGATGTCCGGCGTCTCTTCGCGCAGTTCCGGCCATTTCGCCCGCGCTTCCTGCACCCGGTTCTCGCCGAATACGCGCTGGCCGGCGGCGATCAGCGGGCGGATCGCGGCGGCGGCATGGGTTTTCGACACGGCGACCAGCGTCACCGTGTCGGTGGGGCGGTTGGCGGTGGCGGCGGCGCGGGCGATGCGCGCGTGGGTTTCGGCAAGCCTGGCGGCGGGGTCGTCTGCGGTCATGGCGGTGCTATAGGAAGGCGGATGCGTCCCCGCCAGCCCGCCGCCGCCCTGCCCCGCCTGTGGCTGATGACCGACGAACGGCTGGGCGACCGGCTGTGGACGGCGATCGCCCGGCTGCCGCGCGGCGCCGGCATCGTGTTCCGCCATTACCGTACGCCGGCGGCGGAACGGCGGGCGTTGTTCGCCCGGCTGGCGGCAATTGCCCGGCGCCGGGGCCTGGTGCTGGTCGCCGGCGGGGCGGTGCCGCCGGGCTGGCGCGGGCTGGTCCATGGCGGCGGCAAGGCCGGGCGGCCGCACACCGCCCCCGCCCACAGCCGGCGCGAGGCGATCGCCGCGATCCGCGCCGGCGCGGTGCTGCTGTTCGCCTCACCGGTCCACCCGACCCGGTCGCATCCCGGTGCGCGAGCGCTCGGCCCGGCGCGGCTGGGCCTGATGATCCGCGACCTGCCGGTGCCGGTCGTCGCGCTGGGCGGCATGGACGCCCGCCGCGCGCGGGCGCTAGCGCCGCTCGGCATCCATGGCTGGGCGGCGATCGACGCCTGGGCGGCGGCGGATGCCGCGGGCGTCAGCCGGCGCTGAGCAGCAGCTTGCCGTCGCCTTCGTCGACATGGACGGTTGCCCCGTCCTTGACCTCGCCCTTCAGGATCAGGTCGGCGAGCGGGTCCTGCAGATATTTCTGCACCGCCCGCTTCAGCGGCCGGGCGCCGTAGACCGGATCGTAGCCGACGCGGCCGAGCCAGGCGCGGGCGCCGTCGGTCAGCGCCAGCGTCACCTTGCGGTCGGCCAGAAGTTTCTGGACGCGCGCCACCTGAATGTCGACGATCGGCCCCATATGCGCCTGCGCTAGCCGGTGGAACAGGATGATCTCGTCCAGCCGGTTCAGGAATTCCGGGCGGAAATGGGCGCGGACGATGTCCATCACCTGCGGTTCCACCTCGCTTAGCGGCTGATCGTCCGGCATCGCCGCCAGCACCTGGCTGCCAAGGTTGGAGGTCAGGATGATCAGCGTGTTGGCGAAGTCGACGGTGCGGCCCTGCCCGTCGGTCAGCCGCCCGTCGTCGAGCACCTGGAGCAGGATGTTGAACACATCGCCGTGCGCTTTCTCCACCTCGTCGAACAGGATGACCTGATAAGGACGGCGGCGGACCGCCTCGGTCAGCACGCCGCCTTCCTCGTAACCGACATAGCCGGGCGGGGCACCGATCAGCCGGGCGACGCTGTGCTTCTCCATGAACTCGCTCATGTCGATGCGGACCATCGCGTTCGGGTCGTCGAACAGGAATTCGGCGAGCGCCTTGGTCAGCTCGGTCTTGCCGACGCCGGTCGGGCCCAAAAACAGGAAGCTGCCGAGCGGCCGGTTCGGGTCCTGCAGGCCGGCGCGGGCGCGGCGGACGGCGGCGGAGACCGCCTTGACCGCATCTTCCTGCCCGATCACCCGCCTGCCGATCTGCTGTTCCATCTGCAGCAGCTTCTCGCGCTCGCCCTCCAGCATCCGGTCGACCGGAATGCCGGTCCAGCGGCTGACGACCGAGGCGATGTCGTCGCCGGTTACTTCCTCGCGCAGCATCGCGCCAGCGGTCGCCTGAGCGGCGTCGGCGATCTGCTTTTCCAGCGCCGGGATGACGCCGTAGGATAGCTCCCCCGCCCTGGCGAGGTCGCCGGAACGCTGGGCCTGCTCAAGCTGTTGGCGGGCGCCGTCGAGCTGTTCCTTGATCTTGGCCTCGCCAGCGATCTTCTCCTTTTCCGCCTGCCAGCGGGTGGTGAGCGCGGCCGACTGTTCCTCCAGCCCGGCCAGTTCCTGCTCCAGCTTCGCCAGCCGGTCCTTCGAGGCGGCGTCGCTTTCCTTCTTCAGCGCCTCGCGCTCGATCTTCAGCTGGATGATCCGGCGGTCGAGCCCCTCGATCTCCTCCGGCTTCGATTCCACTTCCATGCGCAGCCGCGACGCGGCCTCGTCCATCAGGTCGATCGCCTTGTCGGGCAGGAAGCGGTCGGTGATGTAGCGGTTGGACAGCGTCGCCGCGGCGACGATCGCGCCGTCGGTGATGCGGACGCCGTGGTGAAGCTCGTATTTTTCCTTCAGCCCGCGCAGGATGGAAATCGTATCCTCCACCGTCGGTTCGCCGACGAACACCGGCTGAAAGCGGCGCTGGAGAGCGGCGTCCTTTTCGACATGCTTTCGGTATTCGTCGAGCGTCGTTGCGCCGATGCAGTGCAGCTCGCCGCGCGCCAGCGCTGGCTTCAGCAGGTTGGACGCATCCATCGCCCCTTCCGACTTGCCGGCGCCGATCAGCGTGTGCATCTCGTCGATGAACAGGATGACTTCGCCCTCGGCGGCCTTGACCTCGTCGAGCACGCCTTTCAGCCGTTCCTCGAACTCGCCGCGATATTTGGCGCCGGCGATCAGCGCGCCCATGTCGAGCGCCATCAGCCGCCGGTCCTTCAGCGTGTCGGGCACGTCGCCGTTGACGATGCGCAGCGCCAGCCCCTCGGCGATCGCGGTCTTGCCGACGCCGGGCTCGCCGATCAGCACCGGGTTGTTCTTGGTCCGCCGCGCCAGGATCTGGACGGTACGGCGGATTTCCTCGTCGCGGCCAATAACCGGGTCGAGCTTGCCGTCGCGCGCCGCCTCGGTCAGGTCGCGGGCGAATTTCTTCAGGGCGTCGTAACGGTCCTCGGCCGACTGGGTGTCGGCGGTGCGGCCGCCGCGCAGGCTGTTGATCGCGGCGTTCAGCCCGTCCGCCTTGACCCCCGCCGCCGCCAGCGCCTTGCCGGCGGCGGTCGTCGTCGCCAACACCAGCGCGAGCAGCAGGCGTTCGACGGTGACGTAGGAATCGCCCGCCTTGTCGGCGACCTGTTCGGCCTGGTCGAGAACGCGGACCGCGTCATTGTCCAGCCCTGGCGTCTGTTGCGCGCCGCCGCCGGACACCGCCGGCACCTTGGCCAGCGCGGCATCGGTGTCGCGCAGCGCGGTGTCTGGCACGCCGCCAGCGGCGCGGATCAGGCCGGAGGCCATGCCCTCCTTGTCCTCAAGCAACGCCTTCAGCAGATGCTCGGGGCTGATCCGCTGATGGTTCATGCGGATCGCGACGGTCTGCGCCGACTGGAGAAAACCCTTGGCGCGGTCGGTGAATTTCTCGAGGTTCATGCAACTCCCCTTCGACAGGCCAGCGATATGGTGTTGCCTAAACGCAACACAAGATTAGACTGAAAGGGTTTTAAGGACCATCGGCACGAAATCCGGGTCGCCATTCTCGATCAGTGCGCCGTCGAGCTTCAGCCGGGCGAGGCCATGCGCCAGCGCCCAGCAGGCTATGACCCGCGCTTCCGTCCGCGGATCGGTCTCGGGGTCGCCGCCGATCGCCTCGACGACGACGGCGAAGCAGCGTTCGCCCGCCTCCTTCAGCGCCGGGTCGTCGCGGTCGAGCAGATTCTTGCGGAACATCAGGTCGAAGCGGGCGCGCTGGGTCAGGGCGTAGCGGATATAGGCCTGGCCCATCGCCAACCGCTTCTCGACCGGGTCGGCGATTCCGGCCGTCGCCGCCCGCGTGACATCGGCAAGGGCGTTGAAGGCATGGACGGCGACCGCGGTAAGCAGGCCGCGCGCGTCGCCGAAGTGATGGGCCGGCGCCGCCGCCGACACGCCGGCGCGGCGCGCTGCCTCGCGCAGGGAAAAACCCTCGACCCCGCGCTCGGCGATGATCTCCTCGGTCGCGCGGATCAGCGCCGCGTGCAGGTCACCATGGTGGTAGCGGTCCCGCGCCAGCGCATCGGCATCCCGATCCCCAACGGCTTTGTCCTCTCCGTCCATCGCTTCATCTATACATTGTTCAGACTACACCGGCAAGGACCGCCCGCCTACTTGGCCGCCGGCGGCGCCTTGGGCTGGCCCGGCGCGAACACCGCGCCGAAATAATCGCCCTGGTACCAGAGCGGCACCGTGTCGGCATCGGCCATCGCGCGGGTGATTCGGTAATTGGCCTCGGCGAAGCGGGCGCCGGCTTCCCAGTCGATCGGCTGCTGCATGTCGTCGCCGCGATTGTGGTAGTTGCCGGACAGGAACTTGCGCCATTGCTCGCCGCCGCCATTGGCGAAGCCGGTGGCGAGGAACACCGCCGGCACCCCCTGCTTGACGAACATATAGTGGTCGGAGCGCACGAAGATGCTCTCCTCCGGCATCGGATCGGGGGCGAGGGCGAGGCCCATCGGCGCGACCGCCCCGGCGACGAGCGGCCCCAGCGTCGAATGATCGGCACCGAAGGCGACGACGTCGGTGAACGGATAGAGCAGCAGCGGCATGTCGAGGTCGACATTGCCGACGATGCTCGCCGCCGGCACCGTCGGGTGGCGGGCGAAATAGTCGGCGCCGAGCAGCCCCTTCTCCTCGCCGGTCGAGGCGAGGAACAGGATCGAGCGGCGGGGCTCGTCCTGCGCTTCGGCGGCGGCGCGGGCGACTTCCAGCATCGTCGCGATGCCGGCGGCGTTGTCGAGCGCGCCGTTGTTGATCCTGTCGGTTTCCGCCGTGTCGCCCGGTTTGGCCGGGGAGACGCCGATATGATCGAGATGCGCCGACAGCACGACATACTGCCCGGCGAGTGCCGGATCGGACCCCGGCAGGACTGCCGCGACATTGGGACTGGTGACCCGTGTCACCGTCGCGCTCTGGGTGACCCGCGCGCTGGTTTTCAGTGCGAAACCTTTCGGCCGGCCGCCGGCCTTGTCGGCCTCGGCCAATACGGCCTTCAGGCTTTTCGGGGCGCCGGCGAACACCGCTTCGGCCACCGGCGCGTTGAGCAGGGCGCCGCCCTTCATGCCGTAGCTGCTGTCGAACGGCTTGCCGTCCGGGCCGACCCAGGTGACGCTCGGGTTGCTGGCGAAGCGGACGCGCTGCGCCCAGGGCCGGGTCTTCGCCGCCTGCAGGGTCGCGATGCTGAGCCAGCCGATCGCGCCATGGCGGGCGGCGGCTTCGGTCTTGCTGGCGGACAGATGGGCGCCGATCTCGCTCGGCATGCCCTTGGGGTAGCCGGACAGGGTGACGACGATCTTCCCCTTCACGTCGAGGCCGCGATAATCGTCGATCCCGGCGACCTTGTCCTCGATGCCGTAGCCGACGAACACCAGCGGCGCCGAAATGGCGTAGTTGGGGTCGGGCACGTCGACGCTGACCAGCACGTCGGTCGCGTGCGTCCACTGCCTTTCGCCGGCCGGCCCGGTGATCGTGACCGTGCCGGGGGTGGCGCCGGGGACGCTGCGCTGAAAGGTGATGCGCTGATACCAGTCGCCGTTGTCGCCCGCCGGCTTCAGGCCCATCGCCTCGAACCGGGTGGCGACGTAGCGCGCGGCGATCTCGTGCCCGGCGCTGCCGAGGTCGCGCCCCTCCAGCAGGTCGTCGGACAGGAAGGCGACATGGGCGCGCACCCCTTCCGCGGAGAACGGCGCCGCGGCTGGCGGCGGGGTCTGCGCGGTAGCAGCGACGGCAGCGCAGGCCAGCAGGCCGGCGGCCAGCGAACGGCTGTATCCCATGAATATATATCCTCTTTTTCCGCCCGTCGGGCGGGAAGCCTCGACATTGGCGACGACGATAGCGCGCGGCAAGCGGGTTCGTCGATCCATCGCCGGCGCGGGGTAAAAGCGGGCCGGCTACCGCCACTCGATTGCGCCGCCCGGTGCCTTGGCTAAGAGTAGCGGCTTGATCGTTCGAGAGGTTGTCCGAATGCGCCGTTTCACCCTGCTGCTGGCCGCGCTGACGCTCGGCACCGCCGCAACCCCGGCCTTTACCCAGGCCGACAGGCCGGCGCCGCTGGCCGCGCTGATCGGCGATGTCGCCATTCCGCACGAGCAGTTCACCCTGGCCAACGGGTTGCGGGTGCTGGTCCATACCGATCGCAAGGCGCCGATCGTCGGCGTCACCGTCTATTACGACGTCGGGTCGAAGCACGAGCCGAGCGGGCGCACCGGCTTCGCCCATCTGTTCGAGCATCTGATGTTCGGCGGGTCGGAGAATGTGCCGAATTTCGACGAGCCGTTGGTCGCAGCCGGATCGACCCCGACCAACGGATCGACCTGGTTCGATCGCACCAATTACGTCGAGACGGTGCCGACCGGCGCGCTCGATCTGGCGCTGTTCATGGAATCCGACCGAATGGGCCACCTGCTCGGCGCGGTCAGCCAGGAGAAGCTCGACGCCCAGCGCGGCGTCGTCCAGAACGAGAAGCGGCAGGGCGACAACCAGCCGTTCGGGCTGGTCGAATATGCCAAGATCGCCGGCACCGTGCCGGCCGGCCACCCCTATGGCCATTCGACGATCGGATCGATGGCGGACCTGGACGCCGCCAGCCTCGACGATGTGAAGGGCTGGTTCCGTCAGCATTACGGGCCGAACAACGCGATACTGGTGCTCGCCGGCGATATCGACGCCGCGACGGCGCGGCCGCTGGTCGAGAAATATTTCGGCGACATCCCACGTGGGCCGCAGCAGGGGCCGATCGCGGTGACGGTGCCGACCCTGCCGAAGCCGGTCGCCGAGACGATGAAGGACCGCGTCGCCAACACCCGGCTGTACCGGGTATGGACGGTGCCGGGGCTGAACGACCCCGACGCGGTGCCGCTTGGTATCGGCGCGACGGTGCTGGGCGGGCTGGCCAGCTCGCGGCTCGACAACGCGCTGGTCCGCGAGGAGAAGCTGGCGGTCGCGGTCAGCGCTTATGTTGAGCAATTCGCGCAGATGGGCTGGTTTACCGTCCAGGCCGACGTCAAGCCCGGGGTCGACCCGGCGCTGGTCGGCCGGCGGCTCGACGCGCTGATCGCCGATCTGGTCGCCAACGGGCCGAGCGCCGACGAGGTGCAGCGCACCGCGATGCGCGCGGTCGCCGGCAGCGTCGCCGGGCTGGAAAATGTCGGCGGCTTTTCCGGCAAGGGCGCGACGCTGGCCGAGGGGCTGCTCTATTCCGGCACGGCCGACCAGTATCAGCGCGATCTGGCCGCCTATGCCGCAGCGACACCCGAACAGGTGCGCGCCGCGCTCGGCCGCTGGCTGAACCGGCCGGTCTATGCGCTGAGCGTCGTCCCCGGCCCGCGCGACGCCTATCAGGAGGCGGGCGCGGCCACCGGGCCGGGGCCGCGCTTCTATCGCGGGCCGGACGGTGTCGGCGGCCCCGCCACCGCCGCCACCGCCGTCGACCGATCGACCTTGCCGCCGGTGGCGCCGGTGACCGACTTCACCTTTCCGACGGTCAGCCGCGCCCGACTCTCCAACGGCATCCCGATCGTCTATGCCCAGCGCGACGCGGTGCCGGTGACCCGCATGGTGCTGAGCTTCGACGCCGGCGCCGCCGCCGACCCGGCCGGCCGGCGCGGGACCCAGACGCTGGCGCTGGCGCTGATGGAGGAAGGCACGACCAGCCGTGATTCGATCGCGATCGCCGAGGCGCAGGAGCGGCTGGGCGCCAGCATCGACACCGGCGCGTCGCTGGACAACACCGCCGTCACCCTCAGCACGCTGTCGGCCAACCTGGCGCCGGCGGTCGCGCTGTTCGCCGACGTCGTCCGCAACCCCGCCTTCCGCCCGGCCGAGGTGGACCGGCTGCGCGACCAGCAACTGGCTGCGATCGCGGCTGAGATGACCAGCCCGGCCGGGCTGGCGGCGCGCGCGCTGCCGCCGTTGCTGTTCGGCGCCGACCATCCCTATGGCAAGCCGGGCGGCAGCGGCGACCCGGCGGCGGTCAAAACGCTGACCCGCGCCGAGTTGGTCGGGTTCCACCGCGCCTGGATCCGCCCGGACAAGGCGACGCTGTTCGTGGTCAGCGACCGGCCGCTCGACGAGGTGCGCGCGGCGCTCGACGCGCAATTCGCCGACTGGCACGGCGAAGGGGCGCCCGGCACCAAGAATTTCGCGGTGCCGGTGCCGGCGCCACGCGAGCGCATCGTGCTGATCGATCGGCCTGATTCGCCGCAATCCTATATCGTCGGCGGTGAGGTAACCGCGCTGACCGGCAGCGACGACATCGTCGCTGTGCAGGCGGCGAGCGCGGTGCTGGGCGACAATTTTCTGTCGCGGCTCAACATGGACCTGCGCGAGACGAAGGGCTGGTCCTACGGCGTGTCCGGCCGGTTCGACCGGCTGGCCGGGCCGGTGCCCTACCGGGTGTCGGCGCCGGTGCAGGCGGACAAGACCGGGCCGGCGATCGCCGCGCTGCGCCAGAACATCGCCGCCTTCCTGACCGACAAGGGGGTGACCACGACCGAGCGCGACCGCACCATCGAAGGGCTGGTCCGCCAGTTGCCGAGCAGCTTCGAAACCGGCGCGGCGGTGCTGGCGGGCATGCAGTATAATGCGTTGTTCAAGCGCCCGGACGATTATTATTCGACGCTGGCCGGGCGCTACCGCGCGCTCGACGCGGCGGCGATGGACAAGGCGATCCGGGCGGCGATCGATCCGCGGCATTTCGTCTGGCTGGTCGTCGGTGACGCCAAGACGGTCAGGCCGCAGCTTGACAGCCTCGGCCTGCCCGTCGAGGTGTTGGCGGCAAAGTAGCAAGCACCAAGGGAGTTACAGGCATGGCCGGACTGGATGGCGAATGGGATTGCGTTACGAAATCGCCGCTTGGCGACCAGAAGTCGGTGCTGACGGTCAAGACTGCGCCGGACGGCACCTGGACCGGCGACAATGCCGGCGCGCTCGGTGCGCTGGCGGTGCTCGACGGCACATATGAGGGCAACACCCTGACCTGGAAGATGGACATGAAGGTGCCGCTGCCGATGACGCTGGAATGCACGGCGACGATCGACGGCGATACGCTGACCGGCGGCGTCACCGCCGGCGCGTTCGGCACGTCGCCGATGAGCGGAACCCGCAAGGCGTAGGCCGGGTTCGGCGGCGCCTTCAAAGCCAGGCGCCGCCTCCCGGACCGAACGCTTCTTCAGCTTTTCAGAAGAACAGCCGGGTGGTGTGGCCCATCTTGCGGCCGGGGCGGGCCGCGCCCTTGCCGTAGAGGTGGAGGTGGAGCGCCGGATCGGCGAGCAGCGCTGGCCAGTCGGCCGCCTCGTCGCCGAGCAGGTTGCGCATCTCCACCCGGCGGGCGGCGAGGGCGGTGCTGCCGAGCGGCAGGCCGCAGACCGCGCGGATGTGGTTCTCGAACTGCGAGGTGATCGCGCCCTCGATCGTCCAGTGGCCGCTGTTGTGGACGCGCGGCGCCATTTCGTTGAACACCGGCCCGTCCGGCCCGGCGAAGAACTCGACCGCCAGCACCCCAACATAGTCGAGCGCCGCGGCAAGGCGGGTGGCGATGGCGATCGCCGCCTCCGCCTGTTCGGCTATGTGGCCGTCGGCCGGCACCGTCGACTGCGCCAGTATCCCGGCTTCGTGCCGGTTCTGCGGTACGTCCCACGAGCAAGTTGCGCCGTCGGTGCCGCGCGCGACCAGCACCGAGAATTCCTGGTCGAAGCGGACGAAGCCTTCGAGGATCGCCGGGCGGTTGCCGATCGCCTGCCACGCCGCCGCGGCGTCGCCGGCGCTGGCGAGCCGCGCCTGCCCCTTGCCGTCATAGCCGAAGCGGCGGGTCTTGAGGATCGCCGGTGCGCCGATCGCGACGAGCGCCTCGTCCAGCGCGGCGCGGCTGTCGACCGGCGCGAACGGCGCGGTCAGTGCGTCATGGTCGCGGGCGAACCGCTTTTCCGCCAGCCGGTCCTGCGCCACCTCCAGCGCCTGCGCGCCGGGCCTGACCGGGCAGTGCGGCGCAATCGCGGTCACCGCGCCGACCGGCACGTTCTCGAATTCGTAGGTGACGACATCGACCGTGCGGGCGAAGGCGACGAGCGCGTCTTCGTCGTCCCAGGCACCCTGGGTCCAGCGCGCCGACACGTCGCCGGCCGGGCCGCTGGCCTCCGGTGCGTAGATGTGGCTGCGATAGCCGAGGTCGGCCGCCGCCATCGCCAGCATCCGCCCCAGTTGCCCGCCCCCCAATATGCCGATCGTCGCACCCGGTGGGATCGGGCTCATTCGGGCGACTCCGCGACATCAGCCGTCTGGCGCGCGCGCCATGCGTCCAGCCGGCCGGCGAGCGCCGGGTCGGCATTGGCGAGCAGCGCGGCGGCGAACAGCGCGGCGTTGATCGCGCCGGGCCGGCCGATGGCGAATGTCGCAACCGGCACGCCGCCGGGCATCTGGACGATCGACAACAGGCTGTCGAGGCCGCTCAGCGCCTTCGATTCGACCGGCACGCCAAGCACCGGCAGCCGCGTCATCGCCGCCGCCATGCCGGGCAGATGGGCGGCGCCGCCGGCACCGGCGATGATCGCTTGCAGCCCGCGCCCGGCCGCGCCCTTCGCGTAAGCGTAGAGGCGGTCGGGGGTGCGGTGGGCGGATACCACCCGGGTTTCGTGCGGAATGCCGAGCGCGGCCAGGATGTCGGCGGCGTGCCGCATGGTTTCCCAGTCGGATCGGCTGCCCATGATGATGCCGACCACCGGCGCCGCGTCTGCCATTGCTGCCCCTCTTAGCGGCCCGGCGGCACGCCGGGCGGCGAAGCGGCGCGTTTTACTGTCGCTCCGCCGCGCTGGCAATGGCGAGTCCCGGTTTGGCGCGGTGCCGGCGCAACAATGTCGCTCTTATACTATAGAAATCCCCGGCGGCCGCTTATAAGCCTCGCCACGAAAGGGGGGTCCAGGGAGCATCAGGCATGGCGCGCAGCGTGAATGACAACCGGACCACGGACGCCGAAGCGCTGGAGGCGGAGAACACCACCTTGCGCATGGCGGTCGCCCAGCTGGTCGAGCGAGTCGCCGAGCTTGAGCAGATCGCCGACACCGACACGCTGACTCCGCTCGCCAACCGCCGCTGCTTCCTGCGCGAATTGCAGCGGGTGGCGCGGCAGGTATCCCGCTACGGCCACAGCGCGGCGGTGCTGTTCATCGATGTCGACGGGCTGAAGGCGATCAACGACACCTACGGCCATTCGACCGGCGACCGGGTTCTCGTCCATGTCGCGCGGATCCTGCGCGAGCGCGTCCGCGCCACCGACATGGTCGCGCGGATCGGCGGCGACGAGTTCGGCGTGCTGCTGGAGCGGGTGGACGCGGAAGCGGCGCGCGAGAAGGCGCTGGCGCTTTGCGCCGCGATCGCCGGAAACCCGCTCGATTCGATCGCCGTCGCGGTGTCGATCGGCATGGCGCCGATCCTGCCGGAGGACCATGACGAGGCGACGTCGGCCCTCGCCCGCGCCGATTGCGACATGTACGGCAGCCGTCGCGAGGTCAGGCTCTCTCGTTGAGATAATAGCGGTCGACGGCGGTGAGCGCGTCGTCCAGCTCGTAGACGATCGGCTGGCCGGTGGGGATTTCGAGGCCGGTGATCTCCGCGTCCGGAATCGCCGACAGATGCTTGACCAGCGCGCGCAGCGAATTGCCGTGGGCGGAGATCAGCACCCGCTGCCCGGCCTTCAGCGCCGGCGCGACGCGGCTGTCCCAATAGGGCAGCACCCGCGCGATCGTGTCCTTCAGGCTTTCGGTCGCCGGCACCGCGACGCCCGCATAGCGACGGTCGCTGCTCAGATCCCACCGGCCGCCCGCTTCCATCGGCGGCGGCGGCACGTCGAAGCTGCGCCGCCAGATCCTGACCTGCTCGTCACCGTGCTTCGCCGCCGTCTCCGCCTTGTCGAGGCCGGTCAGCCCGCCATAGTGCCGTTCGTTCAGCCGCCAGTCCTTCTCCACCGGCAGCCACAGCCGGCCCATCGCCTCCAGCGCCAGGTTCAGCGTCTTGATCGCCCGGGTCTGGACGCTGGTGAAGCACTGGTCGAAATCCAGCCCGCGCGCCGCCAGCAGCTCGCCGGCCGCGCGCGCTTCCGCCACGCCCTGGTCGGTCAGGTCGACGTCCCACCAGCCGGTGAAGCGATTCTCCAAATTCCAGGCGGACTGACCGTGGCGGATGAGCACGAGGGTGGGCATGAACGGTCGAGATCCTTCGTCGTTGTTGAAAACAGTCAGAGCGCGTCGATCATCGCCGCGAGATTGTCGAGGCAGGCATGGGCCAGCGTCTTGCAGCGCGCCGGCGACCAGCCATGGACCGGATCCGCATTGTCGTCATGGTCCTTGAACGGCATTTCCAGCGTCATCGACACCGCGCCGAAGCGCTCGGCGAGCTGGTTGGTCGACATCGACAGATTGGCCTGGCCGGCGGCCGCGACGACATAGCCCTTCTCCAGCTGGAAATCGGGGGTGCGGGCGGCTAGCGTCTCGCGGAACCGGGCGTAGAGCGCGGCCTTGGTCGGGTCGAACGACGGTATCCCCTCGAAACCGGCGACGAAATTGGCGGCGATCGCCTCGTCGCCATGCACGTCGATCGCGAAGGCGACGCCGGTTTCGTCCATCGCGTTGCGGACCGCCAGCACTTCCGGGCTGCACTCCGCCGTCGGCGCGTGCCATTCGCGGTTCAGGTTCACCCCGGCGGCGTTGGTGCGCAGATGGCCGCGGGCACTGCCGTCCGGGTTCATGTTGGGGACGATGTGAAACGTCGCCTTCTCACGCAACAATCGCGCGGTGGCGTCGGCCGGGTCGGTCAGCTTTTCCAGCGCGCCTTCCATCCACCATTCCGCCATCGATTCGCCGGGGTGTTGGCGGGCATAGAGCCAGACCGGTTTCGGCCCGTCGCCCAGCGTCAGGCAATCGAGCGGCCGGCCGTCGAGGGTGCGGGCCAGCTCGCGCTGACGGACGCCGGGCAGCGCCGCCATCCGTGCGACCAGATCGTAATGGCGCTCCATCGAATAGGGTGCGAAATAGGCGATCCACAGCGCGTTGCCGGCGGGGGTGTGGCGGATGGTCAGGACATCGTCGGCATAGGTTGTTTCGGCGAGCGTCCAAGTCTCTCGATCCTCGCTGACCCGCGCCCGATAGCCGGGCCAGCCGAGCGGATAGGCGGAACCGGCGCAGTTGACGATGCGCAGTGTGATCGGCCGCCCTGCCGCCCCGGCGACGCGGAAATGGAACCACTGGTAGAAATCGGACTGATGGTCGGTGACGATTTCCAGGTCGGCGCCGCTGTCGGTAAGGGTGAGGACGCGAATATTGCCGCTGTCGAAGCGGCTGGTGATGCTGAGAGTCATTTCACCCTGATAGTGCGCCCCGACTCTCCCGGAAAGTCCCTGAACAGTGCCTCGGCCAGACGCGCCGCGGTGGTCGCCGGCTGGGCGCCCGCCGAGCCTTCCTGTGCATCGGTCTCGGCGCGGCCTTCCCAGACCACGGTCTGGTCGGCCCGGCGCTTCAGCTGCACCGACAGGCGGGTGCCGACGATGACGCCGCCGCCTTTCTTGCCGAGGCCGAAGCTGATCCCGCCGCCAACGCCGCCCCGATAGCCGCCGGTGCCGCCGCCCAGGCCGATCGACACTGGCGAGCGGCGCGGCGGGCCTTCGCGGCTGTCGCGCTCTATGGAGAGGACGGCGACGAACAGGCTGGTGCCCAGCCGTTCGGCCGGGACATAGCCGACCCGCTGCAATTCGCGCTGCACCGCGCCCGCATAGGTGCGGAACTCAAGGCTGTTGGCGTCGCCGCCGGCGACCGGCTCGACCATCGCGCTACCGCGTTCGAGCGCCTGGTTCAGGTGGAAGCGGGTGGCTTCGACCGGGGAAGGCCCGGTCGCGCAGGCGCCGAGCGCCAGGAGCGGGAAAAGCGGAAGGAGCGAGCGGAACGAGCGCATGGCGAACTCCGACTACGATACGGTGGTACACTGAGCGCAACGTATCGTAGCCGGAACAGGGCGCAAGGATTCGTTTGTCCGCCCGGCGGCGCGACCTTGACTTGGCGTGCCCCGACCGATAGGCGGGCCGCTCAAATTTCCAGCCAGATTCGAGCCGAAAATGAAGATCCGCAACTCGCTCAAGTCCTTGAAGGACCGGCACCGCGACAACCGCGTCATTCGCCGGCGCGGGCGCACCTACGTCATCAACAAGACCAACCGGCGGTTCAAGGCCCGCCAGGGCTGAATTTGTCCGGGCAGGGCAGCCTGGCCGTCATCCTCGATGTCGGCAACGTCCTGTTCACCTGGGACCCACGGTTTCTCTACGAGCGCCTGATCGCCGACGATCGGGCGCTCGCCGCGTTTCTGCGCGACGTCGTCACCCCGGAATGGCATTTCCAGCACGACGCCGGCCGCCCGTTCGCCGAAACGCGGGCGGAGCTGACCGCGCGCTTTCCCGAACATGCCGCGCTGATCGCGCTATGGGGCCCGCGCTTCAACGACAGCCTCGGGCCGCCCGTGCCCGGGATGATCGCGCTGGTCGAGGAACTGGATGCGCGCCGCGTGCCTCTGTTCGCGATCACCAATTTCTCCGGCGAATTCTGGATACCGTTTCGCCAGCGCGAGGCGGCGCTGTTCGACCGGTTCCGCGGCATAGTCGTTTCCGGCGACGAGAAGCTGGTGAAGCCCGATCCGGCGATCTATCGCCTCGCGCTCGCGCGGTTCGGTGTGGAGGCAGCGGATGCGCTGTTCGTCGACGATCGCGCCGACAATGTCGCCGGTGCGCAGAGCGTCGGCATGCGCGGCCACCATTTCACCGATGCTACGGCGCTACGCGCGGAATTGACCGCGCTCGGACTGCTCTAGCATGCGGATGATCGGCCTGATCGGCGGGATGAGCTGGGAAAGCTCGGCGGAATATTACCGGCTGCTCAACCGGGGCGTGCGCGCCCGACGCGGCCCGACCGCCTCGGCCCGTTGCCTGCTCTGGTCGTTCGACTTCGCCGAGATCGAGGCGCTGCAGCACGAGGGCGACTGGGACGGGTTGACCGCGCGGATGGTCGACGCCGCCCGGCGGCTCGAAACAGCGGGTGCCGACGCGCTGTTGATCTGCACCAACACCATGCACCGGATGGCGCCGGCGGTGGAAGGGGCGGTCGCCGTCCCGCTGCTCCATATCGCCGACCCGACGGCGGAACATATCCGCGCCGCCGGGCTGCGGCGGGTCGGCCTGCTTGGCACCGCCTTCACGATGGAGCAGGATTTCTACAAGGGCAGGCTGACCGAACGGCACGGGCTGGAGGTGATGGTGCCCGATGCGACCGACCGCGCCACCGTCCACCGGATCATCTACGACGAACTGGTCGCTGGCACGATCCGGCCCGAATCGCGCGCCGCCTGTCGCGGCGTCATCGCCCGGCTGGCCGACCGGGGCGCGGAGGCGATCATCCTCGGCTGCACCGAAATCATGCTGCTGGTCGGCCCGCAGGACAGCGCCGTGCCGCTGTTTGACACCACCGCGCTCCACGCGCAGGCCGCCGTCGATTTCGCGCTAACCGGCTGAACGCCGGCGGGCGGTCAGCTACGATAGCCCTTCAGCTCGTCTCCAACGATTCGGACGACGTGGAGGACGTTGGTCGAACCCGGTGTCCCGAACGGCACACCGGCGATGACGACGACGCTGTCGCCGGCGGCGGCGAGGCCGTGGCGCAGCGCCATCCGCTTCGCCTTGGCGACCATTTCCTCGAACGAGCCGATGTCGCGGGTGCGGACGGCATGGGCGCCCCAGAGCAAGCCGAGTCGCCGCGCCGTCTCCAGCTTTGGCGTCAGTACCAGCAGCGGTACCATCGGCCGCTCTCGGGCAATTCGCCGCGCGGTCGAGCCGCTGACCGTGAAGCAGATGATCGCGCTGGCCGACACCGTGCGCGCGATGACGCCTGCAGCCTCCGACAGCGCATCGGCGGTGGTCGGGTCCGGCCGGGTCTCGGTAAAATGGATGCGGGCGGCGTAGCCGGGATCACCCTCGACCGCGATCGCGATCGAATCCATCATCGCCACCGATTCGCGCGGCCAGGCGCCGGCGGCGCTTTCCGCCGACAACATCACCGCGTCGGCGCCGTCGTAGATCGCGGTCGCCACGTCCGACACCTCGGCGCGGGTCGGCGTCGGCGCCTGGATCATCGATTCGAGCATCTGGGTGGCGACGACGACCGGCCGGCCCATCCGCCGCGCCGTTTCGACGATGCGCTTCTGCAGCGGCGGCAGCTCGTAGGGCGGCAGCTCGACACCCAGGTCGCCGCGCGCGACCATCACCGCGTCGGCCAGTTCCAGGATCGCCTCGAGCCGGTCGACCGCCGCCGGCTTCTCGATCTTGGCGAGCAGCGCGGCCCGCCCGCCGATCAGCCGCCGCGCCTCCGCCACGTCCTCCGGCCGCTGGACGAAGCTGAGCGCGACCCAGTCGACATGCTGGTCGAGGGCGAAGGCGAGATCGGAGCGGTCCTTTTCGGTCAGCGCCGCCAGCGGCACGACGACGTCGGGGATGTTGACGCCCTTGTTATTCGACAGCGTGCCGCCGACCTCAACCCGCGTTTCGATCCGCTCGGCGGTGCGCGACAGGACGCGCAGCACCAGCTTGCCGTCGTCGAGCAGCAGGCGGGTGCCCGGTTCGAGCACGGCGAATACCTCGCGATGGGGTAGCTGGACGCGCGCGGCGTCGCCGGGCGCCGCGTCGTGGTCCAGCGCGAAGGCGGCGCCGGTGGCGAGCGCCGCCGACCCGTCCGCGAAGGCGCCGACGCGGAGCTTGGGCCCCTGCAGGTCGGCGAGGATCGTCGACGGGCGGCCGAACTGCTTTTCCAGCGCGCGGATATGGGCGATGGTCTCGGCGTGGCCCGCCTGGGCGCCGTGGCTCATGTTGACGCGGAAGGCATCGGCGCCGGCGCGGAACAGCGCCTCGATCATCTCCGGGCTGCTGCTGGCCGGGCCAAGCGTGGCCAGGATGCGCACCTTGCGTCCGCGCGGGGGTATGCTGGCAGTCATCGGCTTCGCCCGTTCCTCAATCCACGCGCGGGCTTAGCGTCTTTCCGCGTCAGATCAACCGCACCGCCCTCAGCGGCGGTCGGCATCCAGCCGCGCCACGAACGGCGCGATCAGCAGCACGGCGACGCCGACGCCGACCGCGAACCAGCCGATCTGGCCGTAGACGGCGACGACCGCCGCGGCGGAGCCTTCGCCGGCGTCGCCGGTCGCGCGGGCGATCAGGCTGGCGATATAGTTGCCGCCCGCCGTCGCCAGATACCAGGTGCCCATCAGCAGGCCGACCATTTCCGGCACCGCCAGCCGGGTCATCGCCGACACGCCGACCGGCGACAGGCACAGCTCGCCGGTGACGTGGAGCAGGTAGAGCAGGAAGATGAAGATCACCGGCGTCGGCCCGACACCGGCGGCGTTCGCGCCGGCGACCAACACCAGGAAGCCGGCGCCGATCTGGATCAGCGCCAGGCCGAACTTGGCCGGGGTCGACGGTTCCAGCCCGCGTCGGCCGAGCGCGGTCCACAGCCAGGCGAAGAACGGCGCGATCAGCACGATGTAGATCGCGGTCAGCGACAGGAACAGCGAGGCCGGCACCTCCACGCCGAACATCCGCCGGTCGACATGGCGGTCGGTGAACAGGTTGAGCGACGAGCCGGTCTGTTCGTAAAGCCCCCAGAACAGCGGCTGAACGACGATCAGGAACAGGGCGAGCAGCAGGCGGTTGCGGTCGGCCCGCTCCAGCCTGAACAGCGCCTTGTGGAGGATCATGCCGACGGCGATGACGCTGGCCGCGATCAGGATCAGGCTGACCACCTCCTGCTTTGCCATCAGCAGCCAGACCAGCGGCACGGCGGCAAAGGTCAGCAGGTAGATCAACCATTCGCGGCTGATCCCGGCGAACGGCTTTTCGCGCAACCGCTCGGGGCGCGGCGGCTCGCCCTTGCCGTCGAGCAGCGGGCGCAAGCCGATGAACGCGGCGAGGCCGACGACCATGCCGACGCCGGCGGCGCCGAAGCCGTATTGCCAGCCATAGACCTCACCCAGCAAACCGCAGACCAGCGGCCCCAGCGCCGCGCCGGCGTTGATGCCGATGTAGAACAGGGTGAAGGCCGGATCGCGGCGGATGTCGTCGCGCGGGTAGAGGTGGCCGACCAGCACCGCGACGTTCGCCTTCAGGAACCCGACGCCGACGATGATCAGCGACAGCGCCAGATAGAAGGCGGCGAGCGCGGTCGGATCGGCGCCGCCGGACCCCTCGATCCCCATCAGCAGGTGGCCGCCGCTGAGCAGCACGCCGCCGAACAGTACCGCCTTGCGCGCGCCGAGATAGCGGTCGGCGACGTAGCCGCCGATCAGCGGGGTGATGAACACCAGCGCCGTATAGGCGCCGTAGATCAGATAGGCTTTTTCGTCACTGAACAGGAAATGCTTGGTCAGGTAGAAGATCAGCAGCGCGCGCATCCCATAATAGGAAAAGCGCTCCCACATCTCGACGAAGAACAGCAGGAACAGCCCGCGCGGATGGCCTAGGATGGTAGGCGCGCTCCGGCTCTCAGCGCCCGTGGCCATGCCTGTTTCCCTTGTCTTCCGCCTGCACCGCCGCTCCTGTCGCCAGTATCACATGCCTCAATAGGTCGTATCGCTCGCCTCGATCGGCATCGGCCCCGGCGGCAGGCCCCGGTCGGCCTTCGCCTTCGCCACCATTTCCCGGATTTCCCGGCGCAGCGCGCGCGCATCATAGAGGATGCCGTCCTTCACCGTCCAGGCGACGCCGCCGACCCGCTCCGCCTTGCCGGTCGCATCGTTCAGCTTCATCGTGCCGGTGCCGAACAGCAGGCGCAGGTTGGCGATCGGGTTGCCCTGGACGATCACCAGATCGGCCTTGCGCCCGGCCCGGATGGTGCCGACCTGATCCTCGTGGCCCAGCGCGCGGGCGCCGACCTGGGTTGCGGAATGGATCACCTCGATCGGGCTGAAGCCGGCTTCGCGCAGCAGTTCCATTTCTTGCACGTAGCCGAAGCCGTAGAGGTTGTAGATGTAGCCGCTGTCGCTGCCGACGGTGACCGCGCCGCCGCGGTTCTTGTATTCGTTCACGAACCGCATCCACAGGCGGTAATTTTCCTTCCACGCCATTTCCTTCTCGGTCGTCCAGTCGAACCAGTAGGAACCGTGGTGGACGCGGCTTGGCCGGTAATAGTCCCACAGGGCGGGCATGGTGTAGCTGTCGTGCCACAAGGCCCGGCTCATCCGCATGAAATCGCGGCTGGTCAGGTAGGCGACGAAAGTCGGGTCGAGGACGAACTTGCGCTCCAGCAGCGTGTCCATCACCTTGTTCCAGGCGTCGGACCCGGGTTTCGCCGCCTGCCGCCACAGGTTGCCGGCCTCGCCGAAGCGCATCTGCTCGTCGTCGTTGTTGAAATCGACCGGCCAGTCCTGGACGCGGCGATCGGTGAACATCGCCTCCGGCAGGCCGTACCAATGCTCCATCGAGTTGAGCCCGCCTTCCGACGTCTGCAGGACGTTGCCGTAGGCGACCATCTGCTGCGAATGGTGCATCGTCGTCCTCAGGCCGATCTTCCGCGCCTCGTCGAGCGCGGCGTACAGCACGTCCTCCGGCGGGCCGCCGATGAACTTGATGCCGTCCGCCCCCCGCCGCTTGGCGTCGCGGATCACCGCCCGCGCGGTTTCGGCGTCGTTGACCGGGCTGCCGCTGATCTGGTGGAACATCGGATAGATGTCGATCCGCGGGGCGACGATCTCGTTGCGGGCGCTGCGCGCCTTGATCGCCGACAGCCACTCGATCGAACCGCTACCCAGGTCGCGCACGCTGGTGACGCCGTGCGCCATCCACAGTTTCAGCACATAGTCGGCCGGGACGCCCTGCGCGCTCGCCAGCGTGTGGAGATGGACGTGCGCGTCGACGAAGCCGGGCATCACGTAATGGCCGGTCAGGTCGACGACATGGTCGGCCGCCGGCCCGCTGTCCGCCGCCCGCGCCGACCGTATCTGGGCGATGCGGTCACCGGACAGGATGATGTCGACCGGCCCCTGCGCCGGGGCGCCGGTGCCGTCGATCATCATCGCATTGTGCAGCACGACCCGCTGGAACGGGCCGATCCCCTGGCCCTGCGTTCGCGCCGGGATCACATCCGTTGCCGGTTGTGCCGGCAGCGCCGCCGGCGCCACTCCCCACAGGAGCGCTGCCGCCAGCGCCCGCACCATCATCCGTCCTGCCATATGCTGCCCCCCGTTCGATGCCTGTTGCGATCAGTTGTCGCCCTGGTCGATGCCCTTTCCGCCGTCGGCGATGAATTGGTCGAGCCGCGCTTCGAGCACCGGCAGCGGCACCGAGCCGAGCGACAGGATGACGTCGTGGAAGTTGCGCTGGTCGAAGGTGGTGCCGAGCTTTGCCTCCGCCTCGGCGCGCTTGCGGCGGATCACCATCTCGCCCAGCTTGTAGGCCAGCGCCTGGCCCGGCCAGGCGATGTAGCGGTCGATCTCCGTCTCGATCTCGTGCTCGGACAAGGCGGTGTGATCGCGCAGATATTGCTGGGCCTGTTCGCGGGTCCAGCCGTAATGGTGGATGCCGGTGTCGATCACCAGCCGGCTGGCGCGCCAGATCTCGTAGGAGAGCCGGCCGAAATTTTCGTAAGGCGTGTCGTAGATGCCGATCTTGGTGCCGAGCCATTCCATGTAGAGCGCCCAGCCCTCGCCATAGCCGGAGAACGAGGTCTGGCGGCGGAAATCGGGCCGGCCCTTCGCTTCCTGCGCCACCGCCGCCTGGAAGCTGTGCCCTGGATTGCATTCGTGCAGGGTCAGCGCGGTTAGCGTGTAGAGCGGTCGCGACGGCAGGTCGTAGGTGTTCATCAGGCAGCTTTCCAGCCCGCCGCGCCCACCGGTGTAGATCGGCGCGAGCGCCGGCGGCACCGGCAGGATGGTGAAGCGCCGGCGAGGCAGGAAGCCGATCAACTCCGCCAGCTTGCCGTCGACCCGCTTGGCGACATAGGCGGAAAAGGCGAGCAGCTGATATGGCGTCTTGGGATAGAATTGCGGATCGGTGCGCAGGAATTTCAGGAATTCGGGCATCGTGCCCTTGAAGCCGGTCTCGGCCTTCACCGCTTCCATCTCAGCGGTGATCCGCGCCACTTCCTTCAGCCCGATCTCGTGGATCTGCTCGGCGGTCAGGTCGAGGGTGGTGAAGCCCTTGATCTGCGACTGGTAGAAGGCCTTGCCGTCCGGCATCGCCTCGGCGGCGAGGGTGGTCCGCGCCTTGGTCAGATATTCGGCGCGGATGAATGTCAGCAGCTTCTTGTAGGCGGGGACGACGACGCTATCGAGGACGCTCGCGGCCTCTGCCTTCAACTGCGCCTGTTCGGCCGCCGGGATCGACGGCGGCATCGCCTTGAACGGATCGAGGAACGGATTGCCGTCACCCGAAATCGTGAACGGCTCGATCGTCTTGTCGCGGCCGACGACGGCGATGCGCGGCACCGTGTAGCCGCGCTTCAACCCGGCCCGCATGTTGGTGGTCTGCTCGTCGAAATAGCGCGGAATGTCGCGCATCCGGCCGATATAGGCGCGGTACTCGGCGGCATTGGCGAAGCCGCCGGTGCGCGGCGACAGCCCGCTCCAGAAGAAGGTGTCGGCGTTGAACGGCGCCTCGTAGGTCTTGAAACGGACGTTGTCGGCAAGCGTGGTGATCGACTGCCGGAAGACCGCGGCGTTGATCTTCTCGTCCGGCGACAGCTGGTCGACCGGAATGCGGTCGAGCGCCGCCAGCGCCTTGGTCCAGTAGGCGAGCCGGGCGGCCTGCGACTGCGCGTCGACCCGCGGCAGGCGGTCGGCGTTGTTATTCCATCGGCCGCTGGCGTCGCGGACGCGGGCCAGTTCGGCCTGCCGCCATTCCCACTCGGCATTGTACAGCGCCTGCAACTGCTGGTCGGCCGCGGTCGCCGCCACGGCCTGGGGCGCGGCGACGGCAACGGTCGCAGGAGAGCAGAAGGCAAGTACCGTCAAAGCGGCTGCGCCGGTCAGGCCAGAGCGAAGGTTATGACGACGTTTCATGCCAGTGTCCCCTTGGTCGATCTTGTATCGTAACAAATCGGGTGGCTGCCGAAACCGGAGATCCGGCGGCAGCCACCCCGTAGGTCAGAAGGTTACGCGCCCGCCGACGAAGAAGCGGCGCCCGACCACATCCCACAGCGAAGGATCGGTGTTGGCGTCGCCCGCAAGCGCGGTGCCCAGGATCGGCGGAGTCTTGTCGAACAGGTTGTCGAGACCGCCGAACAGCTCGAAATGCTCCATCACCTTCACGGTCGCCGACAGGTCGACATACCATTGCGGGCTGGTCTTCTGCACGGCAGCCGTGAAGCCCGGATACAGCTTGAACCCGTCGATCATCCGGCTTTCGGCGCGGAAGGTCAACGGACCGCCGGTGTAAGTGCCCGACAGGCTGAGCTTGAACGCCGGCACGCCGAACGCGCCGGTGCCGATGCAGCCATTGCCGAAATGTCCGGCGCAGTCGATCGGTGGCTGACTGACCAACACCTGCCGCGACTCCTCGAACAACCAGCTGCCGACCGCCTGCAGCATCAGGCTGGCCGGTTCGTCGCCCAGCTGGAGGAAGCCGCCCAGCGGGATGCGGTAGTCGATCTGGGCATCAAGCCCCTCTGCCTTGATCGCCGCCAGGTTGTTGGTGAAGGTCTTCACCTCGTTGACCTGGCCGTTGGGCAGGCGGCTGATCGCCCGGCAGGTCGGCGAATTGGCGTCCATGTTGCGATAGCAGTCGCTGATCGTCTGGTTGGCGTTGATCGCCGCGATGCCGCCCGACACCTTGACCTTGAAATAGTCGACGGTCAGGTTCAGCCGGTCGAGGAACGGTGGCGACACCACCGCCCCGATCGTCAGCGTCTTCGACTTTTCCTCCGACAGGTTGGGGTTGCCGCCGCCGACCGCACTGAAGCCCAGCGCCGACTGGGTGAAGGTGTCGATATCCGCTGCTGGAACGCCCTGCGACACGCAGAACTGCTTCTGCGCCGCCGTCGGGTTCTGGCCCACAGCGCACGGATCCGTCCCGGAGGTGAAGCCCTGCGTGCTGGGTGCGTACAGTTCGTTCAGCGACGGAGCGCGGATGGCCACGTTGTAGGCCGAACGGAACCGCACCCACTTGACCGGCGCATATTCGCCGCCGAGCTTCCAGGTGAATACGCTGCCGATGTTCGAATAGTCGGAATAGCGCGCCGCCCCCTCGACGGCGAGGGTCTGGACGAACGGCATGTCGGCGAGGATCGGGACGCGCAGCTCGCCGAAGATCTCCTTCAGGTTGAAGCTGCCGGAGATCGGCGACTGCGACACCGGCCCATATTCACCCGCCAGGTCGAGCGGGCTCGGATGGAAGAGGTAGCTGTCCTTGCGGTATTCCGTGCCGAGCGCGACCGAGACCGGGCCCGCCGGCAGCTCGAACAGCACGCCGCTGAGCGAGGCGCCGGCGACCTGGCGGACGAAGCGGTCGTCGCTGACCCGCGGCGGGGTAAGGAACTTGCCGGCCGCCGGCGTGATCGATCCGATGCCAAACACGTTGACCGGCACGCAGCCGAGCGACTGGTTGCGGCAGACAACCTCGCCGGCGCCGTTGGTGATCGCGTCGAGACCTTGGGCAAGGCGGGCTTGCGAGATCATGCCTTCGGTGCGGTTGTCCGTCCGGTTGCGCTGATACTGGTAGAACGCCTCCCAGTGCCATTGGCTGCCGAGCAGGTCGACCTGGCCGCGCAGGCCGCCGGTCAGGTTGATCGCGTTGCGCTCGTAGCTCGAATCGCGGGTGCCGAGTTCGCTCGCGCGCCGGCCGCCGCCGACAACGGACGCGGTGCCGGTGCCGTTGGGATCGAACAGCCAGGCGTTATCGACGAAGAACTGCCGGGTCGCCGGGCTCAGCACCGGGCTGTTCGCATAGTTGGGAACCAGCAGGGTGGACGATGGCCCGCCCGGCGTGATCGGAACGAAGGAGTCCGGCGCCAGCGTCGATTCGTTGCGGGTGTTGGCGTAATAGACTTCCGCGAACGCCTCGATGTTGTCCGCTACCTCATAGTGGGCGAGGGCGGAGACCTGAATCCGCTCCAGCGGCCGCAGCAGATAGTTGAACGGTGCGTAATTATACGCGCTCTCTGGCGTGCAATAGGGTTGCGGCACACCGTTTTCGCCGAAGACGATGCCGGTCAGCGCCGAGCAGTTGCCGCTCGGCGTCAGGTTGATGCCTTGCAGGTTGGCGAGCTGGGTGGCGCTAAGGCCGACGCGGGTGCCTGGCACGTTGCCGGAGCCGCCGGGAACCAGCTTGCCGCCGACCGTGTCGAGCGGCACCTGGGCAAAGCCGCGATCGGCCTGCAGGACTTGGTCGCGCTTCGTGTAGGACGCGGAAAATACGACATTGCCGCGGTTGTCGGCGAAGTTGGTGCCGAAGGTGATGTCCGCCTTGTGCGATGCGCCGTCGCTGCGCGTCGTCTGGCCATATTGGTAGCTGGCTTCCAGGCCGTCGAAATTTTTCTTGAGAATGAAGTTCACCGCGCCGGCAACCGCGTCTGACCCATAGACCGCCGACGCGCCGCCGGTGATGATCTCGACCCGCTGGATCAGGGCGTCGGGAATAGTGGCGAGGTCGACGAGACCATCGGAGTTCGCCGGGATGAACCGGCGGCCGTTGACCAGCACCAGCGTGCGGGTCGGGCCAAGGCCGCGCAGGTTGGCGCTCAGCACGCCGGACCCGCCGCCGTTGTTGACGCTCGAACTGTTGCCGCCGGCAAGCTGCGGGAACTGGTTCAGCGTGCTTTCAATCGTCACGTTGCCGGACATCTTGATGTCGGCGTCGCTAACCACCGTGATCGGGCTGGGCGCCGTCAGGTCGGTGCGGATCAGGCGCGAGCCGGTGACGATGATGTCCCCCCCTTCTTCCGCCTGAGCGAAGGCCGGAGTCGCCACCGCGAAGCCACACAGCAGCGTAGATGCCAGCAATGCGGGACGTATCCGCGCCGCCATGTCAGACAATTTTATGCCGTTCATCGTGCTTCTCCCTGTTTTAATCTGCTTGCGCTCGGCCGACGCCATAATTGATCTAATACGGCTAAGCGCAGTGACTCATCGACTACCGTATACCAAATACGGTATGCGATTAAACCGTGCTGTCAATCCCGTCTTGGATGTGGGGAGGATGAAGGAATGGGTAAGTCTAGACAATTAGTCCGACATTGGGCGCTCCGTGCCGTGGCGGCGGTGCTGGCAGTGCCGGCGGTCGCTCAAACCGGTGTGGCGTCCGATTTGGCGATTGTCGGGGTGACCGTCATCGACGGCACCGGAGCGCCGGCGCGGCCCAACATGACCGTGCTTGTAGCGGGCGGACGGATCCAGGCGGTGCGGGCGGCCGGCGCCACCCCCGCCGGCGTGGAGGTCATCGACGGGCGCGGGCGTTACCTGTTGCCCGGCTTCATCGACAGCAACGTCCATCTGAGCGTCTATGGCAACCCGGCGCGGCGTGACACGTCGGTCAAATATGCCGATCATGGCGAACAGTTGGCGGTCGAGTTCACGCAGCGGGCGCTGAAGGCCGGGGTGACGACGCTGCGTGACAGCTACGGCGTGCTCGCCCCGGTGCTGGCGGTGCGTGACCGGGTCGACCGTGGCGAGTTGGTTGGGGCGCGTATCAAGGCGGCCGGCAACATCGTCGGCTGGGGCGGGCCGTTTTCGCTGACCTTCTCGCTGACCAAGGATTCGGAGCTGTCGCTGTTCCAGGAGCGATGGAACGACATCCTGGCCCAGGATGCCGGCGAAGAATTGATGGATATGACGCCGGACGAGCTGCGGGTGGCGATCAACCGCTACCTCGACAAGGGCGTCGACTTCATCAAATATGGCGGGACCAGCCATTTCCTGCGGCCGTCGCTGATCGGCTTCTCACCCCGTCAGCAGGCGGTGATCGTCCAGGAAGCGCATAAGCGCGGCAAGCCGGTGGAAACCCATGCGACAAGCTCGGAAGGCCTGCGTCTGGCCGTCGAGGCGGGCATCGACCTGATCCAGCATCCTGAGTTGATGAGCCGCGACCTGCCCGACGACCTGATCGCGCTGATCGTCAAGCAGGATGCGCTGTGCGGCCTGCGCTCCAACTTCACCGCCGGCGCGTTCCGCCAGCGCCATCTGCAGGCGCGCGCCGAGGCGGAAGCCCGGATCGCGAAGCTGCCGCCCGCCACCACCAGCGCAGAGCGCTGGCGCCGGCTCGAAATGCTCGGTGAGAATGACGACATCCAGCGCCGCAATTCCGAACGGTTGATCAAGGCCGGCTGCCGCGTCACCGTCGCCACCGACAGCTTCCTCGGCGACGCGCCGGAGTTCCGCCGCACGCCCAAGGGGCCGGAGGCGGAGCCGGGCAGCGGCACCATCCTCGCGATCCAGGGCCTGGTTGAGCTGGGGATGACGCCGATGCAGGCGATCGTCGCCGGCACCCGTAACGGCGCTGCCGCCGCCGCGATGAGCAAGGATCTGGGGACGATCGAGGCTGGCAAAATCGCCGATCTTGTGTTGCTGTCGGCCGACCCGCTCGCCGATATCCGCAATATCGAGAAGGTCGAGGCGGTGATCGCACAGGGACGTCGGGTCGACCTGGCGCGGCTGCCGGAAAATCCGCTTTTCTATCGACCCGAGCAGGAGGTAGCACGATGAAGCTGGCATGGATGGTGGGCGCGGCGCTGCTGGCGGCGGCCGTGCCCGGTGCGGCCGCCGGGCCGGCGGACGACGAAGCGGCGATCCGGGGGGTGATCGCGCGGATGGAGAGCGCGTGGAACCGTGGCGATTTTCGCGGCTATATGGACGGCTTCCAGAATCCGGGTGTCGTCTTCGTCTCCGGCGGCAAGATGCAGGACGACTGGCAAGGCACCCTCGACCATTATGTCCGCGACTATGGCGGCGCGCCGGAACGGCGCGGCACCCTCCATTTCTACGACATGACCGTCGACCTGCTCGCCCCAGACGCGGCGCTGTTGATCAGCCATTACCATCTGGAGCGACCGGCGCATCCGCAGGAGGGGATCAATACCCGCCTGTTCCGCAAGGTCGACGGCAAATGGGTGATCGCGATGAACCACGTCTCCTCCTACGAGGCGCACAGCCCGCCGGAGAAGTGACCCGCCTCAGCCGCCGCTGCGCTTGAGCAGGGCGATCATGTCCGCCTTCCAGTTGACCGCCCAGGTGTGGGTGCCGTGCCCGTGGGTGTCGTCGGTCTCCGGGATAAGGCGGAATGTCGCGTTCGGCATCCGCTTCACCGCCTCGGCGGGGAAGGTGAAGTTGCGCGGATTGATGAAGTCGTCGGCCGAATTGATCCAGGTCATCGGCGCGGTGATCTTCTCCAGGTTCGGCCAGGGATTGTAGTTCCGCGACGATTCGAACTGATAGAGCATGTCGTTTGCGTCGCGGCTGGCCATGTCCCTGGTCATCCGCGCCTGGACGTAGGCGATCGCGGCGTCGCGCTCGGGGTAGAGTTTCTGCAGGTTGAGCGGGGCGCCGCCGGCGACGATCGACAGCGAAGCGGCCGTACGCAGGCCGGCGGCCGGCTGCGTCGTATAATTGCCATTGTTCCACGCCGGGTCAGCCTTGATCCCGTCGATCATCAACTGGCGCCACATCCGGTTCATGCCGGCGATCTGTACCGGCTCGCACGCCATCGGCATCAGCGCCGAGGCGAAGTCGGGGTGCACCTCTCCCCAGACGAAGGCGTGCATGCAGCCCATCGACGTGCCGAAGATCAGCCGCAGATGCTTGACCCCCAGCCCCTCGACCAGCATCCGGCGCTGCGCTTCGACCATGTCGTCGTAATCATATTGCGGAAAACGCATGCGCAGCCCGTCGGAGGGCTTCGACGATCCGCCATGGCCGATATTGTCGGGCAGGATGATGTAGTAGCGATTGATGTCGAGCGGCTGGCCCGGCCCGTAAAGCTCATCGGCGAAGTGCGGCTGGAAGAACTGATGGCCGGAACCGCCGGTGCCGTGCAGGATCATCACCGCATTGTCGATCTCGCCCTTGGCGTTGCGATGCGGCGTGCCGAGCGTGGTGTAGTGGATCCGCAGCTCCGCCATCGTCTCGCCGGCGCCGAAGCGGAAATCGCGCAGGATGACGTCGCCTTCCTTCGACGGCCAGCGTGCCGCCGCGGGCTGCGTGGTCGTCGGAGGCGGTGACGCTGCCGGCGCGGCCTGAAGGGCGAGGGCGGCAAGGGCAAGGCTCAGCATTGGCGGCACTCCGATTGGTGAAAAAGGGGCATCGAACGGTCGGGATTATCGGGCGCTCGCCAAATCGGCGCCCCGTGGGCAGAAGACGGTAAGGCGGCGAGCGGTATCCGGCCAGCGGAATTGCGTTCCGCGGCGCGCAAGGAGCGCGGCGGCCTTCCCGTCGGCCGGGCCAAGCGGGTGGGCGCCGCATAGGATGTCACGATGAATGCGCCTTGCGGGAAATCATGCCTCTCCTACAGTATCTGCTCTGGCATAAGTTTCGTATACCGTATATTTTCCAACCATGCGAAATCAACAACAGGCTTCGGCGGACAACGCGATCGTCATCGGCGGGGGGGTGGTCGGCTTGTGCTGTGCCCTCGAATTGCAGCGCCGGGGTCTGCGGACGACGATCGTCGTCCCCGCAGACGACCGGGCCGCGGCATCGTGGGGCAATGCCGGGCATATCGCGGTCGAACAGGTTGAGCCGCTGGCCTCGCGGGCCACGGTGCTCAGTTTCCCGCGGCGACTGTTCTGGCGCGGCGGGCCGGTATCGCTGCCGCTGGGCCAGATTTCCGCGTGGCTTCCCTTCGCTCTCCGGCTGCTCGGCAGCACCGGCACCCGGCGTTTCGAACGGGGCAAGGCGGCGCTGACGACGCTACTCGAACCGGCGCTGCCGGCGTGGCGGCGGACGCTGGCGGATGCCGGCGCGGCCGACCTGTTGCTTGAGGACGGCCATTTCGTCGTCTGGGAAAGCCAGGCCAGCGCGGCCGCCGGTCGCGCTCACTGGATTTCCGCCGATACCGGCACGACGACGATCCGCGACGCCACCGCCGACGAACTGGCGCGGATCGCCGCGCTCACCCGCCAACCGCTGGCCGGCGGCATCCGCTTCGACGGCAGCGGCCAGATCGCCGACCTGCCGGAACTGGGCCGGGCGCTGCGCGCGCGCTTTGCCGCGCTCGACGGCGCCTGGCACAGTGGCAAGGTCAGCAGCCTGTCCGTCGCCGACGGTGCGGCGAGGCTGGTCTGTGATGACGGCACCGCGATGACCGCCGGGGCAATCCTGGTCGCCGCCGGCGCCGCATCCGGCGGCCTGATGGCCGGCGTCGGCACCGCCGTCCCGATCATCCACGAGCGCGGTTATCACATCCAGGCGGCAAGCAGCGCGTGGCCGGCAACGATGCCGCCTGTGGTGTTCGAGGATCGGGCGATGATCGTCACCCGTTTCCGATCCGGTCTGCGCGCGGCGAGCTTCGTCGAATTCGGCGGCCCGCACGCCCGGCCGGACCCGCGCAAATGGGAAAGGCTGGCCCAACACGCCGAAGCGCTCGGCCTGCCGTTCGATGCGGCGCCCAGCCGCTGGACCGGCGCGCGGCCGACCCTGCCCGACTATCTGCCGGCGATCGGCAGGAGCACGGCGGCGGACAATCTGTTCTACGCCTTCGGCCACCAGCATCTGGGGCTGACGCTGGCGGCGGTGACCGGGGAGCTGGCCGGCGCGCTGATCACCGGCGCGGCGCCGGCGGTTGCCTTGGCCCCGTTCGACCTGACGCGGTTCCGGCGCTGAGCGGTCCGGTCAGGCGTCCACCGCGAACAGCATCGCGTCGTCGGCGAATGCCTTGAATTCCAGCGCGTTGCCGCTGGGATCGGTGAAGAACATCGTCGCCTGCTCGCCCGCCTGCCCCTTGAAGCGGACATACGGGGCGATACCGAAGCGGATGTCGGCGGCGGTCAGCCGGTCGGCCAGCGCCTGCCAGTCGGCCATGGTCAGCACCACGCCGAAATGCGGCACCGGCACGGCGTGGCCATCGACCGGGTTGGTGACCGGCGCCGGCCGCGCCGCCGGGTCGAGATGGGCGACGATCTGGTGGCCGAACAGGTCGAAATCGACCCAGCAGTCCGAACTGCGCCCCTCCGCGCAGCCGAGCAGTCCGCCGTAGAAGGCGCGGGCGGCGGCGAGGTCGTGGACCGGGAAGGCAAGATGGAATGGGCGCATCGCCGGACGGTATAGGCGCGCTTGACGCGGCACGCATTGAAAATGTCACGGCGCCACGCGATAGCGGCGCGGTGCACGAGCGCCCGCTGATCCTTGCTCTCGCCGCCGGCGCGGCATCCGCGACCGGTTTCGCCCCGCTCGGCCTTTGGCCTGTGGCGCTCGCCTGCTTCGCGCTGCTGCTGGCTCTGGTCGCGGCGGCGCCGACACGGCGGCGGGCGCTGGCGATCGGCTGGTGGTTCGGTGTCGGCCATTTCACCGTCGGGCTGAACTGGATAGCCCACGCCTTCAGTTTTCAGGACAAGATGCCGCCGCAGCTCGGCTATCTGGCGGTGCTGCTGCTGGCGCTGTACCTGGCGGTCTATCCGGCGCTTGCCGCCGGGCTGGCCTGGCGCTTTGGGCGCGGCGACGCACGGCGGCTGGTGCTGGTCTTCGCTGCTGGCTGGATCATCAGCGAATGGCTGCGCGCGACGCTGTTCACCGGTTTCGCCTGGAACCCGCTCGGCGCGGTCTGGCTGCCGCTGCTGCCGGTGGCCCGCGCAGCGGCGTGGATCGGCACCTTCGGCCTGTCCGGCGTTGCCTGCGTCGCCGCCGGCGGGCTGTGGCTGCTGGCACGGCGGCAGCGGCGGGCCGGCGCGGCGGCGGTGGGCGTGCCGCTGCTGTTGGCCGTCCCCGGCCTGTTCGCCGCCGCGCCCGGCGACGATGCCGGCCAGCCGCTGCTCCGCGTCGTCCAGCCCAATATCCCGCAGCAGGAAAAGGAAGGCCCGGCTTTCGACCGCGCCAATTTCCGCAAGCTTGCCGCGCTGAGCGGTGCGCCCGGCGCGGCGCCGCGCCTGATCCTGTGGCCGGAGGCGGCGGTGCCGGAATTCCTGGAGCTGCAGCCGGCGGCGCGGCTGCGTCTCGCCAGCCTGCTCGGCCCGCGCGACATGCTGTTGACCGGCGGTGTCGCGCTGATCGGCGACAGCGATGACCGGGTGATCGGCGCGCGCAACAGCCTGTTCGTGCTGGCGCCGGACGGGCGGCTGGCCGGCCGCTACGACAAGGCGCATCTGGTGCCCTATGGCGAATATCTGCCGATGCGGCCGGTGCTGTCGGCGATCGGCCTGTCGCGGCTGGTGCCCGGAGACCTCGATTTCTGGCCGGGGCCGGGGCCGCAGAGCCTTGACGTGCCCGGCTTCGGCGCGGTCGGCGTCCAGATCTGCTACGAGATCATCTTTCCCGGTCAGGTGATCGACCCGCGCCACCGGCCGCGCATGCTGTTCAACCCGTCGAACGACGCCTGGTTCGGCCGCTGGGGGCCGCCGCAGCACCTGGCCCAGGCGCGGTTGCGCGCGATCGAGGAGGGGATGCCGGTCGTCCGCTCGACGCCGACCGGCATTTCGGCGGTAATCGACGCGGAAGGGCGGTTGCGCGCCAGTCTGCCGCACGAGACCGCCGGTTTCATCGAGCTGCGCCTGCCGCCGACGGCGGCGCCGACCCCGTTCGCGCGCGCCGGTAACCTTTTATCTTTGGCCTTCGCCCTGCTGCTGGTCGCGTTCGCCGTTGTCATCGGCCGTAACCCGCGCTAGGTGGCGGACATAACGAATCCTTTATATCCGCTTTCAACTGCAGGATCAGCGATGCGCAGCAACTATCTCTTCACTTCCGAGTCGGTTTCCGAAGGGCATCCGGACAAGGTTTCCGACCAGATTTCGGATGCGATTGTCGACCTGTTCCTGTCGAAGGACCCGGAAGCGCGTGTCGCCTGCGAAACGCTGACCACCACCAACCGCATCGTCCTGGCCGGCGAGATCCGCTGCAAGGGGATCATGGACGGCGCCGGCGTGCTGACGCCCGAAGCGCAGGCGGAGATCGAGGCGGCGGCCCGCGCCACCGTCAAGCGGATCGGCTATGAGCAGGAAGGCTTCCACTGGCAGCACGCCGATTTCGCCAACCACCTGCACCCGCAGTCGGCCCACATCGCGATGGGAGTCGACGAGAGCGGCAACAAGGACGAAGGCGCCGGCGACCAGGGCATCATGTTCGGCTATGCCAGCAACGAGACGCCGGACCTGATGCCGGCGACGCTCTATTATTCGCACCGCATCCTCCAGCGCATGGCCGAGGACCGTCACAGCGGCCATGTCGATTTCCTGGAGCCGGACGCGAAGAGCCAGGTGACCCTGGCCTATGAGAACGAGAAGCCGGTGCGCGCCACCGCGCTGGTCGTTTCCACCCAGCACATCGAGAGCGTCGATCAGGCGTGGCTGCGCGATTACGTGAAGGGCGTGCTGAACGACGTGCTGCCCAATGGCTGGCTGCCGGGCGACGAATCGATTTTCGTCAACCCGACCGGCCTGTTCGTCATCGGCGGGCCGGACGGCGACGCCGGGCTGACCGGGCGCAAGATCATCGTCGACACCTATGGCGGCGCCGCGCCGCACGGCGGCGGCGCCTTCTCCGGCAAGGATCCGACCAAGGTCGACCGCTCCGCCGCCTATATCAGCCGCTACATGGCGAAGAACATCGTCGCCGCCGGCCTCGCCACCCGCTGCACCATCCAGCTCAGCTATGCGATCGGCGTCGCCGAGCCGCTGTCGCTCTATGTCGACACCCACGGCACCGGCACCGTCGACGAGGCGCGGATCGAGGCGGTGCTCCCCAAGCTGGTCCGGCTGACCCCCAAGGGCATCCGCACCCACTTGCAGCTCAACAAGCCGATCTACCAGCCGACCGCCGCCTACGGCCATTTCGGCCGCCAGCCGGACGGCGATTTCTTCACCTGGGAAAAGACCGATCTGGTCGATGCGCTGAAACAGGCTCTCTGATCCGGCGCCGGCATCCTGTATGGCGGGGGGATAGATAACGAGTCGCACCCCCCGATCCATCCTTGGAGGATGCCATGCGTTACCTATTGTTTCTGCCCGCCGTCGCCGTCGCCAGCCCAGCGTTGGCGGCCGTGCCCCAGATGAACCGCGCCGAGGCGGCCCAGCTTTACGCCGCCGCCGGGTTTCCGATCGCCAACGACCGGCCGACCAACGCCTGCGGCCAGCCGGCCAGCCCGCGCATGACCTTTGTCGACATCAGCGGCGACGGCGCACCGGAAGCGCTGGTCACCGACAGCAACGCCGCCTGCTACAAGGGGTCGGGCAGCTTCTTTGCGGTGCTGACCAAGGCCGGCAAGCAGTGGCGGCAGGTGATCAGCGGTACCGGCACGATCACCGCACAGGCCACCCGCAGCGGCGGCTGGCTCGACATGGCGGTCGCGCAGGGGACCTGCCGCCGGCCGTTCGCCTATGACGGCAACCGCTATATGCCGAGCGGCCCGTGCGACGGGGCCGTGCCCCCGGCGCAAACGGCCGCCGCTCCGCAGCCGGCCCGGCCAGCGGCGAAGCCGACGCCCGCACGTACTGCTCCACCGCCACCGCCCCCCCCAACACCGGTCGCCGGTCAGCCATTCTCCGCCGCCGAACAGGCAGCGATCTTCAAGGCGGCCGAGGCGACGCGGATGGGTAAGGGCTGGTCGCTCTGCCCGGATGATTCGTTTCGCGAGCCGGCGACGCTGGAAGCGCCCGGCGACCTGAACGGCGATGGCCGGCCGGAGGCGCTGATCACCCAGAGCGGCACCTTCTGCTACGGCATGACCGGCATGGGCTATCAACTGCTGACCAAACAGGCGAACGGCCAGTGGGCCACGGTCCCCGGTGCCGGCGGCCAGGGGATTCCGAACATATTGGCGACGAAGGGCGTCGGCGGCTGGCCGGACATCGAACTGGGCGGCCCCGGCTTCTGCTTCCCGGTCTGGCGGTTCAACGGCAGGGCCTATGACCTCCACCGCCAGCAATATGAGGGCAAGCCCTGCAAAAGATGAGCGCGGCCTTTGACGGCGGTCGTGCTTTTGCCTAGCCGGCGGCGGTGAACGACCCGACGACTCTCCGCCGCCTCTATGGCCGCCGCCAGGGGCACAAGCTGCGCGCCGGGCAGGCGGCGCTGGTCGAGGCGATGCTGCCCGGCCTGTCGGTGCCGGAGGACGGGCCGCTCGACGCCGTCCGCCTGTTCGGCGACGATCGGCCGCTGGCCTTCGAGATCGGTTTCGGCGCCGGCGAACATCTTGCGGCGCAGGCGGCGGCGCGGCCGGACATCGGCTTCATCGGCTGCGAACCGTTCCTGAACGGCGTCGTCGGCGCGCTGCTCCACATCCGCGACGGCGACCTCACCAACATCCGTCTGCACATGGGCGACGCGCTGACCGTGCTGGAACGCCTGCCCGACGCGTCGCTCGAGCGCGTCTACCTGCTCCATCCCGATCCATGGCCGAAGGCGCGCCATGCCAAGCGGCGGATGATCAACCCCGGTCCGCTCGACCTGATCGCCGCCAAGTTGAAGCCGGATGGCGAGTTCCGCCTCGGCACCGACGACCCGACCTATTGCCGCTGGGCGATGATGGTGATGGACGGGCGGCGGGACTTCGTCTGGCTGGCGGAAAGCCCTGACGATTTCCGTATCCGTCCCGCCAACTGGCCGCAGACCCGCTACGAGGCGAAGGCCCGGCGGAAGGGGCACGAGGTCTGGTATTTTTCTTTCAGGCGTAAATAGGGAGACGATGCCGTCTCTCGATAGATCCGGTTCCCTTTGCCGTATCGGGTTCGACTGACCTTCGCGCCCTGCCGTTCCTGCGACCTGTGGATCACCGATGCTTCGGGGCTGACTGAATCCTCAACCTAGTCCCCGACCCCGCCGCCGAGCGCGCGGACGAGGGCTACGGCGGCCTGCATCCGCGCGGTGCCGACGGCGAGCGCGCTGCGTTCGGCATCGAGCGCGGCAGCCTGCGCCGTCACCACCTCCAGATAGTCCGACGCGCCGTCGCGATAGCGGACCAGGGCAAGCGCCTCGGTCCGCCGCGCTGCCTCGGCGGCTGCGCGGCGTTCGGCGGCTTGCTGCGCCAGCGTGCGTTCGGCGGCAAAGCCGTCCTCCACTTCGCGGAAGGCGGCGAGCACGGCCTCCCGATAACGGGCGGCCGCCTCGTCATATTGCGCGCGGCTGATCCGGATGTTCGCCTGGCGGCGGCCACCGTCGAACAGGCTGAGGACCGCCTGCGCCGGGCCGAGCGCCCAGAAATGCGCCGGCGTCGAAAACAGATCGCCGCGAGCGGCGTTGAAGCCGGATTCCGCCCCCAGCGTCAGCGACGGGAACAGCGCTGCCCGGGCGACGCCGATCCGCGCGTTGGCGGCGAAGATGCGGCGCTCGGCGGCGGCGATGTCGGGCCGGCGCTGCAGCAATGCGGACGGGGCGGCGGCCGGTACGCGCGGCGGATCGGCCGGCAGGGCGCCGGGCGGCACGGTGAAGTCCGACGCGACCGCGCCGACCAGCGCCGCGATCCGATGTTCGGCCGCGGCGCGCTGGCCGGCGACGGCGGACAGCTCGGCGCGCGCCGAGGCCAGCAGCGTATCGGCGCGGCCGACGTCCAGCCCGCTGGCGATGCCGCCGCCGTGGCGGGCGACGGTCAGCGCCCGTGCCCGGGCATAGGCATCGACCGTCTGCGCCAGCAGCCGCACCTGCGCGTCGAGCCCACGCAGGCGGAAATAGGTATCGGCCAGTTCGGCCTGAAGGCTGAGCCGTGCGGCGGCGAGGTCGGCGCCGCTTGCTTCCGCGTCCGCGCCGGCGGCACGGACGCTGTCGCGAACCCGCCCCCACAGATCGACCTCGTAGGCGAAGGCGCCGCTGGCGATGCGGTTGGTGTAGGTCGCGCCGCTGCCGGCGAGCGGGCGCGCGGCGGCGACATGGGCGCGTTCGATCGCGGCGCCGACGGAAAGGTCAGGCCACAGGTTGGCGCCGGCGGCGCGGGCGGCGGCGCTCGCCGCATCGTAGCGGGCGAGGGCGGCGGCAAGGGTCGGGCTTGCGGTTTCGATCCGGGCTTCGAGCGAATCGAGCACGGGGTCGCCGAACATCCGCCACCAGGCGCCGCGCGCGCTGTCGTCGTCCGGCTCGGCGACCGCCCAGCCGTCCGGCGGCGTCTGGCTTTCGCGGTAGGCGGCCGGAACCGCCAGCTCGGGCGGGCGGTAGGCCGGCGCCATCGAGCAGCCGGCGGTCGCCGCCAGCAGCGCGACCATCGCCAGCCGGCGTTCAGTCCCCATCACGCCCGGCTTTTGTCGCCGTCTTCGCTACCTGGACGTGGTCGCCGGTGCGGATCGCGTCGGGCGGCGTGTCGATAACCCGATCGGTGGCGGCCAGGCCCGAAGCGATTTCAAGCTGCTTGCCGAAATCGCGGCCGACCTTGACCGGGCGGATCCTCACCCGGTTATTCGCATCGATCGTGGCGACGGTGGTGCCGTCGGTGCCGAAGATCAGCGCGCTCGACGGGATGTGGACGCTGCCCGGCGGCGCTTCCATCGGGAAATGCACCTGTGCATAGGCGCCGGGGCGCAGCGCGCCGTCCGGATTGTCGGTCTGCAATTCGACCAGCATCGTTCCCGAATTCGGGTCGATCGCGGCAGAGGACCGGGCGACCACCAGGTCGAATTCCCGCCCGGGATGTTCCGGCAGGGTCATCCGCGCGTGCATGCCGGGGCTGACCGCCGACAGGCCGCTCTGCGGCACGCGGACATGGACCCGCACCCGATGTTCGTCGGCCACGGTGAACAGCGGCTGCGACGCGGCGGTGCCCGACACGACCAGCGCGCCGATCTGCGCCGAGCGGCTGGTGACGATGCCGGCGAACGGGGCGCGCAGCCGGGTGAAATCCTTCAGCGCGCGCAGTCGGCGGACGTTGGCGAGGCTGGCGTTCGCCACCGCCTGGCGCGCCTTGTAGTCGCCGGCCTTCTCGTCCGCTTCCTGGCGGGAGACGGCGTCCTGGCTCAGCAACTGTTCCCACCGCGCCGCCGTCGTGCGGGCCAGCGCCTGCTGCGCCAGTGTCGTCTGATAATCCGCCTCGGCCTGCGCCAACTGCTGGTCCAGCTCCGGCGCGTCGAGGATGGCGAGCGGCTGGCCGGCGGCGACCCGGTCGCCGATGTCGGCGAGCCAGCGGCGGATATAACCGTTGCTGCGCGCGTAGATGGCGGCGCTGTTCCACGCCTCCACGCTGCCCGGAAGGACCAGCGTGTCGTCTGACTTGCCGGTCGTCGGGCGGATGACGGCGACGATGGGCACCGCCGCTTCCGCGCTGCTGACCGTCAACTGCCGCTCGGCACTGCTGCGCATGGCGATACCGGTGGCGGCGACCGCCAGCGCGATCAGCGCGGCGCCGATGCCGAATCGCTTCAGCGAACGGATGTGCTGCGCGTCCGGCAGGGCGGGGCCCGATTCGGGAAATGTCGGGTCGTCAGACATGAACAAGCTCGCGTTCCGCAGCGCGGCCGTCCGTCCGGTGCCGCTGGTGGAGATAGCTGAATACGGTGGGGACGAAGAACAGGGTGGCCAGCGTCGCGACGATCAGGCCGCCGATCACCGCGCGGCCGAGCGGCGCGTTCTGCTCGCCGCCCTCGCCCAGGCCGAGCGCCATCGGCAGCATGCCGATGATCATCGCCAGCGCCGTCATGATGACCGGGCGGAATCGGACGAGGCCCGCCTCGATCGCGGCGCGGCCGGCGTCGCCGACTTCGGCCAGCCGCTCGCGCGCGAAGCTGACTACCAGGATGGAATTGGCGGTGGCGACGCCCATGCACATGATCGCGCCGGTCAGCGCCGGGACGGAAAGGGTGGTGCCGGTCAGGAACAGCATCCAGACGATGCCGGCAAGCGCGCCGGGCAGCGCGGTGATGATGATGAACGGGTCGAGCCAGCTCTGGAAGTTCACGACGATCAGCAGGTAGATCAGCACGATCGCGGCAACGAGGCCGAAGGCGAGGCCGGAGAAGGCGGTGTTCATCGTCTCGTACTGGCCGCGCAGGAAGACGTCGGAACCCTTCGGCTTGGCGTGATCCATTGCCTTGATCACCCGCTCGATGTCACCGGCGACCGCGCCCAGATCCCTGCCCTGGGTGGCCGCGTAGATGTCGATCGTCGGCTGGATGTCGTAGCGGCTGACCACCGGCGCAGTGTTGGTGCGGTAGATGGTACTGATCCCGCCCAGCACCTGGCTGTCGGCAGCGCCGGCGCCGGACACCGGGACGTTGGACAGGGCGCTCATCGACCCGACGCTGTATTCGGGCGCCTGTGCCACCACCGAATAGGACACGCCGTTTTCCGGGTTGAGGAAAAAGACCGGTGCCGTCTGGCTGGACCCGGCAAGCGTGGTCGCGATGCTGTTGGTGACGTCGCGCTCGGTCAGGCCGTAGCGGCCGATGCGGTTGCGATCGACGTCGATGTTCAGTTGGGGCGAGCGCGCCGTCTGGTGGATGCGGGCATCGACCACGCCGGGTATGGTGCGGATTTCGCGCAGCAGCTTTTCCGCATAGGCGGCGTTCGCTATGCTGTCGTGGCCGCTGATCTGGATGTCGATCGGCGCCGGCGCGCCGAAATTCAGGATCTGGCTGGTCATATCCGCCGGCAGGAAGGAGAAGGTGCTGCCCGGAAACGCCTTCGGCAGTTCGCGCCGCAGCAGCGCGACATGCTCCGCCGTCGGCCGGTGCCCCTTGCGCAGGCTGATCAATATGTCGCCGTCCTGCGGCCCGATCGTGCCGTTGTTGCTGTAGATCGAGTTGATCGAGCTGATCGGCAGGCCGATATTGTCGGCCATCGCGACGATCTCGCCTTTCGGCAGCAGCGTCCTGATATGGTCCTGGATCCGCGCGAATTCGGCGGCTGTCGTCTCGATCCGCGAACCGACCGGCGCGCGGACGTGCAGGGTGATCTGGCCGGCATCGACGGTCGGGAAGAAATTGCGGCCGAGGAACGGCACCAGCGAGAACGACAGCAGCACGACCGCGAGGAAGCCGAGCATGAACGGGCGCCGCCGCGCCAGCGCCAGCGCGAGGTAGGAGCCATAGGCGGCACGGATGCGTTCGAACCGCGCCTCGAACCCGCGCTGGAAGCGGGCGAGCCGGCCGGGCGGCGGGCCGGCCTGATGGCCGTCGCGCCGGTGCGGCTTCAGCAGATACATCGCCATCGTCGGCACCAGCGTGCGCGACAGGACGAATGATGCGATCATCGCGAATATCACCGCCAGCGCCATCGGCACGAACAGGAAGCCCGCGACGCCGGGCAGGAAGAACATCGGCACGAAGACGATGCAGATGCACAGCAGCGAAACGAAGGCGGGCGTGACGATCTGCGCCGCGCCGTCGAGGATGGCGGGGACCACACCCTTGCCCTGTTCCAGGTGCCAGTTGATGTTCTCGATTGTCACAGTCGCGTCGTCGACGAGGATGCCCACGGCAAGCGCCAGCCCGCCGAGGGTCATGACGTTGAAGGTCTGGCCGAAGGCGGAGAGGGCGGCGACAGCCGCCAGCACCGCCAGCGGGATCGACAGCGCGATGATGACCGTCGAGCGCCACGAACCGAGGAACAGCAGGATCATCAGGCTGGTCAATGCGGCGGCGATCGCGCCTTCGTGGACGACGCCGGACACCGCCGCCTTGACGAACACCGATTGGTCGCCGATCGGCTTGATCCGCAGCGTTTCCGGCAGGCTTTCCTGCAGCTTCGGCAGCAGGTTCTTGATGCCGTCGACCACCGCCAGCGTCGATGCGGCGCCGTTCTTCAGGATGGTTATCAGCACGGAACGGTTGCCGTCGACATGGACGATGTTGGTCTGCGGAGACGCGCCGTCGCGGACATGCGCGACGTCGCGCATCGCGATGGTCGCGCCGTCGACCACCTTGACCGGCAGCGCGTTCAGTTGCTCGACCGAATCCGGCGCGTTGTTCAGCCGCACCGCATATTGATAATCGCCGATCTTGACGAAGCCGGCCGGATTGATCTGGTTCTGCGCGGCGATCGCGGCGCTGACGTCCTGCGCCGAAAGGCCGCGCGCCTGCAGCGCCTGCGGGTCGAGGTCAACGCGGATCTGCCGCTGCTGTCCGCCATAGGGATAGGGGACCGCGGCGCCGGGCACGGCGATCAGCCGCGGGCGGATCTGGGTCATCGCTAGATCGGCAAGCTGCTGTTCGGACAGGCCCTCGCCCGACAGGGCAAGCTGGATGATCGGCACGGTCGACGCGCTGTAGTTGATGATCAGCGGCGGGTTCACCCCCGGCGGCATCTGTTTGATCGCGCTTTGCGAGACCGAAGACACCTGCGCGGTGGCGACGCGGATGTCGGTGCCCGGCTGGAAGAAGATCTTGACCACGCCGACGCCCTGGACGGACTCGCTTTCGATATGCTCGACATTGTCGACGACGGTCGGCAGCAGCCGCTCGTGAAGCGCGACCATCCGGCCGGCCATCTCCTCCGGCGGCAGGCCGGCGAACTGCCAGGCGACGCCGATCACCGGCACCCGGATTTCCGGAAAGATGTCGACCGGCGTCCGGATCGCCGCGAGCACGCCCGCGATCAGGATCATCAACGCCATGACGATAAAGGTCAGCGGCCTGGCGAGCGCGATCCGGACGATGCCGATCATGATGCGGCCCCGCGCCGCGCCCCGGGCGGTACCCACGCGGCGTCGAGGCGCTCGTCATGCGCCGATACCGGTGGGATCGCCCAAGGTCGTATACGATATTGCACCGCTGCCGTTCGTACGCGTGGCCGGTTTCCGCTTCAACGGCGATATTGCGTCGAATGGCCCCGAACGGGATTATTTTTGCGTTACGGCTTGCGGCGCAGCGATACTGACGTCGGCGCGCGGACGCGCGGCGCATCGATCCGCCTGGCACATGCAAAACGACTGTGACGCGCGCCAAGATGCGCGGCCACAAGCTGTGGCATTTCCGCTACCGCCGCCGCTGATCCGCGCGGGCCGGGGGGCAATCGGCTGAATAGCCGCGGCAATCGCACAGTCGGCGCGCTCGCTGCATACCGGCCCCGCTCCGATTCCTGTTCTCCTCCCCATGCAGAAAAAGCGCGTCCGGCATGGACCGGGCCGAAACCTATTGGGGGATGGATATGATGGAGCGGTTCGAGGCGTCGGACGGAATGATGGTTGCTGCGGCGGCGCTTGTCGCGCTGGCCGCACTGGGCGCGGCGCCGGCCATAGCACAGGATGCGTCGCCACCGCCGCAGGATGCGTCGCGTGCCGACCTGCTTAGCCAGCAGGACATCGTCGTCACCGCCCGCAAGCGCGAGGAGCGCGCGCAGGAGACGCCGATCGCCATTTCTGCGTTCAGCGGCGACTCGCTCGCGGCGCGCGGGCTCGACAAGGTCGACGGCATCGCCACCTTCACCCCCAATCTCAGCTTCCAGAACAACCCCAGCTTCGGCGGCGCCAGTTCTTCGGCGGCGATCTATATTCGTGGCATCGGCCAGAAGGAATTCCTGCCGACGACCGAGCCGGGCGTCGGCGTCTATGTCGACGGCGTCTACGTCGCCCGCTCGGTCGGCGCACTGCTCGACCTGGTCGATGTCGAGCGGGTGGAGGTGCTGCGCGGGCCGCAGGGCACGCTGTTCGGCCGCAACACGATCGGCGGCGCGCTCAGCCTGACGACGACCAGGCCGGAGAACCGGCTGGCGGCGGGCGTCCAGATCACGGCGGGCCGCTATGACCGCGTCGACGCGCGGGCGATGCTGAATGTGCCGCTGGGCGACACGCTGTCGGCGCGGCTGTCGGTCGGCACGTTCAACCGCGACGGCTACGTCACCCGCCTCGCCGACGGCAAGGATCTCGGCAACGTCAACACCAAGACCGGCCGGCTGCAGCTGCGCTGGGAAGCGTCGCCGGATTTCGAGGTCAACCTGGCGCTGGACAGCACCGACGACCGCAGCCACGGCCCGGCGCTCACCCTGTCCGGCATCGACTATCGCTCGGCGGTATTCAATCCGAACGGGCTGCCGATGCTGCCGCCGGGCAGCCCGGCGACGCCCGGCCATTATGTCATCGATCCCCCGTTCGACGCGCCGGTCGACAATTTCGCGCTGCTCAACAACTATATCGCCACCTTCCTCGGCGGCCAGCCCTGCCTTGGCTTCGCGCCGTACAGCCCGCAGGGCAGCGCCGCCGCCTGCTACGGCGACCAGTATCTGAGCCGCACGCAGGATTTCGGCACTGCGCCCCAATATTCGCGCAACAAGCTGTGGGGCGCGAGCGGCACGATCGAATGGACGATCGGCGCGGTGACGCTGAAATCGATCACCGCCTACCGCCGGCTCGACGGCCGTTTCGCCCGCGATGGCGACCATTCGCCGCTGACCATCACTCATTTCTATGACAGCCTGACCGACAAGCAGTTCAGCCAGGAACTGCAACTGACCGGGGCGACGGCGGACAACCGTCTGAAATATCTGGTCGGCGGCTATTATTTCAACGAAAAAGGCAATAATATCAACATACTGGATTTTACGCCGGTGAATTTCCAGTCGGGCGGCCGCTTCACCACCAAGAGCTATGCCGCGTTCGGCCAGTTGACCTATACCTTTGCCGAACGCGTCGACCTGACCGCCGGCGTCCGCTACACCAAGGACGACAAGAGCTTCCTGCCCGACCAGACGATCTTCGTCGACCGGACGCCGGGCGAGCAGCTGATCGGCGGCAGCCCCAACACCCCCAAGACGCGCGTCCTGCCCTATGAGAAGGTGTCGCGCGGCGAGGACGACGTGACGCCGATGATCAACCTCGCCTGGCGGGCGACCGACCGGGCGATGGTCTATGCGTCCTATTCCAACGGGTTCAAGAGCGGCGGCTTCGTTCAGCGCGTGTTCCCGCCGCTTGCGGCGACGCCGCAATATGACGCGGAGAAGGCGACGGCGTTCGAGCTTGGCTTCAAGTCCGAATGGCTTGACCGGCGACTGACCCTGAACGGCGCGGTGTTCCTGACCAAATACGACGACCTGCAGGTGCAGGTGTTCACCGGCGTCGCGCCGGTGACCAAGAACGCCGCGCGCGCCGAGATCCGCGGCGCCGAGCTGGAGGCCCGCCTGTCCCCCGGCGGCGGCTTCTTCATCGAGGCGAGCGCCGGCTATCTCGATCCCGCCTACAAGAAGATCGACCCGGCGGCGACCGAGATCACACTCGCCTCGCGATTCGAGCGGATATCGAAATGGACGCTCAGCGCCTCGCTGCTGAAAAGCATCACGCTCGGCAATGGCAGCGAGCTGACCCCGCGCGTCGACTGGTCCTACCGTTCCGGCTTCTTCATGGACGCGCTGAACACGGCGGAGCTGTATCAGGACGGCTATCACATCGTGAACGCATCGATCGCCTATGATTTCGCCGGGCGCGCGTTCAGTCTGATCGGCGGCGTCACCAACCTCACCAACAGCCGCTATACCCAGACCGGCATCTACGGTTCGTCCTTCCGCCAGTACGAACAGCTCTTCGCCCGCCCGCGCGAATGGTATGTCACGGCGAAATGGAAGCTGTAGGACGGGGGAGCGGGCCGGCGCGGAAGTCGGAAACCGCCCGTCCTTGCCACCTTCGCCAAGATATGAAATCCTTCGGGCACCCCATGCTCCGCGAGCAGGACCGGCTGGCAAGGCGACCGCGATGCTGACGATGGACCGAGCGCCGCTGGCGGCGCACCCGCATTTCCGATCGACCGATGTCGACGAGGTTCGCGACAAGGTTGCGCAGGTCTATTGTTCCCACCGGCTCGACCCGCTCGGCGGCCAGCGCGCGCTTGCCGCCTGGCAGAACGCCGTTCCTCTGGACCGCATCGCCGTCGGCGCGATGAGCTATGGCGCCGATGTCGAGATCGACCCCGGCCAGCTGGAGGATTTCTACCTGCTGATGCTGCCGATCGCCGGGCGGGCGACGATACACGCCGGCGACCAGCAATTCGTCGCGTCGCGCAAGGTGGCGACCCTGCTCAACCCGACCGATCCGGTGCGGATGGTGTGGGATGCCGATTGCGCCAAGGCGATGGTGCGGATCGAACGCGACGCGCTGGAGCAGCAGTTGGCGATTTTGCTCGACCGGCCACTGCGCGCGCCGCTGCGCTTCGACGCATCGATGCCGATGACCGGCAATGTCGCGGTCTGGTGGCATTATGTCTCGGCTTTGATGAACGAGCTGAGCGGCGAGGCGCCGGGCCGGGCGACGGTGCGCCAGCTGGAGGCGCTGCTGCTGACCAGCTTGCTGGAGACCCAGCCGCACAACTATTCGGAAGCGTTGCAAGCCGGCGACTGGCAGATCGCGCCGCGCCATGTCCGCCTCGTCGAACGCTATATCGAGGAATATGCCGGCGAGCCGATCGACATGGCCAGGCTGGTCGCGATCAGCGGGGTGAGCAGCCGTACCCTGTTCGAGGGGTTCCAGCGGTTCCGGGACACGTCGCCGATGGCCTATCTGCGCCTGACCCGCCTGCGCCGCGTGCGCGAGGAACTGCTTGGCGCCGAACTGCCGCTGACCGTTGCCGAGGCGGCAGGCCGTTGGGGCATATTCGAACTCGGCCGCTTCGCCGGCCAGTACCGCGCGCTGTTCGGCGAGACGCCATCGGAAACCCTGCGCCGCCGCGCCAGCTGAACGCACAAGTTCGCACTGCGCGAACAGGATCGGCGGTCGCTGCATAGCCGTGCGCCGCGCGATCCGCCTAGCCTGTGCGCAGGGTGAGCGAGAGGGCAGGCATGGCAGGACAGATCGCGATCATCGGCGCCGGGCTGGCCGGGCTGAGCACGGCGAAGACGCTGCGCCAGTTCGGCTACGACGTGACGGTGTTCGAGAAGGAGGCGGACATCGGCGGCGTCTGGTCGGCACGGCGGCGCTATCCGGGGCTGACGACGCAGAACCCGCGCGAGACCTACGCCTTTTCCGACTGGCCGATGCCGCGCACTTATCCCGAGTGGCCGACCGGCACGCAGATGCAGGCCTATCTGGAAAGCTATATCGACCATTTCGCCTTCCGTGACGCCCTCCGCCTCGGCCGTGAGGTGACGGCGGCGCGCCCAGCCGGCGACGGCACACAGCGCTGGATGGTCGAAACCCGCGGCGTGGCAGATGGTTCGGTCGAAAGCGGTGTGTTCGACTGGCTGATCGTCTGCAACGGCATCTTCTCGCTGCCGTCGGTGCCGCGCTATCCCGGCGTCGAGGCGTTCGAGGCGGCGGGCGGCCGCGTCCTCCACACCAGCCAGTTCAATGATCATGAGATGGTACGCGGGCGCCATCTGCTGGTCGTCGGCTATGGCAAGTCGTCGTGCGACGTGGCGATGGCCTGCGCGCGGACGGCGGCGACAACCACCGTCGTCGCCCGCCACCTGATCTGGAAGATTCCGAAGAAGCTGGGCGGCGTCCTCAACTTCAAGCACTTGTTCCTCAACCGGCTGGGCGAGGGGCTGTTTCGCTATATCGACGTGCGCGGGTTCGAACGCTTCCTGCACGGCCCCGGTCGGCCGATCCGCAACGGCATGCTGGGCAGCGTCCAGGCGGTGATATCCCGCCAACTCGGCCTGAAGAAGATCGGCCTGATGCCGGACGGCAAGCTGGAGACGATCGCGCGCAGCACGGTCAGTCTGGTCACCGACGGATTCTACGAGAGCGTGGCCGATGGCCGGCTGACGCTGGTGCGCGGCGAGATTACCGCGCTGGCGCCGGGCAAGGCGACGCTGTCGAACGGCAGTACCGTTCCGGCCGATCTGGTCATCTGCGGCACCGGCTGGGACCAGCGCTGCGACTTCCTCGACGCCGAAACGCTCGCCAAGGTCACGGACACGCGCGGCAATTTCCGGCTCTACTGCTCGATGCTGCCGGTCGGCGTGCCGGGGCTGGCGTTCAACGGCTACAACTCCTCCTTCTTCAGCCAGCTGAACGCGGAGGTCGGCGCGCTGTGGCTGGCCAACCATCTGTGCGGCGGGATGACGCTGCCGGGCGAGGCGGAGCAGAACGCCTATATCGATCGCCGGCTGGCCTGGATGGAGGCGCGCACCGACGGCAAGCATTCCAAAGGCACGAACATCATCCCCTTCTCCGTCCATCACATGGACGACATGCTGGAAGCGATCGACCTGCGCCTGCCGCTGATGACGCGGATCAAGCACTGGTTCGTCGCGATCGATGCCAAGGATTATGCCGGGCTGCTGCCGCGCCTGCTGCGCCGCCACGGCCGCCCCGTCCCCGCGAAATAAGGAGAAGACACCATGGCCACCCATGACGGCAAGGTCGCGATCGTCACCGGCGGGGCGGCGTCGATCGGCGCCGCGATCACCCGCAGGCTGCATGCCGACGGCGCGCAGGTCGTGGTCGCCGCGCGCAGCGTCGACAAGGGCGAGGCGATCGCCGCCGCGCTCGGTGCGCGCGCCCGCTTCGTCGCCACCGACATCACTGACGATGCCGCGCTGGCCGCGCTGGTCGACGGTACAGTCGCCGAGTTCGGACGAATCGACGTCCTGGTCAACAACGCCTGCTCCTATGGCGACGACGGCCCGGCGACATCCCGTGCCACCTGGCTGGAGACTCTGAACGTGAGCGCCGTCTCGGCGGCAATCCTGGGGGAGAAGGCACGCCCCCATCTGAAGGCGGCGGGGGGCAATATCGTCAACATCGGCTCGATCTCCGGCGTGTTCCCGCATGTCGGGCGTTGGGCCTATCCGGTCGCCAAGGCGGCGCTGCGCCATCTGTCGCGGGCGCAGGCGCTCGATTATGCGGCGGACGGCATCCGGGTGAACATGGTGACGCTCGGCCATATCTGGTCGGACCCGTTCGACGGGCTGACCGGCGGCGACCGCGCCCATGCCGACGCGGTGTCGGCGGAGCTGAACCTGCTCGGCCGGGTCGCCGACGCCAGCGAGGTCGCGGCGGTGGTCAGCTTCGTTGCGTCGGGCGAGGCCAGCTACATGACCGGCAGCGAGACCAATGTCGACGGCGGTTATTCGGTGCTCGGCCCGGAACGGCGGGTGCCGCTGATGCCGCTGCTCGCCGGCGGGCGTTGATGGCGGCGGCGGATGTCGTCATCGTCGGCAGCGGCATCAATGCGCTGGTCTGCGGCGCGTTGCTCGCGCTGCGCGGCAAGCGGGTGCTGCTGCTGGAGCGCGAGGCGGTCGCCGGCGGTTGCATCCGGACGGAAGAACTGACCGCGCCGGGCTTCCATCACGACACACTGTCGACACTCTATCCGCTGTTCGTCACCGCGCCGCATTACGGCCTGCTCGGCCCGGAACTGGCGCGCCACGGGCTGAAATTCCTCAACACCGATGCGCCGACCGCGCTGGTCCGGCCGGATGGCGCCGCGCTGCTGTTCACCACCGACCGCGCGCGCAATGCCGCCGCGCTGGACGCGATCGCGCCGGGCGACGGCGATGCCTATCGCCGGGCAATGGCGGCGGTCGAGGCGGATGCGGCGCTGGTCTTCGGCATGCTCGGCGGCGAGCTGTGGTCCTGGCCGACGCTGAAGCTGCTACTGGGCGAGGCGCGGCGGCGCGGGCTGAAGGGGCTGGCCCGCTTCTTCGGAGAAGCGATGCGCGCGTCGCGGACCTGGCTGTCGGCCGACTTCCGCTCGCCGGCGGCGCGCGGGCTGTTCGCGCCCTGGGTGCTGCATGTCGGGCTCGCCCCGGAAAGCGCGATGTCGGCACTGATGAACCGGCTGGTGCTGTTCTCGCTCGAACAGGTCGGCGCGCCAATGGTCGAGGGCGGCAGCGCCCGCATTGTCGAGGCGTTCGAGCGGCTGATCGCCGCGCGCGGCGGCGCGATCCGTACCAATGCCGACGTCGCCGAGATCATCGTTGCCGGCGGCCGCGCCACCGGCGTCCGGCTGGCGAGCGACGAGGTGGTGACCGCCGCCGATGCGGTCGTCGCCTCGGTCACCCCGACCCAGCTTTACGGACGGCTGCTGCCGGCGGAAGCGACGCCGCCGCAGGTCCGCGCCGATGCCGCCGCCTTCCGCTATGGCCGGGGCGAGATGCAGATCCACCTTGCCTTGTCGGCGCCGCCGGCCTGGCCGGACCCGGCGCTCGGCAAGGTCGCGATGCTGCATGTGACCGACGGGCTGGACGCGGTATCGCGCGCGGTCAACGAGGCGGAACGTGGCCTGTTGCCGGCGGAGGGGACGATCGTCGTCGCGCAGCCGACCGCCGTCGACCCCAGCCGCGCGCCGGACGGCGCCGCCATCCTCTGGATCCAGCTGCAGGAGGTGCCGCGTAACGGCGAACTGCGCGGCGACGCGCTCGGCGAGATCGCGGTGCCGGCGGACGGCTGCTGGACCGAAGCGGTGCGCGACGCCTATGCCGACCGCATCGTCGCCCGGCTCTGTGCGCTGTGTCCGGGGCTGGACGCGCAGATCGTCGGCCGGCGCGCTCTGTCCCCGGCCGATCTTGAAAAGCTGAACGTCAATCTGGTCGGCGGCGACCCCTATGGCGGGCTGTGCTCGATAGACCAGTTCATGCTGTGGCGTCCGCATGCCGGGCCGAGCGGGCACGGGACCCCGGTCAAACGGCTGTTCCACATCGGCGCCTCGACCCATCCCGGCCCCGGCCTTGGCGGCATGTCGGGCTATATGGCCGCGCAGGCGATCGGGTAGGCCGGGCGCCCCGGCCAAAAAAGAAAGGGCCGGCCTCTCGGCCAGCCCTCCCCTTGTATCGAGGCGATCTACGCTCAGGCGTAGGTGACGCTGGTCACCCGACGCCGGCTGCGCATCGTGCCGCCGACCAGGCCGAACCCGGCGATCATCAGCGCCCAGGCGGCCGGCTCCGGCACCGCGGCCGGCAGGAAGTTCAGCGTGCCGCTGTAGGAGCCACCGTTGGTGCCCCAGGTACCTTCGACGAAAATGCTGTGCGGGCCGGCGCCGATGTTCGCGCTCGCCAGCGTCCACTTTTCTTCCGAACCGGTCAGGTCCTGATGGAAGGGGATCGCGTCCAGCCACACCTTGGTGATGGCGACGTCGAACGCGCCGGACAGGTCGATCGAGATCAGCGAGCCGCTCGCGTCGCCGGCGACCGGCACGGTGAACTGGAACTCGTCGTTGATCACGCCCGAGGTGTTGCTCGACTGCGTAAAGCCGGTCGAACCGCCGGTGCCCGGAACCGACAGGGTGATGACTGCCGCCGAAGCGGGCGCCGCGAGCACAGTGACCGTCGCCAACGCTGCGCCGAGAAGGAACTTGTTCATACTCATATACCCCTAACTGCGAAGACCGAATGCGCTTGAATCACCCACTTCGATCCAGACGCCGAGGGGACACTTACTAACGAAGCGGTAACCTTGTCTTGGTTAAAATGCAGGCAAATCTGGAAAATTTGTCCCGAATCGAAACGGCCGCCGCGTCGGCACTCAGCGCGCGCGCGCCGGAGTCAGCTTCAGCATCCGCCCCTCGGAGCCTTCGGCGCCGTCCTCGAGCAGGTAGAGCGCGCCGTCGGGCCCCTGGCGTACCGATCGGATGCGGGCGCCCATTGGCCACTCGTCCCCCTTCGCCGCGCTGGTGCCGTCGACATCGACGCGGATCAGCGCCTTGCCGGACAGCGCGCCGATGAACACGTCGCCCCGCCACTGCGGAAAGAGGCTGCCGGTGTAGACGATCAGCGACGAGGGCGAGATCGACGGGTTCCACCACACCTTAGGCGCCTCCAGGTCCGGCCGGGTGGCGTGGCGGGGGATCGGCGTGCCGTCGTAATGGTCGCCGTTCGACACCAGCGGATAGCCATAGTTGTGGCCGGGCAGGACGAGGTTCACCTCGTCGCCGCCCTTCGGCCCCATCTCCACCTCCCACAGCGCGCCGTCGGGAGCGAAATCGATGCCGAGCAGGTTGCGGTGGCCATAGGACCAGATCGCCGGATTGAAGCCCTGTGCCGCCAGCGGATTGCCGGCGGCCGGCGTACCGTCGTCGTTCAGGCGCAGCACCTTGCCCAGCGTTGCCTGCGGGTCCTGCGCGGGGGTGAATTTCTGCCGCTCGCCGTTGGTGAAGAACAGGTGCCCGTCCGGCGCGAAGACGATGCGCCCCGAATAATGGCCGCTGCCGGAAACCAGCGGGCTGCCCCTGAACAGCGTTTCCACCTTGTCGAGGCGCGGCGCATCGCCGTCGACGAACGTCCCGCGCGCCAGCACCACGCCCTTGCCGCCCTCTCCGGCGGCGGAATAGCTGAAATAGACCAGATGGTTGCTGGCGAATTTCGGGTGGAGGACGACATCCATCAGCGCGCCCTGGCCGGCGCTGTCGACCGGCGGGATACCCCCCAGATTCTGCCGCGTCTTGCCGTCGGCGGAGACCAGCAGCATCTGTCCGGTCTTCTCGGTAACCAGCATTCGTCCGTCGGGCAGGAAGGTCATCGCCCAGGGGCTGTCGAAATCGGCAATGGGGGTGACGGTGAACGGCCGGGCGGCATCGTCCGCGGGTGCGGGCGCGGCCTCCGAACAGGCGCTGAAGACGAGCAACGGCAGGGTAAGGGCGATACGGCGCATAGGGTTTCTCCACCGGAACGCGGTGCGAACGCACCGGCCGCGCGATCGTTTCAGCCGCGCCGCGTTACCTGTTTAGCGCAGCCGCCTTTTCCGGCAATGCCCGGTCGAGTTCGGCCAGCCACAGCGCCGCGCCGCCGTCCGACGGTGCCCGCCACTCGCCGCGCGGCGACAGGCTGCCGCCGGGCGAAACCTTCGGCCCGTTGGGGAGCGCCGAACGCTTGAACTGGCTGGTCGCGAAGAAACGGGTCAGGAACACGCGCAGCCAGCGGGCGACGGTGTCGAGATCGTAGGCGACGCGCGCGTCGTCGGGGAAGCCCGGCGGCCAATGCCCGACGGCGGCATCGCGCCAGGCATGCCAGGCGAGGAAGGCCACCTTCGACGGCGGCAGGCCGTGGCGGACGATATGGTGCAGGAAGAAATCGTGCAGCGCATAGGGGCCGATCCGGTCCTCGGTGCTCTGCATCGCCCCGTCGGCGCCGGCGGGAACCAGCTCCGGCGAAATCTCGGTCGCGAGGATCGCGTCGAGAATCGCGTCGGTCTCCGCGTCGAACTGGGCAGTGGCGATCGACCAGCGGATCAGGTGCTGGATCAGCGTTTTCGGTACGCCGCAATTGACGCCGTAATGGCTCATATGGTCGCCGACGCCGTAAGTGCACCAGCCAAGCGCCAGTTCCGACAGGTCGCCGGTGCCGATGACGAAGCCGCCGTGCTGGTTGGCGAGACGGAACAGGTAGTCGGTGCGCAGCCCCGCCTGCACATTCTCGAACGTCACGTCGTAGACCGGCTGGCCGTCGGCGAACGGGTGGTCGAGGTCGGCAAGCATCCGTTCGGCGGCGGGGCGGATGTCGATCTCCGCCGCGGTGACGCCCAGCGCCTTCATCAGCGCCCAGGCATTGCCCTTCGTCCCCTCCCCGGTTGCGAAGCCGGGCAGGGTGAAGGCGAGGATCGCGCTGCGCGGCAGGCCGAGACGATCGCAGGTTTTGGCGGCGACGATCAGTGCGTGGGTCGAATCGAGCCCGCCCGACACGCCGATGACCATGTTGTCGCCGGGCGTCGCGCGGAACCGCTGGGCCAGCCCCTCGACCTGGATGTTGAATGCCTCGTAGCAATCCTCGTCGAGCCGCGCGGCGTCGTCGGGAACGAACGGGAAGCGGCGGAGCGGCCGCTCCAGCCCGGCGTCGCGCATATGCGGCTGGTGGGTGAAGGCGATGCGGCGGAAGCGGGTCTCCGGGTGGCCGGCGCCGGTGGCGCAGTCGTTGAACGTGCCGTTGCGCGCCCGCTCCAGCCGCAGGCGCTGGACATCGATGTCGGCGACCAGCAATTCCGGCGTCCGGTCGAACCGGGCGGAGCGGCCGAGCAGGTCGCCCAGCTCGTGGATCATCGCCTGCCCGTCCCACGCCAGGTCGGTGGTGCTCTCTCCGGCGCCGGTGGCGGAGAAGATGTGGGCGCTGAGCGTGCGCGTGGCATGGGCGGCGGCCAGCATCGCCCGCTCCCGCGCCTTGCCGACGACGACGTTCGACGCAGACAGGTTGCACAGGATCAGCGCGCCGGCGAGGGCGCCGTGCGTCGACGGCGGCAGCGGTGCCCAGTAGTCTTCGCAGATCTCGGCGTGGAAAACGAAGTCGGGCAGATCGGTCGCGGCGAACAGCTGGTCAACGCCGAACGGCGCCGTCTGCCCGGCCAGCGTCACCTCCAGCCCGGTCAGCCCAGCGCCGGAGGCGAACCAGCGCTTCTCATAATATTCGCGGTAGTTGGGCAGGAAGCTTTTCGGCACCACGCCGAGCAGCGTGCCGCGGGCGACGACCAGCGCGCAGTTGTAGAGCCGCCCGTTCCGCCGGACCGGCGCGCCGACGACCGCGACCGGCGCCAGCGCCTCGCTGGCGGCAAGGATGCGCGCGACCCCCTGTTCGACCGCGCCGAGCAGCGCATCCTGCAGCAGCAGGTCGTCGATTGCGTAGGATGACAGCGCCAGTTCCGGGAACACGACCAGATCGACGCCGCGTCGGTCGGCATCGGCGATCAGCCCGGCGATCGCCTCGGCATTGGCGGCGACATCGCCGACGCTGGCGACCGGCGTCGCGGCGGCGACGCGGACCAGTCCGTGCGCGTGGAGCGAATGAAAGCGGCTTTCGGGCATCGGACACCTTCTCGGCGGCGGCGAAATCGTTCTATGGGCGTGGCGACGCCCACCGATCAACCCCGGCATGACGCGGAATCCATTCGCCCGCCATCGCCGCGCCATCGGCGGACGCGCATCGTTCGTTCATCGTGGGTTGTGGAACGCGCGCGCAGGACCGCATGGCGCTACGCGCGCGGGGGCAGGGAAAACAGGTTTATGACGACAGGCGGCCGAGCGGATGTTCGCTAGCGATGTCCGCGTTCCTCCCGTTGCCCGGCGCGCGGCGCTACCAGCGGGGCAGACGGCGCTCGTTCCCGGCAGTTGGCTGGCCGGTGGCCTGGCGCTCAGCACTCTGGCCGTCGCGGCGATGATCGCGGCCACCGGGCAAACCGTCATCTTCACGCCGGGCAGCCGCATCCTGTTCTGGTGTACGGCGGTCATCGGCATCACCTTGCGCTGGCTGTTCCGGCGGCCCCGAAGCGAAGGGCAGCGGATCGCGCGCGATGCCGCCGAATCACTCGGCCTGTTCGCGCTGCTTTGCCTGCTTGGCGCGGTTGCCACCTATCCGATCGCTGCGTTCAGTACCGGCTTTCACGACGGCGCGCTGGAGAGGATCGACGCGATGCTGCGCTTCGACTGGCGCGACTGGTACAATGTCGTTGCCGCGCACCGGCCGCTGCAACGGCTGGGCGCCGCCGCCTATGCCAGCATCTTCGTTACCCCGGCGCTGCTGCTCGGCTATTTCGCCTGGGCCGGCCGGCAGGCGGAGGCGCGGCGGTTCATCGTCGCCTTCTGGCTGGCGGCGGTGACGACGCTGCTGCTGTTCGCCTTCTTCCCGGCGGAGGGGCCGCTGGCGACGCTGTGGCACGGGCCGATCCCGTACATGCCGGCCAGCGCGCTCTACCAGGCGGAACTGATCCCGGAACTGCGCAGCCGGGCGCTGACCGTCATCAACCTGGGCGACCTGCGAGGGCTGGTCTGCGCGCCAAGCTTCCACACCAGCAGCGCGGTGCTCTACATGGCGGCGGCCTGGCCGTTCCCGCGCCTGCGCTGGCCGGTCGTCGCGATCAACGGTGCGATGCTGCTGGCGACGCCGGTCGAGGGCACGCACTACCTGGCCGACATGCTGTTCGGTGCGGTCGTCGCGCTGGCCGCGCTCGCCGTCGTCACCGCCCTCGTCCGCACCCTGCCGTCCGACAAGGAACCGGGCCGGCGCCCGCAGCACTGAGCCTGCCATTCGGTCGCGACGGCCGGCGCGCTATAGTCGGAGTCGCCGGCCGGCACGGCTGCCGGATTCCGATTCGTATCTCAAGGACATAGACCGATGACCCACCCACTGCTCCCGCCATTCACCGAAGCATCGGCGATCGCGAAGATCCGCCTCGCAGAGGATGCATGGAACAGCCGTGATCCGGCCCGCGTCGTGCTCGGCTATGCAGTGGACAGCGTCTGGCGCAACCGGGGCGAATTCGTCACCGGCCGCCCGGCGATCGAGGCGTTCCTCGCCCGCAAGTGGACGCGCGAGCTCGACTATCGGCTGGTCAAGGCCCTGTGGGCGTTCGGCGGCAACCGGATCGCGGTGCGCTTCGCCTATGAGTTCCACGATGACAGCGGCACCTGGTTTCGCGCCTATGGCAACGAGAATTGGGAATTCGGCGCCGACGGCCTGATGGACCGCCGCCACGCCAGTATCAACGAACATCCGATCACGCCGGAACAGCGCTTGTTCCATTGGCCGCTGGGCCGCCGCCCGGACGATCATCCGGCGCTGGACAGCTTCGGCTTCTGACGCCGCCGATGGCACGGGCGACGCGGGCTACCCGGATGCTGGACGCGGCCGGCGTCGCTTTCACCGTCGAAAGCTACGCCTATGACCGCGACGCCGACCATGTCGGCCTGCAGGCGGCCGAGGCGCTTGGCCAGCCACCGGAACGGGTGCTGAAAACGCTGATGGCGCTGGTCGATGGCCGGCCCGCGATCGCCATCGTCCCGTCCGACCGCGAGGTGGCGATGAAGAAGCTGGCCGCCGCGTTCGGCGGCAAGGCGGCGCGGATGATGAAGCCGGCCGACGCCGAGCGGCTGTCCGGCTACAAGGTCGGCGGGATCAGCCCGTTCGGCCAGCCGCGGCCGCTGCCGACCGCGATCGAGCAGGCGGCGTTCGTCCACCCCTTCGTCTATGTCAATGGCGGTCAGCGCGGGCTTCAGGTCCGGCTCGCCCCCGGCGATGCCGCACGCCTGCTCGCCGCGATCGCCGCGCCGCTTATCGCCTGACGGCCGTTATTCGACGGTAACGCTCTTCGCCAGATTGCGCGGCTGGTCGACGTCGGTGCCCTTGGCGACGGCGACGTGATAGGCGAGCAACTGCACCGGCACCGCATAGGCGAGCGGCGCGATCAGCGGGTGGACACGCGGCATCTCGATCGTCGCCAGGCATGTATCGCCGGCGGCAGCCAATCCTTCCGCGTCGGAAATCAGCACCACCTTGCCGCCCCGCGCCTGCACCTCCTGCATGTTCGACACCGTCTTGTCGAACAGCGGGCCGGACGGCGCGATGACGATGACCGGAACGGCATCGTCGATCAGCGCGATCGGGCCGTGCTTCATCTCGCCGGCGGCATAGCCCTCGGCATGGATATAGCTGATTTCCTTCAGCTTCAGCGCGCCTTCCAGCGCCATCGGGTATTCCGGCCCGCGGCCCAGATAGAGCACGTCGCGCGCCGGGGCGATCAGCGGCGCGATCGCCTCGATCGCCTCGTCGCGGGCCAGCGCCGCGTTCATCGCCGCCGGGGCCTCGGCCAGCTGGGCGACGATCTCCTTTTCCTCGTCGGCGTCCATCCGTCCCTTGGCGCGGGCGAGATTGGCGGCGAAGGCGGCGAGCACCGCCAGCTGGCAGGTGAACGCCTTGGTCGACGCGACGCCGATCTCCGGCCCGGCATGGGTGGGGAGCAGCAGGTCCGCCTCGCGCGCCATCGAACTGGTCGGCACGTTGACGACGACCGCGATGGTCTGCCCTTCCGCCCGCGCATGGCGCAGCGCCGCCAGCGTGTCCGCCGTCTCGCCGGATTGCGAGATGAACAGCGCCAGCCCGCCCGGTTCCAGCACCGGCTGGCGGTAGCGGAATTCCGACGCCACATCGAGGTCGACGGGCACCCGCGCGAATTGCTCGAACCAGTATTTGGCGACCATCCCGGCATAGAAGCTGGTGCCGCAGGCGACGATCGTCACCCGCTTCACCCCGGCCAGGTCGAAATCCATGTCGGGCAGCGCGACCTTGTTCTCCAGCCGGCGCAGATAGGAGTGCAGCGTCTGGGCGACGACCACCGGCTGCTCGTAGATCTCCTTCTGCATGAAATGGCGGTGATTGCCCTTTTCGACCAGCTGGCCGGAAATGCCGGATTCGACGATCGGCCGGGTGACCGGCCGGTTGTCGCGGTCGAAAATCTCCACGCCGGCCCGGGTGATCGCCACCCAATCGCCCTCCTCCAGATAGGCGATGCGCTGGCTGAGCGGCGCCAGCGCGATCGCGTCGGAGCCGAGATAGTTTTCGCCCTCGCCATAACCGACGGTCAGCGGCGCGCCGAGCCGTGCCCCGATCAGCAGGTCCGGTTCGCTGCGGAACATCACGCCCAGCGCGAAGGCGCCGTGCAGGCGCGGCAGCACCGCCGCCACCGCCTCGCGCGGGGGCAGGCCCCGCGCCATCTCGCGGGCGATCAGATGAGCGACGACCTCGGTATCGGTCTGGCTGAGGAACTGGCGCCCCTCGGCGATCAGCTCGTCGCGCAGCGGCTTGAAATTCTCGATGATGCCGTTGTGGACGATGACGACGTCATCGACGATGTGGGGGTGGGCGTTGTCCTCGGTCGGCGCGCCATGCGTCGCCCAGCGGGTATGGGCGATGCCGCTGTTGCCGGGCAACGGTTCCGCCGCCAGCCGTTCCGCAAGGTTGTTCAGCTTGCCCTCGGCGCGGCGGCGCTCGATCACCGCGTCGTGGACGGTGGCGATGCCGGCCGAATCATAGCCGCGATATTCCAGCCGCCGCAGCCCGTTGAGCAGGCGCCCGGCAACCGCCGACTGGCCAAGGATCCCGATGATTCCGCACATGCTACTTGCCCTTCAATGCCGCCTTGCGCTCCGCCATCCGGGCGCGGAACCGCGCCGCCCAGCCGTCCCGCTGTTCCTGCCGCCCGCGCGCCACGGCCAGCGCATCCGCGTCGACATCGGCGGTCAGTACCGACCCGGCACCGACGATCGCACCGGCGCCGATGCTGACCGGGGCAACCAGCGCGCTGTTCGAGCCGATAAACGCCCCGGCGCCAATCTCTGTCCGGTATTTGAGAAAGCCGTCATAATTGCAGGTGATCGTCCCCGCGCCGATATTGGCACCCGCGCCGACATCCGCGTCGCCGATATAGGACAGATGGTTGGCCTTCGCCCCTTCCCCAAGCCTGGCCTTCTTCACCTCGACGAAATTGCCGACCTTGGCCTTGTTGCCGATCTCGGCGCCCGGGCGCAGCCGCGCATAGGGGCCAATCTCCGCATGCTCGCCGATACTGGCGCCCTCGACATGGCTGAACGCGCGGATTCGCGCGCCGGAGGCAACCCGCACACCGGGGCCGAACACCACGTTCGGCTCGATCGTCACGTCGTGCGCGATTTCAGTGTCGTAGGAGAAATGCACGGTCTCCGGCGCGATCAGCGTCACCCCGTCGGCCATCGCCTCCGCCCGCCGGCGCTGCTGCCAGGCCGCCTCGACCGCGGCCAGCTCGGCGCGGCTGTTGACGCCGGCGACCTCGCCCGCGTCGGTCTCGATCACCGCGGAGGCGCGGCCGTCGGCAGCCGCGAGCATGACGATGTCGGGCAGGTAATATTCGCCGGCGGCATTGGCGTTGCCGACGCGGGCGAGCAGGCGGAACAGGTCGGCGGCGCCGACCGCCATCAGCCCGGAATTGCATAGCGTCACCGCCCGCTCTTCGGCGGTCGCGTCCTTGTACTCGACCATCCTGGCGATGCGCCCGTCGTCCTCGGCGATGATCCGGCCATAGGCGGCCGGGTCGGCGGGGCGGAAGCCGAGGACGACCGCCGCCGGCCCGTCATCGGCGTGGAGGCGGTCGAGCATCCGCCGCATCGTCTCGGTCGAGACCAGCGGCACGTCGCCGTAGAGGATCAGCACGTCGCCGGAAAAGCCGGCCAGCGTCGCTTCCGCCTGCTGGACGGCGTGGCCGGTGCCGAGCTGCGGCTCCTGCACCGCCAGCGCCGCGTCGTATCCGGCAAGCGCGGCCTCAAGCTGATCGCGGCCGCTGCCGACCACCACCACCTTGCGCGCGGGGGCGAGGGCGTCGACGGCGGCAACCAGATGCAGCAGCATCGGCCGGCCGGCGACCGGGTGCAGCACCTTGTGCAGGTCCGATTTCATCCGCGTGCCCTTGCCGGCGGCAAGGATGACGGCGGCGACGGGGATATCGGTCATCGCTGGCATGTCCTTTGCCGCGCCCCTTCGCACGGACGGCTTGCCATTGCCAGTGGCCGGCGGGCATGGCCCCGCGCATGAACGCTTTTCCCTTTCCGATCGTCGGTTTCGACCTGGACGGCACCCTGTTCGACACCAGCGCCGACCTGGGCGCCGCGGTCAACCACGCGCTGGCGCTGGCCGGGCGGCCGCCGATCGCGCTCGAGGCGGTCGCGTCGCTGATCGGCGGCGGCCCGCGCCGGATGCTGGAACGCGGGCTGGAACAGAGCGGCGGCTGCGATCCCGATCTGCTCGACCGGCTCTATCCGCCGCTGCTTGATCATTATCGCGCCAACATCGCCGTCGGCACCGTGCCCTATCCCGGCCTGCTCGCCGCGCTCGACCGGCTGGATGCGCTGGGCGTCGCGGTCGGCATCGTCACCAACAAGCAGGAAGCCCTGGCGGTTCAACTGGTCGATACGCTCGGCCTGTCCGCCCGTTTCGCGACGATCATCGGCGGCGATACCCTGGGTGCCGGCAACGCCAAGCCCAACGCCGCGCCGATCCACGAACTGGTCCGCCGGCTGGGCGGCGGCCGCGCGGCGTTCGTCGGCGATTCGATCTATGACGTCATGGCGGCGAAGAACGCGGGCGTGCCGAGCGTCGCCGTCCGCTTCGGCTTCCCGAACCAGCCGATCGAGACGATGGGGGCCGACGCGATCATCGACAGCTATGCGGAACTGATCTCGGCGCTGGAGCGGCTTGGGCAGGCGGGCGGATGAACTCCAAAACAGGCTTCACCCGCGCCGGCGCCATTTCGTCCACAGGTGTCGCGCGAGCAGCGCCGGCGGCATCCGCAGCCAATGCGAGCGCCCGTAAAAGGCGAGGCGGGTGAGCGGCCGGACTGGACGGCCCCAGCCGTCGCGGGCGAGCAGGCGGCGCGCGAATAGCGTGTCGCTCGCCCGCCACCGCCCGGCCAGCGCCGGCGCGACCGGCGTCGCGTAGAGCCGCTCCGCCAGCCGCAACGCCCGCGCCACCGCGTCGGTCAGGCCGTGAAGCCGGCTATGTTCGGCGAGGCGCGGCCAGAAGGCGTCGTCGTCGAACGCCCGAACCAGCCGGTCGATGTCCCACAGGTTGCGCAGCCCGCCGGACAGGTCGCCGTCGGCGATCAGATGGGCGGCGGCGTGGATCACCATGTCCTCGCCCGACAGCATGTGCAGCCCCTCGCCGATCGGCCGGGCGCCGGCGACCAGCGCATCGGCATCCGGCACCGGCCGCGCGGTCGGCGGCAGGATGGTGTGGTGGACGTCGATCATCCGGTCGCGCGCGTGGTGGATCAGCGGCGGCAGCTCGTGCATCCAGCGCCGGTAATAGGCGTCGTCATACGGGTCCGGCTTCATCCATTCCCAGCCCGCCGCGAGCAGCGCCGCCTCGACCCGGCCAGTCGCCGCGCGCGGCACCAATATGTCGAGGTCGCCGATCGTGCGGCCCTGCGCGGCGTCGAGGCCGGCGGCGGCATAGGCGGTGCCTTTCAGCAGGATCACCGGCACGCCCAGCCCGGCCAGCGCCCGGCGCGCCGCCTCCGCCTCCCACAACGCCGCCCGCCGGCCCTCGCCGGCGGCGAAGCGGGCGTCGGCCATGATCCGTGCGGCCGCATCGGGCAACGGCAGGCCGTGCAGGCGCTCGGCAAGCGTGCCGGCCAGTTGCTCGGCGCGCGCGGCGGCGATCAGTCCGGCCCACGCGTCGGCTGACAGGCCGGTGACCGATGCCGGGTCGCGCAGCGCACGGACGAGCAGCGCCGCGCTCATGCCGCCGCCCACAGCCGCTCGACCAGCGCGACGGCGCTGTCGGCGTCGGGATAGTCGATCGCCCGCGCCGGCAGCGTCGTCACCAGCCGGGTCAGCGCGTCGAACCCGGCCTCGCCCAGCGCGACATAGTTGGTCGACGCCTGGGTCAGTCGAACGAACACCTCGCTCGGCGCCACGGGCCGCTCGGCGGCGGCATGGCCGAAACGCGGGAACAGGATCAGTGCCGGGGCGGCCGGCTCGGCCATTCGCGCGATCGCGTCGGCATTGGGGCGCAGATGGCGGATATCGCCCTTCGGCGTCGCGGCGAGCAGCGGGCCGAGCCGCGCCGCGTCGAACAGCGCGATCGCGGCGTTCTTCAGGCTGACCGGGCGGGGAAAGGGATGGAGCACGCCGTTCGCCAGATCGATCAGCGCGAATTCGTCGCCCATCAGCCGCCAGCCCCGGTCGCCGAGCAGCGCCGCCAGCGTCGACTTGCCGGAGCCGGATGCCCCGGTCAGGATCAGCGCCCGCCCGTCCCGCTCCAGGCTGGCGGCGTGGAGCAGCAGCCAGCGCCGGGCGCCAAGCGCCATCTGCAGGTTCATCCCCATTTCGGCAGCGAGCAGGCCGTGGCGGAGCGCCAGCGGCACCGCGTCCGGCAGCATGTAATCGCCGGCTATCGTTACCGAAGGCCGGATCCACCGCCGCCATGGTCGCGCCGCTTCCAGCCGGACGGTGAAGTCGGCGATCCCGGCCTTTGGATAGCCGGCATAGAGCGCCTCCAGCGCCGCGACCGGCGCCCGCCAGTCCGACCCGACGCGGAAACCGGCCGGACCGACGCGGACGGAAAAGACGTGCCTCATGCGCGGACGACCAGCCCGGCCGCTTCGAGCGCAGCGAGATGCGCTTCCAGCCCGGCGCGTTCCTCCGCATCGGCGTCGGCGATGCCCATGCGGGCAAGCAGCAGGGCGATATCCGCCGGTCCGGCGGCCAGCGCGGCGAGCAGTTCCGGCGCCGGCGCGGCGAGCAGGTGGGTCATTCCCGACCGCCGGTCGAAACAGGCGGTCAGCATGTCGAGCGGCACCCGTTTCAGCGCGGTGCGCGCACCCAGCGCCCAGCGCATCGCGATCAGGCGCGCGGCATCTGCAGCGATGCGTAGCAGGTGAAGCCGCTCGTCCCCTGCTGCAGGCGGCGGATGTAGTTGGTGTAGGCGCGGCTGCGCTGGTGATCGACGCCGGGCAGCGAGCGCCCGGTCAGCGCCGCCTTCACCTCCTCGCCGGTGAACGGCCGGGCGGAGGGGCGGAACGCGCCGGGCGTGTCGGTGGGAACGAGGCTGCCGTCCGCCGCGATGAAATCGCCGGCGCGCGCGGGATCGGGCACCGGTATCTCGCAGGTCAGCACCGACGCCGCCGTCTGCGCCAGCGCCGGGCGGATGGTTACGACCGTCGACACGCCCGCCGCGCCCAGTCGCAGCAGGGCGCGCCGGTCCGCGCTTAGCGGCCGCCGCGCGCCGTCGGAGGAGTCACTGTGGCCCATCCCTGCCCCTATCCGCCCGTCACGCTTTCATAATCGTAAAATCGCATGGATGCACGATCGATGGCGAATCGGCCGGGTCAGCGGCGTGGAAATCGGATAGGAGGGGGATGATGCGGCATGACGATCCCCTGCGCGTGGTGCTGGCGCTGCTCGTCCTGGTGGCGACGGCGGCGCTGCTCTGGTGGGCAGGGGTGGCGGCCGGGGTGGTTGCGCTGGTGCTGGCTGGCGGCTGCGGACTGTTCTGGCTTGGGCGCGGTGCCCATGCACCGCCATCGCTGCCGGCGAACGCCGCACCGGCGGTCGCCGACCCCGCCGACGCGCTGATCGCGGCGATCACCGAGCCGATCCTGATCATCGCCGACGAGCGCGTCACCAACGCCAACGCGGCGGCGCTGGCACTGCTCGGCGCGCATATCGTCGGTGAGCACGCCCGGCTCGCCATCCGCCACCCGGAAGCGGCTGACCGGCTGACCGCGCCGCTGGCGGCGCTGCCCGGCGCGCCGGTCAGCCTGGTCGGCATCGGCACGCGCGAGGCGCGGTGGGAAATGCAGGTCGGCGCGCTCGACGACGGCCGCCGTCTTGTCCATCTGAGCGACCGGACCGGCAGTCACGCGGCGGAACGGATGCGGGTCGATTTCGTCGCCAATGCCAGCCACGAGCTGCGCACCCCGCTCGCCGCGATCCTCGGCTTCGTCGAGACGCTGGCCGACGACAAGGCTGGCGCCGACCCGCCGACCCGTCGCCGCTTCCTGAAGGTGATGGACGATGAGGCGCGGCGGATGGGGCGGCTGGTCGACGACCTGATGTCGCTGTCGCGGATCGAGGCCGACAAGTTCCGGGCGCCGGAAAGCCCGGTCGACCTCGCCCGGCTGGTGGAGGAAGTGCGTGCGACCCTCGCCGCCAGCCATGGCAATCGCGGCCGCGACCTGACGGTTGTCATAGCGGAGGCGCCGCCGCCGGTGGTCGGCGATGTGGGGCAGCTATCGCAACTGCTCCACAACCTGGTCGGCAACGCGATGAAATACGGCAAGCCGGGCACGCCGGTGACGATCGCCCTCGCGCCGGGACCGGACGGCATGGTCCGGCTGACCGTCGCCGACGAAGGCGAGGGCATTGCCGCCGAACATCTGCCGCGCCTGACCGAGCGATTCTACCGTGTCGATTCGGGGCGCAGCCGGGCGCTCGGCGGCACCGGTCTCGGCCTTGCCATCGTCAAGCACATCGTCGAACGGCATCGCGGGCGGCTGGACATCGCCAGCATGCCCGGCGCGGGCACCACGGTAACCGTACTGCTGCCGGCGCTGTCATCAAACTGTCACGAAAACATCACACAGGGCGCGTGAAACGCGGGCACGACGCGGAGCCGGAACCGGCCCGCCGCGGGGCCGCCGATGGAGTAGCGCCGAAACTCATGCTGCGCAGCCTCGTGATCCTGATGGCTTCGGCCGGCCTGCTGTCGGCGTGCCACGACCCGGCCGGCGGGGCGGGGGGCGGCGTGCGCGAGCAGATCCGTGCCGTCGGCTCGTCGACGGTGTTCCCGTTCACCACCGCGGTCGCCGAACAGTTCGTCAACGCCAAGCCCAACTACCGCTCGCCGATCATCGAATCGACCGGCACCGGCGCCGGCATGAAGCTGTTCTGCAGTGGCGTCGGCGCGCAGTACCCGGATATCGAGAATGCGTCGCGGCGGATGAAGGCCGGCGAATATGCGCTGTGCAAGAAGAACGGCGTCGACAAGATCGTCGAGATCCAGATCGGCGTCGACGGACTGGCATTGGGCGAATCGAAACGCGGCTCGCGGATGGCGCTCAGCGTGCGCGAAATCTATCTGGCGATCGCCGCCAACCCGGACGGCAAGCCCAACCGCGCCCGGACCTGGGCGGACATCAACCCGGCGCTGCCGACGACGCCGATCGTCGTCTACGGCCCGCCGTCGACGTCGGGCACCCGCGATTCGCTGACCGAGCTGATCATGACCCCCGGCTGCGATCAGAACCCGGCGAACAAGGCGCTGAAAGCCGTCGACGAGGACAAGCACAAGGACCGCTGCACCCGCATCCGCGAGGATGGCGCCTATGTCGATGCCGGGGAAAACGACAATCTGATCGTCCAGAAGCTCGGCGCCAACCCGGATGCGGTCGGCATCTTCGGCTACAGCTTCCTCGAAGAGAATCTCGACACGCTGGCCGGCATCCCGATCGACGGCGTCGAACCGACCTACGACAGCATCGCCAGCTTCGCCTATCCCGGCGCGCGGCCGCTCTACATCTACGTCAAGAGCGCGCATCTGCGCGCGATACCGGGGCTGAAGGAATTCGTCGCCGAATATGCCGGGGCGTGGAACCCGGGCGGTCCGCTCGCCCGGCGCGGGCTGATCGCGGCGACGCCGGACGTCCGCGCGCAGAACGTCGCCGTCGCCACCGCGCTGACCCCGCTTGATCCGGCCGTGCTGAAATGAGCGTCGCCGCCATCGCCTTCCTCGTCATCGGCCTCGGCCTGATCGGCTGGCTCAGCGCGCGGACCCGCGCCGCCCGTTTCGCCGCCGCAGCCGATACCGCCGCCGGGGCGGCCGGTCGCCCGCATTCGCTGCCCTTCTATCATGGCTGGTATGTGGCGCTGTGGGCGACGGTGCCGGCGCTGCTGTTTCTTGCGGTCTGGGGCTGGACCAGCCCGGCGCTGGTGACCGGCGCGGTGCTCGACACCCCGGCCGCCGCCCTGCCCGAAAGCGGGATCGAGCGGGGCGCCCTGCTCGCCGAGGCGCGGGCACTGGCCCAGGGCAAGCTCGCCGGTGCGTTCAACGACGAAGCCGCGGCGCTCGCCCCCGCCTATCGGGCCGCACAGGCGCGCTTCGACGGGATCGCGACGGTACTGGCGCTGATCCTCGCCTTTGCCGGCGGCGCCTATGCCTTCACCCGCGTCCGCCCGGATTTCCGCGCCCGCACCCGGGTGGAACGGGCGGTGATGGCGACATTGCTCGTCGCATCGCTGATCGCGATCCTGACCACGGTCGGCATCGTCGCGTCGCTGCTGTTCGAATCCTGGCGTTTCTTCTCGATGGTGTCGCCGGTCGATTTCCTGTTCGGCCTACGCTGGAGCCCGCAATCGGCGGTGATCGCCGGCCAGACCAACCAGTTCGGCGCGATCCCGCTGTTCTGGGGGACGATCTTCATCGGCGCGATCATCGCGATGGTCGTCGCCATCCCGCTCGGCCTGATGAGCGCGGTCTACCTGACCCAATATGCCGGCCCCCGGCTGCGTGCGTGGATGAAGCCGGCGCTGGAGATGCTCGCCGGCGTGCCGACCGTCGTTTACGGCTATTTCGCGGCACTGACCGTGGCGCCAGCACTGCGCGACTTCGCCGCCGCCGTCGGCATCCCCGGCGCCTCGTCGGAAAGCGCGCTCGCTGCCGGTGTGGTGATGGGTATCATGATCATCCCGTTCGTATCGTCGATGGCCGACGATTCGATCACCGCCGTTCCCGCCGCGATGCGCGACGGGTCGCTGGCGATGGGCGCCACCCAGTCGGAGACCATCCGCAAGGTACTGATCCCCGCCGCGCTGCCCGGCGTCGTCGGCGGCGTCCTGCTTGCCGTCAGCCGGGCGATCGGCGAGACGATGATCGTGGTGATGGCCGCCGGCCTCGCCGCCAACCTGACGGCGAACCCGTTCGCCAGCGTGACCACCGTCACCACCCAGATCGTCCAGCTGCTGACCGGCGATCAGGAATTCGACAGCGCCAAGACGCTGGCCGCCTTTGCCCTGGGGCTGGTGCTGTTCGTCATCACCCTGCTGCTCAACATCGTCGCCCTGCGCGTCGTGAAGAAATATCGCGAGGCATATGAATAGGCTCGGCCTTACCGACTGGAACGGACCGGTGATGCGGCGGCGGCTTGCCCGGCGCTATGCCGCCGAACGGCGTTTCCGGCTGCTCGGCCTGGGCGCGGTGCTGCTATCGGCCGCCTTCCTCGCCTTTCTGCTGGTGTCGATGATCGGCCAGGGCGCTACCGGCTTCCTGCGCACGGAAGTGCGCGTCACCCTGGATTTCAAGGCGGCGCCGCTGCTGATCGACCGCGCGGCACTGGCTGGGCGCGGGGCGGACCTTGCCCTCGCCAATGCTGGCATTCCCGCGCATCTGAACGCCGCCGCCACCACCGCCTATGGCGGCGAGGGGGCCGGCTATCTGTCGGAAAACAGCTGGCTCGACGTGCGCGACGCGGTGCGCGACGACCCCGCCCTGCTCGATGGCAAGGCCAGCTTCTGGGTCGCGGCGGCGACCGCCATCGACCTTGCCGCCAAGGGCCATGGCACCGCCGAGGCGAAGGCGGCCTATGCGAAGCTGAAACAGGCCGGGGCGGTGCGCAAGACGTTCAACGCCGGCTTCCTGACCCGGTCCAACTCGAACGACCCGACCCGCGCCGGCATCTGGGGCGCGTTCAAGGGCTCGCTGCTGACGATGATCGTCACCTTGCTGCTCGCCTTCCCGATCGGCGTGCTGTCGGCGGTCTATCTGGAGGAATATGCCCCGCGCAACCGGATGACCGACCTGATCGAGGTGTCGATCAACAATCTGGCGGCGGTGCCGTCGATCATCTTCGGCCTGCTCGGCCTGGCGGTGTTCCTGAATACCTGGCAATTGCCGCGCTCGGCCGCGCTGGTCGGTGGGCTGACCCTGGCGCTGATGACGATGCCGGTCATCGTCATCGCCGCGCGCAACGCGATAAAATCGGTGCCGCCGTCGATCCGCGACGCGGCGCTGGGCGTCGGCGCCAGCCCGGTGCAGGTGGTGTTCCACCATGTCCTGCCGCTGGCCCTGCCCGGCATCCTGACCGGCACGATCATCGGCATGGCCCGCGCGCTGGGGGAGACCGCACCGCTGCTGATGATCGGCATGCGCGCGTTCATCGCCACCCCGCCCGACGGCTTCACCGATCCGGCGACGGTGCTGCCGGTGCAGATTTTCCTGTGGTCCGACGAAGTCAGCCGTGGTTTCGTCGAGAAGACATCGGCGGCGATCGTCGTGCTGCTTGCCTTCCTGCTCGCGATGAACGGGCTGGCCATCTACCTCCGCAACCGTTTCGAACGACGCTGGTGACCATGATCGAAGACCATTCCGTCAAATCCGACCGGCCGGCAAAAATGTCGGCGCGCAACGTCAATGTCTTTTACGGGCAGAAACAGGCGATCAGCGGCGTGTCGATCGATGTCGACATGGACAATGTCGTCGCGTTCATCGGCCCGTCCGGCTGCGGCAAGTCGACCTTCCTGCGCACGCTGAACCGGATGAACGACACCATCGCCGGCGCGCGGGTGGAAGGGCAGATCACCCTCGACGGCACCGACATCTACAATCCCGACATGGACGTGGTGCAACTGCGCGCCCGCGTCGGCATGGTGTTCCAGAAACCGAACCCGTTCCCCAAGTCGATCTACGAGAATGTCGCCTACGGCCCGCGCATCCACGGCCTGGTCGACGGCAAGGCGGACCTCGATGCGGTCGTCGAGCAGTCGCTGCGCCGCGCCGGCCTGTGGGACGAGGTGAAGGACCGGCTGCACGAGAGCGGCACGGCGCTGTCCGGCGGCCAGCAGCAGCGGCTGTGCATCGCCCGCGCCATCGCCGTCGACCCGGAGGTGATCCTGATGGACGAGCCCTGCTCGGCGCTGGACCCGATCGCCACCGCCAAGATCGAGGAACTGATCCACGAACTGCGCGGCCGCTACGCGATCGTCATCGTCACCCATAACATGCAGCAGGCGGCGCGCGTGTCGCAACACACCGCCTTTTTCCACCTCGGCCAGCTGGTCGAATATGGCGTGACGTCGGAAATCTTCACCAACCCGCGGGAAGTCCGCACCAAGGACTATATTACCGGCCGCTACGGCTGAGAGGACAGGACATGGCGAACGGCACCGAACATACGATCAAGGCATTCGACGACGAAATCGTCGCGCTGCGCGGCCTGATCGCCGAAATGGGCGGCCGCGCCGAAGCGGCGATCGAACAGGCGATGCAGGCGCTGGTCCGCCACGACCTGGAAACGGCGCGGCGGATCGTCGCGGAGGACCAGCTGATCGACGAGATCGAGGCGAAGGTAGAGCGGCTGGCGGTGCAGATCATCGCCCTGCGCGCGCCGCTCGCCGACGACCTGCGCGAGGTGGTGGCGGCGCTGAAGATCGCCGGCGTCATCGAACGGATCGGCGATTATGCCAAGAATATCGCCCGCCGCACCCCGCTGATCGGCGGGCGCCACACGGTCGAGGCGCTGTCGGTGCTGCCGTCGATGGCGACGCTGGCGGTGGATATGGTGCGCGGCGCGCTCGACGCCTTTGCCGCGCGCGATTGGCAGGCGGCGGTCCGGGTCTGCGACGACGACCGGCGGGTCGATGATTTCTACAACAGCATCTTCCGCACCCTCGTGACCTTCATGATGGAGAATCCGGCAACGATCGGCCAGGCGGCGCATCTGCTGTTCGTCGCCAAGAATCTCGAGCGGGTCGGCGACCATGCGACCAACGTCGCCGAAATGGTCTATTACGCCGCGCGCGGCACGCCGATGCCGGAACGCGAGCGCGGCGGCGACGAAGACAGCGTGGAGAGCTGACATGGCGCGCGGCGACATGCTGCTGGTCGAGGACGACGCCGCCCTCGCCGAACTGCTGGTCTGGCATTTCCGGCGGGAGGATTTTTCCGTCCGCCACACCGCCGACGGAGAAGAGGCGCTGCTCCTCGCGCAGGAACGGGCGCCGGACTTGGTGCTGCTCGACTGGATGATCGAGGGCCTGTCGGGAATCGAGGTCTGCCGCCGGCTGCGGCGGATGCCGGGCACCGCCAATGTGCCGATCATCATGCTGACCGCGCGCGGCGAGGAGGAGGACCGCGTCCGCGGGCTGGAAACCGGCGCCGACGATTACGTGACCAAGCCGTTTTCCCCGCGCGAGCTGGTCGCTCGGGTCGGCGCGGTGCTGCGCCGGGTGCGGCCGGCGCTGGCCGGCGCCCAGCTCAGCTATGCCGATATCGAAATGGACACCGTCGGCCACAAGGTCCGCCGCGCCGGCAAGCCGGTGGCGCTGGGGCCGACCGAGTTCCGCCTGCTCCGCCATTTCCTGGAGCATCCCGGCTGGGTGTTCTCGCGCGAGCGGCTGCTCGATTCGGTCTGGGGCCAGGACGCGGATATCGAGCCGCGCACGGTGGACGTCCACATCCGCCGGCTGCGCAAGGCGATCAACGGCGATGCGTTGCCGGACATCATCCGCACCGTCCGCTCCGCCGGCTATTCCCTGGACAGCGAAGGTCGGCACTGACCGGCGCTACCGCGCGGGACAGACAATGAAACACCGGCCGCGGGGCGCCCCGCGGCCGGTGTCCATGGCTTCTTTGCGCCAGGCCGCAGCCCGGCCGCGGCTCAGCGGCTCTTCAGCTTGACGCCGACATATTGCGGCCGGCCGGCGCCGCGCTGGACGAGCAGCAGCACGCTGGTCCGGTTGGCGGCGGTCGCTTCGCGCACCGCGGCGGTCACGTCCTGCGCGGTCAGCGCCGGACGGCGGTTGATCGACAGGATGACGTCGCCGCGTTTCAGCGTCTTGGACGCCGCGTCGCTCGACGGGTCGACGCCGGTGATGACCACGCCCTTGACGTCGGCGGGGACGCCGATGCTGCGCGCGATCGCCGGGGTCAGCGGCTGGACGGCGACGCCGAGCGAAGCCTGCGCGGCCTGCTGGCTCGATTCGCTGTCGTCGTCCTCGCTGTCGAAGCCGTCGCCCTGGCCCAGGCTGGCGGCCAACTGCTCCTCCGGCGGGCGTTCGCCGACGGTCAGCGTCACCGTCATCGTCTTGCCGTCGCGGATCAGCTCGATCGGGATGCGGGCGCCGACCGGGGTGTTGCTGACCAGATAGGACAGCGTCTGGTCCGGCGTCACGTCCTGGCCGTTGACCTTGGTGACGACGTCGCCGCGGCGGATGCCGGCGCGGGCCGCCGCCTCGTTCGGCTCGACCCCGGCGATCAGCTCGCCGCGATGCTTGGGAAGGCCCATCGCCTCGGCGATCTCCGCGGTGACGTTCTGGATCTGCACGCCCAGATAGCCGCGCCGCACCTTGCCGCCCTTCATCAGCGTCTCGACGACCGGGCGGGCCTGTTCGGCGGGGATCGCGAAGCCGATGCCGACATTGCCGCCGCTGGGTGAGAAGATCGCGGTGTTGATGCCGATGACGTTGCCGTTCAGGTCGAACATCGGGCCGCCGCTGTTGCCCATGTTGATCGACGCGTCGGTCTGGATGTAGCGGTCATAGGCGCCGCCCTGGCCGGTGTTGCGGTGCAGGGCGGATACGATGCCGGAGGTGACGGTGCCACCCAGCCCGAACGGGTTGCCGATCGCCACCACCCAGTCGCCGACCCGGGTATGAGTCGAATCGCCGAACTTGACGAAGGGCAGGCCGGTCGCGTCGATCTTCAGCACCGCCAGGTCGGACACGATGTCGCGGCCGATCAGCTTGGCCCGGTATTCGGTGCGGTCGGGCAAAGTGACGGTGATCGATTCGACGACGGCGCCGTTGCGCCCGCCGGAGATCACGTGGTTGTTGGTGACAATGTAACCATCGGTCGAGATGATGAAGCCGGAGCCGAGCGACGTCGCTTCGCGTGTGACCGGTCCGCCCGGCCCCTGGTCGCCGAACAGGCTGCCGAACGGCGTGCCCGCGAACGGGTTGGTCTGCACCGCGACGCGCTGGGTGGTGGAGATGTTGACGACGGCGGGCTGGAGCTTGGCGGCTAGGTCGGCGAAGCTCATCGGCGCGCCGGCGCGCGGCGGGGCGGAACCGATGGCGGCCGGCTCGTTCTGGGCCACCTGTGCTCCGACCGGCTGCTGCATGGTCATCGTCGCGGCCGCGCCGCCGACGAGAAGGGCTGTCGTGATCGCGTAGGCGTAACGCACGTTCATTGTCCTCTCAAAGACTGCAGGCCCGGGGCGCGGAATGCGCGCGCTGTCCTTGCGCGCCCACGCTGAACGGAAATTGAATGACCCCTGATCGTCACCGCCCTCTGCCCTGGAATTCACGCAGATAGCCGTTGTTCGGTGACAGGACGATCGACGCATTGCCTTCCGCAGTGGTGCCGTCGACGCCGAAGGTGTGGCGGTAGGACTGCATCGCGCGATAGAAATTGTAGAAGTCCGGGTCCTTGTTGAACGCGTCGGCATAGGTGCGCGCCGCGTTGGCGTCGGCCTCGGCGCGGATTAGCTGCGCCTGCTTGCGGCCCTGCGCGTCGATGGTCAGCGCTTCCTGTTCGCGGGCGCTGCGCATCCGGGCGAAGGCGGAATCGAGCGGCGCGCCGTCGGGCAGGTCGGCGCGCTTGATCCGAACGTCGATGATCTCGGCGCCATATTGCCGGGCGACGCGGTTCAGGCCGGCCTGGATGTTGTCCATCAGCTGGCCGCGCTCCGGGCTGAGCAAGGCGGCGAACTGCCGCTTGCCCAGCTCGTTGCGCAGCTCCGAACCGAGGATCGGGCGCAACTGGTCGGACACGCGCTGCTCGGTGCCGGCGGTGATGAACATGCGCAGCGGATCGACAATGCGGTAGCGCGCATAGGCGTCGACGTTCAGCCGTAGCTGGTCGGTCGACAGCACCTGCTGGCGATCCATCTCGACATCCAGCACCCGCTTGTCGACCCAGACGATCTGGTCGACGAACGGCACGCGGGCGATCAGCCCGGCGCCGGAGCGACCGAAATCCTGGTCCGCCTTGTAGCGGTTGACGATGCTGATCGGCTCGCCGAAGCGGACGATCACCCCCTGGCGGGTTTCGGGAACGACCGAGAAAGTGGCGCTGGCCAACACCATCAGGGCGATCGCGGCGATCATCAGCGCGACCGGGTTGCGCCAGGAAACGGTGTTCATCGGCTGGCCCCCCCGGTCACCGTCTGAGTCTGGGTCTCCGCCTGAGCGCGGCGCTTGATCTCGGGCAGCGGCAGATAGGGGGTGACCCCCGGCGCCTCGACGATCGTCTTGTCCACCTTGGACAGAACATCCTCCATCGTCTCGTAATACATGCGGCGGCGGGTGACTTCGGGCGCCATCCGGTATTCGACGTAGACCTTGTCGAACGACGCTGCCTCGCCTTCGGACTTGGCGGTCATCTGCTGAGCGTAGGCGCGCGCGTTGTTCAGGTAGCTAATCGCGTTCTGCTGCGCCGCCGTCACCTTCTTGAACGCGTCCATCACCGCCAGCGGCGGATCGGCCTGCTTGATCGCGACGCCCTGGATGCGGATGCCGGCGCGATAGTCGTTGAGCAGGAACTGCATGCGTTCCTGCACCTCGGTCTCGATCGCGCCGCGGCCGGAGCCGATCGCGTCGTTCAGGCTGACATTGGCGACCGCCTGGCGCATCGCGCTTTCGGCGACCTCGCGGATCGTCTCGTCCGGCTCGGCGAGCTGGAACAGGTAATGAGCCGGATCGCTGATGTTCCAGCGCACCGAATAGGCGAGATCGACGATATTCTGGTCGCCGGTCAGCATCAGGTTTTCCGAATCGGGCGAGGTCGACCCGATGTCGATCGTGCGGATCTCCTCGACATCGCGGACGGTGACGGTGTCGATCGGCGCCGGCAGCGACAGATTGACGCCCGGCCCCATCGTCCCGGCATAGCTGCCCAGGCGCAGGATCACCCCGCGTTCCTGCGGGCCGATGCGGTGGACGCTGGTCAGCAGCAGCCACAGGCCGACGATGATCAATATCCCGTACAGCCACAGCGGCCGTCCGCCGCCGAAATCCGGGAAACCGCCGCCACCGCCACCGCCGAAACGCGCGCGCCCGCGGCGCAGCAGTTCGTCCAGCGCCGTCGGCCCGGCACCCGGCCGGTTGCCGCGCGGGCGGCCGCCACCGGGCGGCTGGCTCCACGGGTTGCGCGGTCCGCCG
>NZ_SPHY01000007.1 GCF_004796535.1 Sphingomonas flavalba | reverse complement strand
GGGCCACCGGCGCCGCGCCCCGGCCCGTCGCCCGGCCCGCGCCGCTGACCCTGTGCCCCCGGCTCATGCGTTTCCTGCCCCTGTGCCCCCTGCCCCGCCGCGTTGCGAGCGGCGGCCATCGCCGCCCAGCGCTCGCGCGCCGCCTCGCGCAGCGCCTCGGCCACGCGCTCGGATGTCTTCAGCCGCCGGGAGAAATTGAACCCCCAGCGCAGTTCGCTGCCGCTGCGCCGCGCGAAGTTGACCGGCCGCGCATCGACCTGGACCAGCACGCCGTCGGCATCGCGCAGGAACCGGTCGGGAAAGGCCGCCTCGATCTCCGCCGTCGGCGCCGGCAGCGCCGCCACCGGGTTACGTGTGCGGCGGTTGATGAAATTGGCGCTGAGCGTCAGGCTGTCGGTCGGCTTCAGGTTGGCGCCGAGCTTGACCACCCGCCGGTTGGTCGCAAGCAGCGCGGCGTTGCCTCCGTCGATCTGAGTGACGGAAGCGGTTACGCCGCGGATATAGTCGAAGATCCGCACGTCGGGCGTCAGCACCACCGGGTTGCCGAGCTGCTGCATGCCGGGCGCCGCTTCGTCGTCGGTGACCGACGCGATCAGCCGCAGCGCCGGGGTCGGCGACCAGCTGGCGCCGTAGCCGATCGTCGTCAGCGTGCCGAAGTCCGACACCTGATCGACGGCGGCGTTGAAATTGACGCTGAGGTCGCCGAGCGCCGCGAGCGCCTGGTTGCGCCGGCTGGCGATCGGCAGGTCGAGGTTGAGCTGCCCGGACCCGGTTTCGCGCGACAGGCTACCGGCGGTGGCGATACCGTTCCGCCACGACCGGCTTTCGAAGCCTGTCGCCGCACCGCCGGCCTTGACCGTCGTCGTCACCGCCCCGGCCGGCAGCCGCGCCAGAGCGCCGCTGACCACCAGTTCCAGCGTGCCGCTATCCGAAATGCCGCGCGCCCGGTTGGCGGCGCGCCTGGCGATCAGCCCGTCCGGCAGGACGCCATAGGGGTTGAGGGTCGGGTCGCCGGCCGACAGGCGGGCCTGCAGCGCGCCGGCGTCCAGCCCGGCATCGCTGACCGTGCGGCTTTCGCCATGGTCGTAATTGCCGGTCAGCGACCACGTCCAGTCGGAGAGCATCCCGCTCAGCGCCACCCCGGCGTGGCCGGAAACGCCGCGCATCCGCTGGCGCAGCGGTCCGAATCCGCCAGGATAGCGGTAGAGCGTGACATCGTCGGCAAACGGCGAGAACGGGCTGGCCGCCGGCAGGGTCAGGCTGACACCGGGCAGGCCGTTCAGCGAATCGCTGCCGGTCACATCGAGGCTGGCGTTGACCGTGGCCGAGACATTGCCGAGCACCGTGCGGCTGAGCACCGCGTTCAACGAAAGCTGCTCGCTTGCCGGCCGCAACGTCCGGTAGCGGGTGACGTCGTCGACGTTGGGCGTGCCGGCGGTCGCGGCGAAATCGGCGAGCGACGGTACGCCGCCCGCCGCGCCGGCGGGCACCCCGGCAATGGTCACCGGCGCGCCGGCCAGCGTGCTCAACGCCGGATCGATCTCTCCACCGCCCGCCGCGCCGACATTGCCGGCCGCGGCGAAGGGCGCGCCGACCGCGCGCGACACCAGGTCGCGCTGGCTTTCGCGTAGCGCATCGGCATGGCGATATTCGACGCTGAGGTTCAGCCGGCTGTCGCCGCGAATCTGGAAGCGCGTCCCTTCAAGCTGCACGGCGGTACCGCCGCCGTCGGTGCTGGTGCGGCCGTCCGCCTCCGCCGTCGTCGCGCGGAACCGGCGGCGCAGGACGATGTTCACCACTTTCTGGTCGGCGCGGTAGCCGTATTTCAGCGCCACTTCCTCCGGCAGGATTTCGGTGCGCTGGATCGCCTCGGTCGGAATGTCGCGGATCTCAGAAAAGCCGGAAATCCGCTTGCCGTTGAGCAGCACCACCGGCGCGCCGCCGCTGCCCCGGTCGCTGCGCGTTTCCGCCGATAGTTCGTCGAGCAGCTCGGCGATCGTCGCGACGCCATAGGCGCGGATATCGGCGGCGTTCAGTTGCAGTTCCGGCTGGATGTCGCCGATCACCGACCCGCGCGGCTTCTGGCCGGTGACGACAATCTCCTCGTCGAATTCCTCGTCGGGAAGGGCATCCATCCCGCCCTCTGCGGGCTGGGCGGCCTGTGCCGCCATGGACACGCCAAGCAAAAGCGCCGCCGCCAGCCGCGCCGCAAACCTCGTCATCGAACGCCCTACTCCGCCCTGCCGCCCCTACGCGACGGTAAGGACGATCTTCCCGACATGTTCCCCGCTCTCCATCCGGGCATGGGCCGCGCCCGCCTCCGCCAGCGCGAAGGTGGAATCGATGACCGGCTTCAGCCGCCCGGCCTCGACATGCGGCCACACCTCGCGGCGGAGCTCGTCGGCCACCAATGCCTTGAACTCACCTGAACGGGGCCTGAGCGTCGAGCCGGTCAGCGTCAGCCGGCGGCGCATGACCGCCCATAACGGCACCGTCGCCTCGGCGCCGCGCTGGATGGCGATCGAGACATGGCGGCCGTCCGGCGCAAGGCAGGCGATGTTGCGGGCGACATAGTCGCCGCCGACCATGTCGAGCACCGCGTTGACCCCGCGCCCGCCGGTCAATTCCTTCACCGCCTCGACGAAATCCGTCTCGCGATAGTTGATCGCGTGGGCGGCGCCGATCTCCAGCGCGCGGGCGCACTTCGCGTCGCTTCCGGCGGTAACGATGACAGTCAGACCGAACAATCGGCCGAGCAGGATCGCCATCGTGCCGATGCCGCTGGTACCGCCATGGACCAGCACGACGTCGCCGTCGACCGCATAGGCGCGCTCGAACAGGTTGGTCCACACGGTGAACAGCGTTTCCGGCATTGCCGCCGCCTCGACCAGCGACAGGGCCGGCGGCACCGGCAGGCACTGGCCGGCAGACGCCACCGCATATCCGGCATAGCCGCCGCCGGCGACCAGGGCGCAAACCCTGGCGCCGGGATCGACGCCGGCAACACCATCGCCGAGCGCGACCACGGTGCCGGCGACCTCCAACCCGGGAATCGACGGCGCACCGGGCGGCGGCGGGTAGAGGCCGCGCCGCTGCATCACGTCCGGCCGGTTGACGCCGGCGGCGGCGACGCGGATCAGCACCTCGCCCGCGCCAGGGAGCGGCACCGGCCGCTCGACCGGGCGAAGCACCTCCGGCCCGCCGGCTTCTTCCGGGTCGATCGCGGTCATGGTTGCGGGCGGCGAAACCATCTTTGCTCCCCTGTCTTGCAGCGGCGCCGTTATTGACAGCGCCGGGGATCGGGTCAACATTCCCGGCATGGACATGGACGACTTTTCCCCCGCCCGTCCGCCCGATCCGCTGGTGCTCGCCACGCGGCAGGATCTGGATCCGCTGTCGGTGGCGGAGCTGCACGAACGTATCGCCGTGCTGGAGGCGGAAATCGCCAGAACGCGCGGCAAGCTGGAAGGCGCGGTTAACCACCGGGCAAGCGCCGACGCGCTATTCAGGCGATGAGGCCGCCGGCCTTGATGCGCGCGCCCCGCCTTCCGACATAGTGAGGAACGGGCCGCGCCGCATTGCCGGCCCCGAGGAGTGAACCGAATGCCGTCCTTTGCCCCCACGCTTGAAGCCACCCTGCACCGGGCGCTGACCCAAGCGTCCGGCCGCCGCCACGAATATGCGACGCTGGAGCACCTGCTGCTGGCGCTGATCGACGATGCCGACGCGGCGAAGGTGATGGCGGCGTGCGGCGTCGACCTGAACGAGCTGCGCGACCAGGTGACGACCTATCTCGACACCGAACTGGAGGCGCTGCGCGTCGAGGGCGAGACCGATCCATCGCCGACATCCGGCTTCCAGCGCGTCGTCCAGCGCGCGATCCTCCACGTCCAGTCCTCCGGCCGCGACGAGGTGACCGGCGGCAACGTGCTCGTCGCCCTGTTTTCGGAGCGCGAGAGCTATGCGGTCTATTTCCTGCAGCAGCAGGACATGAGCCGCCTCGACGCAGTCAGCTACATCAGCCACGGCGTCGGCAAGGGCGGCCAGCCGCCCGAGGCGCGCGAGGTCAAGGGCGCCGAGGAAGAGAGAGCCGCCAAGACCGACGGCAAGCAGAAGAATGAAAGTGCGCTCAAGCAGTTCTGCGTCGACCTTAACGCCAAGGCGATGGAAGGCCGGGTCGACCCGCTGATCGGCCGCAATGCCGAGATCGACCGGACGGTGCAGATCCTCTGCCGCCGGTCGAAGAACAACCCGCTCTATGTCGGCGACCCCGGCGTCGGCAAGACGGCCATCGCCGAGGGGCTGGCGCGCAAGATCGTCGAGGGCGACGTGCCCGACGTGCTGAAGCCGGCGGTGATCTATTCGCTCGACATGGGCGCGCTGCTCGCCGGCACCCGTTATCGCGGTGATTTCGAAGAACGGCTGAAGGCGGTGGTGTCGGAGCTGGAGAAGCTGCCCGACGCGATCCTGTTCATCGACGAGATTCACACGGTGATCGGCGCCGGCGCCACGTCCGGCGGGGCGATGGATGCCTCCAACCTGTTGAAGCCGGCGCTGTCGGGCGGGGTGATCCGTTGCATCGGTTCAACCACCTACAAGGAATTTCGCAACCATTTCGAGAAGGACCGGGCGCTGCTCCGCCGTTTCCAGAAGATCGACGTCAACGAGCCGTCGATCGAGGATACGGTGAAGATCCTTGCCGGGCTGCGTTCGGCATTCGAAAGCCACCACAGCGTCAAATACACCGCCGACGCGATCAAATCGGCGGTCGAATTGTCGGCGCGCTACATCAACGACCGCAAGCTGCCCGACAAGGCGATCGACGTGATCGACGAGGTCGGCGCGATGCAGATGCTGGTCGCCCCGTCGCGACGCAAGAAGGTGATCACCCCCAGGGAGATCGAGGCGGTGATCGCGACGATGGCGCGAATCCCGCCGAAATCGGTGTCGAGCGACGACAAGAAATCGCTGGCCAGCCTGGAGACCGATCTGAAGCGCGTGGTGTTCGGCCAGAACGCCGCAATCGAGAAGCTGGCATCGGCGATCAAGCTGAGCCGGGCCGGCCTGCGCGACCCGGACAAGCCGATCGGCAACTACCTGTTCACCGGCCCGACCGGCGTCGGCAAGACCGAGGTCGCGCGCCAGCTCGCCGCGATCATGGGCATTCCGCTCCAGCGCTTCGACATGAGCGAATATATGGAGCGGCATTCGGTCAGCCGGCTGATCGGCGCGCCGCCCGGCTATGTCGGCTACGATCAGGGCGGACTGCTGACCGACGCGGTCGACCAGCAGCCGCATTCGGTGCTGCTGCTCGACGAGATCGAGAAGGCGCACCCGGACCTGTTCAACATCCTGCTGCAGGTGATGGACAACGGCAAGCTGACCGACCACCACGGCAAGACCGTCGATTTCCGCAACGTCATCCTGATCATGACGACCAATGCCGGCGCGTCCGACATGGCGCGCGAGGCGGTCGGCTTCGGCAACGTCACGCGCGAGGGCGAGGACGAGGAAGCGGTACGCAAGATGTTCACGCCGGAATTCAGGAACCGGCTGGATGCGATTGTTCCGTTTAGCTACCTTCCGCCGGAAGTCGTCTCGCGGGTGGTCGAGAAGTTCATTCTCCAGCTTGAGCTGCAGCTGGCCGACCGCGAGGTCCACATCACCCTGGACGACGAAGCGAAGGGCTGGCTGACCGAGCGCGGTTACGACAAGCTCTACGGCGCGCGGCCGATGGGCCGGCTGATCCAGGAGAAGATCAAGCAGCCGCTGGCCGAAGAGTTGCTGTTCGGCAAGCTGGTCAACGGTGGCGAGGTCAAGGTTCACCTGAAGGACGGGGCGTTGACCTTCGAGATCACCGCCGCCGCGCCGAAGAAGCCGCGCAAGAAAGGCGGCGCGGACAGGACCAAGGTCAAAGTTTGAGCCGATCGCCATGGCCCGGTGGACGCCGGGCCATGGCACGGCCTGTCGCAGCACCCTCGCGCCGATCGCGCCGGCATGTCATAGCGCACCGATGCTTCTCTCCCGCCGTACGTGTATCGCCGGCCTGGCGGCGGTTGCCCTTCCCGTCCGCCTGATCGCGGCCCCGCCAACCGCATCCGCGCTTGGCGCCACCGGCATGACCGCGATCACCGACGATCTGTGGATCAAGCGGATCGACCGCCACACCTGGCTGTTCACCACCACCGCGCCGATCGACGGCGGCGTGATCTATCCGGCCAACGGCCTGGTCCATCGCAATGGCGACGCCCTCACCCTTGTCGATCCCGGCTGGACGCCCGCACAGGGGCGAGCGCTGATCGCGTGGTGCGAGCGATCCTTCGGCCGGATGCCCTCTGGCGCCATCATCACCCATTTTCACGCCGATCGCGCGGCAGCCTTGCCTGTCCTCGAGCGCGCCGGAATACCCGTCCACATGCTGCCGCTGACCCGCGCTCTGTTGAACGACGGAACGCAGTCGGCGCAGGCCCTGCCCGCACCCTTCGCCGAAGCCGCCTTCGGCCTGGAATGCTATTACCCCGGCGCCGGCCACAGCTCGGACAATATCGTGCTGTGGGACGCCGATCAGCGCCTGCTGTTCGGCGGCTGCTTCCTGAAAGACGCGGCGGCCGACAGCATCGGCAATCTTGCAGACGCGTCGGTACCGGCGTGGCGCGACAGCCTGGAACGCGTGGCGGCCCGCTATCCGCATATTCGCACGATCATTCCCGGCCATGGCCGCATCGGCGGCGACGCCATCGGCCGGACCCGCGCCCTGCTCGCCGCGCTCTAGAATTTCCGCTTCAAGCGGACCAGTTCGAGCCGTACCCCCTTGCCAAACCTCGCGAATTGCGGAGAGTGTCGCCCCCTGTCCTCAGGGGGGATTCCCATGATCCGCATCGCCTTTCTGCCGCTTGCCGCCCTTGCCCTGTCGCCCGCGCTCGCCGCGCCGGCCGAGGGGCCGGTCCGGACATTCCAGGGCGCCGACCTGTTTTCGCTGGAAGTGGCGTCGGACCCGCAGATCAGCCCGGATGGCAGCCAGATCGCCTATGTCCGCCGCTCCAACGACGTGATGACCGATCGCGCCCGCGCGACAATCTGGCTGGTCGACGTGCGCAGCGGCGCACAGATGCCGCTGGTCGCGGGCCCCGGCGCCCATATGAGCCCGCGCTGGTCGCCCGACGGCAAGCGGCTGGCCTATGTCTCGGCGGAGGACGGCGGCGCGCCGCAGCTCTACGTGCGCTGGATGGCAAGCGGCGCCACCGCCCGGGTCACCGGCCTGCCCGACAGCCCGAGCGCGATCGCCTGGGCGCCGGACGGCAACCGCATCGCCTATATCACCGCCGTACCGGACGACGCGGCGAAATTCGGCAAGGCGCCGGCCAAGCCGGAGGGGGCGAAATGGGCGCCGCCGCTGGAAGTAATCACCGCCCTCACCTACCGCGCCGACGGTGCCGGCTATCTGAAGCCCGGCTTCGACCATATCTTCGTCGTGTCGGCGGACGGCGGCGCGCCGCGCCAACTGACCTTCGGCGCGCTGAACGACAGCGGCCCCCTGTCCTGGTCGCCGGACGGCGCCACCCTTTATTTCAGCACCAACCGCCACAAGGACTGGGAACGCAAGCCGCTCAATTCGGAAGTCTACGCGCTCGACGTCGCCGGCGGCGCGCTGACGGCGCTGACCAGCCGCGACGGGCCGGACGCGGCGCCGGTCGTCTCGCCGGACGGGCGCTCGATCGCCTATCTCGGCTTCGACGACAAATATCTCGGCTACCAGAATGTCGGCCTCTACGTGATGAACCGCGACGGCAGCGGCAGCCGCCTGCTGACCGGCAATCTCGATCGCAGCATCGACGATCTCGCCTGGGCCGAGGACGGCAAGGCGATCTTCGTCGTCTATGACGATCATGCCGAGACCAAGGTCGCCCGCGTCGGGCTGGACGGCAGCATCCGCCCGGTCGCCGGCGGCCTCAGCGGATCGGCGCTCGACCGGCCCTATACTGGCGGCAGCTTCTCGGTCGCGCGCGACGGCACCGTCGCCTTCACCTCCGGCGACGCGCTCAACCCGGCCGACGTCTCGGTCAGCAAGGGCGGCGAGGCGCGGCGGCTGACCCGCCTCAACCGCGACCTGCTCGGCGGCAAGGCGCTGGGCCAGGTCAAGCCGCTGGCGGTCACCGCCGCCGACGGCCGCCGGATCGACGCGTGGATGGTGACGCCGCCCGATTTCGACCCGGCGCGCAAATACCCGTTGATCCTGGAGATCCACGGCGGGCCGTTCGCCGCCTACGCCCCGGCCTTTTCGACCGACTATCAGCTCTATGCGGCGGCCGGCTACATCGTGCTTTATACCAACCCGCGCGGATCGACGTCCTACGGCGCCGAATTCGCCAACCTGATCCACCACGCCTATCCCGGCGACGACTACGGCGACCTGATGAGCGCGGTCGACGCGGCGATCGCCGCCGGCAATGTCGATACCGACAACCTGTTCGTCACCGGCGGCTCCGGCGGCGGGGTGCTGACTGCCTGGATCGTCGGCAAGACCGACCGGTTCAAGGCGGCGGTGACCCAGAAGCCAGTGATCGATTGGGCCAGCTTCTCGCTGACGTCGGACGGCGCGCCGATGTACCACCAATACTGGTTCGACAAATTCCCGTGGGAGGACCCGCAGGGCTATTGGGCGCGGTCGCCGCTGTCGCTGGTCGGCAACGTCAAGACGCCGACGATGGTCGTGGTCGGCGCCGAGGATTACCGCACCCCGGTCAGCGAATCCGAGCAATATTACACCGCACTGCAACTGCGCGGCGTGCCGACGGCGCTGGTCAAGGTGCCGGGCGCCAGCCATGGCGGCATCGCCGCCCGCCCGTCGCAGGCGGCGGCCAAGGCTTCGGCGATCATCGCCTGGTTTGACCAGTACCGGAACAAGCCGAAATGGCAGGCGCCGGCGCAATAGCGACGCCGGACGCGGTTTCGGCGAACGGCGAATTGGGGTAGGATCGGTCCTCCTGCCCGGCCCGACATGGCGAGGCGGCGGAGCGCCGGCGGCACGCGGAAGCCCGTGCCGCGATGCGGATGGCTTCGCCACGCTGGCGATGACGGCTGCGGGCGCCATCGCCCCATCATGGAGGCCCGCCATGCACCCGTCCGAACTCCGCGCCCGCGCCATCGCCCTTTACGATCACTTCACGCATGAGGGACGCGACCGCCGCCGCTTCATGCGCGAACTGACCCTGCTCGCCGGCAGCGCGGCGGCGGCGGAAACCTTGCTGGCCGCCATCGCTGCCAACCCGGCCGCCGCCGCGATCATCGCCGAGGGCGACGCGCGGCTGAAAGCCGGCATGGTCCAGTGGGACAGCGCGCCGGGGCGGGCGATGCGCGCCTATGTCGTCGATCCGGCCGCCGGGCCGGGCAAGGCGGTGGTCGTTGTCATCCACGAAAACCGCGGGCTGACCCCGCATATCCGCGATGTCGCGCGGCGGGTGGCGCTGGCCGGCTACACCGCCGTTGCCGTCGACCTGCTCGCCCCGGACGGCGGCACCCCGGCCGACGAGGACAAGGGCCGCGAGATGATCGGCAAGCTCGACATCGCCGCCGCCACCCGCGACGCCCAGTCCGCCTTCACCCGCTTCGCCGCCGAGCGCAAGGCCGGGGTCGTCGGCTTCTGCTGGGGCGGCGCGATGGTCGACCGGCTGGCGGTCGCCGGTGCGCACAACCTGGCCGCCGCCGTGTCCTATTACGGCCCCGCTCCGGCGCCGGAGGAAGCGGCGAAGGTCAAGGTGCCGCTGATGCTGCAACTCGCCGGTCTGGATACCCGCGTCGCCCAGACCGCCCATCCGTTCGCCGAGGCGCTGAAGGCGGCGGGCAAGCCGGTGATCGTCCACGACTATCCCGGCGTCCACCACGCGTTCAACAACGACAGTTCGGCCGAACGCTACAACGCCGATGCCGCCAAGCTCGCATGGGACCGGACGATCGCCTTCTTCGACCGGCTGCTGAAGGGCTGACCGGGCTGTTTGCCCCCGAACCGACCGCAACCGAAGGAGCGATGCGATGGCCGACGAACTGATTCTCTACACCAACCCGATGTCGCGCGGCCGGATCGCCCGCTGGATGCTGGAGGAGGTCGGCGCGCCCTACCGCGCCGAGATCCTCGACTACGCGTCGACGATGAAGCAGGATCCCTATCTGGCGATCAACCCGATGGGCAAGGTGCCGGCGCTGGTCCACGGCGCCACCGTCATCACCGAATGCGCGGCGATCTGCGCCTATCTGGCCGACGCTTTTCCCGACGCCGGACTGGCCCCGCCGCCCGGCGCGCGCGGCGCCTATTACCGCTGGCTGTTCTTCGCCGCCGGCCCGGTCGAGCAGGCGGTGACCAACCACGCGCTGAAATTCGATCCGACGGCGGAACAGGGGCGGCTGGCCGGCTATGGCAACTACGATCTGGCCATGGACGTGCTGGAGCAGGCGATCACCGCCAACCCCTATGTCGCCGGGGACCGCTTCTCCGCCGCCGACGTCTATGTCGGCGCGCAGGTGATGTGGGGCGTCCAGTTCGGCACGATGCCGAAACGCGACGCGTTCATCGCCTATGCGGCGCGGCTGGCGAAACGCCCGGCACATCTGCGCGCCAGCGCGCTGGACGACGCGGCGACGGCCAAATAGCGACGTCGTGGTGCCGTCGGCCGGCCCGCACGAAGCATTCCAAAAGGAAAGGCCCGGCGGAGCGATCCGCCGGGCCTTCCCGTGTCGCCATGTCCCCGACGCTTAGCGGCGGTCGCCCATGAAGCGCAGCAGGAACAGGAACAGGTTGATGAAGTCGAGGTAGAGGGTCAACGCGCCCATCACCACCGACTTGCCGATGAAGTCGGAGCCCTGCAGGTGGAAGTACATGCTCTTGATCTTCTGCGTGTCGTAGGCGGTCAGGCCGGCGAACAGCAGAACGCCGATACCGCTGATCACCAGGTCAAGCCCGCTCGACTTCAGGAACAGGTTGATGACCATCGCGACGATAAGGCCGACGACGCCCATGATCAGGAAGGTGCCGAACGCCGACAGATCCTTCTTGGTGGTGTAGCCCCACAGGCTGAGGCCGGCGAAGGCCGCCGCGGAGGCGAAGAAGGTCTGCGCGACCGATGCGCCGGTATAGACCAGCAGGATCGTCGACAGCGACAGGCCCATCAGCACCGCATAGACCCAGAACAGCGCCTTCGCGGTGCCTTCGGAAATGCGGTTGATGCCGAAGCTGAGCCACATCACCACGCCGAGCGGCGCGAGCATGACGACCCATTTCAGGATGCCGCCGTTCAGGAACAACTGCGCGGCCGGCGATTCGGCGCCGCCCCATGCGAACAGCAGGGCGACGATGCCGGTCAGCAGCACGCCGGAGGCCATGTAGTTGTAGACAGCGAGCATGTACGACCGCAGGCCCGCATCAAAGGCGGCATCGGCGGTGGTCGACGCCGTGCGGCCGAGGGCGGTCGTGCGGGGATCAGACCAGTTTGCCATTGTTAGTAAACTCCTTTGCCCGACCGTCTGGGCCGGATAGGCGCAATATCGGTGGATTGCGCCGCGCTTTCAAGCGAAACCGGACATAAAGGCGGAACAGGAGGCCACCCGTCATGCACCGTCTGTTCGTCGCCATCCGTCCGCCAGCGGCGATCCGCGCCCATCTGCTTGAAATGATGGGCGGGGTCGCCGGCGCCCGCTGGCAGGACGATTCGCAACTCCACATCACCCTGCGCTTCGTGGGCGAGGTCGACGGGCGGGTGGCCGACGACGTCGCGGCCGCGCTCGGCGGCCTGCGTCATCCACCGCTCGCGCTGACGCTGGCCGGGGTCGGCCTGTTCGAGCGCAAGGGCAGGACAGAGGCGCTGTGGGCGGGCATCGCCCCGCAGGAGCGGATCACCCATCTGCAGGCGAAGGTGGAACGGGCGCTGGTCCGCATCGGCCTGCCGCCGGAAGGCCGCGCCTATCTGCCGCACATCACCCTCGCCCGCTTCGGTCGGTCCGGCGGCATGGCGGACCGCTTCCTCGCCGCGCATGCCGGGCTGTCCGGGCCGGCATTCGCCGTCGATGCCTTCTACCTGTTCCAGAGCCACCTCGGCCACGGCGGCAGCCGCTACGAGGCGATCCAGCGCTATCCGCTCGCCTGAGCGGCGTCGGCGATGCTCCGCGCGCCGGCGGTCACATCCGCCCAGGTGACATCGAAACCGGCATCGTCGCCGTAATAGGGGTCGGCGACCGTCTGCCCCGCCCGGCCAGCGACGAAATCGAGCAGCAGGCCGATGCGCGCGGTCGCATCGGCCGGGGCGATGCCGCGCAGGTCGGCCAGATTGTCGGCGTCGAGCGCGACGATATGGCTGAACCGGCGGAAATCCGCCGCCGTCACCTGCCGCGCGCGATAGCCGGAAATGTCGATGCCATGGCGCAACGCCACCGCCTGCGCGCGCGGGTCCGGCGCCTTGCCGTGGTGCCAGCCGGCGGTGCCGGCGGAATCGACCAGCAGGTCCAGACCGCGCGCCGCTGCTTCCGCCCGCAATGCCGCCTCGGCGAGCGGCGAGCGGCAGATATTGCCGAGGCAGACGAACAACACCGCGCTGACCAAATCACCCAACCCCTTCCGTTCGACCGTCCCGGCCTGCTAGCGTTCACCCGACAGCGGAGCAAGCGAGGGGGGATGATGGCGGCGGCCGACGAGGCAACCTCGCAGGCGGATGCGGGCTATGCCCGCTATGTCCTCACCATATTGGTCGCGGTCTACACGCTGAATTTCATCGACCGGCAGATCCTCAGCATCCTCGCCGAGGACGTGAAGCGCGACCTGGGGCTGGGCGATGCCGATCTCGGCTTCCTCTACGGCACCGCGTTCGGCGTGTTCTACGCGCTGTTTGGCATTCCGCTGGGCCGGCTGGCGGATAGCTGGCACCGCGTGCGGCTGATCACCGTCGGCCTGGCGCTATGGTCGGCGATGACGGCGCTGTCCGGCTTCTCGCGCACCGGCGGGCAGCTGGCAGCGGCACGGATCGGCGTCGGCATCGGCGAGGCGACGGCATCGCCCTGCGCCTATTCGCTGCTGTCGGACTGGTTCCCGCGCAGCCAGCGGGCGACCGCCCTCGCCGTCTATTCCTCCGGCATCTACATCGGCAGCGGCCTGTCGCTGTTCATCGGCGGCGCCATCGTCCAGAACTGGAACCTGGCCTTTCCCGGCGGCGGGCCGCTCGGGCTGGTCGGCTGGCAGGCGGCATTCCTGGCGGTCGGGCTGCCCGGCCTGCTGCTGGCGCTGTGGGTGGCGACGCTGCGCGAGCCGCCGCGCGGGCTGGCCGACGGCATCCTCACCCCGCCGACCGAACGGCCGTTTCGCGGCTTTCTCGACGAATTGCTGACCGTCATCCCGCCGCTGACCCTGATCGGCGCGGCGCGGCGGGGGATCGGGCCGCTTGCCGTCAACGTCGCCGGCGGCCTGGGGATCGCGGCGCTGGCCTGGTCGCTGATCGCCGCGACCGGCGACGGCGCACAGTGGGTCGCGGTCGGCGTCGGCGCCTATGCGGTGTTCAGTTGGGCGGCGGCGCTTCGCACCCGCGACCGCCCGGCCTTCGCGCTGATCTGGGGCAGCCCGGCCTTCCTGCTCGTTGTCGTCGGCTATGGGCTGATCGCGTTCACCGCCTATGCGGTCAGCTTCTGGTCGCTGCCCTATCTGGAACGCAGCTTCGGCGTATCGAAGGCGGTGGCGGGGCTGGTCGTCGGCGGCGCCGGCGCAACCGGCGGCTTCCTGGGCGTCGTGCTCGGCGGCCGGCTGGCCGACCGGTGGCGGCGGAACAACCCGGCCGGACGAATCGCCGTCATCCTGATCGGCGCCATCACCCCGATCCCGCTGATGATCACCAGCTTCACCACCGGCAGCGTCACGCTATTCTACGCGCTCCATTTGCCGATGGTCGGGCTGTCGAGCGCGGCGCTGGGCGCGGCGGCGGCGGCGACGCAAGACCTTGTCCTGCCGCGAATGCGCGGCGCGGCGACCGCCACCTTCTTCATCGGCACGACGCTGATCGGCCTGGCGCTTGGCCCCTACATGGCCGGCCGGGTATCGGCATGGTCGGGCGACCTGGCGACCGGCGTGCTGTCGCTGCTGCTGGTCGCGCCGCTGTCGATCGCCGCGCTGGTCCTTGCCTATCGGCTGGTGCCGCGGGCGGAGGCGACGCTACGCGACCGCGCCCGCGCCGCCGGCGAGCCGGTCTGAGCCGATCGCCCGGCGGGCGGCGGCCAGCGCGTCAGCCGGGCGGGTGCGATAGCGGACTAGCGGCGGGCGCAGGCCGTGGGCAATCAGCGCGCGGCGGATCGTCGGGCGGGCGCCTGCCAGATAGACCGGCGCCGCGCGCCGCCGCGCCTTGCGGGCGAACCCCTCGATCGTCGCGGCGGCGGTCGAATCGAGCACCGGTACGTCCGACATGTCGAGGACGAATGCCTTCGGCTGCTCGCCGATGCGGTCGAGCGCGGCGCCGACGCTGGCTGCCGCGCCGAAGAAAAACGCGCCGGATATCCGGTAGACGACAACATCGCGGTCAGTCGCCTGCGTCGGGTCGTAAGGCACCCGCTCCGCACCCGCCAGTTCGGCGCGATCCGCCTCATCGACCTCCACCGCTTGCGCCATACGGTGGAGGAACAGCAGCGCGCCCAGCGCGAAGCCGACGACGATGCCCTCGGTCAGGTCGCGGAATATGACCAGCGCGAAGGTGACGGCCAGCACCACCGCATCGCCGCGCGACGCCCGCAGCAATGTCGCGATCTGGTGCTTCTCCGCCATGTTCCAGGCGACGACGGCGAGCAGCCCGGCTAGCGCGGCAAGCGGGATATAGGCAGCCAGCGGCGCGGCGACGAGCAGGAACAGCAGCAGGAACAGCGCGTGGAACATCCCTGCCACCGGCCCGTGCGCGCCGGCGCGGACGTTGGTGGCGGTGCGGGCGATCGTGCCGGTCACGCAGATACCGCCGAACAGCGGCGAGGCGATGTTGGCGACGCCCTGCGCGACCAGCTCGCAGTTGGACCGGTGCCGCCGCCCGGTCATGCTGTCGGCGACGGTTGCGGACAACAGGCTCTCGATGCCGCCGAGCAGGGCGAAGGACACCGCCGCCGGCAGCAGCGCGACCACCCGGTCGAATGAGATCGCCGGCAGCGCCGGGGCCGGCAGGGCACGCGGAATGCCGCCGAAGCGGGATCCGATCGTCTCCACCGGCAGGTGCAGGACGACGGCGACGATCGCCGCCAGCACCACCGCGATCAGGAAGTTCGGCCAGTGCGGGCGCCACCGCCTGACCCCGACGATCAGGCTGATCGACAGCAGCGCAACGGCGACCGACGCCGGATTGATCGTCGGCGCCGCCTGCGCCAGCGCAACCAGCTTGGGCAGCAACGGCCCCGGCTCCACTCCGGCGAGCGTCAGGCCGAGCAGGTCCTTCAGCTGGCTGGCGAAGATGATGACAGCGATGCCGGCAGTGAAGCCGACCGTCACCGGATACGGGATGTAGCGGATGAAAGTGCCCAGCCCCAGCAACCCGACCGCCATCAGGATCAGGCCGGACAGCAAGGTGGCGATCAGCAGGCCGTCGACGCCGTGGGCGGCGACCGTTGCGGCAACCAGGACGATGAACGCGCCCGCCGGCCCACCGATCTGGAACCGGCTGCCGCCCAGAGCGGAAACCAGAAAGCCGCCGATGATGGCCGTGTACAGCCCGCGATCCGGCGTGACGCCCGATGCGATCGCGATCGCCATCGACAGCGGGATAGCGACGATCGCGACGGTCAGCCCGGCGAGCGCGTCCGCCCGCAGCGCGCGCCAGCCATAGCCTTCGTGCAGCACGACCAGCAGCTTCGGCGTGAACATCTCGATGAAGCCGGGGCTTCGGATATGCGCAACCATGCCACTTCGCCTTCGTGACCAGCGGCGCGGTGACGCGTCGCGCCTGTCGTCAGAAGGAAGCGCCCGCGCCCTTCGCCGCCCGAAGGCGCACGCCGCGGCCGCCTTCGCGGCTGACGGCGTTGTCGCCGATCAGCTCCACGCCGGCGGCATCGAGCGCCGCGACCACCTTGGTAAGGGTGTCGACGACGCCCCGGACGTTGCCGTCGCTGCCTTCCATCCGCTGGATGGTCGGCAGCGACACGCCGGACAATTCGGCCAGCTGGCGCTGGTCGATCCCGAGCAGGGCGCGGGCCGCCCGCATTTGCGCAGCGGTCATCATAGCGGTTCCACCTGACGGCCGCACTGATACATCGCATCAATACTAATGTCTAGAACATCAATATAGCGTGTTTTAACATGGCTACCGCCGCCCCCCATCGCCGGATCAGCCTGCGCTGAACGTCCCGCAGGCGATGCGGCCGCCGCTATTGCCGGCGGGATCGGTCTTCAGGTCGTCCGGCCCGGCGTGGACGACGAATGCGGCGCCGTCGGCATCCAGCATCGCTTCCTCGCCGCCGCTCAGCGTGGCGCCGGGAATGGTGAAGCGAATGGTGCCGGTGCCGTCCTCGGCCACCGTCAGGTTCGGCAGGTCGCCGGCATGGGGGCCATGCGGGTTCATGCTGCCGTGCATCTTGCCCGTCGGGTTCCAGTGCCCGCCCGCGGTGGCGAAATCGGGCGCGTCGCACTTGCCGGCGGTGTGGACGTGGACGCCGTGTTCGCCCGGGGTCAGGCCGGTGGCGGTGTAGACGACGTCGAGGCCGGTCGTCGTCTGCGTCGCGGTCACCGTGCCATGCGCGGTGCCGTCGGCAGCGGTCACCGTGGCGGTCGCCGTTGCGGCGACCCCTGGCTTGGCCGCGGCCGTCAGGGCCAGGGCCGACACCGCGGCCAGCGCAATCAGGTTGATCTTCATCTTCGTCTCTCCTTCCAGAAGCACGCGACGACAACAATCGCGGCCGCAAACGGCTCCGCCGCCCTCCACGCTTTCCTCGCCTAAGGTCGGGGGGCAGCAGGCGCAAGGTGCCGCCTCCCTCCCCTAGCCGTACAGCGCCACCGTCTGGCGGCCGATCAACGCCAGCCGGCCGTCGGCGTGCCACAGCTTCATGTCCTGTATGCCGTAGCCGTAGTCAGCCACCTCCCCGCGTGATTCGAACAGGTACCAGCCGGCGCCTGGCATCGCCGCGTTCGGCGGCAGTTCGACCGACCAGGTCATCGTGCTGATCGGCACGAAGGCCGGAAACAGGCTGAGCGCCGGCGGCGGCAACGCGTCGCCGAGCGCGATCAGCGCCAGCGCGCCGTCCGGCGGGCCGGCATCGTGGTGGCGCACCCAGACGCGCAGGAGCGGCCGCTCGGCGCCGCTCGCCGGCGGGTGGCCGTCGACCAGCACCGCATCGAAATGCCCGGAAAAGCCCGGCACGCCCGGCCGGGTGAAGAAAGGCACGCCGTCGTCGGGGCGGGCCACCGCCGGCATCGGCACGTCATGGTAGCGGCAGGCGGAATCCCGCGCCCGCCCGTAGCAGAGCAGCGCCTGCGTCGCCGGCCCGGCTTCCCCGTCCGCCGCGACGGCGACGAACGCGCTCGACTTGCCCCGCCGGACCATCGACGGACGATAGGCCAGCGCGCCCGCCGCCGGGCCGACAAAGGCGAATTGCGCCGAACGCAGCGGCGGCAGATCCGGAAAGGCCCGGTCCGCCGCATGGACGGCCAGCGCCGCCGACAGGCCGCCATACAGGGTCTGCCCCTGCCGCCAGTCGGCGCCGGGCGCCGCGCGATAGGCGCCGTCCCGTTCCGCCATTGCCGCGATCGTTTCGCTCAAGCCAGCCATGCGCCGTTCCTTCGACCGATATGCCACCATGCATCTTGCGCCAGCCGGACAGTGTTATAGGCTGGCCGCTCCGTGGTTAGAGGAGAGCAGGAATGGCTCACAAGTTCGAGGTATATAAGGACAAGGCCGGTGAATTCCGGGTCCGGTTCAAATATAATTCCGAAGTGATGTTCTCGACCGAGGGTTATTCCAGCAAGGGGTCGGCGCTGAACGCGATAGACTCGATCAAGAAGAACGGGCCGGACGCGCCGGTCGAAGACAATAGCTGAACCAGCTGCCGCCCCCGCGCCGCCGGCGCGGGGGCCAAGGCCGCCGTCAGGCGATCAGGCGGCCGCCTTCACCTTCTGACGATAGGCATGGAGCAGCGGCTCGGTATAGCCGTTTGGCTGCGTCGTCCCTTCGAACACCAGCGCGCGCGCCGCCTGGAAGGCGATGCTGCCGGCCGGGTCCGGCGCCATCGGCCGATAGTGCGGGTCGCCGCTGTTCTGCGCGTCGACCTTGGCCGCCATGCGCAGCAGCGCGGCATCGACCTGCTCGGCCGAACAGACGCCGTGCAGCAGCCAGTTGGCGATATGCTGCGACGAGATACGCAGCGTCGCGCGATCCTCCATCAGCCCGACATCGTTGATGTCCGGCACCTTGGAGCAGCCGACGCCCTGGTCGATCCAGCGCACCACGTAACCGAGCAGCCCCTGGGCATTGTTGTCCAGTTCCTCGGCGATCTCCATTTCCGACCAGTTGGTGCCGCCGGCGAGCGGGATGCACAGCAACTGGTCGACCCCGGGCACCGGCGCGCCGGTCAGCTCGCGCTGGCGGGCGAACACGTCGACCTTGTGGTAATGCAGCGCGTGCAGCGTCGCCGCCGTCGGGCTGGGCACCCAGGCAGTGTTGGCGCCGGATTTCGGGTGGGCGATCTTCTGCGCCAGCATGTCGGCCATCCGGTCGGGCGCCGCCCACATGCCCTTGCCGATCTGGGCGCGGCCGGAAAAGCCGCAGGCAAGGCCGATCGCGACGTTGCGCGCCTCGTAGGCGCTGATCCAGTCGGCGCTTTTCATGTCGCCCTTGCGGATCATCGCTCCGGCCCGCATCGAGGTGTGGATCTCGTCACCGGTGCGGTCGAGGAAGCCGGTGTTGATGAACACGATCCGCTCGCTGACCGCGGCGATGCAGGCGGCGAGGTTGGCGGAGGTGCGGCGCTCCTCGTCCATCACCCCGACCTTCATCGTGTTGCGCGCGAGGCCGAGGATATCCTCGACCGCGTCGAACAGCCGGTTGGTGAAGGCGGCCTCGTCCGGCCCGTGCATCTTGGGCTTGACGATGTAGATGGAACCGGTGCGGCTGTTGCGGAAACGGCCCAGCCCCTTCACGTCGTGCAGGCCGATCAGCCCGGTGAACAGCGCGTCGAGCACCCCCTCCGGCGCCTCCGATCCATCGGCGAGCAGCACCGCCGGGTTGGTCATCAGATGGCCGACATTGCGGACGAACAGCAGGCTGCGCCCCGGCAGGGTCAGCGTCGCGCCGCCCGGCGCGGTCCAGCTGCGGTCCGCCTCCAGCGCGCGGGTCATCGTCCGCCCGCCCTTCTCGAAGCTGGCGGTCAGGTCGCCGCGCATCAGGCCCAGCCAGTTGGCGTAGGCGGCGGTCTTGTCTTCCGCGTCGATGGCGGCGATCGAATCCTCCAGGTCGACGATCGTGGTCAGCGCCGCTTCCAGCACGACGTCGGCAATGCCGGCGCGGTCGTCGCGGCCGATCGGGTGGCCACGGTCGACGACGATCTCGATATGCAGGCCGTTATGGCGCAGCAGCACCGAGTCCGGCGCCTCCGCCGCCCCGCGCCAGCCGACCAGCGCGTCAGGGTCGCGCAGCGCCGGCACCAGCCGGTCGCCGGCGATCGCCAAGCCGGCGGGATCGGTCCAACTGCCTTCGACCAGCGGCACGGCGGAATCGAGGAAGGCGCGCGCCGCCGCGATCACCCGCGCGCCGCGCGCGGCGTCATAACCACCCGGTGCCGCCGTGCCCGGCAAGGCATCCGTGCCGTAGAACGCGTCGTACAGGCTGCCCCAGCGCGCATTGGCGGCGTTCAGCACGAAGCGGCCGTTCAGCGACGGCACCACGAGCTGCGGCCCGGCCAGCCGGGCGACCTCGTCGTCGACATTCCCGGTGGTGATCGAGAAAGCCGGCGGCACGTCGACCAGATAGCCGATCTCGCGCAGGAAATCGCGGTAGGCGGCATGGTCGACCGGCTGGCCGGCACGGGCATCGTGCCAGGCGTCGATCTGCGCCTGCAGCCGGTCGCGGGTGGCGAGAAGGGCGCGGTTTTCCGGAGCAAATTTCTCAAGCAGCGCCGCGGCGCCCCGCCAGAAGGCATCCGGGTCCACCCCGACACCGGCCAACGCCTCGCGATTGACGAAATCGGCAAGCGGCGCGGCGACCTTCAGGCCGGCTATCGCAACATACTCCGTCATCAACTCCCCCCTCATGCTCCGTTCGACCGGGCGCCCATGCCTGACAATGGCTGTTGCTCGCAAGCCTCGCAGGCGAAACAACTTGCGGAACGCAGGGCGCGCCCCCTTGGTCGCCGGCCGCCGCTGGCCTATGCCATATCGATGAAATCCCTTGAGACGATCGAACGCGGCGCGGTCGACGCGGCGGCCGCGGCCCCGATGCTTTCGCAAGTGGAACAATGGGCGGCGGTCAACAGCGGCTCGCGCAACCTGGCCGGGCTGGGGCGGATGGCCGGGTTGCTCGCCGACGCCTTCGCCGCCCTGCCGGGCACCGTCACCCTGGTCGATCCGGCGCCGGTCGACGCGGTTGCCGCCGACGGCCGGATCGGCGCCGTCGCCCACGGCCGCCACCTGCACCTTCGCGTCCGCCCGGACGCGCCGGTGCAGATGCTGTTCACCGGCCATATGGACACCGTGTTCGGCGCGGATCACCCGTTCCAGTCGATCACGCCGATGGCCGACGGCACGATCAACGGCCCCGGCCTGGCCGACATGAAGGGCGGCATCGCGGTGATGCTCGCCGCCCTGCGCGCGGTGGAGACAGCGCCGGAGCGCGACCGGCTGGGTTATGAAGTCGTCATCAACAGCGACGAGGAGGTCGGCTCCCCCTCCTCCGCCGCGCTGATCGCCGCCGCCGCCGCCGGCAAGGCCGCCGCCTTCACCTACGAACCGGCGCTGCCCGACGGCACGCTGGCCGGCGCCCGTTCGGGCAGCGGTAATTTCTCGCTGATCGTCACCGGCAAGAGCGCCCATGCCGGCCGCAACCCCGCCGACGGCCGCAACGCGCTGGTCGCGGCGGCTGACCTTGCCGTCCGGCTGAAGGCGCTGACCAGCGCCACCCTGTCGGTCAACCCGGCGCGGATCGACGGCGGCGGGCCGAACAACGTCGTCCCGGACCATGCCGTCCTCCGCGTCAACTTCCGCCCGGCGACGCCGGAAGCGGAGGCGGACGCGGCGGCGGCGCTCGACTCGCTCGTCGTCACCGTTGCGGCTGAACATCAGGTGGCGATCCACCGCCACGGCGGCTTCGGTCGCCCGCCCAAGCCGCTCGATCCGCCCGCCGAGCGGCTGTTCGCGCTGGTCCGCGACTGCGGCGCGGCGCTGGGCATCCCGGTGGCCTGGCGGGCGACCGGCGGGGTGTGCGACGGCAACAACATCGCCGCCTGCGGCATTCCGGTCGTCGACACCATGGGGGTGCGTGGCGGCGCCATTCATTCAGGGGAGGAATATCTGATACCCGAATCGTTGCCCGAACGCGCCATGCTGTCGGCGCTCGCCATCCTCCGCATCGCGCGCGGGGGGCGGCCATGAGCTTCCTGATCCGCCCGGCCCGCGCCGACGACCTGCAACCGCTGTACGAAATGGCGAAGCTGACCGGCGGCGGCTTCACCAACCTGCCGGCCGACAAGCCGGCGCTGGCCGCCAAACTGGAGCGATCGGCCCAGGCGCTGGCCACCGAGGAACGCGGCGAGGACCTGTTCGTGCTGGTGCTGGAGAATGCGGAAACCGGCGAAGTGCGCGGCACCTGCCAGATCTTCGCCGAAATCGGCCGGCACTGGCCGTTCTACAGCTACCGTATGGGCACGCTGACCCAGATCAGCCAGGAACTGGGCCGCACGTTCCGCGCCGACATGCTGGCGCTCAGCACCGATCTCGAAGGATCGAGCGAAGTCGGCGGCCTGTTCCTCCACCCGAGCGAGCGGGCCGGCGGCCTCGGCATGCTGCTCGCCCGCAGCCGATACCTGTTCATCCGCCAGCACCGCGCCCGCTTCGCCGACCGGGTGATCGCGGAGCTGCGCGGGGTGATCGACGAAGCCGGCGGCTCGCCGTTCTGGGACGGACTGGCCGGCCGCTTCTTCGGCATGAGCTTCCAGCAGGCGGACGAATTCAACGCCATCCACGGCAACCAGTTCATCGCCGACCTGATGCCGAAGCACCCGATCTACACCGCGATGCTGCCGGAAAGCGCGCGTAACGTGATCGGCAAGCCGCACCCGACCGGCCGCGCCGCGATGCGGATGCTGGAAACGGAAGGCTTCCTGCACGAGCATTATGTCGACATCTTCGACGGCGGACCGACGATGGAGGCACGCACCGATTCCATTCGCACCGTCGCCGAGGCGGTCGACGCGAAGGTCGCGGCAGCGGGCGGCGCGGCGGGCAATGGCCAGCGCCGGATGGTCGCCGCCGGCCGCCTCGCCTCGTTCCGCGCCGCCTATGCGCTGGTTGAGGAGCGGGCCGACGGGCAGGTGGCGATCGACCCGGCCGGCGCCGCGCTGCTCGGCGTTGCCGAGGGCGACACGATCACCCATGTCGGCCGCTGATGACGCTGGTCGAGATCAACTTCGACGGGCTGGTCGGGCCAAGCCATAACTATGCCGGGCTGAGCGTCGGCAACCTGGCCTCGGCCCGCAACGCCGGTGCCCTGTCCTATCCGCGCGCCGCCGCGCTGCAGGGGCTGGCGAAGATGCGGGCCAATCTGGCGCTCGGCCTGCCGCAGGGCCTGCTGCTGCCGCACCCGCGCCCCAACACGCGCTGGCTGGACGCGCTGGGCGTCAGCCATGCGCCGGTCGATGCCTGGGCGATGTCGGCGGCGGCGATGTGGACGGCCAACGCGGCCACCGTCTCCCCGGCGCCGGACACCGCCGACGGCCGCTGCCACCTGACCGTCGCCAACCTGGTGACGATGCCGCATCGCAGCCATGAATGGCCGAACACGCTGCGCCAGTTGCGGATCGCCTTCGCCCACCCCGCCTTTGCCGTGCACGAGCCGGTGCCGCCGCCGCTCGGCGACGAGGGCGCCGCCAACCATATGCGCCTCGGCCCGGCCCATGACGCGCCCGGCGTCGAGGTGTTCGTGTTCGGGCGCAGCGGCGGCAGCTTTCCGGCGCGCCAGCATGCGGTCGCGTCGCAGGCGGTCGCCGCCCGCCACGGGCTTGACCCGGAACGCACGCTGTTCGTCGAACAGGCGCCGGAGGCGATCGGCGCCGGCGCGTTCCACAACGATGTCGTCGCCGTCGCCGACCGGCTGACGCTGTTCGCCCACGAACAGGCCTTTTCGGACAAGGAGGCGTTCTACGCCGACCTGCATCGGCTGCTGCCGGCGGTGCAGGTCGTCGAGGTGCCGGCGGCCAGGGTCAGCCTGGCCGACGCGATCGCCACCTATCTGTTCAATGCCCAGCTCGTCACCCTGCCCGGCGGCGAGCAGGCGCTGATCCTGCCGGTCGAGGCGCGAGACCACGATGCGGTCGGCGGCTACCTCGCCGAGCTGGTCGCCGGCAACGGCCCGATCCGCCGGCTGATCTTCGTCGATGTCCGCCAGTCGATGGCCAATGGCGGCGGCCCGGCCTGCCTGCGCCTGCGCGTCGTCGCCGACCCCGATACCGTCGATCCGCGCTTCCTGCTCGACGAGGCAAAGATCGACCGGCTGGAAGCCCTGGTCCGCCATGCCTGGCCGGAGTCGATCGACCCCGCCGCGCTGACCGATCCGGCGCTGGTCGCCGACATCCTGTCCGCCCGCGCCCGCCTGCTCGACGCGCTGGACCTGACCACCGCCCTGTCGGATTAGTTGACAGTTTACCATGTTGACGCCGCGCGACTCGCCGGGCCGTCGTTCTGGCCCGCTCCTTGCTACGCCATTGACATGTTTGCCAAGGTTGCCCGCCTCTTCACCATCAAGTCCCGCTTCGAAGCCTATATCGTGATCTACGCACTGGCGGTCGGCGCGGTCGAACGCGGCCATGTCTACCTCACCCAATATCCCGGCTGGGGCGGCAAGCTGCTGTTCCTCGCCTGTACCGGCGCGGTATTCATGGCCGGGGGCAAGATGCTCGACGCGCTCGCCTACGCTCGCAATCTGCACTAAACCTGCGGCATGACCGGCACTATCCGCATCGGCGTCGGCGGCTGGACCTACGAGCCGTGGCGCGGGACGTTCTTTCCCGAAGGACTTCCACACAGCCAGGAAATCACCTTCGCCACCCGCGCGATGACCGCGATCGAGGTGAATGGCACCTATTACCGCAGCCAGACACCGGCGACCTTCGCCAAATGGGCGCAAGCGGCGCCGGACGGCTTCATCTATGCGCTGAAGGCGTCGCGCTTCTGCACCAACCGGCGGGTGCTGGCGGAAGCGGAAGGCTCGATCGCCAAGTTCGTCGGCCAGGGCATTGCCGAACTGGGCGACAAGCTGGGGCCGATCCTGTGGCAGTTCATGGCGACCAAGGCGTTCGACCCCGATGATTTCGGCGCGTTCCTGGCGCTGCTGCCCGACAGCGTCGACGGGCTGAAGCTGCGCCACGCGGTCGAAGTCCGGCATGAAAGCTTCGTCGACCCGGCGTTCTACGCGCTGGCGCGCAAGGCCGGCGTCGCCATCGTCTACGCCGACAAGCCGGATGCACCGACCATCGACGAGGCGACCGGCGCCTTCACCTACGCCCGCTTTCAGGCGACACGCGAAGACGTCGAAACCGGCTACGATACCGGGGAATTGGCCGACATCGCCGATCGGCTGCGCGGCTGGGCGGCGCGCGGCGACGTATTCGCCTTCATGATCGCCGGTGCGAAGGTCCGCAATCCAGCCGCGGCTCAGGCCCTGATCGGGCTGGTCGGGCGCTGAGCGGCGCAGCCTTTCTTTTCGCGCGCTTTCCGCAGCTTGCCCTCGCCGTCCGCCGCGCGGGCTGATAACGATGGCGACGTGACCCACCCGCCACGCCCGGAACTCGCCCTCAGCCTAGGTATCACCGGGCACCGGTCGTTGACGGCGGCGGAGCGCGACGCGCTCGATACGGCGCTCGACGCACTGCTCACCGCCATCGCCCGCATCACCACCAGGATCGGGCGCGACCACGCCGCCCTGTTCGGCGAACGGCCGCCGGCGCTGACCCTGGTGTCGCCGCTCGCCGAGGGCGCCGATCAGGCCGCCGCGGAGGCCGCCTTGCGCCACGGCTTCTCGCTACACGCGGTGCTGCCCTTCCCGCCCGCCGTCTATGCGGAGGATTTCAAGGGACCGGCGCTCGCCACCTTCCACGCCCTGCTCGACCGCGCCGATTCGGCCTACGCACTGCCCGGCCTGCGCAGCCACGGCCCACACGGCTATATCCTGGCGGGCGAAGCGACGGTCGCACAGTGCGACATACTCGTCGCCGCGTGGAACGGAGAGGATGCGCGCGGCCGCGGCGGCACCGCCGACATCCTCGACCTCGCGGTGCGCCGCGGTGTTCCGGTCATCCACCTGCCGACCGGCAAGGCGGCGGGCGGGCCGCGCATCCTGTGGTCCGGCTTCGGCGCGATGGCTTCGGATTTCCTGCGGCGGGACGAAGCGCCGCAGCGCCCGCTGGACGATGCCGCGCTGGAGACGCTGATCCGCACGCTCGTCGCCCCGCCGGCCGACGGCCCGGAACTGGACATCTTCCTTGCGGAGGAGGAGTTGCGCACCCGCTGGCGCCCGGAATGGGCGCTGATGCTGGCGGCGGTCGGCGTCCAGCCGCTGCGCCGCTCCAGCTTTCGCGGCCAGCCCTATGCCGACGCGGCCCGGCGCGACTGGGCCGCCTATCGGCAGGGGGCGGAGGTTACCTGCGGGCCGCTCGCCCGGATGGACCGGCTCGAATCCGCCTTCGCCTGGGCCGACGGGCTCGCCCAGCATTACGCCAACGTGTTCCGCAGCGGCGTCGTGCTGAACTTCGCCGGCGCCGCACTGGCGGTGCTGCTGTCGCTGATCGCCGGGCTGCTGCCGGGGCAGAAGCTCTATCTGCTGGTCGCCGAACTGGTCGTCATCGCGGCGATTATCGCCAACACCGCCTATGGCACGCGCCGCGAATGGCACCGGCGCTGGCTCGACTATCGCTTCCTCGCCGAACAGCTTCGCCCGCTGCGCAGCCTGAAGCTGCTCGGCGCCGGCAACCTCGCCCTGCGCGCGCGCAGCGGCACCCGCCGCTGGACCGACTGGTATGTCCAGGCGATCTGGCGCACCCTTGGCGTGCCGCCGACGCTGGACGGCACCGGCGCCCTCGCCCGCCTCGCGCGGCATGTCGCGGCGCACGAGTTGGACGACCAGGTCGCCTACAACCGCCGCTCGGCCGGGCAGATGCACCGGCTCGACCACCGGCTGCACCGGTTGGGGATGGCGCTGTTCGCGCTGACCATCCTGACCGGCCTCGGCACGCTCGGCGGCCTCGTCTTCGCCTACAAGGCGACGAAGGAGGTCGCACCGATCCTCGGCATGCTCTCCGCCGCATTCCCGACGCTCGGCGCCGGCATCTTCGGCATTCGCGGCGCCGGCGACTTCGCCGGAACCGCCGGCCGCTCGGCCGAAACAGCCCGCCGGCTGGAACAGATCGCCGCCATGCTCCGCGCCGACGACCTCGATCATTCGCTCGCCGCCCGCGCTACCGAACAGGCCGCCGCGATCATGCTCGCCGACCTCGGCGAATGGCGGTCGACCTACACCCACCGCAAGCTGGCGATCCCGTCCTGAGCCGAACTATCGCACCCTGAACAACATCGTCCCGTGCGGTGGCAGGGCCAGCGGGAGCGCGCCGTCCGCTACCGCCACCTGCCGCCCCGCCCACAGCTCCGTCACCATTTCCGGCGCCGTCAGCCCCAATGCGGCGAAGGACAGGGTCGAGGCCAGCGGCGCCGCAGAACGGTTGAACACCGCCAGCGCGTAGGAGCCGTCGGCCAGTGGTTTGCGCCAGATGCTGAGCGCCCCTTCCCCACCGATCCTGACCCCCGGCGCACCGAGCGCATCCTGGTCGACGGCGATCACCGCTGCATTGGTCAGGATCGCGCGGGTCTCCGCGTCCATCGCCCGCACGTCATGGCCAAGGATCAGCGGCGCCGCCTGGATCGCCCACAACGCCATATGGCTGCGATATTCGTCCGGCGTCATCCCGCCATTGCCGATTTCCAGCATGTCGGGGTCGTTCCAGCCGCCGACGCCGACATGCTCGGGCGATCCGTTGGTGTCGAAGCCGATCTTGGCCATCGATTCGTAGGTGTCCTCAATGTCGCGGGTCGTCCGCCACAGATTGCCGCCGACGGCACGCCCCCAGGCGCCGACATCGTTCCGCCCGTACTGGCACAGGCTGTAGACGATCGGCCGGCCGCTCGCCTGCAGGGCCGCGCCCATCTGCTGATAGGCGGCCTTCACCGCTTCCGGCGTGCGGTAGATGCCTTCGCCGGAACACAGGTCGTATTTCAGATAATCGATGCCCCAGGCGGCGAAGGTCCGCGCATCCTGCTCGACATGGCCGTAGCTGCCTTCGTAGCCGGCGCAGGTCTTCGGCCCCGGCGAGCTGTAGATGCCAAGCTTCATGCCGCGCGCGTGGACGTAGTCGGCCAGCGCCTTCATGTCGGGAAATTTGGCGTTGGGTTGCAGCACGCCCTGCGCGTCGCGCTTGCCCTGCCACCCGTCGTCGATGTTGATGTGGACATAGCCGGCATCGCGCAGGCCGGACGCGACCATCGCGTCCGCGATCTGCCGCACTGTCTTGTCGTCGATCTCCGCGGCGAACTTATTCCAGCTACTCCAGCCCATCGGCGGCGTGCGCGCCAAGCCGTTGTCCGGCAGAGCCCGCAGCGCCGGCAGCGGATAGGTGGGAAAGGCGCGCGCCCTGGCCTGCGCCTCCGTGCCCGGTACCGCCGCGACGTCGACATGCTGGTGCCAGACATCGCCGGCGATCCGCAGCGTGCCGCCGCTGAGCGTGGCCGTCCACGTCTTCGCGCCCAGGCGCGGATTGCCGTTGTCGATCTCGAACGACGCGACGGCGCCGTCCATCCGCAGGTTCTGCATCGGCATGTCGCCGTACCAATCGGTGGTGATCGTGCCGGAAAGCGTGTCGCCCCGGCGCTCGATCCGCGCCATGCGCAGGCCGGGGAAGGGCGGCGTCTCGCCGATGACCCAGATGCCCTCGATCGTATTGGTCGGGGCAACGCGGGCGACCGCGGGGGTCAAGACAAGGCTGCATGCGCCAAGAACCGGCACGGCCAGCCGCAGGGGAAGGGTTCGCACCAGCATTGCCACCTCGCGAAAAAAATCCGCTGCCGACCACGCTAGCAGGGTCGGCAGCGGCAGGGGAGAGAGGTTAGAACCGGGCCGTGGCGCCGACGAAAATCGTCCGGCCCATGCCGTCGTAACGCTGGGGATAGGTATTGCCGTTCTGGTTGGTATTGAGGTCGCCGTTCAGCACCGGCGGCGTCTTGTCGAAGATGTTGCTGACCCCCGCCCGCAAGGTCAGGAATTTGAAGGTATAGGATCCGGACAGGTCGAAGTAGTTGTAGGACGGGATGTTGTATTCATCGGTCCCCTGGCTGAGGAACGGATCGCCGACGACGTTGCCGTCGAATGTCGACCTGCCGATATAGCGCCAGTTGAGCGACAGCTCGGCGCCGAAATCGGACGTCCAGGTCGTGCGCAGGCTGTGGCGCCAGTGCGGCTGCGGCACGCCGCAAACCGTGCCGAAGCGCCCGGAGCAGTCATAGCTGCCGGTGCCCGGCAGCCCTTCCGTCTCGAAGCTGTCGACATAGGTACCGAGCAGGTTGAAGCTCAGCGAGCCGAGATTGCCGATCGTCGTGCGATAGGACGCGTCGACGTCCAGCCCCTTTGCCCGGATGAAACCGAGATTGGCGTTGGTGTCGAGAACGCCGACGTCGTTGTTGGTGCCGCCGAACAGCAGGCCGTTCGGGTTGCGCTGGATGCGCGCGCAGAACAGCGGGTCGCCGGTCTGGATACAGTTGTTGACGATGGTCGCCGCGCCGATCACGCCGATGACGTTCGTCACCTTGATGTCGTAATAGTCGAGCGACATCACGAAGCCGGGCAGCGCCCGCGGCTGGACGATCGCGCCCAGGCTGATCGAGCGTGCCTTTTCCGGATCGAGCGCCGGGTTGCCGCCACCGATCGACGTGCACTGGCGGGCCGGACATTCGGTGATGTGGCCATACTGGGCCGCGGTCACCCCGGTCAGTTGGCACTGGGCCAGCGTGGCTGTTGGGGTCGGGCCCGAACAGGGGTCGACGCCGGAATAATTCCCGCTCAGCTGCGGACTGAACAGTTCGAGGACGTTCGGCGCGCGCCCGGCCTTCTGGTAGCTGGCGCGGAAGCGGACATCGGGGATCGGCGCCCAGTCCATCGCCAGTTTGTAGGTGCTCACCTGCCCTGCGCTGGAATAGTCGGAAGTGCGATAGCCGCCTTCGAAGGTCAGGCTGTCGGCGAACGGCTGGCCCTGGATGATCGGCACCCTAACCTCGCCGTAGAACTCGCTGACGCTGAACCCGCTGCGCGGCAGCTCGTGCAGGGTGCCGCCGCCGAAGATGTCGCCGGCCTTGTCGGTGGCCGACGGATTGTAGCTCAGCCGCTCGTCCCGATACTCATAACCGATCGCGATGCCGACGCCGTCGTCGGCCCACGGCATGGTCAGCCCGTAGGTGCCAAGATTGCCGGCCAGCGAGGCGCTGACCACCTTCTCGGTCGTGACGCCGGTCTGGAAGCTGTCGGTGGTGATGTAATTCAGCATTTCCGGCGTCCACGCACCCAGTCCGCCGAGCAGGTCGAGCGGCACGCAGGCCGGATCGGTGCCGTTGACGACCGACCGGCATTTCACGGTCCCGCCGTCGTTGACGACGTCGAGCGCGTTGATCACCCGGCTGCGCGACAACTGACCGTTCTGACGCTGGATATAATCGGTGCGGCCGTACTGGCCGTAGACGTCGTAATTCCACCCTTCCATTGGTGCCCCGCGCACGCCGCCGACGATACGCAGCGAGTCATGCTTCAGGTTGTAGAAGCGCGGCCCCGCCTCCACCGCGCGGCGGCCGACGAGCAGGCGGACCTGGTCCGTCGGCGCCAGCCCGAAATTGGTGCACAGCTTCTGGCGGTGGTCGGCGGTCAGCAGCAGGCTGTCGCAACCAACGAGGATTTCGCCGTTGGACGGGCCGGTGCCCAGGAACAGCGCGCTTTCGGCGATCTGGTAGGTCGAGCGGTCGGCGGTGACCATCACGTCGCCGTACAGCTCGATCGCCGGCGTCGCCTCGTAATGGGCGAAGGCGCCGAACTGATAGCGCTTGTTGGGGCGGGAGAAGTAGTTGATCGGCGTGTAGTTATACTGGTCCGTCGCGCTGTCGTACGGACGAAGAGTGCCATCCGTCAGTGCGAAAAAGTCCGCATCCGGCGCCGTGCCGGCCGGCGCCGGATTCTGGACGATGAACCGGTTGTAGTTGCTTGATCCGCCGCAGTTGCGCGGCGGCTTCGGCCCGACCATCGCGCATGCCGCAAAGTCGAAGTCGCGCTGGAACGCGGCGTTTGCCTTGCGATAGACGGCGTAGGCCGTGACGTTGCCGCGCCCGTCGGCGAAATTGGTGCCGAAAGCGCCCGACAAGGTGTAGTTGCCGCCTGTCGAGATATTGGACGGCGGGATCCGGAAATTCCTGTCGGCCAGTGCCCGCTGCGCGTCCGCGAAGTCGTTGCCGTGCTGGTAGAAACCATATTGCGCGTCGAGCACTACGCCGTTCAGGTTGCGCTTCATCTTGAAGTTGACGACGCCGGCGATCGCGTCGGACCCGTAGACGGCGGAAGCGCCGCCGGTCACCACCTCGACCCGCTCGATCAGCGCCGCCGGAATGGCGTTGATGTCCGCGACCGGAAAGGTCGGATCGCCCGGCATCAGCCGCTTGCCGTCGACCAGGACCAGCGTGCGGACCGGCGACAGCGCGCGCAGGTCGACGGTGGCGATGCCGGTCGCTCCGTTGTTCGACGTCTGCGACTGGCCGGGAAACACCTGCGGCAGGCTGTTGAGCAGCGTTTCGGCCGACGTCGTGCCCTGCAGCCTGACCTCCGCCGAATCGATCGTGGTGATCGGGCTGACACTTTTCAGCCCGGCCTGTGGAATGCGCGATCCGGTGATGATGATCACGTCGTCGTCCGGCGCGGGCTGGGCCAGCGCCGCCGGCGGCAGCAGCATGGTCGCGGTCGCGGCGGCCGCAACGCCGGTCAGCCAGCGCGTGGTCGAGAATCCTGTCATGACGTCCCCCATTTTTTAGCGATCGAATGCGCGTCGTTGCACGCAGCGGAGGACAATGAACATGTCCGACAAAATAAATCAAATAAATTATACGTTCTCCGGATAACCCCAGCTTTTGCAGGGCCCCGCACATTACTCGCGTTTGCAACTATTCGGATATCCACACAAACTACTAGATTTTATAGGGATTCAGTACCTTAATCCGCGAATCGCTCTCACGTCCGCAGCAACGCGATGGCTCGCGTGCACCTATTTATTGTCCGAGTAATATTCGCTATAGACGCCGCTCTCAGGAGAGGAATCCCGTATGGCCATCGACAGAACCACCACCGCGCGATACCCGAATCGCATCGCCACGCAGGACGCTTCGGCGCGGGAGGATGGGCTGTGACACTCTCGTTGATTCAATATCGGCATCAGGGCGGCAACCGCCGCGTCGCGCTGGCGACGGACGCGGGCGCCTACGCCCTGTCCGGTCCTTCGACCGTGTATGAATTGGCGCTGGACGCCGCGGATTCGGGGGCGACGCTGGCGGAGCGCGCCCGGGCGCTGGCGTCCGGCGAGGCGGTCGACATCGGCGCGGCGCTGGCCGAAGGGCGCGTGCTCTCGCCGATCGATCATCCGGACCCCGCCCATCTGCTGCTGACCGGCACCGGCCTCACTCATCTCGGCTCGGCCGAGGGGCGCGACAAGATGCACCGCGATGCTGCGACCGCGACCACCGACTCGATGCGGATGTTCCTGATGGGGGTCGAAGGCGGCAAGCCGGCGCCCGGTGCGGCCGGCGTTCAGCCCGAATGGTTCTACAAGGGCGACGGATCCGCCCTTTCCGCCCCCGGTGCGCCGTTGGTTTCGCCCGCTTTCGCTCTGGACGGCAGCGAAGAGCCGGAAATCGCCGGCGTCTACCTGATCGGTCGCGACGGCACGCCGCTGCGCCTGGGCTTCGCGCTCGCCAACGAGTTTTCGGATCATGTGACCGAACGCGGCAACTACCTCTGGCTCGCCCATTCGAAGCTGCGCCCCGCCGCGCTGGGGCCGGAATTATTGACCGGCCCACTGCCCGATCATGTCGCCGGAACCAGCCGCATCCTGCGCGACGGCGAGGCGATCTGGGACAAGCCCTTCCTGTCCGGCGAATCCAACATGGCCCACAGCATCGCCAATCTGGAGGCGCATCATTTCAAATACGGCGCCTTCCGCCGGCCGGGCGACGTCCATGTCCATTTCTTCGGCACCGCCACCCTGTCCTTCGGCAACGGCGTGACCACTCGCGCCGGCGACGTTTTCGAGATCGCCGCCGAACCGTTCCGCTGGCCGCTGCGCAACCCGCTGGCGATCGCGGCGGACGCCCCGGTCGCGGTGCGGGCGCTGTGACCGGGCCGATACCGATCGCGATCGTCGGCGTTGGCAAGATCGCGCGAGACCAGCATCTTCCGGCGATCGCCGGCAACCCCGCCTTCGCGCTGGCGGCAACGGTCGGCCATCACGACGGCGTCGCCGGCGTTCCGCACTATCCCGACATCGACACGCTGTGCGACGCCCACCCGGAGGTGGCGGCGGTGGCGCTGTGCACGCCGCCGCAGCAGCGCCATGCGCTGGCGCGCGCGGCGCTGGCGCGCGGCCTGCACGTGCTGCTGGAAAAGCCGCCCGGCGCCACCGTCGCCGAAGTCGCCGATCTCATCGCCTGCGCGCAGCGGGCCGGACGCACGCTGTTCGCCGCCTGGCATTCGCGCTTCGCCCCGGCGGTGGAGCCGGCGCGCGCCTGGCTGGCGCAGCGGCGGGTCCGATCGGTCGCGGTCGTGTGGAAGGAGGATGTCCGCCACTGGCACCCCGGCCAGCAATGGATCTGGGAAGCGGGCGGCCTCGGCGTGTTTGATCCCGGCATCAACGCGCTGTCGATCGCGACGCGCATCCTGCCCGCGCCGTTCTTCCTGACCGGCGGCACCCTGTCCTTCCCGGCCAATCGCGAAGCACCGATCGCCGCCGACCTGCGCTTTGCCGATGCCGACGCCACGCCGATCACCGCCGTGTTCGACTGGCGGCAGGTCGGGCCGCAAAGCTGGGACATCACCGTCGAGACCGACGACGGCAGGCTGGAGATCAGCCGCGGAGGCGGCGCCCTGCGCATCGCCGGCATCGACCAGCCATGCCCCGCGGAGGCGGAATATCCCGGCCTCTACGCCCGCTTCGCGGCGCTGATCGCCGCAAACGGCGCCTGCGATGTCGACGTGACCCCGCTGGTCCACGTCGCCGATGCCTTCCTAGCCACGCGTCGGGTGGCGGTGGAAGCATTCGCCTAGAGTTTGTCCGCTTCAGGCGGAAACGGCACCGATCGAACAGGGCTAAGCCGCCGGTTCAGGCGGCGTCGGCCGCCTCGCTCTCATGCACGAATTGCCGCCGAAAGCCGTCCAGCGTGTCGACAAGGCACTCGCGGGCGCACGCCGCGGCCCGATCGCCGTCGCCGGCGAGCCAGGCGGTGGCAAGCTTGCGATGCGCGGTCAGCATCCGCTGCGCCCTGCCGACCGGTTCGAGATGCTTGCGCACGTAACGCGCCGACAGGACATGCAGCCGTTCGACCATACGAATGGTGATCCGGGTTGAACCGGGCTGGACCAGGGCCAGATGGAACGCGCGGCTGAACGTGGTGATCGCCCGGGAACGGGCCACTACCGCCTCGGCCAGCGCGGAAAGCGCCTGGCGGACGGCTGCGTGATCGGCGGGCCCGGCCACTTCCGCGGCCCTGCCGATCGCATCCGGCTCGATCTTCAACCGCAGCGCGAAAATCTCCTCCGCCTCGACCGCCGACAACTGGGGCAGAAAGAACCCCTTGTTCGCTTCGGACGCCAGCAGCCCTTCCTGCTCCAGCCGGAACAGCGCCTCGCGCAACGGAATCCGGCTGACCCCAAATTCGCGAGCGAACCCGCTCTGGCTGATCGGTTCGCCCGGCTCTATCTCGCCACGGGCGATTCGATCACGGATGACAGTGAAAATTCGCTCGGACAGCGTTGCGACGACTAATTCCATATTCCTTCCTTCGCTTCGCCACTTAACTCTGACAATATTACGCGTCTGCATTTTGATAAACATTTATCTTAAAGGCATGTTTTAATCGCTACTGCACGGTTGTCATTGCGGCAACGGCAGTCTATCAAATATCAAATGTCGTACAAATGAGGGCATGATGCACGAAGCCAGCTTTGACACCAGCCGCCGCCGCCTGCTGGCCGGGGTCGCCGGGGCCGCCTTTCTCGCCACACTGCCCGCCGCCGCCGCGCGCGCCGCGACGGCCACCGCCCTGCCCGGCAAGGCCGCGCCGCTGCCGCTGGCCGACGTGCGCCTGCTGCCGTCGCCGTTCCTCGACGCGGTCGAAGCCAATCGCCGCTACCTGCTCAGCCTGTCGTCGGACCGGCTGCTGCACAACTTCATCCAGTTCGCCGGGCTGGAGCCGAAGGGCGAACCCTATGGCGGGTGGGAACGCGACACCATCGCCGGCCACACGCTCGGCCACTATCTGACCGCGCTCGCCCTGCTCCACGCCCAGACCGGCGACGCAGAGGCGAAGACGCGCGCCGTCTACATCGTCGGCGAGCTGGCGCGCGCCCAGGCAGCGCAGGGCGACGGCTATGTCGCCGGCTTCACCCGCAAGCGCAAGGACGGCACGATCGTCGACGGCAAGGAGATTTTTCCGGAGATCATGCGCGGCGAGATCCGTTCGGCGGGCTTCGACCTGAACGGCTGCTGGGTTCCGTTCTACAACTGGCACAAGCTGTTCGCCGGGCTGATGGACGTCGACCAGCTATGCGGCGGCAGCCCCCAGGCGATCGCGGTCGCTGTCGCGCTCGGCGGCTATATCGACACGGTGTTCGCCGCGCTCGACGACGCGCAGGTGCAGACCGTGCTCGATTGCGAGCACGGCGGCATCAACGAAAGCTTCGCCGAACTCTACGCCCGCACCGGCGACGCCCGCTGGCTGCGGCTGGCCGAGCGCATCTATCACAAGCGCGTGCTCGATCCGCTTGCCGCCCGGCGCGACGAACTGGCCAACATTCACGCCAACACCCAGATCCCGAAGCTGATCGGCCTCGCCCGCCTGCACGAGCTGACCGGCAAGCCGGAACAGGCGGTCGCGCCGCGCTTCTTCTGGCAGATCGTGACGACCGACCACAGCTATGTGATCGGCGGCAATGCCGACCGCGAGTATTTCTCCGAGCCGCGGACGATCGCCGGCCACATCACCGAGCAGACCTGCGAGGGCTGCAACAGCTACAACATGCTGAAGCTGACCCGCCACCTGTTCGGCTGGCAACCGGACGGCGCGCTGTTCGACTATTACGAGCGCGCCCACCTCAACCACGTGATGGCGCAGCAGGACCCGGCGACCGGCATGTTCACCTACATGACGCCGCTGATGTCGGGCATCCGCCGCGAATTCTCGGAGCCGGAGGACAGTTTCTGGTGCTGCGTCGGTTCCGGCATGGAAAGCCATGCCAAGCACGGTGATTCCATCTGGTGGCAGGGCGACGACACGCTGTTCGTCAACCTCTACATCGCCTCGCGCCTGGACTGGAAAGCACGCGGCGCGGCGCTGACGCTCGCCACCGCCTACCCTTATGACGGCGCCGTCACCATCACCCTCGACAGCCTGCGCAAGCCGGCCAGCTTCGCGCTGGCGCTGCGCATCCCCGGCTGGGCGAAGGACGCGGCGATCGCGGTCAACGGCAAGCCGGCGACGGTGCTGCGCGATGCCGGCTACGCCATCATCCGCCGCCGCTGGAAGGCGGGGGACAGCGTCGCGCTGACCCTGCCGCTTGCCCTGCGGCTGGAAACGACGCCGGGCGACGACAGCGTCGTCGCGCTGCTGCGTGGGCCGATGGTGCTGGCCGCCGATCTCGGCCCGGCCGACGAGCCGTTCGCGCAGGCGGCGCCGGCGCTCGTCGGGCAGGACCTGCTCGCCGGCTTCCAGCCGGTCGCGCCGCAACAGGCCGCCTACCGCAGCGTCGGCATTGGCCGCCCCGGCGATATGCAGTTCGGCCCGTTCTACAAGAACTACCATCGGCGCAGCGCCGTTTACTTCCGCCGTTTCGACGACGCGCAATGGGCAAAGGAGGAAGTCGCCTTCGCCGCCGAACAGGCGCGGCTGAACGAGCTTGCCGCCCGCTCGGTCGACGTCATGCACCTGGGCGAAATGCAGCCCGAGCGCGACCATGAGCTGAAGTCGGAAATCTCCTATCCGGTCACCTATCGCGGCCGCCACGGCCGCGATGCCCGCACCGGCGGCTTCTTCGCCTTCCGGATGAAAACACGCCCCGGCCCGCTCACCCTGCAGGCCACCTATTGGGCGGACGAGCGCGCGCGGCTGTTCCATATCCTGGTCGACGGCAAACGCATCGCCAGCCAGCGGCTGCGGCCGGACAAGCCGGTGTTCTTCGACGTCGACTATCCGATCCCGGAGGAGCTTACGCGCGGCAAGACCAGTATCGAAATCCGCTTCGAGCCGGAGCCGGGCAACACCGCCGGCCCGGTCTACGGCTGCCGCCTTTTCACCCCGGCGCCAGCCCAGCGCAGCTAATCCGCGACCACCTGCGCTCCTGCGAAAGCAGGAGCACGGATGAAGCGCTACCGCCCGGCGCTCAGGGTGATCGTCGCGCCATCGGCGGTCAGCGGCACGACATAGGCGCCACGCAGCTTCACGGTGTCGCTCGCCGGCCGATACGCCGCCTTGCCGGCCACCGTCGTCTCGACCCGCAGATAGGCGGTCGGCGTCGACGGTTCCGCCGGGTCCAGGCGGACGGTCACTTGCCCGCTCGCCGGCGCATAATCTACCCGGCTGAAGCGCCCGGCGTCCAGGGTCAGCCACAGGCCGGCCGGCGCGATGAACAGCCGGTTGCGGAACGCGTCGCGCGGCACGATGCCGACCGTCGCCCTGCCCTGCTCCACCAGCCCACCGAAACCGATCCAGCCAAACGCCGGATGATCGACAAGATAGGCTGCCGTCGCATAGGCCAGGCCGAAGAAGCCGGTGCCATAGTCGCCGCTATAGGCATCGAAGCGCATATGGTCCGGGTCGGAATGGAAAGCGGCCGATCCGAACCCGTCCTGATCGATGTTGGTCAGCGTGCCCATCAACCCGCCATAGGCGACGCGCAGCAGGTGGATGTCGGCCGGGTCGCGCCGATAGGCGTCGAACAGCGGGATTGCATTGTTGGCGGAACCGTAATGATGGATCTGCCGCTCGATCCGCTTGTCCTTGCCGGCGTAGAGGAAATCCCAATAGCGCCGGGCATTGCCGTTATAGCCCCAACTCGGGATCAGCGGGTCGTAGCCCAGGATGACCTCGCGGGTCAGTTCCGCCTTCGCCGTCTCGCCGAGCCGCCGCATCCACGCATAGACCTCCGGCTGGCCGGTCGAATCCCACGGCATCTCGCTGCCGAACGGATAATCCTCTTTGGCCCAGGCGTCGGCGCGGACGCGCATCGCCGCCTCCAGCGCGCCGGCCTGCGCCATCATCCCCTCCCGCCGCAGATCGTCGATGATATCGATGAACACATCGCCTTCCATCTGGCCGAAGCGCGCGTATTGCGGGGCCAGCCGCGGCATCGCCAGCGCGGTGCGGTAGGCGCGGTCGAGATACCAGCGCCAGTCGTGCGCCTTGACCAGCCCTTCCCGATACCGCCCCAGCCGGTAGAGCACCCAATGGGCGGCGGCGACATGGACATAGTTGAACGAGCGGACGACCGAATCCGCCTGCTTGCGGTCCCATGATGCCCAGGTCGACCAGTCGATCGCCGGATCGTAGCGCCCCGGCGCTACCTTGCTGTCGTAAAAGAACAGGCTCTTGCGCACGCCGTCGCGCAGCGGCCCTTCGTTGACCTGCAACCGCCCGTCGAGCGTACCCGTCACGAAGCGCTCGAACTTCGCCACCTCGCCGGGTTCCGCCGCGCCCAGTTGCTTCATGATCGCCGCCAGCCATGCCCCGGCCCCGCCCTCGTCGCTGAGACCGGCGATCCACACCCGCTGGTCCTGCAGGACGATCGCATCCGCCTCGCGGTCATAGCTCATGATCGACGGCCCGCGCCGGAACGGATCGGCCGGGTCGTCGTACCATTGCCGCGTCGTCAGGAACCGCCCCAGGTCCGCCACCGCTTGTTCGCTGGGCTTGGTGACGAAATAGGCGATGGTCTGGTCGGAACCGTCGGCATAGCGGATGGTCAGCCGCGCCCGCCCCCATGCCCGCCCGCGCACCCGATACCGCGCCCAGCCGTTAACCGCCGCCGCCCGCGTCACCTCCAGCGCGCCTTCGGGGTGAACCGTGATCGCGCTGACCGGCTGCGCCGCCTTCAGGAACAGATCGGCCGGCAGGTCGGTCGGCACGACGTAGCCGGGGATGCCGACGGCGACCGGCCGCCCGGCGGCGGCCAGCACCGGCTCGATCGCGCGGATGCCGGGGGCAAGCAGGAAGCGCACCCCGATCTCGCGGCGCTCGCCTGGCTTCAGGACCAGCGCGGTCGGCGCGTTCCACGGCTCTGCGCCTTTCCACTCGCGCTCGGCGAAGGCGCGGCTGGCGACCATCCAGGCATAAAATCCCTCGAACGTCTGGCCGCGCTTGGTGCCATCTTCGATTGGCTTGTACGCCTCGAACGGCGTTCCCTTTTCCGGCACCACGACCAGCGCCGGCCCGGCGCCGTTCAGCCGCGTCACCTGCAGATAGCCGGCATCGCGGGCGATCGACGGGTCGGCGAAGCTGGCGCGGCCATGCGCCTCGGCCAGCGAGCGGTCGGTCAGGATGTTGTTGAACACCATCGGCAGGCCAAGCCCGCCGATCTCGATCGCCCGGTCGCCGGGGTTGGACAGGGTGAAGCGCAGCGCCAGATGCCCATCCGCCACCAGCCAGCGCCGCTCGATGCGCAGCGGCAAGCCGGCGGGGAGAGCGGGGGTCAGGTCCGCCGCCGCCCGCACCGCGCCCGCCGCCGGCAGCGCCCGCACGGGCAGTCGGCGCGAGGCGGTCGAATAATCGCGCCATTCGCCCTCACCCACACGCCGCAGCCGAAGGGCGATGTCGCCAAGGTGATGATAGCCGTCGCCCCGCCGCGCGGCCAAGCGGTCGGACGGCGCGAAGTCGAACCCGTCCACCCCGCCCGGCACCAGCGCGATCAGCGTCTGGGCGGCGCGGTCGAGCGTCACGGTGAAACCGGCGGCGGCGAAACGCATCGTCGCGTCCGCCGCCGCCTCCCCCGTTAACGCGTCGGGCGCCGCCACCGGCACGGCCGCCCCCAGGCACAGAAGGGCTGCCAGCGCGGCCAGCGAGGCGCCGCCCTTCATGCCTTTCGCGGCCGGCAGGCCCACAGCGCGTAGAACAACACATACAGCTCGCAGGCGGCTGTCAGCAGGAAGGATAGCTGCAGCCCCCACATATCGGCCAGCTTGCCGTGGACGATGACCAGCGCCCCGCCGGCGATCGCCATGATCAGCAGCCCGGATCCCTCCTCGGTCAACGGCCCCAGCCCGCGGATGCCCAGGGTGAAGATCGTCGGAAACATGATCGAATGGAACAGCCCGACCGAGATCAACGCCCACATCGCCAGCGGCCCGTTCGACAGCACCGTCACCATCATCACCACGAACGCGCCGATGCTCGCCCAGGCGAGAATCGTCTCCGCCGCCGTGTGCCGCATCAGGTAGCTGCCGGCGAAACGCCCGACCATCATCCCGCCCCACAGCAGGAACAGGTAGCGCGAAGCCTCCGCATGGGTCAGGTTGCCGATGTCCGGCGCGGAGACGAAATTGATGAACAGGTTGCTGACCCCGATTTCGGCGATCAGGTAGATGAAGATCGCCGGCACGCCGAACACCAGGTTGCGATGGCGCCACAGCGAATGATTGGCGCGCTCCTTCCGCGCGACCCGTCGGGTGGCGCCGCCCAGCTCGGGCAGTTTGTAGCGGGCGATGACGGTCGCCAGCAGCGCCAGCACCGCTGCGACGATCAGATAGGGCAGTTGGACGGACTGGGCATCGGCCAGCCGCTGCTCCATCGTCAGCGCCGCCGCGCCCTCCACCGTATTGCCCGACATGCTCCGGCCAAGGATCAGGTAGCCGCCGAACAGCGGCGCGAAGGTGGTGCCCATCGAATTGAACGCCTGGACGAAGTTCAGGCGGGCGGATGCGGTCTCCGGCGAGCCGATCACCGCGACATAGGGGTTGGCGGCGACCTGGAGCAGGGTGATGCCGGACGCGATGACGAACAGCGCCGCCAGCACCACGCCATAGGACGGGATCCGCGCCGCCGGGATCATCATAAGCGCCCCGCCGGCCATGACGAGCAGGCCGACGACGATCGCCTGCTTGTAACCGATTCGCTCGATCAGCCGCGCTGCAGGCAGCGATGCGGTGAAATAGGCGATGAACCATACCGATTCGATCAGCGTCGTCTGGGTGTAGTTCAGGTCGAACACGCTGCGCAGATGCGGCAGCAGCGTGTTGTTGATGACGGTGATGAAACCCCACATGAAGAACAGGCTGGCGAGCAGCGCCAATGCCGGGCGGTAACTACCAGGGCCGTCCCCCGCCGCCGAAACGGTGCCGCCGCTTGTCGCCATGTGCCGCCATCCCCTTGCCTATGGACGGTCCCGTCGCTTTGCGCGCAACGGGATTGCCATCCCTTTATTTGTCTGAGTATATGAACCTATCGGATCGGTCAACGCGCTGTCGCGGACGCCGGCGCAATTGTTCACTTCGGGGAAGGACCGACACATGAAAGGGCTATACCGTATGTTAGCGGCCGGCGCTTCGGCGGCGGCGCTGGCCGGCGCTGCGCACGCAGCGGAAGCGAGCCGCGCGCCGTTCGGCACCCTTGCCGACGGTACCGCGATCGAGCGGATCACCCTGACCAACGGCCGCGGCATCGCCGCCAGCATCATCAGCTACGGCGCCACCCTGCAGGCGCTGGAGGTGCCCGACCGTGCCGGAAAGCGCGCCGATGTCGTGCTCGGCTACGCGAAACTCGACGACTATGTCGCCGTCCCCAAATATTTTGGCTCGAGCGTCGGCCGCTATGCCAACCGCATCGCCGGCGGCCATTTCACCCTCGACGGGCGGGCCTACACGCTCGCCACCAATGACGGACCGAATTCGCTGCACGGCGGGCGCAAGGGGTTCGACAAAGTCGCGTGGACGGTCGTGTCGGTCGAATCCGGCCCGGCGGCGCGCGTCGTCCTGCGTTATGTCAGCCCCGACGGGGAAGAAGGCTATCCCGGCACGCTGACCGTCACCGCCACTTACAGCCTGGACGAGGACAATGCCCTCGCGATCACCTACGAAGCGCGGACGGACAAACCGACGATCGTCAACCTGACCAACCACAGCTTCTTCAACCTCGCCGGCGAGGGGTCGGACACCAGCATATTGGGGCATGTGCTGACCATCGCCGCCGACGCGATCACCCCGGTCGATGAAACGCGGATCCCGACGGGCGCGCTGCGGCCGGTCGCCGGCACGGCGTTCGATTTCCGCACGCCGACGGCGATCGGCGCCCGCATCCGCGACGCCAGCGACCAGCAGATCCTCTACGGGCGCGGTTACGACCATAATTACGCGCTGAACGGCACCGCCGGCGGCACGCCACGCCTTGCCGCGCGGCTGGAGGACCCGGCATCCGGCCGGGTGATGGAACTGCTCAGCGACCAGAAGGGCGTGCAATTCTATTCCGGCAATTTCCTCGATGCCTCGGTCGCCGGCAAGAGCGGCCGCGTCTATCGGCAGAGCGACGGGCTGGCGCTGGAACCGCAGCTTTTTCCCGACACGCCGAACCAGCCGGCGTTCGGCTCCGCCCGCCTGGACCCCGGCGCGGTCTATCGCAACCGCGCCGTCTATCGGTTCACCACCAGCCAGCGCTAAGCCTGTTCGTGCGGAGAAGCCCTCATAATGACTGACCCCGACCCTATACCACCGCGCGCGCTGCGTTCGCGCGCGTGGTTCGACAATCCCGACAATATCGACATGACCGCGCTCTACCTGGAGCGCTATCTGAACTTCGGCCTGTCGCTGGAGGAACTGCGCTCCGGCAAGCCGATCATCGGCATCGCCCAGACCGGATCGGACCTCAGCCCGTGCAACCGCCACCACCTGGTGCTGGCCGACCGCATCCGCGAAGGCATCCGCAGCGCCGGCGGCATCGCGCTGGAATTCCCGGTCCACCCGATCCAGGAAACCGGCAAGCGCCCGACCGCCGCGCTCGACCGCAACCTGGCCTATCTGAGCCTGGTCGAGATCCTCTACGGCTACCCGATCGACGGCGTCGTGCTGACCATCGGCTGCGACAAGACGACGCCAGCCTGCCTGATGGCGGCGGCGACGGTCAACATCCCGGCGATCGCGCTGTCGGTCGGCCCGATGCTGAACGGCTGGCACCGGGGCGAGCGCACCGGATCCGGCACCATAGTCTGGAAAGCGCGGCAGATGCTGGCGGCCGGAGAGATCGACCGCGACCGCTTCATCGAACTGGTCGCATCGTCGGCGCCCTCGACCGGCTATTGCAACACGATGGGCACCGCGACGACAATGAACTCGCTGGCGGAAGTGCTCGGCATGCAACTCCCCGGCTCCGCCGCCATCCCCGCCCCCTATCGCGACCGCCAGGAAATGGCGTGGCGCACCGGCATGCGCATCGTCGATATGGTGCAGGAGGATATCAAGCCGTCCGACATCATGACGCGGGAAGCGTTCCTCAACGCGATCGTCGTCAATTCGGCGATCGGCGGCTCGACCAACGCACCGATCCACCTCGCCGCGATTGCCCGCCACATGGGGGTGGATCTGTCGCTCGACGACTGGCAGGCGCACGGGCACAAGGTGCCGGTGCTGGTCAACCTGCAACCGGCGGGCGAATATCTGGGTGAGGATTACTACCATGCCGGCGGCGTGCCGGCGGTGGTCGCCGCGCTGATCGAGCAGGGGCTGATCCACGCCGATGCGATGACGGTCAACGGCCGTACGCTGGGCGAGAACTGCGCCGGCAAGGCCAGCATCGACGAGCGGGTGATCCTGCCCTTCGACAAGCCGTTGCGCTCCGACGCCGGCTTCATGGTGCTGAGCGGCAACCTGTTCGCCAACGCGATCATGAAGACCAGCGTGATCTCCGACGAATTCCGCGCCCGCTACCTGTCGAACCCGGACGACCCGGACGCGTTCGAAGGGCGGGCGATCGTGTTCGACGGGCCGGAGGACTATCACGCGCGGATCGACGACCCGGTGCTGGCGATCGACGCCCACTGCATCCTGTTCATGCGTGGCACCGGGCCGATCGGCTATCCCGGCGCGGCGGAGGTCGTGAACATGCGCCCGCCCGACTACCTGATCCGGCAGGGCATCCACTCGCTGCCCTGCATCGGCGACGGCCGGCAGTCCGGCACGTCCGGGTCGCCGTCGATCCTGAACGCCGCGCCGGAAGCGGCGGCCGGCGGCGGGCTGGCGCTGCTGCGCACCGGCGACCGCGTCCGCATCGACCTGCGCAACGCCCGCGCCGACATGCTCGTCGACGATGCGGAACTGGAGGCGCGCCGCGCCGCGCTCGCCGCACAGGGCGGCTATCCCTATCCGGAATCGCAGACGCCCTGGCAGGAAATCCAGCGCGCACTGGTCGGCCAGCTCGATACCGGCGCGATCCTCGAAGGGTCGGAACGCCACCAGCGCATCGCCCAGACCCGCGGCATTCCCCGCGACAGCCACTGAGGGCCAACGCCGGCGCCCTACCCGTCCAGCGACATCTCGGTATCGGCCAGCGCCAGGCGGATCAGCTCACGCATCGCCTCGCGCGCGGTGACCGGGTCGCCGTCGGCAATCGCGTCGTACAGCGCGCGGTGCTCGTCCATCGGGTCGCGCGGCAGGCGGCGGGCGCGCTGCTTGAACACCGTCGTCCAGCTGACGGCGGCGCCGATCGAGCTGGACAGCGACATCAGCGGCTCGTTGCGCGTCGCCTCCAGCACGGTGTGGTGGAACTGCTGGTCGGCATCGCGCCCCTCAACCGTCGCCAGCCCGAATTCGGCCATCCGTTCAAGCGCATGGCCCATGCGCGACAGCTGCTGGCCGGTGCGCCGCTCGGCGGCCAGCGCCGCCGCTTCCGGCTCGACGATCATCCGCAGTTCGAACAGATCGCGGATAAAGGCAGGGCTCGGTTCGCTCTCGAACGCCCAGGCCAGCACGTCGGGGTCCAGCATGTTCCAGTTGCTGCGCGGGCTGACGCGGGTCCCGGTCTTGGGCCGGCTTTCGACCAGCCCCTTGGCGGACAGGATGCGGATCGCCTCGCGATAGGCGCTGCGCGATACGTTCAGATGCTCGCTGAACTCGATCTCTCCGGACAGCGTGTCGCCCGACGCATAGCGACCGCCGAGGATGGCAACCCCCAGATCATGTGCGATAGCGCCATGAATGCGATTGGCCCCCGGCCCTTTTCGTCCACCCGAGCCGAAGCCCTGACGCCCTTTGGTCATGCCATCCCCATCCCCGCGCCCAATTCAGGCCGTCGGATGGCGCAATGAAGGGCCAGAGGCCGGATGGCAAGCCGTCGCGCCACGCCGTCAACCCATCGGACGTTACGGAACGCGCAGGATGCCCCTTTCCGGCACGCTGTCTTTGCTCCCCTCATCCGCCAAAGGCCGACGAGGCCACGCCGCGGACGCCGGGCGCAAGCTCGAACAGCGCCCCCGCCAGCGGCTCGTCCGGTCGGTCGAGCGCCGCCGAGGTGACGAACAGCCGGTCGAGGCCAGGTCCGCCGAAGCAGCAACTGGTGATCCGCGACGCCGGCAGCGCGATCGACCGCTCCAGTTGCCCTTCGGGATCGAAGCGACTGATCCGCCCGCCGTCCCAATGGGCGACCCACAGGCACCCGTCGGTGTCGCCGGTCATCCCGTCCGGGTAACCCCAGTCGTCGGCGAAGCGGATGTGTTCGCGCTTATTGGCGATGCTCCCGTCATCGCCCATGTCGAACGCGTATATCGTCCGCCGGTCGCTATCAGTGTGGAACAGGATGCGGCCGTCGCGCGAGAAGGCCGGGCCGTTGGTGACGCCGTAACCGTCGTCGCAGCGCGCCCAGCGCTTGTCGTGATCGAGGCGGTACAGCGCCCCCGGATTGCCGGCACCGCTGTCGTCCTTGGTCCCGGCCCAGATCCGCCCCCAGCGATCGACCTTGGCGTCGTTGAAGCGGTTGCCCGGCCGGTCGGGCTCCGGGTCGCCGATCGGCTCTATCCGGAACGGGTCGAGCGACAATTCCGCGAAGCCGCTTTGCAGGCCGACGACGAAATCGGCGCGGCCGGCCCGCTCCGCGACCCAGCCGATCGGCTCGTCGAACGCGAACGTCCGCGTTTCGCCGCCGGCAAGGTCGAGCTGGTGAAGCGCCGGCGCCAATATGTCGACCCACAGCAGCATGCCGCGCCCCGCGCACCATAGCGGCCCTTCTCCGAGCAGGTCGCGCCGCTCGCGCGGGATGATCGCGTAATCCACGGCTCATTCGTATGACAAACCGGCCGGCCTGTCATCCCTCCACCGGCCGGATGCGGCCGCGATTTCAATCCCCTGACTGCGGCATATGACCGGTTTGCGCGGTCGGTCCCGAAACGGCACGGCGGCTACGGCAGGGTGCTTCCCGCTTGCCGAATCCGTTCGGCTTTCATAGCTCTGCCCAGCCGACCAGGGGGTGATGATGGCCGACACGGAAAGTTCCCACCGGTTGCTCGCGGCGTGGCGCCAGGGCGACGACGCCGCGCGGGATCAGCTCGTCGCGCTGCTCCACCCCGCCCTGTCGCAGATCGCCGCCGCCCAACTGCGCGGCGAGCAGAACGCGTCGCTGTCGACCGGCGATCTGGTCAACGACGCGGTGCTGCGGATGGTCCGCCAGGGCAATATCGGCATCAACGACCGCGCCCATTTCCTCGCCCTCGCCTCACGGCTGATGCGCAACATCCTGATCGATCATGCCCGCGCGAAGCGGGCCGGCAAGCGCCGGCATTTCAAGGTCGAGCTGACCACCCGCGTCGAAGGCGAACAGCGGCATGACCTGATTGCCCTCGAAGATGCGCTTAAGCGTCTGGGGACCTATGACATGAAGCTCGCTGAACTGGTGGAGATGCGGTATTTCGGCGGCATGACCCTTGCCGACATCGCCGCCGTCTACGGCGTGTCGGAGGCGACGGTCAAACGCCGCTGGTTCGCCGCGCGCGCCTGGCTGGCGGACGCGTTGATCAACCCGGCGTTCGGTGACTGATCCGGGCACGGAGCGCCGGGTCCTTCGCCTGCTGGAGGCACTGGCCGACGTGCCCGCGCGTGAGCGCGACCGCTGGATCGAAGCACAGACCCACGAACCGGAAACCGTGCTGCGCCGGGTCAAGGCGACGCTCGCGGCCGAACAGATGGCCGCGCTGCAGACCGGCGGTGCGGTCGATGCGATGGAGGATGAGCGGTTGCCCGAACGGGTCGGCAGCTACCGCATCGTCGAGCGGATCGGGCGCGGCGGCATGGGCGCCGTCTATCGCGGCGAGCGCGACCGGGGCGACTTCGCCCATCAGGCGGCGATCAAGCTGATCAAGCCCGGCCTGCTGTCAGACCGGCTGATCGAGCGGTTCGAGCGAGAGCGCCAGACGCTCGCCGGGCTGGAACACCCCAATATCGCCCGGCTCTACGACGGCGGCGCGACGGAGGACGGCGCCCCCTACATCATCATGGAGCTGGTCGACGGCGAGCCGATCCTTGCCTATTGCCACGACAACGCGCTCGACCGCGATGCCCGCCTCGGCCTGTTCGAGGACGTTTGCGGCGCGGTCGCCTTCGCCCATCACAACCTGATCGTCCACCGGGACATCACACCGTCCAACGTGCTAGTCACCCGCGACGGGACGGTGAAGCTGATCGATTTCGGCATCGCCCGCCCACAGGTCATCGAGGGCGACGTCGAACGCCCGTTCGGCAGCCCGGTCGGCAGCCTCAGCCTGACCCCGGGTTTCGCCGCCCCGGAGCGGCTGGCCGGCGGCGAGACGACGACCGCGGCGGACATCTTTTCCCTCGGCCGGCTGCTCGACAGGCTGGTGGAGGGCGACACGCCGGAACGCCGGGCGATCGTCGCGCGCGCCACCGCCGACGCGCCGTCCGCCCGCTACCCGACGGCGGAAGCGCTGCGCGCCGACGTCGCCGCCTGGCGCGGCAACCGCCCGGTCGCGGCGATGGACGCCGGCTGGCCCTATACCGCGCGCAAATTCGCCGCCCGCCACCCGATCGGCGTCGCGGCGGCGGCGCTGGCCGTACTGCTGGTCATCGGCGCAGTCACGATGATCGTGCTCGCCAACATCCGCGCGCAGGCGGCCCGCGCCGAGGCCGACCGGCGCTTCGCCCAGACCCGGGCGATTGCCCGGACGATGCTGTTCGACGCCTTCGATCAGGTCAGCGCGGTCAGCGGCACGACGCAGGCGCGCCAGACGCTGGCCCAGTCGAGCCTCGCCTATCTGGAGGCGCTGGCGGCAATGCCGCACGCGCCCGCCGACGTCCGCCAGGAAGCGGGGCTTGGCTTCCTGCGTCTCGCCCAGGTGACGGGCAGCGGACAGGCCGGGCAGCTCGGCCGCTATCAGGACGCCAACGCGCTGCTCGCCCGCGCCGAATCGATCCTGAAGCCGCTCCACGAAGCGAACCCGGGCGACCCCGGCGCGCGACGCGCCTACGCCATGCTGCTGGTCGAGCAGGCGGGGGTGAACCTCTATAACAACAACGCGATCGCCGCCGCGCGCAGGCAGGCGGTCACCGCCCGCCGCCTGCTGGAGACGATCCGGCCGCCCGATGTGGAAACGGCGCGACAGCTCGCGGTCGCGCTGCAGGCGGAGGCGGAAAGCTACAACTGGGACAACGACTTCGCAGCGGCCGCGGCCGGCCATCAGCAGGTAGAGACGTTTATCCGCGCGCTGCCGGCAGCGCTGCAGGCGGACAAGAACGTGCTGGCGTCCTTGTCCGCCAACCTGCGCCTGCTCGGCGAGAATCTGCACCGGACGGGGCGGAGCGACGAGGCGCGCGCCGCGCTCGAACGTGCCGTCGCGCTCAACCGCCGGATGCTGGAACGCCACCCCGACGACCCGTCCCTGCGGCGGAAGCTGGCGATTTCGCTCTGGTACAGCGCCGTCGTTCACCGCACCAGCCAGCGCGATGCGGAGGCACTGGCCGCGATCGGCGAGGCGATGCGGCTCGCCCGCGCCACGGCGGCGCGCGATCCCGGCGACGCCGGCGGCGCGCAACTCGTCGCGCTGTGCGGCGAAGTCTACGCGCAGGTCCTCGCCGACACCGGCCGCTTTGCCGAAAGCTATGCGGTGGAGGCGGAGGCGATGGCCGCACACCGCGCGCTCGTCGCCCGCGCCGGCGACGCCCCCGGCGCCCGGCGCAGCATGGCGGCGACGCTGGAAACGCTCGGCGTCAACCATTACAACGGTGGCGACCTGGCTGGCGCGTGCCGCAACTGGCGGGAAGCCCGCACGATCTACGGTGGCTCCGCCGAAACCGGTCAGCTCAGCGGCTATGACCGCGCGACCAGCCTGCCCAAGGTCACCGGGCTCGTCGCGCGCTATTGCGACGGTGGCCCGCGCCGCGCCGATTGGCCGAAAACGCTGGAGCGATAGGCCGGCCGGCCGGCGCGACGGCTCAGCCGTGCAGCCGCTGCGGCGCCGCCGGCGCGGCGCCGCCACAGCGCAGCCGCACACCCGGCCCCTCGAACCCCGGCGGCAACAGCGCGACGCCCGCCGCCTCCAGCGCGCGGATCAGCCGGTCCTCGGTCGCACGGTGGAGTTCGTGCCGCTCGCCTTCGAAATCGCGTACCGTGCTGCGGGAAATGCCGGCCGAACAGGCCAGCTCCGCTTGCGTCCAGTTGAGCAACCCGCGCGCGGCGCGACATTGCTCAGGCAACAATATCATGATTGGCCTCTTGCCTCGGGACAGCAAAGTCAACCATAATGGCCGGAATCCAGCAAGAGTCAAAGGTCGACGATGCACCTCGAAGCGCAGCCATAGCCCATGCTCGAAGAATGGCCGCTCTTCATCCTGTTCGTTCTACCGTTTCTGGGCAGTCTGGCCGCTGCCTTCCTGCCGACCTGGGCCCGCAACGCCGCGGCGGCGCTGGCGGGGACGATCGCGCTGGTCGGCCTGGTGATCCTGATAGCGCTCTACCCATCGCTGTCCGGCAACGGCGTGGTGCACGAACAGATCCAGTGGCTGCCGTCGCTGGGGCTGAACCTGCAGATCCGGCTGGACGGGCTGGCCTGGCTTTTCGCCTTCCTCGTCCTCGGCATCGGCGCGCTCGTCGTCCTCTACGCCCGCTACTACATGTCGTCGGCGGACCCGGTGCCGCGCTTCTTTTCCTTCCTGCTCGCCTTCATGGGGTCGATGCTCGGCGTCGTCCTGTCGGGCAACATCATCCAGCTGATCTTCTTCTGGGAACTGACCAGCCTCTTCTCCTTCCTGCTGATCGGCTATTGGCACCATAACCAGAGCGCGCGCGACGGCGCCCGCATCGCCCTCGTCGTCACCGCCGCCGGCGGCGTCTGCCTGTTGGTCGGCGCGCTGCTGCTCGGGCGGATCGTCGGCAGTTACGACCTCGACACGATCCTCGCGTCGGGCGACCGGGTTCGAGCCAGCGGCCTCTACACGCCGGCGCTGATCCTGATCCTGATCGGCGCCTTCACCAAGAGCGCGCAGGTGCCGTTCCATTTCTGGCTGCCGCACGCAATGGCGGCGCCGACGCCGGTATCCGCCTACCTCCATTCCGCGACGATGGTGAAAGCCGGCGTCTTCGTGCTGATGCGGCTGTGGCCGGTGCTGTCCGGCACCGACGAATGGTATCTGTTCGTCACCACCACCGGCCTCGCCACGCTGCTGCTCGGCGCCTGGTCGGCGATTTTCCAACAGGACCTGAAAGGGCTGCTCGCCTATTCGACGATCAGTCATCTTGGCCTGATAACCTTGCTGCTAGGTTTGGGCAGTCCGCTCGCGCTGGTCGCCGCGATCTTCCACACCGTCAACCACGCGACGTTCAAGGCGTCGCTGTTCATGGCGGCCGGAATCATCGATCACGAAACCGGCACCCGCGACCTGCGCCGGCTGAGCGGCCTCTACCGCGCGATGCCGATCACCGCGACGCTGGCGATGGTCGCGGCGGCGGCGATGGCCGGGGTGCCGCTGCTGAACGGCTTCCTGTCGAAGGAGATGTTCCTGGCAGAGGCGCTGGCCGAACACAGCGGCACCTATATCGACGAGGCGCTGCCCTATCTGGCGACGGTGGCAAGCGCCTTCGCGGTTCTCTACTCGCTGCGCTTCATCCACCAGACCTTTTTCGGCCCGCCGCCGACCGATCTGCCGCGCGTGCCGGGCGAAGCGCCGCCGTGGATGCGGCTGCCGGTCGAGATCCTGGTCCTCGCCTGCCTCGTCGTCGGCGTGCTGCCTGCGCTGACCATCGGCCCGTACCTCGCCACCGCGGTCCGCTCGATCCTCGGCGAGCAGACCCCGGCCTACAGCCTGGCGATCTGGCACGGCTTCAGCCAGCCGCTGATGATGAGCCTCGTCGCGCTGATCGGCGGCACCGTCCTCTATCTGATCTACCGCACGCCGCTGAACGAGGCCAAATCCTCGCCGGTCGTCGGCCGGCTGAAGGGCCGCAAGACGTTCGAAGCGGTGATGAGCGCGATCGTCGCCGGCGCGCGGGCCTGCGAGGCGGTCGTCGGCACGGTGCGCCTGCAGCCGCAACTGCGCCTGCTGCTGTGCATCGCGCTGGTCGCCGGCGGCCTGCCTTTCGTCCATTTCGGCTACAGCCTGGGGGAGGCGCCGGGAACACTGATCGACCCAGCCTTCGCGCTGATCTGGCTGATCGGCGGCGCCTGCGCGATCGGCGCGGCGTGGCAGGCGAAATACCACCGGCTGGCCGCGCTGATCCTGATGGGCGGCGCCGGCCTCGCAACCTGCATCAGCTTCTTCTGGCTGTCGGCGCCCGACCTCGGCATCACCCAGTTGCTGGTCGAGATCGTCACCACCGTGCTGCTGCTGCTCGGCCTGCGCTGGCTGCCGAAGCGGCTACCGGAAATGTGGTCCGGCAACCGCTGGCCGCCAAGCGTGCTGCTGCGCCGGTCCACCGACCTGGCGATCGCGATCGCCGCTGGCCTCAGCATGGCGGCTGTCGCCTACGCGATCATGACGCGGCCGGCGCCCGACAGCATCGCCCGCTATTTCCTCGAACGCGCCTATGTCGAAGGCGGCGGCACCAATGTCGTCAACGTTATCCTCGTCGATTTCCGCGGCTTCGACACGCTGGGCGAGATCACCGTTCTTTGCATCGTCGCGCTGACCGTCTTCTCATTGCTGCGCCGCTTCCGTCCGGCGCCGGAAAGCGTCAAGGCGCCGGTCCAGCAACGGGTGCAGAACGCCTTTGACGACGCCCACGCCGACCGCAAGATCGGCGACACGGTGGCGGACTATCTGGCGATCCCGCGCATCATGATGGAGATTTCCTTCCCCATCATCATCGTCTTCGCCATCTACATCCTGCTGCGCGGCCATGACGCCCCGGGCGGCGGCTTCGCCGCCGGCATCGCGATGTCGATCGCGATCCTGATCCAGTACATGGCGAAGGGCACCCGTCAGGTGGAATCGCAACTGATCATCCGTCCACTGCGCTGGATCGGCATCGGTCTGCTGCTGGCGACGCTGACCGGCGCCGGCGCATGGCTGTTCGGCCACCCGTTCCTCTCCTCCTATTTCCGCTATGTCGACTTGCCGCTGTTCGGCACCGTCCCGGTCGCCAGCGCGCTGCTGTTCGACATCGGCGTGTTCGCGCTGGTCGTCGGCGCAACCGTGGTGGTGCTGATCGCACTCGCCCACCAGTCGATCCGCGTCCCCCGCCCCGCCCACCCGGCGGCGGAAACGGAGGATGACGCCTGATGGAGGTCGTCCTCGCCCTTGCCATCGGCATACTGACTGCGTCCGGGGTATGGCTGCTGCTGCGGCCGAGGACGTTTCAGGTCATTCTTGGCCTATCATTCCTATCCTATGCGGTTAATCTGTTCATCCTCATCTCCGGCCGCCTGCGCACCGACGCGCCGCCGATCATCGCGCGCGGCGACACCGTCGACGCCAGCCTCTACGCCGATCCGCTGCCACAGGCGCTGGTCCTGACCGCGATCGTCATCGCCTTCGCGACGACCGCGCTGCTGCTGGTCATGCTGCTGATCTCGCGCGGGCTGACCGGCACCGACCATGTCGACGGCGAGGATCGGGATCAGTGAGCGGCTGGGCCGCCCATCTGGCGATCGCGCCGATCCTGCTGCCGCTGGTGGTCAGCGCGGCGACGCTGCTGTTCGACGAGCGCCGCCGCAAGCTGAAACGCTGGATGAGCTTCGCGACGACCGGCGCGCTGCTCGCCATCGCGATCGCGCTGCTGCGCGCCACGGATCCCTATGGCGTCGCGGCGGCGCCGCTGGTCTACCGGCTCGGCGACTGGGCCGCCCCGTTCGGCATCGTGCTCGTCGTCGACCGGCTGTCGGCGCTGATGCTGCTGCTGACCAGCATATTGGGCTTCACCTCGCTCTTCTATGCGCTGGCCCGCTGGGACCGCGCCGGCCCGCGCTTCCATGCGCTGTTCCTGCTGCTGCTGATGGGGGTCAACGGCGCGTTCCTGACCGGCGACATCTTCAACCTGTTCGTGTTCTTCGAAGTGCTGCTGGCCGCGTCCTACGGCCTTGTCCTGCATGGGTCCGGCACCACCCGCGCCAAGGCCGGGCTGCACTATGTGGCGATCAACGTCGCCACCTCGCTGCTGTTCCTGATCGGCGTCAGCCTGATCTACAGCGTCACCGGCACGCTCAACATGGCCGATCTCGCCGCCCGTGTCCCGCTGGTGCCGCGAGAGGATCTGATGCTGCTCGAAGGCGGCGCCGCCATCCTCGGGACCGCCTTCCTGGTCAAGGCGGGGATGTGGCCGCTGTGCTTCTGGCTGCCCAGCACCTACGCCGCCGCCGCGCCGCCGGTCGCGGCGATGTTCTCCATCCTGAGCAAGGTCGGCATCTACGTGATCCTGCGGCTGACGACGCTGCTGTTCGGCGACGGCGCCGGGCGGGCGGCGGATTTCGCCGACGAGTGGATGCTGTTCGGCGGGCTGGCGACGATCCTCTACGGCACGCTCGGCGTGCTGTCGTCACAGACGCTGGTCCGGCTGGCCGGCCATTACGTGCTGATCTCGACCGGCATCCTGCTCGCCGCGCTCGGCACGGGGCGGCCGACGGTGGTAGCGGCGGCGCTGTTCTACCTCGTCAGTTCGACGCTTGCGGTCAGCGCCTTCTACCTGATCATCGAGCCGATCGGGCGCGGCGGCGAGGACGAAGCCGTCCAGGCCATCGCCGAGCCGGTTTTCGAGGACGAATATATCGGCGCGCTGGAGGAGGAAGAGGACGAGATCGGCATCGCCATTCCCGCGACGATCGCGGTGCTCGGCGGCGGCTTCATCTTCTGCGCCCTGCTGCTGTCGGGCCTGCCGCCTCTGTCCGGCTTCATCGCCAAATTCACGATCATCGACGGCCTGCTCAAGGGCGACGGCAGCGTGCCGGCGGCGGTCTGGGCGCTGATCACGCTGATCATCCTGTCCGGGCTGGCGACGGTGGTGGCGATGACCCGTGCCGGTATCGACCTGATATGGACCCCGACGGAGCGGCCGCAGCTGCAGCTCAGCATCGTCGAGGCGATCCCGATCGGTATCCTGCTCGCCCTCTGCCTGGCGCTGATGGTCCAGGCCGGCGCGGTGATGGAGTATATCGAACGCGCCGCCCGCACGCTGGGCGACGCGGCGCTCTACACCAGCGCGGTGCTGGATGCCCCGGGCGCGAACGGCGGGGCGGTTCTGCCATGAGCCGCCGGCTGCCCAATCCCTGGCTGATCGCCGCCCTCGTTCTGCTGTGGCTGCTGCTCAACGAGTCGCTGTCGCCCGGCCATCTTCTGCTCGGCACGCTGGTCGCGCTGATCGCCGCCAAGGGGCTGGCGGCGCTGCGCCCGCTGCCGCTGCGGATCAGGCTGTCCCGCGCCATCCCGCGCCTGGCGATCGCCGTGTTCGCCGATATCGTCCGCTCCAACCTCGCCGTCGCGCGGATCATCCTGTTCCCGGCCACCCGGCCGCGCGCATCGGGCTTCGTCAATCTGCCGATCGACATGCGCAGCCGCTACGGGCTGGCGATGCTGGCGATCATCATCACCGCGACGCCCGGCACGCTGTGGATGCGCCATGATCCGGCCCGGCGCACGGTGCTGATCCATGTCCTGGACCTGATCGACGAAGAGGCGCTGATCGCGTTGATCAAGACCCGTTACGAACGCCTGCTGATGGACATTTTCGAATGACCACCCTGCTCCTCGCCCTTGCCATCACCACCGCGCAGGTGCTGCTCGGCCTGGCCATGGCCTGCGCCGCTTGGCGGCTGGCGCGGGGGCCGCGCGCGCAGGACCGGGTGCTCGGGCTGGACGCGCTCTACGTCAACGCGATGCTGCTGCTGCTGTCCTTCGGCATCCAGACCGGCCGCACCCTCTATTTCGAAGCGGCGCTGGTGATCGCGCTGCTCGGCTTCGCCAGCACGGTGGCGCTGGCGAAATTCCTGATGCGCGGGGAGGTTATCGAATGATCCAGGCACCGGATCTGCCCGCCTGGGCGGCGATCATCGTCGCCTTCCTCGTCCTTCTCGGCGCCGCGGTCACGCTGATCGGCTCGGTCGGCCTGCTGCGCCTGGGCTCCTTCTACCAGCGCGCCCATGCGCCCACCCTGGGCACCACCGCCGGCGTCGCCTGCATCCTTGTCGCCTCCGCCCTGTGCTTCTCGGTGCTCCAGGCGCGCCCGGTGCTGCACGAGATACTGATCGCGCTGTTCGTCACCGCGACGACGCCGGTCACGCTGATGCTGCTCGCCCGCGCCGCCCTCTACCGCGACCGGGAGGAACAGGCCGCGGCGGAAGCCGCCGGCACCCGCAAAGAAGGCGACGCGGACTTGCCGGCCTGATCCGTCGCGACCGGCGCGCGGGGCGATCTGTCCCCCAGCGGGAAAACGGCCTGTTGGCGACCGGCATTCGTACCTTGATTAACAAGCCGTTTCCTATACTCTTCCCCGCTCAGGGGGACATCGTTATGCGCGCGTCGACGGTTATCGTTGCGTCTTGTCTGTTCGGCGGAATCGCCGTGCCGGCGCCACTGTCCGCACAAGTCACCGGCGTGGTCACCGAAGCCAGCGCAACCTTGCAATTCCGCCCGAATGTCAACGGCGATCCGGACATTCGCCAATATACCGGCCACAAGATCGGCGAGCAGAGCGGCGATCTCGGCTTCGGGTCCGGCGCCAGCTTCGCCTCGACCGCCAATGTCGGCGTCGGCGTCGTCGAGTTCCAGAATGGCAACGCGGCGGGCGGGGCCTATACTTACGCAACGTCGCGCACCGTCATCGACGTCAGCTTCACCAACGACGGCAGCATCGCCGTGCGGCCGGAGTTGCACTCGACGATCACGCCGGCCGGGCTGGGTCTGTACGTCGGCGCCGGCTGCCTGCAGGACCTGAACAGCTGCGGCCCGGGATTTAGCTTCCCCGGCGATTTCCGCATGTTTCAGGACTTCAGCGTCGACGGGCGCGACCCGGTCGGCGACGTGCTGGCCGGCGCGTCCTTCTCCTTCCGGATCACCGGCGGCGGCAGCACCATTTACAAACTGACCGGCAGCGTCGCGCTCGTCCACGATGCCGCCTCCGGCACCAATATCCTGGTCAGCGACCTCGATGCTGCCGCGCTGGCGTTGAGCGGCTTTCAGATGACCTCGACGCCGGGCAGCGACAACAGCTTCGGCTTCGCCTGGGACACGACGGACATTCTCGTCGCTTTCCCCGACAGCGTGCTGCTCCAGCCCGGCCAGTCCTCCACTTTCACCTACGAGACAGAAGTGGCCAGCTTCTCCCGCTCGCAATGCTACGAGCAACTGACCGCCGCTTGCATCATCGCCTACAGCTCGTTCGGCGACCCGATCGGCCGGGGCGGCGGCACCAATCCGGCGCTGCTGCGCGGTTTCGGTACGCTCGACGCCGCCACCGACGGCTCGCTCGCCTTCGACAGCTTCACCTTCCAGCTACCCAGCTTCAAGAACGGTGTGCTGTCCTATCAACTGGCAACCGGCGTGCCGGAGCCGGCCACCTGGGCGATGCTGATCGCCGGCTTCGGCCTGGTCGGCGCCATGCGTAGACGGCGCGCGGCCCTCGCCACCTGATCGCCCGCGGTGCCGCGTTACCGCGCGTTCCTGAGCTACAGCCATCGCGACAAGCGCGTTGCGGCCTGGCTTCACCGCACGCTTGAGACCTATCGCGTCCCATCAAAGCTGGTCGGCCGGCCAACGGCATTCGGCCCGGTCCCGGCGCGGCTGACGCCGATCTTCCGTGACCGCGACGAATTGTCGGCGGCGGCGGATCTGGGCGAAGCGATCACTTCCGCGCTAGCCGAATCGCTGTTTTTGATCGTCGTCTGCTCGCCGGCTTCGGCGCGCTCTCCGTGGGTCAACGAGGAGATCGCGACCTTCAAGCGCATGCATGGCGAGCAGCGTGTGCTGGCACTGATCACCGGCGGCGAACCCTATGCGTCCGCCACACCGGAAACCGCCGGGCAGGAATGTTTTCCACCGGCCCTGCGCTTCAAGCTCATCGACGGCGCGGTATCCGATCAGCCGGCCGAGCCGATCGCCGCCGACCTGCGCGCCGAGGCGGACGGCAAGCGACTGGCCGCGCTCAAGCTGGTCGCCGGGCTGACCGGCCTGTCTCTCGACGATCTTGTCCAGCGCGAAACCCAGCGGCGGATGCGGCGGCTGATGATCGCCGTCGGCGCAGCCAGCACTGGAATGCTGCTGACATCCGCCCTTGCGCTCTATGCCAACGACCGCCGGATCGAAGCGAACGAACAGCGGCTGGTGGCGGAACGGGAGACGGCGACCGCCCGGGCCGCATCCGACTATCTGATCGATACCTTCACCCTGTCGAACCCGGCGACCGAGAACCCGCGCACCATATCCGCCCTCACCATCCTCGATCGCGGCGCGGCGCGGGCGCGGCGCGAACTCGCCGGCCAGCCGGTGGTTCAGGCGCGGCTGGTGTCGACGCTGGGGCAGGCCTACAACAATCTCGGCCTGTTCGACGAGGCGCGCGGAACAATCCAGCGGTCGATGCCGGCGATCCAGCGGGCGGGCGCCGACGGCGCCAGCGCACGGCTGACGCTGGCGACCACCTATCTCCAGCTCGGCCGGCTGGACGCAGCGCTGGCGACGGTCGCGGCGGCGAAGGCCGCGCTGGCCCACGCCCCGGCGCGCGATGCGGATCAGGCCGCCCGTGCCGCGGTGATCGAAGGAATGATCCACACCGCGGGCGGCGACACCCGGCGCGGCGTCGCTGCCTTCGACCAGGCGCTCGCCCTCTACCGCGCCACGCCGGACACGCCGCCGGCCAAGATCTCGACGACCTTGCAGAACCGGGGGCTGCTGCTTTCCGACGACGGCCAGTTCGCTGCCGCCGAACGCTCGCTGCGCGCCGCGCTGGCGATCAACCAGCGCGCGCTCGGCCCCCGCCATCTGGCGACCGGACAAAGCTGGTTCACCCTGGCACAGAACGCGTTCATGGCCGGCAAGCTGGACGACGCCGGCCGCTACATCACCAACGCCCTCGCGATAGAACGCGCCGTCCTCGATCCGGACAACCGGACGATCGCCGACGCGCTGTCGATGCAGGGGCAGATCTTCCACGGGCAGAAGCGGCTGGCCGAAGCGCGGCAGTCGCTGGATCAGGCGATCGCGATCTACCGCCGCGCCTTCGGCCGCCCGCACTATCTGATCGGCATCGCCGAGGTGTATCTGGCGCTGGTCGAATCCGAACGCGGACGCACCGAAGAGGCGCTCCGCATCCTCGACGACGCCCGGCACAATTACGACGTCAGCTACGGCAAGCTTCACGCCAACCACGGCGACCTGCTGGTCAACCGCGCGACGATCCTTAATCGCGCCGGGCGCCATGCGGAGGCGCGCACCGACTGCGCGGCCGGAATGCGGATCCTGGGCGAGACGCTGGGGCCGGAGGCCAACTACACCCGCTCGATGGCGGCGGTCTGCACCGGGATGCAGGGACGTTAGAGTTTGCCTGTTTGAAGCGGAAACGGCATCGGCCCGCTGGTGCCACCTAGAGCGGACAGACTCTAGCGGCGCCGGAACCCGGCGCCGCCCCCCGGAATTCAGAATTTATACCCGACCTCGAGCCCCCACAGCCGGCGCGACCCGGGCGAGATGAACGACCCGCCAAACTCGATCGCCGGGATGACCTCGTTCAGATATTTGCGGTCGAGGAAGTTGTTGGCGAACACCGTCGCGCGCCAGTTGCGGCCTTCCAGCCCGAAGCGCAGGTCGAGCACGCCGAACGCCGCGCGCCGGTTGACGTCGTACACCGCATTGCCGACCGCCGCCGGCAATTGCAGCGCGGAAATCGGCAGCAGCGCGCTGAAGATCGTCGCCTTCTCCTGGTTCTGCACGGTGTGGAACCAGGTCGGGCCGGTGATCCGGTAATCGGCGCGGAACACCAGGTCGAGATCGTCGTGCAGCGGCGCGATCATCTGGGTGCCGAGGTTGATCGTGTAGTTCGACGTATAGGGCGACTTGTTGCCGACGGTGTCGGGCCGCGACTGGTTCTTCTTGATCTCGGAATCGGTGACGTTGAACGCGCCGAACACCGTCCAGCCGTCGACCAGTTTCGCATCGACGTTCAGTTCGGCGCCCTTGATGTCGACCCGGTCGATATTCGACACGACGCGGAGCAGGCCGAAGCTGCCGACGAAGAACTCGAAGAACTGCATGTCGCGGACGCGGGTGTAATAACCGGCCAGGTTGTAGTTGACCGGGCCGATCCGCCCCTTGAAGCCGGCCTCGAACGCGCTTGAGCGTTCCTTGCGGAACTGGTCGTTGATCAACACGCCGGCGTCGATCGGCGCGACGTTGAAATTCTGGTCGACGATCGCCGCCGACCCCTGGTTGTTGAAACCGCCCGACTTGAAGCCGACGCCCCAGTTGGCGAAGAAATTCGCCTGCGGCGCCATTGCCCAGCGGAAGGTGATCTTCGGTTCCAGTTGCTTGAAGGTCGCGCTCTTCGGGCCGATCGGTCCGTTCGCCTGCCCCGGGTTGATCGGCCCGCCGGTGAACGGATCGAGCGCCATCGGCACCAGGTTGCGGGCACGGCGCTGCTCGACATCGTAACGCAGCGCGACGCCGAGGTCGGCGGTGTCGGTGAACTTGAACTGGCCGGAGGCGAAGGCGGCGTAGACGTTGGTGCGGAACTTGTCGGCAAAAAGCTGCGAGGTCGGATTGACCGAGCCCGGCGGGTTGTAGAAGCCGGGGATCATCCCCTGCCCGGTGTCGCCGCCCAGGCTGACGGCGGTGGTCCGGTCGATATGCAGGTAATAACCGCCCAGTTGCCAGTTGAACCGGTTGTCGCCGTTCGACGCCAGGCGGATCTCGGCGCTGATGTCGCGCTGGTCGCGCTGCTGATACTGGGTGCCGTCGCAGGTCGTCGGCGAATAGGCGCCGAACACAGACCCATCCGCCGGCGCGAAGATGAACGGCACCGGGATCTGGCCGATCATGCCCGGCGGGTTGACCGGAAAGCCGGTCAGCGCCGCGGTCGACGCGAAGCAACTGTCGACCACCGCCGCGCCGTCCGCGCTCGCCGCGGCGATATAACGGGCGAAGTCGGCCGATGTGCCGTCGGCGGTCAGGTTGTTCTTGATGTCGCTGTACAGCGCCCAGGCGGTCAGCGTCATCGGCCCGAAATCGTGATCGAGCTTGATCGACGCCTCGACCGTCTTCTGGTTGTTGGTCGGGCGGATGTTCGAATAGAAGCGGAACGGATGGGCGTTGACATCTTCATAGAAGGCCCCGCCCAGCGCGGGGATGTGGAAGGACGAATTGAAGTTGATCGACGCGCCGTGAAGCTCGCCGTACCGCGCCTTCAGGTCGATCGTCGTCGCATCGCCGACTTCAGCCAGTATCCGGCCGTCGACATTCCAGGCTTCCTGGTCGTCCACCACCTTCCGGTCGAGGAACAGGTTACGGTAGAATCCGTCGGTGGTCCGGTAGTCGCCCGACAGGACGAAGCCGATGCCGGAGCCAAGCGGGCCGGCGACATGCCCGCTGGCGCTGACCGTCTTTTCGTTCGCGTAGCTGGCCTGGAAGGCGCCGCTGAACTGGTCGGTCGGCCTGACCGTCTGGATGACGATCGCGCCGGCCGCGGCATTGCGGCCATAGAGCGCGCCCTGCGGCCCCTTCAATATCTCGACCTGGCGCAGCGTACCCTGGTTCTGGTTGAGCTGTGCGGTGTTGGTCTTGAGCACGCCGTCGACGACCAGCGCGACGGAACTTTCCGCGTCACGCGCGCCGTTGATGCCGCGAATGTTAATCTGGGTGTCGCCGGCGTCGGCGGTGTTGGTGACGATCGTGACGCCGGGGGTCAGCTTCACGAAATCCTCGCCCTTCTGGATGTTGGCGCGGGTCAGCGTGTCGGTGGTCAGCACCGTGATCGACGCCGGCACCTGCGACAGGGTTTCGGATACGCGGCGGGCGGTGACGACGATCTCGCCGCTGTCGCCGGCCGCCGGCGACTCTCCCTGCGCCAGCGCCGGGCCGGCGGCAGCAAGCAGCGAAACTCCGGCAAGAAAGAAACCAGGTCCTTTGATCGGCATCATGCCTCCCCCTCCGATGATCCCGGCATGAACGCCGGGGTGCGCGCGTGCTCCACAGCCTTGCGTCTGTCAGGCAGGACATTATTGTATACAAATAACCATCGTCAAGCGTCCGTGATGGCGACGCATGGGGGAGCGTGGAGGGCAGCATGACGAAGGCGTCCGACCGGGCCTATCAACATATACGCGGCGCGATCCTCGACGGGTCGCTGGTTCCCGGCGCCCAGTTGCGCGAGGAACAGCTCGCCGCCGCCTGCGGCGTGTCGCGAACGCCGGTTCGCGACGCGCTGCGGCGGCTTGAGGGCGAGCATTACGTCCGCCGCAACGAATCGCAGCGAACATTCGTCGCCGAATGGTCTCTGGACGAGATCGAGGAAGGATTCGTGCTGCGCAGCATGCTGGAAGGCTATGCTGCGGCGCGCGCCGCCCTCCGCATCAGCGACTCGGCGATCGAGCAGCTCTGCACCCACAACCGCGCGATCGATGCCGCGGCGCAGGCGGACCCGCCCGATGTGTCCGCTTTCCTCGATCACAATCGCGCCTTCCACGCGATCGTCCTCGAAGGCGCCAGCTCGGAACGCCTGGCCGACCTGCTCGCCGGCATCGTCGAGCAGCCGGTGGTTACCCGCACCGCGCGGCAATACGACCGTGGCCAGATACAGCAATCGCGCGCCGAGCATGACGAACTGATCGTCGCCTTCCGCCGCCGCGATCCGGACTGGGCGCGCGCGGTGATGACCTCGCACATCCGCCGCGCCTTCCACGCCTATCACGACGCCTTCCACCAGCGGCCGGGCAAGCGCTGAGCACCGGCCCCGGTGGAAGCTTGACCCGCCGCATCGGCGATTTGTATACAAACAATGCAACACTCAATCGTGGACCAGACCCGCCGAATGCCCAGTGCGCCCCAGCCCCCCGCCGCAGTCGAGATCGTCGAGGTCGGCCCGCGCGACGGCCTGCAGAATGAGGCAGCGCTGGTCGAAACCGCCGACAAGGTCGCGCTGATCGAACGAATGCTGGCGGCCGGGGGGCGGCGCATAGAGGTGGCGAGCTTCGTAAACCCGCGCCGGGTGCCGCAGATGGCCGATGCCGAGGCGGTCGCGGCGGCGCTGCCCGAGCGCCCCGACGTCACCTATATCGGCCTTGTCCTCAACATGCGTGGCGCCGAGCGGGCGCTCGCCACCCGTATCGACGAACTGGGTGCGGTCTGCGTCTCTACCGACGCCTTCGCGCTGCGCAACCAGGGCCAGACCAGCGCCGAATCGCTCGATGTCGCGATGCGGATCGTCGCGGCAGCGCAGGCGGGGGGGCGGTCCGGGCAGATCACCATCGGCGCGGCGTTCGGCTGCCCATTCGAAGGCGAGGTCGCCGAGGACCATGTCGTCGCGATGGCCGAGCAGGCCGCGAGCGCCGGCCCACGGGAAGTGGCGCTGGCCGACACGATCGGCGTCGCGGTGCCCGATGCCGTCGCGCGGCTGGTCGATCGCGTGGTGCGCGCGATCGCGCCGGTGCCGGTGCGCGTCCATTTCCACAACACCCGCAACACCGGCATCGCCAATGTCTGGGCGGCGGTGAATGCGGGCGCGCGCATCGTCGACGCCTCGCTCGGCGGGCTGGGCGGCTGCCCCTTCGCCCCCGGTGCGGCCGGCAACGTCGCGACCGAGGATGTCGTCTACATGCTTGAACGCTCGGGCGTTTCCACCGGACTGACGCTCGACAGCCTGATCGGCACGGCCGACTGGTTCACCGGCGTGATCGGCAAGCCATTGCCGGGCATGGTCGGCAAGGCCGGGGCGTTCCCACGCCCCGCCACCATATAACGGAGGGGATGGAGTCCATGGCCTATCGTCTAGGCGTCGATGTCGGCGGGACGTTCACCGATCTGCTACTGCTCGACGAACAGAGCGGCGCGTTCTGGCGGCACAAGACCCTGTCGACGCCGCACGACAGCTCGGAAGGCATATTGACCGGCGTCGAGGCGGTCTGCGCCACCGCCGGCATCGCGCCCGGCGCGGTGCGGACATTCCTGCACGGCACCACCGTCGCCACCAACGCGATGCTGGAGGGCAAGGGCGCCCGCGTCGGACTTGTGACGACGGAAGGCTATCGCCAGATCCTGCAGATCGCGCGCAGCTACGTGCCCGGCGGCCTGGCGGGGTGGATCGTCTGGCCGAAGCCGGAACCGCTCGCCGCGCTGGAGGACACGGTCGAGGTCAGGGGCCGGATGGACGCGCAGGGCGACGAGGTCCGCCCGGTCGACGATACCGACATCCGCGCCGGCCTCGAGAAGCTGAAGGCGCAGGGCGTGACAGCGCTCACCGTGTCGCTGATCAACGCCTATCTGAACGGCGCCCACGAACGCCGCGTGGCGGAGATAGCGCGAGAGGTGATGCCCGACATCCCGATCTCGCTCAGCCACGAGGTCCTGCCCGAGATGCAGGAATACGAACGCACGCTGACCACTGTCGCCAACGCGGCGGTGCGCCCGGTCGTCGGCCGCTACGTCCACAACCTGCGCGGGCGGCTGCGCGACGCCGGGGTTGCCGGCACCCTGTCCCTGCTCCGTTCCGACGGCGGCCTGATGTCGTCGGAGAAGGCGGAGGAGCACCCGGTCTCGCTGCTGATGTCCGGCCCGGCCGGCGGCGTCACCGGCGCGCTGTGGGTCGGCCGCCACGCCGGGCTGAACAACATCCTGACCCTCGACGTCGGCGGCACCTCGACCGACGTGGCGCTGATCGAGAATCTGGAACCGCGCCGGGTGCGGACGACGGAGGTCGGCCACCTATCGGTCCGCGCCTCGTCGCTCGACGTCAAGACGGTCGGCGCCGGTGGCGGATCGATCGCCTATGTGCCGGAACTGACCGGCGCGCTGCGCGTCGGTCCGCAATCGGCCGGCGCGGCGCCCGGCCCGGTCGCCTATGGCCGGGGCGGCACGCTGCCGACGGTCACCGACGCCAACGTCGTGCTCGGCTACCTGCCCGAAGCGCTGCTGGGCGGCACGTTCAAGCTTGACCGCGACGGCGCCCGCGCCGCCGTGCAGACGATCGCCGACGCGCTCGGCATCGGCCTGTTCGAAGCGGCGCGCGGCATCATCGACATCGTCAACGAGAACATGTTCGGCGCGCTGCGGATGATCTCCGTCCAGCAGGGCTATGACCCGCGCGATTTCGCGCTGATGGGCTTTGGCGGCGCCGGGCCGCTCCACGTCAATGCCGTCGCGCGGCTGATGGGCAGCTGGCCGGCGGTCGCGCCGGTGTCGCCCGGCGTGCTGTGCGCGCTCGGCGACGCGACGACGCGGATGCGGACCGAAACCGCGCGCAGCTTCTCCCGCCGCTTCGCCGACACGCAAGAGGCGGAGGTGCTCGCCCTGCTCGACGAGATGGCGGCGCAGACCCGCGCCGAACTGACCGCCGAGGGCATCGACGACGCCGCGGTCACCAGCCTGTTCGAAATCGATGTTCGCTATGAGGGACAGGCGTTCGAGGTGCCGCTGGCGATCGATGCCGACACGCTGCGGCGCGACGGGCTTGCCGGCATCACCCGCCGGTTCGACGAGGAACACCGCCGGTTGTTCACCTTCAACATGGATACCGCGCATGAACTGGTGAACCTGCGCGCGGTGGCGATGGGTCCGCCCCTCGCCCTGCCGGCGCCGGAAATTCCGGCAGGCGACGGCAATCCTTCGGCCGCGAAGCTGCGCGACCACGAATTGTGGATGGACGGCCGCGCCCAGCCGGCGGTGATCTACGACCGCGCCAGGCTGCGCGCCGGAGACGTGATCCCCGGCCCCGCGATCATCGTCGAGTTGGATTCGACGACGCTGATCGAAACCGGTCACGCCGGCCGGGTCGACCATGTCGGCAACATCCTGATCAACCCGGCCTGAAGGGAGCGCGACCATGCCCGCTACCATCGTCCAGTCGAACCCTACCCCTTTCGTCGGCGTCGAGATCGACCCGGTCACCCTCGACATCATCGAGAACGCGCTCCGCAACGCGCGGATCGAAATGGACGCCACCCTCGTCCGCACCGCGATGTCGCCCGGCATCCGCGAACAGGGCGACGCTTTCCCGCTGATCGCCGACCATCAGGGGCGGATGATCGTCGGCCAGTTCGGCTCGTTCATCGGCGGCTTCCTCGCCGGCTATGACGGCACGGTCGAGGACGGCGACCTGTTCCTGCTGTCCGACCCCTATTCGGTCGAAGGCGCGATCAGCCATTCCAACGACTGGCTGGTATTGCTGCCGGTGTTCAAGAACGGCCGCCTGCTCGCCTATACCGCGATGTTCGGCCATCAATCGGACATTGGCGGCAAGGTCGCCGGGTCGATGCCGATCGACGCGCATTCGATCTTCGAGGAAGGCGTGCGCATCCCGCCGGTGAAGATCTGGCGCAAGGGCGAATACAATGCCGACCTCGTCCGGCTGGTCATGCATCAGACGCGCAAGCCGGACTGGTGCATGGCCGACCTGAACGCGCTGATCGCATCGTGCCGGGTCGCGGCACGGCGGCTGCTGGAGCTGAGCGACCGGTTCGGCGAGGATCTGTACGTGTCGGCGACGCAGGAGCTTCTGCAGCGCAACCACCGCGCGATGAAGCAGTTGATCGCCAGCTCGATCAGCGAGGAACCGGCCAGCTTCGAGGATTACATCTGCGACGACGGCATGGGTTACGGCCCGTACCGAATCAAATGCACGATGCGGCGCGAAGGCGACCGGGTGATCCTCGATTTCGACGGGACCGACCCGCAATCGGATGCCTCGATCAACTTCTATCTGAACGAGAACATGTTCAAGATGTTCTTCGGCATCTACATGATCATGGTGTTCGATCCGCAGATCCTGTTCAACGACGGCTTCTACGATCTGATCGAGGTCCGCATCCCGGAAGGCTCGCTGCTGAAACCACGCTTCCCGGCGGCGCTGTCGGGGCGGACCCATGCGCTCGGCCGCATCTTCGACATACTGGGCGGCCTGCTGGGGCAGAAGACGCCTGAATTCCTGAACGCCGCCGGTTTTTCGTCCAGCCCCCACCTGTTCTATTCCGGCGTCGATGCCGGCGGGCAGTGGTTCCAGTTGTTCCAGATCGGCTTCGGCGGCATTCCGGGCCGGCCGCTGGGCGACGGGCCGGACGGCCATTCGCTGTGGCCCGGCTTCACCAACGTGCCCAACGAGTTCCTGGAACGCTATTTCCCGCTACGGATCGAGCGGTACGAAACCGCGCCGGACTCGGGCGGCGCCGGGCTGCACCGCGGCGGCAACGGCATCCACATGACCTATCGCTTCCTGGAGCCGGGGGTGATCGCGATCCACGACGACCGCTGGTTCGTGCCGCCCTGGGGCGTCAACGGCGGCGCCCCCGGCGCCCGCGCCCGCAAGATACTGGAGAAAGCGGACGGCACGCAGACCATCGTCGGCAACAAGCTGGAACAGCTTCAGGTCGAGGCCGGCGACCAGTTGCACTACATCACCTGGGGCGGCGGCGGCTGGGGCGACCCGCTGGAGCGCGACCCGGCGCTGGTCGCGCGCGAATGGCATCAGGGGCTGGTGACAGCGGACGGCGCGCGGCGCTACGGCGTCGTGCTCGCCGACGGTGCGGTGGACGAGGCCGGGACCGACGCCTTGCGTGCCGAAATGCGCGCCGGGCGCGGCGGCCCGCTGCCGATATTCGATTTCGGCCCCGACATCGACACGCTGCGCGCCCGGTGCGAGGCGGAAACCGGCCTCCCCGCGCCACGGCAGCCGGCATGGCGGCCGCAACCGGCGACGGCGGGTTAGGAGAAAGGATGATGGAGGAACAGCAGGGGGCGCTGCACGGCATTCGCGTGGTCGAGCTCGGCCAGTTGATCGCCGGGCCGTTCTGCGGCCAGTTGCTAGGCGATATGGGCGCGGAGGTGATCAAGATCGAGCCGCCGGGCGCCGGCGATCCGATGCGCAACTGGGGCCGTGGCGAACAAAAGCTGTGGTGGGAAGTCGTGTCCCGCAACAAAAAGGCGGTGTCGGCCAATCTGCGCATGCCGGAGGGGCAGGAACTAGCGCGCAAGCTGGCGGCGACCGCCGACATCCTGATCGAGAATTTCAAGCCCGGCACCATGGAAAAATGGGGGCTCGGCCCTGACGTGCTCCATGCGCTCAACCCGCGGCTGATCATCGTGCGCGTCTCCGGCTATGGCCAGTCCGGCCCCTATTCCGGGCGCGCCGGCTTCGGCGGCATCGGCGAGGCGATGGGCGGCTGGCGCCATATCGTCGGCGACCCGGACCGGCCGCCGTCGCGCATGGGCGTGTCGATCGGCGACAGCCTGGCGGCAACCTACGGCTGCATGGGCGCGCTCGCGGCCCTTCACGCGCGCGAACGCACCGGCCGTGGGCAGGTGATCGATTCCGCGCTGTACGAGGCGGTGCTGCAGGTGATGGAAAGCCTGGTCCCCGAATACCAGAAATCCGGCTACATCCGCGAACGGTCCGGCTCGGTGCTGCCCGGCATCGCACCGTCCAACGTCTACAAGTGCGGCGACGGCGATTATCTGATCGGCGCCAATCAGGACGCGGTATTCGCCCGGCTGTGCCAGGCGATGGGCCGTCCCGAACTGGCGACCGACCCGCGCTATGTCGATCACGTCTCGCGCGGCCGTCACCAGACGGAGCTTGATGCGCTGATCGAGGCATGGACGAGCGCCCGCAGCGTCGACGAGGTCGAAGCGGCGATGATCGCCCACAGCATCCCCGCCGGCCGCATCTATCGCGCGCCGGAGATGATCGCCGACCCGCATTTCGCCGCGCGCGAGGCGCTGGTCGAGGTCGACACGCCGCGCTGGGGCAAGGTGACGATGCAGAACAGCTTCCCCAAATTCTCCGAAACGCCGGGCGGCGTCCGCACCCCCGCGCCGGAGCGCGTCGGGCAGGACAATGCGGAGGTATACGGCAGGCTCCTCGGGCTGGACGCCGCCGCGCTCGCCGCCCTTGAGGCGCAGGGCGCGATCTGACGATGGCGCCCCCCGGCTCCGTCGATCCGTTCAGCGGCACGCTCGCCCCCGGCGCGCACCCGGCGCTGCTGGTCGTCGACATGGTCATGGCCTATCTCGACCCCGCCTCGTCGCTGTTCCTGGACGGCGAAGCGGCGGTGGCGGCAACCGCGCGGCTGGCAGCAGCAGCACGCGCCGCCGCCGCACCCGTCATCTTCACCCGCGTCGTCTATGCGCCCGGCGGCGTCGACGGCGGGCTGTTCTACCGCAAGGTGCCGGCGCTCGCCCAATTCCAGGCGGGGTCGCCACTCGGCGCCTTTCCGCCGGCGCTGACCCCGGCGGCCGGCGACATCGTCGTCACCAAGCAATATGCCTCCGCCTTCTTCGGCACCGCGCTCACGCCGATGCTGACCACGCTTGGCATCGATACGCTGCTGATCACCGGATTCTCGACCTCCGGCTGCGTCCGCGCGAGCGCGCTCGACGCGTTGCAGAACGGCTTCGCGCCGTTCGTGGTACGCGACGGCTGCGCCGATCGCGGCGCCGCCCAGCACGACGCCAATCTGTTCGATCTTCAGGCCAAATATGCCGAGGTCGTCGACGAGGATCAGGCCCGGCGCATCCTCGCCCGCGGCTGACCGCGCGCCGCTCTACCGCCGCGGCAGGAAACGCGGGATGTATAGGCCGAGATAGGCGCAGGACATTTTCTTCGCCTCCTCGACCATCACCGGTTTCAGCGCGCCGTACTGGAACAGCGACAGGCCGAACATCAGGTCCGCCGCCTCGACCGCGTGAAAGAATATGCGGCTGCGGTCGGGGATGTCGGGCATCACGAACTGCGCATCGATATGCTGCTCGATCAGGCCGCTGGTCTTGATGTCGGCGCGGCGGCTGGAGCGCTTGACCGCCGGCGGCGTCTGCGAGGCGAGCATCAGTTGCTGCGCGGCCGGGTGTTCGGCGAAGAACAGCGCGGCGCGGTCGAAGACGACGCCGATCAGCGCCTCCCACCCCTCGACCGGGCCGATCGGGCGGACGATCGCCTGCTGGAGTTCCGCGTCGAGCACGGTGACCAGTTCGTTGTAGAGTTCCAGCACGTCGGCGTAGAAATGATAGGCGGAGCTTTTCGGGATGCCGGCGCGCGCGGCGACGTCGACCAGGGTGATCTGGTCACTCTCGCGCTCGGCCAGCAGTTGCCGCGCCGCGCCGAGCAGCGCGTCCCGCCGCTTGCGCCCGCGCGCCTGAGTGTTTGCTGGCCGTCCCGCGTTCATTGCGCCCGCCCTATGCCGGCGCGGGCGGGGGCGAGGCAAGATAGGCGCGCGCCACCTGCCGGATCCGCGCGATCAGCATCGGGCCAAGCTCACGCGCCGTCTGGGTTTCCGGCCGGGTCTGGATCCACCCCAGATAGGTCGTGCCGCGCAGGAACAGGAACAGCGGCAGCAGCGTCTCCTCCGCCGCCGGCAGCGGCCGGACCGAACGATAGCCGGCGAACAGCGCCCGCTCGATCGCAGGGTAGAACGGCTCGTCGATGTTGAAATAGAGCGCGGTCGCCAGCTCGAACATGTGCCAACCAAAGCCGGAATCGTCGAAATCGATCAGCTTCAGCCGCCCTGCCTCGCTGAGCAAATTCTCCGGCACGAAATCGGCATGGATCAGCCCGTAATTCTCCGCCGTCCGGCCAAAGGCGCTCAGGTCCCGTGCCGCCCGCGCCCGCGCCTCGGCCAGCAGCGCTCGGTCGGCCTCGGTCAGCATCGCCAGGTCCCAGAACCGCCCCCACAGCGGCTGCGCGCCGATCAGCCCGGCCTCGTCCCAGGCATGGCGCACGAAGCCGTCCGGCAACCGCATCGCCCGGGTTTCCCGGTGCACCGTCGCAGCCAATGCCCCGGCGTCGAAATACAGCCGCTCCGCCGCCGCCGGATCAAGCACCAGCCCATCCTCGGCGGAGCCGACCGGCGTCCCCGCCATCCAGCCGAGCATGTCGACCTGGCGCGGTTCGGGAATGTCGGGCGCAGTGACGGTGACGAACATGCTGCCGCACGCCGCCGGCACGATCGGCGGGACCGCGACGCCGCGCGCACCCAGCGCCTGCATCCAGTGCAGTTCCGAATGGAGCGCCGCGTCGGAATGGTAACCGTGGCGGTGGACGCGCAACGCCACCCGCCCACCGTCCGCATGGCGGACGGAGAACACGGCATTTTCGCGATATTTGACCAGTTCCGGTGTGTCGAAAGCGCCATCCCACCGCGCCAGCGCATGGCGGGCGAGGCCGGTCAGCAGCGCCGCCTGCTCCGCGTCCGGCAATGCGTAGAAATCAGGCATCACCGGGCCTTTCACAGCGCCGCGAACGCGTCGTCGAGCGTCGCCAGCAGCAGATCGGCATCGTCCGTGGTGAACACCATCGGCGGCCGCATCTTCAGGATATTGTCGTACCGCCCGATACGGCTGAGCAGCACGCCCCGGTCGCGCATCATGTTGACCAGCCGCTTGGTCCGCGCCGGATCCGGCGTCTTCTCGGCCGCGTCGGCGATGATCTCGATGCCGAAGAACAGCCCCCTGCCCCGGACGTTGCCGATGATCGGATAACGCGTCCTCAGCCGCTCCAGCCCGGCGCGGACATGGGCGCCAACCCGGCGGCCGTTCTCCAGCAGCCCTTCATCCTCGATCACGTCGAGCACCGCCATGCCGGCGGCGGCCGACACCGGATTGCCGCCGAAGGTGTTGAAATAGGTCGCCGCCTTGCCGAAGGAATCGATCAGTTCGGCCGGCGCGATCACCCCGGCAATTGGGTGGCCATTGCCCATCGGCTTGCCGAGCGTGACGATATCCGGCGTGACGCCGCTCAACTGGTGGCCCCACATCGCGTCGCCGGTGCGGCCAAAGCCGGCCTGAACCTCGTCGCAGATGAACTGGCCGCCCGCCTCACGGACGATGGCGACCGCCTTGGCGACATAGCCGGGCACCGGCTCCGGTAGCCCCTCATTGGCGAATAGCGTGTCGATCAGCAGCGCGGCGAGCGGGATCCCTTCCGCCTTCAGCGAGCGGACCGCCTCGGCGATCTTCGCCGCGAACAGGTCGCCCAGCGCCGCGTCGTCCCGCCCCTGCCGGTCGCGATAGGGGTCGGGCACCGGCACCTTGCGGGCAAAGGCGGGGAATGGCTCCGGCACCGGGAAGCAGGTGGTCACCGCCGCCAGCGTCTCCGAATTGCCGTGATAGCTGAAATCGCTGACGATGATGCCGCGCCCGCCGCTGCGATAGCGCGCCAGCCGCAGCGCAAGTTCGTTGGATTCGGTGCCCGAACAGGTGAAGATCGCCGCGTCCAGCGGCTCGGCGAAGGTCGCGGTCAGCCGCTCGGCATAGGCGACGACGGTTTCGTGCAGATAGCGGGTGTGCAGGTTCAGCGTCGCCGCCTGCCGGGCGATCGCTTCCACGACATGCGGGTGGCAATGGCCGACATGGGGCACGTTGTTGTAGACGTCCAGATAGCGCCGGCCGTCGGCATCCTCCACCCATACGCCGCTGCCGCGCACCAGATGCACCGGCCGGTCGTAGAACAGCGGCGCGTTGCGGCCCATAACCCGAAAGCGCCGCTCCAGCAGCACAGCATCATCAGACATCGGACGACCTTTCCATCGGCGAAACAAAGGCGGGAGAAGCCGGCGCCCGGTGACGGCGGCTCCACAGATAGCAAAGCCCGGCGGCGCCCAGCAGCAGTGCCAGCCCAACCAGCACCGGCACCTCCACCTGGAAGCAGGCGACGCAGACCAGCAGCGCCAGGCACAGGCAAAGCGCGGCGGTCACCTGCCCGCCCCATGCGCGGAACGGGCGGTGCAGATCGCCCTGGCGGCGGCGCAGGCGGATGAACGCGGCGAGCAGCACGACGTAGGAGGCACTGAGCAGCAGCACGACGGCGAGCAGGATGCTTTCGGGGCGGACCGACGCCATCGCGACGCCGATCGCGCCGACCAGCAGCAGCGCGACATGGGGCGCACCGCGCCGATTGGTCCGCGCCAGCACCGCCGGCAGGTGGCCGTCGCGGGCGAGCGCGAACAACTGGCGCGATGCGGAGTAGATCAGCGAGAACAATGTCGCGACCAGCCCCAGCATTCCGCCCGCGCCGACGATCATGACCATCGGCCCCGGCCCGCCCTGCGCCAGCGGGCTGGTCATCGCCGCCAGCATCGGGTCGTCGGCGGCGCCGACCTGGGCGACACCGCCGCCTCCGGCCGCCAGCAGCAGCACGCTCAGCGCCGACAGCAGCAGGATGACGATCGCGGCGATGATCCCGCGCGGCATCGCACGGGCCGGGTCGCGTACTTCCTCCGACGCGGCGGCGGTCTGCTCGACCGAGATGAACAGCCAGATCGCGAACGGGATGCAGGCGATCACCCCTGCCAGGTCGACGGCAGGCGGGCGGCCGTCGACGGTCAGCTTGGCCGGATCGAAATAGGGCAGCATCGTCATGTCGAACAGCCCGATCGCGACGACCGCCAGCACGCCGGCGCCGACCATCCAGCGCATCGCCTCCCCCACCCCACGGGCGTGGAGCGCGATGATCGCGGCGAACAGCGCCAGCTTCAGCGGCCAGCCGCCAAAGCCGAAGGCGTGCTCGCAATAAGCGGAAACGAACTGCACCGCCGCGCCGGTGCTGATCGACAGCGCCGCGAACACCGCGAAGCCGACGGCATAGCCGGCGAACGGGCCGAACGCCGCCTCGCAATAGACATAGAGTCCGCCGGCGCTCGGCCGGGCGGCGGACAGCTCGGCGACGCACAGCGCCAGGCCGAAGCACAGCACCGCCATCAGCAGCGTCGCCGCCACCATGTTGGCCCAGCCGCCCGCCGCCAGCCCGTAGTTCCAGCCGGTGAACTGGCCGGCGACGACCAGCGCGACGCCGAGGCCGGCGATCTGCCGCCAGCCGATCGCCGCGCGGGCGAGTTCCCCGCTCACGCCGCCGCCTCGCCCTGCCGGTCGAGCCGGATCAGCATCGGCAGCAGGATCAGCGCCGCGAAGACGCTGATCGCCACCGCCGGCCAGGCCAGCAGGCGCATATTCCCGTCCCCCGCCAGGCTGCCGAACAGCCCGGCGCCCAGCGCGTAGGGGATCAGGGAATAGCCCTGCAGCGCCGCCGCGACATGCCCCTCGCGGTCAAGCGTCGAGGCGAGACCGAAGAAATAGGAATTGAGCGCCATCTGCATCAGCCCGAACGCCAGCATCCCGGCCAGGAACAATGGCGGCGTGGCGGCCCCCAGCACCAGGCCGTAGGACAGTGTCGCCACCGCCATCGTCGCCATCGTCGGCAGCGTGCGGCCGGGGCGGGTGCCGACCCAGGCGACAAGCAGCGCGCCGACGACGGTCATCACCGTCGCCGCCGCCAGCGCCCCGCCGATCGCCGCCGCGCCAAGGCCGATGTCGACCGCGCGCCGCTCCGAAAAGGCATAGACACCGCCGTAAAGCGGAAAGGCGATGGTCATCACCAGTACCACCGTCCAGATCATCGCCCACGGTCGCCGTGTCGCGCCGCCGCCTTCCACGCCCACAGGCGCCACATCGGCCTTCAGCCGCGCGAGCAGCGGCATCACCGCGACGGCGACCAGCGCCAGCAGCCGGAACTCCGCCGGGATACCCCAGGCTTCGCCGAGCGGCGGCAGCGCGAACAGCAGCGCCGCGAACACGATCGACGCGGTCGCATAGATGATGCCGTAGACGCGGTCGGGCTGCGCGGTCTTGGCGATCCGCATCGCCATCGCCGCCAGCAGCCCGCCGGAGCCGATACCGGTGACCAGCGCCAACGCCACGAAGGCCGGGAAACCGGCGGCGAACGAATAGCCGGCATAGCCAAGCGCCAGCATCGTCGCGAACAGGAAGGGCAGCGCCCGGCCGGGGTGGCGGTGCAGCAGGCGCGGCAGCAGCATCGACGCCAGCGCCACCGCGCCGATCGAGATCGTGCCGATCCACCCGGCCTGCTCGCCGGACAGCCCCGCCCAATCGACCAGCCCGCCGACCAGGATCGGCGTCGCCATCATAGGATACATGGCCAGGAAGGTGCCGCCGATCAGCGGCGCGATATCTCCCGCGCGCATACCCCTCCCGCCCATTATTATCTCGAATAGATTCGAGTTTTATCGAAGGATAGAAAGCCTGTCCACAGAATTGCGCTCGACACATCCACGTAACTCGAATACGTTCCTATTCATAAGCAGGGAGAGGCGAAGATGAGCCAACATGGCGCCGATCGGGACAAGCCGGTCGTCCTGGTGACCGGCGGCGGCAGCGGCATCGGCGCCGCCACCGCGCGGCGACTGGCCCGCGATTACCGCGTCGCCATCTGCGGGCGGCGGCTTGCCGCGCTGGAGGCGGTAGCGGCGGCCGGCGGCATCACCCCGTTCGTCGCCGACATCGGCAACCCGGAAGCGGCGCGCAAGCTGATCGCCGATGTCGTCGCCCATTACGGCCGGCTCGACGGATTGGTGCTGAACGCCGGCATCATCATCACCGTCCCGTTCGCCGAGATGCGGTTGGAGGACTGGGACGCGCAGTTGGCGATCAATCTGACCGGGCCATTCGTTCTCGCCCAGGCGGCGCTGCCGCACCTGCTGGCGGTCAAGGGCGCGATCGTCTCGATCACCTCGGTCGGCGCGGTGCAGACCGGGCCGGGGCTTGCCGCCTATTCCGCATCAAAAGCGGGCCTGACCCTGATGACCCAGGCGATCGCCTACGAACATGCCCGTGACGGGCTGCGCGCCAATATCGTCGCGCCCGGCTGGATCCGCACCGAAATGGGCGACGAGGAAATGGCGACGATGAACATCGCCGACGATCTGGAAGGCGCCTACGCCAAGGTCAGCGAACATGTTCCGCAACGCCGTGCCGGCCATGCCGACGAGGCGGCGGAGGCGATCGCCTGGCTGCTCAGCCCCGCCGCCTCCTTCGTCAACGGCGCCATCCTGGCGGTCGACGGCGGCTCGCTGATCGCCAATGTCGGCATGACCTTCTTCGACAAGATCGTCGAAAAATAGCCCTACCGCCGCTGCGCGGCGATCGCCCGGCCCAGTTCGGACCTTAGCGGCTCGACCTGCTTCAGCCGCTGGCGCCGCAGCCGGCCGACCTCCTCGACGCTATACGGCCTGAACCCGCCCGGCACCGGCGGCCCCATCGCCGGGACCAGCCAGTTGAGCAGCGCGGTTACCTGGGCGTCGTCGAGCTTGGCGCTGGCGGTACCCGGCACCTGGACGATGAACTCCCGTCCGCCCGGAATGGCGGCCAGCCGCCCCAGTTCGCCGCGCATGTCAGGCACCGCGCCGGGCTTGCCGCTTCCATCCGGCAGGTGACACCCCTGACAATGCAGCGCGTAATTGGTTCGCGGCGATCGGTCCTGCGGCGCGGTCGCGCCGGTCACCAGCACCGCACCCGCCACCGCCAGCAGCGGGGCGGCGACCCACGGCACGGCGGAGCGCCCGCGCATCGGCGCTAGCTGGCGGCGCCGAGCACGACGGCGGTCGAGCAGTTGTAGACGACGCCGCTCTGCGTGCCGAGGCACCAGTTGATGTCGTTCGATCCGGCGGGCTGATAGACCGGCGTATCGCGTTCGTTGCGGTTGCACTCGCAGCGGCCGCACGCGCTCTTGCCGCAGCAATCGTTGTACGAGATCACATAGTCCTTGTTGTCGACCGGGTTGCGGCAGGTGCCGACCCAGGTGATCGGCGATGGCTCCGTCCCCGGCGGGCAGGACGACATCGATCCGCCGCAGCACGAACAGAGGAAGCCGTCGATCGCGCAATAGCGCCAATAGTCGCAATTGGCCGGATCGCCCTTTTCCTGCGGCTGGGGCGGTTGCGGCCCACGCTCGGCGGCGGCGCGGCTGACCGGGAGCAGCGGCACCGTCGCCACCGTCATCGCCGCGCCCAGCCGCCCGAAGAAACTGCGCCGCGACAGGCGCCGCGCCGCCGATCGGGCGAGCGCTTCGGTGATCCGGTCCAGTCTGTTCATGTTACCGTCCTCGTTTCGATCCCCTCGGGGATGGCCCGTTCACGATTGAGATATTGCTGCAGCGACGCGACGCCCTGCCGGCGCGCCTCGAACAGGCTTTCCAGATGCTCACGGTTGTTGACCAGCCCCTTGGCCGCGACCGTGCCGTCCGGCGCGATCAGCACCGCATGGGGCAGCTTCGATACCTGATAGGCCAGGCCAAGGTCGGTCGACAGCAGCAGCGGAAATGCCTCCAGCCCGTGATCCGCGACCATCCGCCGCTGCAACGGCTCGTCGCCGTCGCTGGCCAGCACCAGGTCCAGCGCCTTCCGCTCCTCCTGCGCAATGCCTTTCACCACCGGGAGCAGCGTCTTGCAGACCGAACAGGTCGGCGACAGGAAAAACAGCAGGGTCGACCGGCCGGCGGCATGGGCGCCGCCGACGGTCACCGTCCGGCCATCCATCGCGCGCAGCGCCATCCGCGGCGCGGCATCGCCCGCCTTCGGCCCGCCCGGCAGGGTCAGCGCGCCGACCGGGCCGAGCCGCTCGTGCAGCATCCCAACCTGGCGCAGCAGCACCACCAGCCCGACGCACAGCACGGCAATCAGCACCCACTGGACGCATACCGCAATGACAAGGGCAGTCATCACCGGGCCTTCTCCCGCAACGGCGCCCCGATGATCGCGTCAAACGCAATGTAGAGCAACAGCACGCACAGCAGGCCGACGCCCACGCCGAACCAGTCGATCCACAGCAGCGGCCGCACCGCCGCCGGCGCCAGGGCGACCAGCGCGGACACCGCCGCCAGCGCCCCGCCGCGCCCGACCATCGCCCAGCGAATCCGCTTGGCCGCGCCGAAGCCCAGGCAGCCGCAGTCGACATTGCTGCGCCCGCGCAGCAGGTTGATCGCCATCGCAGCGGCATAGGCCAGCATCAGCCCGGCGACACCGCCCAGCCCCGCCCGCCACGCCTCGCCGACCGGCCAGAGCACGGCCAGCGCCGCCGCCAGTTCGGCCAGCATGATCGCCCACGCCGTCGGCCGGATCAGCGGCGCCGGCACCAGCCGATAGCCGTCGACCGCGTCGGCGAAGCGCGCCGGCTCACTCAGCTTGTGCAGCGCCGCCGCCAGCATCAGCCCGCCCAGCGCCGCCCGCGCGAGGAGCAGAAGGAAGGGGTCGAGCATCACCCGCTCACGGCGCGACCGGCGCCGGCTGGATCACGCTCAGCGAATTGCCGAGGCCGGTGATCCCGCGCCGCTTGGTCCCGTCGCGGGCATCGTAGACCGCCAGCTCGTCGACCCCGAACATCACCGTGTAGAGCAGCGGCTCCGCATCCTCGCTGACCGCCAGCGCCGTTGCCGGCCCGTCCAGCTTGATCCGCTGCACCCGCTTGCCGGCGGCGACGTCATAGACCCACACCTCCGTGCCGGGGTCCTTGTGGGTATCGCGATCCCCCACATGCATCAGCGTGTAGAGGCGCCCCGAGCGGGCATGATAGGCGGACGGCTGCAGCCCGCCGATCCGCCATTCGGCGGTATCCTTGTCGAGCAGGCTCCACTTCGCCTTGACCTTCGGCACCGCGCCGGACCCGTCGACGATCCGCACCTCGCTGTCGCGGGTGATGAACAGCCACTCGGCCGGGGTGATCCGCACCGGCTTTTCGTTGGCCGGGTCGTCGTCGGAAAACAGCTTGGTCGTCGTCGCATCGAGCGAAAGCGCACCGGCCTCGGATATCGACACCGCCTGCAGCGCGCTGTCGCTGCACTGCATGAAGAACCGGCGCGGCGCGACCGGGTAGACCAGCGCGCAGCCCGGCGTCGCGGTTTCGCCGATCAGCTTGCCGGCGGCGACGTCGACGACCGACACCGATTGTTCGGGGGTGAAATTGTAAACCAGCAGGAACCGGTCGTCGTCGCTCAGCCGCGCGGTCGACAGGATCGGCAGGCTGATGAAATGCTTGGGCGGGATCACCACCTCGCCAGTCTGGTCCAGCGTCTTGATGTCATAGAACGTAGCAACATCAGTGCGCTCGCCACGAGTCCCGCGCGAATAATAGGTCGAAACCATCGAGAAGCGCTTGCCGTCGCGGGTGATCTGCAACGGCCCCTGCGCATAGCCGCCGCTGACCATGCCGAGGAACTGCCCGCTGTCGGCGTCGAGCAGATAGGCGCGGCCGTCGAGCGGGCGGGTGAAGGACACGTCGTTCACCCACACCCAATGCGGGCGCATCTGGTCGGCCAGTTCGACCTGGTACATCTCCTCGCTTTTCAGCTCTTCGGTCTGCGCCAGCGCCGCCGCCGGCACGATGGCGGCGGCCAGGGCCGCGGAAGCTGCAATGCGCCAGATGTTCATCACGCTCCTCCCGTGGCCGCCGGGCGGCCGTTCATTTGCCCAATGTTTTCAAATAGGCGATAAGCTGCGCCCGCTCCGCCGTGTTGGACATGCCGGCAAAGGCCATGCGATTGCCGGGCACCACAGCCTGCGGCCGCGCCAGGAACGCATCGAGCTTCGCCTGATCCCATTTGAACGGCGCGCCGGCCATCGCCTTGGAATAGGTGAAGCCCGTCTGCGCGCCCGCCTTGCGCCCGACGATACCGGCGAGATTGGGGCCCAGCGTCACGCCCTTGCCCGGCGTGACGGAATGGCAGATCGCACAGCGCTTGAACAAGGTCGCCCCCGCTGCCGCCTGTTGCGCCGCGGCCGGCGCCACGCTGCACAGCGCCGCAATGCCCGCCGCCAACCGGATGACAGGAAAGATACGCCCTGCCGTCATCACCATTCTCCCACTCCCTGCCATACAGCCACAGTCACCCTGCCCCTAGCTACCTAGACGATAGGTCAGGCTCCCGCCAATCCAGCGCGGCCGCGCATAGGATTGCTGGGTAAAGCCGAACGGCCCGGACAGATCGAGATTGTAGAGGCGATAGGCCTTGTCGGTCACGTTGTTGGCGAACAGCGCGACCTCCCACCGGTCGTTGAACGCGTAGGATGCGCGGACATTGCCGACGACGCGGCCGGGCTGGCGGTCGACCGGCGCGTTGAACGTCGAGAAATAGAGCGCGCTGTCGTATTTCCAGTCGGTCTGCAGCGCCAGCTTGCCGGTGCCGAGATCGAACTCGTAGCGCCCGAGCGCGCCGATGCTTAGCTTCGGCGCCTGCGGCATCCGCGTGTCGGCGACCCGGCCGGATGGCAGGACGACGCCCTTCACCTTGCTGTCAAGCAGGGTCGCGAAGGTCTGGAGGAACAGCCCCGGCACCGGGCGGGTGTTGAACTCGAACTCAAGCCCCTTGATCGTCGCGTCCTTGTTGCGGATCGCCAGCGAGATGCCGACCAGCTCGAACGCCTGATAGTCCTTGTAGTCGTAATAGAAGGCGGACAGGTTCAGGTGGGACGTGCCGCCAAGCGTCAGCTTCACGCCGCCTTCATAGTCGGTCAGCACCTCTTCCTTGAACGGGATCGTCGACAGGTCGCCGGGGTGGAAGGCCGGCGTGCCGAAACCGCCGCCCTTGATGCCGCGATTAACGCTCAGATAGAGCAGCGCATCCTCGCTCGGCTTGAAATTGACGCCGACCTTGCCCGAATAATCCTTGAAATGCTGGCGCGCCAGCTTGCCGACGCTGGCCCGGTTGAAGGTGAAATCGGTCACCCCGTTCTCGGCGTGGGTGAAGTCGTAGGTCTTGCGGTCGGCGGAATAACGGATGCCGCCGATCAGGCTGACCTGATCGGTCAGCGCATACTCGATCTGGCCGAAGCCGGCGAAGGACACGGTGTCCAGCGTACCGCCGTAAATCTCGCCCAGGCCGATGCTGGACAGGTCGGTATTATACTCGTTGCGGCTCTTGATCTTGATCGCATAGCCGCCGACCACCCAGTTCACCTGGTCGTTGCTGCCCGACAGGCGCAACTCCTGCGAGTACTGATCCAGGTTCTGCGCGGTATAGTACTGGAAGATCGGCGCCGGCGACATGTCGGCGTCCTCGGCATAACGCTTCTTCAGGTGCTGGTAGTCGGAGATCGACGTCAGGGTGACGCCGCCCAGATCCTGCACGTAGCGCAGCGTCGCGCTCCAGTAGCTGCGGTTGAAGTAATTGGGGCCGTTGAACCCGACCTTGAAGATGTCATCCCCCGGCTGGACATAGCCGAACAGGTCACAGCCGGTGCAGGTGCCGTATGGGTCGTCGGTCCGCGCGACATATTCGCCCAGTCCGTCGGCATTGGGAATGGCGGTGCGGTGGCTGTAGAGGCCGCCGCTGCGCTCGTCATTGTTGCGCAGCCCCTGCAGCTTCAGCGTGAATTCGCCACCGTCGCCGACGTCGCCGGCCAACTGGATGCGCCCGGCGTAGAACTTCGAATTGCCGATGTCCTTGCCGGCGGTATTGTCGATATAGCCGCCGTGATGGTCGCTGGTGAAGGACAGGCGCGCGCGCAGCCGGTCGCTCAGCGGCCCGCTGATCGCCCCCTCCGTCGCGAACTGGCCGTAGCTGCCGCCGGTCAGCGTCACGAACCCGTCCAGTTCGCGGGTCGGCTTGGCCGAAACAATCTGGACCAGGCCGCCGGTGGCATTGCGGCCGAACAGCGTGCCCTGCGGGCCGCGCAGCATCTCCACCCGCTCCAGGTCATAGGTCTGGCCGGCGATCGCGCCGAGCGCGCTGATGTAGACCTCGTCATTGTAGAAGGCGATCGGCGCCTCCTGCGAATCCGCGAAGTCGTTCTGCGACACGCCGCGGATGTTGAACACGGTCAGGGTCGGGCTGTAGGCGAGCACCTGCAGGCTCGGCACCTTGGCCGCCAGGGCGGACATGTCCTGCCGCCCCATCTCGGCCAGGCTCTGCTGCCCCATCGCGCTGATCGCGAGACCGACCGACTGGATGCTCTGCTCGCGCTTCTGCGCGGTGACGACGATGTCGCCCTCGCCGCTGCTCGCGGCAGGCGCGGTCGCGCTCTGCGCCAGCGCCGGATTCGCAAACTGGAAAAGCCCCGCCACCGCCAGGACACGCAGGCTGATAGCCGCCTTGCTCGCTCGCATCATCCATCTCCCCTTGTTGTCACGTTTGCCGTGTTGGGGAGAGTGTGTCGGAGAATCGCTTCCGCTGTCAACATGAATATTCAACTATTAGCCGCTCGCTGCCCGCAATCCGGATCCGCGCAATCATCCTTTATTCTCGCTCCATTCCCGCCAGTTCCGCGCAATCCCGTCGATAACCGCGCGGTGGAATGCGCTCGCCGTCGGCCCCGGCTGCTGCGGAATGCAGATGGGGAGTGTCGGATCGGTAACAGTCGTTCGGCATCCGCTCAGCGCCTCGACGATCGCCAGGCCGAGGAACGGGACCAGCGCTTCGGAATAGCCGCCCTCATGGACGACGGCGACCCGCCCGCCGCACAGCCGCGCCGCCAGCGAGAGCACGGCTTCGGTCATCGCGCGGAACGTCTCGCTATGCGCCAGCATCCGCGCCATCGGGTCGGCCGCACCGGCGTCGAGGCCGCTGGCGATCACGATCAAATCGGGCCGGAACTGCTCGACGGCGGGCACGACCAGCGTTTCCAACGCGTAGCGATAGGCGTCGTCCCCGCCGCCGGCCGCGAGCGGGATGTTCAGGTTGCACCCCTTGCCCGCGCCGCTGCCGCGATCGTCGGCGCCGCTATAGCCGGGCGGGAAGCAATTCTCCTGGTGGAGCGAGATGGTCAGCGTGTCGGCCCGGTCGTAGTAGATCGCCTGGGTGCCGTTGCCGTGGTGCACGTCCCAGTCGATGACCGCCGCGCGCAGTGCCCCATGCCGCGCCCGCGCGGCCTCCAGCGCGATCGGGATGTTGGCGAGGACGCAGAAGCCCATCGATCGGTCGGCAAGGCAATGGTGCCCGGCCGGGCGGCACAGCGCATAGGCATTGTCGACCCGGCCCGACAGCACGTCGTCGACCGCCGCGACGGCCAGCCCGGCGGACAGGCAGGCAATGTCGAACCCGCCGGCGCTGAACGGCGCGAAATCGCCGATGTCGCCGCCGCCCGCGGCGCTGACCGCCTTGAATTCCTCGATATAGCGGGCGGTATGAACGCGCAGCAGGTCGGCGTCGCCGATCGGTGCCGGTCCGCCGACCTTCAACTGGTCGATCAGCCCGCTCGCCTGGATCAGCGACAGCAGCCGGCGCTTGGAATCCGGCGTGTCCGCCCCCGCCACCCCGGACGGCGGCTGCACCCAGCCGCCGATCGGCAGGAACAGCGCCTGCATGCCGACACAGTGCCAGAACGTCCGCTCGCTGGTGTAGAAACCGGTGGTCATGCGGCTTGGCTCCCTGCCGGCATCAGAATTTGAACGACGCGGAAAGCCCGTAGGACACCGGCTCGCCGTAGATTTCGATACGGAAGAAGCTGACATTGTTGATGTAGGTCAGATATTCCTTGTTGAAGATGTTCTTGCCCCACAGCGCCACTTCCCAGCCGCCGGTCCGGCTCGACAGCGCCAACCGGGCATTCTGCACCCAATAGGCCGGCGCGCGATCGAAGATCTGGCCGGTCGATTCCAGGAAGCGCGCGCCGATATACTTGAAATCGGTGCTGCCGATCAGGTCCAGGTCCGGCCCGACCGGTACGCTCTGCTGCAACAGGCCCTGCGCCGACCATTTCGGCGTGTTGACCGGCCGCTTGCCGTCAAGCGCGATCGGCCCGGCATAAGTGGTGATGACCGCGTCCGTGTTGCGGTATTTCGCGTCGAGATAGCTGCCGCCGACGCGCAGCAGCGTCGTCGGCGTCGGCCGCCACGTCAGGTCCGCCTCGGCACCGTAGGTCCGCGATCCGCCGATGTTGCGGGTGATCGGCACCAGCGGCGACAGCGGATCGTCGACGTTGGTCTGCAGGTCCTTGTAGTCGTAGAAGAAGGCCGACAGGTTCAGGTCCAGCGTTCGCCCGGCCAGCCGCGATTTCGACCCGATCTCGTAGGCGGTCAGCTTTTCGGGATCGAAGCTGGTGATCACGCCGCCGAACGGCACGCTGTAGCCGCCGCTGCGGAAGCCGCGGGAGATCGACGCGTAGAATAGCTGGTCCGGCGACGCCTTCCAGTTGAGGCCGAGGCGGAAGGACGTCGTGCCGTCCGTCCGGCTGTCGACAAGGTCGGACACTGGGATCGCCGGCGAGACGATATGCGTCGGCCCGGTCGGATCGTCGGCGCCCAGATAGCTGCTCGCGTCGAGCGAGGTCTTGTCGTTGGTGTAGCGCAGGCCGGCGACGATCGACAGCGTGTCAGTCAGCGCCAGTTCGTTATTGGTGAACACCGCCAGCGAGCGCACCTTCTGGGTGAAGGCGGCGGCGAGGCGCGGCGCGAAGGGCGGCAGGCCGACCAGCGGGTTCTCCCCGACATTGGCACTCGCCACGTCGCGGATCGAGTCATGTTCGTAGAAACCGCCGACCAAGACGTTCAACCGCCCGAACGTGCCGGTCGCCCGCAATTCCTGCGAGAACTGCTTGATCCGGCTGTAGAGGTTCTGGTTGGTGGTGACGTAAGGCGTGTCGTCCGGGTCGTCGACCTGATCGCGTTTGAAATAGTCAAACGCGGTGATCGACGTCAGGGTCAGCGGCCCGGCTTCCTGCTCGACCCGGGCATAGCCGCCATAGGCGCTGTTGTCGGCCTTCCACGGCGTATCGGCGGCGAAGGTGCGGATGCTCTGCGATTCCCTCAGGCCGAGGGGGCTCGGCCCCGGCACGAACGGGCCGAATTTCAGACATGAGTCGCGCCGCCGCTGGATTTCGCCGGTGAATACCTGCGGGCACAGCGTCCCGTCCGGGTTGAACAGGCCCGGGCTTTTGTAGGGCGCCAGTTCGCTCTTGTCGCGAAAGCCGTAGCCCATCAGGCGGATTGTGGTGCCCTCCCCCTGCCATTTCAGCTGCAGCCGCCCGGCCAGTTGGTTGGGGCTGCCCCAGCGGCTGTCGGTCAGCAGGTTGCGGTACGGCCCGCCATGGCCCTGCGAGACGAAGTAGGAGCCGCGCACCGCCGCCTGCTCGCCAAGCATCGTGTTGACGAAGCCGTCGATCCGCCCGCGGCCGTGATTGTCGATCGACAGGTTCATCCCGCCGGAGGAATCGAACTGCGGCTCGACGGTGTAGTAGTTGACCGACCCGCCGGTGGTGTTGCGGCCGAACAGCGTCCCCTGCGGCCCTTTCAGCGCCTCGACCCGCTGAATGTCGTAGAACGGCACCGTCGCCATGTAGGGCTTGCTCTTGTACACCTCGTCGACATGGACGGCGACCGGGGAGTCGAAGTTCGACGCGAATTCGTTGAGGCCGATGCCGCGCACGGTGAAGGCGGGCAGGTTCGAGCTGGTCGTCGCGACGACGTTCGATATCTGGTTGGCCAGCGTGCCGATGTCGGTCGCCTGGCTTCGCCGCAGTTCGTCCTCGCCGATCGCGGTGATGCTGATGCCGATGTCCTGCACCGACTGCGCGCGCTTCTGCGCGGTGACGACGATATCCGTCGAATCCGTATCGGCGGCCTCCTGGGCCAGCGCCGGCGCAGCCAGCACGGTCAGGCCGCTGCATAGAATCAGGGCGTAACGGGTCCTCACATGCCATCCCCTCTTTACCTGAAGGGCCTGGCGGTCCGCCGCCGCCCTTCGGTCTGTTATCGTTCCGGCCTGTTTCGCACGGCCGGCTGCCCCCGCGCTGTGCCACGGTGCCGGACGCGCTGTCCCGTCCGTCCGTGCCAATCTCCGGTCTCTGGGTGCCAGCCCGGCGCCCCGCCTGGCCCCTCGCCGAATTTACTTGAAATCGATCCGATTCATCCGAACAATGCCGCGCTGTTCGCCCGGTCGATGACGGCCTTTGCCTCTCTTCAAAGGCGGAGTGGATGATGGAATCCAGGTCACAAGCAACGGGCCTCGCCGGCTTCGCCCGTTCGCTGAAGGCAGTATACGGCGCGTTCGAGACCGAACCGACCTCCACCGACGGGCAGGCCGCCGGCGCGCTGGCCCCCGTCGCGCTCGGCCCGTTCGACGGCTTCCTGATCCGCGCACGCGCGGTCAGGAGCATCCGCCCCGCCCTTGCCGAGCAATGGTCCGCCCGTGCGTTCATCCTCATGCCGCTCATCGGCGAGCTGGTCGTCGACCATTACGACCGCAAGGTCGCGCTGGCCGGTGGCGACATGGTGCTGATGGATTCGCGCGCGCCGTGCATCATCGACGCACCGGCCCGCAACCGTTCCGTCGTGCTGGGCGCGCCGCGCGAGATGGTCACGCAACTGCGCGCCGACGCCGACCGGCTCTACGCCGTGCCGATTTCCGGCCAGCAGGGCGTCGGGCGGATGTTGTCGGGCATGATCCGCACCTTCACCAACGGCGGCGACGCCTGCGACGCGCGCGACAGTGCCGTCACCCTGTCGGTCACCATGGCGATGCTCGATCGCGCCCTGGAGGACCGCCCGGCCGACAGGAGCCTGTCGCGCGCGCGCGCTGACGCCGCCATCGCCCGCATGCGCGACTGGGTGGAAACGCGGGTCGGCGATCCGGAGCTGGATGTAGAGGCGATCGCCGGGCATTTCGGCCTGTCGCGCCGCAGCCTCTATCGCCTGTTCGCGGAAGCCGGCACCACCCCGGGCCATTGGCTGTGCGACCTGCGACTGGATCAGGCGCGGCGCTGGCTCGCCGCCAGCGGGGATTACCGCTCGATCGGCCAGATCGCCTACGCCGCCGGCTTCAACGACAGCAGCCATTTCACCCGGCTGTTCAAGCGCCGGTTCGGCGTCCCGCCCAGCACCCTGCGGCGCTGAGGCGCAGGCCGTGGCGGCTTGACAGGCAGCCCGCCCTGCCCGCCTAATGCACGGCCGGCCAACGGCGGATTGCGCCGCGCGAGAGGATGAGGATGCCGCTTTCCAACCCATGCCGACGGCGAGGCTGCCCATGACGGCGGCGCTGGCGGCATTGCGCCTGGATGCGGGCCGGCTCGACGCCTTCCAGGTGTTCGCCGGCCACACGCCCAGCGCGATATGCTCCGGCGTCGCCAGCGTGCTGTGCCCGCACGAGATGGAACTGGCCGCTCCCGGCCGCCGCTGCGACGCCAGCCTCAGCCGCATGCCGGTCGGCGGGCTGTCGCTGGTCAAGCTGCGCTACGGGTCGGAAGTCGCGGTCAGGCCGGAGCCGTCCTCCGGCTTCGTCATGCTGCAACTGGTGCTGTCCGGCTGGATCCAGGTCGAGCATGCCGGCGGCATCACGACCTGCCCGGCGGACCACGGGCTGATTCTGGAATCGCTCGATCAGCGCAGCCTGCGCTGGTCGGCGGACTGCGAGCAACTGATCATCCCGATCCAGCGGGCGACGCTGATCCGCGCGGCGGAGGCGCTGACCGGCCGGCCCGCGCCGGCGCGCTTCGCGTTCGACACGACTTTCGCGCTGGACAGCAGCACCGGCCTGTCGATGATCGCGCTCGCCCGCTACCTGATCGCCCACCCGGCCGCCGGCTCCTCCGCCCACGATGCCACCGGCGCGCTGGCCATGGAGATGCTGGCGCACCACCTGCTGCTCAACCATGCGGACGACACGGCCACCGCGCCCGTTGGGGCAGCGGTGCCCTATCATCTGCGCCGGGCGGAGGATTTCATGCGCCGCCATCTGGGCGACGATATCGACATGGAGGGTATCGCGGCGGCCGCCGGCGTCAGCGCGCGCACCCTCCACACCGCATTCCGGCGCTTCCGGGCGAGCAGCCCGATCGAATGGCTGCGCCAGACCCGGCTCGACGAAGCCCGGATGCGGCTGGCGAGCGGGCGCGCCGCCACCGTCGCCCATGTCGCCGCCTGCGTCGGCTTCCGCCACCCTGGCCGCTTCTCCAGCCTCTACCGCGACCGCTTCGGCGAACCGCCCCACGCGACGCTGGATCGCGCACGGCGCACCCTGCCCGCCTGAGGCCGGACACCGCCGCCGTCGGATTGCTTCCGTTTTCGGACAGACCCTGCGCGAACTGACCAGCCGGCGGCGTTGTCCGCCGCCGCCCGGCCGCCATGATGTCGACAGCAGCAGATCACGGGCGTCCCCGCCCGACGACAGAGGTGCCGTGCGTGTTGAGGCCGATGCGAGTGGTTGAGGCGGCCCAGCGGGCGGAGGCGGTGCGGGAATTCGCGCTGGCCCCGGCCGACGGGCAACGCCTCGACGGTTTTTCAGCCGGCGCGCATGTCGAATGCGAGGTGCGCCTGCCTAACGGCCGATCCGGCATGCGCGCCTATTCGCTGGTCAATGCGCCGGGAGAGACCGGCGTCTACCGGATCGCGGTGGCGCTGAGCGGCGATGGGCGGGGCGGATCACGCTTCATGCACAGCCTCGGCGCCGGCGACCCGATCCGCGTCGGCAGCCCGCGCAACGACTTTCCGCTGGTCACGACGGCGACGGAGACCCTGCTGATCGCCGGCGGCATCGGCATCACGCCGATCCTGGCGATGGCCCGCGCGCTGGGCGGGCGCGGCGCCGAGATCCATTATGCCGGCCGCCACCGCGCGGCGATGGCCTATGCCGACGAGGTGGCGGCGATGCCCGGCGCGCGGCTGGTGTGCGACGGCGGCGACCCGGCGAAGGGGCTTGACCTGAACGCGCTGGTCGCCGGGCCGCGCGAGGGCCGGCACCTGTATGTCTGCGGGCCGCGCCCGCTGATCGCGGCGACGCTGGCGGCGGCGAAGGCGGCCGGCTGGCCGGATGCGCGCCTGCATTTCGAGCTGTTCGGCGCCGACGATCCGCGGGCCGGCGACCGCCCGTTCACCGCCGTCTTCGCGCGCAGCGGCAAGACGGCGGAAGTGCCGGTCGGCCGCACGATATTGGAGGTGATGGAGGAGATCGGCCTGGATCCGCTGTTCGACTGCCGGCGCGGCGAATGCGGCATCTGCGTCACCGACGTGATCGATGGCGAGCCGGACCATCGCGACATGAACCTGAGCGAGCGCGAGAAACGCGCCGGAAAACTGATCTGCACCTGTGTGTCGCGCGCCAGGGGCGAGCGGCTGGTGCTCGATGCCTGATATTCTGCTGGAGGATAGGATGACCCGCCAACTGCCCGCCATCGATACGCTGGTCGAACCGGACCGCGTCCACAAGTCGGTCTATGTCGACCCCGGCCTGTTCGAGCTGGAGATGGACCGCATCTTCGGCCGGGCCTGGATCTATGTCGGCCATGAAAGCCAGATCCCCAACGTCGGCGACTATCATCAGGCGCTGATCGGCCGCGAGGCGGTGGTGATGGTGCGCGGCGACGACGGCAAGCCGCATGTCCTGTTCAACCGCTGCCCGCACAAGGGCGCCAAGCTGCTCGCCCAGCCGTGCGGCAATGCCGGGCGCTTCCTGCGCTGCCCGTTCCACGGCTGGAACTTCCGCTGCGACGGCCGGCTGCTGTCGGTGCCGGCGCGGGAGGGGTATGAGGATACGCGCTTCGACCTGCGCGACCCGGCATTCTCCGTGCGGCGAGTGCCCCGCCAGCAAAGCTATCGCGGCTTCGTCTTCGCCAGCCTGGCGGAGGACGGGCCGTCGCTGGAGGAGTTCCTGGGCGGCATCCGGCTGACGCTGGACAATTTCTGCGACCGCGCGCCGGAGGGGGAGGTCGAGGTCGCCGGGGGCGTGTTCCGCGTCTGGCAACGGTCGAACTGGAAGATTTTCTTCGAAAATCTGAATGATACGTCGCACCCGATGGTCACCCACGAAAGCGCGGTCAACGCCGCCCGCGCCGAGTATCAGCATCGCGGCGACGGCGGGCAGATGCCGTTCCAGCTCCACATCATCGAAGGCAATGGCGAGCCTTATGATTTCTGGGGGGCGCTGGAGATGGTCGCCTACGACCGCGGCCACAGCTACATGGGCGCGATCTTCACCCCGCCGACCGACCCGGTGTCGCTCGGCCACCAGGCGGCGCTGGAGGCGGTGCACGGGCCGGAAAAGGCGCACGAAATCCTGTCCGTCCAACGCCATAACTCGATCATCTACCCAAGCTGCGCGCCGCACACCTCGTTCCAGCAGTTGCGCGTGATCCGGCCGATCGCGGTCGACCGGACGCTGGTCGAGATCTACACCTTCCGCCTGAAGGGCGCGCCGGAGGATTATTTCCAGCGTTCGATCACCTACGCCAACATCGTCAACTCGCCGTCGTCCAACGTGATGCCCGACGACATCGAGGTCTATGCCCGCGTGCAGGAAGGGCTGGCGACCGACGGCGGCGACTGGGTCAGCCTGCACCGCGAGGCGGGGCGCGAGCAGGGCGACGGCAACGGCCGCTACACCGGCGGCGGGCTGAGCGAGCTGCCGATGCGCAACCAGTTTCGCGCCTGGGCCGAATATATGGGCGAGGAGGCCTGAGATGAGCGCGACCGCAACCATGTCCCCGGCCGACATCCTCGCCGCCGTCACTGCCTTCCTGTTCGAGGAAGCAGCGCTGCTCGACCAGCGGCGCTGGTTCGACTGGCTGGAGCTGTTCACCCCCGACGGCATGTACTGGGCCCCGCTCCGCCCCGACCAGCCGGATCCGATCAACCACGTCTCGCTGTTCTACGAGGACGCGATGATGCGCGAGGTCCGCGCCCGCCGGCTGGAGGAAAAGCGCGCCTGGTCGCAGCAGCCACAAGTCCACGCCGCCCGGATCGTCGGCAATATCCGCCTCGGCACCGCGACGGTGCCGGGCGAAACCGTCGTCCATTCCACCTTTCTGATGGCCGAAAGCCGGCTGTCGCTGCCGCAGCGGCTGCTCTCCGGCTTCTACACCCACCGCCTGCTGCCGCGCGGCGACGGCTTCGCCATCGTCGAGAAGCGGATCGATCTGATCGACAGCGAGGAGGTGCACGCGACGCTGGAAGCGTTCCTGTGACCAGCGGCACCGTGTTGCTGGCGCTGCATTACCAGAATGAGGTGCTGCACCCGGACGGGCGCATCCGGCTGGGCGTCGCCGAGGGCAGCGACCGGCGCGACGCGGTAGTCGCGGCGGCGGCGCGGCTGCTGGCCGGCGCCCGGCGGGCCGGCGTGCCGATCGTCCATGTCCGCATCGCCTTTCCCGCCGGGCACGCGGGCGTGCGGACCAACGCGCCGATTTTCCGCAACGTCGTTGCCGCCGGGGCGATGGAGGAAGGCAGCTGGGGCGTCGACTGGCATGCCGGGCTGGAGCCGCTGGCCGGCGAGGCGGTCGTCACCCACGGCCGGGTCAACGCCTTCTATGATTCCCCGCTGGAAGCGGTGCTGAGCGATCTCGGCGCGACCCGGCTGGCGATGGCCGGGGTCGCCACCAATTCGGTGGTCGAGCACAGCGCCCGTCACGCCGCCGACATGGGCTACGAAGTCGTCGTCGCCGCCGACGCCTGCTCCGCCGCCCGGCCGGAGGTCCACGACGCGGCGCTGTTCAACATCGCCCTGATCGGCGATGTTGCGTCGGTGGACAGCCTGTTCCCCCCGGAGGCGGCATGATCGCCCTCGCCGGCCGCGTCGCGATCGTCAGCGGCGCGACGCAGGGGCTGGGCGCCGATATCGCCCGGCGGCTGCACGGCGCCGGTGCCAGCGTCGTCCTGCTCGGCCGCGGCGTGGCGGAGGGCGAGGCGGTCGCGGCGGAACTGGGCGAAGGCGCGCTGTTCGTGCGGACGGACCTGACCAGCGATGCCGATATCGCCGCCGCCGTCGCCGCCGCGATCGCCCGCTTCGGCCATGTCGACACGCTGATCAACAACGCCTGCATCTACGCCGATGCCGGGCTGGATTCGACCCGCGAGCAATGGCTGGCAACGCTGAACGTCAACCTTGTCGGCGCGGCGATGCTGACCCGTGCGGCGATGGCCCATCTGCCCGACGGGCGCGGCGTCATCGTCAACATCACCAGCGTCGGCGGACGCTATGGCGCGGCCGGACGGGCGCTCTACCCGGCATCGAAGGCGGCGCTCGCCCAGTTCACCCGCAACGCCGCCGCGACGCTGGCGCCGCGCGGCATTCGCGTGCTCTCCGTGACCCCGGCCTGGACATGGTCGCCCGCGCTGGCGGCGCGCGCCGGCAACGAAGCCCGTGCCGACCGCGTCGCGGCGCGGCTCCACCCGCTCGGCCGGGCCGGACGCGGCGGCGACGTGGCCGACGCAGTGGTGTTCGCCTGTTCGGACATGGCGGGGTTCATCACCGGCACCGACATTGCCGTCGACGGCGGCTTCACCATGCTGGGGCCGGACCAGGGCCGGTCGCCGGCGGCGTGGTTTGAGGAGACCGGGTTCGAGGAGGCGGGCGAATGAGCGATTATGACGTGGTGATCGTCGGCAGCGGCATCAATTCGCTGGTCTGCGCCGCCGAACTGACCGGCAGGGGCCGGCGCGTGCTGGTGCTGGAACGGGCGGCCGTCGCCGGCGGCTGCATCCGCACCGGGGAGGTGACGCTGCCCGGCTATCGCCACGACCTGTTTTCCATGTCCTATCCGCTGTTCGTCACCACCCCTTTCTACCCGGCGCTGAAGCCCCGGCTGGCGGCGGAAGGGGTGCGGATGGTACCGGCGGCTGTGCCGACCGGCGTGCTGCTGCCCGACGGCCGGTCGCTGCTGCTGCGCCAGGCCCGGGCGGAGAACGTCGCCGCGTTCGACACGCTCCACCGGGGCGACGGCGCCGCCCATGCCGCCGCGATGGCACAGATCGAGCGCGATGCGCCGCTGATCTTCGGCCTGCTGGGGCAGGAACCGCGCTCCGCCGCAACGTTGAAGCTCCTCGGCGGGCAGTTGTTCCGGCGCGGGGTCGACGGCATGGCCGGGTTCGGTGCCGGCGGGTTGCTGCCGGTGCGCGACTGGCTGGAACAATCCTTCGGCTCCGATCTTGTCCGCGCGCTGATCGCGCCGTGGGTGCTGCATGTCGGGCTGGGCCCGGAAAGCAGTTTTTCGGCGCTGATGGCCAAGGTGGTGATGTTCACGCTGGAAATGGTCGGCATTCCGTTCGTCGAAGGCGGCAGCGCCAACATCGTCACCGCCTTCCGCCGCATCATCGAGGCGGGCGGCGGCGCCGTGCTGACCGACGCCGACGTCACCGGCATCACCGTCGTGGGCGGCAGAGCGCGCGGCGTCGTCACCGCCGACGGCCGCCGCTTCGCCGCGTCCCGCGCCGTCGTCTGCAACGTCACGCCGACCCAGCTTTACGAGCGGCTGCTGGCCGGCCAGCCGGTCGCGCCGGACATCCGCCGGCAGGCCGCCGCCTATCGCTACGGCCGGGGCTGCATGCAGATCCACATCGCTCTGTCGGAGCCGCCGCGCTGGGCGGACCCGGAACTGGGCCGGGTCGGCCTGCTCCACCTGACGCCGGGGCTGGACGGCGTATCGCGCGCGGTGAACGAGGCGGAACGCGGCCTGCTGCCGGCGGAGGCGACGATCGTCGTCGGCCAGCCCGCCGATGCCGACCCGTCCCGCTGCCCGCCCGGCGCTTCGCTGCTGTGGATCCAGTTGCAGGAACTGCCCCGCGTCATTCGCGGCGACGCGGCCGGCGAGATCGCGGCGCCGGCGGACGGCCGCTGGACCGACGCGATCGCCGAAGCCTATGCGCGGCGGATCGTCGCCCGGCTCGGCGCCCACATCGCCAACCTCGACACGGCGATGCTGGGCATGACGGTGCTCGGCCCGCATACGCTTGAGGCGCACAACATCAACCTCGTCGGCGGCGACCCCTATTCAGGCGTCTGCTCGGTCGACCAGTTCCACCTGCTGCGCCCATTCGCCGCCGCGCGCGGCCATGCGACACCGATCAGGCACCTCTACCAGATCGGCGCCTCCACCCACCCCGGACCCGGGTTGGGCGGCGTATCCGGCCATCTGGTCGCCCAGGCGATCGGCTGAACCGAAAACGAAGGGCGTCCGGGGGCCAGGCACCGCCCGCCCCGTCCGGCTTACTGCAGGCCGTCGACCGCCTTGCTGACCAGGATGTTGACCGAAACCCGGCGGTTCTGCGCGCGGCCTTCGGGGGTTTCGTTGTCGGCCAGCGGGTCGGCCTCCGCCATGCCGGTCGGCGTCAGCATCCGGTAGGGTGCCCAGCGGCACTGCTGCTGCAGGTAGTTGACGACGCGGCCGGCGCGGCGTTCGCTCAGCACCTGGTTGTAATCCTCGTTGCCGACCGAATCGGTGTAGCCGACGACGAGCAGCAGCGCGTTGTTCGTCGCCTCCGCCTCGCGCACCGTGGCGCAAAGCTCGCTCGCCGCCGCCGACGACAACTGCCACTTGCCGGTGTCGAAATAGACGTTGGTCGTCCGTTTCACGTTATACTGGTCGATATCGCCCATCCGGCCGCGCAGCGCCTCGGTCGCCGCACTCTGCTCGGCAAAGCCCTGGGCGGTGCCGCTGCGGATCATCGCCGCGGTCTTCAGATCGGCGTCCTTCAGCCGGATCCGGCTGGCCAGCAGCCCCCCGCCCCACTGCACCGTCTCGACGGTGACTGGCAGGCCGTTGAGCAGCGCGTCGGCGGCGAGCGGCGTCCGCTTCATGCCGAGGAAGCCGCCACGCCCGCGGATTTCGGTGCCCTCGCTGAGCGCGACCGTCGTGTTCGTCTCATCGGCACCGGTAACCTGCATCCTTCCGCCGCTGCGCGCGGAAATGATGCCTTCGATCGCCGGCCCTTCCGGCAGCCCGGTCAGGTCCGCCGGCGGCGATCCGTAGACGTTGATTTGTTCGGCGCTGTCGGCCTGGACGGCCTCCTGCGCCAGCGCGGCGCCCGGCGCCGCCAGCACGAACAGTGCGGACATGACGAGAGATGTTGGCCTTGTGACGGCGATACCCATTGCGTTCTTCCTTCAAGACACGATAGCTGGTTGCGCGGATGCGCGAATACTGCCCGGCTGCCGCCCGCCTCGGCGGGTTCGGCAACCGGAATACGCTGACTGTTCCGGCCAAACTGTCTCGTGGATGAACGGTTTCGACAGCGAACCGGTTTGCCGCCGATCGGAGAGGATCGTGCGGCAAACCGAGTCTGCCGGGCCTGCGCCCCTGCCTGCCGTTCGGAATTCGATCGCGGACGCGGCGATCAGCCGCCGGCGGTATCCCGTGCCCTTTCGGCCTCGCGCTTAGAGCGGCTCGCCTCGGTACGCAGCACGCGTTCCGCCATCGCCCGCCACGCCGCCTCTGAACGCAGACAACGCTCGCGCACATTGGCGAGGTCGGTGGCGCTGGCCTCGCGGGCGCAATCTATGGCGCGGGCGAGATAGAAGCTGCTGGTGACGGACACGGCGCGTTTCTCCTGATTGGAGGAATCAGTCGATCATTTCGGCCACCGCCCGGCGCAGGGCGCGGCGGGACAGAGTGGTGCCGGAAACGGCTGGTTTCCGATGAATGCTGAGGCGATGCGGCGGCCTTGCCGCCGGCCTCGGTTCGTGTGTGTGAGGTGAAAAACGAATTGGAAAACGCATGATATCCCTAAAATACGGCCGTCTGGCGCGCATGGGTGGATGAAAACCCCGGCCACGGTCGAGGTCGAGGTAGCAACCCGGCCCCTGTGCAGGCGCGCCGGGAAAGCCCCGCGCTCTGCCCAGGGGCCGGCAGTCGTCACGGCCGACAGGTCAGCCGGCGGCCTCCAGGTTCACCGCCGAAGACCGGCCGCGCTGGTCGGTCTCGATCTCGTAGGTGACCCGCTGGTCCTGCCGAAGCGTGGTCATGCCGGCTCGCTCGACGGCGCTGATGTGGACGAAGCTGTCCGTGCCGCCGTCGTCCGGCTTGATGAAACCGAAACCCTTTTCGGTGTTGAAGAATTTAACGGTACCAATAGGCATGATGTGTCCTTCGCAAACACGAAGATGACCCGCCGGCGAAATACCGACGGAGCTTGTAGCGTGAGAAAGGAAGGATCGGCCTGAAGCGTCAAATTCCGTCGCAGGCGACGTTAGCGTCCTGTTTATGGGCATCAGACGCGCAAAAGTCAAGAAACGCCGGGACGCTATTGGGAAATTCCCAATATTATTTGGGCCCCGTCCCGGTTCTTCACGCCTTTACGATGGGGGTGCGCGCATTTCATTGCGACCCGCAATCGGGCGCGCCGCCGCTATTCCCCCAGCGTTGGTGTGCCGGGCGGCGCCAGTTCCTGCTCGATCGCGGTGGTCGGGATCATCCCGGCGTCGTTGAACTGGCGCATCAGCTCGCGCAGCTCGAACGGCTTGCCGGCCTTGTCCTGCGCGTGGGCGAAGCGGGTCATCAGCCGGTCGAACAGCAGCTTGCCGGAGACATAGCTGGTGCCGTAGCCCGGCTGGCGCAGGTACAATAGCTGCTCGAACGTGGTCAGAGAATCCCGCGCCCCTGCCCAGCCGCGCGGCGTCCATTCCGCCTGGAACAGCCCGGCCTGCTCCAGCGTCCACAGATTGGCCTGGACGTAGAGCGACGCCAGCCCCCGCGCCGCGCGGTTGGCGAGCATGATCCACACCAGTTCGCGGGCACGGGGATTGTCGTCGTACAGCCCGGCATGCATCACCAGCTCCTCGAAGCCGGTGGCGAAGCCCTCCGCCCGGCTGTCCCAGATGTTGGACAAGAGCGCCCGGCGGCGGATCGGGCTGGCATGCGGCTCGTCGCGCATCCGCGCCAGATCGATCCAGTGATAGTCGTGCGCGTAGAGCAACATCGGCTCGCGGTGGGTGACATGGGCGAAGAACTGCCGCTCGCCCGGCGGCACGAAACGCACCGTCTGCGGGACCAGCGATTCCTTCAGATAGGGCTTGTCGGGGATGATGCCGTCATCGACGAGGAAGGCGACGAACCGGTCGAGCCGCTCGGCCGCCAGCCGGTCGAGGCTGGCCTTGTCGTCGGCGGGGAGCAGCGGCGGCAGCGCGCGGTTGTTGTGCTCCTCCAGCTTCAGCGTCGCATGGGCGCGTTCCAGCTCGCGGCGGAGCAACGCGACCTCGTCGTCCCAGCTATAGGGAACAAGGTGGACGTTGTTCAGATACCAGGCGTAATTCTCCTTGCCGACGCCCGACGGCCCGGTCTTGCCCGGCGCCTCCGCCTCAAGCCAGCGGACGAAATCCTCCGTCGCCGCCCGCGCCTTCGCCACCGCCGTGCTGAGCGCCGGGCTGGCGCCGTTCAGGTTGGCGTTCCACGCCCCCTCCAGCGTGGTGACGGTCAGCGTCCCCGCCTCCAGCCGGGCCAGCGCCTCCGCCTGGTTGCGCAGGCTCTGCGTGCCGTAGACCCACAGGTCGCGCGCGGTGCTGTCCTTCAGGTTGGCGCGCGCCTGCGCCAGGAAACCGGGGATCGCGGCGAACCGCCGCGTCAGCACCGCCTGGTCGGTCTTGGCGAGCGGGAATTTATAGGCATACAGCTCGATCTCCGGGAAGGAGACCGGCCCTTCGCGCGACGGCACGTCGGAGCGCTCCGGCCAGACGCTGACGTAGAAGGCCGGGTCGCGCGCCCACGGCCGCAGCACCCGCAGGTCGAAATCGAGGCCGTTCATCTCCGCCGCGACCAGCCGGTGGTCGACCAGCTCGGCCTCAGTCCAGCCGGCGGTCGGGATGGCGGCTAGCTTCTCCTGGAACGCGGCCAGGCCGGCGGCCTTCCGCGCCATCGCGGCGGTGCCGTAATCGGCCACCCCGTCCGCCATCGCCGGCCGCTCGAACGTGCGCCATTCGTCGAACAGCTTCGCCAGCGCGTCATACCCGGTGGAGGCGGCCAGCGCCGGCGTCGCGATCAATCCTGCCATCATCATCCCTGCCACCAGTGTTGCCCGAGCCAGCCAGCCCCGCCTCGCCCCGTCACGCCGCGCCATCGCCCGTCTCCTTTACCGCCCGCCCGGCGGCAGGTTGTCGTTCAGATAATCGGTCATCAGCGTCTGCAGATGCAGCCGCGTGCCCGGTTTTTCGCTGATGCCGTGGGTCCGGTCCGGATAGGCCATCATCGAGAACTGCTTGCCGTGGGCCATCAACCGGTCGACCAATTGCTCCAGATTCTGGTAATGGACATTGTCGTCCGCCGTGCCGTGGATGACCAGCAGCTTACCCCTCAGATTTTGTGCGAAGTTGATCGGCGAACCGTCTGCATAGCCTTTCGCATTGTCGTCCGGCAGGCCCATATAGCGTTCCTGGTATATCGCGTTGTACAGCCGCTGGTCGGTCGGCGAGGCGATGGCGATGCCGGTCGCGTACAGTTCCGGGTAACGGAACATCGCGTTCAGCGTCATCGCACCGCCGCCGCTGCGCCCCCAGACGCCGATCCGCGCCGGGTCGATATAGGGGCGGCTGGCGATCATTGCGCGCAGCGCGGCCGCCTGATCGGCTGATGCCTGGATGCCGATCTGGCGGTAGATGCTCTTGCGCCAGTCGCGCCCGCGCGGGGAATTGGCGCCGCGGCTGTCGATGCTGGCGACCAGATAGCCGCGCTGGGTCAGCATCAGGTGCCACAGATAGCGGTCGCCGCCCCAGCTATCCTGCACCGTCTGCCCGGCCGGTTCGGAATAGACGTAGATCAGCAGCGGATATGTCTTGGCCGGGTCGAAACCGGGCGGTTTCATCATCCACGCGTCGAGCGCGACACCTCCGCCGATATCGACCCGGAAGAATTCCGCCGCGCCCTTGTCCGCCGCGCCGACGAAGGCGCGCATCGCCGCATTGATCGACAGCGTCCGCGCCGGCCGGTGCGCCGGCAGGCTGACGACGTCGGTCACCGGCGGGCTGTCGAAACGGGATACGGTATGGAACGCCCAGCGCGCGCCAGGGGCGATGTCATAGGCGTGAAACCCCGGCTCCGCCGCCGGGGTCAGCCGCTCGACCCGCGTCTTGCCGCTCAGCGTCGCGCGATACAGGTAACGCTGGGTGACGTTTTCGGGCGACGCGATGAAATAGACATGGCCACCGGCCAGATCGATATTCTGCACGCTGACCACGTCGAAGGCGCCCGGCGTGCGCAGTTCGGCCCGCGTGCCGTCGCGCGATACGACATACAGATGGCGCCAGCCGTCGCGCTCGCTGAGCCAGGTAAAGGCGCGGCCGCCGGCCAGCCATTGCGGGTCGTCGTTGACGTTGACCCACGCCGCATCGGAATCGACGAAGATCTCGCGCACCGCCCCGGTCGCGACGCTGCCGAGCAGCACGGCGTTGCGGTTCTGCAGCCGGTTCTCGTGCTGGATCAGCACCTCGTCGGCGTTCGCCGCCCAGTCCATGCGCGGGATATAGGTCTGGCGCGGGTCGCCGGGGACGGCGAACCAGGTCGTCGCCCCGCCGTCGACCGCGACGCTGCCGACCCGCACCGCCGACAATGTCGTGCCCGGCTTCGGGTATTGCTGCGGGATCACCGTCGAATAGACGCCGCCGGTATTGCGGATCATGTAGAAGGTGCCGATGCCGGTCGTGTCGAACTGCCAATAGGCGATACGGCGCGAATCCGGGCTCCAGGCAAAGGCCTTGCCGAGCCGGAACTCCTCCTCATATGCCACGTCGGCGCGGCCGTTCAGCAGCAGGTCGCTGCCGTCCGTGGTCAGCCGGCGCACCGCCCCGTCAGCCAGCGTCTCGACATACAGATTGTTGGCCTGGACATAGGCGACCGACCGACCGTCCGGCGAGAATTCGGCATAGAGCAGGCTGAGCGCCGGCGCCGTGCCGCCGATCCGGCGCAGCGCCTTGCTGTCCAGGTCGAACAGCCAGTAGTCGCCGACGGGATTGTTGCGGCGCGCCTCGGCGCTGCGGACGAACAGCAGCGCGCGCCGGCCGTCCGGCGACCAGGCATAGTCGGACACCGCCAGTGGCTTGTCCGCGCCTGGCGGGATCAGCGCGGCGGCGGCGATCAGGATGGAACGGGCGCCCGACGCTGTGTCGTAGCGCGCGATGTCGACACCGCCGCCGGCGGCCGGCTCGATCACCGTATAGGCATCGCGGCCCAGCCATTTGCTGACCAGCCGCGGTTCCAGTTGTACCGCCTCAGCGCCGTAGATCGCCTCCAGCGTCAACGGCCCCGCCTGCGCAGGCGCCGCCGCCATGGTCGTCGTCACCGCCATCGCCATCGCGCCGGCGCATACCGGCCCGAACAACGCCGACCATCCGAAGCGCCGTCGCATCATCCCCACCCCTCGAGCAATTTCGTATACGGTATTCTGGTCGCAAAAAAGCTTGTCAACTCTCGATCGTCAGCTGCTGCCGCAGGTCGTCGCGGGTCTTTTCCAGGTGGCGCTCGGTCAGCACGCGGATATTGTCCAGGTCGCGCGCCAACCAGATCGCCAGTATCTCGCGATGCTCCTCATTCGCCCGTTCGTCGCGGCCCAGCGGCTCCAGATGCTTGCGGACATAGCGGTCGGCCATCACGTGCAGCCGCCGCAATATGCCGAGCACGATCGGCTGGCCGGCGGGCCGCAGCAGCGCCATGTGAAAGGCGCGGTTGAACGCGGCGACACCGGCGCCGCCGGCCTCCGTCACCTGATACAGCGAAGCAAACACGTCTTTCGCCGCCTTGCGCTGCTGGGCGGTCGCCCGTTCCGCGCTCAGCACCATTACGTCCGGTTCCAGCTTCAGGCGCAAAGCGAACACCTCCTCCGCCTCCTCCGCCGACAGCGGACGGACGAAGAAGCCGCGATTGGCCTGCGAAATTAGCAACCCTTCCTGCTCGAGCCGGGCCAGCGCCTCGCGCAGCGGGATCTTGCTGATGCCCAGTTCGCTGGCCAGTGCGTCCTGGCGGATCGCGCTGTTCGGCAGCACCGCGCCGGACAGGATACGGTCTCTGACCAGGTCCACCAGCTGCTCTGAAAGATTGCGGACGACTAGGCTCATGCGAAAACCAATGTGAAAATGGGGGATTGCGGACGGCTCTGTATAAAATTTGTGATAAACAGGCAATGATAGCGGCGCTCTACGCGCTGCCCGGCCTGCGGCGCCCTTCTCTCCTTCCTCCCGCAGTCGTGCACATTTCCGCTGGCAATTTCTATTACACAATATAGATTTCTGACATAGCTATTTAAAAAGGGGGAGGTCAATATGCCGGAACGATCAGGATATCTGCGCTTCATGGTCGGCATCGCCGCCGTCGCGCTGCTCGCCCTGCCGCTGCCTTCCACGGCGCAAGAGCTTCAAAAAACCGGGATTAGTACCGTCCTGCCGCGCACGGCCTCGCCGAAGATCGAGATCGCCGACCTGTTCTACCTGAAATCGGCCAGCGACCCGCAATTGTCGCCGGACGGCCGCACCGTGCTGTTCGCCGTTCAGTACGGCGATCGCGTCGGCATGCCCTACACCCGGATCTGGAGCGCCGACGTCGCCACCGGCAAGGCGGCACCCTGGGGCAGCGCGGAAGGCGTCGCCGGCGGCACGCCGCGCTGGGCGCCAGACGGCAAGCGCGTCGCCTGGCGCGGCGGTGACGGCATCATGATCGCCGACGCCGGCGGCGGCAACGCCCGGCTGCTCGCCCCAGTCGACGACAGCAACCACCCGCTGCCGCGCGCAAGCAAGGATTTCGCCTGGTCGCCGGACGGCAGCAAGATCGCCTTCGTCTCCGCCGTGCCGTCGACCGAACCGCCGATGGAAGCGGACCCGATCATCATCACCCGCTACTGGTATCGCCCAGCGCGCGGCTGGCCGGAACGGTTCAATGACAACAAGCGCCTGCATCTGTTCGTCGTCGACGTGGCGGGCGGCACCGTCACCCAGTTGACCGACGGCGACCGCTACGAGCATTCGATCGACTGGGCGCCGGACAGCCGGACGCTGCTGTTCCTGCAGAACCCGGAAAAGGACCAGGACTTCACTTACAATTTCGACATCTTCACGATCGACGTCGGGACGAAAGCGATCCGGCGGCTCAGCCAGACGCGCGGCGTCGAATATGCCGCCAGCTTCTCGCCGGACGGCAGGACCATCGCCTTTTCCGGCCTGATGCGCCCAGTCACTTCGTCCGAAACCAACATGGAGAACCCCCATGTCTGGACGCTGGACGTCGCCACCGGCGCGCGCCGTGACCTCGGCGCCGGGATCGACGACGTCCAGGGCCGCCCGCAATGGTCCCCGGACGGTCGCCACCTTTATTTCACCGTCCAGTCGCGCGGCAACGTCGGCCTCTATCGCCTGCCCGCCGCCGGCGGCACCGCCGAGCGCATCGGCCCCGAAGCCGGCACGCGCGGCTCGGTCATGGGTTTTTCCGTCGCACGCAGCGGCAGCATCGTCGCGGCGATGGCAACGCCCGCCAACCTGCCGCAGCTTTACGTGCTGCGCCCCGGCGGCAAGGCGACCCAGCTTGCCGACCTGAATGCCGACATGCTGCGCGGCAAGGCGGTCGCCGAAACCCGCGCCTTCACCTTCAAAAGCTATGACGACCGGGAAATCGAGGCGTTTCTGACCATCCCGCCGGGGGTCGGCGCCGGCACGGCGGCGCGTACCCACCCGATGATCGTCAACATCCACGGCGGCCCGCATGGCCAGCAGGGGCCGAATTTCGTCCACAAGGCGCAGGCATATGCCGCCCATGGCTATGCGGTGCTGATGGTCAACTACCGCGGCTCGACCGGCTATGGCCAGGCCTTCGCCAACGCCATCGCCCGCGACCAGAATGGCGGCGAGGCGATGGACGTGCTGCGCGGCGTCGACGCGGCGCTCGCCCAATTCCCGTGGATCGACCCGGAGCGGCTTGGCGTCGAAGGCGCCAGCTATGGCGGCCAGTTGACCAACTGGGTCATCACCCAGACGCCGCGCTTCAAGGCGGCGATCCCGTGGGCCAGCATCTCCAACCTGGTCAGCCACAACTATATGTCGGTCTACCACGACTATCTGGAGCAGGAATATTTCGGCAAGCCGCATACCGGCGGCATCATGGACATGCTGTGGAGCCGCTCGGCGATCCGCTTCGTCCATCAGGTCAAGACGCCGGTGCTGCTCAGCCACGGCGACAACGACCTGCTGGTCAACCCGGCGGAGATCGAGCAGTATTTCACCGCGCTCTACGACGTCGGCGTCGAAGCGGTGATGCTGCGCTACCCGCGCGAGGGCCACGGCATGCGCGAAACCCAGCACCTCGCCGATTTCACCCAGCGCTCGATCGCCTGGTACGACCGCCACTTCACCGGAAAATAGCCCGCACTAAAGGGCTCCCGCGAAAGCGGGAGCCCACAGGTCCACTTACCGGCGGATGTCCCCGGTGCCGCCGATGACGAAGGCGTCGAGGCCGGCGGCGTCGCCGATCCACACGTCGCCGGAGATGAAATGCTTCTGGACGGCGGCGGCCAGCCCCAGCCGGGCGGCGCGGGCCGGGTCGCCGCCGGTCGCCAGCCCGTGCAGCACGCCGGCGGCGAACGCGTCGCCGCCGCCGATCCGGTCGACGATGCCGGTCAGCGCCGTCTCGTCGAGCTGGACGACATCGTCCGGCGTATCGATCCGCGCCGACAGCCGGTGGGTGTCGGCGCCGTCGACATGGCGGCTGGTCGATGCGATCGTCGTCAGGTTCGGGAAAGCGGCGAACAGCGCCTCGGCCGCCGCGCGCCGCCGCTCCGGCCCGTCGCCGTCGAACGCCGCGCCGGTCAGCAGCGCCGCGTCGCGGTAATTGCCGAACAGCAGGTCCGCCTCCGCCGCCAGCGCGCCGAGGATGGTCGGCGCGTCGCCGCCCGATGCCTGCCACAGGCTGGGGCGATAATTGCAGTCGAAAGACACGCGCAAGCCGGCGGCGCGCGCGGCGCGGGCCAGCGCCAGCGTCGCGTTCGCCGCGACGGCGGTCAGCGCCGGGGTGATGCCGGACAGGTGCAGCCAGCCGCCGCCGGGCAGCGCGTCGTCCCACACCGCCGTGCCAAGCCCGTCGGCGAAGGCCGATCCGGCGCGGTCGTAGACGATCTCGCCCGCCCGCGCCCCGGCGCCGGGTTCGAAGAAATACAGCCCCATCCGGCCGGGGCGCCGCGCGATCCGCCGGGTATCGACGCCCCGCGCGCCGAGCGCCGAGACCGCCGCGTCGCCCAGCCGCGAATCCGGCAGGATCGACAGCACCGCCGCGTCATGGCCAAGCTGGGCGAGCGCGGCGGCGACATTGGCCTCCGCCCCGCCGACATGCACCGCCAGGCTGCGGCTCTGCACCAGCAGGTCGCCGCCGGTCGCGGCCAGGCGGAGCAGGATTTCACCGAAACACAGTATGCGCGCCATATTCGATCCTTGAGAGGGGCGATCCGCATAGCAAGATAATCGCCCCGGCGTGCAGCATTCGTTTGGCTGAAACCGTAGCGCCGCCCCGCCCGGCTCAGCGCATGTACAGCCCGCCATTGGCGTCCCAGGTCGCGCCGGTGACGGAGGCTGCCGCCGGCGACGCGAGTTGGACGACGATGTCGGCGATGAACGCCGGGTCGCCCAGCCGCCCGGCCGGGATGCCTGCGATCAGCCCGTCCAGCTTGTCCGCCGGCACGATCGCCCGCACCGACGGCAGGTCGAGCGGCCCCGGCGCCACCGCGTTGACGGTGATGCCGTGCGCCGCCAGGTCGCGGGCGAACACCTTGGTCAGGGTGATGATCGCGCCCTTCGACGCGGCATAATGCGCGCCGGTCGCCGATCCGCCGTTCTGCGCCGCCAGCGACGCCATGTTGACGATCCGGCCATAGCCACGGTCGCGGAAATGCCGGCCGAACACCTGGCTGCCGATGAAGGTGCCGCGCAGGTTGACCGCCAGCACCGCGTCGAACTCCTCCGGCGGAATGTCGAGCACCGGCCGCGCCACGGTCATCACCGCGTTGTTGACCAGTATGTCCGCCCCGCCCCAGGCGGCGACCATCCGGTCGCGCGCCGCCTCGAACCCCGCCTGTTCGCGCACGTCGAGGGCAAGGCCGAAGGCGGTGGCACCGCTCGGGTCAAGCTCCGCCGCCAGCGCCGCCGCCTCCGCGATATCGCCGATCGCGACGCGGTAGCCGGCCCGGTGCAGGGCGCGGACAATCTCCGCGCCCAGCCCCTGCGCGCCGCCGGTGACCAGCGCCGCCTGTGGCGCGCCCTCGCTCATGCCGGGATGACCAGCTCGCGGCCCAGCCGCGCCTCGATCCGCATGTATTTCCACAGCCGGTACTCGCCGACCGGGGTGGTGCGGAACAGGTTGCACACCGCGATCGCGGCGGCCCGGTCCGCCACGTCGGCCATGATGTAGAAGGTCCACGGCCAGCCGTTGGGCGAGGTGCCGACCATCGTCTCGTCATCGTCGAGCGTGCCGAGGATGGTCACGCCGGGAATCGCGCGGATGCCCTTCAGCATCTCGCCGGTCGCCGCCCACACCGCGCCAATCTCGGACGCGGGCAGGTCGAAGAAATTCTGGGTCACTGCCGCGCAGAACAGCGCGCGGATCGGCTTCTGGGTAGTATCGGTCATCTTGGTCCTCTCTCAGGTCGATCAGGGAAAGCCGGGGGCGGATTCCAGCCCCAGCAGCACGCGGCCGGCGCTCTGCCAGGTGCCTTCGGACAGGAAGGCGTGCTGCACAACCACCATCGCGTCCTGCAGGTGCCGGGCGATCGGGTGGGCGGTGTAGATGCCGGTGGTGCCCGACAGCTTGTAGGCGATGCCGGCGACATCGGAGCCGACGCGCGCGACATGGCTGGCGGCGAGGCGGATCAGGTTGATGTCCTCGATCGGCAGCGTCTCTCCGGCAACCAGCTTCTGCCAGGCCGTCTCGGTCGCCTCGTAGAAGAAGGCGCGGGCCGAACGCAGCGCCGCTTCCGCCTTGGCGATCTCGATCTGGACATAGGCGCGGTCGGCCAGCACCGGCGCGCCGGTGATCGATCCGCGCCCGCCGGCGATGCTGGTGATCTCGTCCAGCGCCGCCCGCGCGACGCCCAGGCCGACCACCGCCAGCACCTGCGCGGCAAAGCCCATCGACGGATAACGGTAGAGCGGGCCGTCCAGCGTCGCCTTGCCGCCGCGGATGAAGGTCCAGCTTTCCGGCACCACGACGCCTTCGACGACCAGGTCGTGGCTGCCGGTGCCCTTCAGGCCGTTGACCTCCCAGTTGGGAACGACCTTCACCTTCTTCGCCGGCATCACCGCCATGCGCGGCAGGCCGGCATTCTGGCCGCCGTCGACCTTGATACCGACGCCGATCAGGTCGGCGCCGGTCGATCCGCTGCCGAACTTCCATTTGCCGGTGACCTTCAGCCCGCCGTCGACGACCTCGGCCTTCTGCGGCGGGAACAGCCCGCCGGCGAAGATCACGTCCGGTCCGTTGCCGTAGATCTCGTTCAGCGTCTCCATCGGCAGCGACGCCAGGTACAGCACCGATATGCCGAAGCTCGCCACCCAGCCGGCCGATCCGTCAGCAATCGAGATGCGCTCGATCATCCGCAGGAAATCGGCGGGCGAGCACTCGTCGCCGCCGAAGATGCGGGGCACGAGGGCGCGGTACACCCCGGCCGCGCGCAGCTTCTCGACGACGTCCTCGCTCAACTGCTGCTGCTCGCTGAACTCCGCCCGGCGGGCGGATATCTCCGCGAGCAGCGGCGCGAACGGGTCCGCCGCGTCGGCGGCAACCGGCCGCCCGGCCTCCACATAGTTCATTGGTCTGCTCCTCCTGATTGTTCCGTTACGATGTCGAGCGCGCGGGCGACCGCGCACAGCCGGGCGTCGCCGCCGCGCCGCCCGATGATCTGCAAACCGGCCGGCAGGCCGTCCGCCGTCGTCAGCGGCATGCTGAGCGCCGGGTGGCCGGACAGGTTGAACGGCCGGACGAAGGCGGTGGAGCCGATCGTCGCGCGCGCGTCCGCCGCCGCCGCCAGGGTCAGCGGCAGGCCCGGCATCGTCGGCAGCACCAGCGCGTCGACCCGGTCGAGCGCCGCATCGACCTCGGCGGCGAACGCGGCGCGGACCGTCTCCGCCCGCGCCAGTTGTTCAGCGGTCACCGCCTCGGCGGCACGCAACCGCTCGCCGACATCGGCGCCGAGCAGCGGCGACCGGGCAAGATGGCCGAATGCCCGCCAGTTCTCGGCGGCGATGATCGCCAGCCCGGCGTCATAGGCCGCCTCCATGCCGGGCAAGGCGACAGGCACCTGTTCGACCGGCGAAGCGGCCAGCCGCGCGGCAACCGCCTGTGCGACCGGCGCGTCCGCCGTCACCGCGACGACGCCGATCCGTGGCCGCGCGACGGCGGCTTCGGCGTGGAAACTAGTGTCGAGCAGCGCCATCGCCCGTTCGATCATCGCCAGGCTGCGCGCGAACGGGCCGACGCAATCCAGCGACGATTCCGCCGGCAGCACGCCGTCGCGGCCGATCCGGCCGAATGTCGGCTTCAGCCCGTACAGGCCGCAGCAGATCGCCGGGATGCGGATCGAGCCGCCGGTGTCGGTACCCAGCGCGAAATCGCACAACCCCGCCGCGACCGCGACCGCCGATCCGCTCGACGACCCGCCCGGCACCCGGTCCGGGTAGCGCGGGTTGACCGGCGTGCCGGTCCAGCCGTTGATCCCGGTCACGCCGTAAGCCAGTTCGTGCATGTTCGCCTTGCCGGTGATCCGGCAGCCGGCGTCGAGCAGCGCCTGGACGACGGCGGCGTGGGCGGCGGCGGGTGGCGCATCGGCTAGGGCGCGGCTGCCGGCGCGAGTCGGGTAACCGGCCACGGCGATCGAGTCCTTGACCACGACCGCCGTCTCCCCCGCGCCCAGGGCCAGTTCCTCGACGAGGATCGCGCCCATCTGCCTGCCTCTCACCCTCTTGCTCTCGATAGCGCCATCACAAGCTACATTACGTGATTAGTCAAGTAAATTTCTTGATGCCCCGGGAAACCGCCCCTGCCCGTCCTTGCGATGCAAACCCCGGTTTGACCGTCGTTTCCGGCTTGACAGGCCGCTACCGCCGCCCGTTAGACTGGCGCCGGCCCTAACCGGCCGCAGTTATCACCGATCGCCATTTTCCGCAGGAGTCCCATGGACATGAGTACGACTGTCCCGGTCGATTCGGCCGGCCGGTCACGAGCGGAGCCGGGGGCGGCGCCCCGCGACTTCTCCTTCCGGACCTGGCCGTTCTACTGGCTGGCGCGGGCCAACGGCCGCTATCTCGGCAACATGGAACAGGCGCTGAAGGCGATCGGCCTCGACATCCCGCGCTGGCGGGTGCTGATGGTCCTCCACCTCGAACATTGCGCCAGCGTCAGCGAGATCGCCGACCACGCAATCGCCAAGCTGCCGACGATGACCAAGATCGTCCAGCGGATGCAAGCGGACGGGCTGGTCGTCTGCCGTCAGCGGCCAAGCGACGGCCGCGTCACTGAAGTGATGCTGACCGACGCCGGCAAGGACGCCGGGGCCAAGGCCTGGGCCGCCGCCAACCGCCTCTACGAGGAAGCGTTCCGCCACATGAAGAAAAGCGAGATCGCCACCCTCAACCGCCTGCTCGAAAAGCTGGCGTCCGGCCTGATGCGCTGACGGCCCCGTGACCTTTTCCCGTCCTATACGAAAAGAAGGGCGGCCGCCTTTCGGCAGCCGCCCAGTATGGGGACAGATGACGCCGGGCGAAACGGCACGGCGTGTTCAAGGGTCGGGTCCGCGCGGCCGCCCCGGCCGCCCGCCCCCGCGCCCTCAAACCTCGTTCAGCAGGCAGCGCCGGCAGTAATCGATGGCCCGGCGCAATTCGGTGTCGCGGTCGGCCTCCGCCGGCAGCGGGATCTCGTATTCGATCGTCGCCTGGATATGGAACCATTTGTTGTCGCGGATCGCCTGCAGGATCTCCTTCACCGGCGTGTCGCCCTCGCCGAAATGGACGTTGCGGTTGTCGCGCGTCTTGTCCTTCACGTGCAGGTGGGTGATCCGCTCCGGGTAGCGCGCGATGAACGGCAACGGCGATTCCCCGTTGCCGGCGAAATAATGGCCGATGTCGACATTGGCGCCGATGTAGCGCCCCTTGGCGAAGGCCGCCTCCCAGATTTCCGGCGTCACCGCCAGGTGGTTGTGCAGTCCGGCCCAGATGCCGTGCCTTTCGGCCGGCGCCGCCATCTGCTCCGCCGCCCGCATCGAGAATTCGCCCGATACGGTGCGCGCGCCCAGCGCCTTCGCCAGGCGGAAGATGTAGTCGTATTCCTCCGGCACCATCTCGCTGATGCCGTCGAACTTGACGACGCCGATCTGGACGCCGGCCTTCTCGTATTCGGCGCGGATCGCCGCTGCCCGCTCCATCGGCACCGTCATCCGCCACGCCCTGAGCCGCGTCGCCGCCTCGCGATAGGTGGCGATCTGCGCTTCGGTCAGCCGGGTGCGCGTCGGCGCGTTCGCGGCCATCGCGTTGCCCGGCGCCTCCGGCAGGCCGGATCCGGTCTCGTAGACGGCGGTATAGTCGGTGGGCGCCGGGCCGAGCACCAGGTCCTGCGGCAGGCCAAGCGACAGCTCGATCGCCTGCCCGCGCAGTTCGACCGCGCTCACCCCCAGCGCGACGCAGCGCTCGAGGATGGTCTCGGCGTTCATCGCGGTGCGCGTGCCGAAACTGTAAGGCACGTTCAGGCCGACCTGCACGCCGGCCCATTTCGAATTGGGCTTGCGCGCCTTCGCCTTGCCGCCGCGCCGCGCCGCGCCGGCCATCAGCGCAGACGGCTGCAGCAACAACCCGGCCGCCGGCGCCGCCAGCAGGAAGCGCCCGAAATCCCGACGCGATACGGTCATGCCCGTTCCTTCCTCTCCAAGATGGTCATTGCTTGTCCGCCGGCAAGGCGAACGCGACGATCGCGTCGCTGTCGATCGCGCTGAACAGCAGGCTGCCGCCGGTGGCGACGACGGCGACATATTGCCGCCCGTCGGCGCCGCGATAGCTGACCGGGGTGGCATGCGCCGACGCGGGCAGCCGCCATGTCCACAACGCCTCGCCGGTCCGCGACGAAAAGGCGCGGAAGCGGCTGTCGTCGGTCGCGCCGATGAACACCAGCCCGCCGGCGGTGGCGATCGCCCCGCCCGCGCTCGGCCGCCCGGTGTCGCGCAGCCCCTCCGGCAGGGTGTCGCTGACCCCCAGGCTGACCTGCCAGGCGACCTTGCCGGTCGCGGTGTCGACGGCGCTCAGCCGCCCCCACGGCGGCTTCTGGCACATCAGCCGGGTCTCGCCCTGCTGGAAGCGGCTGTTCAGCGGCCCCAGCTTGTAGGGCAGCGGACTGCCCGGCTCGGCCGCGACCAGAGAGCTGACCTGCCCCAGGTCGGACGTGTTGAGGAACAGCAGGCCCGATGTCGGGTCGAACGCCGCGCCGCCCCAGTTGGAGCCGCCCTGCAATCCTGGAAAGGAAATCGTCGGCCGGTCGAGCGCCAGCGGCAGGTAAGGCCCGCCGAACACCGCCCCCTTGCCGACGACCAGGTCGGTGCAGAAGGCGCGGTGCTCCGGCGTCAGGTCGGCAATGTCGTCGAGCGCGAAGCTGTTGCGCGCCAGTGGCGGCGTGTTGACCGGAAAGGGCTGGGTCGGCGCCGCTTTCTCGCCCGGCACCGTGCTCGCCGGCACCGGCCGCTCCTCGATCGGGTGGACCGGCTCGCCGGTCGTCCGGTCGAGCATGAACAGCAGCCCGCTCTTGGTGGTGATCGCCACCGCCGGGATCGTCCTGCCGCCGACGCGCGCGTCGAACAGCAGCGGCGGCGCCTGCAGGTCGACGTCCCAGATATCGTGGTGGACGGCCTGGAAATGCCACAGATAGCGCCCGGTCCGCGCATCCGCGGCGACCAGCGAGCTGCCGTAGAGATTATCGCCCGGCCGGTCGCCGCCATAGCGGTCCCACGCCGGCGCGCCGAACGGCATGTAGACGATGCCGCGCTCGGCATCGACGGTCATGAAGCCCCAGACGTTGACGCCGGACCGCCCCTCGGCGCTGCCCGGCGCCCAGCTGTCGTGGCCCGGCTCCCCCGGCTTCGGGATCGCGTGGAAGGTCCAGCGCAGCTTGCCGGTGCGCGCGTCCCACGCCCGCACGTCGCCGGACGCGCCGTGGACGGGCACCTCCTGCGTCGCGCCGCCGGTGATGACCAGGTCGCCCCACACGATCGGCGGGGATGTCATGCCGTAGACGCCGGCCGGCCCGGCGGCCTTGCCGCTCAGCGCCTCCAGCGATTCATGTCCCAATATCTCCGGCGTTTTCAGGTCGATGGCGCCACCGTCGCCAAAGCCGGCCGCCGGCTTGCCGGTCGCGGCGTCGAGCGCCAGCAGCCGCCCGTCGCGGGTGCCGAAGAACAGGCGCGGCGCCGTCGCGGCATCGCCCGCCCAATATTCCACGCCGCGCAGCGACGGCGGGGCGCCGGCGATCTCGGCCACCCACAGCTCGCGCCCGCTCGTCGGGTCCAGCGCCACCACCCGGCCATAGGGGGTGGATACGAACATCCGCCCGTCGACGACGATCGGCGTCGCCTGCGACCCGCGAAAGCGCGTGCCCTCGCCGCCGGTTTTCATGTGATAGGTCCAGGCGACCGCCAGCGAGCCGACATTGGCCGGGGTTATCTGGTCGAGCGGCGAGAAGCGCTGGCCGCCCTTGTCGTGGCCGTAGGTCGGCCAGTCGCCGGGCGGCGCGGCAAACAGGGCGCACGGCGCGGCGGCGAGCAGCACCGCCGCCATGCGCGCAGCTCGCCTCACCGCGCCACCGGGTAGATCGGCGCGATTTGCTGCCAGACGACCGGCAGCGCGTCGGCCTCGGCCGGGGTCAGCCCGTCGAGCGCGGCCTGCCAGGCCTTGCGGTGCGCCGCGCGCCAGCTTTCGACGTCGCGCAGGCCGGGGCTCTCGCCGACGACATGCATCGCGCTGATCGCCGCGAACGGCACGGTTTCAGCGGCGATGACGCGGTAGAGGAAGGCCGGCTGGCCGTCGAAGTCGACGACGAGGACGACATCGCCCGCCTTCGGCACCTTCCAGCCGCGCTCGGCGAACTCGGCCAGCCGGGCGACGGTCATCGTCTTCTCGCCGGCCAGCACCTGCTCGGTGATCCGGCGGGAAATATCGGCGTTGCGCCCCATCGTCCGCACCGTGCTGACGCGATCGAGGCTGGCCTCGGCCCGCGCCTTCGCCAGGAACGCGTCGACGGTGCCGATCGGGGCGCTGCCCGCGGCGAGCAGCAAAAGGGCCGCCAGCATCGCCCTACCCGGCCTTCACGAGTTGCGCGATCTGCGCCGTTATCGTCCGGCTGGCCAGCGGCGCCTCGGCATTGATGTCGGACCAGATGCACTCGACGGACAGCGGTCCGGCATAGCCCACATCCCACAATGCCTTGAAATAGGGGATGAAATCCTCATTGCCGACGCCGGGCGCCCGCCGCCCCTGCTTCTCGGCGATTTGCGCGTGATGCAGCAGGTCGCCGTTGGCGAGAATGCTTTCCGGCCCCTCGTTCTCGGTCTTCATGTGGAACAGGTCGGCCATCAAGCGGAAATGCGGGTGGCGGACGGCGCGGACGATCTCCGCCCCCTCGCTGACCCGGTTGATGAAGTTGGTCTCGCTCTGGTTCAGCGGCTCCAGAACGACGGTGACGTCGTTCGCCTGGGCGATCGGCCCCAATATCCTGCCCAGCGCGGCAAGCTGCGCCTTCGCCGCATCGCGCGAGAAACCGTCCGGCACCCTGCGCGAGCGCGGGCTTCCGAACACGATGTAGCGCACTCCGGCCCGCTTCGCCCGGCGAAAGACGATTTCGGAAAAGGCGGCGATCCCGTCGTGATTGGCGTCGGGGCCGACGCTCTGCAGGTCCGGCGGCAGGAAACGAACGCAGGACAGCACCGGCAGCGGCTGCTGCGCCGCCCCGGCCAGTATCCGCTCGAACGCCGCCTCGTCCTGGCCGGGCGCGAGGAAGCGGTCGACCTCCTCCTCGACGAAGCCGTAGCCGGCACCGGCGAGTAGCCCGGCATTGTCGAGCGACGTCCACGCGCCGAGCAGCGGCGAAAACGCCCGGCGTGCCTCCAGCCGCGCCGGGAAGCCGGCGGCGAGGACCGCGGCCGCGCCGGCTCCGTGGAGGAACCCGCGGCGGCCGACCATCCCCGCGCCGCCCATCAGAAGTTCACCGTCAGGCGCGCACCGAACGTACGCGGCGCCTGGTAGGTGTAGCGATAGGTTCCCCAGGTCGAGCCCGTCACGTCCGCATAGGCGAGGATCAGCTTGTCCTCGAGGTTACGGACATAGGCTTCCAGCGCCCAGCGGTCGTCCGGCGCCCGGTAGGTCAGCGTGACGTCAGACCGGTGGTATCCCGACTGCTTGTCGGCATCGAAGTTGAAGAAGGTGAAGTAGCTCTTGCTTTCGTAATGGGTCTGGGCGCGCGCGGTCAGCGTGCCGTCGCCAACATCCCAGGTGTGCTCGTAGCCGATGTTCATCGTCCAGTCCGGCGCCTGCTGCAGCCGGTTTCCGGCCAGCTGCTGGTTGCCGCCGCTGAACACGACGAAATCCTTGAAGCGGGCATGGAGGTAGGCGATGTAGAAGTCGAACCGGTCGGCCGAGCTCGGCTGCCAGATCAGGTCGAGGTCAGCGCCGTAGATCTTCGACTTGCCGGCGTTGACCGTGCCGGTGCCGACGCCACCCGACGGCAGCTGGATCTGCTGCTGCACCTGCTGGTTCTTGTAGTCGTACAGGAACGCCGAAGCGTTGATCTGCAGCGTGTTGCCGAGGAAGCGGTTCTTCGACCCGATCTCATAGGCGGTCAGCGATTCCGGGCCATAGGGGTTCAGGTCGGTGAACCCGCCCGCCTTGTAGCCGGTGTCGTATTTCACATAGAGCAGGTTCTGCGGCGTCCACTGCAGGTTCGCCGCCGCGTGGTAGGTCACCTTGCTCGATGCAATCTCGGTCGCCGTCGGCGGGTTCGAAACATAGGGGGTCATAACACCGGTGGCGATGTAATTACCGACGTTGGTCGCCAGGTTGGTCGCACTCAGGTTATGCTTGTTGTCCTTGGAATAGCGCAGGCCCGCCTCCAGCCGCAGCGTATCGGTGACGGCGTAGGATGCCTGGCCGAACGCCGCCGACGATTTCAGCAACAGGTCCGGCTTGACGAAGATCTGCAGGTAGTTCGCCGGCCCGAACAGGCCCGGGCTGCCCGGAAAATCGGCGAACAGCGACTGGGTGCTGTTCTTCTCGCTGAAGTGATAGAGGCCGGCCTGCCACAGCAGCGGCTGGTCCTGCGCGGAGGTGATCCGCAATTCGTGGTTCCACGAATTCGGGCGCTCCGACTGGTCGAACGAGAAATTCTGGCGTGCCGTGCCGAACGGCGCACCCAGCCCATTCAGCCTGTCCAGCTTGAACTCGCGGTAACCGCCCAGATAGGTGATCGACGCCGGGCCGAAATCATAGCTGGTGTTCCAGCGGAAATTGACCGTCTGGGTCCGCAGGAACTGCCCCGGCGGGGACGGGAAAGTCTTGCCGTCATTGGGGATCGGCGGCTTGGAATAGTCGACATTGGTCGTACCGGCGATGTAGCGCCACGGAATCGCCTGGAGCCCCGGGCCGGTGCCGTCGGTCTGCGCATATTCGCCGGTTATCAGCAGCGTCCACTCCGGTGTCGGGTCGAACTGGACGTGGATGCGGGCGGCCTTGCTGTGCTCGTCGTCGGCATCCCGGCCCGGCGCGTTGTTGCGGTAGCCGTCACGGTCGCGGGTCTGGAACGACGCGCGCATCTTGACGCCCTCGGCCAGCGGAATGTTGACGAAGCCCTGGGTGTTGAACGTGTCGTAATTGCCGTATTCGACCGTCGCCGACGCGGCGAAATGGTCGAGCGGCTTGGCGGAGACGATGCTGAGCGCGCCGCCGGTGGCGTTGCGGCCGAGCAGCGTGCCCTGCGGCCCGCGCAGCGCTTCCACCCGCTCCAGATCGAACAGCGCGGCGTTCAGGCCCAGCGCGCGCTGCAGGTAGAAACCGTCGATGCTGATCGAAACCGCCGGGTCGCCAAGCTGGTTGGTGTCGCGGCTCGACACGCCGCGGATCGTGACGATCGACGAGGGGCCGTTGGTCGCGAAATTGACGCTCGGCGTCAGCGTCGTCAGGTCGGCGACGTTGCCGACACCCTGGCGCTTCAGCGCCTCGGCATCGACCACGGTCAGCGCGATCGAGGTGCGCTGCGCGATGCTCGGGCGCTTCTCGGCGGTGACGATGATGTCGGCCAGGCCGTCGTCGCCGCTCGCGCTAGCCTGCGCCCAGGCCGGCACCGCCGGCACCAGAAGACAGGCCGCTGCGGAGCACAGCGCACTGGTCGATAGGAATTTCCGCATGATAGCCCCTCCCTTGGATTTCTTGCCGATCGAATAAGTCGGCCTAACCTACGTGTAAGACCTGATCTGCCTATAGTGGAATAATTGGCCTGTCAATATTTGATGGAGTGGTAAGTCCTGTTTATCGGCCTGGTGCATGGTGCCGGGCCAGATAGGCAATGATCACGTCCTGATCGGCGTCCGACAGCGCCGCGCCGCGGGCGACCATCATGTCGACGATCGCCGCCCATTCGCCCGCGCTGTGCGGCTGCGCGACGGCGACATCCAGCGCGTGGCAGCCGGAACAGCCGCGCTCGAACGCCTGCCGCCCCGCCATGTCGGCCGGCGCCGGTCCGCCCGCCGGCACCGCGGCCGGGATAGCCGCGCCGGCCAGCAGCACCGCGACCGGCACCGCGCCGCGCAACACCGGCCGGGCGGCCCGCATCACCAGTTCCACATCGTGCCGTCTTCCAGCCGGGTGACCGGTAGGTAGGCGGGCTTGTAGGGGAAGCGCGCCGCTTCCTTCTCGTCGATGTCGACGCCGTGGCCGGGCGTGTCGCCGGGGTGGAGCAGCCCGTCCTCGAAATGATAGGCATGGGGGAAGACGGCGTCGGTTTCCGGCGTGTGGCGCATATATTCCTGGATGCCGAAATTCGGCACCCAGGCGTTGAAATGCAGCGCCGCGCCCATCGTCACCGGCGACAGGTCGGTGGCGCCGTGGAAGCCGGTCCGCACCTGGTACAGCGCGGCGAGGTCGGCGATCCGGCGCAGGTGGGTGATGCCGCCGGCACGCACCACCGGCACCCGGATATAGTCGATCAGCTGGTTCTGGATCAGGTCCTTGCAGTCCCAGATGCTGTTGAACACCTCGCCCACCGCCAGCGGGATCACCGTGTTTTCGCGGATCAAGCGGAACGCCTCCTGATTCTCCGCCGGGGTCGCGTCCTCCAGCCAGAACAGGTCGTACGGTTCCAGCGCCCGGCCCAGCCGCGCCGCCTCCATGGGCGTCAACCGGTGGTGGACGTCGTGCAGCAGCTGCGGCCCCTGCCCGTAGGTTTCGCGCAGCTTGTCGAACAGGCTGGGCACGAACTGCATGTATTTGCGCGTGTCCCACACCGTCTCGGACGGCAGGCTGGCGTCGGCCGGCTCGTAATAATCCTTGCCGCGCCCGACGCCGTAAGCGGCGGCGAGGCCGGGGATGCCGGACTGGGCGCGCACCGCCTTGTAGCCCAGCCCCAGATAGCGGCCGACCTCGTCGACCGTCTCGGCGATGTCGGCGCCATTGGCATGACCATAGACCAGCACGCCGTCGCGGCTCTTGCCGCCCAGCAGGTCGTAGAGCGGCATGCCGGCCATCTTGGCCTTGATGTCCCACAGCGCCATGTCGACCGCGGCGATCGCCGACATGGTGACCGGCCCGCGCCGCCAATAGGCGCCGCGATACAGATATTGCCAGATATCCTCGATCCGGCGCGGATCGCGCCCGACGACGCACGGCAGCACGTGATCCTGCAGATAGGATGCCACCGCCAGCTCACGGCCGTTCAGGGTCGCGTCGCCCACGCCGTGAACGCCTTGATCCGTCTCGATCTTTACCGAAACGAAATTCCGGCCCGGCGAGGTGACGATTACCCTCGCAGCATCAATTCTCATGGCTCTTCCCCGCGAAGTCGGTTATGGTCATGCGTCTTGACCTGACAATATTGGTCTGTCAAGTTTATGCATCGTGTTAGACCAATAATCCTAACACCCGAAGGAGGCCCCGTGCACCAGGTTCTGAGCGAGAAAAGCGACGTTGAGTCCCCGGCGGATTCGCAGCGCCTCTATCGGGAGATCGCGCACAAGCTGATGGACCGCATCAACGACGGCACATACCCGGTCGGCGGGCGGATGCCGGCGGAGCGGGAGATATCGGCCGAATTCAACGTCAGCCGCCCGACGGTGCGCGAAGCGATCATTGCGCTGGAGGTGCAGGGCGTCGTCGAGGTGCGGGTCGGCTCCGGCGCCTATGTCCGCCGCCAGACCGGCAAGCGCGAGGCCCCCGGCTTCGGCGTCACCGCCTTCGAGCTGACCGAGGCCCGCCTGCTGTTCGAGGGGGAGGCGGCCGCCCTCGCCGCCACCAACATCACCGACGAGGAACTGGCCGAGCTGCCGCTGCTCGTCGCGCGGATGGACGCGGCCGGCGACCCCGCCGCGGCGGAGGAGGCGGACCGCGATTTCCACACGCTGATCGCCCGCGCCACCCGCAACGCCGCGATCGCCAAGACGATCGAGACCTTCTGGGAAATGCGGCAGACCGCGCCGGAATGCGCGCTGCTCCACGAAAAGGCGCGCAGCGCCCAGGTCAAGCCGGTGATGCAGGAGCATATGGGCATCGTCGAGGCGCTGCAGGCGCGCGACCCGGCCCGCGCCCGCACCGCGATGCGCGAGCATCTCGGCGCGGTGATCGAGCATCTGCTGTTCGCCACCGAGGAAGAAGCGATCGAGCGCGCCCGGCGGGAAGCGCGCAGCACCCGCGACCGGTTCGTGCGCGTCGTCTCGATCTAGATGGCCACGCCCCTCGTCCTCCACCCGGACCGCCTGTTTCCGGTCGACCCCGGCGTGCGCGCGATCGCGCGCCGGCTGTACGAAGCCGTCGCCACCCTGCCGATCGTCAGCCCGCACGGCCACACCGATCCAGCGTGGTTCGCAGACGACGCGCCGTTCGCCGACCCGACCGCGCTGCTGATCACGCCCGACCACTATGTCTTCCGCATGCTCTACAGCCAGGGCGTTCGGCTGGAGGATCTGGGCATCGGCGGCGCGCCGGTCGATTCGCGCGCCGCCTGGCACATCTTCGCCCGGCATTACCCGCTGTTCCGCGGCACCCCGTCGCGGCTGTGGCTGGACTGGGTGTTCAGCGAGGTGTTCGGCCTCGCCGTCCGGCTGGAGCCCGACACCGCCGACCTCTATTACGACCGGATCGCCGAGCGGCTGGCGGAGCCCGCCTTCCACCCCCGCGCGCTGTTCGACCGGTTCAACATCGCCGCGCTGGCAACGACCGAATCGCCGCTCGACCCGCTCGCGCATCATGCGAAGATCCGCGCCTCCGGCTGGCCCGGCCGGGTCATCACCACCTTCCGCCCCGATCCGGTGGTCGACCCGGATTACGAAGGCTTCACCGCCAACCTCGCCCGCCTGTCGGAGATGACCGGAGAGGACTGTCTGTCCTACCCCGGCTACCTCGCCGCGCTGCGCCAGCGCCGGGCCGCCTTCATCGCCGCCGGCGCCACCGCCAGCGATCACGGCCACCCGACCGCCGCCACCGCCGTGCTGACGCCGCAGGAGGCGGAGGCGCTGTTCGCGGAGGTGACTGGCGCCACCCCGCCCGCCCCGGAGCGCGCCGAGCTGTTCCGTGCCCATATGCTGACGGTGATGGCCGACATGAGCCGCGACGACCGGCTGGTCATGCAGATCCACCCCGGCTCGTTCCGCAACCACAACAGCGCGCTGTTCGCCCGCTTCGGCCGCGACAAGGGCGCCGACATCCCGACCCGCACCGATTTCGTCGGCGCGCTCCGCCCGCTGCTCGACCGGCACGGCAATGATCCGGCCCAGACGATCATCCTGTTCACCCTGGACGAGACGACCTACGCGCGCGAGCTGGCGCCGCTCGCCGGCCATTACCCGGCGCTGCGCCTCGGCCCGGCCTGGTGGTTCCACGACAGCCCGGACGGCATGCGTCGCTTCCGCCGCCAGATGACGGAGACCGCCGGCTTCTACAATCTCGTCGGCTTCAACGACGACACCCGTGCCTTCCTGTCGATCCCGGCGCGGCACGACGTCGCCCGGCGGATCGATTGCGGCTTCCTGGCCGAACTGGTCGCGGAACATCAGATCGACGAGGGCGAGGCGGCGGAGCTGGCCCTCGCCCTGACCAGCACGCTGGTCACATCGGCCTACCGGCTGTGAACCGCCCGCGCCTGTCGCCGGGCAGCGTTCCCGCCGGCGTCGCCCCGCTCGGCTATGCCCGCGATCGCGCGACAAGCGGCATCGTCCACCTCGGCATCGGCGCGTTCCACCGCGCCCACCAGGCGGTCTACACCGATGACGCGCTCGCCGCCGGCGATGCCGGCTGGGGGATCACCGCCGTGTCGCTGCGCTCGCCATCGACCCGCGACGCGCTGATGCCGCAGGACTGCCTCTACATGGTGGAAGAACGCAGCGCCGCCGGCCCGGCGCGGCGGCTGATCGGCGCGATCAACACCGTGCTGGTCGCCCCGGAGGCGCCGGAACGGGTGATCGCCGCGCTCGCCGACCCCGCCGTCCACATCGTCACCCTGACCGTCACCGAAAAGGGCTATTACCGCGAGCCGGCCGGCGACGGCCTGCTGTTCGACGATCCGGCGATCGTCCACGACCTGTCCGGCGCGGCGCCGCGCACCATCTTCGGCTATCTCGCCGCCGCGCTCGACAGGCGGCAGGCGGAGGGCGCCGGGCCGCTGACCCTGCTGTCCTGCGACAATCTGTCGGGCAACGGTGACCTGCTCGACCGGCTGCTCGGCGCCTTCCTCGCCCGGCGTGGCCGCCCCGTCGAGCGGCGCTGGACCTGCCCGAACACGATGGTCGACCGCATCGTCCCGCGCACCACCGCCGCCGACCGCGACGGCGCGCCGGTCGACGATCACGGCCTGGTCGTCACCGAACCGTTTCGCCAGTGGGTGATCGAGGACCGCTTCGCCGGTCCCCGCCCGCGCTGGGAGGTTGGCGGCGCCCAGATCGTTGCAGACGTCCACCCGTTCGAGCTGGCGAAGCTGCGCCTGCTGAACGGCAGCCATTCGACGCTCGCCTATGTCGGCCTGCTCCTCGGCCACACCTATGTGCACCAGGCGGTCGCCGACCCCGCCCTCGCCGCGCTGCTCCGCCGCCAGATCGAGGATGAGGCGATGCCGACGCTGGCGCCGGCCGCCGGGCTTGACTACGGCGCCTATGCCGACGCGCTGCTCCGCCGCTTCGACAACCCGGCCCTGCCCCACCGGCTGGATCAGATCGCCAGCGACGGCTCGCAGAAGATCCCGCAACGCTGGCTGGCGGCGATGGTCGAGCGCGACGCGCGCGGCCTTGCCAGCCCCGCCTATCTTCTCGCCCTCGCCGCATGGATCGTCCACGTCGGCGGCGCCGCCGGCCGTCCGGTCGACGATCCGCTCGCCGGCCGCCTGGCCGCCATCTGGCGCGTCATGTCGGGCGATCCCCGCGCCGTCGCCGCCGCCATGGTCAGCGAATCCGGTGTGTTCCCCGACGCTTTCCGCAACAGCGCGACGCTGCCGGCAGCGCTCGCCGCCACGCTGACCCGGCTGATGGACGGTGATCCGCGCGGGCTGATCGCGGCAATAACTGCCCCGGCTCCTATTGACTGACCAATTTGCAGTGATTAGGGTTTTTTGGTCATACATGTGTGGCAAACCGCACAGGCCGGAGAGAGACGATCACCCAGCATCCTGATCTGCCCTGGTGGAGAACGGTCACCCGTTACCAGTGGTTCGTCTTCGCCGTCGTCTCCGGCGCGTGGCTGTTCGACACGATGGATCAGCGGCTGTTTTCGCTGGCGCGGATCCCCGCCCTCGCCGACCTGATGGGCCTGCCGGCGAGCAGCCTTGAGGTGCAGGCGTTCGCCAAGACATCGACCGCGCTGTTCCTGGTCGGCTGGGGCATCGGCGGGCTGACCTTCGGCGCGCTCGGCGACCGCTTCGGCCGGGTCCGATTGCTGACCATCTCGATCCTGCTCTACTCGATCTGCACCGGCCTGACCGCGCTGTGCCGCACGCACGAGGAATTCGCGATCCTGCGCTTCGTCACCGGCCTCGGCATCGGCGGCATCTTCGGCCTCGCGGTCGCGATCCTCGCCGAAACCATGTCGGGCGCGGCGCGGCTGGCGATGCTCGCCGGGCTGCAGGTCCTGTCGACCTTCGGCAATGTCGGCGCCGCCTTCGTCAAGATGGGCGTCGACACGCTCGGCGCGCATGGCTGGATCGACTCCGCTCACGGCTGGCGCTGGCTGTTCGCGATCGGCGCCCTCCCCGCCCTGCTCGCGATCCTGTCGGCGCTGCGTCTGCGCGAATCCGACGCCTGGCTGAAACTGAAGGCGGAAGGGCAACTACCCAAGGGAATTTTCGGCTCCTACGGCGAATTGCTGCGCCAGCAGGATGAACGGCACAACCTGCTGATCGGCACGCTGCTCGCAGTCGCCGGCGTCGTCGGCTTGTGGGCGATCGGCGAATATGCCGTCGACCTGCAGCATGCGGTGTTCACCGGCTGGTTCTCCGCCCGCCTGCCGGCCGATCAGGTCGCCGCGGCGGTCGCCAGCGCCAAGAACTGGTCGTTCATGCTGCAAATGGCGGGCGGCGCGATCGGCATGTGGATCTTCTCGTGGATCGCCGCGCGCTTCGGCCGGCGGCCCGCCTTCGTCGCCGGGTTCAGCGCGGCGCTCATCGTCACCCTGTTCGTCTACTGGCGGCTGGAAAGCCCGGCGGACGCCTATTGGATGATGCCGCTGATGGGCGCCGCGCAGTTCAGCGTGTTCGCCGGCTTCTCGATCTACCTGCCGGAACTGTTCGGCGCGCGGACACGGGGCACCGGCGTCTCCTTCGCCTATAATCTCGGCCGCTTCGCCGCCGCCATCGGCAGCTTCGGTTCGGCTTATCTCACCACTCACCTCTATGGCGGCCTGCCGGCGCCGGACCCGCTGCGCTTCTCGGCGATGACGATGTGCGCGGTGTTCCTGATCGGCATCGTGACGGCGCTGTTCGCGCCCGAAACGCGCGGCCGCGCCCTGCGGGACTAACGGCGCTTCGCGCCCGGGAAAGGAATGACATGACGACCAGGCCGGTGCGTATCGGTATCATCGGGGCCGGATTTTCGGCACACTTCCACCTTGCCAGCTACCGGAAGGTCTATGGCGAGGCGTTCGAGGTGGCGGCGATCGCCGGGCGCGATCCGACGAAGGCGGCGGCGCTCGCCGCCCAGTTCGGCATCCCCCGCCAGTACGCGAGCGCCGACGAGCTGCTCGCCGACCCGACGATCGACATCGTCGACCTGTGCGTGCCCAACAACCTGCACGTGCCGCTGGTCCTGCAGGCGGCGGAGCGCGGCAAGCATGTGATCTGCGAAAAGCCGCTGGGCGGCTTCTTCGGCCCCGACGGCGCCGGGGCGGACTGGACGGCGGACGGCTATTCGCGCGCGGCGATGCTCGACGCGGTGATGGAGCAGACCCGCGCGGTCGAGGAAGCCGTCGCCCGCGCCGGCATCACCTTCTGCTACGCTGAAAACTGGGTCTACGCCCCGCCGATCGTCAAGCTCAACCGGCTGATGGCGGCCAGCGGCTCGACGCTGCTGCGCATCCAGGGCGAGGAATCGCACTCCGGCTCGCACGCCGCCTATTCGCGGCGCTGGCGGACGGCGGGCGGCGGCTCGCTGCTCCGGCTCTGCGCCCATCCGATCGGCGCCGCCCTCCACCTGAAGCACGAGGAAGGCCGCCGCCGCGACGGCAAGCCGATCCGCCCGGTCTCGGTCAGCGCCCAGGTGGCGAAGCTGACCGCGATCCCGTCCTTCGAGGCGGAGGCGCGCAAGCACATCGTCACCGGCTGGGAAGATGTCGAGGACTGGGCGACGATTACCCTCGCCTTCGAGGACGGCTCGGTCGCCCAGCTCACCTCCACCGACACCCGGATGGGCGGCATCCGCAATTACATCGCCGCCCACGGCTCGAAGGCGGTGGTGACAGCGAACATCAATCCCAACACCACCTGCCAGGCCTACACCCCCGACGGCGCCTATTTCGACAGCGAATATCTGGTCGAAAAGACCGAGACCAAGGAAGGCTGGTCCTTCCCCGCGCCGGACGAGGACATGGTAACCGGATACCCGGACGAGCTGCGCGACTTCATCGGCGCCGTCGCCAACAACCGCCCCCCGCGCAGCGACCTGCTGCTCGCGATGGACGTGATGCTGGTCATCTACGCCGGTTATCTCAGCGCCGCCGAACGCCGCGTCGTCGACGTCCTTCCCTATCTGCAACGCTGATGTTCACCTGATAACCCGGTACGAAAGGCCATTCCCATGAACCGCCGCGACCTGCTCAAATATTCCGCCCTCGCCCCCCTCGCCGCCACCGGCCTCAGCCCGCTGCTCGCCGCCGACAAGAAGCCCCGCCGCTGGGGTCTCCAGGGCGGTACGATCATCAAGGCGCTGGAAGCGGATTTCGAAGGCACGCTGCGCGAAGTCGCGGCCATGGGCTACAAGGAAATCGGCACCACCGGCAGCTTCGGCCGCGATCCGGCCTATGTCCGCTCCGTCCTCGACCGCTACGGCCTGACCTCGCCGAACAACCACGTCGCGCCCAACCCCACCTACAAGGCTTTCGCCAACTGGGTGACCCGCGCGGCGCCCGACAACGACGTGATGACCTTCTACGCCGATACCTTCTCGCTGAAAAATGCCCGCGCCGCGTTCGAGGATGGGATCGAGACCTCGAAGATCCTCGGCCAGACCTATGTGATGTGGGCGATCCTGCTCGACGGCCAGATCGCCGATCGCCCGACGATCGACGCCTACATCAAGCTGTTCAACGAGATCGGCGACATGTGCGCGAAGGAGGGCAAGGTCTTCGCCTTCCACAACCATGCCCGCGAATTCGCCAAGGTCGGCAACGACGTGATCCTCGACCTGTTCCTGCAGAACACCGATCCGGACAAGGTCAAGTTCGAGCTGGACTTCTACTGGACGACCAAGGCCGGCGCCGACCCGATCGCCTATCTGGAACGCTATGCCGGCCGCACCAAGCTCTGCCACCTGAAGGACATCACCGCCGACGGCGACTTCGCGCCGGTCGGCCAGGGCACGCTCGACGTGCCGGCGCTGATCAAGACCTGCGACGATGCCGGCATCGAGCATATCCTGGTCGAGATCGACCGCGCCGACGACCCGATGGCGGCGATCCGCACCTCGATCGACTATCTCCACCGCACCATCGGCTGACGCGTCCTTACCGTCCCACCTTGCCTGAAAGGCCGTCTCAATGAACCGCCGCGACCTGCTCAAATATTCCGCCCTCGCCCCCCTCGCCGCCACCGGCCTCAGCCCGCTGCTCGCCGCCGACAAGAAGCCCCGCCGCTGGGGTCTCCAGGGCGGGACGATCATCAAGGCACTGGAGACGGACTTCGAAGGCACGCTGCGCGAAGTCGCGGCGATGGGCTACAAGGAAATCGGCACCACCGGCAGCTTCGGCCGCGATCCGGCCTATGTCCGCTCCGTCCTCGACCGCTACGGCCTGACCTCACCGAACAACCACGTCTCGCCCACCAACCCCACCTACAAGTCTTTTGCCGGCTGGGTGAAGCGAGAGGTCGACACCGCGGTCAACCGGCAGGTCTATGCCGACACCTTCTCGCTGAAGAACGCCCGCGCGGCGTTCGAGGACGGGATCGAGACCTCGAAGATTCTCGGCCAAACCTATGTGATGTGGGCGATCCTGCTCGACGGTCAGCTGGCCGACCGGCCGACCATCGACGCCTACATCAAGCTGTTCAACGAGCTGGGCGACATGTGTGCGAAGGAGGGCAAGGTCTTCGCCTTCCACAACCATGACCGCGAATTTGCCAAGGTTGGCAACGACGTCATCCTCGACCTGTTCCTGCAGAACACCGATCCCGATAAGGTCAAGTTCGAGCTCGACTTCTACTGGACGACCAAGGCCGGCGCCGACCCGATCGCCTATCTGGAACGCTATGCCGGCCGCACCAAGCTCTGCCATCTGAAGGACATCACCGCCGACGGCGACTTCGCGCCGGTCGGCCAGGGCACACTCGACGTGCCGGCGCTGATCAAGACCTGCGACGATGCCGGCATCGAGCACATTCTGGTCGAGATCGACCGCGCCGACGACCCGATGGCGGCGATCCGTACCTCGATCGACTATCTCCACCGTACCATCGGCTGACGCCGGCTCAGGGGAAGCGCAGCGACACGCTGCCGCCACCCAGCGCCGGCGCATGATCGCCCGGCGCGATCGGGTGGCAGGCGTCGTACGTGCCAGGCACCAGATCCAGCGACAGCTCCTCGGACGCGCCGGCTTCCGACGTGTAATAGCCGAAGATGGTCAGCGCCTTCATCTGCGCGACGAACGGCCCATCGGCCGGCACCGACCCTTTCGGTGCGGGCGGGGCTTCCTTTTCGGCGATCATCGTCAGCACGCGCAGCTTTTCCGGCGCCGGCAGTTCCACATAGTCCTTGCCGGCGATCCGTCGCACATCGGCATCGAACCGCTTCATGCCCGCAAGGAAGCGGGTCCGCTCATCGGGATGCAGCCACGTATCGACCATCTTCTCGATGAACGCGACAACGCCGGCCGCGTCGGCCCCGGGGGTATCGGTTGCCGGGATGATGGTTTCCGCCACCGCGCCAAGCAGCACCTTCTGCGCCGCGCCGATCCCCTCGTCGCCACCACGCGGTGTACACCCGCTGACAAGCACCGACGCAATGCCGCCCAGGCCAAGCGCGGTGAAGGCCGCCACCATGTCGCGGCGAGTCAGCGTGATCCTTTCGCCTGCTGCCATCGAATCTGTCATCACAACGCCCCCTGCTTCATCCGGGTCAGCGCATAATCGGCCGCGCGCGCGGTCAGCGCCATGTAGGTCAGCGACGGGTTCTGGCAGGGCGAGGACGACATGCATGCACCGTCGGTGACGAACAGGTTCGGCACGTCGTGTGCCTGGTTGAACCGGTTGAGCACCGATCCCGCCGGGTCATGCCCCATCGGCGCGCCGCCCATCTCGTGATTGGTCTCGCCGCCCGGTTTGATCTCGTTGACCTTATCGATGTGAACCGCGCCGGCGGCGCGCAGCATCGCTTCGCCCTGTGTCAGAATATCGTCGACCATGCGGCGTTCGTTATCCGACCAGGCAAAGCGCACCCGAAGCTGCGGCAGGCCCCACTTGTCCTTTTCCTTCGGGTCGAGCGACACCTGATTGCGGGGATTGGGCAACGGCTCCGCCATGCCGGCCAGCATCAGCCGCCACGGCCCCGGCTTGCGAAGCGCCTGCTTCAACTCAGCACCAAACAGCGGCATGTCGACACCGCGCGTCCACAGCGCTCGTGAGGCACCGCCCTGGAAGCCGTAGCCGCGCAGGAAATCGGCGTCCTTCGCACCAACGTTGCGGAAACGCGGGATATAGATGCCCGCCGGCCGGTTGCCGACTGGCTGGAACCCGTCATAACCGTCGAAGGTTCCGGTCACCACCGGTCCCTTCATCGTGTCCATGATGCCGTGGCCCAGCACGCCGCTGCTGTTCGCCAGCCCGCGCGGAAACGCCTCGCTCACCGAATTGAGCAGGATGTGCAGCGTGCCCAGCGTCGAGGCGTTGACGAAGATCAACCGGGCGGTGAACGTGCGCTGCTCGCCGGTCTTGCTGTCGATCGTCCGCACGCCGGTAGCGCGCTTGCTTTTCGGGTCATAGTCGATGCCGGCGACGATCGTGTCGTTGAGCAGGGTTAGCCGACCGGTCGCCTCGGCCGCCGGCAACGTCGAGCTCTGGGTGCTGAAGAACGAGCCTGTCGAGCAGCCGTGGTGGCACGGCCCGCAGAAATGGCACTTGGCGCGGCCGCCATGGTCCTCACTCAACACCGCGGTGCGCGCATGGATCAAGCGGCGGCCCGGGAAGTTGGTCTTGATCGCCTTGCTGGCATGCTCCTCGATGCAGTTCATCGCGAAGGGCGGCAGGAACTGGCCGTCCGGCAGGCTGTCGATCCCGTCCCTGTTGCCGCTGACGCCGATGAACCGTTCGACATAGTCATACCATCTGGCGACGTCTGCATAGCGGATCGGCCAGTCGACGCCGTGGCCGTCCAGCCGGTTCTCGCTAAAGTTCAACTCGCTCAGCCGCATCGCCACCCGGCCCCAGATCAGCGAGCGGCCGCCGGTCTGCTGGCCGCGCAGCCAGGAAAAGGCCGATCCCTGCTCGACCTGATAGGGATGGTCCCGGTCATTGGCGTAAAATTGCGCGCTCGCCTCGTCGAACGAGCGACTGCGGCTCTGGATCGGGTAGTCGCGCGCGATCCGTCGCCGGTCGCCCAGGCCGCGAAACGGCATCTCCCACGGCGGCACATGTTCGTAAGTGTAGTCCTCGCCATGGCGGACATTGCGGCCGCGCTCGATCATCAGCACTTTCGCGCCGCCCTCGGTCAGCTCCTTGGCCGCCCAGCCGCCGGAAATGCCCGATCCGACGACGATCGCGTCGAACATGGTTGCGTCGCTCAAGCATCCCTCCCAACCGCACGAAGGGCGCCGCACCATTGCGCCGGCGCCAAACGGAACCTTGTGTTTCGGACGCCGGCTTGTCAATATTGGTCTACCACTAATGTCATGCAGATTTCAGAATCTGGCCTGACTCTTGATATCTCGCACCTTGCGTTTCACGCGCGATCGGCAAACATCGGTAATGACAGGCGTCAATCGCTGTCATTGGGGAGGATAAATATGACCACAGCCACCGGCAGCCCGGTCTCGGAACGTCACGCCTGGTATGTCGTCTGGCTATGCATGGTCGCGTATATCTTCTCGTTCATCGACCGGCAGATCCTGGCGCTGCTGATCGGGCCGATCCAGGCAGACCTTGGCATCACCGACACCCAGTTCGGCCTGCTCCACGGCCTTGCCTTCTCGATCTTCTACGCGACGATGGGTATCCCGATCGCCACCTTGTCCGACCGGACGTCGCGACCGCTGATCATCGCCGCCGGCGTCGCCTTCTGGAGCCTGGCGACAGCGGCCTGCGGCGTGGCGCGCGGCTTTACCCAGATGTTCATCGCCCGCATCTGCGTCGGCGCGGGGGAAGCGGCACTTTCGCCGGCGACCTATTCGCTGATCAGCGACCTGATGCCGCGCGAGAAGCTGGGCCGCGCCGTCGCGCTCTACTCCCTCGGCTCCTTCCTTGGCGCCGGCATCGCCTTCCTCGTCGGCGGATCGGTGATCGCGATGGTCAGCGGCGACGGACCGCGGATGATCGCCGGCATGGAATTCAAGCCGTGGCAGCTGGTTTTCCTGATCGTCGGCCTGCCCGGCCTGCTGCTCGCGCTGGTGATCGGGCTGACCGTACACGAGCCGGCCGGCGGCCGGCGGACGGTGGAGCCATCCCCGCCCTTCTCCGCCGTCCTTCGCTTCCTGTCGGCGGAACGCGGCATCTTCCTGCCGCACTTTGCCGGCTTCACGCTGGCGGCGATGGCGCTGTTCACGCTGCTCGGCTGGTCCCCGGCCTATCTGATGCGCAATTTCGGGCTGACCCCGGCCAGCTGCGGCCTGTATCTCGGCGTCATCGCGATCATCGGCGGCGGCGGCGGCGTACTGACCAGCGGTTGGCTGAACGACCGGTTGAACCGCATGGGGCACAGCGACGCGCCGTTTCGCGCCGGCATGGCCGGTATCGGCGGTGTCATCCTGCCTGCCGCGCTGCTGCCGTTCGCGCCGTCGCTGCCGGTTGCGCTCGGCCTGCTGCTCGTCGCGCAGTTCTTCGCCTCCTTCCCGATGCCGCCGTCGGCCGCGGTGATGCAGATCGTGCCGCCGCCGCTGATGCGCTCGCGCGTCTCGGCACTGTTCCTGTGCGTCAACTCGCTGCTCGGCCTCGCGGTCGGCTCGGCGCTGGTCGGCCTGCTCAACGACCGGGTATTCGGCTCGCAGGCGGCAATCGGCTCCTCGATCGCGCTGGTGACGGCAGGGGCCGGCATCTTCGGCGTGCTGCTGCTCAGCCTCGGCATGGCGCCGATGCGCCGGTTCATGGCGCGCGAAGCCGCCTGATTCAGGCGGCGGGCGCCGCCGGCCGGGCGAAACACAGTGCGACGAAGGTAACGAAGCACACCGCCGCCAGATAGAGCGCGACCGGCACTGCCGACTGATAATAGGCGAACAGCGCGGTCGCGATCATCGGTGCGACGCCGACGATCAGCGACGATATCTCGTGCGCCATCGCCAGGCCGGAATAGCGCACCTCGGTGCTGAACATCTCGCTGAACAGCGCTGGCTGCACACCGACCATCGCCGCGTGACATATGCCGTTGCCGATGACCAGCGCCGCGATCATCAGCGTCGGGTCACCGGACCCGATCATCAGAAAGAACGGATAGCCGAACAGCGCCATCGACACGGCGCCGAACATGTAGACCGGCCGGCGCCCCAGCCGGTCGGACAGCGCGCCGAACACCGGCATCATCATGCTGTCGGCCAGCATCGCCACGGCGACGCCCAGCAGCATCACGTCGGTCGGCGCCCCCATCGCCTTGGCGTAGAACAGCGAGAAAGTGATCAGCAGGTGCGAGCCGCAATTCTCCGCCAGCCGGGCACCGATGCCCACCAGCATCTCGCGCGGGTGGCGGCGCAGCAGCGTCACGAACGGCATCGCGGCGGTCTGCTCCGCGCTTGCGACCTTGCCGAACTCGGCGCTCTCGTTGACCCGGTAGCGGATGAACACGCCGACCGAGAAGATGACGATGCTGATCAGGAACGGCACGCGCCAGCCCCACGCAATGAAATCCTCCTGCGGCAACTGCTGCGCCCCGAAAAAGGCAAGGGAGGACAGCACGAATCCCATGCCGACGCCCACCTGGCTCCACGCGCCGAAAAAGCCGCGGCGATGCGCAGGGGCGTTCTCGGTGATCATCAGCACGCCGCCGCCCCACTCCCCGCCGGCCGCAATCCCCTGCAGGATGCGCAGGAACAGCAGCGCCGCCGGGGCAAGCAGGCCGATTTGCTCGTAGGTCGGAAGCATGCCGATCAGGAAGGTCGCGACCCCCATGATCGACAGCGTCCAGATCAGCGACGCCTTGCGCCCGTGCCGGTCGCCGACATGGCCGAAGATGAACCCGCCCAGCGGACGGGCCGCGAAACCCACGGCGAAACTGCCGAACGCCGCCAACGTGCTGGCCAGCGAATCGCCGACGGGAAAGAAAAGCTGGCCAAAAATCAGTGCCGCGGCAGTGCCGTACAGAAAAAAATCATACCATTCCAACGTATTGCCGACCACGGAGGCCAGGACGGCCCGGCGCAACTGAACTTTCGGATCGATCGCGCCCGCCATTCAAATTCCCTTCCGCGGCATCATCAATATGTTTTAGGTTTCAACTTATCGTCCGTTATGATGGACAACATGGTCTTACATCTTTGGCAAGACCAATATCGCGTTCAATGATTCAGCGCCAGTCTATCCGCTGCCAGCCCTGCGCCGCGGCCAGCCGGCGCAGCCGATCATGCGCGTTGACGGCGAACGCCTCGTCCGCCCACGCCAACGCCGGCTCGTCGGAGGCGTGGTCGGAATAGAATCGAATGGTCGCCTCATCGCGGGCGATGCCTTGCCCCGCCATCCATGCCTGGATCATCCGCAGCTTGGCCGGGCCGTAGCAGTTCTCGCCGTCGATCATCGCGCTGACCCGGGAATCGAGGCCGATCATGCTGTCGGTGGCGATCACCGCGTCGAACCCCAGCCGACGGGCGATCGCCTCGACGTAATGGCGGTTGGACGCGGTGGCGAGGACCAGCCGATAGCCATCGGCCCGGTCGGCGGCGAGCTGGTCCAGCGCCTGCGGATAGATGTTGGTGGCGAGCGTCCGTTCGGCAAAGCCGTCGGCGAGCGGGGCCAGCTTCGCCGGGGCGATATGCGGTCCGAGCAACCAGCGCTGGCTCAGTTCCTTCAGCCGGCCGCGGTCGATCCGCTTCAACGCATAGGCGGCCAGCGCCACGCCGACGATGGGCAGGAACACCGCCCGCCACGGCGCCAACCGTGCCACCGCGTGACACAGGAACGGATTGAACGTCGCCCGCCGCGTCAGCGTCTTGTCCATGTCGTAAATGGCGAGGCGGATCATCGACGGCTCTCGGTGGTTTATGGGCGGGGCGCGTCAGCAGCCCGGCAGGGGTCAAGCCGTTTCTAACCTTTTGTTCGCTTGCCGATCCAGCGAATATGCCGCAGGAGCAACCTTATGGCTGCCACCGCCGACTTCACGGAGGACCAGCAGGACGGGGAGCGCACGCTGCGTTTCACCGGCGCGCTGACCGTGTCGCAGCTCGGCGACCTGCCCGAACGGGTGCGCCAGGTACCCGGCCCTCTGGCGCGGCTGGATCTGTCGCAGGTCGAACGGATGGACACGATCGGCGCGTGGATCGTCCATCGGCTCGCCGCCGATCACGCCGCGACCATCATCGGCGCCAACGATCAGGCGAGCAAGCTGATCGAGCAGGTCGACCGCGCCGACCAACCGGTCCGCATGCGCCCGGACCGGACGCCGACGCTGTTCAAGGTGCTGAACGAAATCGGCGCCGCCACCGCCACCGCCGGGCGGACGATGCTCGGCTTGCTCGGCTTCTTTGGCGCGCTGGTCCTGTCCATCGGCCATGTCATGGCGCACCCGTCCCGCTTCCGCATCAACGCGGTGATCCAGCGTTTCGAGGTGGTCGGCGTCTCCGCTCTCGGCATCATCGGGTTGATGAGCTTCCTGATCGGCATCGTCATCGCCCAGCAGGGCGCCGTCCAGCTTCGCCAGTTCGGCGCGGAGATCTACACGATCAACCTGATCGGGCGGCTGACGCTGCGCGAACTGGGCGTGCTGATGACCGCGATCATGATCGCCGGCCGTTCCGGCTCCGCCTTCGCCGCCCAGCTCGGCACGATGAAGCTGACCGAGGAAATCGACGCGATGCGGACGATCGGCGTATCGCCGATGGAGGCGCTGGTGCTGCCGCGCACCCTCGCCTCGGTGGTGATGATGCCGCTGCTCGGCTTCTATGCGTCGATCGTCGCGATTATCGGCGGCGGCATATTATGCTGGGCGTCGCTCGATATTCCCCCCGTCACCTTCATCCAGCGCATCCGCGAGGTGACGCCGATCACCGACCTCTATGTCGGGCTGATCAAGGCGCCGGTGTTCGGCTTCATCATCGCGCTCTCGGGCTGCTACCAGGGCATGCAGGTCAAGGCGGACGCGGAGGAAGTCGGCCTCAGGACCACCGCCGCCGTCGTCCAGGCGATCTTCCTCGTCATCGTCCTCGACGCCTTCTTCGCCGTGTTCTTCACCTGGGTCGGCTGGACATGAGCCCGGTCCTCCCCGACGACGCGGACGTCGTCATCCGGGTGCGCGACCTGAAGACTGCGTTCGGCGAACAGGTCGTTCACGAAGGGCTGGACCTGGACGTCCGGCGCGGCGAGATACTGGGCGTCGTCGGCGGCTCCGGCACCGGCAAATCGGTGCTTATGCGCGCGATCATCGGGCTGCAGACCCCGGTCGAGGGGTCGGTGGAAGTGTTCGGCGAATCGATGGTCGGCCGTGACGTCACCGATGCGCTCGACATCCGCAAGCGCTGGGGCATCCTGTTCCAGGGCGGCGCGCTGTTCTCTACCCTGACGGTCGCCGAGAACATCCAGGTGCCGCTACGCGAATACTACCCGGACATCCGCCCGCCGCTGCTCGACGAGATCGCCGCCTACAAGGTGGTGATGGCCGGCCTGCCCGCCGATGCCGGCCCCAAATACCCGGCGGAACTGTCCGGCGGCATGACCAAGCGCGCGGCACTGGCGCGGGCGCTGGCGCTTGATCCGGATCTGGTGTTCCTCGACGAGCCGACTGCCGGGCTGGACCCGATCAGCGCGGCCAATTTCGACACGCTGACCCGAGAATTGCAGCGGACGATGGGGCTGACGGTCTTTCTCATCACCCACGACCTCGATACGCTCTACGCGCTGTGCGACCGGGTGGCGGTGCTCGCAGACCGCAAGGTGATCGCGGTCGGAACGATCGACGAGCTGCTCGCATTGGATCATCCGTGGATACAGGAATATTTCAACGGCCCGCGCGGGCGGACGGCGATGAAGTCGGCCCGGCCGGCGGCGACGGACAGGACATGAGGCGCTGATGGAAACCCGTTCGAACCATGTTCTCGTCGGTGTCGTTGTACTGGCTTTGCTTGCGGCGTTGCTGGTGTTCACCGTCTGGCTCGCCCGCGTCTCCGGCGGGTCGGAAAAGGAATATGACGTGTTCTTCAAGCAGGCGGTCGACGGCATCGCCAAGGGCTCGTCGGTCACCTTCTCCGGCGTGCCGTCCGGCCAGGTCAAGGAAATCGCGCTGTGGCGCAACGACCCGCAATTCGTCCGCGTCCGCATATCGGTGAAGGAGGAGACCCCGATCCTCCAGGGAACGACCGCGACGATCGAAGGCGTCGGCTTCACCGGCGTGTCGCAGATCCAGCTCGACGGCGCGATCAAGGGCGCGCCGCCGATCACCGATCTCGGCCCCGGCGGCGTGCCGGTCATCCCGACCAAGCCGGGCGCACTCGGCGAATTGCTGAACAGCGCGCCGAAGCTACTGGAGCGGCTGACGACGCTGACTGAGCGGCTGACCGAGCTGCTCGGCGACAAGAACCAGGCGTCGATCGCCGGTATCCTCGCCAATGTCGAGCGCCTGTCCGATGCGCTGGCCGATCGCGGACCGGAAATCGCCGCCACCCTCGCTCAGACCCGCATCGCCATCCAGCAGGCCGGCGACGCGGCGGAAGAGATCGGCAAGCTGGCCGGCACCTCCAACGCGCTGATCGCCAACGACGCGAAGCCGCTGCTCGCCGAGCTGCGCCGCACGGTGAAGGCCGCCGGGCAGAGCATGGAGACGCTCGACGCGACGATCAAGCAGGCGCAGCCCGGCGTCCGCGCCTTCTCCAACCAGACGATCCCGGAGGCCGGGCTGCTGATCCGCGACCTGCGCGAAATGGCGGAATCGCTGAACGCGGTCGCCGAACGGGTCAATCACGGTGGCGCCGGCTCGCTGGTCGGCAGCCGCAAGCTCCCCGATTACAAGGGACCGAAGAAATGAAGCCCATCCTCCCCGCCCTGCTGCTCCTCAGCCTCCCGCTCGCCGGCTGCATCAGCTTGGGCAGCGAGCCGCCAAAGGAGTTGCTGACCCTGACCGCCAGCGCCAGCCCGGAGCCCGGCCGCACCCTGACCGCGAAGTCGGGCGAGACGATCACCATCCTCACCCCGTCCCTGCCGCAGGCGCTGGCGACCGGCCGCATCCCGGTCCAGTCCGGCGCCACCGCCATCGCCTTCGTCAAGGACGCGCAATGGGTGGAGGCGCCAAACCGCCTGTTCCAGCGCCTGCTGTCCGAGACGATCGAGGCGCGCAGCGGCCGCAGCGTGCTCAGTCCGCGCCAGTTCGCGCTCGACCCCGGCCTCCGCGTTTCGGGTGAGCTCAGCCGTTTCGACATCGACGAGGACAGCCAGACGGCGATTGTCCGCTACGAGGCAAGCATCGCCCGCGAGGACAGCGTCGAAACCCGCCGCTTCGAAGCGCGCGTGCCAGTCGCCGCGATCGAGGCCCGCGCGGTCAGCGCCGCGCTCAACCGGGCCGCGAACCAGGTCGCCGCCGAAGCCTCCGACTGGATCACCGGCGCCACCCTTGCCCAATAGCCCTCCCCGTCATTGCGAGACGCGCAGCGCCGCGGCAATCCACCCTCGGCTGCGCGACACCCGCTATTCGTGGACGAGCAGATAATCCACGATCAGGTCGGACGCCTCCTCGGCGCTCATCCCGGTCGTGTCGATGCGGATGTCCGGCGCCTCCGGCGGCTCATAGGGCGAATCGATGCCGGTGAAGTTCTTAAGCTGGCCGCTGCGCGCCTTGGCGTAGAGGCCCTTGACGTCACGCTTCTCCGCCTCGGCCAGCGGCGTATCGATATGCACCTCGATGAAACTGCCCGGCGCCATCATGTCGCGCACCATCTGCCGTTCGGCGCGGAACGGGCTGATGAACGCGGTGATGACGATCAGCCCGGCGTCGGTCATCAGCTTCGCGACCTCGCCGACCCGGCGGATATTCTCGATCCGGTCGGCGTCGGTGAAGCCCAGATCGCGGTTCAGCCCGTGGCGGACATTGTCGCCGTCGAGCAGGAAGGCATGGCGGTTCATCCGCGTCAGCTTGCGATCGACCAGATTGGCGATCGTCGACTTGCCGGCGCCGCTCAGCCCGGTCAGCCACAGTACGCTCGCCTTCTGGTTCTTCAGCGCGGCGCGCCGCTCGCGGGTGACGTCGATCGCCTGCCAGTGGACGTTCTGGCTGCGCCTCAGCGCGAAATGCAGCATCCCGGCGGCGACCGTCGCGTTGGTCAGCTTGTCGATCAGGATGAACCCGCCCAGCGCCCGGCTGTCCCTGTAGGGCGCGAACACGATCGGCCGGTCGGTCGACAGGTTGGCGACGCCGATCGCATTCAACTCCAGCGTCTTGGCCGCCAGGTGCTCCAGCGTGTTGACGTTAATCTGGTATTTCGGCGGCTGGACGGTGGCGGTCACCGTCTGGGTGCCCAGCTTCAGCCAGTAGGGCCGGCCGGGCAGCAGCGCCTCGTCGGCCATCCAGACGATCGTCGCCTCGAACTGGTCGGCCACCTCCGGCGGCGCGCCGGCGGCGGCGATCACGTCGCCGCGCGAACAGTCGATCTCGTCGGCCAGGGTCAGCGTCACCGACTGGCCGGCGCCCGCCTCCGCCAGGTCGCCGTCCATCGTCACGATCCGCGTCACCGTCGACGTCCGGCCGGAGGGCAGCACCCGCACCGCGTCGCCGGGCTTGACCGTGCCGCCGGCGATCAACCCGGCAAAGCCGCGAAAGTCCAGGTTCGGCCGGTTGACCCATTGCACCGGCAACCGGAACGGCCCGGCGCGATCCGCCTCGGCATCGACCGGCACGGTTTCCAGATGATCGACCAGCGTCGGCCCGTCATACCAGGCCGTCGCCGCCGAGCGGGCCGCGATATTGTCGCCGGCCAGTCCTGAAATCGGGATGGCGACGAAATCGTCGATGCCGATCCCGGCGGCAAAGGCGCGATAATCGGCAACGATCGCGTCGAACACCGCCCGGTCGTAGCCGACCAGGTCCATCTTGTTGACCGCCAGCACGACCGAGCGGATGCCGATCAGTTGGGCCAGGTAGCTGTGCCGCCGTGTCTGGGTCAGCACACCCTTGCGCGCGTCGATCAGGATCACCGCCAGGTCGGCGGTCGATGCGCCGGTCACCATGTTGCGGGTATATTGTTCGTGGCCGGGCGTATCGGCGACGATGAATTTGCGCTTCGGCGTCGCGAAGAAGCGGTAGGCGACGTCGATGGTGATGCCCTGCTCGCGCTCCGCCGCCAGCCCGTCGACGAGCAGGGCGAAATCTATTTCCTGCCCCTGGGTGCCAACCCGCTTGCTGTCCGCCTCCAGCGCCGAAAGCTGATCCTCGAAGATCTGCTTGCTGTCGTAGAGCAGCCGGCCGATCAGCGTCGACTTGCCGTCGTCGACGCTGCCGCAGGTGATGAAGCGCAGCAGCGTCTTGTTGCAGTGCGCTTCCAGATAGGCGTCGATGTCCGCGGCGATCAGCGCGTCGGGCGCGTAGGAACTGTCCTGCTGCGCGGCCATCAGAAATAGCCCTCCTGCTTCTTCTTCTCCATGCTGGCATCGCCGCCGTCGCGGTCGATCGCCCGCCCCTGCCGTTCGCTGGTCGTCGCCAGCAGCATTTCCTGGATGACGGCGGGCAGCGTCGCCGCCCTGCTCTCGACCGCGCCGGTCAGCGGGTAGCAACCGAGCGTACGGAAGCGGATCGAGCGATCGACCGGCGTCTCGCCCGGCCGAAACCGGAAACGCTCGTCGTCAACCATCAGGATCAGCCCGTCGCGCACCACCGTCGGGCGCGGCGCGGCGAAATAAAGGGGGACGATCTCGATACCCTCACGGTGGATATATTGCCAGATGTCCAGCTCGGTCCAGTTGGAGATCGGGAACACACGGATGCTCTCGCCCTTGGCCTTGCGCGCATTGTAGAGGTTCCAAAGCTCCGGCCGCTGCGCCTTCGGGTCCCAGCGGTGGTTGGCGGAGCGGAACGAGAAGATCCGCTCCTTCGCCCGGCTCTTTTCCTCGTCGCGCCGCGCGCCGCCGAAGGCGACGTCGAAGCTGTGCTTGTCCAGCGCCTGCTTCAGCCCTTCGGTCTTCCACATGTCGGTGTGCAATGGCCCGTGGTCGAACGGGTTGATACCGCGCGCCTCCGCCTCCGGATTGCGGTGGACGATCAACTCCACCCCCGCCTCGGCCGCCGCCTTGTCGCGCAGCGCGTACATCGCCCGGAACTTCCAGGTCGTGTCAACGTGCAGCAGCGGAAAGGGCGGCGGGCCGGGGAAGAACGCCTTGCGCGCCAGATGCAGCATCACCGCCGAATCCTTGCCGATGCTGTAGAGCATCACCGGGCGCTCGGCCTCCGCCGCCACCTCGCGCAGGATGTGGATCGATTCGGCTTCCAGCCGCTCAAGATGGGTCAGGCTCATATTCCCCCGCTACACGCCCCGGCGCCGGCTGGAGAGCAAGTTTTTCTGAACCCCGGTCAATCCGCAAGCGATGACGCGCCCGCAACGAAAAAGCCGCGCGGTCCACCGGGACCGCGCGGCCTTTCGTCACGACGTGAACTGGGGCGATCAGGCCTCGGCCGTCGCCCCGCCTTCCACCGGCTCGGCGCCGGCTTCCGGCTCCGCCGCGATCGTGCCCGGTTCGGCGTTGGGATCAAAGGCTTCGGTGAAGCCGCTCTGATCCTTTTCGAACATCTCGGCCATCACGTCGATGCCCTGCGCCTGCAGGTCCGCCTCTTCCGGCGAGCGGGCGACGTTAACCTGGACCGACACCGCCACCTCCGGGTGGAGGACGACGCGAACCGTGGTCACGCCGATCGCTTTGATCGGGCGATCGAGGACGATCTGGTTCTTGGCAACCTTCTTGCCGTCGGCAACCAGCGCCTCGGCGATGTCGCGCACCGAAACCGATCCGTAGAGCTGGCCGGTGTTCGACGCCTGCCGGATCAGCGTCACCGACGCGCCGTCGACATGCTTCGAATCGGCCTCGGCGGAGGTCCGCCGCGCGGCATTGTCCGCCTCGATCTGGGTGCGGTTGGCCTCGAATACCTTACGGTTGGCTTCGTTGGCACGCAGCGCCTTCTTGCGCGGCAGCAGGTAGTTGCGCGCGAAGCCGGCCTTGACGTTGACGACATCGCCAATCGCGCCAAGCTTGTCGACGCGCTCGAGCAGAATGACTTCCATCTCCGGCCCTCCTTACTTCACGATATAGGGGAGAAGCCCGATATGCCGGGCGCGCTTGATCGCCTTGGCGAGCTCGCGCTGCTTCTTGGCCGACACCGCGGTGATGCGGGACGGGACGATCTTGCCGCGCTCGGACACGAAGCCCTGGAGCAGACGGACATCCTTATAGTCGATTCTGGGCGCATCCTTCGCGGAGAAGGGGCAGCTCTTGCGACGGCGGAAAAACGGGCGTGCCATGTGTCTCTACTCCCTCAGGCGTCGTCGCGGTCACGGCGGGGGCGATCACCCCGGTCGCCACGGTCGCCGCGGCGGCTGTCGCGGTCGCTCTTGCGCATCATCACCGACGGACCGGCCTCATGCGCGTCGACGCGGATCGTCATGTAGCGGATCACGTCCTCGTTGATCGCGGTCTGGCGCTCCAGTTCGGCGACGACGCCGGCGGGGGCGTCGATGTCGAGCATCACGTAATGCGCCTTGCGGTTGCGGGCGATGCGATAGGCAAGGCCGCGCAGGCCCCACGTCTCGACCTTCAGCACCTTGCCGGCATTGTCCTCGACGATCTTGGTGGCGGCTTCCGCCAGCGCGTCGACCTGGGCCTGGGCCAGGTCCTGCCGCGCGAGAAACACATGCTCGTAAAGAGCCATGCTCGCATATTCCCTATCTTGGCCGATCGCTGACGCCGTGACCATCACGAGCGCCCCTCCGGCTGTCGTTCAAAACAGTCGGGGCGGAAAAGCAGCGCCTCCCGCCCGGACCGGGCGCCAATGGCCGAAACCGGCCGCAAATGCAAGGGGGCCGCGCGACGGCGTCCCGCCTCAGCCGCTACGCCTTAGCGCACGAACTGCGCGACCAGCTTCGCCTCTTCCTCGCACGCGGCCGGGCGCGGGGTCGCCGGGTCGGCGCGCAGCGCATCCATTTCCGCCCGTGCCGCCGCCAGGTCGGCCTGGAAGGCCGGTTGCGTCGCCACCGCCGTCAGCGTCGCGGCAGACGTCACCCGCCCCGCCTCGACCGCGCTGGCGTTATGGACGCCGCAGATGATCCGGCTTTCACCATAGGCGCGGCCGCGTGCCATGATCGGTGTCGCCCGGTCCGGCGCGACCTGGGCAAGGATTGCCGCCCAGGTCCAGCCCCGGGTGGTGTGGCCGGACGGATAGTCGAAGCTGTGCTTCAGCTCTTCCGGGTTCTGGCAGGTGCGGCCCCTGTCGATCTGGTAGGGGCGCAGACGCTTGTAATAATCCTTGGCGACACGCGACTGATTCGCCGTATCGACGCCGGCCCTGGCGATCAGCGCCGTGGTCTTCGGCGCATTTTCCGGGGTCAGCGCCACCCCGACCGCGCAACTGAAATCGCGCAGCATGGCCGGCGGCGAATAATCGACGTCATTGGTCGCCAGCGCCCCGCGCGGCGTATTGAGCAATGCACGGGTGCGCTTGAAAATCCGACGGTCGGCGTCGTACCGGACCTCGCCCTTCACCGGCGCCGGCGGCAGCACGGCCAATATGTCGAACGCGCCCGACGGCAGGTAGCCGGACTGCGCCGCCTGGCCGACCACCGCCGCCGCCGGCAGCACCATCGCGCCCAACACCATGACCACCGCAATCGATCGTTTCATCCCTGCCTCCTTCGCGGTCGCCCCTTGCCAGCATCCGCGCCGCTTTCTACCCGGAGTGCCTCCAAGCCAGAGGATTTTCAATGCGCGCTTTCATCTTTCCCGGGCAGGGCAGCCAGGCGGTTGGCATGGGCAAGGCCCTAGCCGAGGCCAGCGCCGCCGCCCGGGCGGTGTTCCAGGAGGTCGACGATGCCCTCGGCCAGAACCTGTTCCGGCTGATGACCGAGGGGCCGGACGACGCTCTGACCCTGACCGAGAACGCCCAGCCGGCGATCATGGCCAATGCCATCGCCACCCTGCGCGTGCTGGAGCAGGAAGGCGGCATCCGCCTGGTCGACAAGGCGGATTTCGTCGCCGGCCACTCGCTCGGTGAATACAGCGCGCTGTGCGCCGCCGGGGCACTCGATCTGGCGACGACCGCCAGCCTCCTCCGGCTGCGCGGTCAGGCGATGCAGGCGGCGGTGCCGGTCGGCGTCGGCGGCATGGCGGCGCTGCTCGGCGCCGATCTCGCCAAGGCGAAGGCCATCGCCGAGGCCGCGGCCGAGGGCGAGGTCTGCTGCGTCGCCAACGACAACGATCCGTCGCAGGTCGTGATTTCGGGCCACAAGAGCGCGGTCGAGCGCGCGGTGCCGCTGGCGAAGGAGATGGGCGCCAAGCGCGCTATCCTGCTGCCGGTCTCCGCCCCGTTCCACTGCCCGCTGATGCAGCCGGCAGCGGACGCGATGGCGGCGGCGCTGGCCGATGTCGCGCTGCGCGCGCCGCTGGTACCGCTTTACGCCAACGTCACCGCCGCGCCGGTCGCGGATGCCGACGCCATCCGCGCGCTGCTGGTCGAGCAGGTGACCGGGCTCGTCCGCTGGCGCGAATCGGTCCAGGCGATGGAGATGGCCGGCGTCGCCCGTTTCGTCGAATTCGGCGGCAAGGTGCTCGGCCCGATGGTCAAGCGCAGTGCGGCCGGAGAGGTCGAGACCGCCAGCATCATCACCATGGACGACATCGAATCGCTGGCGAAGGCGCTGTAAACGACGCGGACGAAAGGAATCAGCATGTTCGATCTCTCAGGCATGACCGCGCTGGTCACCGGCGCATCGGGCGGCATAGGCTCGGCGATCGCCGCCGCGCTTGCCACGCAGGGCGCCCGCGTCGCGCTGTCCGGCACCCGTGAGGACGCGCTGAACGCGGTGGCGGCCGGCAGCGGCGGCAACATGCCGATCCTGCCCTGCAACCTGGCCGACGGCGCCGCCGTCGACGGGCTGGTGCCGCGCGCGATCGAGGCGCTCGGCGGCACGCTCGACATTCTGGTCAACAATGCCGGCGTCACCCGCGACAACCTGATTCTGCGGATGAAGGACGAGGAATGGGATCAGGTGATCCGCGTCAACCTGGAAGCGGCTTTCCGCCTCGCCCGCGCCGCCGCGCGGCCGATGATGAAGGCGCGTTTCGGCCGAATCATCTCGATCACCTCGGTCGTCGGCGCCACCGGCAATCCCGGCCAGGCCAACTACGCCGCGTCGAAGGGCGGGCTCACCGCGATGACCAAGGCGCTGGCGCAGGAACTGGCGAGCCGTGGAATCACCGTCAACTGCGTCGCCCCCGGTTTCATCCATTCGGCGATGACCGACGTGCTGCCGGAAGCCCAGAAAGAGGCGCTGCTCGGCCGGATTCCGGCGGGGAGACTCGGCGAGGGTCTGGACGTGGCGGCAGCCGTCGCCTATGTCGCCAGCCGTGAGGCGGCCTATGTCACCGGCCAGACTCTTCACGTAAACGGCGGGATGGCAATGCTTTGACCCGCCGCTGAACGCCGGATGAACGCAGCGGGGCTTGCCAGCGTCCTGACCCGGCACTAGGTCGACACACGACATTTCAAGCAGAAGGACTTCCCATGAGCGAGACCGCCGACCGGGTGAAGAAGATCGTCGTCGAGCATCTCGGCGTCGAAGCGGACAAGGTCACCGAGGACGCGAGCTTCATCGACGATCTGGGTGCGGACAGCCTCGACATCGTCGAACTGGTGATGGCGTTCGAGGAGGAATTCGGGGTCGAGATTCCCGATGATGCCGCCGAAAAGATCGCGACCGTCAAGGACGCGATCAACTATATCGACAGCAACAAGGGCTAAGCGCGGCGGCATCCGCCGACCGCGCGGATCGCGCTGAAACCCGCGAGAAACGGCTCCCCGACCCGGGACAACACAGGGCCGGGGAGCCGTTTCGCTTTAGGTCAAACCGGAGAGAGTGCCAGCCATGCGTCGTGTCGTCGTCACTGGACTCGGTCTCGTCACGCCGCTCGGCGCCGATGTCGAGACCGCGTGGAAGAACATCCTCGCGTCGAAATCCGGCGCGGGCACCATCACCCGCTTCGATGCCAGCGACTATGCCTGCCGCATCGCCTGCGAGGTGAAGCCAGCCGACCACCCCTATGGATTCGACCCGAATCTGCGAGTCGACCACAAAGTCCAGCGCCAGGTCGATCCGTTCATCATCTACGGCATCGACGCCGCCGGCCAGGCGATCGAAGATGCCGGGCTGACCGACATGGCGGAGGCCGACCGGCTGCGCGCCGGCTGCTCGATCGGCGCCGGCATCGGCGGCCTGCCGGGGATAGAGAGCGAATCGCTCGTCCTCGCCGAGAAAGGACCGCGCCGCGTCTCGCCGCACTTCGTCCACGGCCGGCTGATCAACCTGATCTCCGGTCAGGTCAGCATCAAATACGGGCTGATGGGGCCGAATCACGCGGTCGTCACCGCCTGCTCCACCGGCGCCCACTCGATCGGCGACGCGGCGCGGATGATCGCGCTCGACGATGCCGACGTGATGCTGGCGGGCGGCGCCGAAGGGGCGATCTGCCCGATCGGCATCGCCGGCTTCGCCCAGGCGCGCGCGCTGTCCACCGGCTTCAACGACACACCGGAAAAGGCCAGCCGCCCCTATGACCGTGACCGCGACGGCTTCGTCATGGGCGAAGGCGCCGGCGTCGTCGTGCTCGAGGAATACGAGCGGGCCAAGGCGCGCGGCGCGAAAATCTATGCAGAGGTCGTCGGCTACGGCCTTTCGGGCGACGCCTATCACGTCACCGCCCCCCACCCGGAAGGCTCCGGCGCCTACCGGTCGATGGAAATGGCGATGCGTAAATCCGGCCTCGCCTTGTCCGACATCGACTATATCAACGCCCACGGCACTTCGACCCCGCTGGGCGACGAGCTGGAACTGGGCGCCGTCCGCCGCCTGTTCGGCAACGACATCGGCGGCCTGTCGATGTCGTCGACCAAATCGGCGATCGGCCATCTGCTCGGCGGCGCCGGCGCGGTGGAGACGATCTTCTGCATCCTGGCGATGCGCGACCAGATCGTGCCGCCGACCCTCAATCTCGACAATCCGAGCGAGGGCGTCGCCGGCGTTGACCTCGTTCCGCACGTTGCCAGGCAGCGGTCGGTCAAGGCGATCCTCAACAACAGCTTCGGCTTCGGCGGCACCAATGCCAGCCTGGTGCTGAAGGCGCTCTAGCCGACCTGCGGGGTGCCATGCGCCGCCTGATCCTGATCGCCGCCCTGCTGGTGCTGCTGGCGGGCGGGGGCATCGTCTGGCGCGGCTGGCTTGGGCCGGGCCCTTCGGCAAAGCCGGCGGAGGTGACGATTGTCGAAGGCGCGCGGCTGCGTACCGCCGCCGCTGCGCTGGAAAAGGCCGGCATCGTCCGCTCCGCCGACGGATTCTACCGGATGGCGCGGCTGCTCGGCTCAAACGATCCGATCCAGGCTGGCGACTTCGCCTTCCCCGCCGGGATCAGCGGCGCCGGCGCGCTCGACATTCTCCAGCACGGCAAGCCGGTGCTGCGCCTGATCACCATTCCCGAAGGCATGCCGTCGGTGCTGGTGGCGGAGCGGTTGCGCGACCAGAAACTGCTGACCGGCCCGGTCGCGATCCCGGCCGAAGGGTCGATCCTACCCGACAGCTACGGCTTCCAGCGCGGTGAGGCGCGCGCGACGGTCATGAAGCGCATGCAGGCGGCGATGGACCGGACGCTGAAGGAGCTGTGGGCCACGCGCAAGCCCGGCATCGCCGTCGCGACGCTGGAGGAAACGGTGATCCTCGCCTCGATCGTCGAAAAGGAAACCAGCAAGCCGTCGGAACGGCGGATGGTCGCCGGCGTCTACACCAACCGGCTGAAACGTGGCATGCCGCTGCAGGCCGACCCGACGGTCATCTACCCGGTCACCCTCGGCCGCCCGCTCGGCCGGCGCATCCTGCGTTCGGAACTGGCGGCGAAGAACGGCTACAACACCTATGCCGAACCGGGGCTGCCAAAAGGGCCGATCGCCAATCCCGGCCGCGCCTCGATCGCCGCGGTGCTCGATCCGGCGCAGACCTCGGCGCTCTATTTCGTCGCCGACGGCAGCGGCGGCCACGTCTTTGCCGATACGCTTGCCCAGCACGAGGCGAACGTGCGCAAATGGTACGCGCTGCGCCGCGCCCGCGGCGAGATGTGACGGCTCAGACCAGCTCGGCGAGCAGTTCGTCGATGTCGAGCCAGCAGAATCCGACCATCGAATCGGCGATGCCATAGGGCAGGAACAGCCGCCGCCCCAGCGCCATTGCGCCGCAGGTGTAGACGACATTGGGCACATAACCCTCGCGGTCGTCGTCGGCGGGGGACAGGATCGGCACCGCGCTGCGCGCCAGCACCTTGCGCGGGTCGTCCTTGGCCAACAGCATCGCGCCGATCGCGTATTTGCGGACCGGGCCGACGCCGTGGGTCAGCAGCAGCCAGCCTTCGTCCAGTTCGATCGGCGACCCGCAATTGCCGATCTGGACCAGTTCCCACGGATGCAGCGGCCCGGCGAACCAGTCGCCGCCGTCCCAGCGCAGCAGGTCGTCGGACTGGAGGAAATACAGGCTTTCGCCGTCCTGCCGGCCGATCATCGCATAGCGCCCATCGATCCGTCGCGGAAACAGCGCCATGCCCTTGTTGCGCGCGGCATCGCCGCTCAACGGCCGCAGCGACAGCATGTTGAAATCCGCCGTGGTCAGCAGCTCCGACGCAATCGCCGTGCCGGAATAGGCGGTATAGGTGCCGTAATAGGTCGCCTGCCCGTCCTCCTCGACGAAGCGGACCAGCCGCAGGTCCTCCAGCCCGTTGCGCTGGGCGGCGGTCACCGGGAACAGCACCGTTCCCGACAACGCGGTCCGGCGTTCCCGCATCAGCCTCGCCACGTCCTGCTCCACCTGGCCTTCCACCGCCATCGCGACCAGCGGCAGCGGCACCAGCTCGAAATTGCCGTCGGCGTGGACGACACCCTCGCGGAACTCGACCGAGGAGATATGCCCCTCCCCCACCGCGCGCAGCGACAGGACGAAGCGCATCGCCCCCTCCGCCAGCCCGGACTGGTTGGGGTGCGGCACGATGCTCGGGTTCATCAGCGCGGCGGCAGCATAGGAGTATTCGTGGCAGAAATAGGCGCCGATCAGCGCCCGGCACGGCGCGTGCAGCGTCGCCGGCATGTCCAGTTCCGCCGCCATCTGGCGGTAGCGCCGCTCGAATATCTCGGTGATGTCGCGGTGCCGCTCGCCGAAGTCCTGGTAGACCAGCCCCAGTTCGGCAAGGCAACTGCGCGCGTCCATCGCCAGCACGCTGTCCACGATCCGCTGCGCGCGGCCGCGCTGCGACGGGTTCAGCCCGCGCGGCTCGACAGCGACGTGGAACGGGCGGATGACCACGCGGGCCGCATCCGGCTGCAGCCGCAACGGCAGGTAGCGCAACTGCGGCATCAGGCGACCCCCAGCCGCTCTCTCTCCTCGTTGGCATGCGCCGGCGGCGCCGGCCGCTCGACATGGCGCAAGCCGTGCATCGCGCAGGTGGCGCGGACGAATGCGAGCACCGATTCCGCGCCCCGGTTCAGGTTGAGCCCGTCCGGCGTCAGCCCGTCATGGCAATCGCCTTCCGACGGGATCGCCACCGCCAGGTCGTGGTCATTGGCACCCAGAAACCAGTCATAGGCCCGCCGCGCCTCGACCACCCATTGCCAGGCGCCGCTGGCGGAGAAGCCGGCGACGCAGGCGTCGACGGTCGCCGCCGCCTCCAGCGGTTGCTGGTCGAACGGCAGCGGCATCTCCCGCCGGCGCCCGAACCCGTCAGACCCGGCCGGGCGGAACACGCCGTCACGCCCGGTCTGCACCCGGCAGAGCCAGTCGAGCGCCGCCAGCCCGGCATCGCCATAGCCCGGCGCCGACAACGCCAGCCCGGCCCGGATCAAAGCCTCCGCCAGCCGGGCGTTGTCGTAACTCAAACCGTCCTCGAACCACCGCCATTCAGCGCCGCCGGCAGGCAGCAGCGCCGCCAGCGCGTCCGCGTGCGCGCGGGCGGCGGCGACCACCGCCTCGTCGCCACCACCCCCGGCGATCAGCGCGCTCAGCCCAAGCAGGGCGAAGGCGCGCGCGCGTGGCGCGCCGAGCCGCGCGGCACGGGGCAAGGCGCGGCGGGTCTGCCATCTCGCCCATTGCGTGACATCGGCGGGCAACCGCGCCCCGGCCGCCGTCGCCACCGCCCAGAAGCCACGGCCGATCGAATCCTCGGACCCTTCCGCCTCCAGCCAACGGCGATCATAGCCCATGAAGTTGCGATACGTCCCCGCCGCCTCGTTCCACGCATGATGGATGAAGGCGGCGTAGGTCCGCGCCAGCCGCGGCAACCGCTCGTCCGGCGCTGGCAGCACCGACAGATCCGCCACCGCCATCAGCGCCCGGGCGTTGTCGTCCAGGCAGTAGCCGTGGTTGCGGTCCGGCAGCGCGAAGACGCCGTGCTGGGCGATACCGCAGTCGTCGGTCAGCCGCAGCATCCCGTCCAGCGCCGGGCGCGGCAGGTCGGGCGCCGGCGCGTGGCGCAGCTTCACCAGCGTGTCCGGCTTGTGCGCGACCATGCGGAACATCCGCATATAGCGATGGGCGAAGCGGCTCCACAGCATCGTCCGCCCGGCCGCATAGGCGCGGCGGCCGATCGCGGCGCGCCGCGCATCGTCGGACAACAGGGTGATCGCCGCATCGGCCAGCGCATCGGCATCGCCGACGGGAACAAGCACACCGCAGCCGTCACCGAGCAGTTCCTCCGCATGCCAATAGGGCGTCGATACCACCGGCTTGCCCAGCGCGACCGCGTAGCTGAGCGTGCCCGACGTGATCTGCGCGATGTTCAGGTAGGGCGTCACATAGATGTCGGCGGCGGCCAGATAGCGCAGCAGTGCCGCGTCGTCGGCATAGCGGTTGATCAGCCGCACGTGGTCGCCGACGCCCCGCGCCGCAGCCAGCGCGGCCAGCCGCTCGCGATAGGCCTCGCCCTCGCGCGCGATGAGGTGCGGATGGGTGGCGCCCAGCACAACGTAGACGGCATCAGGCCGCGCCGCGACGATCCGCGGCATCGCGGCGATCATGTGCTCGATCCCCTTGTTGGGCGACAGCAGGCCGAAGGTGAACAGCACCTCCCTACCCGCCAGCCCGAACTCCGCCTTGAACGCATCCGGCGGGCTGAGCGGCACGTCCGGCACGCCGTGCGGCACGACCATGATCTTGTGGATCGGCACGCCATAGACGTCGCGCAGGATCGCCAGCCCGCGCTCCGCCATCACTACCAGCCGGGCGGAGCGGCGAGCCAGCGCCATCATCACCCGCCGCTGGTCGGCGCTCGGGTCGGTCAGCACGGTGTGGAGGGTGGTGACGACCGGCGCGTCGATCCGCTCGAGCAGGTCGAGCAGCCAGGCGCCAGCCGGCCCGCCGTAGATGCCGAATTCATGCTGGACGCAGACGACGTCGGGCCCGCGCCCGCGCAGCCAGTCGGCGGCGCGGCGATAGGCGTCCGGATCGTCCTGCGCGACCGTCATGCCGACGGCGTCGGGAAAGGCATAGGCGGCGCCGGGGTCGACCATCGCCACCACGTCGACCGCACAATCCGGGAACGCCGCGGTCAGCGCATCGTACACGCCCTCGGTGAAGGTCGCGATCCCGCATTTGCGCGGCGGGAAATTGCCGATCAGCGCAACCCGCGCGATGGCGCGCTGCGCGACCACAACCGACTGGTCGTGCGTCCAATCCATCTTCATAGAGTCCGATCCCAAGCCGACAGCCACCCCCGAAGGGTAAGTGCCGGATCGGGCGGAAAGTTCCGCCGGTCGGCTCAGTCCTGGGGCGGGGTGAAGCGTTCCCAGCCGGCCGGACCAAGCCGCTCGATCGGCTGGAACCGCGTCTTGTAGCGCATCTGCCTGGCTCCCGCGACCCAGTAGCCCAGATAGACATAGGGCAGCCCGGCACGGCGGGCGCGGAAGATATGGTCCATGATGATCAGGTTGCCGAGACCGGGATAAACACCGTCCTCCGGCTCGAAGAAGCTGTAGACCATCGACAGTCCGTCAGCCTGATAGTCGGTCAGGCAGGCGCCGACCAGCCGGCCCGGTTTCCCGTCCGTCCCCGGCGCCCGATACTCCATCACATAGGAATCGACCGGCGTCTGCTCGACCATGTCGGCGTAATCCGCCTCATCCATCCCGGCCATGCCGCCGCCGGGGTGGCGCGCGGTCAGGTAGCGGCGGAGCAGCGCGAACTGCTCCTCTGTCGACCAGGGGCGGCAGGCGGTAACTTCCAGGTCGGCGTCGCGGCGCAGCAGCTTGCGCTGGGTCGCGTTCGGGCGGAACTCGTCGACAACCACCCTGACGGACACGCAGGCCTGGCAGTCGATGCAGCTCGGACGGTAGGCGACCCCCTGGCTGCGGCGGAAGCCGATGCGGCTCAGCGCATCGTTCATCTCCGCCGCATGCGGCCCGCTCAGCTCGGTGAACACCTTGCGCTCGCTGCGCCCGGGCAGGTACGGGCACGGCGCCGGGCTGGTCACGAAGAATCGCGGAAAGCGGAACGGTGCGGTCACCGGACTGATCGACCCCTGGGCAATGTGATACGCGCTATCTGGCTGCGCTATGCCTTACCGCCCGTAAAGTTGAAAAGCCGGTTTACCATCAAAGACGGTTAAGAACCGGCTTCCGCCGCTCACGCCAGCTCGACCTGGCTCACCTCGTAGCCGGCGGTGCCGAGCGCGGCCATCAGCCGTTCCAGATGCGCCCGGTCGCGGGTTTCGCATTCGATGTCGGTGATCAGCCCTTTCGCCGGCAGGGTGGTGAACACCCGCTGATGGTAGACCTCGATGATGTTGACCTGCTGTTCGTCGAAAATGCGGGCGACGTGAAACAGCGCGCCGGGGCGGTCCTGCAACCGCACCCGCAGCCGGGCCAGCCGGCCGGAACGGGCCAGGTCGCGCAGCAGCACGTTGGCGAGCAGCCGCGTGTCGATATTGCCGCCGCACAGCACGATGCCGACCTTCTGCCCGGCAAAGCGGTCCGGATAGGCGAGTAGCGCGGCCAGCCCGGCGGCGCCGGCGCCCTCGACCACCGTCTTCTCGATCTGCAGGAGTAGCGCGACCGCCTTTTCCAGATGGCGTTCGCCGACCAGCACGATGTCGTCGGCTAATTGCTCGACGAAGCGGGAGGTTATTGCTCCCGGCTGCTTTACGGCGATGCCCTCGGCCAGCGTGTCGCCCTCGCACGGCAGGTCGACATGCTTCACCCGCGCATACATCGACGGATAAAGCTCCGCCTGAACGCCGATCAGGCCGATCGCGGGGTTCAGCCCGCGCGCCGCCGTGCCCATGCCGGAAAACAGGCCGCCGCCGCCGATCGGGATGATCAGCGTATCGAGGCCCGGCGCATCGGCCATCATCTCCAACGCCACCGTCCCCTGCCCGGCGATGATGTGCGGGTGGTCGAACGGCGGCACGAAGGTCAGGCCGCGTTCCACCTCCAGCTCGCGGGCATGGGCATTGGCGGCGTCGAACGTCTCGCCGTGGAGGATGACGGTCGCGCCATGGCCCTCGGTCTGGGTCACCTTCACCGTCGGAGTCGGGCGCGGCATGACGATCGTCACCGGAATGCCCAGCCGGCTGCCGTGATAGGCCAGGCCCTGGGCATGGTTGCCGGCCGATGCGGCGATCACGCCATGGGCGCGCCGCTCCGCCGGCATCTGGAGCAGCGTGTTCAGCGCGCCACGTTCCTTGTACGCGGCGGTAAACTGGTGGTTTTCGAACTTGACCCACACTTCGGCGCCGGTCAGCTGCGACAGGGTCTGGCTGTGCAATGTCGGGGTGCGGACCACCGCGCCCATAATCCGCTCCGCCGCACCATGCACGTCGTCGAGGGTCACGGGAAGGGTTTCGCGGGTTTCTAATGCAGTAGCCATGCGGCGCGCGTAGCGCATCTGGCGCTCCGGGGAAACACGGGTTAATCGCCTTTCATGACCGACATCGCATTCATCGGCCTCGGCGTCATGGGCGCGCCCATGGCCGGGCATCTGGCCGCAAAGGGCCATTCCGTCACCGTCTATAACCGCACCGCCGAAAAGGCGGCGGCGTGGGTCGCGCGTCACGGCGGCCGGGCGGCGCCGACCCCGGCGGCGGCGGCGACCGGTGCGGCGGCGGTGTTCACCTGCGTCGGCAACGATGATGATCTGGCGGCGGTGACGCTGGGGCCGGACGGCGCGTTCGGCGCGATGCGGGCCGGCGCGCTGTTCGTCGACCACACCACGGTTTCCGCCCACATCGCCCGGCGGCTGGCGAAGGAAGGTGAGGCGCGCGGCCTGCTCTGCGTCGACGCGCCGGTCTCCGGCGGGCAGGCGGGCGCCGAAAAGGGCGCGCTGTCGGTGATGTGCGGCGGCAGCGACGCCGCGCTCGACGCCGCCCGCCCGCTGATCGCCGCCTATGCCGCGCGGCTCGTCCATGTCGGCCCGGCCGGGGCCGGCCAGACCACCAAGATGGTCAACCAGATCGCGATCGCCGGGGTCATCCAGGGGCTGGCGGAAGCGCTGCGCTTCGCGCAGGCATCCAACCTCGCCCTCGACCGGGTGTTTGAGGCTGTCTCCGGCGGCGCCGCGTCGAGCTGGCAGATGGTCAACCGCTGGGAAACCATGGCGGAGGATCGCTTCGACTTCGGCTTCGCGATCGACTGGATGCGCAAGGATCTCGGCCTGGCGCTGGAAGAGGCGCGGGCCAACGGCGCCACCCTCCCCGTCGCCGCGCTGGTCGACCAGTTCTATGCCGAAGTGCAGAAGATGGGCGGCGGACGGCAGGATACCAGCGCGCTGATCCGGCGACTCGGCGGATGAACGCCGGCGTGAAGGCGGCGCTGCTGCTGGCGCTGGCGGCGTTCGCCGCGCCGGCGCTGGCCGACGGCCTGATCGACAATGTCGACGGCGCGACGCTGACCGCCGAAGGCAAGCTCGTCCGCTTCAACGGCCTGCTCATCACCGCCGACGGCAAGGTCGCAAAGCTGCTCGACCGCTACGACAAGCGACCCGACAAGCTGGATTTCCGCCTTGACGGCAAGGGCAAGGCGTTGATCCCCGGGCTGATTGACGCGCACGGCCATGTCATGGACCTCGGGTTCAGCGCGCTGACCCTCGACCTGTCTGACACCCGCTCGCTGGACGAGGCGAAGGCGAAGATCGCCGCCTACGCCGCCGCCAATCCGGCGCGGCCGTGGATTCTCGGCACCGGCTGGAACCAGGAGAAATGGGGCCTCGGCCGCTTCCCGACCGCCGCCGACATCGACGCGGTCATCGCCGACAGGCCGGTGTGGCTCGCCCGGGTCGACGGCCATGCCGGCTGGGCGAACAGCGCGGCGATGAAAGCCGCCGGCATCACCGCCAAAACCGTTTCGCCGGCCGGCGGCCGCATCGAAAAGGCCGGCGCTATGCCGTCCGGCGTTTTCGTCGACTCCGCCCGCGCGCTTGTCGACAAGGTCGTGCCGCCGCCAAACCCGCGCGACCGCGATCTGGCGCTCGTCAAGGCGCAGGAGATCCTGCTCGGCTTCGGCATCACCGGCATCGCCGACATGGGCACCACGCTCGACGACTGGATGACCTATCGCCGCGCCGGCGACGTCGGCCGGCTGAAGGTCAGGATCATCGCCTACGCCCATGGCACCGACACGATGCAGACCATCGCCGGGCCGGAACCGACGCCTTGGCTCTATGACGATCGGCTGCGGCTGGTCGGGGTGAAACTCTACTCCGACGGCGCGCTCGGTTCGCGCGGCGCCTGGCTGAAACAACCCTATGCCGATGCGCCTGGCGAACGCGGCCTTGGCTTTCTCGACGACGCGCGGCTACGCAACCTGATGAGCCGGGCGGCGATGGACCATTTCCAGGTCGCGGTCCACGCGATCGGCGACGCCGCCAACGCGCAACTGCTCGATGCGATCGATGAGCTGTCCGAAACCTACAAGGGCGACCGGCGCTGGCGGATCGAACATGCCCAGATCGTCGACCCCGCCGACATTGCCCGTTTCGGCCGGCACGGCATCGTCGCGTCGATGCAGCCGGTGCACCAGACGTCGGACCGGCTGATGGCGGAAGCACGGCTGGGGCCGGCGCGCCTCTCCGGCGCCTATGCCTGGGCGTCGATCCGCAAGACCGGTGCCCATCTTGCTTTCGGCTCGGATACGCCGGTTGAATCCGCCAACCCCTTCCCCGGCCTGGCGGTGGCGATCACCCGCGAGGACGCGAACGGCGAACCGATCGGCGGCTGGCAGCCGCAGGAACGAGTCAGCCGCGAAACGGCGCTGGCCGGATTCACCATCGAGGCCGCCTATGCCGGCTTCGCCGACGACCGGCTGGGCAGTCTGGAGCCGGGCAAGCGCGCCGACTTCCTGCTGCTCGACGCCAACCCGCTCGACCTGCCGCCGGCAAAATTGCGGGCGCTGCGCGTCGACGAAACCTGGATCGGAGGGCAGCGTGTCTATGTCCGCAAATAGACTGGCAGCGCTGGCCACGCTGCCGCTCGCCCTGCTCGCCGGCTGCGACCGCGAGCCGCAGGCGACGCCGGAAGCGCGGGCCGGCGCGGTCAAGACGATCGGCGGCAATGCGGTCGTCGAGATCGATTACGGCAATGCTGCCGAACCGGCGCCAGCGCCGATGGCGTGGACGACGCGGGTCGACGGCACCGCCGCCGCCGCACTCTACGGTGCATCCGACAAGGATGTCGCGCTTGCCGTGCGATGCGATGCACGCGGCGCCGCGCTTATCGTCCTGCGGCAGGGGCCCGGCAACGCCGTTCGCATCGATAGCGGCGGCGCCGGCCAGACCTATGCCGGCCGCAATGCCGGCGGCCGGGCGGAAGCACGCATTCCGCTCGCCGACCCGCTGCTCGACCGGATCGCGGCGCCCGGCGCGCGCGTCACCGTCTCCGCCGGCGGCGACGCGGTCGAAGCCCCGGGTGGCCATGCGATCCGCCGTGTGCTCGATGCCTGCCGCGGGCCGCAGGCGCCCATTCCCGCCGGCGCGACCTTCGCGGGCAGCACCCCCTGTCCCGATTGCGAGGCGATCGACGTCACCCTGACGTTTGCGGCAGAGCCCGGCCCCGGCCGCTACCGGCTGATCCAGGCCTTTCGCGGCCGCGGTTCGTCGACGACGGACGGGCTGGCGACGGTCACCGATGCCACCGGCCGGGTCCTGCGCCTGCAGCCCGACGCCGCCGACGCGCCTGTCCTCTACATCGAGCAGGCCGGCGCCGACGAATGGGCGTTCCGCACCAGCGACAACAAGCCCAGCGACACGCTGCGCGCCTATCCGCTCAGCCGCCAGCCCTGAAAGTCAGGGCCGGGGCCAGGCACCCGCTCGGAACCCGGCCCGTTCCGGTCCTCAGTCGGCGTCCGGATACTTGACCGCGCAGCCATAGGGGCGGCTCTCCGCGACGGAGATCGCCTTGCCGGCCTTCATTTCGCCCAGCGCCGCCAGCACATGGTTCCGCGCGGTGGCGATGTCGGCCTTGTCGGTCGTCGGCTTGTCGTCGATCCCGCCCTGGTAGACCAGCTTGCCGTCGCCATCGATGATGTACATGTGCGGCGTGGTCTTGGCGGCATAGGTCTTGCCGACCACGCCGCGCTCGTCGATCAGATATTCGGTCGGCTGCGCCTTCTCCTTGGCGATTAGCGCCTTCGCTGCCGCCCCGGTCATATGGCCCTGCTTGCCCGGTGCGCCGGAATTGATCGTCAGCCACACCGCCCCGTCGCGATGCGCGGCCGCCTGCGTTTTCTGCATATTGCCGGCGTCATAGTGCTTCTGCACGAACGGGCAGCCGGGGTTGTGCCATTCCAGCACCACCGTCTTGCCGCGATAGTTGGAAAGCTGCACGACCTGCCCGTTGGCGTTGGTCAGCTTGAAATCGCGCGCAGGGGCGCCCGTGGTCTGCTGCGCCGCAAGCGGCACCGCCATCATGAATGCGGCCACCGCCGCAACACTCATCCCGATCCGCATAGTCCTCTCCTCCGCTGGGGACATCAAACCATGGTCTAACCGACCAACCCGGTCAGCCGTTCCGGCGTCAGCACCTGCGGCAGCACTTCCGGCGCCGCCGTGCCCGGCCGGTAGAACAGATAGAGCGGTACGCCGGAGCGGCCGTGCCGTTCCAGGAAGCGGCCGATCGCCGGATCGCCGTCGGTCCAGTCGCCGACCAGCACCGCCACCTTGCCGCCGGCAAAGGCGCGGCGCACCTCGTCGCGCTCGATCGCCGCCTTCTCGTTGACCTTGCAGGTCAGGCACCAATCGGCGGTGAAATAGACGAACACCGGCCGCCCCTCGCCGGTCAGCGCCGCCAGCCGCGCCTCGCTGAACGGCTCGACGCCCTCCGCGCTGGCGGCCTGCGCCGCCGCCGGCGCGTCGCGCGGCACGAACGCGGCGATCGCGACGCCGATCGCCAGCACCGGCACCAGCACCGGCCACACCGCCCTGCCCCGTGCCTGCCGCCGCCCGGCCGCCCACAGGCCAAGCCCGGCGACCAGCACCGCGAGCAGCCCGACGGTCATCGCGTTCACGCCCGCCTGCCGCCCCAATATCCATGCCAGGCCAAGCGCGGTCAGGAACATCGGCACCGCGAGTATGTGGCGGAACGTGCCCATCCACGCCCCCGGCTTCGGCAGCATCCGGCGCAGCGCCGGCACGAAGCCGAGCAGCAGGAACGGCAGCGCGAGGCCAAGGCCGAGGCCGGCGAAGATCGCCAGCGCGGCGGCGGTCGGCAGCACCAGCGCGGCGCCCAGCGCGGCGCCCATGAACGGCCCGGTGCACGGCGTCGCGATGAACGCAGCCAGCGCCCCGGTCCAGAACGCCCCGACGGCACCGCCTTTTTCGGCCAACCCGCCGCCGACGCCGATCGTCCCCAGTTCGAACAGCCCGGCCAGGTTGAACGCGATCGCCGCGACCAGCAGCAGCAGCAGGGTGATGACGCGCGGGTCCTGCAACTGGAACGCCCAGCCGGCGGCGACCCCGCCCGCCCGCAGGCCAAGCAATATCCCGCCCAGCGCCAGGCAGACGAGGACGACGCCGGCGGTATAGGCCAGCCCTTCGCGCTTCGCCGCGCCCTCATCGACCCCGGCCTTGGCCAGCGACAGCGCCTTCAGGCTCAGGATCGGGAACACGCACGGCATGATGTTGAGCAGCAACCCGCCGAGCAGCGCCCCGCCCAGCGCCAGCAGGATCGTCGCCAATCCGCCCGTCGCCCGGCGTTCCGCGCCTATCGCCTCGCCCGATGCAGGCACCGCCCCCGGCGTCGCCTCCAGCGCCAGTCCCTGCCCGTCGCCGATCGCCAGCACCCCGGCGATCCGTTCCGGGTGGGCGGCGCCTGCCGCCGCCTTCGCCTCGACGATCAGCGTGTCGCCGGACCGCGTCACCGTCTGCGGCGCGGCATAGTCGATCGCGTCGGCGGTCAGCGGGTAGAAATAGGGCTTGTCGGCCCCCGCCGCCGCCGGCAGCGGCACCGCGATCCGCACCGTGTCGCCGACACGGGCGAAATGCGCTTCGGCGCCCAGCGGACGCGGCAACCTGGCGCGCCAGCCGTCGAACTGCGTCTGCCGCGCCGGGTCGACCCGCCCGTCGCCGACGGTCAGGGTCAGCGCCAGGTCGGCGCGCGCCGGCACGCAGACTTCGTTGGTGCATTCCAGCCAGTCGACCGCGACCTTGACCGGCAGTTTCGTCCCCGCCGCCAGCCCGGCCGGAATAGTCAGCTCGACGAGCTGGGCATAGTCGGCCTCGTAGACATACTGCATCAGCCCGGCGAGCAGCAGTTGCCCCGGCACGGGATAGCGCAATTCTCCCGCCGTCACCCCGGCCGGCAGGGTCCAGTCCAGCCTGGTCTCCACCCCGGCATCGCCCGGGTTCTTCCAATACCCATGCCAGCCCGGCTCCGGCTTCATCGCCAGCGCCAGCGTCACCGGCTGGCCGGCGGCGGGCGTGTCGCTCTCGGCGATCAGCGACGCGGCAATGTGCGGGCCGTCGGCCTGCGCCGCCAGCGATGCCGGCATCAGCGCGAAGAGCAGGGCGAGCAACATCGCCAACGGTCCGGGGGGGCAGCCTGTCCGCATCCATCCCCGAGTGTCGCGAATCCGCCGGCAGGTCAATCCCACAAACCGGATGAAAGGCCGCAAATCCGCGCTTCCGGCGCCATCCTCCCAGCCACGCCTACCGCGTCGCGAACGCTGCCACCCCGGCGCCCAGCCGATTGTCCTCGATCCGCAGCGCCTCATGGCTCCAATCGACGACGAAGGTCGTCCGCCGGGCGACGCCAGGGACGATCGACGCGCTGTTTCCGACGATCAGTAGCCCGGCAGACACCTGCTCGCGCGCTTCCGCCGCCACCGCGATGAACGCAGAGTAATTCTCCTTGTCCCGCCCCTGGACGAAGGTGTTGCCGGTGATCGTACCGGTCGCGCCGGCCGGCAGGTCGATCATGTAGTTGGTCGCATGCCCGGCGCTGTCGTCGAAGCTGCTGTCGGTGACGGCGATGCGCGGCGCGCGGCTCTTGACGTAATGGCCGCCATTGCCGCGCTCGAAGCGGGACCGGGTGACGCTCAGCGCGCCGTAATGGCCGACATAGATGCCGTGCGCGCAGCTCAGCCCCCGGTCGCAGCGGCCCAGGCCGGCAAAGGTCGATCGGTCGACGCTGATCGCCGCCGCCGGGTCGTCGGCGGACAATATGCCCTGCTCGCTGTCCAGGAACATGCTGTTGACGACGCTCAGCGCGCCGGTTTCGATGCGGATGCCGGCGCCGTTGGCATCGGGCACGCGGATGCCGCGAAACACGATGCCGTCGACCGTCGCCGCCCGGCCGCGCAGCACCAGCGCCGCCTTGTCCTCGCACGCCGTCCGTTCGAACACCGCCGTGCCGGACGTCGCCGCGCGATAGGTGATCCGCCCCGCCTCCTGCACCGCGCATTGGCGGTAGCTGCCCGGCGCGATCAGGATCGTGCCGGTCCCCGCGCCGATCGCCGCCACCGCATCGGCCAGCCGGGCGAAGCCCTGCCCGCTCTCGACTATAGTGAACGGCCCGCTCCGCTGCGCGACCAGCGGCGATCCGAGGAAGGCGACGGTAACGCCCAGGACGACCACGGCAAGCGGTGGGTAGCGAATGGCCATGGCCCGCTCTGCGCCCGCCACCGGCACCGGTCGAGCGCCAATATGGCTAACGCCCCGGACAATCGGGGTTAATGCGCCCCCGCCCGCTCAGCGCAGGTTCGGCCGCAGCCACTTCTCCGCCTGCTCCAGGCTGACGCCGCGCCGGGGGGCGTAATCCTCCAGCTGGTCCTGGCCGATCCGGGCGACGCCGAAATAGGCGCATTGCTCATGCCCGAAATAGAAGCCGGAAACGGCGGCGGTCGGCACCATCGCAAAATGGTCGGTCACGGTGATCCCGGCCGGGCCGCCGCGCTCGGTGCCGCCCAGCATCGGGAACAGCAGCGCCTTCTGGCTGTGGTCCGGGCAGGCGGGGTAGCCGGGCGCCGGGCGGATGCCGCGATATTGCTCGCGGATCAGCGCCTCGTTGGTGAGCTGCTCGCCCGCCGCATAGCCCCACAACTCGGTGCGGACATGAGCGTGCAGCCGCTCGGCGAACGCCTCGGCGAAGCGGTCGGCCAGCGCCTTCAGCAGGATCGCCGAATAATCGTCGTTCTCCGCCTTGAACCGCGCCAGATGCGGCTCGATGCCATGGCCGGCGGCGACCGCGAAGCCGCCGATCCAGTCGCCTTCGGGATCGATGAAGTCCGCCAGGCACATCGACGCCCGGCCTTCCCGCTTGGCGATCTGCTGGCGCAGGAACGGCACGCGTACCTCCGGCCCCTCGCCGCCCGGCCCGGTGCGGATCAGCACGTCGTCGCCCTCGGCCCGGCAGGGCCACAGCGCCGCGATGCCGCGTGCGGTCAGCCATTTCTCGGCGATGACCGTGTCGAGCATCGCCTGCGCGTCGGCAAACAGGTTGCGCGCGCTCTCCCCGACGATCTCGTCGTCGAGGATGGCCGGATAGGTGCCCGCCAGTTCCCAGGCACGAAAGAACGGCGTCCAGTCGATATAGTCGCGCAGGTCGTTCAGGTCCCAGTCGTCGAAGACATGGGTGCCCGGCCGCTTCGGCGCCGGCGGCTTCAGTGCGAAGTCGGCGACGAAGCGGTTGGCGCGCGCGTCCTCCAGCGCCATCAGCGCGTTCTGCCCCTTGTTCTCGCGCGACACCCGGATCGCCTCATATTCGGCGGCGGTGTCGGTGACGAACTTCGTCTTGTTGGTGTCGCTGACCAGCGTCGACGCGACGCCGACCGCGCGACTGGCGTCGAGGACGTGGATCACCGGCCCGTCATAGGCGGGGGCGATGCGCAGCGCGGTGTGGACGCGCGACGTCGTCGCCCCGCCGATCAGCAGCGGCATGGTGAAGCCGGCCTGCTTCATCTCCTCGGCGACGGTCACCATCTCGTCCAGCGACGGGGTGATCAGGCCGCTCAGCCCGATCATGTCGGCGTCATTCTCGTTGGCGGTCTTCAGGATCTCGTTCCACGGCACCATCACGCCCAGGTCGATCACCTCGAAGCCGTTGCACTGCAACACGACGCCGACGATATTCTTGCCGATATCGTGGACGTCGCCCTTGACCGTCGCCATCACGATCCGGCCCTTCGCGCGCTGGTTCTCGTCCTTCTCCGCCTCGATGAACGGCAGCAGGTGGGCGACCGCCTTCTTCATCACTCGCGCCGACTTGACGACCTGCGGCAGGAACATCTTGCCGGATCCGAACAGGTCGCCGACGACGTTCATCCCGTCCATCAGCGGCCCCTCGATCACCTCGATCGGCCGCGCGTAGTTCTGCCGTGCCTCCTCGGTGTCGGCGACGACATGCTGGTCCAGCCCCTTGACCAGCGCATATTCCAGCCGCTTGGCGACCTCCCAGCCGCGCCATTCCTCGGCCTGCTTCTCGGCCGCCGCGTCGGTGCCGCGATAGCGCTCGGCAAGCGCGATCATCCGCTCCGTCGCGTCCTCGCGCTTGTCCCAGATCACGTCCTCGCACGCCTCGCGCAGCTCGGCGTCGATCGTGTCGTAGACGTCAAGCTGCCCGGCGTTGACGATGCCCATGTCCATGCCGGCGCTGATCGCGTGGTACAGGAACACGCTGTGCATCGCCCTGCGCACCGGCTCGTTGCCACGGAACGAGAAGGACAGGTTCGATACGCCGCCGGAGATGTGGCAGTGCGGGCAGCGCGCCTTGATCTCGCTCACCGCCTCGATGAAGTCGATCGCATAGCGGCGGTGCTCGTCGATCCCGGTCGCGATCGCGAAGATGTTGGGGTCGAAGATAATGTCTTCCGGCGGAAAGCCGATGCCGGTCAGCAGGTCGTAGGCGCGGCCGCAGATCTCGACCTTGCGCGCCTTGGTGTCCGCCTGGCCGATGGTGTCGAACGCCATGACGACGACGGCGGCGCCATAGGCCCTTACCTTGCGCGCCTGCTCCAGAAAGGCTTCCTCGCCCTCCTTCATGCTGATCGAGTTGACGATCGGCTTGCCCGACACGCATTTCAGCCCGGCCTCGATCACGCTCCATTTCGAACTGTCGATCATCACCGGCACCCGGGCGATATCCGGCTCGGCAGCGATCAGTTTCAGGAACGTGGTCATCGCCAGCTCGGAATCGAGCAGCCCTTCGTCCATGTTGACGTCGATGATCTGGGCGCCGTTTTCCACCTGCTGGCGCGCGACCTCCACCGCCTTCACGTAATCACCGGCCATGATCAGCCGCTTGAACGCGGCGGAGCCGGTCACGTTGGTGCGTTCACCGATATTGACGAAGGAGGCGGTCGACTGGGTCATTTTGGCTTTCTTGCGGGCAATGCGGGGATAGAAAAGGTCAAGCGGCGATGGTCATCGGGTCCAGCCCGGACAGCAGAGTACGGACCGGCGGCTTCGGCACCGCGCGCGGCGGCTTGCCGGTCACCGCCTTGGCGATCTCGCGAATGTGCTCGGGCGTCGTGCCGCAGCAGCCGCCGACGACGTTGACCAACCCCTGGTCCGCCCACTGGCCGATGAAGCCGCCCGTCGTCTCCGGCGCCTCGTCATACTGGCCCAGCTCGTTGGGCAGACCGGCATTGGGGTAGACCATGATCAGCGTGTCGGCGATCGCCGCCAGCGAGACGACATGCGGCCGCAATTGCGGCGCCCCGAACGAGCAGTTCAGCCCGACGGTCAGCGGTTTGGCGTGGCGGATGCTCGCCCAGAAACTGTCGACGGTATGGCCGGACAGATTGCGCCCGGACATGTCGGTGACGGTGAAGCTGATCATCAGCGGCACTTCGACGCCGCGCGCCTGCCCGGCCTCGATCGCCGCGACGATCCCCGCCTTGCAATTGAGCGTGTCGAAGATCGTCTCGATCAGGATGAAGTCGACACCGCCGTCGAGCAACGCGTCCATCTGCTCGCGATAGACGTCGCGCAGTTCGTCGAAGCTGATCGCGCGATAGCCGGGGTCGTTGACATCGGGCGACAGCGACAGCGTCTTGTTGGTCGGGCCGATCGCCCCGGCGACGAAGCGCGGCCGCCCGTCCGCCGCCTCGGCGTTGCGCGCCGCGTTGCAGGCGATCTGCGCGGCGGCCAGGTTGATGTCGCGGACGAGGTGTTCAGCGCCGTAATCGGCCTGGCTGATCGTGTTGGCGTTGAACGTGTTGGTCGACACGATGTCGGAACCCGCCGCCAGATAGGCTTCGGTGATCTCGGCAATCACATGCGGCCGGCTGATCGCCAGCAGGTCGTTGTTGCCCTTCTGGTCACGGCTCAGGTCGATGCCGCCGCGATAATCGGCCTCGGTCAGGCGATAGCCCTGGATCATCGTCCCGAACGCGCCGTCGGTGACCAGCACGCGCTTGGCGGCTTCGGCGCGCAGCCGGGCGGCTGCGGCGGATGTCTCGGTCATGCTCTTCTCTCCGGTGACTGGCTGTACCGCGGCCTCACGCCGCCTTGACCCGCGCCGCCGGCTTCGGCCGCAGCCCAAGCAGGTGGCAGATCGCGTAGCCGAGCTCGGCGCGGTTCAGCGTATAGAAATGGAAATGCCTGACCCCGCCGGCATAGAGCCGCCGGGCCAGTTCCGCCGCCAGCGTCGCCGCGACAAGCTGGCGCGCCGCCGGGCGGTCGTCCAGCCCCTCGAACAGCCGGTCCATCCACGGCGGGATGCTGGCGCCGCACATCGCCGCGAATTTGCGGGTCTGGGCGACGTTCGACACTGGCAGGATACCGGGCACGATCTCCGTGTCGATCCCCGCCGCCGCCGCCGCGTCGCGGAAGCGGAAGAAGGCGTCGGCGGAAAAGAAGAACTGGCTGATCGCGCGAACGGCGCCGGCATCCAGCTTGCGCTTCAGATTGTCGATGTCGCTCGCGAGGCTGGTCGCCTCCGGGTGGCATTCGGGATAGGCCGCAACCGAAATCTCGAACGGATGCAGCCGCCGCAGCCCCTCGACCAGCGCCGCCGCACTCTCATAGCCTTCCGGGTGCGGGGCGAAACGGCTGCCCATCACCGGCGGGTCGCCGCGCAGCGCGACGATATGGCGCACCCCCGCCGCCCAGTAAGCCTCGGCCACCTCGGCGATCTCCGCCTTCGACGCCTCTACGCAGGTCAGGTGCGCGGCGGCGGCCAGCCCGGTCTCGCGGGCGATCCGCGCCACCGTCGCGTGGGTCCGCTCGCGCGTCGACCCGCCGGCGCCATAGGTGACGGACACGAAGCGCGGCGCCAGCGGCGCCAGCGTCTCGATCGCCTCCCACAGTTGCTGCTCCATCTTCTCGCTCTTGGGTGGGAAGAATTCGAACGACACCTGCGCGTCGCCGGAAAGATCGGCGAAGAGCGGGCCGTCCAGCGCGCGCCGCGCCTCGGCAAGCTGCTCGATCGACAGGGTCACGCCGCCTTCTCCTCCAACCGGCCGGGGCGCTCGCCCAGCCACAATTTCACCGTCAACTCGCCACCCTCCAGCGTTTCCGTTCGTACCGGCGCCAGCCCGGCGGCGGTGAACCAGCCGCCGACCTGCGCGTCGTCGAAGCCCAGCCGGACATGCGCGTCGCGGGCGCGCAGCTCCTCGCGGTCATGGCTGGCGAAATCGACGATCAGCACCCGTCCGCCGGCCGCCAGCAGCCGCGCCGCCTCGGCGATCGCGACGCCCGGCTGGTGGGCGTAATGCAGCACCTGATGCAGAATGACAGTGTCGGCGCTGCCGTCGTCCAGCGGCAGCGCATACATGTCGCCCTGGCGCAGTTCGGCGCCGGCGATCGCCCGCTCGCTCAGCTTGGCACGCGCCAGGCGCAGCATCTCCGGGCTGCGGTCGACGCCCAGCGCGCGACTCGCCCGCCCGGCGAACAGCTCCAGCATCCGCCCGGTGCCGGTGCCGACGTCGACCAGCCGGCCGATCGGCCGCTGGCCGATCAGCGCGACCATCGCCGCCTCGACCGCGCTTTCGGCGACATGCAGCGACCGGATCGCGTCCCAGTCGTCGGCATGGGCGGCGAAATACCGCTCCGCCGCCGCCGCCCGATCGGCCTTGACCGCGGCCAGCCGCTCGGCGTCCTGTGCCGCCGCCCCATCGCCCGCGCGCTCGGCGTCGCTGTCGAGCAGCGCGGCGAGCGGCGCCATCGCCGCCCCTTCCGCCAGGCTCAGGAACACCCAGCTACCCTCCTTGCGCCGCACGATCAGCCCGGCATCCGCCAGGATGCGGACGTGGCGCGACACGCGCGGCTGGCTCTGGCCCAGCACTTGCGCCAGCTCGCCGACAGACAGGTCCATCGCCCGCAGCAGCGCGAAGATGCGCAGGCGGGTCGGATCGGCGATCGCGCGGAATATGTCGAGCAGCGGAACCATCGCGGCCATCATATAAAGAATTCTTTATATGTCGTCAACGAAGCTGAAATTCGGCTGCGGAAGCAATGAAACTGGGGGATTGCGAATGCACAACCACGACGCTAGAGAAATGAGGCTATCTCGGGGAGCCTTCCGAGGGGCAGGATTTTGAACAGGGAGGGAACTCGCCCATGAAGAAGATTGCTATCGCGTCGCTGATCGCTGCCGCCACCTTCGGCCTCGCCGCCTGCACCAACAGCGCGCAGAACGAAAGCGCCGAAGCCGCCAACGCCATCGCGAGCGATGTCGCCAACACCACCGACGCCGCGCTGGGCAGCATCGACAATGCGACCGACAACGCCCTCTCGGCGATCGACAACGCGGCTGACAACGCCGGCGCCGCCGCCGACGCGACCGCCGATGCGGCCGGCAACGCGCTGGTCAACGCCGGTGAGGCGCTGAAGAAGTAAGCGCCAAGCGCCTTATTTCATAAGGGCCGCGATCCACCCGGGTCGCGGCCCTTTCCTTTGCCGGAGACCGGCGATGATCCGCCATCCGCCGCTGCTCGCCATCCTCGCGCCGCTCTGCCTCGCTGCCTGCGGACAGCAGGACAACGCCCCCGGCCCCGGCGGCGTCACCGTAGGCGAAGCCCGCGCCCTCGACGAAGCCGCCGCCGCCCTCGACGAACAGACCGCGACGCCGGCCACCGACAACACCGCAGCCCGGCGGCCCATCGCTGAATCTGTCCTCGGAAACACGCACATCCGACACGCGGAACGCTTGCCCGACAGGCATAGGGGGTTACCGGTAAAATAACCGCCGCTTACGAAACCGAATGGTTAATAATAACTCCCGCCAAAAAACGGCCAACTCAATGTTTGAAGCAATGCTCACGATGCCACCGAACGAACTGCGGATGCGGCCGATCCGCCTCTCTCTGCGGCATCAATATCCGGCCGCTGGCATTGATGACCGATCGGATGCTGCCGGGGTCATTGGCCTGCCGCGAAATAATGATTCGCATGTCGTCCTCCAACCCAATCAAACCGCGATCGAACATCCAATGCGCAGTTCCAGAAAGTGCTAAGCCGTTGCTCACGATGTCGGGTCCGTTAGCTTCGACGGGACGGATGTGAGCCGCCTCTACTTCAGCCCTCCCGCCACCATTGATGAGCTTCAACCCGGTAACCGCACAGCGCTCATCATAGGCCCGCAAAATAACCCGTCGGAACACGCGATCGCGCACAACGCGCGACACAATCGCGGAAACCCGCTCCCGCGCTTCATCGAAAACAAAGGGAGCTTGCTCTTCACGAAGAACTGGTTCGACGACCGCGAAGTCCGTTCGTGGCAGAAGCGGATTTTCGTCCGCCAAACCGGCTGCAACAATCCGGGCGAAGTCACTCGGTGATAAACCTCGAACGGCCGCCTGGGCCCGCCCAGAAATACGCCCAGCCTCGTTGAGCACACCTCGCTCGATCGGCCCATTCACATCAGAAAATGGGACCGGTGTTACGAAATCAAGGTAACTGCCAGGCTCAATCAGCGCGAGGTACATGTGCGGAGTTGATGGATCGGTAATAACGCGCTCCACCTTAGCCATCGCGTAATAGCCTTTAGTGGCCGCAATCTTCCGCGGTTCGTAATAGACAATCCAGTCGCCGACACACGTCCGCGCTCGCTCAAGATACTGCTTTGGAAACTGATAACGCTCGGCTGGCGTATCGTCGTAAATCGAGTCAGACCGGTGGATGAAAATGCCGAACGCCATGCGAGACTGATAGTGCGAAGGCGGGTTGGCTGGGAATGGTTTTTATGTCCAACGACGGTTTCAGTTTGCGCAAATACGGACATACGTCGCATCTTGTGGATGCAGGATGAGAAACCAGCTACTCGGACTCGCATTGTTGGAATTAAGCGTCGGCAGGTGCCACGTACGTATGGAGCTCGCGGTCGCTTTGAAAGCGCACTGAGGTTTCCCGTATGCTCAACGACTAAGATCGCGAAGCTATGGCAGGACGATCGCCTCATTCATCTCTGGAATATTTTTCAAGAGCGGACTGGCTCTCTGCACATAGGTTCCGTGGTGTGCGAGCCAACTCGGTACCGAGAATGTGGTTATGGAGGACAGAGGGCGGTCGATGATGGTCAAGGCTATGTTATCGTGATCGAGATCGCCCTCGGCCATTCACGCCCGCCGACCGCTCCGCCTAAGACCACCGCCCAAAAGAAAAGGGAGCCGCCCCGCATGGGCGACTCCCTGATCTCGTTTGAAACGAGAAGCCGGGCGCTCAGGCGCTCGCGGGCTTGTCATCCTTGTTGTCCGCGGCGATGACGATCGCGGCGATCACGGCGGCGGCCGCGATGGCAGCGATCAGGATGCCGCCGCCAGCCAGCTCGCTCTTGTTCTCAGTGGCCGCCGCGACGCGCGCGTTGGAAACCGAAAGACGAGCGGCCGAGGCCGACTGGGCGATCGCCGACGCCGGCATCACCGCCATCGACAGAATGGCCGCGGTGGCCATCACAGTCTTCTTGATCATCACACAACTCCCTTTTTGGCCCGATCCAAAAATACTTCGGGCCGCCTGTGGCATTGAATCCTCGTCGATTCAACCCCCTTAAGAGCCCACTCTGCCACCGGCATAGTATCCGCGCCGCTGTTTAGGGACGAACTGTATCCCCGATGCGACACATGGAAAATGCGGTACTTCATCCATGCACCGAAAATCGTGAACGAATGATTGACGCGCCAGCCGCCCGGTCCGCCCGGCGGCACCGGAGTCGCTCCGCCCGGCTGCATCAGTGTCAGCGCTCGCCCAGCGCCTCCGCCGTCGTCTTGGTGATCGGCTTGGTCAGGTAGCGGAAAACCGTGCTCTCACCGGTCTTTATCTCGACGGTGGCGGTCATGCCCGGCTGGATCGCGATCGTCTCACCGGCGCGCCGCGCCCGCATCGCCGCCGTGTCGACGGCCAGATGGACGCGGTAATATGTATCGGCGGGCGCGCCCGGCCGCTCCTCGACCAGCGTGTCGGGCGAAATAAAGGTCACCCGCCCCGTGCCGACGCCGTAGACCGAGTTGTCATAGGCGTCGAACTTGACCGACGCCGTCTGGCCGACGCGGACGAAGGCGATATCGGCCGGCGCCACCTTCGCCTCGACGATCAGCGCGTCGCCGGTCGGCACGATCGTCAGCATCTCGTCGCCGGGGCGCAGCACTCCACCCACCGTCGTCACCCGCACGTTCTTGACCACGCCGTCGGCCGGCGACAGCAGGTCGGCGTTGCCCAGCGCGTCGGCGCGCTGGGTCAGCAACTGCTCGGCGGTGACCAGGTCCTCCTGCGTCTTGGCATATTCGGCCTGCAGGTCCTGCAGATAGCGGGCGCGGCGGCTGGCGACCTGCCCGTCGACATCGGCGGCGTTGCGCTGCATGCGGATGATCTCGGACCGGGCGACGTCGCCGCTCCTGACCAGCGGCATGTTGAGGTTCAGTTCCTCGCGGATCAGCCGCCCCTGCGATTGCAGCGCGGCGATATCGGCGCCCAGCGACGCCCGCCGCTGGGCGTAGAGCTGGCGCTGGTTGGCGACGAATTCGGGATAGGCCTGCACGTCGTCCGGAAAGGCCAGCGGCCGGCCGAACAGCTCCGCCTGGATGCGCGCCATCGCGCTTTTCAGTGCCGCCACCCGCGCCCGCGCCTCGTCGACCGACGCGCCCAGCTTCACCTTGTCGAGCGAAACGAGCAGTTGCCCCTTGCGCACCGCGTCGCCTTCGCGCACCCGGATGCGGGTGATGACGCCGCCGTCGGCGCTCTGGATCACCTGCACCCGGCCGGTCGGGATCACGGTGCCACGGGCGCGGGCGATCTGGTCGAGTTCCGCCCACAGCGACCACAGGATGAACCCGCCGACCGCCAGCGCGGCGAGGACGATGATCCAGGTGGAGGCCCGGCGGCTCTGCGCGTAATCCATGGCTCAGGCCTGCTCCGTCAGCGATGGCGCGGCGTCGCCCTCGACCTGCGCCGGCGCCAGCGGCGCCAGCCGGGCGATCACGTCGCTGGTCGTCCCGTCGAGGACGATCCGGCCGCCGGCCATCACCACCACCCGGTCGACCAGCGCCAGCAGTTGCAGCTTGTGGGTGACCAGCACCATCGTGCCGCGCTGGCCGAGCTGATCCTTGATCGCTTCGAACACCGCGCTTTCGGTCGCCTGGTCCAGATTGGCGCTCGGCTCGTCGAGCAGCATCATCGGTGGCTGGGCGAGCAGCAGCCGGGTCAGCCCGGTCAGCGCCCGCTGCCCGCCGGAAAGCCCCCTGCCCCCCTCCGATATCGGCAGGTCCAGCCCGCGTGGATGGGCGGCGACCATGCGGGCGAAACCGCTCTGCCGCGCCACCTCCATCACCCGGTCGTCGCCCGGGTTGGACAGGCCGAGCAGCAGGTTGTCGCGCAGCGTGCCGTTCACCAGCCGGAAGTCCTGCGGCAGATAGCCGATGTGGCGGCGCACGACGTCGGTGGCGATCTGGCCCATGTCCAGCCCGCCGATCAGCACCCGCCCGTCCTGCGGCGCATAGAGGCCGGCGATCAGCCGCAGCAGCGTCGACTTGCCGGACCCGACACCGCCGATGATCGCCAGCTTCTCGCCATCGCGGATTTCCAGCCGCGGCACGTCGATCGTGTCGCGCGTACCGGGATAGGCGAACTTCACTCCCTCCAGCCGAAGCGGCCCGCTCAGCCGCTCCGGCCGCAGGCTGATCGTCCCCGCCGCATCGTCCATCGGCAGGGCAAGCACCCCGTCCAGTGCCTGCAGCGACGACCGCGCGTAGCCCCATTGCACGATGAAGCCCGGCAGCATCGTCACCAGCGGCCCGTTCACCCGCCCGGCGATGATCGCGCAGGCGATCAGCCCGCCCATCGTCAGGTTGCCGGCCGCCACCTCGACCGCGCCGAACGCGATGATCGCGACATAGGCGCCCTGCTGCATCGTGCTGAAGATCGTGCCCGCCATCGACGACCAGCGCTTCACCGGGTCCTCGTAATGATGGACCTCGTCCATCAGCCGGTTCCACCGCCCCAGCATCTGCCACTGGCCGCGATTGGCCTTCACCGTCTCGGCGGAATCGAGCGATTCGACGAGCAGGCCGTTCTTGCGGTTGCCGCTGACCTGCGCCTTGTCGGTATCGTTCTTGATCGCCCAGGCGAACAGCCAGCCGAGCAGCAGCGCGATCGGGAAGGTGACCAGCGGCACGACGACGATCACTCCGCCGATCGCGGCGATGACCAGCAGGAACAGCAGCGCGAACGGCAGGTCGGCGACCAGGAACAGCGAGCCGGACGACATCAGCGCGCGCACCTGCTCCAGCCCGCGCAGCTGGCTCGCCATCGTGCCGACGCCGGGCGGCCGCGCGTCGAGCCGCACCGCCTGCGACCGGGCGAAGAAGAATTCGGACACCTCGGTGTCGATCAGCGCCGCCTCGCGTTCGATCATCAGCGCCCGAACGGAACGCAGCGCGAAATCGATCGCCAGCGCGATGACGACGCCGACGGTCAGCACCCACAGCGTCGCGAAATTGCCGCGCGGGATCACCCGGTCATAGACCTGCATCGAATAGAGCGAGGTGGCGAGCGCGATGATGTTGGCGACGACGGTGGCGAGCGCCGCGCTGCCCAGCACCCCCCTGCGGCTCAGGATCGCGCGCCAGAAGATGTCGATCGCCTTCGGCGTCGCCCCGCGCCGCACCGGATCGGGCAGCTCTACGGCGAAGAAGGTCGCGTCGTCGTCCCAGCCCATCGTCGCGCTGCCGCGCTCGGTGGCGATGCGGATCTCGCCCTCATTCTCCCACTGCTCGGCAATCGCCCAGCCGAGCGCGGTGGTGTAGACGAGCAGCGGAAACGCCTCCGCCTTCGGCCGGCCGGTCAGCGCGCGCGGCGCCGGCCAGCGCGCATGGGTCGCCAGCCGGCGCAGCCCGTCGCGGCCGTCCAGCCCGCCCTCCTCGTCGGCCAGCCCGCCGTGCCAGTCGGGGTCCAGGTCGATGCCGCGCTGCCGTGCCAGCATCGGGATCAGGTGGATCAGCCCGCTCATTGCCCGCCGCTGCCGTCCGGCTGCCAGCGGCAGGTGCGCAGCAATATCCGCGCCGCCGTCTGCATCGCCGAGACTTCCGCCGCCGCCTCGGCCAGCTCCAGCGACGACGCCTCGCGCACCGCGTTCATCACGTCGAGCCAGGTACGGCGCCCGGCGTTGAACTGGCGCTTGTACGATTCGGTGACGATCCGGGCATTGCGCGCCGCCGTGCCGGCGCTGGCGATCCGCCCCCGCGTCGATGCGTTCTCGACCAGGTCGACGCCGATCGCGTCGCGCAGCGCCCGCTCGGCGGCGCCGACCTCCAGGTCCGCCGAATCCCGGCGGAGGCGCGCGCTGTCCAGCGCGGACACGCCGGAAAAGCCGCCGCTGGTCTGCGCGCGCAGCACCAGGCCGACGCGGTCGCCGGTAATCTCGTTGCGCGAATATTCGGCGCTAAGCTGCGGCATCAACTGGCCGCGCGCCACGTCTATGTCGGCCTTGGCCACCTGCGCCTCGGCCAGCCTGCGCTGCCGCGTCGGGCTGCAGGTCAGCGCCTGCTCCGCCGCCTGCGCCGGGTCCGGGTGATGGGCGATCGGGTCATATGCGGGCACGTTGCCCAGGTTGAACCCCGGGTCGCTGACCAGCGCGCGGAACTGGGTCAGCGCCGCCTGCCGCCGCGCCTCCGCCGTCGCCAGTTCCTGCTCAAGCTGGGCGGTGCGTGACCGGGCCAGGTCCAGATCGGCGCTGGGGCTGACCTCCTGTTGCACCCGCCGCGCGATCGATTCGACCAGCCGGTTATGCTCGTCCAGGCTGTCGGACAGGATCGCCGCCTCGCGCGCCGCGCCGGCGATCGCGAAATAGGCGTCGATCACGCGCAGCTCGATGTCCTGCACCGTCTCCAGCAGCCGCGCGTCGGCAACCAGCTTTTCCGCCTCCGCCTTGCGGATCCCGCCGGAAATCCGCCCTCCGGCCCAGATCGGCTGGTCGACGACCAGGTTGGACGTGATGTCGCGGTCGCCGGTGATCGCCCGCCGCCCGCCGGTGAAGCCGAGCACCTCGACCGAAACGCTGGGGAACTGCAGCCACTTGGCGCCACGTATGTCGCTGCGCGCGGCGCGGATCTGCGCCTTGGCGGCGGCGATCGACGGATAGGTGTCGACGGCGACATCGGCAGCGGCGGCCAGCTCCGGGCTGATCGCCGGCGGCCGCGCCAGCGGCGTCGCCGCCACGCCCTCCTCGCCCGGAACTACCGGGCCGTAAAGGATCGGCGGCGCCGGCGGCGCCATCGCCGGCTTGGGGTCGGACGGTTGCGCCGGCGCGACCGGCACGTCCTGCGCCATCGCCGGCGCCCCGGCCCAGACGATCGCGGCCAGGCAGCATGCGGCGGCCAGGCGCCGGGTTCCCCCCGCGCCCACGGCCCGTCCGAACGCCCCGATCACGCTCGCCACACTCGCAACTCCATCACCCGCCGCCCGGCCAGGCACCGGTCCCGCATAGCCGGCAACCCTTGCCGACACGTCAAGATCGCACCCATCGCCAATGCGCTCAGCGGGCTTCCACCCGACCGCCGTTGATCCCCGCTGGTTCCATAGGCTCGCCCTTCATGCTCACGCCCCTCGGCGGTCCGGTGAACCTGGCGACCTGCTGGTGATTCATCGTCGAACGCATCCCGATCGGCATCGTGGTTAACCCGATTCCATCGCCCGCGCCAGCACCGGGCGCGGGCCTCGTCCGAATCTCGGCGCGCCTTGTGGCACGCGCGCGGCGGCGTCGGTCCGAAACGGCGCTCAGACCAGCGCCAGCAGGGCGTCGCGCTGGGCGATCAGCGCCGGGCGATCGGCGGGCGCGACCGACGGCGCCGGCACCGCCATCGCTTGCTCCAGCCGCCGGGCGGCGGCTTCCGTCATCGCCGGCAGCAGCCGGGCCGTCGCGATCATGTCGTCCATCCGCGCCCAGCAATTGAGCACAACGTCGCATCCGGCCGCCACCGCCGTCGCGCCGTTTTCCGCCGGCGATCCGGACAGCGCCTTCATGTCGACGTCGTCGGACATCAGCAGCCCGTCGAAACCGATCCGCTCGCGGATGATTTCGCCGATCACGCGCGGCGACAGCGTCGCCGGCCGCTCGGCGTCCCAGGCGCGGTAGACGACATGCGCGGTCATCGCCATCGGCGCGTCGGCCAGCCGGATGAACGGCTCCAGGTCGCTCTCAAGCGCCTCGGCATCGGCGTCGACCACCGGCAGCAGGTGATGGCTGTCGACCAGCGCGCGGCCATGCCCCGGCATGTGCTTGACGACGCCGACAATGCCCGCGTCGGCCAGCCCGTCCAGCGTCGCGCGGCCCAGTGCCGCCACCCGCATCGGGTCGGCGCCGAACGCCCGGTCGCCGATCACGTCGGACGCGCCGGGCTGGCGGACGTCGAGCAGCGGCAGGCAGTCGACGCTGATCCCCGCCTCCGCCAGCATCAGGCCCAGCGCACGGGCGTTGGCGCGCGCCGCCTCGATCGCGGAGATCGGCGCGACCTCGTACAACGCGTCGAACCGCCCGGCGGCCGGAAAGGCCGGCCATTCCGGCGGCTTCATCCGCGCCACCCGCCCCCCTTCCTGGTCGATCAGGATCGGCAGGCGCTCGCGGCCGGACAGCGCGCGCAGGTCGTCGGTCAGCGCGCGCAGCTGGTCCCGCGCCACGGTGTTGCGCCCGAACAGGATGTAGCCGGCCGGGTCGGCATCGCGGAAGAAGGCGCGCTCGTCGGCGGACAGCGCCTCGCCGGCAATGCCGAAGATGGCCGGGGTCATTGCCCGCTCAATTGCCGACGACGATGCAGCTTTCCCCGGCGACCTTCAGCCGCCCGCAAATGTCGCGCGCCTGCCCCGGCGCGCTGGCCTGCAACCGGTAATAGACCTTGCCGTTGACCGTCGCTTGGGTGACGTTCGGGGTCAGCGGCGCGAGGAAGGCGAAGCGCGCCGCCATCCGCTTCCACGCGGCGTTGGCGATTGCTTCGGATCCGAAGGCGCCCAGCTGCACGGTCGATCCGCCGCCGCGCGTCGCCGCCGGCGTGGCGGCGGGCGCCGGGGCCGGCGCCGCCCGTCTGGCCGGGGTGGCGG
>NZ_SPHY01000006.1 GCF_004796535.1 Sphingomonas flavalba | reverse complement strand
GGCGCGGCCGTCGCGCAGGACCAGCCGGCCGCCGAGGCCGCGCCGGCCGAAGCGGCACCGCCGGGCGCCGCCGAGCAACTGCCGCCGCCGTCGGTGCCGGCCGGCGCGACGGTGGTGTTCAAGCCGTCGGTGCCGGTCGCCCAGGCCTATCCGGCGCCGGCGCCCAAGGCCGAATATCCGTGGTGCAAGCGCGGGATGACCGACGGCTGCAAGCAGCGGCACGACCCGGGCAACGGGCAGTCGCCGCGCTGAGGCGCGGAGCCGCGACCCCGCGGAGGGGCCGGCCCCGACCCCATATCGTCCCCCAACCCCCACCCCCATCCCCTCCCCTGAAGGGGAGGGGTGGATCGGGCGCATCGACCTTTGGCCCATCCGCCTGAAGCGGAGGGACGTGTGACGGGGCTATTCGGCGACCAGCTTGAGCAGGCGGCGTTCGATTGGGGCGAGGAGCGGGCCGAGGTTGTGGCCGCGGCGCAGGACCACGCCCGTTTCGCCGATCAGCGCCCACATGCCCTGGCGATTGCGCAGTGCCGGGCGCTTCTCGATGCGGAATTCGGGGCGTTCCGCCGCGCGGCGGAAGGCGGAGAACACCGCGGCGTCGCGGCCGAGGTCGATCGCGTAATCGCGCCAGTGGCCGGCGGCGACCATCCGCCCGTACAGGTCGAGGATGCGGTTCAGTTCGGTCCGGTCGAATACCGTCTGCGCCGCGCCGGCGCGGCTGACGGGAAACGGCGCGACGTTGCTCACCCGAACAGGTCTTGCCGGCCCCCCGGGCCGTCGTCGGGCGCCGTCGCCTTCAGCGCGTCGAACTTCCTTTCGAGTGCGTCGATTTCCGCGCGCATCGCCTCCAGCCGCTGGGCGAGCGGGTCCATCACCTCGCTGCACGGCGTGCCGTAGGGCATGAACGCCTTCTGCTTCGCGCGCGCGTCGACCGGCATCGGCCGGGCGGGGATGCCGACCATCACCGCGCCGGGCGCGACATCCTTCGTCACCACCGCGTTGGCGCCGAGGCGGGCGCCGGCGCCGATGGTGATCGGCCCGAGGATGGCGACGCCGAGGCTGATGATGACGCCGTCCTCGACCGTCGGGTGGCGTTTGCCCGCCTCGCCGTTGGCGGGATTGGTGCCGCCGAGCGTCGCGCCCTGATAGATGGTGACGTTGTCGCCGATCTCCGCCGTCTCGCCGATCACCACGAAGCCGTGGTCGATGAACAGGTTGCGACCGATCCGGGCGCCGGGGTGGATGTCGATCGCGGTCAGGAAACGGGACAGGTGGTTGACCAGGCGGGCGAGGAAATACAGCTCGCCGACGAACAGCCAGTGGGCGACGCGGTGCAGGCCGACCGCCAGCACGCCGGGGTAGAGCAGTACTTCCCAGCGCGACCGGGGCGCCGGATCGCGCGCCTTGATGGAATCCAGATATCGGGTCAGCGCATTCGCCAACTTGCTTCTCCCTGCCCTGTGCGGCGCCAATCTAGGTTCGTGCGTTTCCTATTGCCAGAGCGTCGGCGCAAGCGGTTTTGGGCGGTACCAAGCCCTTCTATCTTGCCCTGAGGCGCCAAGCCATCGCAGAACGGGGGAGCGTCGTCGCCAGAGGAGACCGAATGATCGACCTGTCCAGCTTCGACGTGAGCCAGATTCTGCCTTTCATTGCAGTAGGTTTCGCCGCCCAGGTCATCGACGGCGCGCTCGGCATGGCATTCGGCGTCATATCGTCGACGATGATGGTCAGCCTGCTCGGCATATCGCCGACGCGGGCGTCGGCCGGCGTGCATTTCGTCGAGATGTTCACCACCGCCGCGTCGGCGATCAGCCATATCGCCCACAAGAATGTCGACTGGCGGCTGTTCGGGCGGCTGGTGATTCCCGGCCTGATCGGCGGAGTGATGGGCGCCTATGTGCTGGTGCTGAACGCCGATATCGCCAGGCCGTTCGTGATGGCATATCTGACCGGGGTCGGCGTGTACCTGCTGTGGCGGGCGTTCCACACGCCGCCCAAGGCGCACCGGGCGCGGATCGTCGCGCCGCTCGGCCTGATCGGCGGCTTTCTCGACGCGGCGGGCGGCGGCGGCTGGGGACCGATCGTCACCTCCAACCTGCTGATCCAGGGGGTCGAACCGCGCAAGACGATCGGCACGGTCAACACCGCCGAATTCTTCCTGACGGTCAGCGTGTCGGCCACCTTCATCGCCGCGATGGGCTTTGCCGCGCTGACCATCGTCACCGGCGGGCTGCTGATCGGCGGGGTGCTGGCGGCGCCGCTGGGAGCGGTGCTGGCCAAGCGGGTGCAGCCGAGGACGCTGCTGATCCTGGTCGGCATCGTGCTGACCGCGACGAGTGCGTTCAGCCTGTGGCGGGCGGTGGCGGCGTAGGGACGGGGCGGCCGGCGCTCGCGTAGGGGAGGCCGCGAATTTTCGTGCCGCGTCCGTGGATTGCCGCGCCCCCTGCGGGGGCTCGCAATGACGGGAGTGGGGGTGTCGCAGTGACGGGAGTGGGGTGGCGGAAGCGGTGAGGGCCGCTTCCGCCGGGGGTCAGGCCGAGACCGCGTGGACGGTGGCGACGGCCTTCATGACCGAACCGATGCGGGCGGCGGCCTGGATCGTCTCCGCATTGACGCCGTGCTGCTTCAGCACCCGTTCGTGGCTGTCAATGCACATGCCGCAGCCGTTCTGGGCGGAGACGGCGAGGCTGAACAGCTCGAAATCGTCCTTCTCGATGCCGGGCGAGCCGATGACGTTCATCCGGAGCTTGGCCGGGAGCTGGCCGTATTCCTTGTTCGAGGCGAGGTGGACGAAGCGGTAGTAGACGTTGTTCATCGCCATGATCGCGGCGGCGGCGCGGGCGGCGTTGGCCGCCTCCGGCGACAGCTTGCCTTCCGCTTCCGCCTCGGCGGCGTCGACCAGCGGCTTGTAGCCGGTGCCGTGGGCGGTGGCGAGCAGCAGCCCGTATTTGCGCTGATCGTTGAGGATCGGCTCACCAAGCAGCGAACCGACGTTGAGCCGGAGATCCTTCGCGTAATCGGGAAGGGTATCGGCGAAAGCCTTGAGCGACATGGCTGTCCTCCTGTTCGGGATGAAAAAGGGGCGCGGAAGGCGAAGCTCCCGCGCCCCCGGAACATGCGCCTTGCGGCGCGACACGGTGTGCCGGACCCGCCCGGACCGCCGCGAGGTCGCGCCCCGGACGATGACGGACGGTTCCGAAGCCAGCCCCGGTCAGGCGGCCGGGCGCAGCACCTCTTCACCCTGCTGCCAGTTGCACGGGCAGAGCTCGTCGGTTTGCAGCGCGTCGAGCACGCGGATCGCTTCCGCCGGGTTGCGGCCCTGGTTGAGGCCGTTGACGGTGACGTGCTGGATCACGTTGTGCGGATCGACGATGAAGGTCGCGCGATAGGCGACGCCGGCGTCCGCATCGACGATGCCGAGGGCGTTGGCCAGCTTCTTCTGGTTGTCGGCGATCCACGGGAAATCGCAGGCGGCGAGGCGCTCGTCCGACTTGCGCCACGCGAAGTGGACGAAATCGGTGTCGGTCGACGCGCCGATCAGCACGGCGTCGCGGTCGGCGAAATCATTCTTCAGCTCACCATAGCCGATGATCTCGGTCGGGCAGATGAAGGTGAAATCCTTCGGCCAGAAGAACACGACCTTCCACTTGCCGTTGGTTTCGCCGGTGTCGATCGTCTCGCCGGCCGGAAGGGCCGAGACCCCCTGCTGGACCGGAAGAGTGAGGGCGGGGAACTTGTCGCCAACTGTCAGCATCGGAATTGTCTCCTGTGAAACCGGTTGAGGGCAGCGCACCGGCAGCGGTCGACACCGCCTCGGCACCCGTCCCACATGGTCTCTAGCGCTTTCTGTTCAAGTGCCTAAATTGATTATTCCGACGACGTTGATCGAGTGAGCCGATGGCAACCTATCTTCCGACCCTGAAACAGCTCCAATATCTGGTTGCGTTGCGCGAACACGGCCATTTCGGCCGCGCCGCCGAGGCGATGTTCGTCACCCAGTCGACGCTGTCGGCGGGCATCCGCGAACTGGAGTCGCTGATCGGCATCGTGCTGGTCGAGCGGACGCGGCGGGTGGTGCGGTTCACGGCGCTTGGCGACGCGATCGTCGACAAGGCGCGGCGGGTGCTGCGCGAGGCGGAGGAGCTGACCGACATGGTGCGCGCCGCCGGCAAGCCGCTGTCCGGCGACATGCGGATGAGCGTGATCCCGACGATCGCGCCGTTCTTCCTGCCGCGGATCCTGCCGCGGCTGCGGCACGAGCGGCCGGAACTGAAGCTCTACCTGCGCGAGGAGCCGAGCGGCGCGGCCTGCGAGTCGCTGCACAACGGCCAGGCCGACTGCGTGCTGCTGGCGATGCCCTATGCCTGCGGCGACATCGCGACGGCACCGCTGTTCGACGACCGGCTGTTCGTCGCCTTCCCGCGCGGTGAGGCGGACGAGGCGGCGGAGGCGATCCCGCCCGACGCGATCGACGAGACGCGGCTGCTGCTGCTGGAGGACGGCCACTGCCTGAAGGACCACGCGCTGGCGGCGTGCAACCGCCCGGAAATCCGCGCCGAGGCGGCGATGATGGGCACGTCCCTCCACACGCTGGTCCAGATGGTCGACAACGGTCTGGGCATCACCATCCTCCCCGCGATGGCGGTCGAGGCGGGGATATTGGACAATACCGATATCGTCGCCCGGCCGATCGCCGCCGCCCATGATTCCCGCCATATCGCTCTCGCCTGGCGGCGCGGCAGCCCGCGCGAGAAGGATTTCCTGCTGCTCGCCGAACTGTTGCGATCCGGGACATGACCGCACGGCCGAACGCTGATTTGCCACGGGCCAACGGTTAAGACGTAGGTAAATCGTATTCGATTTGCCACATGCGGAGGGTTTCCAACGATCGAGGAGAGTTCCGGGATGTTCATCGCAAAACCCGCATGCCTGTTCACCGCCATGGCGTTCGCCCTGTCGGCCACCGTGCCGGCCACCGCCGCATCGGCCCAGACCGGCCCGGCTCAGGCCGCGCCCGCCGCCGCCGATGCCGCCGCCCCGGAAGTCACAGTCGGCGGTGCCGCGATGGACCCGGCCGCGACGATCGTCCAGAATATCGGCAAGTCCGCCGACCATAGCGAACTGGTCAAGGTGCTGGCCGCGAGCGGCGTCGACCTGGCGGCCGCCGGCCCCTTCACCCTGTTCGCCGCCGACAACGGCGCGTTCGGGCGGCTCGCCCCCGGCACCGTCGACACGTTGCTGAAACCGGAGAACAAGGAAACGCTGGTCAAGGTCATCAACTACCAGATCGTGCCCGGTACCCTGACCATCGACGACATCCGCAAGCAGGCGGAGGCCAATGGCGGCACCGCGACGCTGACCACCGTCGAGGGCCAGACCTTCGCCGTCACCTTCGAGAACGGCGCGGTCAAGCTGACCGACGCCAACGGCAACCCGGCCTATGTCGCCCAGGGCGACGTGAAGAGCGCCAACGGGCTGATCCACGTCACCAACGGCGTGCTGCTGCCGAAACTGTAAAGCGGGGCGGGCCGGCGTCCTGCCCCGCCGTTGATGCGCGGGGGAGGACAGGCCCCACCCCGAGCCCCTCCCCTGAAGGGGAGGGGGTTGTTGTTTGTTCGGGTTCGGCGCCGGCCCCCCGGTTTCAATCCATGTATTTGAGGCCGGCGCGCAGATAGTCCCAGCCGGTAATCAGGGTGAGCAGCGCCGCCGCCCACAGGCAGGCGATGCCGACGGTGTGGATCCACCGCAGCGCGGGCAGCGCGCCGGCGAGGATCAGCGCGCCGAGCGCGACCATCTGGAAGGTCGTCTTCCACTTCGCCAGCTTGCTGACCGGCACCGAGACGCTGAGCTGGGCGAGGAATTCGCGCAGGCCGGAGACGGCGATCTCGCGCAGCAGGATGATCAGCGCGGCGATCACCGTCCAGCCGGTGATCACCGGCTTGCCGGCGACGATCTCGTCGGTCGAGATCAGCATGACGATGACGGCGGCGACCATGATCTTGTCGGCGATCGGGTCGAGGAAGACGCCGAGGCGCGACACCGTGCCCTTGGCCCGGGCCAGATAACCGTCGAAATAATCGGTGATGCCCATCAGGCAGTAGAGCGCGAAGGCGATCGCGTAGCCGAGCGGCCACCGCGGATACCACAGCAGGGCGACCAGCAGCGGCACCGCGAAAATGCGCGACAGGGTGAGCAGGTTGGGCAGTGTCAGCATGGCGTCGCCATCAGCTTAGCGCCGATCGCGGCGAAGTTGAACCGGGGCGAAGCGGCTTTTCCCTTTGGAAAGCGCCGCCGCGATCGGGTATGGGTGCCCCGTCCGACACGACATCCGAGCCATTCCCCCCATGCAAACCTCATTGCGGCTATTGGGCCGTCGCCGATTCCTGCCGCTGTTCGTGACGCAGATGCTCGGGGCCTTCAACGACAATCTGTTCAAGACCGCGATGGTGCTGTTCGTCACCTACCAGGTCTATTCCGACGCGCGGATGGAGTTGCAGTTCAACGCCATCGCCACCGGCCTGTTCATCCTGCCGTTCTTCCTGCTGTCCGCCCTGTCCGGCCAGCTCGCCGACACCCGCGACAAGGCGGGGATCATCCGCATGGTCAAGACAGCGGAGATCGCGATCATGGCGGTGGGCGCCGTCGGCCTGTTGCTGCCGTCGATCCCGCTGATGCTGGCGGCGGTGCTGGCGATGGGCATCCATTCCACCTTCTTCGGCCCGATCAAATACGCGATCCTGCCCCAGCACCTGGAAAAGGACGAGGTGCTGGGCGGCACCGGGCTGGTCGAGGCGGGCACCTATATCGCCATCCTCGCCGGCACGATCACCGCCGGTTTCATCACCCATGACGCGCGAATCGCCGCCGCGCTGGTGCTGACGGTGGCGGCGGCCGGCTGGCTGACCGGGCGGCAGGTGCCGCCAGCGCCGCCGATCAACCCGCCGGAGAAGCTGGATTTCCACATCATCCGTGCGTCGATCGCGCTGGTTTCCGGGACGATGCACATCCGCCGGCTGTTCCTCGCCATTTGCTCGATCAGCTTCTTCTGGGCGATCGGGGCGGTGCTGATCATCGAATTCCCCCCGCTGGTGAAGAATGTGCTGACCGCCGATGAGCAGGTCGCCAGCCTGTTCCTGGCGATATTTTCGGTCGGCGTCGCGATCGGGTCGCTGATGATCAACCGGCTGCTGCGCGGCACGGTATCCGCCCGCTACGCCCCGGCGGCGGTGATCGCGATGGGCGGATTCGTGCTGCTGCTCCATTTCGTCGCGAAGCAATGGGTCGGCGACGACGCCGGCGAGCTGTACGACCTGTGGGCGTTCGTCGGCCATGACGGCGCGCCGATGCTGATCCTGTCGCTGTTCGGCGTCGCGGTCAGCGGCGGCATGTTCGTGGTGCCGCTCTACGCGTTCCTGACCACCACCGTCGGCGCCGGCGAGACGGCGCGCACCGTCGCCGCCAACAACATCGTCAATTCCGGCGCGATGGTCGTCGGATCGCTGGTCGCGTTCGGATTGAGCGCGGTCAATGTGTCGGCGGTCGACCAACTGCTGCTGGTATCGGCGATGTGCATCGTCTCCGCCTGGCTGGCGTGGAAGCTGCACTGCGCCTGCGAATAGCGGGACGGGCCGCTGACGCGGAAAGCGGGCCCGGCCGCACGGGGAACCGTACTCCCGCGCATGCGGGAGTCCAGGCGCCTACGAACCCCACGCCTTCCTGGGCTCCTGCTTGCACAGGAGCACATGGGGTGCGGGGGGTGTCAGCCGATGAAGCTGTAGATCGCGATGAAGAAGGCGGTGAAGCTGAGAACGAACAGCTTCAGGTCCTTGTCGTCATCGGCGACCGGCGCGACGCGCTCGACACGAAAGGGCGGCAGCTTCTGCCGGAAAGGGTGACGGGCTGACTCGTTAGTCAGAACGATGCGACGTTTCATGCAGGGAAGGTAACGCTTTGTTTACCATTCCTTCCAGTCGCATGTTCCGCGAAAATGTGCCGTTTCGGGACGCCGTTCAGCCTTTGACGTGGGCGACGTCCGGGTAGCCGGCCAGCCATTCGCGCCGTCGCTGCCAGACCACCGCGCGGTCGGCGCGCGAGCTTTGCGGGTTGTCGCGGCGGCCGGGCAGGACGTGCGAGCCGAGCATCCGCGACAGCGCCCACAGCCAGCACATCGCCAGGCCGAGGCGATAGGCGGCGGGCGACCAGTGCTTGCGCATCAGCGTGGTGCGGCCGCGCATGATCTTGACCATCTTGTCCGGGCGCGAGGTTTCCGACCGGCCGCCGAGGTGGATCAGCTCCGCCGCCGGCGAGATGCCGGGGCGGGCGCCGAGCCGCCGGGCGCGCAGGCAGAGGTCCGCTTCCTCCGCATACATGAAGAAGGTCGGGTCGAAGCCGCCGAGCCGTTCCCACAGCGGCCGATCGATCAGCAGGAAGCAGCCGGTGACGATGTCGACGTCGCTTTCCGTGTCGCGTTGCCAGCCGCCGTAGATCTCCGGATCGAACAGGCGGGTGTAGGGGAAAGCGCGGGTCAGCCCGCTCATGATGACGAACAGGCTCCACAGGCTGAGGCTGGCCCAGCAGGAGGTGGGGTTGAGCGTGCCGTCGCCGAACAGGGTGCGCCCGCCCCAGATGCCGCGATCCGGCGTGCGGGCAGCGAAATCGATCAGTCCGGCGAAGGTGTGCGGCAGGATGATCGTGTCCGGATTGAGCAGCAGGATGCGATCGCCGGTCGCCAGCTTCGCCGCCGCGTTGTTGCCGGCGCCGAAGCCGAGATTGTCCGGGCTGGCGATCAGCCGGACCTGCGGATAGGCGGCGGCGACCGCCGCGACGCTGTCGTCCGGCGAGGCGTTGTCGAACAGGATCACCTCGAACGGCACCGCCGGCGGATGGGCGTAGAGGCTGGCGAGGCAGGCGAGCGTGTCGTCGCGCGTGCCGTAGCTGACGATGATGATCGACAGCGCGCAGGCCGCCTGCTGGTCCGTAATGCTGCTCATGCCGCGGCGATAACCTCGCGATAGAGCGATTCAAGCCAGCGCGCCTTGTCCGACCAGGCGCCGAACGACTGCAGGCGCCGATGCGCCCCGTTTCCGAGACGGGCGCGCAGGGCCGGGTCGTCGGCAAGCGCGCGGATCGCTTCGGCGATGGCGGCGGCGAACTGGTCCGGCGTTTCGACGGGGACCAATATACCGCAGCTTTCGTCGACGATTGCCTCCGGCCCGCCGCGCCGCGCGCTGATTACCGGCAGGCCCCAGCGCAACGCTTCGAAGAACACGCCGCCCATCGGCTCGCGGAAGCTGGGGAAGCAGAACACGTCGTGATCGGCGTAGAGTTGTTCGACCCGGTCGCGGCTGACCTTGCCGAGGAAATCGACGCGGTCGGCGACGCCGAGCACCGCCGCCTCCGCCTTGCAGGCGGCGAGGTCCGGCCCGTCGCCGGCGCTGGTCAGGGTGACGCCGGGCAGGTCGCCGAGCCGGGCGAGGGCGCGGACCGCGTCGCGCAGCCCCTTGGTCCGCACGCAGCGGCCGACATGGAGCAGGCGGATGGCGCCGGCTGCGGTGGAACGGCCGGTGCCGTGGGCGATCGGATCGGCGCTGCGTTCGAGCACGGTTTCGAAACGGCGGACGGCGACGCCGGCGTCGGCCAGTGTCCGGCCGACATAGGGGGCGACGCCGAGAATCGCGCCGGCCCGGGCATAGCCGGCGCGCAGCGCCGGATCGTGGCGCAGGCGGAAACCGTCGAATGCGCGCAGCCGCGCAAGCCCGCCACCGCCGCCAACCTCCTGTTCGAAAGCCGGGGGGGTCGCCAGGCTGCCGCCGAGCGGGCCGACGACATAGGGCAGGGCGAAATGGCGCAGCGGCGAGGCATGGCGCATCGCCTGCGGGAGGAGCTGATGGGCGATGTCGAATTGCTCGCCGCGCGCCAGCGCATCGGTCAGCCAGCGGCGGACATGGCGGACGAACAGCGGCCAGGCCGGTTTCAGCATCGCCCGTGCCCGTTCGAACCGGCCGAGGAAGGCTGGTTCCGGCCAGCTTATCACCCGGACGCCGGGCAACTGCTCGGCGGTCGGCGTGCGGCCGGGGCGCTGCATGCACAGCAGGGTGACGTCCATCACCTCCGCCATCGCCTTCACCCAGTGGAAGCCCGACCAGGTTTCGCCGACATCGGTGCCGTCGACGATCACCGCGATGACAAGAATGCGGAGCCGCGGCATCGCGTCCGCCGTCAAAGCGCCGATCCGGCCTGCTTCGATCCGGTCAGCAGCGCGTCGAAATAGGCGATCGTCCGTTTCAGTCCCTCGGCCAGTTCGGTCTTCGGCTGCCAGCCCAGCACCTCGCGGGCCTTGGTGATGTCCGGCCGGCGCTGCTTCGGATCGTCGGTGGGGAGCGGCAGGCGGGTCAGCGTCGATTTCGAGCCGGTCAGCGCGATCACCTGCTCGGCCAACTCGATCATCGTGAATTCGCCGGGGTTGCCGACGTTGATCGGCCCGGTCACGTCATCCGGCGTCGCCATCAGCCGCTGGAATGCGTCGATCATGTCGTCGACATAGCAGAAGCTGCGCGTCTGTAGCCCGTCACCGAAGATGGTGATCGGCTCGTTCTTCAGCGCCTGCATGATGAAGTTGGAAACCACCCGCCCGTCCTTCGGGTGCATGCGCGGCCCATAGGTGTTGAAGATGCGGATGACCTTGATCCGCACGTTGTTCTGGCGGTGATAGTCGAAGAACAGCGTTTCGGCGCAGCGCTTGCCCTCGTCATAGCAGGAGCGCGGGCCGATCGGGTTGACATTGCCCCAATATTCCTCGGTCTGCGGGTGCTGCGAGGGATCGCCGTAAACTTCGCTGGTCGACGCCTGGAAGATCTTGGCGCCGGTGCGCTTGGCGAGGCCGAGCATGTTGATCGCGCCGTGGACGCTGGTCTTGGTCGTCTGCACCGGATCATACTGATAATGAATCGGCGAGGCCGGGCAGGCGAGATTGTAGATCTCGTCGACCTCGACATAGATCGGGAAGGTCACGTCGTGCCGCATCAGCTCGAAATTGCGGTATTCGAGCAAGTGGGCGACATTGGCGCGGCGACCGGTGAAGTAATTGTCGACGCAAAGCACTTCGTTGCCCCGTTTCAACAGCGCCTCGCACAAATGGCTGCCGAGGAAGCCGGCGCCGCCGGTGACGAGGACGCGCTTCGCCACGATGTCGCGGGCGTTTTCCATGATGTTTCCCGTTGCCTTGCGTGTACAAAAAACAGGGGCGCGGGGGCTTGCCGGCCGCCCGCGCCCGTCAACTGGTTACTTGGCGGCGTCCGGGCTGGCGGCCGCGGACGGCGTGCCCGACGGCGCGGGCAGGGCCGGGGCGTCGGCGGCGCCCTTCGGCGGGGCGTAGCCGGGCTGGTACTTGACCGCCTCGCGCGCCTTCTTGACCTTTTCGTCAAGCTCCTTGGTCGCTAGCTCGTTCAGCTTCTGGGCCTGCACCTGCTGCATCGCGAAGTTCAGCGCCTCGTCGCCCTCGAACGGCACGACCCGGGTCGCGGTGATGCGGTTGGCGACCATGCCGCGCGGCGTCGGGATGATGAAGATCTCCCCCTCCGGCAGGCGCTGGATCTGCGCCAGAAGTTGCGGCGGGACGGTGAGCGCGTCGAGCTGGCCGCTGCCGCGGCGGAAGCGCAGATGATCCTCGTCAAGCTTGACGGCGACCTGATCGAGCGTCTTCAGCGGCTGGTACGCCTTCAGGATTTCGAGGTCCTTCGGCGCTTCGAACTGGATCTGATCGACGGTGTAGACCTTGCGCTGGGCGAAGCGTTCCGGGTTGTCGGCCATGAACTTGGTCGCTTCGTCGCGGGTCGGTGCGCGCAGCGTCGAGGCGATCGAGCGCTGGAGCATCTGGACCAGGATCGCGTCGTTGGCGCGGCGTTGCTGCAACAGATATTGCGGCGTCTTGTCCAGCCCGCGCTCGCGGGCGATGTCGGCGAGGATGCGGCGGTTGACGACCTGCTGCAGCGCGGCCTGCTCGACCGCCTTGCGCTGATCGCCGCTGGGCATGTTGACGTCCTGAAGCTCGGTATTCAGCTCGTGGATCGTGATGTCCTTGCCGTCGACGGTGGCGACGACCTGGCCCTTTTCGAGCTGCTCCGACGCGTCCTTCTTCCCGCAGGCGACGAGCGCCAGCAGCATCGTGCCGGCCATCAGCCCGCGCGCAATTGACTTGTGCATATGCCCTCCTCAAAGGCCGCGCGAGCATGCGGGGCCGATCATGTCCCTGTGTGGGACGCTATACGGCGCGGCTATGCACGGACAAAACGAAAAGAGCGTTAAGGCTGTCAACCGGCGCGATATTGGATGGTATCCGCGCGACGATCGGGCAAGAGGGGAGCGATGAACGCGACGACGACCAGCGCGGGCGGCGAGCAGCCGCGCCCCGGCCCCCGCATCTGCCTTGCCGCGTCCGGCGGCGGCCATTTGCGCCAGTTGCTCGACCTGGAGCCGGTGTGGCGGGACCGCGCCTACGTCTTCGTGACCGAGGACACCGCGCTCGGCCGCAGCCTGGCGCGCGAACACCCGGTGCGCTTCGTCGCCCACTACGCGCTCGGCCAGGCGCGGGTCGGCCGGACGCTGGCGATGCTGCGCGGCGCGATCGTCAACATGATCCAGTCGTTCCGGATCGTCTGGCGGGAGCGGCCCGACATCGTGGTCAGCACCGGGGCGGGCGCGGTGTTCTGGGTGGCGCTGTGGGCGCGGCTGCTCGGCGCGCGCTTCGTCCTGATCGATTCGTTCGCGCGGTTCGACGCGCCGTCGAAATTCGCGCGGATCGCCCGGCCGTTCGCCCACCATGTTGTCGTCCAGTCGGCGAAGCTGAAGGCGCATTGGCCCGACGCGGTGCTGTTCGACCCGATGCGGGTGCTCGACACGCCGGCGCCGGCCAAGCAGCCGCTGCTGTTCGCGACGGTCGGCGCGACGCTGCCCTTTCCCCGGCTGGTCGACACGGTGCTGGCGCTGAAGGCGAGCGGGCGGCTGCCAGAGCGCGTCGTTCTCCAGATCGGCGACGGGCCGCGCCCGGCGGTGGTGCCGGACGGAGTGGAGCTGGTCGAGAGCCTGGATTTCGGCGCGGTGCAGGCGCTGCTCCGCGATGCGGCGTTCGTCGTCTGCCATGGCGGCACCGGATCGCTGATCACCGCGCTGCGTGCCGGCTGCCGCACCGTGGCGATGCCGCGCCGCGCGGTGCTGAAGGAGCATTACGACGACCATCAGGAGGAGATCACCGCCGCTTTCGCCGCGCGCGGGCTGATCGAATCGGTGCTCGACACCGACGATCTCGGCGCCGCGATCGACCGACTGCGCGCCCGCCCGCCGGTGGTGGCGACCACGGACAGCAGCGGCCTGATCGCCTGGCTGAACGACGTGATCGACGGCGAGGGGACCCGGTAGGCCGGCGCTGCGGCGAGCACCGGAACCGATATATCCCCTGGCGGATTGTCGGGATGCGCCTTGCGAGAGGGGAAGATGGCCGCTTCAGTCGACGATATCCGCCCGCCTTTGCCCGAACAGCAGCAGGCCGTGCCCGGTACGCTGGCGGAAATGCGGCCGCGCCCGGACCATGGTGAAGACAGCTATCGCGGATCGGGGCGCCTTCGCGGCAAGAAGGCGGTCATCACCGGCGGCGACAGCGGCATCGGCCGCGCCGTCGCGATCGCCTTCGCGCGCGAGGGCGCCGACGTGCTGATATCCTACCTCTGCGAGGAGGAGGACGCGCGCGATACGGCGGCGCTGGTCGAGGCGGCGGGGCAGAAGGCCGTTACCGTTGCCGGCGACATCAGCGACGCGCGCCATTGCCGAGACATCATCCGCAAGGCGGTCGACGCGTTTGGCCGGATCGACATCCTCGTCAACAACGCCGCCTATCAGATGACCTTCAAGAGCCTGGACGAGATTTCGGACGGCGAGTGGGAAAAGACATTCGCGGTCAACATCCATGCGATGTTCTACCTAACCAAGGCGGCTGTGCCGCACATGAAGAAAGGCGCGGCGATCATCAACACGACGTCGGTCAATGCCGACATGCCGAACGAGACGCTGCTGCCCTATGCGACGACGAAAGGCGCGATCCAGAATTTCACCGGCGGACTGGCGCAGTTGCTGGCGGCGAAGGGCATCAGGGTGAACTGCGTGGCACCGGGACCGGTATGGACGCCGCTGATCCCGTCGACGATGCCGTCGGATCATGTCCGGGATTTCGGCAAGAACTATCCGATCGGCCGGCCCGCCCAGCCCCGGGAGCTGGCGCCGGCCTATGTCATGCTCGCGACCGACGAGGCGAGCTACGTATCGGGGGCGACGATTGCCGTCACTGGCGGAAAGCCGATCCTCTGACAAAGATAATGCGGCTCGAAATATCGGATTCCGAGCCGCATTGCCAAGGCAGAGTGCCGGCTTAGTACGGGTAGTTTACGCCGTAATAGCCATAGACTTCGCGGCCATAGTCGCGATCGAACGCCGGCTCGGCGTTTTCAGCGTAGCGCGGCGCTTTTTCCAGCACCTGTTTGTCGAGATCGACGACGTAGCCACCCTGGCCCGTGTCGTAGGACAGCACGTCCCACGGCAGCGGATAGTAGTCGCTGCCCAGGCCGAGGACGCCGCCGAACTGGAGGACGGCGTATTCCGCCTGGCCGGAGCGCTTGTCGACCATGAAATTGTAGATGGAGCCCAGCCTTTCCCGCTCGTGGTTGTAGACGGCGGTTCCCTCCACCTTGCTGGAGGCGATCAGGCGATTGGTTTCGTCTCGGGTGATGTCGGTAGCAGTCATCTGTCGGTTCCTTTTCCGGTTCGTACGAAATGCTACGCACCGCCGCGCCCCGCGATCCGCAGGACGGGGGGTTAATCGTCGAAGCGCCATTCCTGCGTGGTGAGCGGAAAAGGGTGCCGCGCGCCGGCGCGGGGCATCAGAAAATGCCGAGAAACTTCTTGCGCTGTTTCTCCTGCGCCTGCGGTGAGCGCTTGCCGTCTTCCGACTTGGCCGTCGTGCCCTTGCCGACGTCGTCGCGCGGGCGCCCCTTGGTGTCCCGCTGCGCCTGGGCGGTGGCGCCGGCGAGGACCGGGCCGCAGGCGGCCGCCTTGGCGTCGCCGACGTCGACGAACGCGAAAAGCGCGGTGAGCGGCCCGCTGGCGGCGCCAAGACCAAGGCCCACACCGGCGCGGCTGAGCAGTTCCGGGGTGAGCACGTCGATCTTCGGCTGGGCGAAGGTGCCCTGGATTCCCACGGGCGATTGCCCGGAAAACAGGCTGAATTTTTTCGAATCGGCGCGGAAGGCGAGGTCGAGCGTCTCGTTGCGGAAGCTGAAGCCGCCGCGCCCGAGCATCACGTTCTTTTGCGTATCCATCAGGATCGGATCCGCTGCCGCGATGCCGTTGCGGACGGTGAAGGCGATCAGGCCGCAATTGATCTGCACCGGCTCCTTCAGCCGCCCTTCGAACATTTTCTGGATGAAGGTGCCGATGTCCAGTTCGGCCAGCTGGACGTTGCGCGTCCAGAATGTTCCGCGCGGCAGGATGACGGCGATGCGCCCGGTCGACGTGCCGAGGGATTTCCACACGCTATCGCCGGTGCCGCGCATTTTCGCGCGGGCGGACAGCGTGCCGCTGGTGCCGGATTCCTCGACCCCGAAACCCTTCAGCAGCACGCCCATCGGCGTCGGCGACAGCCGGACGTCGTAGTCGGTGACGACCGCGGGGTTGCGCGCGTCGATCACGATGTCCGACGTTATGGTGCCCCGCGCCATTGAGAAATTGAGCGGCGACAGCTTCAGCAGCCGATCGTCGAGAAGGAGGCCGAGCTTCACGTTGCTGATCGGCAATTGCTTCGCGCGCACGGCCTTGACCGTCCAGTCGACCTTCGCATCGAAATTGCCGAGCGCTTCCGTGCGCAGCGGCGCGTCCGGCAGGATCCGCGGCGATCCCGCCACGATCCGGGTCAGCTTGCCGCTTGCCGACGCGTCCGGGCTGTAGCCGATGAACGGCCCGGCATCGACGATATCAAGCGTCTGCGTCTGGAGATCGGCGGCGAGCATCAGCCGCGGCCCGCCGGTCGTCACCGTCAGCCGGCCGGCAAGGTCGCTGTCGCCGAACCGGCCGCGCAAGCCGGTGAAGCGCCAGTCCGCGCCCTGCTTGGTCATGATCGCGCGGATGCGGTAGCGGCGGGTGTCGGGCACGGCGATGCCGGCGACCGAGAAGGCATCCGCCAGGTTGGCGCCCTGGACGTCGATGGCGAGCGGTGCGCCTTCGATCTGCGTCGCTTCCGGCAAAGTGCCGGTGATGTCCGCCCGCGTCCGGGCCGCGCGGACGTGCAGGGCCAGGCGGTTCATGCCGCCGCGCACGGTGGCGTTCGGGGTCAGCAGCGCGCCGGAAATGGTGAAGGGGGTTTCGCGCGCGGTTCCGTTTCCGGAAAAGCGGATGGCATTCTCGAAACGTGTGTCGCTGGCCTCGACCGTATCGACCGCGATCGCGGCTGAAATCCGCATCAGCGGATCGCGATAGCGGACCTGCGTGCCGGCGACGATCGCCCGGCGGATCAAGGGAAGATCAAGCGGCTCTCCCTTTTCCTCGCTGAACGTCCAGCTATTGCGGCGGCGCGCCTTGTCCCATTGCAGGTCCAGCCGGGCATCGCGCAGGGCGAGGATGTTCACCCGACGGCGCCCGAAGACGAAGGTGACGGTCGCGACCTGAGCCTCGATCCGCCCGACTTCGGCGAAATTTCCGGTGCCGGCCCAGCGCGGGTTCGAAACCGTCAGCCCTTCGGACAGATATTTGAGATTGATCGGATTGAAATAGAACTGGAAATCGCCGGCGACCTTCACCGTCCGGCCGCTCGCCTTGCTGGTGATCCATTCGAACGGTCCCTTCAGAAACCGTCCCTTGGTGATGAACAGGATCGCCCATGCCAGAAGCAGGGTGAGGAGGATGCCGCCTGCCACACGCAGCACGATGACCAGGGCGCGCGGCCACCCGCGCCTGGCGGAGGCGGCATCCGCCCGTTCAGGCGGCTCATCGACGGCTTCGCTATCCGTCGCGGCAGTCGCGGAAGGTCCATCGGCCATGGGATGACAAACCCCGGCTCTCCTCCAGGTTCCTTGGCCGGCAGGCACGGGCACCGGCGGGCCGGGCGTCGCGGGGAAGAATTCGGGTATCGCAAAGGCGCTTCGCAACCTTCTCCGCCGCTGCGCCGTTTATGGGGTTGCGGGCCGGGCGACCGGGAGGTTGCACATGAAACGGGACGACATCGGCGCACCCCAGGCGGTGCCTGCGCGCAGGGCCGGACTGGCGCGCCGGGTGGACGTGGACGGCCCGCCGCCGGCGGCCATGGCCACGCGGTAGGCCGGCGCATGGCCCCCCGACACGACATAATGTCCCAGCCGACGGCGAGGCTGGTTGCGGCGTTGAAGGGCAAGACGCTGTCCTTCGTAACGGCTGAAAGCTGCACGGGCGGCCAGCTTGCCGCATTGCTCGCGGCCGACGTCCGGCTGGGGCCGCATCTCGAACGCGGCTTCGTGGTCTATTCGACCGAGGCGAAACATGAGGTGCTGGGTGTCGACCCCGCCGATGCCGAGCGCCGCAACGCCGTCAATTCCGAAGTCGCGGAGGCGATGGCGGTGGGAGCGCTGGCAAAAAGCCGCGCCGACATCGCCATTGGCATTACCGGCTTCTGCGGCCCGCGCGAAGCGGATGAGGAGGTCGGTCTGGTCCATCTTGCCTGTGTGCCACGGGGCGGCACGCCGGTTCTCCAGGAATGCCATTTCGGCGATATCGGCCGCCAGCGGGTGCTGGATCACGCGGTGGCGGGGGCGCTGACCCTGCTCATCCACGCGGTATCCGCGCCGGCGTCCCACTCGATGCCCGACGCGACGGTGGGTTGAGCGGCGGGCATTTTGGTGGGCACCGCTCTCCCTCCCGCGCTGCCAGTTGCGGAAGGGCTGGCTCTTGGCGAGAAGCGCTTCGCCGATCTGGCGCAACTCTATGCGGCGTTGCACGGGGACTCTGCTCCCCGCCCCGGCTTCAGCGACCGCATCGTGCCGGGCCGTGGGCCGGAACATGCGGCGCTTTTCCTGCTGGGGGAGCAGCCGGGCGACCGGGAGGACCGGGCGGGACAAGCCTTTGTCGGGCCGGCCGGGCGTCTGCTTGAGCAGTGCATGCGGGACGCCGCGCTCGATCCGGCGGCGCTGTTTCTGACCAACGCTGTCAAGCGTTTCAAGTTCGAGCCGCGGGGCAAGCGCCGGATACACCAGCGGCCCAATGCCGGTGATGTCGCGCATTATCGCTGGTGGCTGGGCCAGGAGATCCGGATCGTCCAGCCGAGGGTCGTCGTTGCGCTGGGCGTGACGGCGCTTCACGCGTTGATCGGCGCGCGGCTCCCGCTCAAGAATGTGCGGGGTCGCGTCCGCGGCTGGGACGAACGCACGCTGCTTGCAACGATCCACCCCAGCTATCTCCTCCGCTTGCGGCCCGACGGCGGCTATGAGGAGGAACGGGCGGCTTTCGTTCTGGATCTGCGCCGGGGGCCGGGCAGGCGGCCTTCTAGCGCCGACCATCAGAGCGCCGGCAGGATTTGGGATGCGAAGCCCCAGCCGCGCAGCGCCTTGTCCTCCGCGCGGGCGATGAGGCCGGCCGCGTCGCCGATGCCGTAGGGGCGGGCATCGTTCACAGCGCGCAATGCGCCCCAGCCGATCGGCACCGCGACCGGCGCCCCCGCGCGTGCGCGGGCGGAATAGGGCAGAATCGCCGTGCTGCCGCGTTGGTTGCGCAGCCAGTCGATGAAGATGCGGCCCTTGCGTTTCGCCTTGCTCATCGTCGCGACGAAGCGATCCGGCTCGGCGATGCTCAGCGCTTCCGCGAAGCGCCTGGCGAAATCCTTGTGGGTATCCCAGTCATGCCCCGGCGTCAGCGGCACGACGACGTGGACGCCCTTGCCGCCCGACAGCAGCGCGAAGCTGACCAGCCCCAGATCGGCGAGCTGCCGGCGGATATCCTCTGCCGCGCGCTTTACCGTATCGAATCCCAATCCCTCGTCGGGGTCGAGATCGAAAATCATGCGGTCCGGTCTTTCGACGTCGCCGGCCTTCGCGCCCCAGCCGTGAAACTCGATCGCGCCCATCTGCACGCATGCGAGGATGCCGTCCGCATCGTCGATGAACAGATAATTCTCTGTTCCGCCATCCTTCTCGACGATCGGGACATGGTGGACGTGCGGGCCGAACGCGCCGCTGTCGTGCTTCTGGAAGAAGCATTTCTTCGCACGCCCCTGCGGGCAGCGCACCAGGCTGACCGGACGATTGGCGGCAAAGGGCAGCATCAGCGGTGCGATCGCCTCGTAATAGGCGGCGAGATCGCCCTTGGTGCCGCCATTGTCCGGAAAGATCACCCGGTCCGGGTTGGTGATCGCGATCGCACTGGCGCCACGGGGGGCGGGGGCCGGCTGTTCGGGTATCACCTGTGTCGCCTCCTTGTCCTGCCTGAGGCCGATGAAGCTGCCGTGGCGCACGCGCTCGTCGGCGGTCAGCTCCGCAAAGGCGATTTCAGCGACGAGCGACGGTTCCACCCAATGCGCGCCGCGCGCTTCCGCGCGCGGCACCTCGGCGGGGGCGGAGCGGCGCGCCAGCGGAACAAGCGCATCGGCGAGTTCGGCCAATGTCCGGTCATCGAAGCCGGTGCCGACCTTGCCCTTGTAGGTGAGCCGGCCGTCCTGCCACTGTGCGAGCAGCAGCGACGCGAACGGCCGTGCCTTCGCGCGGCTTTGTATCCAGCCGATGATGACGAATTCCTGGCGGCGCGTGCACTTGACCTTCACCCAGTTGCGGCCGCGCCCGGCGCGATAGGTCGCCTCGACGCGCTTGGCGATGATCCCTTCCTGCCCGGTGCAGCACAGGGCGCTCAGCAGCGTCTCGCCGGCGCCGATGACATGATCGGCGACATGGATCGGCGCGGTCGCAGCCGCCAGCAGTGCTTCCAGTCGTTCCTTGCGCTCGATATTGGGCAGCGGCGTCAGGTCCTCGCCGGCAAGCGAGAGCAGGTCGAAGGCGAAATAGGCCAGATTTGCTGCCTTTCCGTCCTTCAGCGCCGCTTGCAGGGACGAGAAGTCGGGGTTGCCGTCGGCGTCCAGCGCCACTGCCTCGCCGTCGATCAGCGCGGCGGGCAAATCCAGCGCCGCCAGCGCATCGGCGATCGGCGCGAAGCGCTCCGTCCAGTCGAGACCGGTACGAGTATGGAGACGGACCGTGCCGCCCTTCACGGCGGCGAGCAGCCGGTAGCCGTCATATTTGATCTCGTGCATCCAGCCATTGCCGGCGGGCACCGCATCGACGAGTGTGGCGAGCTGGACGGGCCGGAAACGGGGAAGCGGCGCCGCCGCTTTCGACCGACCGCGCTGCGCGCCGGCACGCCCGACCTTTCCGGCCAGCGCATTATGCTTCGCGGCAGCGCGCATCGCCGTGTCGAAGGCTGCGCCCTTCTTTCCCCGCAAGGACTGCGATCCCGCCTTGTCGGCGGCGATCTGCGCCATCGTCCGCCCGGTGAGCACGCTGGCCAAACCCTGCGTGACCAGCGCGTCGCCGGTCCCGGCCTCCGCATCCTCGATCTTGCGCAGCAGCCAGTTCTCGCGCTTTTCGCCGGGGCGCGGGCGCATGCGCACCAACAGCCATTCGCCCCTCATCCGCTCGCCGTGGAGGCGAAAATGAAGGTGGCCCTTGTCGATGTCCTCGGCGCTCTTGCCCTCTACCGGTTCCCACCGGCCCTGGTCCCACAGCATCACCGTGCCGCCGCCATATTCGCCCTTGGGGATCGTGCCCTCGAAGCGTGCGTAGGAAAGCGGGTGATCCTCGGTGCGGACCGCCAGCCGCTTGTCGTCCGGGTCCAGGCTCGGCCCCTTGGTCACCGCCCAGCTTTTCAGCACGCCGTCGACTTCCAGCCGGAAATCCCAGTGCAGCCGGGTGGCGTCGTGCTTCTGGACGACGAAAAGATCGCCGCCGGCGCTGCGGGCGCGCCTGCCCGCCGGTTCGGCGGTTTTGGCGAAGTCGCGCCTGGCATTGTAGCGGGCGAGCGGATCCGGCCCGGCCATCACTCCGGCCCCGTGCGATGGTGCCGCTCGATCGGCTTCAGCCAGCGTCGCTCGACCAGGCCCAGCAGCGTCAGCATGATGACGGCGACGATGACCGCGCTCGCGACCAGCGGCCATTGCGCGGCGCCGCAGGCGATGCCGACCATGCTGGCCAGCCAGATGTGCGCGGCGGTGGTCAGGTTGCGTACTTCCCCTTTGCTGACCACGATCAGGCCGGCGGCGATGATGCCGGTGAACGCCGCCGATGCTTCCAGGATGCGCAATGGATCGACCCGGCCGTTGGCGCCGCCGAGCTGATGGAACAGCGCGATGGCGCTGATCGTCATCAGCGCGGCGGTGAAGCAGATGATGCCATGCGTCCGCAAGCCGGCCGAATGGCCCTTGAGTTCCCGGTCGAGGCCCAGCAGCAGGCCGAGCAGCGCCGCCACGCCGAGCCGCAGCAGCACCGGCCCGTCGAGCAGATGCAGCGGCGTTTCCGGATTGAGCACCATGTCAGGCGCGTTTGCGGCGCGGGGTTGGTTTTGCCGCGCGCTTGCGGGCCGTCGGCGCGCTTTCGCCGACCGATTTCTTGAGCGCGGCCATCAGGTCGATCACATTGCCGGTGCCCCGCGCCGGCTCCTCGACATCCTCCAGGATGCGCTTGCCGCGCGCTTTGCTCTTCTTCTCGATCAGGCGGTGGAGCGCGTCGACATAGCGGTCGTGGAACTCGGCGGGCTTGAACGGCGCCGTCTTCTTGTCGATCAGCGTCGTCGCCAGGTCGAGCAGGTCGGCTTCCGGTTCGATATCGTCGATCTCGCGGAAATAGCCCTGCGCCTTGTGCACTTCGTCGGCGTAGCGCAGCACCTCCATGACGAGGCCGCGCCCGCACGGCTTGATCGACACCAGTTGCTCGCGGCCGCGGGCGGAAAGCTGGCCGAGCCCGACTTTCCGCGTCTGCCGCAGCGCGTCGCGCAGCACGACATAGGCTTCCTCGGCGAGGTCGTCGGCCGGCACCACGAAATAGGGTTTCTCGTAATAGAGCACATCGATCTCGTGCGCCTCGACGAACTGGACCAGCTCCAGCGTCTTGCGGCTCTCGATCCTGACCGCCTCGATCTCTTCCTCGTCGAGCAGGACGTAATTGCCCTTGGCGATCTCATAGCCCTTGACGATCTCGTCGCGGTCGACCGGGCCGACGCCGGGCACGACCTTTTCGTAATGAATCCGCTTGCCGCTTGGCTCGTGGATCTGCCGGAACTGGATCGCAGCGCCCGACTTCGTCGCCGGGTAGATCTCCACGGGAATGGAAACCAGCGCCAGCCGGATCTGCCCCTGCCAATATGCGCGTGCCGCCATGAGAAACCTCCGCTGTTGAAGGTCGCTCGCCGGCATTTGGTTCCCTGACTGGGTCGGGTCCTGTGCTGAAGACTCTGGGGTTCGACAAGGTCGGCGCGTCAGGCGGATAGCCGAACTGCCCCCAAAAGCTGATCTACGGCGTAGCGAAGCAGACTATGGCGAGAGATCGGAAATCGCGAAGATCGAAGGCGGTGAATATCGCGCTGGAAATGATCCAACCGCTCTCTTATAGGGGGCGCCGCGCCGTTTCAGGGCCGTGTGCGTGCCGGGCCGGCATGCGGGTGTGGCGGAATTGGTAGACGCAGCGGACTCAAAATCCGCCTCCGAGTGATCGGAATGTCGGTTCGAGTCCGACCACCCGTACCATACCCGATGTTCGAGCGCGGCGCGCCGGACCGGTGCCCGGCGCGCCTTGCCGGGTCAGCCGCGCGCGGCGACGACGATGATCTCGACCTTGTAGTCCGGCGTTGCCAGCTTCGCCTCGCCGGTGGCGCGGGCGGGGGCGTCCTTGCCGTCGACCCAGGCGTCCCACACCGCGTTCATCTCGGCGAAGTCGGCCATGTCGGCGAGCCAGATCGTCGCCGACAGGATATTCGCCTTGCTGCTGCCCGCTTCGGCCAGCACGCGCTCGACGCTGGCGAGGACAGCCTGCGTCTGCTCGGTCACGCTCTTGCCCGGCGCGCCGACCTGGCCGGCGAGGTAGACGGTGTCGCCGTGGACGACGGCCTGGCTCATGCGCGGGCCGGATTCGATGCGGCGGATGGTCATGGGCAATCCTTTGCTTTGGGGGGAGGGGAAGGCGGTCAGCGGTAGCGGGCGATGGCGAGGTCGGCGGTTTCGATGTCGGCCTTGCGGTCGCTGACGATGTCGGCGATCACCCTGCCGGAGCCGCAGGCCATCGTCCAGCCCAGCGTGCCGTGGCCGGTGTTGAGATACAGGTTGGCGTAGCGGGTGGCGCCGATCACCGGCGTGCCGTCCGGCGTCATCGGGCGGAGGCCGGACCAGAAGCTGGCGGCGGCAAGATCGCCGGCGCCTGGGAACAGATCCCCGACCGAGAAGGCCAGCGTCTCGCGGCGCCGTTCGGGCAGGGCGTGGTTGAAGCCGGAAATCTCTGCCATGCCGCCGACGCGGATGCGGTCGCCGAGCCGGGTGATCGCGATCTTGTAGCTTTCGTCCATCAGCGTCGACACCGGGGCGATCGCCGGGTCGACGATCGGCGCGGTGATCGAATAGCCCTTGATGGGGTAGACCGGCAGATGGATGCCGAGCGGCCGGACCATCGCCGCCGAATAGCTGCCGAGCGCCAGCACGTAGCGGTCGGCGATGATCGTGCCGCGATCGGTCCTGACCCCGTCGATCCGGCCGCCGGACACATCCATTCCGGTGATCGCGGTATCGTGGAGGAAAGTGACGCCGCCCTGTGCCGCCAGCGCCGCCAGCGCGTTGGTGAACATGAAGCAGTCGCCGGTTTCGTCGTGCGGCAGGCGCAACCCGCCGACCAGCTTGTGGCGGGACGCGGCCAGCCCCGGTTCGGCGGCGACGCAGCCGGCGACGTCGAGCACCTCGAACGGCACGCCGCCCGCCTGAAGCACGGCGACGTCCTTGGCGATATCGTCGAGCTGCTTCTGGGTGCGGAACACCTGCAGCGTGCCCTGCATCCGCTCGTCATAGCGGATGCCGGTGTCCCGGCGCAGCGCGTCGAGCATGTCGCGGCTGTATTCGGCGAGCCGGACCATCCGCGCCTTGTTCACCGCGTAGCGCGCGCTAGTGCAGTTGCGCAGCATCGCCAGCAGCCAGCGCAGCATCTCCGCATCTGGCTTCGGCCGCAGGATCAGTGGCGGATGCCGCATCATCAACCATTTGATCGCCTTGTGGGGAATGCCGGGCGCGGCCCAGGGCGAGGAATAGCCGGGCGAAACCTCTCCGGCATTGGCGAAGCTGGTTTCGAGCGCCGGGCCGCCCTGACGGTCGATCACCGTCACCTCGTGCCCCGCCTTCATCAGATAATAGGCCGACGTGACGCCGATGACGCCGCTGCCCAGAACCGCGATCTTCATGCTGCCCCCGATGCTGCCGGCGGTTCGCTGTCGCGGTAGACGCGGTGGTAGCGGTGGCCGAGGCTGGTGAGAATCTCATAGGAAATCGTGCCGGCATCCGCGGCGAGCTGGTCGAGCGACTGGTGCGGGCCGATCAGTTCCACTCGGTCGCCGAGTTTCAGCGTGCCCGGCGGCAGCGCCGTCACGTCGAGGGTGATGCTGTCCATCGACACGCGGCCGGCGATCGGCAGGCGGACGCCGTTGTAATAGGCGGCGCCGCGATTGCCGAGCGCGCGCGGCAGGCCGTCCGCATAGCCGGCGGCGATCGTCGCGATCCGCGTTTCTCGGTCGGCGGTGAAGGTCATGCCGTAGCCGACGCCGGCGCCCGCCGGGATGGTGCGGACCTGGATGACCCGCGCGTCGAGGGCGACGACCGGCCGCATCGGGTTGGGGGCGGCATCGTTCGGCGCGGCGCCGTAGAGCGAGACGCCGGGGCGGACCAGCGCCAGGTGAAAATCGGTGGGGAGGAAACTGCCGCCGGAATTGGCGAGCGACAGCGGCACGCCGGGAAACAGCGCCGCCGCTGCCGCGAAATTGCGCCGCTGCGCTTCGTTGGCCGGGTGGTCCGGCGTGTCGGCGCAGGCGAGATGGCTCATCAACAGCACGACCGGCACGGCGGCGCGGAAATCGGCGTCACCGGCCAGCGTCCCGGCCTCCGCCGGCGTCATGCCGAGGCGTGACATGCCGCTGTCGACCTGCACGACCGCATCGCGCGGGTTGCCGGACCCGCGCGCCGCCGCCTGCCAGCGCCGTGCCTGATCGAGCGAATTGAGCACCGGAATCGCGCCGGCGGCGATGCAGGCGGTCTCGCTGCCCGGCTGCAGGCCGTTCAGCACATACAGGCGGGCGTTAGTGGGGAGGGCGGTTTTCAGCGCGATCGCCTCGGCCAGATGGGCGACGAAGAAGTCCCGGCAGCCCTCCGCCGCCAGAACCGGCGCGACATGCAGGGCGCCGAGGCCGTAGCCGTCGGCCTTGACGACGGCGGCGGCGCGCGCCGGGGCGACGCGCGCGGCGATCAGGCGGTAATTGGCCCGCAGCGCGCCGAGGGAGATTGTCAGGCACCCACCGGCCATCGCCGAATCGCTGTCGCTCAATGCAGGCATCCTCTCACAGCCGTGATCTTATCGCGCCGCCGTTCGAATTTTTTACGATTGTAGCGCAAATTGATGCATATTACGGTGCCGGATCACCATATCATGCGAGTAGAGTAGAAGATTATTGTGACGATCGATGCGATCGACCGCAACATCATCCGCTTGCTGCGGCTCGACGGGCGGCTGTCCAACAGCGCGCTGGCGGCGGCGGTGGGCCTGTCGCCGTCCGCTTGCCTGCGCCGGGTCAGGATATTGGAAGAGAGCGGGGTGATCCGGGGGTATACCGCGATCCTCGCCGGACCGGAGCGGCATGGGGTGACCGCGATCGTCCGCATCACGCTGGAACGGCAGACCGAGGAATATCTGAACCGGTTCGAGACGGCGGTGCGTCGGCACCCCGAAATCCAGGAATGCTACCTGATGACCGGCGACGCCGATTATATCCTGCGCGCGGTCGCGCCGAGCGCCGCCGCCTATGAGGCGATCCACAAGGACATATTGTCACGGCTGCCCGGCGTTGAGCGCATCCATTCGAGCATCGCGATGCGCAGCGTGCTGCGGCCGGAGCCGAAGGCTCAGCCGCGCGACGCCGCCGGCTGACGCGGCATCGGCCAGGTGTCGGCGAGCCGGTAGCCGGCGGGGAACGGGTCCGCCGGATCGAGCAGATGCTGCTGGGTGCCGGTGATCCAGGCGCGACCGGAGATGATCGGGCTGATCCCCGGCTTGCCGCCGACGGTCAGCGCCGCATCGATGCGGCAATGGAATTCGCTGCCGATGATCGACCGGCCGATGAAGCGTTCGCCGACCTGCATCTCGCCTTTCGCATGAAGCACCGCCATCCGCGCCGAACAGCCGGTTCCGGTCGGTGACCGATCGATCTTGCCCGGCTGGATGACGACGGCATTGGCGGCGGCCAGCGCGTCGCCCTCGCGCGCGACCGGCGCCGCGATCTGGCAGAAGGAGATATGCGCCCAGTCCGGGTTTTCGGGATGGGTGAAGCCAAGCTGGGCGTTGGCGGCGGCGGTGATGCGGATGCCGACGTCGACGAGGTCTTGCGCCTCGTCCGGCGCGATGCGGAAGCCCAGCGCATGGGCGTCGACGATGACGAAGCTGTCGCCGCCATAGGCGGTGTCGACGGTGAGGGTGCCGAGGCCGGGCACCTCCAGCGGCGCGGCGAGCCGGTCGGCGAAGGAGGGGACGTTGCGGACGTGGATCCGCTCCGCCTTGCCGTTGCGGCATTCGGCGCGGACCTCGACCAGGCCGCCCGGCGCCTCCAGCACCATATGGGTTTCGGGCTCCTGCATCGGGATGATGCCCGTATCGAGCAGCACTGTCGCGACGCATATCGAATTGGAGCCGGACATCGGCGGGGTGTCGGCCGGCTCCATGATGATCCAGCCCATTTGCGCCTTCGGGTTCTTCGGCGGGACGAGCAGGTTGACGTGGCGGAAGACGCCGCCGCGCGGTTCGTTCAACACGAAGTTGCGCAGCGTTTCGTCGCGGGCGATGAAGCGCGACTGCGCCCACAGCGTATCGCCCGGCGGCGGGGCGACGCCGCCGACGATGACGTCGCCGACCTCCCCTTCCGCATGGCAACCGACGATGTGGATGGTCCTGTCGCTGCGCATGCGTGCTGTCTCCCTATCTTCCGGTCCGTGCCAAGTCGGTACGGAGATAGCAACGGGAATCTGTGAGAGAAGGGGGGTACCTCTTCTATCGTGCGTGACTAGACGATGTTGCCAAGCACATAGAGCATATCCCCGGGATTAGTGATAGCCAGCGTGATGGTGTTGGAGACCATGCAATGGTTTGGAGAGCGGATCTCTTCTACAGTCTTGCCCTTGAGGTTGACGATTTCGCCTAGGATTTCGCCTTTTTCTACCTCCTGGCCGGCGACCGCGCGGTTAAGAAAAAGTCCGCCGCGCGAAGAGAAGAGAACATGGCCGCCAATCAGGACCCTAGCGTTGGTCTTAACAGCGTCGCCTGGCAGCATGTGGTAGGTTCGCATGACATTGAGGATTCCGGCGATGGTTTTCTCGACCAGTGCTTCCTCGAGCCGCCCTTCGCTGCCGACTTCGCAAAATACCGCCGGGATGCCGGATTTCATAGCTTCCATCACCGCGTTGCCACGTTCGGGGTAGCTTGGCATTTCCGGTATGCTGCCTTGCGGGACTTCCCAGATGAGATCGAAACCAAAGGCCCGCGCCATTTCACGGGTGCGCCGATTTGTCTCGTCGTCCGCGACGGTCAGAATCTCGATATTCTCCTTAAGAGACTCGAACAATTCGCCGCCGTGGAGGTCGATCAGCATGTCGGCTTGCTTGATGATTTGGCGGAATATCGTATCCGCGCTCGAGAAGCTCAGCGAAAGCCCCTGATGCGAGACGTTGCCTGTTCCCTCGACCTTGATGCCGGTTGGGAAGGCCTTGCCGAAGTTGACGCCGTCCAGCGGAGATGCATGGCCGCGCTTGTGTTCGAAGCCCATGACATTCTGCACATGGACGATCAGGACGGTTCCGGACAGGTCAACTGGTTCGATGCGCTCGACCAGGCGGATGGCGGTAAGGACGCCGTTCAGTTCCATGGGGTGGCAAGCCGCCGTGACCGCGATGGTCGGCCCGTCCTGATGCCCACAGATGACGGTCACCGGCACAGTCACCTCTCGCAGCGCCGTTTCGCCGACGGCCAGATCAAAGGTCGTCTTGGTTCCGCGTTCGAACGCCTTACCCGCGATTTCCATTCTTGAAACTCCCATAACGAAAACTATCCAACAAAGCGGAACAGCAACGCGATGCCAAGCCCCGCCCAGGTCCCTAGAAGATTTCCGAGCAAGCCTAGAAGAAGGCCCAGCGCAGCGAGGTTCTTGCCATATTCTGCGCCGACGATTGCTGCGACCGAAGGGCCGCTGACATTTGCAATCGAAGCGATCGCCGGCACGTAAAGAGGGGTACGCAGCGCCCTGCTGATGATAGCCAGGAACAGGATGTGAACTCCGATCCACAATATCCCGGCGAGCAATAAGACCGGAAGCTCTAGGATTGCAGCAATATCCGCCTGCGCGCCGAGCGATGTGAAGAAAATGAACTGTGTAGCGTAGCCAACAGGGGTCGCTCCAAAGCGCTCCAACTTGCGCAACGGAGTGAAGGACAGCAGGATAGCCGATAGCGTCACCGCGAGAATGCCGAACGTGTAGGCGGAGAGCACGCCCTGCATTGCGGGCATCGTGTGCAGGGTATCGCTGATCGCCGAGAACAATGCGGAGCCTGCCCACATGCAGCCGACCGCCACGGGCAGCGCAACTGCGATCAATATTACCAGCTGTTCTGCCGAGACCGGGCTCTGCTCAACCTCAGCCGTCGCGTCGTCGACGTGAGATTCCAGCTCTCTCGGTTCGTAGAAACGGCGCACCCAGTCCTGATGCCGGGCCATGAACAGCACGATCCCGAGCCAAATATACCCGACCGTCGCGTCGACAACGATGGCCGGACCGGTGAGGCGATCTGGCATCGCGACCGCTTCGCGTAGCGCCGCGAAGTTGCTGCCGCCGCCTATCCAGCTTCCGGTAATCGCGACGAATACCGTCCACGCATCGGTGGGCAGGAAGCTGCGAACAAGGTAATAGGACAGGATCGCCCCCGCCATGACTCCGGCGGAGCCGACGAGCATTACCACCAATACCGGCCATCCTAGCCGGAATATCGCCGGGATGTCGGTTGTGACTACGAGGAGAAACAGACCGAAGGGCAGCAGATACTGGGCCATCCAGTCATAGGCGTCGGATTGGCGCGGCAGGATTTCGAGAGAACCGAAAATCGCCGGGACGTAGCAGAGCAGCAGGATTGGCGGCACGACCGCGAAGAAGCGCCTGCCGTAACGGCTTTCCGCTGCCCACATCACGGCTCCAGCGATCAAGCAGCAGACCGCCGCAACCATCATCGGATCTTGAAGAGGCATAGATGGTATATCCGCAGGAAGGGAGCCGGAGGCGGCTTATATCAAAAGCCGCTTCCAGCCTTCACGACAGCAGATCAGAAATTCATGGCGAGCTTTACGCCCATCCAGCGCGGACGACCGTAGAGCAGGTGGTCGACATCGACACCGGGATCGTTGAACGTGTGGACTAAGTAGGCCTTATTGAAGGCGTTTTCGACGAAAGCCGAGATTTCGAATTTGTCCTGCGGCGCTTTCCAGAAGATCCGGAAGTTGGCAACGGCGTAGGAGCCTTGGCTTTCAAGCAGTTGGTTGTCGGGTCCGAAATAAACTTTCGTCTGGAATCGGCCATCCGCCTGCAACGCAAGTTCCCCAGGTATATCTAGAGGCAGCGTGTAGCGGATCATCGCGCTGGCGTTGAACGACGGCGCGTTGGAAAGGCGCTTTCCGTCAACCGGGGTTCCGGTCACCAGAACGCCAGGTCCAGCTTTGATCTTGGTGTGAAGGAAAGCTCCGCTGAAGCGAAGTTCGAAATTCGATGTCGGGCGTGCCCAGAACTCCGCCTCCAGCCCGTAGATGTTGGCATCTCCGAGGTTGGTGAAGCGGCTGGTCGGTGCGCCGTTTACGCCGGGTTCCGTTCCGACCATCTGAATGCCGCGATAATCATAATAGAAAGTCGCGAGATTCAGCGTGGCATTGCCGTCTGCGAAACGCAGTTTGGAACCCAGTTCGTATGCGGTGATCTTTTCCGCGCCAACCGGCCCGACCGCGTTCTGGTTGGATACAGTCGTCGTGTTGTAGACCGGGCTCTTGAAGCCGGTCGATACCGTCGCATAGACCAGCGTATTGTCGTTTGCCTGCCATTCCAGGCCGACCCGGCCGGTGGTTTCCTTCGCCGTCACCGCGCCCGAGGTCTGGAAATAGGGGGTGCCCTGCGTGGTTCCGACAACGGCCCCACTCACCGCGACCAGATTTTCGAGCGTTCGCGTCTCTTCGGTATAGCGCACGCCCAGAATGCCGCGCAGGCGCGGAGCGACTTCGAAGTTGGCCTGGCCGAACAGCGCCCAGGATTTGTCGTTCACCGTCGCATAAGTTCCGTCCTGGAACGCTTCGAAAGCGCTCGTCACGAACTTGTGATCGCGATAGTAAAACACACCGGCAACCCAGTCATAGCCCGAACCCTCGCCGGCGAGGCGGGTTTCGTGGGTAAGCTGCCACGTATCGGCCGAATATGCCTCTACATAGTCGTTCCCACCTGAGTTGGCTGACGCATCGGCATCTTCACGGACGAACTTGTTGACGTCCTCATACGCGGTGATCGAGGTCAGCTTCAGATTGTCGGCGAGCTGCCAGTCGGCGCGCAGATAGCCGCCCCATACTTCCAGATCGTTCCGCAGATTGTCCTGGTTGGAATAAATCCTTCCTGGCTTCGGGTTCGGGTTTACGAAGCCGGCCTGGTTGGAACAGAGGTTTGTCAGGATCTGCGCGTCGGAACAGCGGACGCTGGTATTGTTCGGATCTTGAGTGCCGCGGAAGACCTGTTGCTGATTGGTGCCGTTCGAACGGGTATAGTGCGCCGAAGCAGTCAGTAGAAAGTCCTCTGTCGCGTCGAATTCCAGGGTGGCGCGCAATGATCCCACGTTGGTTCTGGCGTTCCGGCGGTCGAGGACCATGTTCTTCTGCCAGCCGTCGTCGCGGTTATACTGGCCGGCGACGCGGAAGCGGGCGGTGTCGGACAGCGGTCCGCTGATGGCGCCCTGCACCACGACCTGATTGTAGGAACCGTATTGGGCGCTTGCCGACCCGCTAAGATAGTCCGTCGGCTTGCGCGACACGAAAGCAATGACGCCGCCAGTGGTGTTGCGGCCATAGAGAGTCCCTTGCGGGCCGCGCAGGACCTCCACACGCTCGACGTCAAAGATCTGGCCGGTAGTGGCGGAGATGGTGCCCATGTAGACGTCGTCGATATACATCGCGACCGAGGATTCGTTGGCATCGCCATAATCATAGAGCTGTACGCCCCGGATGCCGACGATTGGCACGCCGACGTCGCCGAACGGGCCTTGGAAGTTCATGTTGGGAACCTGAGAGATCACGTCGACCGGGCGCTGGAACCCCATCTGCTCGACGGCGTCACCGGAAAAGGCGGTGATGGCGACGGGCACCTTCTGGATATTCTCTTCCTTGCGCTGGGCCGTGACGACGATATCGCCACCGCCAATCGAGGAGGATACACCAGCCGCTTCCTCCATTTGCGCATGCACAGGCGAAGCCGCGGCCAAGGCGGTCGCCCCGACGGATGCGATCAAGGAAAGGCGGACTGTCGATTTGCTCGAAAGATGAAATCGAGTCATTTTAGAACTCCCTGCTCCACCCGCACATCCCCGCGCGGTATGTTTTCATTGCCGTTTGGACGCCGCGACTGGTGGTGAGCGTCTGCAGGCAGGCAAACCCGACCGCACCTCGTTGCGTCCACGCAAATGAATTCCCGCTTTCAACGCGGCATGCAATCGCTATGGATTGCAATTATCCTTGCGAAAAACGCAAACTACGACTGGGGTTGTGGGAGGAGTCTTGCGTGCTGAATATCGTAAGTCGCTTCACTGTCATTCGTTTTAGGCGGCGCGGCTAGATGGGCGGGCGTTTGTCGCGCTGGCGCTATCTGCTGCTGGCCCTGCCGTTCCTGTGGCAGCTTGGGCTGGCGCCGTGGGCGAACGGGGTGGCGGCGCGGCCGCTGGGCATTCCGTTCGCGATGTTCTGGCAGATCGCCGGGATCGTCTTCGCCTCCGCCTGCATCGCGCTGCTGTACTGGATGGAGCGGCGGGCGGCGCGGGACGGCGCGGATGACGGCGCCGGGGACGGCGAGGGCTCCGGCGCGAACGCCGGCATGGGCGACGGGGCGGGCGGGCGATGATCCTGGCACTGACCGTGGCGATCGTCGTCGGGACGATGCTTGGCGCGCTGCTCTACGGCAAGCGGCAGGCGCGGGCGCAGACCGTCACCGAATGGGCGGTCGGCGGACGGCGGATGGGCACCCTGATCTTCTGGTTCCTGAACGCCGGCGAGATCTACACCACCTTCGCGGTGCTCGGCATTTCCGGCTATGCCTGGGCCTATGGCGCGCCGGCCTACCTCGCCTTCTGCTCGGTGTCGCTGGCGGCGGCGATCGGGTACTGGCTGACGCCGCTGATCTGGGCAGCCGGGCGCGACAGGGGGCTTATCACCCAGGCGGATTTCTTCGATGCGCGCTACGGATCGCGCGCGCTGTCGGTGGTGGTGGCGGTGGCCGGGATCGCGGCGCTGGTCATCTACGTCCAGATCCAGCTGACCGCGCTGTCGGTGATCCTGCAACTGTCGCTCGGCCGGCCGGTGTCGATGATGACCAGCACGATCGCGGCGGCGGCGATGATGCTCGCTTTCGTGTTCTTCGCCGGGCTGCGTTCCGCCGCCTTCGCCGCCGGGGTGAAGGACGTGCTGATGCTGGTCATCGTCGTCGCGCTCAGCGCCACCGTCGCCGACAAGGTGGGCGCGGCGTCGATCATCGACCTGCTGCACCGGGCGGAGGCCACCCACCCGGGGCTGACCAGCCTGCCGGGGTTGCAGCCGGAGGCGGGGCTGGACACGACCTGGCTGATCACCTCCGCGCTGAACGTCGCGCTTGGCACCTACATCTTCCCGCACATGTTCCAGCTCTGCTACGCGGCGAAGGACGGCTGGACGATCAAGCGCAACGCGATTTTCCAGCCGCTCTATTCGCTGTCGTTTTTCTTCATCATCCTGCTCGGCTTCGGTGCGCTGCTGGCGCAGGTGCAGCCGCCGGACGGCGACCTGAACGCGGCGCTGCTTCAGTTCGTCGCCGACAGTTACCCGGCCTGGGCGGTGGGGGTGCTTGCCGGAACCGCCTGCCTGCTGGCGCTGGTGCCGGGATCGGTGCTGCTGCTGGCGGCCGGGTCGATTTTCAGCCGCAACGTGCTACTGCCGCTGCGCCCGGCGATGAGCGAGAAGGGCGCGCTGGTCGCGTCGCGGGCGGCGACCGTCGGTTTCGCGGCGATCGCGGTCTACCTGACGCTGGGCGGCAGCCGTTCGCTGGTCGACATCGGGCTGATGGCGTATAGTTCGATCGGCATGCTGGCGCCGGGCGTGTTCCTGGCCTTCCTGTGGCGGCGAACCAATGCGGCGGGCGTCACCGCCGGGCTGGTCGTCGGCTATGCGGTGCTGCTGCTGCCGGGGCTGGACGGGCTGTGGGCGTTCTTCCCGAACTGGGAAAAGGGGCTGGTGGCGATGGCAGCCAACGCGCTGACCCTGGCCGCCGTGGTGCTGGCGACCGCGCCGCGCGTGGCGCGGGCGGCGGGCTGAACCGTCGCGCTTATGCCGGGGTTGCCGCCCAACTGCGCAGCTTTGCCTCCAATATCGCCAGCAGCCGCGATGGGGCGCCGTCGAGCTGGCGGCCGAGGCGGTGGATCAGGCTGATCGTCGTATGATCGAGATCATTGGCCGCCAGTGGGCGGCTGACCAGCAGACCCTGTTCGATTTCCGCCATCGCGCTGATCGGCGGCAGGATGGTGACCGCTTCGCCGAGCATCGCCGTCGCGCACAGGACGTGGAGCGAATCCGTCGTCAGGCGCGGTTGCAGCCAGATATGCGCGCGGGCTTCCGCCGCGCTCAGCGTCTGGCGGATGCGGAAGCCCTTGGGCGGCAGGCACAGCCGGTGATGGGTGAGGTCGCGCAGCGTTACCCGGTCGAGCGCGGCGAGCGGGTGGCCGGGGGCGCAGATGACCATCAGCGGTTGCAGGGCGGAGGCGCGGACGCGGATCTTGGGCTCGTCGATGCTGTGGAAGACCAGGCCGATATGCACCTCGTCCTCCACCACCATGCGGAGCATGTCGGCGGTGCCGGCGCTGTTGATGACGATTTCGATGCCTGGATTGGCGCGCTGGAAGGAATCGATGATCGAGACGAACGGGCCGCCGAGGAAGCCTTCGCCGACCGCGAGATGGACGATGCCGGTCTTGATGTCGCGCAGCTCGCGCAGCCGGGCGATGAACGCCTCGCGGTCGGCGCGGGCGGAGCGGTAATACTGGTAAGCCAGCTCGCCGGCGGTGGTCAGCTTGATCGACCGGCGGCTGCGCTCGATCAGCTGGACGCCGAGCGTCTGTTCGAGCTGGGCGATCTGGCGGCTGATCGACGAGACGGCGACGCCGATCTTGTCGCTGGCCAGCCGCATCGAGCCGAGCGTCGCCGCTTCGTAGAAATACATCAATGCGATATCGGACATCGGGCCTCTCCTAGGCGGTCGATCTCGCCGCAGTTTTGCGAAAAACGCAATGATAGTCATTCGACGTTGTTATTGAAGTGAGTTTCGTACCGGCGCAACACGCGCCGCGGAGCGAGCGAAGGAGGGTGGTTTTGAACAAGCGCGACCGGGTCGACTGGCGAGGCTATATCCCGGCGATCACCACGCCGTTCGACGCCGAGGGCGCGCTTGACCTGCCGGCGCTCGGCGGCCTGCTCGAATGGCTGCACGGCGAGGGGATGCACGGGCTGATCCTGGCCGGGACGACCGGCGAGTGGACCAGCCTGACGCCCGACGAGCGCCACGGCCTGTTCCGCGCCGCCGGTGCCCAGCTGGGCGCGCGGCTGCCGCTGGTCGCCGGGTGCGGCGCGTTCACCGCCAACGAGGTGCTGGCCTATGCGGCGACGGCGGCGGAGAGCGGATTCCAGGGCATATTGGTGATGCCGCCGCCCTATCTGCGCCCGAACGCGGAGGAACTCGTCGCGTTCTACACGGTGATTTCGCGGGGCAGCGCGTTGCCGGTGTGCATCTACAACTGGCCGCCGGGCACCGGCATCGACATGGACGTGGCGCTGCTCGAGCGGCTGACTGACCTGCCGAATATCGTCGCGGTCAAGCAGTCGACCGGGCGGATGGAGCGGTTTGTCGAGACCTTCTTCGCGTTGGGCGACAAGGTGCGGGTGTTCGGCCACACGATGGACGAGTTCGGCCTGACCCTACTCCAGGCGCGCGGCGGCGACGGCACGATGGGCGCCGGCGGCGTGCTCGGCCGCGCCCAGCCGGATTTCTACAACCATCTATGGGCCGGTGACATCGACGCGGCGCGTGCGTGCGGGCGGCAGGACCGTGCTACGATGGACGCATGGTACACCAGCGATCTGGTCGGCCGATTCGGGTCCGGCCCGGCGATCCTGAAGGCGGCGCTGAACCTGCAGGGCCTGCCGGGGGGCACCGTCCGCCCGCCGCTGCTGCCGGTGTCGGGCGAGGGCGAGGCGGCGATCCGCGACACGCTGACGGCGCTGGGGCGGCTCTGAGCGTTCCGGCGCGGGTCGATGCGCTGATCGTCGGCGCCGGGCTGGTCGGCAGCGCGACCGCCTGGCGGCTGGCGCAGGCCGGGGCCAGCGTGCTGATCGTCGAGGCGGCACACGCCAATGCCGGCGCGTCCGGCCAGAACGCCGGGTCGCTGCATTTCCAGATCGAGCGCCGCTTCCTGGAGCAGGGCGAGGCGAAGGCGGCGGAGGCGGCCGCGATCACCGGCCTCAGCCGGATGGCGGTCGACGACTGGCGCGGGCTGGAGCAGGCGCTGGGCGCCGACCTGCACGTCCACATGCACGGCGGACTGATGGTCGCCGAGACCGCGGACGAAGTGGCGATGCTGGAGCGCAAGGCAGCGCGCGAGCGGGCGGCGGGCCTGTCCGCCGAGCTGGTCGACGGCGCCGAACTGCGGCGGATTGCGCCTTATCTGTCCGAGCGGGTGATTGCCGCCAACCACATGGCCGATGAGGGCCATGCCGATCCGCGCGCGGTGACCCCGGCCTTTGTGGCGGCGGCGCGGGCGGCGGGGGCGGTGCTGGCCGAGCGGACGCGGGTGACGGCGATTGCGCGCCGCGCCGGCGGCTTTGCGGTGACGCTGGCCGGCGCCGGGGCGGGGACGGTGCAGGCCGACCAGCTGCTGATCGCCGCCGGGGTGTGGTCCGCCGGGGTCGGCGCGCTCGCCAATGTCCACCTGCCGCTGTTTCCGGTGGCGTTGCAGATGAACGTGACCGAGCGGGTCGCGCCGTTCCTGCCCCATCTGATCCAGCATGTCGGGCGGCGGCTGTCGATGAAGCAGGCCCATGCCGGCAATGTGCTGATCGGCGGCGGATGGCCGTCGCGGATGGCGGCGGGCGACGGCCGGTTCGACCTGAGTCGGCGGCCGGAATTGCTGGCGCCGTCGCTGGCCGGCAACCTGGCGGTGGCGACGGCGGTGCTGCCGCATGTCGGCGGGCTGAACCTGATCCGCAGCTGGACCGGCACGACCGCGATCACCGCCGACCAGTATCCGCTGGTCGGCGCGGTGCCCTGCGCGCCGGGGCTGTTCGTCGCCGCCGGCGGTTCCGCCTTCACGCTGGGGCCGACCTTTGCCCGGTTGATCGCCGCGCAGATGGCCGGCGGCGGCGCAGCGGCCGAGGCGAAAGCGGCGCTGGCGATCGCGGCGCCGGCGCGGTTCGACCATCTGAACAGCTTCATGGGGGGGTGATGCGGATAGCGGGGACCGAGCGCGGCGCGCCGTTTACTCTCTTCGTCGACGGCGAAGAGATGGCGGCGTTTGCCGGCGAGACGATCGCGACGGCGATGCTGGCGGACGGGCGCGCGGCGATGCGGCGGGACCGGAGCGGGGCGCCGCGCGGCCTGTTCTGCAACATGGGGACGTGCAGCGAGTGTCTGGTCACCTTGCGCGGCGACGGCGGCGCGCGGCGGGTGCGCGCCTGCCTGACCCCGGCGGCGCCGGGGCTGCGGGTCGAGACAGGACCGGCGGCATGATCGACCTCGCGATCATAGGTGGCGGCCCGGCGGGGCAGGCGGCGGCCGAGCAGGCGGCGGCGGCCGGACTGAGCGTTGCCGTGTTCGACGAGCAGCCGCGCCCCGGCGGCCAGATCGCCCGCCAGCCGCCGGCCGGGTTCACCGTGCCGGACTGGCTGGCCGGGCGCGCCTATGCCGAGGTGCGGGCGCAGCTGGCGCGGTTCGAGGGGCTGGGCGGGGTTGCCTGGCATGGCGGCACCGCCGTGGCCGGGCTGGCCGCCGGGGCCGACGGGTTCCGGCTGACGGTGGTCACCCCGGACGGGGCTGAGCGGGTGGCGGCGCGGCGGGTGCTGGTCGCCGCCGGCTGTTATGACCTGCCGGTGCCGCTGCCCGGCTGGACCCTGCCGGGGGTGATGAGCGCGGGGGCGGCGCAGGCCTTCGTCAAGAGCCAGCGGATCGTGCCGGGCGGGCGCTTCGTGCTGGCCGGGACCCACCCGCTGATGCTGGTCGTCGCGGCGCAGATCGTCGAGAGCGGCGGTGTGGTCGCCGCCGTTATGTTCGACCAGCCGCTGGGCCGCTGCGTCGCGCGGGCGCTGGCCGATCCGCTGACGATCGTCCGCCATGCCGGGCTGTTCGTCGACGCGGCGGCGGCGCGGCGGGTGCTGGCGCGGGCCGGGGTGCCGGTGCGGTTCGGGCGGCCGCTCGCGGCGGTGGAGGGCAGCGAGGCGGTCGCCGCCGCGCGCTTTGCCGACGGCAGCATCATGGCCTGCGACCGGGTGGCGCTTTGCTACGGATTCGTGCCGCAGGCGGACCTGCCGCGGCAGGCGGGCGCGACCGTGCGCTGGCAGGCCGTGGCCGGGGGCTGGGCAACCGCGCATGACGCATGGATGGAGACCGACCGGCCCGGCCTGTTCGTCGCCGGCGAGACCACCGGCGTCGGCGGCGCGGCGATCGCGTTGTGCGAAGGACGGCTGGCCGGGATCGGCATCGCCCGGTCGCTCGGCCGGCTGGACGATGCGGCGGCGGCCGGGCTGGCGCGGGCAACGCGGCGGCGGCACGCGCGGCTGTCCGGCTTCGCCCGGATGCTCGCCGCGATCGCCGACCCGGCGGAGGTGCTGGCGCGCGTGCCGCCGGCCGACACCATCCTGTGCCGCTGCGAGGATGTGACCCATGCCGAGATCGACGCCGTGCTGGCGACGGCGACCGCGCCCAATGCGGTCAAGCTGGCCACGCGCTGCGGCATGGGTGTGTGCCAGGGGCGGATGTGCGAGGGTGCGCTGCTGCGCCGTATCGCGGCGGCGGACGGCACGGCGCCGGGGGCCGCCGGCGGCTTCACCGCGCGTTTCCCGGCGCGGCTGGTGCCGATCGACCTGCTTTGCGGGCTGGACGATGTTTCGGCCGAGGCCGTTGCGGATTAAGCAACGAAGTGGTGCGGACGGACGGGTTGATGCGGCGATGCCGGCACGGCACAGTCCGGCCGAATGCATGATAGGGAGGCTGCCATGACCGACACCGCCAGGCCCCGTTTCCTTGCCGCCGACCATGTGTCGTTCACCGTCGCCGACCTGGACGCCGCCGTCGCCTTCTACCGCGACGTGCTGGGCGCGCGCGAGCTGTTCCGCATGGGGCCGCTGGACGGCGCCGAGATTCCGCCGCTGCCCGACGGGCGCGACTGGATGGAGGCGCATGTCGGCGTGGCCGGCGCGCGGCTGACGCTGGCGATGCTGGCGCTGTTCGACAATCTTAACCTGCAACTGGTGCAGTATGACGCGCCGGCCGGCCGGGCGACGGCGCGTCCGCGCGTCTGCGATATCGGCGGTCACCATCTGGCGATCCGGGTCGACGATGTCGAACTGGCGAAGCGCTATCTGGTCGCCCATGGCTGCACCGCCATGGAAACGATTGCGATCGATGCCGGGCCGCTCGCCGGCAAGAAGAATCTCTACATGCGCGACCCGTTCGGCAACCCGCTCGAAATCGTCGACTGACCCGGCAGAGGAGCCACCCGATGACCAACCGCCGCATCAATCCCGCCTCGCTGTACGACAGCGTCGGCTACGGCTTTTCCCATGCTGCGTTGCAGGAAGGCGGGCGCACGCTGCACCTGGCCGGGCAGGTGGCGTGGGACAAGGACGGCGCGATCGTCGGCGCCGGCGACCTGGCCGCGCAGACCCGGCAGGCCCTAGCCAATCTGAAGGCGGTGCTGGCCGAGGCCGGGGCGACGCCAGCCGATGTCGTCCGACTGCGCACCTATGTCGTCGACCACCACCCCGACAAGCTGGGCGCGGTGCTGCCGGAGATCATGGCGTTTTATGACGGGGTGACGCCGGCGCCGAACACCTTCATCGGCGTCGCCGCGCTGGCGCTGCCCGATTTCCTGATCGAGATCGAGGCGACGGCGGCGCTGGGCTGAGGGCGCGCCATCCCGAACCCCGGCTTTGAAGCAGGGTGCGGGACGGGCACTTGCGCTGTCTGTGCTTCTGTTTTCGCAGGAGCACAGGGGTGATGCTAGATCGCGGACAGGGCCTGGGCGAAGTCGGCGATCAGGTCGTCGGCATCCTCGACGCCGATCGAGATGCGGACGAGGTTGTCGGTGATACCGAGCGCCGCCTTGCGTTCCGGCGAGACAGACAAATGGGTCATCGCCGCCGGGTGGGAGGCGAGGGTTTCGGTGCCGCCGAGGCTGACCGCCAGCTTGGCGATGCTGAGCGCGTCGAGGAAGCGGAAGGATTCCGCCTCTCCGCCCTTGATGAACAGCGAGAAGGTCGAGCCGGCGCCGAGGCAGTGGCGACGGTAGATGTCGGCCTGCCGGTCGCCTTCCAGAAAACCGAGATAGCCGACGCGTTCGACCTTCGGGTGGTCGCGCAGGAAGGCGCAGACCTTCGCTGCGTTCTCGCCGGCCCGGCTCATCCGCAATTCCAGCGTTTCAAGGCTGCGCAGCAGCATCCATGCGGTATGCGGGTCGAGGATGGTGCCGATGGTGTTGCGCAGCAGCCGGACCGTGTTGATCGGCTCCTTGCGCCCGAGCACGCCGCCGGCGACGAGGTCGCTGTGCCCGCCGGCATATTTGGTCAGCGAATAGACGACGAGGTCGGCGCCGTGCTTCAGCGGCTGCTGCCACAGCGGGCCGAGGAAGGTGTTGTCGATGGCGATCGGCGGCGCGTCCGCCCCGGTGCCGAAGATCGCGTCGCGGCTGGCGGCGACCGCCTCGATATCGACGAGCGCGTTGGTCGGGTTGGCCGGGCTTTCAAGGTAGATCAGCGCGACATGGCCCTTCGCGCCCTTTTCGAGCACCGCGTCGATCTCTGCGCGGGAGGCGCCGGCGGGAAAGTCGAGGAAATTGACGCCGAACTTGCCGAGCACCCGTGCGATCAGCGTTTCCGTCGCCGCGTAGAGCGGGCCGGAATGGATGATCGTGTCGCCCGGCTTGACCATTGCCAGGAACAGCGTGGCGATCGCCGACATACCGCTGGAGAAGGTCAGCGCATCCTCCGCGTCTTCCCAGATGCCGAGCCGGTCCTCCAATATTTCCTGATTGGGGCCGTTGAAGCGGGAATAGACGAGGCCCTCGGCGCCGCCCGGCCGCTTGCCGGTGACGCCTTCGAAATGGCGCTTGCCGGCGGCGGCGCTCTCGAACACGAAGGTCGAGGTCAGGAAGATCGGCGGTTTCAGCGAGCCTTCCGACAGCATTGGGTCGAAGCCGTGGCCCATCATCATCGTCGACGGTTTCAGGCGGCGGTTGCCGACGGTGTCGGCGGCGCTGCGCGGTTTGCGCCGGCGGGCGCCGGCCTGGTCTACTTCGGTATCGGATGTCATTCTGTGTCGCCTTCGGGCTGAGTCCTTTGAATGAGACGGTCGTAGCTGAAATCGCGCCCGCCTGCACGGGGCGCGGCGGGGGATATGGCTTGTCTTGCCCCGGGTGCCGCCTTATCCCTGCGCCGCGCCGGAACGCCGCGTCCCCCGCGCCCGACGAGGTCCCTGTCTTTGCCCCAGCCGGTATCCGCTATCGCCGACTCGTTCATCGGGCGGCTGCGCGCGGGTGCGCGCAAGCGGGCGACCGGCATCGTCCTGACCCTGTTCGTCGAATTGCTGCTCTGCCTGGCGCTGCTGACCCTGGCGCCGCCGATCCTGCGCCAGAAGGAGGTGCCGGTGGAGGTGAAGCTGTTCAATCTGCCGGCGTCCGAACCGGCGCCGCCGGCACCCGAGCCGGCGGCCAGCCCGGAAAGCCGCCGCGCCGCCGAGCCGCAGGAACGCCAGCCGGCCGCGCCAGCGGAGGCAGCGCCGCCGCAGCCGGCGGAGCGGCCGGTGCTGTCGCCGTTCATTCCGCTGACCCGCGATCAGTTGGCGGTGGCCGATATCGGCGCGATGCCGGCGCGGCCGCCCGCCGCTGTCGCCAGCCGGCCGCTGGCCGGGCCGCCGAACACCGCGTCGCCGGGGGATTCGCAGCGCGTCGCCGGCAGCGGGCCGAACGGCGAGCCGCTTTACGCCGCCTCATGGTACCGCGAGCCGTATGACGACGAACTGAGCGGCTATCTCGCCACCGCCAGCGGGCCGGGCTGGGGGCTGATCGCCTGCCGCACCGCGCCGAATTTCCGCGTCGAGGATTGCATAGCGCTCGACGAATATCCGGAGCGGTCAAACATCGCCCGCGCGGTGCTGGCCGCCGCCTGGCAGTTCAAGGTCAGGCCGCCGCAGATCGGCGGGCGGCCGCAGGTCGGCGAATGGGTGCGAATCCGGATCGACTACGGCACCCGCCGGACGCCGCGCAATTACGAGGGGCGCTAAGCCGGCAGGCCGATCAACGAAATCTGCCGCCCATAGCCCGGTTCCCCGCGATGGGTGGCGCGGCGATAGCTGAAGAAGCGTTCCGGCGCGGCATAGGTGTCGAGGCCGAGGGTTTCGACCCGGCCGACCCCGGCGGCGGCGAGGCGGGCGGCGACATAGGCTTCTATGTCGAACATGTGATGGCCGGCGCGGCCGGCGGAGAAGAAGCGTTCATTGGCCGGATCGTCCGCCGCGAAGCGTTCGGCGAAGGCGTCGTCGACCTCGTAGGAGGCGCGGCCGATGCACGGGCCGGTCGCGGCGGCGATCCGGTTTCGGCGGGCGCCGAGCCGCTCCATCGCCGCGACCAGTGCGTCGGTGACGCCGCCGATCGCGCCTTTCCACCCGGCATGGGCGGCGCCGACGACGCCGGCCTCCGCGTCGGCGGCGAGCACCGGCACGCAATCGGCCGTGACGATGCCGAGCAGCAGGCCGGGCCGGTCGGTGACCAGCGCGTCGGCATGGGGGCGGGCGTCGTCCGCGAAGGCGGCGGTGGCGGTGACGACATCGGCCGAATGGATTTGATGGACGGAGACCAGCGCCGCGCCGGGCAGTACCGCGTCGCGCGCCAGCGCCCGGTTGGCGGCGACGGTCGCGTGGTCGTCGTCCGAACCAAGGCCGATATTCAGCCCGGCGTGGATGCCCCGCGACAGCCCGCCGCGCCGGCCGAGGAAGCCGTGGGGCACGCCGTCGAGCGCGGCGGCGCGGATCACCTCGATCGCGCTCATAGCGGTTTGCTCCAGATGCGTTCATCATCGACCTGGTTGCCGACGACGAAGCCGTAGCGCCCGATCTCGCTGAAGCCATAGCGGGTGTAGAAGGCTTTGGCGCGATGGTTTTCCGCATAGACCGACAGATGGACGAAGCCGGAGCCAGCGGCGCGTGCGGTCTCGATCGCCCAGTCCATAAGCGCCGGGGCCACGCCGCGACCCTGCCAGGGTTTCAGCACGTAAAGCTGCTTCAGTTCGGTCGCCGGTGCGGGGAGCGGGCCGGGCATGCTGACCGGGCCGATCTTGGCGAAGCCGGCGATGCGGCCATCCTCCTCGGCGAGCCGGATATTGAGGGTGGGGTCGGACAGTTCCCGCCCCAGCCCGTCCGGCCCGAACACCGGGCCGATGAAAGCGTTGAGGTCGTCCTCGCTGTAGAGATGGCCGAAGGTTTCTATCCAGCTTTGCCGGGCCATCGCCGCCAGCGGTTCATAGTCGGTCGGGGTGGCGGCGCGATAGCTGACGGTCATGCGAAGCCCTCCGGATGCGGCCAGCCGGGCGCGGTCAGCGCCAGCGCCTTGAACAGGGCGCCCATCTGGTCCGGCGCGGTCAGCCGGGCGAGGGCGGCTACGATTTCGGCGGTGCGGTCGGGGCGGTTGGCGAGGGCGGCGGCGCGTGCCTCTATGCCGATCCGGCGCAGCCATTCGCCCTGGGCGAGCGGGCCGTGGGTTTCGGCGCCGCCGGCGCGGGCGGCTTCCGCCAGCATGGCGAAATCGACATGGGCGGTCAGGTCGCGCTCGCCCGGTGCCTCGAACGGATTGGCGGGGGCGTGGCGGCTGACCGCCTGCAAGGTTTCGCCGACCGCCGGGCCGGAATAGCCGTAGTCGACGACGATCGCCGCGCCGCCCCGCGCCGCCAGCCGTTCCCCCAGCAGGCGCGCGACGGCGGCGGCGGCCGGGCAGGTTTCGACGATGCTGCCGGGGGCGGCGTCACGCAGGGCGTCCGGCAGGATCGCGTCGAGCGGCGGGCCGCCGACGGTGGGCAGGAACAGCCCGTCGACCAGGCCGACATGGCGTTCCCGCCAGCCGCCGGCGGCGCGGATGAGCTGGCGGATCGGCAGGGCGTCGAAGAATTCGTTGGCGACGACGAGCAGCGGCAGATCGTCGGGCACATCGGCGAGGATGGCGTGGCGGCTGGCGCCGGACACCCGTTCCGCCTGCGCCGCGGCGAGCAGCGGGCTGGTTTCGACGAAATGTACCGGCGGCACGAGGCCGGCGGTCTTCATCGCGCGCAGAGCATCGGCGGCGAGGGTGCCGCGCCCCGGCCCTAGCTCGACATAGCGGCAAGGGGGGCGGCCGGCGCGGTCCCACAGATCGGCCAGCCACAGGCCAATCATCTCGCCGAACATCTGGCTGATTTCCGGCGCGGTGACGAAATCGCCGGCGGTGCCGAGCGGGTCGCGCGTCGCATAATAATGCGCGTTCGCCGCCGCCATGAAATGGCTGATCGGGACCGGGCCGTCGAGCAGGATGGCGGCGCGCAGCACCTCCGCGCAGGTCAGCGCGGCGGCACCGGGTGCCGGTTCAGGCGACGCTCTGGTCACCGGCCACCGGCTCCACCCGCACCCGCCGGCGCTTGGCGGTGGCGATCAGGTACAGGCCGCCGAGCACCATCGGCACGCACAGCGTCTGCCCCATCGACAAGCCCCACCACAGATGCTCCAGCCCCTCGTCCGGCTGGCGGAAATGTTCGATGACGAAGCGGCCGGCGCCGTAGATCAGCAGGAAGGTGCCGACCAGCTTGCCCGGCTGATAGCGGGCGTCGGTGCGCCAGAACAGGAACCACAGCACCGCGAACAGGAACACGCCTTCGACCCCCGCCTCGTAGAGCTGGCTCGGGTGGCGGGCGACGTCGCCGCCGCGCGGGAAGACGATGGCCCATGGCACGTCGGTCGGTCGGCCCCACAGCTCGCCGTTGACGAAATTGGCGAGGCGGCCGAAGAACAGGCCGAACGGCACGCAGCAGGCGACGTAATCGTGGATGCGCAGCCAGTTCAGCCCGTTCTTGCGCGCCAGATAGACGATGGCGAGCGACACGCCGATCACCCCGCCATGGAACGACATGCCGCCTTCCCATAATTTCAGGATCTGGATCGGGTCGGCCAGGATTTCCGGCTTGTAGAACAGGATATAGGCGATGCGGCCGCCGGCGATGATGCCGATCGTCGCGTAGAAGATCAAATCGTCGGCATGGCGCCGGGCCATCGGCGCGCCCGGCTTGTCGAGCAGTTTCAACAGGTACCACCAGCCGATGATGATTCCCGCGATATAGGCCAGCGAGTACCATTTTATCTGGAAGAACCCGAGGTCGAGCGCGATCGGAGACAGGCCAAGCGAGTCGAAATGCAAGGCGGCCGTAGCGTCAGCTAGGAGGGTGAGGATCAAGGCTTTTCCCTTTGGCTTTCCGCCTTCATAGTGGCGACAAACGGCAAGACCAAGGGGAAGAGAGGGGACATGCCGACTGCGCTCGACCAGCGGATGGATGCAATCGCGCGACGGATCACCGGGCCGGACGGCATGCTGCCGCTGTCCGCCATCGAGCGGGAAGGATCGAGCCTGCCGCTGATCGCCGCCGCGCCGCCGGCACTCCCATATTATTTCGCTCATTTCTGCGCCGAGCATGGCGACAAGACATTCCTGGTCGACGGCGACGAGCGGCTGAGCTTCGCCGAGACCTATGCCCATGCGCGGGCGGTGGCCGGGGCGCTGGTCCACGGCTTCGGCGTCGCGCCGGGCGACCATATCGGCATCGCGGCGCGCAACGCGCCGGCGTGGATCATCCTGGAGATGGCGATCCTGATGGCCGGCGGCGTCGCGACGCTGCTCAACGGCTGGTGGCGGGGGGCGGAGCTGGCCGCCGGGCTGCGTGACACCGATACGCGGCTGGTTTTCACCGACGCCCCGCGCGCCGCCAGGCTGGCCGAGGCGGCGGACGGCCACAGCGCCGAGTTGGTCACGCTCGATTTCGACCAGCCGACGGCGGCGGTGTTGGCGCCGGTGCTGGCGCGCGGCGGCGGCGCCGAGACCCGCCTGCCCGATGTCGGGCCGGAGGACGACGCGACCATCCTGTTCACGTCCGGCTCGACCGGCCAGTCGAAAGGAGCGCTGTCCGACCACCGGGCGGTGATGCAGGCGACGTTCAACTATCTGGTCCAGTCGCTGATCGGGCTGGAGCTGGTCACCGCCGAGCATGGCGCGCCGACGCTGCAGCCGGCGACGCTGCTCAACGTGCCGCTGTTCCATGTCACCGCCGAGGTGCCGGTGATGCTGCAGAGCTTTGCGATGGGCCGCAAGCTGGTGATGATGTCGAAGTGGGACGCGCGCGAGGCGATGCGGCTGATCGAGCGCGAGAAGATCACCTATTTTGTCGGCGTGCCGCTGATGAGCTTCGAGATACTGACCCACCCGGAACGGGCGCGCTTCGACCTGTCGTCCTGCCGCGATTTCGCCGCCGGCGGGGCGCCGCGCCCGGTCGAGCATGTCCGCCGCCTGTCCGAGGAGATGGGCGAGGCCAAGCCGCTGATCGGCTATGGCCTGACCGAGACCAACGCAGTCGGGTGCGCCAATTTCCGCGAGAATTATCTGGCCAAGCCGGACAGCACCGGCCGCGCTTCCTACCCGCTGGTCGACCTGGCCATCCTCGACGACGCCGGGCAGCCGATGGCGACCGGCGAGCGCGGCGAAATCTGCATCCGCAGCATCTGCAACTTCAAGGAGTACTGGAACGACCCGGCGTCGACGCATGAGGCGTTCACCGCCGACGGCTATTTCCGCACCGGCGACGTCGGCTATCTTGACGCCGACGGTTACGTTTTCATCGTCGACCGCAAGAAGGACATCATCATCCGGGGCGGCGAGAATATCAGCTGCCTGGAGGTGGAGGCCGCGCTCTACGCCCACCCCGACGTGGCGGAGGCGGCGGTGTTCGCGCTGCCCGACCGGCGGCTGGGCGAGGTGCCGGGCGCCGTCGTCCACGCCAAGGCCGGGGTGGTGCTGGCGCCGCTGGAGCTGTGCGAGTTCCTCGTCGGGCGGATCGCCGGGTTCAAGGTGCCGCAGCGCATCTGGGTTGCGCCGGAGCCGTTGCCGCGGCTGGGCACCGAGAAGATCGACAAGGTGCGGCTGCGCGCGCATTACCGTGCGGTCTATGCGCGCGAAGCGGCGTGATCGCGCTCTGGCGCCCGGCGCGGGACATGGCTAGAGCTTGTCTGCTTCAGGTGGAATCGGCGCCGGCCCGCTCCCCCACCCGGCCTCCCGACGGCAGTATCATATGGGAGGCCGGGTGGGGGAGCGGGCTGGTGCAGCTTAAACAGGACAAACCCTAAACGCCCGTCATGGTCCCAAGCCTTTCCGACCTGAGCGGCCGCGTCAGCCGGCGCGGCCTGCTGATCGGCGGCGGCGCCGGGATCGGCCTGCTCGTCGCCTGGGCGGCATGGCCGCGCCGCTATGCCCCCAATCTTGTCGCCGCGCCGGGCGAGACGATCATCAGCGCGTGGATCAAGATCGGCGAGGACGGACACGTCACTGTCGTCGTGCCGCAGGCCGAGATGGGGCAGGGGGTGACGACTAGCCTTCCCCAGATCGTCGCCGACGAATTGGGCGCCGACTGGCGGACGATCGCGGTCGAGGCGGCGCCGCTCAACCCGCTTTACGCCAACCGGCTGCTGGCGACCGGGATGGCGGCGGCGCTGGCCCCGGCGCTGACCGGCAGCGCCGCCGGCTATGCCGAGCGTAGCGGGTTGATGGCGACGGCCGGATCGACGTCGCTGCGCGCGTTCGAGCGGCCGCTGCGCGATGCCGGGGCGACGGCACGGGTGCTGCTGGCCAAGGCGGCGGCGGCGCGCTGGGGCATCGCGTGGGAGACGTGCGATACCAAGGATGGCTTCGTCGTCGCCGAGGAACGGCGGCTGCGCTTCGGCGAACTGGCGGTGGAGGCGGCCGGCTACACCGCGCCGAGCCCGCCGCCCTGGCGCGCCGAGGGGCCGGACCGGCTGTCCGGCCAGTCGCCGCTGCGGCTGGACCTGCCGGGCAAGATCGACGGCTCGGCAACCTTCGCCGCCGACATCCGCCTGCCGCGCATGGTCTATGCCGCTATCCGCCAGGGACCGATCGGCGGCAGCCGGCTGGTCCGCGTCGACAAGGCGGCGGCCGAGCGGGTTGCCGGAATGCGTTCCGTCGTCACCACCGACCACTGGGTGGCGGCGGTTGCCAGCAACTGGTGGGCGGCGAACCGCGCGCTCGACGCGATGGCGCCACGCTTCGAGACGCCTAAACCGCTGATCGACGACGCGGCGATCGACGCGGCGCTGGCGGCGGCGCTGAATGGCGACGGCCACCGGATCGCCGGGCAGGGCGAGCTGGCCGAGGCGTTTCGTGGCCAGACGATCCGCGTTGCCGACTATGTTGTCGGGGTTGGGCAGCATGCCAGCCCGGAAACGCCGGCGGCGACCGCCAACTGGGACCGCGACCTGTTGGAAATCTGGCTGCCGACCCAGGCGCCCGCCGTCGCGCGGCGCGTGGCGGCGGCGGCGATCGGGGTGGCGGAGACGCAGGTCGTCGTCCACCCGATGCTGATCGGCGGCGGTTTCGGCCGGGCGCTCGACCATGAGGTGGCGGCGCAGGTGGCGGTGCTCGCCCGCCGGCTGGACCGGCCGGTGCAGTTGATGTGGTCGCGCGCCGAGGAGATGATGCACGACCGGTTCCGCGCCCCGGCGCGGGCACGGATGGCGGCGCGGACCGACCCGGCCGGGCGGGTGCTCGGCTGGCAGGCGAAGATCGCGACGCCGGCCTGGGGGCAGGAGTTGGCCGATCGGCTGCTGGCCGGCGAGACGCTGGCCGGCGCTGCGTTCGCGGCCGCGCGGGGGGGGGACGGGCTGGCGGTGGCGGGCGCGGTGCCGCCCTATCGCATCCCGGCGCTGGCGGTGGACTACCACCCGGCCGAGATCGATCTGCCGACCGGATACTGGCGTTCGGGCGGCGATTTCGTCAGCGCCTTCGCCACCGAATCCTTCATCGACGAGCTGGCGCAGGCCGCCGGGATCGACCCGTTTTCCTGCCGGATGGCGATGCTCGCCGGGCAGCCGCGGCTTGCCCGCTGCCTGTCGACCGCGACCGCGCTCGGCGGCTGGCAGGGCGGCGGCGCCGGGACCGGGCAGGGCATCGCCTGCCACGCTTCGCGCGGGTCGTTCGTCGCGGTGCTGGCCGAGGCGCGGCTGGACGGCGACCGGGTCCGCGTCGACCGGCTGGTCGCCGTCGCCGATCTCGGGCGGATGATCCACCCCGACATCGTCCGCCAGCAGATTGAGGGCGGGCTGCTGTTCGGCATGGCGGCGGCGGTGGCGGCGCCGGTCAGCATCGCCGCCGGGCTGGCCGGGCCGCGCCGGCTGGGCGATCTGCGCCTGCCGAGGCTGGCCGACAGCCCGGAGGTGACGGTGGAACTGGTCGCCAGCAAGGCGGAGCCGGGGGGGGCAAGCGAGGTGGCGGTGCCGCCGGTCGCCCCGGCGATCGCCAACGCGCTGTTCGCGGCGACCGGCCGCCGGTTCCGCACCCTGCCGTTCACGACCGCCGCATGAGCAGCACCGCGCCCCGGATCGGCGTGCTGCTGGTCAACCTCGGCACGCCGGACGCGCCGACCGCGCCGGCGGTGCGCCGCTATCTGCGCGAGTTCCTGTCCGACCGGCGGGTGATCGAGATCCCGCCGCTGCTGTGGCAGCCGATCCTGCGCGGGATCATTTTGACCGTGCGGCCGCGCAAGTCGGCCAGGGCCTATGCCGAGATATGGGGGGCAGACGGGTCGCCGCTGGCCGCGATCACCCGCGCGCAGGCGGCGGCGCTGGCCGGCGCGTTCGGGCCGGAGGTGATCGTCGACCATGCGATGCGCTACGGCCAGCCGGCGATCGGCGCGCGGATCGCGGCGTTGCAGGCGGCGGGGTGCGACCGCATCCTGATCGCCCCGCTCTACCCGCAATATTGCGCGGCGACGACGGCGGCGGCGACCGATGCCGCCCATGCCGCCCTGGCGGCGATGCGGGTGCAGCCGGCGTTGCGGGTGCTGCCGCCCTATTATGCCGAGCCGGCGTATATCGCCGCGCTGAAGGCGGCGACCGAGCGGGCGCTGGCGGCGCTGCCGTTCGCGCCGGACGCGCTGGTCGCCAGCTTTCACGGCATGCCGGAGCGGACGCGGGCGTTGGGCGACCCATATTACGATCATTGCATCGCCACGGCGCGGCTGCTGTCGGAGGCGCTTGGCCGGCCGCTGACCGTCACGTTCCAGTCGCGTTTCGGGCGGGCGCGCTGGCTGGAGCCGGCGACCGACGCGGTGCTGGCGGCGCTGCCGGGGCAGGGAGTGCGCCGGGTGGCCGTGCTAACCCCCGGTTTCGCCGCCGACTGCCTGGAAACGCTGGAGGAGCTGGGCATCCGGGGGCGCCAGACCTTCCTGGCGGCGGGGGGAAGCGATTTCGCCTGCCTGCCCTGCCTGAACGCGGAGGCGGAGGGCGTTGAATTACTGCGCCATCTGCTGCGACGCGAGCTTGAAGGGTGGGCGCCGGCCGCCTAGTCTTTCCGTCCAACGAGGCAGGAGAGTCTTATGGCCAGAATAGCGATCGTGACCGGCGGCACCCGCGGCATCGGGGAGGCGATCAGCCTGGCCCTGCAGGAGCAGGGGATGACCGTCGCCGCCAATTACGCGGGCAATGACGAGCGGGCCAAGGCATTCACCGATCGCACCGGCATCCGCGCCTATAAATGGGACGTGGCCGATTACGACGCCTGCCAGGCTGGGGTACAGCGGGTTGCCGACGAGTTGGGCGCGGTCGACGTGCTGGTCAACAATGCCGGCATCACCCGCGACGGCACGATGCTGAAGATGACCTACGAGATGTGGGACGCGGTGATCCGCACCAACCTGGGCGGCTGTTTCAACATGGCGAAGGCGGTGTTCCCCGGCATGCGCGAGCGCCGCTGGGGCCGGATCGTCAACATCGGGTCGATCAACGGCCAGGCCGGGCAGTACGGCCAGGTCAACTATGCCGCCGCCAAATCGGGCATCCACGGCTTTACCAAGGCGCTGGCGCAGGAGGGCGCGCGCCTTGGCATCACCGTCAACGCGATCGCGCCGGGCTATATCGACACCGACATGGTGGCGGCGGTGCCGGCCGACGTGCTGGAGAAGATCGTCGCCCGGGTGCCGGTCGGCCGGCTGGGGCAGGCGCACGAGATCGCACGCGGCGTCGCCTTCCTGTGCTCCGAGGATGCCGGCTTCGTCACTGGATCGACGCTGTCGATCAACGGCGGGCAGCACATGTATTGAGCGGGCCGGTCAAGCGGTCGGTGACGATCGCCGGCCACCAGACGTCGATCAGCCTGGAGCCGGTCTTCTGGACGGCGCTGGAAGCGGAGGCGGAAAGGCGCCGCCTGCCGCTTTCGGCGCTTGTCGGCCGGATCGACGCGCTGCGCATCACCCAGCCACGCCCCGCCAACCTGGCCAGCGCGATCCGCGTATGGCTTTTTGAGAATGCGATGCGATAACCCCGTTGACTCTGATGCGAATGAGTTGCAATTGCGCCCCGCAACATTCTGTTGCCCGTCAGCAACAAGGGGGAAACACATGCCTCAGTCCTTCGCACCGGTTTCGACAGCGCGCGGCGCGCCCGGCTTTCTGGCCCTGGGCTGCGTCGGCTTCATCGCGTCGGCGCCGGTGCATGCGGCCGACGCAGTGGCCGATGCCGACGACGCGCGCGGCCCCGGCACGATCATCGTCACCGGCGAGCATGTGCGCAACGCCGAGCCGGATTCGGCCAAGGCGATCGCGCCGCTGCTCGACACGCCGCGGTCGATCGTCGTGCTCGACAGCGCGGTCATCAAGGAAACCGGATCGGCCAGCCTTGTCGAGGCGCTGCGCACCGTCCCCGGCATCACCTTCGGCGCGGCCGAGGGCGGCAACCCGATCGGCGACCGGCCGTTCATCCGCGGCTTCGACAGCCAGGGATCGACCTATCTGGACGGGGTGCGCGACATCGGCGCGCAGAACCGCGAGATCTTCGCGGTCGAGCAGGTGCAGGTGGTGCGCGGATCCGATTCCACGCTGGGCGGACGCGGCGGCGCCGGCGGATCGCTGAACATCGTGTCGAAGCTGCCGAAGGCGGAGAATTTCGTCGCCGGCGACGTCAGCATCGGCACCGCCGATTACAAGCGCGTCACCGTCGACGCCAACTACAAGCTGGCCGAAACGGTCGCTGTCCGCCTGGCCGGCATGTGGCACGACCAGGACGTCGCCGGCCGTGACGCGATCTGGCAGAAGCGCTGGGGCATCGCGCCGTCGCTGACCATCGGCGTCGGCACGCCGACCCGGCTGACCTTCAGCTATTACCACCTCGACACCGAGGAGTTGCCGGACAGCGGCATTCCGTTCCTCTACACGATCGGCAACACACCCAACTTGGGCGCCAGCTATTCCGAGCCGGCGATTGGCAAGGTGACGACGATCGACGGCACCACCGGCACCGTCAGGCGCAGCACCTTCTATGGGCTGAAAAGCCGCGATTTCCGCGACAGCAAGACCGATCAGGCGACGATGCGCGCCGAGCATGATTTCGGCGGCGTCACCTTGCGCAACACCTCGCGCTTCAGCCACACCAGCCAAGAATATATCTTCCTGCTGCCCGACGACAGCCAGGGCAACGTGTTCGGCACCAGCGCGACGCCGAGCGCGACCAACCTGGCGGCCGGCGGCGGCTATGTCTGGCGGCGCGGCAACACCCGCTACGGCTACACCGACGCGCTGATCAACCAGACCGACCTGTTCGGCCAGTTCGCCACCGGAACGATCAAGCACAGCTTCGCGGTCGGCGCCGAACTGTCGTGGGAGAAGGCGATGCGCGGATCGCTGGTTTCGGCCAGCGGGTCGACGATCAGCCCGCGCTGCAGCCCGCTGGCGATCGCCCGCTATTATTGCGCGTCGCTGTTCGACCCCGACCCGACCGATCCGTGGGTGAACTACAGCAACGACACCGCCGCCGGCGTGACGACGCCGATCGTGCGCGGCGGCCCGGCGACCGAGACGGTCAGCAACGGCCGCACCCAGGCGCTCTACGCGTTCGACTCGATCACCCTTGCCGAGCCGCTGATCCTGAACCTCGGTATCCGCTACGATCGGTTCAAGTCGAAGGTCGCGACCGGCGGCGGAGCGGCGCTCCGCCGCACCGACAGCAATTTCAACTATCAGGCCGGGCTGGTCTTCAAGCCGACACCGGACACCAGCCTCTATGCGTCGATCGCGACTTCCGCGACCCCGCCGAACAGCCTGCTGGGCGAAGGTTCCGAGCCGAACGGCCTGACGGCGGGCCGGGGCCAGCCGGCGGTGAGCCCCGACGACCTGAAGGCGGAGAAGACCAAGTCCTACGAGATCGGTGCCAAGGCCAGCCTGTTTGACGAGCAGCTGTCGCTGAACGCCGCGATTTTCCGCACCGAGACCAAGAACGCGCGCGCGCTGGGCGACAACAACACGGTGTCGTTCATCGGCGAGAAGCGGGTCGAGGGCATCGAGCTGGGCTTCAACGGCAATATCATGCCGTGGTGGAGCGTGTTCGGCGGCTATACCTATCTCGACGCGAAGATCACCGACGGCGGCTTCACCGCGCTGACCGCGGCGGCGGTCGGCGGGCAGGCGGCGCAGGTCGTGCTGGTGCCGTCGGTCAACACCGGCAAGCGCTTCCCCCAGACCGCCAAGCACACCTTCACCCTGTGGACCAACGTCCAGCCGGTGAAGGGGCTGAGCATTGGCGGCGGCGCCTTCTATACCAGCCGGGTGTTCGGCGGTTATCAGGATGATCGCCGCGCGGTGCAGGATGCGACCGGCACGGTGACCGTCATCGCCGCGACCAAGGAACTGGCCCGCACCATCCCCGGCTACTGGCGGTTCGATGCGCGCGCCGGCCTCGACATCACGCCGCGGATGCAGTTGAGCGTCAACGTCCAGAACCTGACCAACAAGGTTTATTTCAACCAGGTCTATACCAGCCACTATGCGGCGATCGCGCCGGGGCGCAGCGCCTTCGCGACGCTGGCGGTGAAATACTGATGTGACGGAGGCGCTGACACTCGATGCGCTGAACGGAATGGACGCCGCGGAGATTTCGCGGCGTCTTTCCGCGTCCGCGCCACCGGAGGAGCGTGCCGCCTTCGTGGCGGCGGCGGCCGAAAGCGGCGTTGCCGAGGCGCAGACGGTTTATGGCCAGATGCTGCTCGACGGCGCCGGCGTCGCCGCCGACCCGGTGGCGGCGCTGCGCTGGTTCGCGCGGGCGGCGGAGAGCGGGCACGTGATGGCGATCAACATGGTCGGCCGCTGCTACGACCTCGGCTGGGGCGTCGCCGTCGACAAGGGGCGGGCGGCCGAATGGTATTACGCCGCCGCGTTGCGCGGGCTGGATTGGGGCATGTACAATTATGCGACGTTGCTGACCCTGGGCGAGGGCGTGGCGGAGGACCGGGCGGCGGCACTGGGCTGGTTCCGCCGCGCGGCGGCGATGGGCAACGCCAAGGCATGGAATTTCGTCGGCAGTTTCCACGAGGATGGATGGGTGGTCGAGAAGGATATGAAGGAAGCGGCGCGCTGCTACGCGATCGCTGCACGCGGCGGCGATTTTCGCGGCCAGTTCAACCATGCGCGGCTGGAGGCGGCGAAGGGGCGCATCGCCAACGCGCTGGAATGGCTGGCGCGAAGCGCGGAAAGCTGCAACCCGCGCTTCGCGGGGCAGGCGATCGGCTGGCTGAACACCGCCGACCCGCGCCTGGCCCCGGCGGTCGCCGCTTTCGAGGCGGTGCGATGATCGTCATCCCCGACCTGCTCGACGCCAGGGAGCTGGCCCATGTGCAGAAGGCGCTGGCCGCGGCCGACTGGGTCGACGGGGCGGTGACCGCCGGCGCGCAATCGGCGCTGGCCAAGCGCAATAGTCAGCTACCCGAGGAATCGGCGGAGGCACGGGCGCTGGGTACGATCGTGCTCGATGCGCTGGCGCGCGCGCCACTGTTCGTCGCGGCGGCGCTGCCGCTGAAGGTCTATCCGCCGCTGTTCAACCGCTATGCCGGCGGCGACGCGTTCGGCGACCATGTCGACAGCGCCGTGCGCATCCAGCGCGGCAGCGATTTCCGCGTCCGCAGCGACCTGTCGGCGACGGTGTTCCTGGCCGACCCGGACAGCTATGACGGCGGTGAACTGGTCGTCGACGGCCGCGCGATCAAGCTGCCGGCCGGGCACATGATCCTCTACCCGGCTGGCAGCCTGCACCATGTGACGCCGGTGACGCGCGGCACCCGGCTGGCCAGTTTCTTCTGGATCCAGTCGATGGTACGCGATGCCGGCGCGCGCGCGCTGCTGCTGGAGCTGGACGGCACGATCCAGCGACTGGGCGCCGAGCGCGGGCAGGGCGACGCCGAAATCGTCCGCCTGACCGGGGTCTACCACAACCTGCTGCGCCACTGGTCGGAAGTTTAGCGGCGGGCGGCAGGCACGGGGTCGCCCGCGCTTTCCGCACTGGCGGCAGCGACAAAGAGCGGCTAAGCCGTTCGGATGCGGTTGTGTATGGTGCGGCACCGTCTTTGCGGAATCGCCGCGATCGCCGGCTTGCTCCCGGCATCGCCGGCGTTGGCGCAAGCGGTCGCGCCCCCGCCGCCGACCGAGGTGCCATCTTCCGCCGCCGATCCGGCGCCGGAACAGATGCTGTCCAACACTGTCGATCCCCAGTCGCCGCTGGCGCCGCTCAGCGACATCGGCGTCGACTGGCCGGAACTGACGCCGGAGCCGGCGGATGCCGAAGCGACGGCGGCGCAGACCGCGGCCAATGGCGAGTTCCGCTATGATATCGCGCTGGAGGGGCTGGAGGGGATAGACGCCGACCGCATCCGCGACCGCTTCGACGCGCTGTCGGTGCTCCACGCCAATCGCAAGAAGGCGGCGAACGTCGCCCAGCTCGACCGGCGCGCGCGCGAGGATGCGACGCTGCTTTCCGATCTGCTGCGCGCGGAGGGCTATTACGACACCAGCGTCGATACCCGCGTGCGGCGGCAGCGGGATGGCGACGGGCTGGTGGTGACCCTCGATGCCGAGCCGGGCAGCCGCTACACCTTCGCCGAGGTGACGGTGGACGGGCTTGCCGCGACCGGCGAGCGCGAGACAGCACTGCGCGAGGCGTTCGGCGTCACGCGCGACGACCCGGTCGACGCCGACAAGGTGATCGCCGGCCAGCAGGCGCTGAAGACGAGGATCGGCGAGGTCGGCTTTCCGTTCGCCGAGGTGCCGGAGCCGGAGGTGGTGATCGATCACGACACCCACACCGCGACGCTGGCGTTGAACGTCGAGACCGGCGGCGCGCGCAAGTTCGGCCGGATCATCGTGCCGGGCGACAGCATCTTCAGCGCCCGGCATATCCAGGTCATCGCGCGGTTCGAGCCGGGCGAGACATTCGAGGCGAGCCGGCTGGAGGACCTGCGCCGCGCACTGATCCAGACCGGGCTGGTGTCCACGGTGAAGATCGAGCCGGTGCCTGGGGCGACGCCCGACACCGTCGACATCGCCGTGCGGCTGGAACGCGCGCCGCCCCGCACCATCGCCGGCCAGATCGGCTACGGCACCGGAGAGGGCGCGCGGGTGGAGGCGAGCTGGCAGCACCGCAACCTGGTGAAGCCGGAAGGGGCGGTGACCTTCCGCGGCGTCGCCGGCACGCAGGAACAGTCGCTGGGCGCGCTGCTGCGCCAGAGCAACGTCTGGCGGCGCGACCATGTGATCACCGCGCAGGCGGTCGCCAGCCATGTCGACCGCGCCGCCTATGACGCCAAGAGCCTGAACATCGCCGCCGGCATCGAGCGCGAGACCAACATCATCTTCCAGAAGAAATGGTCGTGGTCGATCGGCACCGACCTGCTGTTGTCCGACGAGCGCGACACGATCGGCACGACCGGCACGCCGCGCCGGCGCACCTTCTTCATCGCCGCGTTGCCCGGCAGCCTGTCCTATGACGGGTCGGACGACCTGCTGAACCCGACGAAGGGCTTTCGCCTGTCCGGCCGCGTGTCGCCCGAATTGTCGTTGCAGGCCGGGACCTTCGCCTATGCCCGCGCGCAAGTGGACGGCAGCTTCTACCAGCCGGTCAGCGAGCGGATCGTGCTGGCCGGGCGGGTGCGGATGGGCACGATTGCCGGTGCGCCCGCCGACCGCATCGCCCCGTCGCGGCGCTATTACGCCGGTGGCGGCGGGTCCGTGCGCGGTTACGGCTACCAGCGGATCGGCCCGCGCGACGCCAACAACGATCCGATCGGCGGGCGCAGCCTGGCCGAATTCTCGCTCGAGGCGCGGGTGCGGCTGAGCGCGTTCGGCGGGGCGTTCGGCGTCGTGCCGTTCATCGACGCCGGCAACATCTACCGCAGCGAATACCCGACCTTCAAAGGCATGCGCTACGGCGCCGGCGTCGGCCTGCGCTACTACACCAATTTCGGGCCGATCCGCATCGACGTCGGCACGCCGCTCAACCGCCAGCCGGGCGACGCGCGCATCGCCGTCTATGTCTCCCTGGGGCAGGCGTTTTGACCAACGAGGCCGACCTGGACGAAGCGGCCGCCGCGCCGCCGCGCCGCCGCTGGCGCTGGCCAATATGGCTGATCGCGGTGCCGGTGATGCTGCTCGCTGCGCTTGCCGCCGCGCTGTGGCTGATCGATACCGGCCCCGGCCACCGGCTGCTGACCGACCGGATCGGCCGGATCGAGACCAAGACCGGTCTCAGCTTTCATATCGGGCGGATCGACGGGTCGATCTACCACCGCGCGCGGCTGCGCGACGTGCGGATTTCCGACCCCAAGGGCGTGATCTTCGACGCGCCGGAGATCGCGCTCGACTGGCGTCCGCTGGCCTGGCTGTCGAACCGGCTGGAGATCCACAGCCTGACCGCCGAGACCGCGACGCTGCGCAAGGCGCCGGAGCTGCGGCCGGGCGGCGGCGGGCCGATCCTGCCCGGTTTCGACATCCGTGTCGGCCGGCTGGCGATCGACCGCCTGCGCCTTGCCCCGGCGCTGACCGGCGTCAAGGAGATGCGGGTCGCGACGCTGCAAGGCAGCGCCGACGTGCGCAGCGGCCGGGCGATGGTGAAGCTGAACGCCACCGCCGGAACCACCGACCGCGCCTTCCTGACCCTTGACGCGGAGCCGGACGGCGACCGTTTCGACCTGAGCGCCGATGTGCGGTCGTCGGCGGGCGGGGTGATCGGCGGGATGATCGGCACCGCCAAGCCGCTGGAACTGCGTATCGCCGGCGACGGGCGCTGGCGCGGCTGGAAGGGCACCGGGCGGCTGATCGTCGCCGACCGGCAGGCATTGCTGCTCGACCTTGGCGCGAAGGATGGCGAATATACGCTGGCCGGTACCGCCGACCTGGAGGGCGTCGTTGCCGGCAAGGTCTCGCGGCTGGCGGCGCCGCAACTGGCAATCAGTGGCACGTTCCGCCTTGCCGACCGGCGGCTGGACACCGACCTGTCGCTGCGATCCGCCGCGCTGACGTTCAGCGCGGTCGGTGTCGCCGATCTGGCGCGCAGCCGGTTCGACGCGATGAAGCTGAGCGCCGACCTGCTGCAGCCGCGCGCGCTGTTCCCCAACATGAGCGGGCGCGACGTGCGGGCGCGGGTGCTGCTCGACGGGCCGTTCGACAGCGCCGCCTTCCAGTATGTGCTGGCATCGCCGCATGTCGCGTTCGACACCACCGGCTTCGACCTGATCCAGGTATCGGGGCAGGGGCGTCTGTCGAAGCTGCCGATCGTCGTGCCGATCCGGGTCAAGGCGGCGCGCGTCACCGGCGTCGGCGACGTCGCCGGCGGCATCCTCGCCAACCTGAGCGTCGAGGGGGCGCTGCGCGTCAGCGACAAGGCGGCGATCGGCGATGGATTGAAGCTTCGGTCCGACAAGCTGAACGGGACGATCAGCCTGTTCCTCGACCTGGTCAGCGGGTGCTATGAGGTCGGCCTGCAAGGGCAGCTCAACCGCTACCTGATCCCCGGCCTCGGCATTGTCGACGTGAAAAGCAGTCTGACGGTGGTGCCTGGGCCGAACGGGGTCGGCACCCGTGTGGTCGGGCGCGGACAGGCATGGGTGCGGCGGTTCGACAACGCCTTCCTCGCCGGGCTGGCCGGCGGATTGCCGCGCATCGATACGCGGCTGGAGCGTACGCCTGACGGGATCATCCGCTTCACCGGCCTGCGGATCGTCGCGCCGGCGCTGACGATCAGCGGTAACGGCTATCGGCGGCTTGACGGCAGTTTCCATTTCGAGGGCAGCGGCACGCAGGCGAGCTACGGCCCGGTCAAGCTGGTGCTGGACGGCCAGATCGACCGGCCGAAGCTGTCGCTGGTTCTGGCCCGGCCGATGCCGGCGCTGGGGCTGAAGGACGTGCATGTCGCGCTCGACCCCAATGCCGAGGGCTTCGCCTATCAGGCGTCGGGCGGGTTGGTGCTGGGGCCGTTCACCGCCGCCGGTGCGATCCTGATGCCGCCGAATGCGCCGACGCGGATCACCGTCGCGCCGCTGACCGTGTCCGGCACCACCGCGACCGGCACGCTGGTGTCGATGCCGGGCGGGTTCGACGGCCAGCTCGCGTTCACCGGCGGCGGGGTCAGCGGATCGCTGCGGTTCGACCGGGCGGGCGCGGTGCAGCGGATCACCGCCGCGCTGACTGCCCGCGACGCCCGCTTCGCCGGGCCACCGCAGACGACGATCCGGCGGCTGTCGATCAACGGCGCGGTGCTGCTCGACCCGGCCGGGCTTGGCGTCGACGCGCGGGTGACGGCGCGCGGGGTGCGGCGCGGCGGGCTGACCGTCGGGCGACTGTCGGCCGATGTCGACATGAAGGGCGGCACCGGCACCGTCGTCGTCAGCGCCGCCGGGCGGCGGGGCAAGGCGTTCGCGTTGCAAGGCACCGCGCAGGTCGCGCCCGAACGCATCGCGATCACCGGCGGCGGCACGATCGAACGCCAGCGGTTGAAGCTGGACAGTGCCGCGGTGCTGACCCGCGAGGGCGGCGCCTGGCGGCTGGCGCCGACCGCGCTCAGCTTCAACGGCGGCAAGGCGCGGGTGTCCGGCCGGTTCGGCGAGGGCGCCAACGCCGTCGACGCGACGCTGGAGCGGATGCCGCTTTCCATCCTCGACCTGGTGTCGCCGGGCATGGGGCTGGGCGGCGCGGCGAGCGGACGCGTCATCTATGCAGCCCCGACGCAGGGCGCGCCGTCCGGCCAGGTCGACCTGGTCGTGCGCGGGCTGAGCCGGTCCGGCCTGGTGCTGTCGTCGCAGCCGATCGACGTTGCGGTCAAAGGGGCGCTGACCGGATCGAGTGCCGCCGCGCGCGCCGTCGCCGCCAGTGGCGGCAAGATCATCGGCCGCGCCCAGGCGCGGCTGGCGCCGCTGGGCGAGGGGGCGTTCGTCGACCGGATCTATGCCGCGCCGCTGTTCGCGCAGATCCGCTATGACGGGCCAGCCGACACGCTGTGGCGGCTGACGGGCACCGAGCTGTTCGATATTTCCGGCCCGGCCACGATCGCCGCCGACATCAACGGCACGCTGACCAACCCGCTGATCCGCGGGTCGATCCGCACCGAAAACGCCCGACTGCAAAGCGCGGTCAGCGGCACGGTGCTGACCAACCTGAAGGCGAGCGGCCGATTCAGCGGATCGCGCCTGCTGCTCGATTCGCTGACCGCCAATGCCGGCGACGGCACGGTCAGCGGCAGCGGCGTGTTCGACCTGTCCGACCGGGGGCTGGCGATCGACCTTCGCGTCGATACGCAGAACGCGACGCTACTCAACCGCGACGATCTCGGCGCGACGGTGACCGGCCCGCTGACCTTCAAGTCGAACGGCGACGGCGGGGTGATCGGCGGCGAGGTGTCGCTAAACCGAAGCCGGTACCGGCTGGGCAGGGCGGAGGCGGCGACGGCGGTGCCGCGCCTGAAAGTGACCGAGATCAACCGCCCGGACGACGAGCCGGAGGCGGTGGCGCCGGCGGCGCCATGGCGACTGGCGCTGAAGGCCGACGCACACAACCGCATGATGGTGACCGGCCTTGGCCTGGACAGCGAATGGCGGGCGACGCTGGAGATCAGCGGGGCGATCGACGCGCCGATCATCGTCGGCCGCGCCGACCTGCTGCGCGGCAATTACGAGTTCGCCGGGCGCAGTTTCGACCTGGATCGCGGCGTCATCCGCTTTACCGGGTCGAACCCGCCGGACCCGGTGCTCGACATCTCCGCGACCGCCACCCTGCAGGGGCTGAATGCAACGATCCGGGTGACCGGCACCGGCCTGAAGCCGGAAATCGCCTTCACCAGCAACCCGGCGTTGCCGGAGGACGAACTGCTGTCCCGGCTATTGTTCGGCACGTCGATCACCAATCTGTCGGCACCGGAGGCGTTGCAGCTCGCCGCTGCGGTTGCCGGGTTGCAGAGCGATGGCGGGCTGGACCCGATAAACGCGGTGCGGCGGGCGGCGGGGCTCGACCGGCTGCGGATCATCGCCGCCGACCCGACCCAGAACCAGAGCACGTCGATCGCCGCCGGCAAATATGTGACCCGCCGTATCTATGTCGAGGTGATCACCGACGGGCAGGGCTATTCGGCGACCCGCGCCGAGTTCCAGATCACCCGCTGGCTGTCGCTGCTGTCGAGCATCTCGACCATGGGCCGCACCAGCGCCAATATCCGCGTGTCGAAGGATTATTGAGCGGCGCGGGCGGCAGCCAGCGTATATCCGGTTACGGCCACCCGCTTGGAACCTTTGTTTTCAAGGCGGCGAAGGATGGACCAGATATATTATGGAGCTTCCAGGAAAGAACCTGATTTTCATCGATGATTTGAGTTTATGATGACTGTATAATTCTCTCGCATAAGCAGAGACACGAAAATCTTCCGGGGAGGGCGGATATGCTCAGTGAGACCGATCGTCGTATCCTGAGGATCATCCAGGCTGATGGTCGGATCACCAACCAAGAGCTTGCCAGTCGCGCTGGCCTGTCCCCTTCCGCCTGCCATGACCGGCTACGGCGCCTGCGCGAGAGCGGTTATATTACCGGCTTCGTTGCACTGCTCAATCCCGCGAAGCTGGAACGGGCGCTGACCGTCTATGTCGAAGTGCTGTTGAACCGTACGACGGCGGAGGTGTTCGACGATTTTCGCGACGCCGTGCTGCGCATGCCGGAGATCATGGAATGCCATATGGTCGCCGGCGGGTTCGACTATCTGCTGAAAATGCGGATGCGGGACATGGCGCATTATCGCATCTTTCTGGGCGAGACGCTGACTGGTCTACCCGGGGTGCGCGAAACCCGGACTTACGCGGTGCTGGAGGAAGTGAAGAGCACGGTGATCCTGCCAGTCTAGGCGGCACGGCAGGAAGAGAAGCGCGCGGCATATCCCGGAGGGAAAGTGCCGCGCGCCAGCGCCCCGTCAGGGTTGGACGGGACGCTCCGGAAGGCCCATCCGCTGCTTTTCGGCCGCCACCATTTCGGCCACCTCGGCCAGCAGCACATGCGCGTCGTAGACGATGCCGTCCTTGATGGTGAAGCGCACGCCGCCGACCCGCTCCTGCTTGTTGGTGGCGGGGTTCAGGCGGAGGTGCCCGGTGCCGTAGAGCGTCTTGAAATTGGCCAGCGGATTTTCCGGCACGATCACGAGGTCGGCGAGCATGCCGGGGCGGACGATGCCGACCGGCGGCGCGACATGCTTCGGCCCCCACAGCGTTTCAGCGCCGTTCTTGGTCGCGGTGCGGATGACCTCCAGCGGCGTGAAGCCCGCCTCGCGGAACAGCTCCAGTTCCTCGATGTAGGCGAAGCCGTAGACTTTCCAGATGAAACCGGAATCGGTGCCGATCGTGACATGGCCGCCCATATTCTTGTAATCGTTGATCAGAGCCATGAAATATTTATAGAAATTCTTCCACTCGATCTCGTTATCGGTCGTCCAGTCGTAGAAATAGGAGCCATGGTTGTCGCGAGTCGACTGGAAGTAGTTCCATAGCTCCGGCGTCGTGTATTTCTCATGCCAGTCCGCGTTCCGCGCGCGCATCAGATCGCGCGAGGCGGCATAGATGTTGAACGTCGGGTCGAAATTGACGTGATGTTCTTTTTGTTCTTCCAGATAGTCCTGCCACGGCTTGGTACCAGGACCATAGGCCTGATACCAAAGCTCGGCGACGCTGCCGAAGCGGTCCTGCTCGTTGTTGTAGTTATAGTCGTTGCGGAATTTCTGGATCGTCGCATCCTTCAGCAGCGATTCGAAATGGCCGTAGAAGTGGGTAACGGTATCCAGCCCCGCTTCGCCGGCCTGGCGCGCGTTGAAATTGGCGACGCCGTTCTGCGACAGATGGGCGACGGTGCCCATGTTGTTCTTGTGCGCCTCGTCGATCGCGGCGGTGATGATCTCCGGTGTCTCGTTTGGCCGGTTGAAGAACTTGATGCCGTCGATATTGTTCTTCGCCGCCCACTGGACCCAGGCGCGCGCCTTGGCGACGGAATCGACGGTGCCGCCGCTCCAGCCCGCTCCCAGCGTCTGGTAGTTGAAGATGCGCGGCGCCGCGATCTCGTTGGCGGCCGAACGGTTCTTCTCGCTCGACGCGACGGCGGGCGAGGCGAGGGGGACGCCGCGCACCGTCGTCACGCCATGGGCCAGCCACAGCTTGTAATTATAGCCCATGTCGGGTGCCTTGTCGGTGCCCGCCGCGTGGGTGTGCGCGTCGACGAAGCCGGGCAGCACGTACATGCCGGTTGCGTCGATCTCATAGTCGGCGTCGTGCGGGGCGCGGTTGGCCTGCATCGGCAGGCCCGGCCAGCCGGCTTGATTCACCGCGGTGATCCGGTTGCCTTCGACGACGATGTCCATCGGCCCCATCGGCGGCCCGCCCGACCCGTCGATCAGCGTCGCCCCGCGAATGACCATCTTGCGGAACGGGCCGACGCTCTCCTTGGAATTGCGCGCCGGCGCCGGCACCCACTGCCCCTTCAGCGGCGTCTTGACCGCATCCTCGTCGGCGGCGGCGGTACGCGGCGTCGGCGCCGCCTGCTGGGCGTGGAGCGCCACGCCGCCAAGCGCCAGCGCGAAGGCCGCGCAGCCCAGTTTCAAACTCTGCGAAATCATTGCCGGATCCTCGAATGCGGGAAGGGGAGAACGCGTTACAAGAATTCTTCAAACCGGGTGCGCGGCGGCCGCCGGGGTCAGTGGGCCGGAGCGCCGAGAATGGTCTTGGTTTCCATGAACTCGGCGAGGCCGAAGCGACCGTTCTCGCGGCCGTTCCCCGAGCGCTTGTAGCCGCCGAATGGGGCGTTGATGTCCGGGCCCCAGCCGTTGATCGTCACCAGCCCGGCGCGCAGGCGCGGAGCGATGGCGGCGGCGCGGTCCGGGTCGCCGGACAGCGTGGCCGACAGGCCGTAGACGGTGGCGTTGGCCAGTTCGATCGCCTCTTCCTCGCTGTCGTAGCTGGTCAGCGTGGCGACGGGGCCGAAAATCTCCTCCTGCGCGATCCGCATGTCCGGGGTGACGCCGGCGAACAGGGTGGGGCGGACGTAATAGCCGCTGGCGATGCCGGCCGGCCGGCCGGGGCCGCCGGTGACCAGAGTCGCGCCCTGTTCCATGGCGCTGGCGATCAACGCCTGAATCTTGTCGTATTGCGCCTTGTTGACCACCGGGCCGATATGCTTGCCCTCGGCCAGCGGATCGCCGACGGCCGTTGCCGCCATCAGCCGGGCGATGACCGTAGCGGCTTCATCCGCCTGCGAGCGGTGGACGAGGATGCGGGTCGGCGCGATGCAGCTCTGCCCGGAATTGGCGAGTACGCCCTGCACGGTCAGCGGCAGCACGGCGGCGAGGTCGGCGCCTTCCAGCACCAGATTGGGCGCCTTGCCGCCCAATTCCTGATGGACGCGCTTGACCGTCGGCGCGGCGGCGGCGGCGACGGCGATGCCGGCGCGGGTCGAGCCGGTGAAGCTGACCATCGCGACATCCGGGTGGGCGGAGAGCGCGGCGCCCGCCGTCGGCCCATCGCCCTGCACCAGGTTGAACACGCCGGCGGGGACCCCGGCCTCGTGCAGGATTTCGGCGAAGATCGCGGCACAGCCGGGTGCCTCCTCCGATGGTTTCAACACCATCGTGTTGCCGGCGGCGAGCGCCGGCGCGACCTTTGCCGCGATCTGGTTCAACGGCCAGTTCCATGGCGTGATCATCGCGACGACGCCGATCGGCTCATGGACGACGCGGGCATTGCCGGCGGTTTCCTCGAACGCGAAATCGGCAAGGGCGCGTCGCGTCGCGCTGAAATGGGCGAGACCGGACGGGGCCTGCGCGGCGGCGGCGAAGCTGAGCGGCGCGCCCATTTCCGTCGCCATCGCCCGCGCCAGATCAGGGATGCGCGCCTTGTAGGCGGCGCCGATCCGTTCGAGCAGCGCCAGCCGGCCGGCGACGCTGGTTCGCGCGAAATCGGGGAAGGCGCGGGCGGCGGCGGCGACGGCCCGGTCGACATCGGCGGCGCTGGCCAGCGTTATTTCGGTGCACGGCGCCTCGGTCGCCGGGTTGATGACCTGATGCGGGGTGCCGCCGACGCTGTCGACCCAGGCGCCGTCGATATAATGCTGCCTGTAGCTGTCCATGCCGCCTCCCGCCAAATCCATCGCGAGCGGCAGACTAGGCGCTGATCCGCCGGAGTGGAAGCGGCGGCGCGGCTCGTGCGGGAAAAAGGAATGGCGGATCAAATTCCTGCGCGCCAGCCTCGCCGATCCGATGTGCCCGACCGGACGCTGTCATCGATCGAAAACAATCCATATCGGTTATAAATAAAAATAAAGAAGGGCCGAAATCGTTCATATTATTAATGTCGCGTTGGCATCGCGACCGCTATGCCCGATCCGGCGAGTGTGTGGAGTAGCGTACGGTGGGGCAGCAATGGTGGCCGGACAAGCGGACGGATCAGCTGCGGCGCGACGGGCCCGACCGCGCCTGGGAACAGGCTCGGCGCCGCCGCGCCCGTGCGCGCCGCCGGGCCGGATTGCGCGATCTGCTGACGATGGCGGCGGCCGGCGTGCTGCTCGGCCTCGGCTATGTCCAGTTCGGCGGGGGCTTTGGTGGGCCGCCGGACGGCGTTGGTGCGGGGGTGGGCACGGCGCCGCTGGCCGGTGGCGCGGATCCCGCTGTCTCTGAGCGCAACGCGGTGAGTGCGGCGGCGCCGGCGCCGACGCGAACACGTGCAGTTCCTGCCGGCGGAGGCGTGCGGCGCTTCACCTTCTGCCATGTCGGCGGCGGAAGAAATTGTGTCGTCGACGGCGATACGTTCTGGATGGATGGCGAGAAGATCCGCGTCGCCGACATCGATGCACCGGAAACCCACCCGAGCCGATGCCCACGCGAGGCGGAGCTTGGCGCGCGGGCGACGCAGCGGCTCCATGCGTTGCTGAACGCCGGACCGATCAGCTTGGGGTCGGCCGACCGCGATACCGACCGCTACGGCCGCAAGCTCCGCATCGTCAGCCGGGACGGGGAGTCGCTGGGCGCGGTGTTGGTCGCCGAAGGGTTGGCGCGGCAGTGGGGAGGGGCGCGGCGGAGCTGGTGCGATTGAACCAGAGCCTGCCGCCCGCTGTTCCCGCATGTGTTCGTGCTTGCTGAAGGCGGGAGGCGGCGGAACGGGCGCGGAGTTGGGCTCCTGCTTTCGCAGGAGCACGCTGACAGGCGGATTGCCGCGCCGTCGCGCGGCTCGCAATGACGGGGGCATAGTGAACGGGGCGTGGGGTGTGGTTTCCACGCTCCGTTCACTATGAGGCGTTACTCCGCCGCGATGCCGGCCTTTGAGAACATGTCCTCCGGCACCGTTTCATCGCTGCCGGCGTCGTTGGCGACGGCGGATTTGCGGCGGTCGAAGCTGTCCCAGACCTCGTTCCAGTTGCCGCGCGTCGCCGCCTTCGAATATTCGGTGGCGCGGGTTTCGAAGAAATTGGCGTGTTCCACCCCGTTGAGCAGCGGGGCCAGCCAGGGCAGCGGGTGATCCTCGACCATGTAGACCGGTTTCAGGCCGAGCTGGCCGAGCCGCCAGTCGGCGATGTAGCGGATATACTTCTTGATCTCCTTGGCGGTCATGCCGGGCACCGGGCCCTGCTCGAACGCCAGGTCGATGAACGCGTCCTCGAGCCGCACCGCCTTCTGGCAGACGTCGAGAATGTCCTCCTTCACCTGCCGGGTGTAGCAGTCGCGCTCCTTCACGAAGGCGTGGAACAGGCGGATGATCCCTTCGCAGTGCAGGCTTTCGTCGCGCACGCTCCACGAGATGATCTGGCCCATGCCCTTCATCTTGTTGAAGCGCGGGAAGTTCATCAGCATCGCGAAGCTGGCGAACAGCTGAAGCCCCTCGGTGAAGCCGCCGAACATCGCCAGGGTACGGGCGATATCCTCGTCGGTGTCGACGCCGAAGGTGGCGAGATAGTCGTGCTTGTCCTTCATCTCCTTGTACTGAAGGAACATGCTGTATTCGCTCTCCGGCATGCCGATCGTGTCGAGCAGGTGGGAGTAGGCGGCGATGTGCACCGTCTCCATGTTGGAGAAGGCGGTCAGCATCATCTTGATCTCGGTCGGCTTGAACACCCGGCCATATTTGTCGTGGTAGCAGTCCTGCACCTCAACGTCGGCCTGGGTGAAGAAGCGGAAAATCTGGGTCAGCAGGTTGCGCTCATGGTCGGTCAGCTTCTGCGCCCAGTCGCGGCAATCCTCGCCCAGCGGCACTTCCTCCACCATCCAGTGGATCTGCTGCTGGCGCTTCCAATAGTCATAGGCCCAGGGATATTCGAACGGCTTGTAGACCTTGCGGGCTTCGAGAAGAGACATCGTGCGACCTTTCAGAAAACAGCAGAATCCGGCGCGTTCGCCGCGCCGCCTCACTCAAGCGTAAGCGACCCTGGGGACACATGCGGCCAACCGGGCCGTCATGCGTTCAACCCCTGCAACACCCCCAACAGGAGACCAGCGATGGCCGATCTTTCCCGCATCAAGGAACACGCCGAAGTCATCGGCGCCGACGGCGTCCACGTCGGCACCGTCGACCATGTCGAGGGCGACCGCATCAAGCTCACCCGCCGGGACAGCGGCGAGGGCAGCCACAAGGGGCATCACCACTATATTTCCGGCGGCCTGGTCGCCGATATCGAGGAGGGCACCGTCCGCCTCTCCGCCAACGCAGCCGTTGCCGTCAGCTTCGAGGAAGAAGGCGACTGAGCGGTCCGGCGCGCCGGCAGGGTGCCGAGTACGGCCAATGATGCTGGTCATTGGCACGCCAAACACTCGTCATAGTCGGTCGACTGTAGCTCGATCTGCTTCAGGTCGGGCGTGTTGTCGGTTTCCACCCCGCCGGCGAAACCGGCGCGCTGCACCGATTTCGAGCGCAGATAATAGAGCGATTTGATGCCCAGTTCCCACGCGCGGTAGTGGAGCATCAGCAGGTCCCACTTCTCGACGTCGGCGGGGATGAACAGGTTCAGCGACGCCGACTGGTCGATATAGGGGGTGCGGTCCGCCGCCAGTTCGAGCAGCCAGCGCTGGTCGATCTCGAAGCTGGTCTTGAACACGTCCTTCTCGTCCTGACTGAGGAAATCGAGGTGCTGGACGGAGCCGCCCTGCTCGAGAATCGAGTTCCACACCGCTTCGCTGTTCTTCGATTTCTCGGTCAGCAGCGCCTCCAGATAGGGATTGCGGATCGAAAAGCTGCCGGACAGCGTCTTGTGGGTGTAGATATTGGCCGGGATCGGCTCGATGCAGGCGCTGGTGCCGCCGCAGATGATCGAGATCGACGCGGTCGGCGCGATCGCCGTCTTGCAGGAGAAACGCTCCATCACCCCGCGGTCGGCCGCGTCCGGGCACGGCCCGCGCTCCACCGCCAGATGCATCGACGCCTCGTTGGCCTGGGCGCTGACATGCTTGAAGATCTTCAGGTTCCAGGACTTGGCCATCGCCCCTTCGAACGGCAGGCCGCGCGCCTGCAGGAAGCTGTGGAAGCCCATGATGCCGAGGCCGACCGAACGCTCGCGCATCGCCGAATAGGCGGCGCGTTCCATCCCCGGCTCAGCGCGGTCGATATAGTCCTGGAGGACATTGTCGAGGAAGCGCATCACATCCTCGATGAAGCGCTTGTCGGCGCTCCATTCGTCCCACGTCTCCAGGTTCAGCGACGACAGGCAGCAGACGGCGGTGCGGTCCTTGCCGAGGTGGTCGGTGCCGGTCGGCAGGGTGATTTCCGAGCACAGGTTGGACGTCGACACCTTCAGCCCCAGCTCGCGATGGTGCTTCGGCATCGCCGCGTTCACCTTGTCGATGAACACGATATAGGGCTCGCCGGTGGCCAGCCGGGTCTCGACCAGCTTCTGGAACAGCGAGCGCGCGTCGACGCGGGCGCGCTCAGACCCGTCCTTGGGGCTGGTCAGCACCCATTCGGCGCCGTCGCGCACCGCCTGCATGAACGCGTCGGTGATCAGCACGCCGTGGTGCAGGTTCAGCGCCTTGCGGTTGAAATCGCCGCTCGCCTTGCGGATTTCCAGGAACTCCTCGATCTCCGGGTGGGAAATGTCGAGGTAGCAGGCGGCCGAGCCGCGGCGCAGCGACCCCTGCGAGATCGCCAGCGTCAGCGAATCCATGACCCGGACGAACGGGATGATGCCGCTGGTTTTGCCGTTCAGGCCGACCGGTTCGCCGATGCCGCGGACATTGCCCCAATAGGTGCCGATGCCGCCGCCGCGCGACGCCAGCCAGACATTCTCGTTCCAGGTGGCGACGATGCCGTCCAGGCTGTCCGGCACCGAATTCAGGTAGCAGGAAATCGGCAGGCCGCGTCCGGTGCCGCCGTTGGACAGGACCGGCGTCGCCGGCATGAACCACAGCTTTGAGATATAGTCGTAGAGCCGCTGGGCGTGGTCGGCATCGTCGGCGTAGGCCGAGGCGACGCGCGCGAACAGGTCCTGATAGCTCTCGCCCGGCAGCAGGTAGCGGTCCTTAAGCGTTTCCTTGCCGAAATCGGTCAGCAGCGCGTCGCGGCCCGGGTCGACTGTAATCGGGAAGGCGCGCGGCAGGACCTTCGCCGAACCGCTGCCGGTGTCCCCGGATTGCTGGGTTTCGATCGCAATTGCCTCCACGTCGTGCGCGCTTTCCCGAGTATCCCTGAAATCCACGTTCGACCCCCGCTATCGTTCCCGTTACGTTCGACTCGGGGGCAGGCCCCCACTGTACCACCAACCCGCGCGGAAAACCCTGCGAACGGGTCGTGTGCGCGCTGTCGAGGGGCGTTTGGCGGCCCTGCATGCAATATGGGGTTGCACGGCAGAAACCACTAGACCTTGGGTTGCCCCCGCGATCGACGCACCAGTGATAGTGTCCATAAGCCGACCGCTGTGCAAGACGGTTAAGAGTTAAATCGGACGAAAATGATCTTCAATGGTAACCATGAGTCAATGTTGCGACGCAGCGACGCGCGGCTTTCCAACGGGTACGGCAAACGCAAGGGGGCAAAGCGAGAACAAAAAATATTTCGTTGGTGAACGTGGCGCTAACGGATGGGTTGTCGCGCGCGCCGGAGCGGTTAAGGCTGGGGCGCGGCGGAAACGAGGTGGCGAGTGGCGGCAACGCGGGCGATCGGACGACTGGCGCGGTGGGCGGGCGCCGCCCTGCTGTTTCTGGTCGTTGCGCTGTGCCTGCTGCTGACGCTGGTGCCGCCTTTCCTGGATTTCCGCTATTACGCCGGGCCGGCGAGCGACCATTACGACGGCGAGCGCTTCTTCAACCCCGACGGCAACGACACGTTCCGGCCGCCCGGCGGGCAGAGCCGGTTCATGCTGCGTTACCTGCTGAGGCGGGACGAGCGGCCGCCCTGGCCGGCCCATGTCGCGGTCAGCCCGACGCGGCCGCCGGCGCGTGTCGCCGGGGAGCGGATGGTCGTCACCTGGGTCGGCCACGCGACGATGCTGGTCCAGACCCAGGGGCTGAACATCCTGACCGATCCGATCTGGTCCGACACCGCCGGGCCGTTCGGCATCGGGCCGCGCCGTGTCACCGCACCGGGCGTGCGCTTTGCAGATCTGCCGAAGATCGACGTCGTACTGATCTCCCACAACCATTACGACCATATGGACCTGGCGACGCTGAAGCGGCTGCAGGCGCGCGACCGGCCGCTGGTCGTCACCAGCCTGGGCAACGACACGGTGATGAAGCCAGCCGGTGTCCGCGTCGCCGCGCTCGATTGGGGCCAGCGGGTGACGATCCGGTCGGGGGTGGAGGTGGTGGTGACCCGCAACCACCACTGGGATTCGCGCTGGATGGCCGATCGCAATCGCGCGCTCTGGTCCAGCTTCGTCGTCCGCTTGCCCGGCGGCAATATCTTCTTTGCCGGCGATACCGGGCCGGGTGATATGCGCTGGCCGGCGGAAGCGGCGACGCTCGGCCCGGTGCGGCTGGCGCTGATCCCGATCGGCGCGTTCCGCTTTGCCCCCGGCGAGATGCGCGCCGGCAGCCATATCGGCCCGGTCGACGCGGTGAAAGTGTTCGAAGGGCTGGGCGCCGCCCATGCCGTGGCGATCCACTGGGGCACGTTCCGCCTGTCCTACGAGGCGTATGACACGCCGCCGAAGCTGCTGGCGCTGGAAATGCGTTGCGCCGGGCTGGACCCGGCGGCGTTCCGCCCCTTCCGTATCGGTGAGGCGGCGGAAGTGCCGGCCTATGCGCCGCCGCGCCGCGTCCCGCCGCGCTGCCCGACCCCGGCGGCGATCGCCGCCCTGCGCTGAAGCCGACCGGCATGGCTGCCAGCAAGGGATCGCCTGGCGCGGGCGGCGAAACCTGGCCGTGTCGTGCACGCAACAATAAATAATTAAATAAATAGCTTTTAAAAATTGCTTCGTTATCTATGCATATTGTACGGGATATGGCATATCTCGCATGATTCCGGCGTATTCTCTGGGCGTTGGACGACGGGGGTCTGCTTGAAATATGCGTACTGTCTGGATAATAATCGTAGATAGTATACATTAAATAGTGAAAGTCGGGGCCGTGGCAACGCAAGGTGCAGCGTGCCCCGCATGTCAGGGAGATAGGGGAAATGAGAAATATATCGACAAAGACGGTGCTTTTGGCAGCGGCGGCGCCGCTTGCCCTGCTGCTGCCTGCGCAAGCGCCGGCGCAGGACGGACCGGCCGAGGAGGTGATCATCGTCACCGGTTCGCGCCTGCCGAGCACGGACCTGACCGGTGCCGCACCGCTGACCGTGCTCGATCGCGGCGAGATCGAGGCGACGGGGGCGCAGAGCGTCGGCGAACTGCTGCGCGAACTGCCGGTCGCATCGGCGTCGGCGAGCGATTCTGCCGGTCGCGGCAACAACGGCTCGGCCAATATCGCGCTGCGTGGCCTGAGCGCCGTTAACACGCTGGTTCTGGTCAACGGCCGTCGCGTGCTGTCGAACTCCGACGGTGGTACGGTCGACCTGAACAGCATCCCGTTCGAGGCGATCGACCGGATGGAGGTGCTCCAGGACGGCGCATCCGCCGTTTACGGATCCGATGCGATCGCCGGTGTCGTCAACATCATCATGCGGCGCAGCTACGACGGTTTGCAGCTGAAGGCCGGCTATGGCGTCAGCAGCCGCGGCGACCTGCCCAATTACGAGGCGAGCGGCACCTACGGTAAGGAATATGACGGCGGCGGCTTCGTCTTCAACGTCAGCTACCGCAAGTCGGGCGGCAACGTTATCGCCGACCGCCCGGTCAGCCGCGACCCCGACTGGCGGGCGCTCGGCGGCCGCAACTTCCGCGACGAGGCGCCGCTGGTCGGCGCGTTCAAGGCGGTCGACCCGGCCAATGCGTTCGGCGCGGGCAACCCATACTACATCCTGCGCGATGGTGTCGCGCAGGCGACATCGGCGGCCGACCTGCGGCCGATGGTCTATCCGGGCACCAATACGCCGATCACCTCGGGCAACGACGGCATCAACTATTGGGAATATGAGAGCAGCGCCTCGAAGATTTCCCAGGTCAACCTGTGGTTTTCCGGCCATCAGGAAATCGGCAACGACATCACCGCCTTCGTCGAGACATCCTACAACAGCCGCAACTCGCTGGGCTTCCTCGCGCCGGACTATTTCGATCCGTCGAGCGGCACCAACCCAGGCCTCGGCAACGGCGTGATCGTCAGCGCCGCCAACCAGTTCAACCCGTTCGGCTTCGATGTCTTCGCCATCCGCACCCTGCAGGAGCTGGGCAAGGGCCGGACCCGGATGAACGACGTGAACAGCAAGGTCTATCGCATCGTCGCCGGCCTGGAAGGCAAGTTCACCGATGCTTGGAAGTGGGACGTCTCGGCTAATTTCCAGAAGCTGGACATGTTCCGCAACGGCGGCCGCTCGCTCGACATCGTCCGCCTGCAGCGGGCGGTCGGCGATCCGGCGCTCTGCGCCGCCACCGCCGGCTGCATTCCGGTCAACGTGTTCGGCGGACCGGGCAGCGTTACCGAAGCGATGCTGAACTCGCTCACCTCGCCGCGCTGGACGAATACCCAGGCCGACCTGAAGTCGGTCATCGGCAACGTCACCGGCAAGCTGTTCGAGCTGCCAGCGGGTGACGTCAGCGTCGCGCTCGGCGCCGAATACCGCACCGAAAGCTTCTCGCAGATCCAGGACAACGCGCCGGAGAAGACGACGCCGACGCCGCCGTTCCTGCCGCCGACCCGCAAGATCTACGAATTCTACGCGGAAACGGCGGTGCCGCTGCTGAGAGATATTCCGGGCATCTACAGCCTCGATATCGAAGGCGCGGTCCGTTACTCGCACTACAACGCGTTCGGTTCGACGACCAATCCCAAGGCAGGCGTGAAATGGCGGCCCTATTCCGACCTGCTGGTGCGTGGGTCGTGGGGCACCGGCTTCCGCGCGCCGACCTTTGCGGAAGCGAACAGCACGCAGAGCCGCGGCTATCGCCCACTGACCGACCCGTGCCAGGGCGCGGAATACGCCTCTTACCCGGTCTGCGGCGGCCGGCGCGCGCCCGTGCTGACCGGTGCGTGGGTCGTCACCGGCGGCAATCCCAACCTGCGGCCGGAAACCGCCAAGACGCTGACCATCGGCGCGGTGTGGACGCCGAAGTTCATCCCGCGCTTCTCCGCCACTGTCGACTTCTTCCGGATCACGAAGTCGAACATCATCGGTGTCGCCGACCCCGACTACATCATCCAACAGAACGCGCTCAACGCCGGCTTCGCCGGGCAGGTGGTCCGCGATCCCAACAACTCGATCTACGAGGTGTACGCGGTTCGCGACAACCTGCTCGACCAGTCGATCAAGGGCCTGGACTTCGGTGTCGAATACAACACCGGCGAGATGTCGTGGGGCAGCATCAACCTGCGCGCGGACGCGACCTATACCGACAGCTACAAGCTGTCGCCGGCGCCCGCCACGCCGGCAGTCGAGCGGGTCGGCACCTACACGACGGCGCTCGGCACGATCGCCAAGTGGAAGGCGACGGGCCGCGTGACGTGGGCGCTGGACGACCTGCAGGTCACGTACGGCACCCGTTATGTCGGCCCGGTGCGCAACGATGCGTCGCTGCTGGTGAACGGGGCGCGGCTGCGCGCCAAGTCGTACATGCAGCACGACATCGCAGTCAGCTACTTCGTCGAGCCGATGCAGGTGAAGCTGACGGCGGCGGTCGACAATTTCACCGACCGGATGCCGCCGTGGCTTGAAGGCAACTACTTCAACGGCTTCGACGAAAAGACGTTCAATTCGCGCGGGCGGTTCTTCTCGTTCCGCATCGCGAAGGACTTCTGATCGCGAAGCAGCGGGGTATCATGGCATCACCAGCGCCACCACGGCGCCGGCGATGCCGGTTCACGAGCGGAGAAACAGGATGAAGCCAGTCGCCTACCGGACCCTGGTGGCGGGCGCCGCCCTTCTGGTCGCGACCGCCGCCGTCGCGCAGACCACAGCCGCCGCACCCGACCCGGATGCGGAGGCGAAGTTCATCACTCCGCAGACCCGCAAGATGGGCGGCGTCATGCCGCCGGAACAGCTTGCACTGTCGTTCGAGCATCTCGACTTGGCGCTGAAGGTGTTTCCGGACGAAAAGCGCATCGAGGGCGATGCGACGCTGACCCTGCGCGCGAAGGAGGCGGTGCCCGAGCTGATCCTCGACCTCTATCCCAAGTTCCGGATCGCCTCGATCGTGCTCAACGGGCGAACCGTATCGCCGGCCGACTATACGAATACGGAAGGGCAGCTACGCATCAAGCTGCGCCGGCCGCTGGCCAAGGGATCGGTGACCAAGGCGCGGATCGTCTGGTCCGGCACGCCGCCGCTCGCCAAGCGGCCGCCGTGGGAAGGCGGCACCACCTGGACCAAGACACCGGACGGCCAGACCTGGATCGACACGTCGCACTGGGGCGGCGGCTGCGATCTGCTCTATCCGTGCATCGACCACCCGACCGGCAAGACCAAGCTCGCCGACCTGCACTATACCGTGCCCGCCCCGCTGGTCGCCCCAGGAAACGGCACGTTCATGGGGATGACCGAGAAGGATGGCTGGCGCACCTACAACTGGCGCGCGCGCAGCCCGCATACCTATGGCCTGGTGCTCGACGTCGGGCCGTACAAGCTGCTGGAGGGCGATTATAAGAGCCGGTTCGGCAACACCATCCCGATGCGCTTCTGGTACCTGCCGGGTGAGGAGGAGAAGGCCGCCGAACTGTTCAAGGAATTCCCTGTCGCGCTCGATTTCTTCGAATCGCAGATCGGCCCCTATCCGTGGGGCGACCAGAAGATGGGCGTGATCCGCGTGCCCTATTCCGGACTCGAGAACCAGACGCTCAACGGCTACAGCATCGACTATACCAAGACGATGTACGGGTTCGACCCGCTGATGCACCACGAGTTCTCGCACGAGTGGTTCGCCAACCAGTTGTCCGTCGCCAATTACGACGACCTGTGGCTGCACGAGGGGATCGGGTCGTACATGCAGCCGCTGCTCGGCCGCTATCTGTACGGCGACCTGGACTATCATGCGCTGCTCAAGTCGCAGCGGGCCGGCATCCGCAACGAGAAGCCGCTGGTCAGCGGCGAGGAGCGGCCGGAGAACTGGGTCTATGCCGACCCGACCGGGCCGAGGGGGGATATCTACCCCAAGGGCAGCTGGGTGATGCATACGCTGCGCAACCTGATCGGCGACGAGGCTTTCTACGAGGTTATCAGGCGAGTCACTTATGGCCGGCCGGACCCGAGGCCCGGTAACTTCGAGCCGCAATTCGGAACCAGCAAGGGCTTCATGGCGACGGTAAACCAAGTTACCGGAAGCAATTACGACTGGTTCTTCAATATCTATCTCTACCGCGCCGGATTGCCGAAGCTGGTCGAGACGCGCGCCGGAGACCGGCTGAGCCTTCGCTGGGAAACGCCGGACAACCTGCCGTTCCCGATGCCGGTCGACGTCCGCGTCGACGGCAGGACGGTGACGCTGGCGATGGCCGACGGCACGGGCGTGGTGGATGCGCCGGCATCGGCGACGGTGACGCTGGATCCGGAGGCGAAGATCCTGCGTCAGCTCGACTCGATCGACCAGTTCCAGGCCTGGCGCGCGACGCAGCCGGACCAGGGGCGCCGCCGCTGATCCGCCGCGCGCTGCCGCCGATCCTGCTGGCGCTGCTGCCGGCGGCGGCGGGCGCGCGCACGGTGGTGGCGGAGGTGCCGATCCGGATCGAGACCGACCGGGGCCCTATCGACGCGGCACTGGCGCTGGCGGCGGCGCCGGTCACCGTCTGCAACGCGTTGCGCTACATCGCGGGCGGCCATTATGACGGCGGCCGCTTCTTCCGCACCGTGCGCAGCGACCGGAACGATGGCACCGCCCCGCCGATCGACGTGATCCAGATCGAGGCGCGCGACGGCGAGGAGCATGACGCGTTCGGGCCGATCCCGCTGGAGCGGACGTCGGTGACCGGCCTCCGCCACCGGGCGGGCGCACTGTCGATGGCGCGCTGGGGACCGGACACGGCGACGTCGAGCTTCTCGATCGTCGTGAAGCCAAGCCCGTCGATGGACTTCGCCGGCCCCCGCAACCGCGATGGGCAGGGCTTCGCCGTGTTCGGCCATGTCACCCGCGGCATGGACGTGGTGCGTAAGATCCACCGCGCGGAGGCGGACGGGGAGCGCCTGCGTCCGCCGGTGCGGATCAGGCGCATCGCCGTGCACCGCGCGAGCCGGGCGACCGTTGCCGCGATACGAGAACGGTGCGGGCTGGCGATCGACCGGCGACGGGCTGGCGCGACACGGAACTAAGGGTGATGGCTGGACCCTGCTTTTTGCGGGAGCACGGAATGCATCTACGATATGCTTAATTTATTGGATTATATATCAACAGTATAGCGAATTATTTTTGCATAGAGAATGAGGTTTGAAGCCGAGCGTAGCGGCCGGACGACGCGGCGCTGCCGATCCTCGGCCGGCGGATCGCCGAGACGGTGCCGGAAACGGGGCGACCGCCGGGCTGGAAGCCCACGTAGCGGCGCCGTCGGCGGTGGGCGACACGATCGCCGCGCTACGCGTCGGCGGTCAGGCGCGGGCGTTCGATAATGCGACGCCGTTCTTCCGCGCCTTCCGCCATGTTGCCGTCGCCTGGCTGCGGCGAAGCCAGGCGGCGCTGCTGCTCGCCTTCGCCGTTCCGCCAGCGCCGTTGCGGCGGCGGCGCCAAGCCGGATCTTCCGAAACGCGGCTCTGAGGGACTCAAAGCCGCGCTCTGGAGGGTGTCTTGCCGCGCTTTCCCAGTCGTCAGGCGATGGGGCGCGCCGGATCCATGGCGCTCGTCGCCCCTCCCGAGCTTCTGCTTGTGCAGAAGCAGGGGGGGTATCAGCGGCGCAGCTTGTCGAGGTCGGTCATGTCGCCGACGCGGACGAAGGTGAGCTGCGATACCGTCGTTTCGACATAGGTCGCGTTGGACGCGGTCGACTGGCTGGTCAGGTTGGTCAAGGTCAGCCGGCCGTTGCGATAGTCGAGGCAGCCGGCCAGCGCGATCGCCGGGCCGGTGGGGGTCGGCAGGGCGGTGATCGCCGTCGATTGCAGGTTGAGGCCGCTGGCCTGGGCGTTGATGTCGGTCACGCCCTCGATCGGACAGACTATGCCGTTGTACAGCATCTTGCCCTCGGCCCAGCCGAACTGGGAGCCGGTATAGGGGTAGACCTGGATCGCCAGCATCGTGCCGTCGGCGCTTTCCCACGTGCCTTGTAGCGGGTCGGCCAGCGCGGCGCCGTTCTGCGGCCGCTGCCCGGCTCCGTCCGGCGCCGTGGCGGTGCGGAAGTAGGTCAGTTTGTCGATATATGTGCCGGCTGCCGCCAGGCCGGAAAAATCGCTGCTGGCGACCATGGCATGGGCGAGGACCAGCGATTCCTTGCCGTTCTGGATGCTGATCTGGCCGCTCAGGCCCGACGACCAGTTCCAGCTCGGGTCGCCCGGCCCCGCGACGATCGAGTGCCATTCGATGGCGAGCGCCACCGCCTGGCCGGCGGCCGGCTTGGGATTGGCGGTCTGCTGATAGCCGATGACCATGTATTTGCCGGTCGAGCCGGTGGTCGACGAGTATTGGCCCCAAACCAGATTGGCGTTGATCTCGCTCAACACCATCTGCGAGCCGTATTCGTTCTGCCAAGTACCTGCGAGGGTCATGTTATCCTCCTTGCTTGTGGGGGTGGATTGGGCGCTGCGGCGCTATTCCATGGTGCGGCCGCGCACGACCTCACGCTGGCCGAACGGGCGGCCGATGCCGGACGACGGCGGGGTAACGATCTTCGGCCCGCCGGGCTTGTTGAACACGTACATGCCAACCGGGGCGAGCGAGAAGCGGTTCGCCCCGCACTGAACGACGCGATATTCGTGGACGGTGTAGCAGCTTTCCATCACCACCGAGCCGACCAGCACCAGCCCGGTCAGGCCGAGCGGCTGGAACTGCGGCAGGGTCTTGCCCTTGTCCGGCCCGGCCTGGATCGTGACGTTGTAGAGGTTGGACGGGATGGTGATCATCCCGCCGTCGGCGAAGCCCATCCGCACCGGCGGGTTACCCATCGCCTGGAGCAGCGACAGTGTCTTGTTCATGATGTCGTCGTCGCCCTTGAACTGCGACGAGCCGGAATCGAGCGCAAACTGGACGTTCTGCGCAACCAGTTGGTTGCCGACGAAATAGGCCTTCAGATCGGCGCTCCAGATATATTCGACGCCAGCAAACTGGGTGTAGGGCGTCCACGGCAGAAAAATGCCTTCGTCGGGGATGTATTTCGCCGGGTCGACGCCGCCGATCAGGCAGGAGCCGGTGGACGTCGCCGCGTTCCAGTCGAACGCGACGTACGGAAGGTTGGGGGAGATCAGCCCCTTGTTCATCATGTCCTGGACGATGAACGTCGTGTCGCCCTGCTTGTACGGGCTGCCAGACGGGATGCCGATGCCGCCGTCCCAGTCGAGCTGGGCGAACTGGTCGCCGGTATAGTCGGCCGACAGATAGAGCACGAGCGGAAGGCGAACGCCGCCGGGCAGGCCCAGGAAATCCTGGCCGGTTTCGACCTGCATCGTCCCCCACGGTCCGAAGCTGAACGGCACCTGGATGCAGTCCACCCAGGTGTAGGTCGAGGATTTCTGATAGTCGAAGCGGGCGCCGCTGTAATGCTGGCAACTGGTCGGGGCGCAGAGGGTCGAGGTCGACCAGACCATGTTGGTGCCGGTGTCGATCGCGAATTTGAGCGTCTGACCGGGGGTGCCGAGCGTCGTTTCGGTATACCAGGGGCTGGCGCCGTTATTCTGGTAGGGTCCGCGTTGCATGGGAAACGAGACGCCGCCGAGCGGCGCGGTGGAATCGGTCATTTTTCCTCTCCATTTCAATGCTTACGCTTTTACTCTGGCCGGCCGAAAACCTCCTTCGCCCGATCAGCCGTGATGAAGCCGTTCCTGATGTCGCGCGCGATGGCCGCCGCCGGCCGCTCGGCCGGCGGGCCGTAGCCGCCGCCGGTGGCGGTAAGGAGACGGATGGTCTCGCCCTTCGCCACGCGCAGGCCGGTGACCATGGTATGGGGTTCTTCCGAGCCGTCGGCGCGCAAGATGAAGGCGCCGTTGTGCGAGCCTTCGCAGCCTCCGGCCGCCGCCCAGGGGCGCGACACGGTGCGGGTCGACGAGAAGGTCAGGAACGCTTCGTCCGCGGTGATCCGGTAATCGAGCACGACGCCGCGGCCGCCGCGATAGCGCCCTTCGCCGCCGGCATCCTCACGGAAGGCATAGCGATCGATCTCGAAGCCGTAGCGGCTTTCGGCCAGTTCGACCGGGATATTGAATGTCTCGCCGTTGCCGCAGCAGAACTGCCCGTTATCGCCGTCCGCCCCGGCGGAGGCGCCCCAGCCGCCGAGCAGCGGTTCGCCCATCACGAACAGGGCGCCGCTGCGCGGGTGGATGCCGGAAATGAAGGTGGCGCCGACGCTGCGGGTATGGCCGACCGGCAGCCGGTCCGGCATGTGCGGCATCAGCGCGCGCCACATCACCTCGATCGCGGCGATCATCGATTCATAGTAGACCGAGACCGGCGCCGGGCTTTGCGCCGACAGGATGGTGCCGGGCGGGCAGATCACCTCCAGCGCGCGGAAGCAGCCGCCATTGGCCGGGATGTCGGGATCGGTCACCGCCTTGAACGCGCAGCGCGCGGCGGTGACCAGGCCGGCCATGCTGGTGTTGATCGGCCCTTTCGCCTGATCGGCGGTGCCGGTGAAGTCGGCGACCATCCGGTCGCCGGCGACCGTCACCTTGACCCGGATCGCGAACGGGCCGTTGCCGACGCCGTCCTCCTCGATCACGTCCTCCGCCTCGAACACGCCCTGCGGCAGGCGGGCGAGGGCGGCGCGGGTCATCCGCTCGCCATAGTCGAGCAGCTCGTCCATCGCGCCGAGCACCGGCTCCAGCCCGTATTTGGCAACCAGTTCCAGCACCCGGTTGCCGCCGACCCGGCAGGCGGCGACGCCGGCGTGAAGATCGCCGATCGTGCTGTCCGGCAGGCGGACATTGGCGCGGATAATCTCGACGATGCCGCGGTTTATGCGGCCCCCTTCGTAGAGTTTCAGGAATCGGAAATGCAGCCCCTCCTGATAGATGTCGGTCGACTGGGTCGAGGCGCTGCCGGCGAAGGCACCGCCGACCTCCGTCCAGTGCGCCTTGTTGACCGTCCAGGCGATCAGCCGGTCGCCGTGGAACACCGGCAGCAGGATGACGACGTCCGACAGGTGGGTGCCGCCGCCTTCATAGGGGCTGTTGGTAATGAAGATGTCGCCGGGGCGCACGTCGCCCGGCGCCGGATAATGGAGCAGGGTGCTCTGCACCGCGGTGTCGAGCGTGGCGAGGAAGCCGGTGACGCCGTTGCCCTGCGCCAGCAGGTTGCCGCGCGCATCGGTGGCGCCGACCGCGAAATCGGTGGTTTCGTAGATGATCGGGCTCATCGAGGTGCGGATCAGCGCCGCGAACATCTCGTCGCCGATCGCGACCAGCGCTTCCTTGATGATCTCTATGGTGAAAAGATCGTCCTGCATGGTCAGGCCTCCGCTGCGCCAAGGTGGACGTGGTAGTTGCCGAAGCGGTCGATCGAGACGCCGTGGCCGGGCGGCACGACCAGTGTTGCCGACGGTTCCTGCACCACCGCCGGCCCGGCGAAGGCCATGCCGGGTTCGAGCGCCAGGCCGTCGTAGATCGCCGCGTCATGCGCGCCCTGCCGGTCGAACGAGACGCGGCGGCTGCCGATCCGCGCGGTGGCGAGCGGCGCGCCGGTCGCCGGCCGTTCCGGCAGCGACGGCTTCGGCACCTCGATCAGCGCGACGAGATGGGCGTTGACCAGCTGGACCGCGCCGTCGAGCCGGTAGGTGTAGCGTTTCTCGTGCAGCGCATGGAAACGGTCGATCAGCGCGGCGAGGGTGTCGGCACCGGCCATCGGCACCTTCACCGTGTGTTCCTGGCCCAGATAGCGCATGTCGGCGAAGCGTTCGAACCGGGGCGGGTTCTGGGCGCCGTCCTCGGCGAAGTCGGCGGTTGCAGTCGCCTCCAGCTCCGAGAACAGCGCCTCGACCTGCGCGCGCGCGCCGTCGTCCAGGTCGACGAGGCTGGTGCGCAGATAGTCGCGGCGCAGGTCGGACAGCAGCATCCCCCACGCCGAGAACGCCGAGGAATTGACCGGCACGATGACATGCCGGACGCCCAGTTCCTCGGCCAGCGCGACGCCGTGCATCGCGCCCCCCCCGCCGCAGACCAGCAGGGCAAAGTCGCGCGGGTCGTACCCCTTGTTTGTCGACACCAGGCGCAGGGCATTGACCATGTTGGCATTGGCGATGCGGACGATGCCGGCGGCGAGCTGGGCGTTGTCCATCTCCAGCCGCCGGGCGAGCGGGGCGAAGGCGCCGTCGATCGCCGCCCAGTCCGGCACCACCTCTCCGCCGACGAAGGTGGCGGGATCGATGCGGCCGAGCAGCAGATTGGCGTCGGTCGTCGTCGGCTGGTCGCCGCCGCGGCCATAGGCGGCCGGGCCGGGCCGGGCGCCCGCCGAGCGCGGGCCGACATGCAGCTTGCCGCCGTCGTCGACCCAGGCGATCGAGCCGCCGCCATTGCCGATCTCGACGATTTCGGCGACCGGCGTCTGGATCGGGTAGCCGGGGCGCTTGCGATCGCGCTCGATGTAATAATCGGTGCCGACCTTGACCTCGCCGTCTTCGATCAGCGCGCATTTGGCGGTGGTGCCGCCGATGTCGAGGACCAGCAGGTCTGGTTCGTCGATCAGCCGGCCGAGCGCGGCGGCGGCGAAGATGCCCGATGCCGGGCCGGATTCGACCATGGTGATCGGGTTGCGGCAAACCGCCGCCACCGTGGCGATGCCGCCGTTCGACTGCATGATATAAGGCGCGCCGGCGAGACCGCGTTCGCTGAGCCCATGTCGGAGCGCGCCGACATAGCGTTCGACCGTCGGCGCGACATAGGCCGACAGCACCGTCGTCGACGTGCGTTCATATTCGCGCCATTCGCGGCTGATCTCGTGGCTGGCGATGACCGATGCTTCCGGCATCAGTTCCCGCAGCCGCTGGGCGACATGCTGTTCGTTCGCCGGGTTGGCATAGGCGTGGAGGAAGCAGACGGCGACCGCCGTCACCCCTTCCGCCCGGAAATGCGCGACGATGGCGGCAAGAGCGTCCAGCGCCGGTTCGCGTACGATCTCCCCCTGCACGTTGGTGCGTTCGTCGATCTCGCGGCGCAGATGGCGCTCGACGAAGGGCGGCGGCTTGCGGAAGTTGAAGTTGAAAAGGTCCGGCCGGTTGCCGCGCGCGATTTCCAGCACGTCGCGGAAGCCGGCGGTGGTGACGAGGCCGGTCGGCGCGCCCTTGCGCTCGGTCAGCGCGTTGATGACGACCGTCGACCCGTGGGCGAGGAAGTCGACCGCGCCGAGATCGACCCCCGCCTTGGCGATGGCGGCCAGCACCCCCTGTTCGAAATCCGGCGGGGTGGTGTCGGCCTTGACCGCCTGCACCGCCCCGGCCGTGCCGCTGGCCGTATCGACTTCGCACCACACCATGTCGGTGAAGGTGCCGCCGACGTCACTCGCTACTCTCAGCCGCCTTGCCATGTCCGCCCGGCCCGGCTCAGAAATTATAGCGCAGGTCGATGCGCCACACGCGCGGGGCAGCGGCGTGCGCGAAGCCGCCAGCGACGTATTCGGAATTGTATTTCTTGTCGAAGGCGTTTTCGAGCGAGCCGATCACCGACCAGCCGCCGTTCGGGTCCTCTATGCCCAGCCGGAAATCGGCGAGGCTGATATTGGAGCGCGCGGTCGCATTCTCCGGGTCCCAATATTGCCGGCCGAGGCGGCGATAATCGGCTCGCGCGAACAGGCCGAGGCTGTCGGTCAGCGGCGTGCGGTATTGCAGGCCGCCGTTGATTGTCGTTTTCGGCACATAGGGCGCGCGGTTGCCGACGTCGGCCGGGGTGACGAGGTAGCGCTTGATCGTGCTGTCGGTGTAGCCGAAGCCGGCATAGGCGCTGAGCCCGCCGCCCATGTCGGCGGTGACGAGCACTTCGCCGCCGGTCAGCTTGACCTTGTCGATCGGCACCAGCACCTGCGCGCCGATCGCGCCGATGAACACGAAATACTGCTGGTTCTTCACCCGCGTGTCGAACAGCGCGGCGTCGATGCGGACCCGGCGGTCGGCGAGCTGAAGCTTGGTGCCGATTTCGTAGGTCAGGGTGTTTTCCTGCGGCACCCGGTCCGACACGCCGGCGACCCCCGCGGCCTGGGCGGCGGCGGCGGTGCCATTCTGGTTGAACTGGCCGGAGCGGAAACCCTCGCCATAGGAGGCGTAGACGTTGACGTCGTCATTGGGCTTGTAGGCCAGCGTCACCTTCGGCTGCCATTTGTCGAAACTGGCGCGGTTGACCGCGCCGGGCACGCCGCCGCTGTTGTAGGGCGAGACCGTCTGGCGCCGGGTTTCCTTGTCGTAGCGCAGCGCGACGCTGGCTTCGAGGCCGGGCACGATATCGTAGGCGATGTTGCCGAAGCCGGCATAGTCGCGGTTGCGGTTGCTGTCGCCGAAGAAGCTGAGCGACGGATTGTCGGCGGTCATCGGGCGCGGGCTGTGTTCGACGCGGGCGATGCCGGTGCCGCTGTCGAAGCCGGTCGTCGTCGAGATGAAGCGCTTCGAATCGAGGAAATAGCCGCCGATCATCCAGCGCAGCCGGCTGGATGAGGCGGAGGCCAGCCGCAGTTCCTGGCTGAACGCGCTGATGTCGATATACTGCGTCTGGGTGCCGTCGAGGCCGAAGACGTTGCGCGACGCGGTGTAGGGTACCTGGTCGCCCGAGACGAATTCCTCCAGCCGGTTGTAGGCAGTGATCGAGGTCAGCGTCGCAAAGCCGAGGTCGAGGTCCAGCTTCAGCGAAATATCGTCGATGTCGCGGACGTCGTGGCCGATATTGGTCGAGTAGAATCTGCGGTCGACCAGATTGGCATCGGCGCGGGTGAAGTCGAACGGATTGGCCGGGTCCAGCGACTTGCCGTCGGCGGCGAGGTTCGCCGGCTGGTAACGGAAGTCGAGCGCCCCGCCGCGGGTACGGGACAGCGAACCGCGCAGGTCGACGGTCAGCGTTTCGGTCGGCATCCATTTGATCAGGCCGCTGACCGACAGGTCGCGATACGGGTCCTGCTTCTTGCCGACGGTGATATTGTCGAAATAGCCGTTGCGGTCGGTGTAGCGGGCGCCGAGGCGGAACAGCAGCGTGTCGGTGACGATCGGCCCGCTGACCGACCCTTCGATCATGTATTCACGGCCGGTGGCGTAGCCGGCGCGGACATGGCCGGAGAAATCATTGGTCGGCTGGCGGGTGTTGATGATGATCGCGCCGCCGGTGGCGTTGCGGCCGTAGAGCGCGCCCTGCGGCCCGCGCAGCACCTGAATGGAGCCGACGTCGAACAGCTCCTGCGCGAACTGGCGCGGATTGTTCTGCAGCACGCCGTCGACGACGACCGCGACCGGCGCTTCCGAATTGCGGACCTGGGTGATGCCGCGGATCGAAATGGCGCTGAGGCCGGAGCTTTCCGACTGGGCGATGGTGACATTGGGGGTCAGGCCGATGAAATCGCCGACCCGGTCGACCTTGGCGTCGGCGATCTGCTTTTCGCCGAAGGCGGTGACCGCGATCGGCACGTCCTGCAGCCGTTCCTCGCGGTAGCGGGCGGTGACGACGATATCGGTGTCCGGCGCGTCGGCGGCCGGGGCGGCCCGGCCTTCCGTCGTCTGGCCGGCCGCCGCGGTGGCGCCCAGGCCCAGCAGCATCGTCCCCGTCAGCAGGGCCGCGACCGTGCGTGCAACCATTTCCAAACCCTCCCCTTTTTGTGCGTGTCAGGGTGCGGGCAGAGGCGGGGGATGTGCAATGCCCAACGCGCGGGCGGCGGCGGTCGAAACGGGTAGTGACGTAGCGGCGGCGGCGGCGCCCTACCCGAACGGGTAGGCGCGCGGTCAGTCGATGCGGATCAGGCCGCGCTGGATGGCGGCCGAAACCGCCGCCGAGCGCGAATGGGCGCCAAGCTTCTCGTAGACGCGCTTCAGATGGAACTTCACCGTGTTTTCCGACAGGTCGAGCTGGCGGCCGATGTCCTTGTTGGAGCGGCCGACGCAAAGCTGGCCGAGCACCGCCAGTTCGCGGCCGGACAGTGATTCGCCGGTGGGCGGCGGCCGGGTCGGCAGCGCCTGGCGCAGACGGCGGGCATAGGCGCGCGAGCGGTCGGGCAGGGCGGTGGCGCCGCCGCGCAGTGCCGCGTTGAGCAGCGGGTCGATCTCCACCGCCACGCCGGTGACGACGCGCGGCACGTCGTGGGCGGCGGCATAATCGAGGGCGGCGGCGATCGACGTCAGCATCGCCGGGGTCTCGCCGCGCAGCCGTGCCGCGCAGGCGAGCAGCGTATCGACCCGGGCGACATCGAGGGCGCGCTGTTGGCGCTCGGCAGTGGCACGCAAGGGGCGGAGGATCTGCAACGCCCGCGCCGCCTGGCCGGTGCGCAGGTGAAGCTGGGCGACGGCGAGGCCGGCGGCGGTGCGGATCCGCCATTCGCCCGGCTGGTCCGGCCCGCGGGCCAGCGCATCGAAACCGCGGTCGGCGGCGATCTGCGCTGCCCCTTCGACATCGCCGCGGGCGACCAGGGTTTCCAGCCGCCAGGCATCGGCGAGCGCGTCGAGCTGCGGCAGGCCGCGCCCGCGCGCCATGGCCTTGACCCGGTCGAACAGCGTGTCGAGCGCGGCGGCATCGCCCCGGCCGGCGGCGAGGAAGACGGCGGTGAAGCAGGCGACGGTCAGGATATCGAGCCAGCTATCGTGCGCCTCGAGCGCATCGAGCGCCGAATCGACGCGGCGACGGGCTTCGTCCAGCTCGTCGCGCCAGTAGAGGATATGGGCGAGAAGGCTGTTGCCGACCGCCTTCAGCGCGCGGTCCGACCCGTAATTCTCCTCCGCCGTGACCAGCGCGGCGCGGAACGATGCCTCCGCCGCCTCGATCGCGCCGCGATAGAAGTGGCTCTGGGCGAGGTGGAACTGGCAATAGGTGGCGCCGAGCGCGGAGCCGGCCGCCTCCATCGCGCGGATGCCGGCAGCGCTGGCGCGCTCGGCCAGCGCGAAATCGCCGGCGCCGAGCGCGCCGACCGCGACCGTCGCCTGCAGCGTCGCCCGGCCGAGATGGTCGGCCGGGGCGAGCCGGGCGATGCGCGCGTCGAGCGCCGGCATCCACGCCGCGTCGTGCACTTCGTCGGCATAGGTGCGCAGCAGCGCGCCGAGGATCGCGTCGTCGCGATGCTCCTCGACGCCGCCGGCCAGCAGCCTTGCCCGGTCGATGCAGCGCCGCGCTTCGTCCACCTCGCCGTATTTCAGGCGAAGATAGCCGTGGACGCGCAGCAGCGCTGGCTCGCATTCGATCGCGGCCGGGTCGAACAGCGCCATCAGCCCGCGTGCGAAGCCGACGCCCTGGTGCAGCACGATTTCCCAGCCGCCGGCCTGGTTGACGAGGGCGACGGCCCCGGCGAGGTCGCCGGCGCGCTGGGCATGCTTCACCGCCTGCAGCACGTCGCCGTCGGCGGCGAAGCGGGTGGCGGCGCGGCGGTGGAGCCGGGTGGCGCGGGCCGGATCGCGCTGCAACTGCTCGCGCAGGAAATCGGCGAACAGATGGTGATAGCGGAACCACCGGCGCCCGGCGTCGAGTGGGATCAGCAGCGCGTCGAACCGCCCGAGCCGGGTCAGCGCCTGCCGGCTGTCGTCGCGGTCGCGCACCGCATCGGCCGCCTCGGCATCGAAGCTGTCGAGGATCGAGGTTTCGACGAGGAAATCCTGAAGATCCGGTTCGAGGTCGCCGAGCACCTGTTCGAGCAGATAGCGGCCGATCGCGTCGGTATGGCCGCTGAATGCGCCGATTTCCCCCCGGCGGGCGGGGTCGCGGTCGATCCACAGCTTGGCGAGTTGCAGGGCGACGGCCCAGCCCTCGGTGCGGGCGTGGATGCGGGCGAGGTCCTCGCCCTCCAGCCGCCCTTCGAAGATCGTCGCCGCCTCCGCCACGGTCAGGGCGAGCATTGCCGCGTCGACGGTGGCGACCAGCCCCTGCGCCTCGAGATCGGCGACGCGCAGGTCGGGCCAGTCGCGGGTGCTGATGACGACGTGCAGTCCGGTCGGCACTGCGCGGACCAGGTAGTTGATCGCGCTGTCGACCTCCGCGGAGCGGACGCGGTGATAATCGTCGAGGATGACGATGACCGTCGCCGGTTCCCGCTCGATCGCGTCGCGCAGCGCGTCGCGGCGATAGGCGGCCTCGCTGAACGACGGCGCCTGGCTGGTCGCCGCCGGATCGACCGCGATTCCCGCCGCCTGGAAGGCAAGGGCGAGGTTGGCGAGGAAGCGGGTGATTTCCCCGTCATCCTCGTCAAGGCTGAGCCAGGCGACCTTGATCCCGCCGCGTGCGCGCAGCCGTTCGAACCATTGCCCGAGCAGCGTCGTCTTGCCGAAGCCGGCGGGCGACTGGGCGATGGTGATCAGCGCGCTGAGCGAGGTTTCGAGCTGGCCGAGCAGCGCCTCGCGCACCGAGGCGACGATCCGCTGCCGGGGCGGGCGCATCTTGCCGATCAGCATCGTGGGCGGCGCCGACGGCGGCGCCGCGTCCGGCCCGATCGCTCTGGTCTCTGCTTTTTTCATCCTGCCCCACCCGACGCTAACCCGATCGCGGCCGGAGGGAAAGATCGGGTCATGCGGCGGCCGGCGGCGCGAATTCCTTCGCCTGCTCGGCGATCCAGACCTTGAACGCCTGGATCTTCGGCAGGTTGACCATGCGTTCCTGGCACAGCAGGTAATAGCCGTGCTCGGCCGGGACATAGGCGTCGAACGGGCGGATCAGCGCGCCGCTTTCAAGATAGTCGTGGGTCAGCACGCTGCGGCCGAGGGCGATGCCGAGCCCGGCGGCGGCGGCCTGAAGCGCCATGTGCGAATGGCTGAACGCCGGCCCGTGCGGCGGCGAGACATGTTCGGCGCCGACCGCGCGCAGCCAACTGGCCCACGACATCTGCATGTCGTCATGGATCAGAGCATGATCGCCAAGGTCGGCCAACTCACGCAGCCCGCCGGCGGCATAGCCGGGGCTGCACACCGGAAACACCTGCTCGTCGAACAGCTTCAGCACCCTCAGGCCCGGCCATTTCGCCCGGCCGTAGCGGATGCGCAGGTCGACCCAGTGCGGCCCTTCCTCGCCGACGACGCGGCCCTGATCGTCGATCTGGTTCTGCGAGGTCAGGCGGATCGTCAGTTCCGGATGGCGTTCGGCGAAGGAGCCGAGCCGGCCGATCAGCCAGTTGACCGCGAAGGATTCCGGCACCGAGATGCACAGCGATTCCTCCGTCGTCTTGCCGCGCACCATCTGCGTTACCGAATGCAGTTCGTTCAGCATCGCGCGGACGAAGGCGAGGTAGGTTTCCCCCTTCTGCGTCAGCCGGACCTCGCGCTTGTGGCGTTCGAACAGCGGGAAGCCGAACCATTCCTCCAACGAGCGCACCTGATGGCTGACCGCGCCCTGGGTGACCGACAGTTCGTCGGCGGCGCGGGTGAAGTTGCCGTGGCGCGCTGCCGCTTCGAACGCGCGCACCGCGTTCAGGGGAGGGAGCCTGCGCGGCGATTGGGGTGGGACCATACCGGATACCGCTTTGCCAAAGGACCTGCGCGCGGACCGCTGCGCGCGCCCTATTTTGTCACGGCTTCCCGCCCGGTCGTCAAGCGCGCCGGCGGATCGATGAAGTCATCCATGATGACCATGAAAAACATTGGTTTGACCTGGCCCGCCTGTTCCCCGCACCTCCTGCGGCGACGGAAGCGGCAAGGGCGGTGGCCCGGCCGGGCCGGAAAACAGAAGCGTTGGGATTGAGGCGTTCGATTAATGTCTTGTGATGCGGATATCATCGTCATCGGCGGCGGCCATAACGGGCTGGCCTGCGCCGCGCAGTTGGGGCGCGCCGGCCTGTCGACGATCGTCGTCGAGGCCAATGACTGGATCGGCGGGGCGACCGGCACCCACGAGGTGACGCTGCCCGGTTTCAAGCACGACCTGTACGGGTCGAGCCATGTCTGGATCCACGCCAACCCGTATTTCCGCGAGCTGCTGCCCGAACTGGCCGAATTCGGGCTCGACTATATCTGGGCCGACGACGCGATCACCGGCCACCCGACGGCCAACGGCCCCGGCATCATCGTCTATCGCGACGTCGAGCGCACCTGCGAGAGCATCGCCCGCTATTCCGCCGCCGACGCGCAGCGTTACCGCGAGATCTACGACGGCTTCATCGAGATCCGCGACGGCTTCGTGAAGGGCATGTTCTCTCCGCCCGCGCCGCCGAGCTACCTGCCGAGCGCGATGGAGAACAGCAGCGAAGGGCTGCGGATGCTGCGCGACTACAACTTGAGCGCGCGCGCCTTCGTCGAGGAGAATTTCGAGCACCCGGAGGTGCGCAACGTCATCCTCGGCTGGGCGCTGGCGCCGCAGATCACGCCGGACCAGGAAGCGGTCGGCCAGACATTCTATATCATGATCCCCGGCCTGCACGAATATGGCCAGGCGATCCCGCGCGGCGGCAGCCAGATGCTGTCCGAGGCGCTGGCCGGTTACGTCCGCGCCCATGGCGGGCAGGTGCTGACCGGCGTGCGCGCTGAGGCGATCCTGATCGAGGACGGCACGGCGCGGGGCGTCCGGCTGGCCGACGGCCGCGAACTGCGCGCCGAAAAGGCGGTGGTCAGCTCGCTCGACCCCAAGCAGACCTTCCTGAAGCTGATCGACCGCGCCTATCTGGACGAGGCGACGGTGCGCAATGCCGAAGCCTTCTCGTTCGGCGCGATCGGCGTGTTCCGCGCCCATTACGCGGTCAACGAACCGCCGCGCTTCCTGAACGGCGAGGAGATGACCGCGACGGCGTTCCAGCGCATTTTCCATTCGGTCGCGGAAACCTGCGACCATTATGCCGACATCGCGCTGGGCGTGCCGCCGAAGAACCCGTTCATCTGGACCGCCTGCTGGACGTTGCAGGACCCGACGCGGGCGCCGGAGGGCAAGCATACGCTGATCATCGACACCTTCGTGCCGAACCGGCTGGCCGACGGCCGGTCTTGGGACGAGGTCAAGGACGATTATGCCGCGCTGCTGCTCAAGCGGCTGCGCGACTATACCGACAACATGGGCGACGAGAACATCCTCGCCAGCTATGTCGACACCCCGCTCAGCATCGAGCGGGCCAATGCCTGCCTGATCGGCGGCGCCAGCACCGGCGGCGAGCGGACCCTGTCGCAGACCGGCTATTTCCGGCCGGTGCCGGGCTATTCGCAATATCGCGGGCCGGTCCCCGGCCTCTACCTGACCGGCGCGTCCTGCCACCCCGGCGGCGGCATCACCGCGATGGGGATGGTGACCGCCAACGAGATACTCGACGACCTCGACCAGTAACCGCCGGCGCGCCCGCGCGCGCCGCAACCGCCACCAGATGACGCAGAGGACAAAATGACGGGCAAGATCAAGAAATATACCGGGCTGGTGATTCAGCCGCATGTGAAGGTGGCGGAAACGCGCGACGAGATCATGATCAACCTCGATCGCGTCTGCAAGATGATCGATTTCGGCGTCGGCTATAACTGGGAATTGCCGGCGCGGCTGGTCGTGCTGCCGGAATATTTCCTGCAGGGCGTGACGACGCCAGGCAAGGGCGAGCACGGCCTTGAGGAGTTCATGAAGAAGGCGATCACGATCCCCGGACCGGAGATCGAGATCCTCGCCAAGAAGGCGAAGCAGTACGGCATCTATATTTCCGGCGGCGGCGTCGTCGAACAGCTTCCCGAATTCCCCGATCGCTGGTTCAACGCCGCGTTCATCATCGGTCCCGACGGCGACGTGATCCTGAAATACCACAAATGGCACGTGCCGGCGTTCATCGGCCTCGGCACCAGCCCGCACGACATGATCGACGAATATGCGAAGCATTACGGCGGCGACCTGAAGAGCCGCTTCCCGGTCGTCGACACCGAGATCGGCAAGCTGGGCACGATGACCTGCCACGACGGCGCGACGCCGGAGATCGCCCGCGCGCTGGGCTTCAACGGCGCCGAGGTGATCTGCCACCCGACCGCCCAGCAGGAGTTCGAGGGGGTCAGCGAGCCGTGGGATTTCTGGACCTTCACCCGGCGGGCGCGGGCGCACGACAATATGTGCTACATCCTCGGGTCGAACTGGGGTTCGGTCGAATATGACTATTACCCCCACGCATTCTGCGCCGGCAATTCGTTCATCATCGACTATATCGGCAATCTGGTGCGCCGCGCGCCCTACCCGGCGGAGCAGGTGATCGGCGCGCCGATCGACATCGAGGCGCTGCGCGAGCACCGGTCGCGCATCTCGCACAACACCTGGGTCGACGTGCGCGCCGAGATCTTCAAGGAAATGTACGAGGCGCCGATCTACCCGGCCAACCTGTTCCCGGTCGGGCGGCCGCCGCGCAGCCTGACCGAGAAGATCAACGGTGCGAAGGCGGCGCTGAAGACGCTGTACGAGCGCGGCACCTTCACCCCGCCGGACGGGTTGAGCGTTGCCGACATGGCAGACGAACTCGATCGGCGCGTCGACTATGCGCACAGCATCGGCACGCTGCGGAAGATCGATTAAAGCGAGGGACGCGCGGCCGGGGCGACCGGCCGCGCGGTCCCACCACCGGGCAGGAGGGGCGGTGATGAAGGTAGTCAGCAAGCTGGTCGAGCTGGATTTCGAGATCAGCCGGATCGAAAAGACCGCGAACGGCATCGTCATCCTGAACGATCCGGGCAAGGCGATGGCGACCAAGGTGCATGTGTCGGCGGAGGACGCCGCTTCCATCGCACGGGTCGTCCTGACCAGCCCGGCGGCGCTGTTCTTCATGATCAGTTTTCCGTTTAGCGTGCTCCGCCGCAAGCTGGGCGGCGGGAAGAAGACGCCGCCGGCGAAGAAGCGCTGAGCGGGCGGGAGACGGCGACGATGACCGACAGGGTGAACGCCTTCCTGGCCCGGACCCGGCCGATGCTGATCGGCGGCGAATGGGTGGGCGCGGCTGGTGGAGACACGATCGACGTGCTCGATCCGGCGACCGCAGAGCGGATCGCGACGATCGCCGCCGCCGGCCCGGCCGAGGTCGACGCCGCGGTGGCTGCCGCCGCCGCCGCCTTTGCCGCGGCCGAGTGGCGCGGGCTGCCGCCGCACCGCCGCGCCGCCGTGCTGTGGCGGATCGCCGACCTGCTGGAGGCGCATGCCGAAGATCTGGCGCTGCTCAACACGCTGGAAAACGGCAAGCCGCTCCACGCCTCGCGCGGGGGCGACGTGCCGGCGGCGGCCAGGACCTTCCGCCATTATGCCGGGCTGTGCACCGCGATTGCCGGGCGATCGCCGGTGCTGTCGGCGGACCCGGCCAATTTTCATGTCTACACCCGCCACGAGCCGATCGGCGTCGTTGGCCAGATCACGCCGTGGAACGGGCCGATCGTCGCGTCGTCGTGGAAATTGGCGCCGGCACTGGCCGCCGGTTGCGCGATCGTGTTCAAGCCGGCCGAGGAAACGCCGCTGACCGCGCTCTATATCGGCGAATTGCTGCTGGAGGCGGGGGTGCCGGCCGGGGTGGTCAACATTGTTCCCGGTTACGGCCATACCGCCGGCGCGGCGCTGTGCGCGCATGACGGCGTCCGTAAGATTGCGTTCACCGGATCGACCGAGGTCGGCAAGCGGATCGTCACCGCGGCGGCCGGCAACCTGAAGAAGCTGTCGCTGGAGCTGGGCGGCAAATCGCCGCTGATCATCTTCGCCGACGCCGATCTCGACCGCGCGATCCCGGCGGCGGCCAACGCCATCTTCTTCAACGCCGGGCAGGTGTGCATCGCCGGATCGCGCCTCTATGTCGAGGCGCCGGTCTATGACCGGGTGGTCGCCGGCATCGCCCGCATCGCCGAGGGGATGAAGGTCGGCCCCGGCGTGGAGGCGGACACGGCGATGGGCCCGGTGGTGTCCGAAAAGCAGATGGAGCGCGTGCTCGGCTACATCGCGCGCGGCCGCGACGAGGGCGCCGAGGTGGTGGCCGGCGGCGAGCGGCAGGGGAACAAAGGCTATTTCGTGCGCCCGACCGTGCTGACCGGGGTGCGGCGCGGGATGAGCGTCGTCGACGAGGAGATTTTCGGCCCCGTGCTCTGCGCGATGAAGTTCGACGCGCTGGAGGAGGTGGCGGAGAAGGCGAACGACACCGAATACGGGTTGGCGGCGAGCATCTGGACCCGCGACATCGGCCGCGCCCACAAGCTGGCGGCGCAGATCGAGGCCGGGCTGGTGTGGATCAACTGCCACGCGGTGGCGGACCCCGGCATCGAATTCGGCGGCTTCAAGCAATCCGGCTGGGGACGGGAGAATGGCTGGGCCGGGATGGAGCAGTATACCGAGGCGAAGTCCGTGATCGCGCGGCTCGACTGAGGTGACGGGGCAGGCAACCATGAAGACGGTGCTCGTCACCGGGTGCAGTTCCGGCTTCGGCGCGCTGACCGCGCGGGCCTTTGCCGCCGCCGGCTACCGCGTCGTCGCGACGATGCGCGATCCGGCGCGGGCCGACCCCGGCATCTTCGACGGGGCGGGGGCGATTGAGGTGCGCGCGCTCGACGTGACAGACGGCGACGATGTTGCCGCCTGCGTTGCCGCCGTGCTCGCCGACCATGGCCGCATCGACGTGCTGGTCAACAATGCCGGCGTCCATCTGCTCGGCGCCGTCGAGGATATGGCCGAGGCCGATCTGGACCGCGTGATGCGGACCAATTTCTTTGGCGTGCTGGCGCTGAGCCGCGCGGTATTGCCGGCGATGCGGCGGGCAGGCGGCGGCCACATCCTGACGGTATCGTCGGTCGGCTCGCGCGTCGGCCGGGTGATGGACGGCATCTATTGCGCCAGCAAGGCGGCGGTCGAAAGCGCGCTGGAGGCGATGCGCTACGAAGTCGCGCGCTTCGGCGTGCAGGTGGCGGTGGTCTGCCCCGGCGCGTTCAGGACCGGGATCGACCGCAATTTTACCCTGTCCGACGCGCAGGCGCGCTCGCCCTATGCGGCGCTGCACCGGTACCGGATGGAGCGGGTGCGCGAGGCGTGCCGCGACGGCGGCGACCCGGCTGAGGTAGCGGCGGCGCTGCTGCGGATCGCCGGCGATCCGGCACCGGCCTTCCGCCATCTCGTCGGCGACAAGGCGATCGGGCTGGATGCGGCGCTGTCCGCCGCCGACGCCGAGGCGCGGGCGGAGCTGCTGACCCGCTTTTCCGGCATCGGTTGGTGGATCGCCGGTGCTGCCGGGCCGGAGGCGGAGCGGTGAGCGCGCCGGAAACCGCCGTCCGCATCGCCGGGCTGAACAAATGGTATCGCGAGCAGCACGTGCTGAAGGACGTCGACCTGCAGGTGACGACCGGCGAACGGGTGGTGATCTGCGGCCCGTCGGGATCAGGCAAATCGACGCTGATCCGCTGCATCAACGGGCTGGAGACGGCGCAGTCGGGGACGCTGGCGGTGGCGGGGCAGGAGATCAACGGCCCGCGCGACGTGCGGGCGGTCAGGCGCAGCGTCGGCATGGTGTTCCAGCAGTTCAACCTGTTCCCGCACCTGACCGTGCTGGAGAACCTGATCCTGGCGCCGCAGATAGTCCGCAAGGTGCCGCGCCCCGCCGCCGTCGACCTGGCGATGGAATATCTGACCAAGGTGCGGCTCGCCGATTTCTGCGGGCGCTACCCGGCGCAACTGTCCGGCGGGCAGCAGCAGCGCGTCGCCATCGCCCGTGCGCTGTGCATGCAGCCGAGCATCATGCTGTTCGATGAGCCGACATCCGCCCTCGACCCGGAGATGATCGGCGAGGTGCTGGAGACGATGACCCACCTCGCCAATTCGGGGATGACGATGCTGTGCGTCACCCACGAAATGGGCTTCGCCCGGCGGATCGCCAGCCGCGTGCTGTTCATGGATGACGGCCGGATCGTCGAGGAAAGCGAGCCGGCGCGCTTCTTCGACGCCCCGCAGACCGACCGGCTGAAACGTTTTCTCTCCCAGGTTTCCCTGGCGTGACCGCGAAGGATTCTGCGATGCGCAACCGCGACCTGCTCCCCGTCGACCTGCACCGCGCGCTGCTTGTCGGCCGGCTGTGGCTGGACGGCGCGCCCCGGCTGATCGCGGTGCGCGCCGGCGAGGTGATCGACATCGGCGCGCTGGCGCCGACGATGAGCGACCTGCTCGATCTGGACGATCCGGCGGCGGCGGTGCGCGCGGTGCGCGGCACACCGATCGGCGCGATCGACGAGATTCTGGAGAACAGCACGCCGGGTTGGGCGGCGGCGGGGCCTTTCCTGCTCGCGCCATGCGACCTGCAGGCCATCAAGGCGGCCGGCGTCACTTTCGTGTCGAGCATGATCGAGCGGGTGGTCGAGGAACGGGCCGGCGGCGACGCGGCCCAGGCCGAGCAGTTCCGCGCGGCGCTGGTCAGCGAGCTGGGCAGCGAGCTGCGGGCGATCCGGCCGGGCAGCCCGGAGGCGGCGCGCGCCAAGGCGCTGCTGACCGAGCGCGGGCTGTGGTCGCAGTATCTGGAAGTCGGGCTGGGGCCGGACGCCGAGATCTTCTCCAAGGCGCAGCCGATGTCGGCGGTCGGCTTCGGCGCCTATATCGGTATCCACCCGCGCTCGCGCTGGAACAACCCGGAGCCGGAGGTGGTGCTGGCGGTGTCGAGCCGGGGGCAGGTGGTCGGCGCGACGCTGGGCAACGACGTCAACCTGCGCGATTTCGAGGGGCGCAGCGCGCTGCTGCTGTCCCGCGCCAAGGACAACAACGCCTCCTGCGCGATCGGCCCGTTCATCCGCCTGTTTGACGACGGTTTCGGGCTGGACGATGTCCGTGCCGCCGACCTGACCCTGACCGTCGACGGGCGGGACGGCTTTCGCCTCGCCGGTGAAAGCTCGATGCGCCAGATCAGCCGCGACCCGCTCGACCTGGTCGCGCAGACGATCGAATACCACCATTTCCCCGACGGCTTCGTGCTGTTCTGCGGCACGCTGTTCGCGCCGACGCAGGACCGCGACACGCCGGGCGGCGGCTTTACCCACAAGATCGGCGATGTCGTCGAGATCCGCTCGCCGTTGCTCGGTACGCTGCGCAACACGGTGACGACCAGCGACCTGGCGCCGCCGTGGACGTTCGGCACGCGCGCGCTGATCGCGAGCCTGGCCGGGCGGGCGAACCCGTAGAAATTGTAATGAAGGCCAGTAGCGAGGCCAAAAATTCCTCATTGGTCGTATTAATTAATATCCTTTGTCGCTGATCGGGGGCGATAGTATTCTTCCATCGTTCTCAACTAGTACATGAGTATTACGTTTAGACGCGCTGAAAAGATCAGAATGCCAGACTACCAGCGATGACAACATCCGCATAACTGCGGAGGGGAGGGTTTGTGTCCAGAAATGCCACTTTGATGATGTGTGCGCTGCTTGCCGGCGCCAGCATGCCGACGGTTGCGGTTGCCCAGAGTGAAGCGGAAGGCGGCCTGAGTGAGATCGTCGTTACCGCGCAGCGCCGCGCGCAGTCGCTCCAGGACGTGCCGATCAGCGTTACCGCGTTCGATTCCGAGGCGCTCGAACGCAGCAACATCACCGCCGCCGCCGACTATCTGAAGCGTACGCCCAACGTCAGCTTCCAGGACGACGGCCAGACCGGCAACCGCGGCGTCAGCATCGGCATCCGCGGCGTCAGCGATATCAAGTCGCTCGACAATTCGGTGATCAATTCGATCGGTATCTACCTCGACGAATTCTCGGTCGCGTCGGTGTCCGGCGGCACGATCAACCCGCAGTTGCAGGACGTTGAGCGGATCGAGGTTCTGCGCGGTCCGCAGGGCACCTATTTCGGCCGCAATGCGATCGGTGGCGCGCTCAACATTACGACCAAGAAGCCGGTCGGCGAGCTGGGCGGCGAGGTGCAGGCCGGCGCCAGCTTCTACGAGAATGGCGGTGCCGAGCAGCATGTCACCGGCATCCTGAACGTGCCGCTCAGCGAAACGCTGTGGACGCGTGGCGTGATGCACGTCGAGCGCAGCGACGGCTATGTGAAGAACGTCAACCCGAACGGCACGCCAAACAGCGGCTGGGATTATTTCCACGGCCGGCTGTCGCTGCGCTGGATGCCGGCGGAAGGCACGACGATCGACGCGCAGCTATTCCATACCAACGAGAATGAGGGGCATGACCCGACCGTCAATTCGGGCGTGCTGGACCTTGATACCTCGGGCACCTTCGCCGGCGCGGTCGCCGCCGGGCTGACGCCGTGGGGCGAAGGGCTGGGCTTCTTCCCGAAGAACCAGAGCAAGGTCAACCACGACGCGCGCGAGTACAACAAGAACCGCACGACGCTGGGCAACCTGCGGATCAGCCAGGAGCTGTCGCCCGGGCTGACGCTGAAGTCGGTGACCGGTTTCCTGAAAACGGCGACCGATCGCCGCTTCGACCAGGACGTGACCAGCCTGGACATCGTCATCCGCGAAAACGACTTCGACAGCCGGTCGTGGAGCCAGGAGCTGCGGCTGGAAGCGCAGACCGACCAGTTCGACCTGACCGTCGGCGGTCTTTACGCGCGCGACAAGCAGGTCAAGCGCAATCATATCTTCATGGGCAGCGATCGCTCGCTCGGCGGCGTCGGCATCCTGCCGCCGGTCGCCGCCTTCCCGGCCGGCACGCCGATCAACCGCGACACCGGCACCTTCGGGATCAGGAGCCTGGCGGCGTTTGCCGACCTGACCTGGCGGGTGACGCCGGAGCTGGAGGTGATCGCCGGCGGCCGTTATACCCATGACAGCGTGTCGACCGGGGTGGTCGACGTGCAGGTATTCGGCGGCCGCCCGCTGCCCGACGTGCGCGGCAAGCACAGCTTCGACGATTTCGCGCCGCGCCTTTCGCTGCGCTACAAGCTGGATCGCGACGTCAGCCTCTATGGCGTGGTGTCGAAGGGCTACAAGGCCGGCGGCGTCAATGTCGGGCATGACGACGCCAGCGATCCGTTCGTCGACACCTTCGCGCCGGAGCGGCTGTGGAACTACGAGATCGGGTTCAAGTCCGAGCTGTTCGACCGGCGGTTGCGCCTGAACATCTCCGCCTTCTACCTCGACTGGAAGGACCTGCAGCTGCAGACCTTCTACCTGCTCGACCCGACCGACATCAGCAGCCAGGTTGAGCTGACCCATAATGTCCGCAAGGCGCGATCGAAGGGCGTCGAGTTCGAATTCGCGGCGGTTCCCACCCGCGGGCTGACCATTTCCGGCGGACTTGGCTATCTCGATGCCAAGATGCTGTCGGACGAGCGCATCGTCGTTACCGGCGGCCTGCCCGTCGACGTCGAGGGGCTGAGCACGCCCAAATCGCCGAAATGGACGTGGAATCTCGACACCGAGTATAATTTCTCCACGGGGGCGGGCGAGGCCTATCTGGGCGTCAACTGGACGCACCGCAGCCATTCCTACGGCGACCTGGAGGCGACGGGACGAGTTCAGCTCGGTCGGCCGGTCTTCCCCTACCGTCTGCCGGCGTTCGATGTCGTCAGCCTGCGCGCCGGGCTTGAGGTCAACGAGCGGCTGAAGTTCGGCCTGTTCGTCGAGAACCTGCTGGCCGAGGCGTATTACACCAGCACAGGTGAGAATTTCGGCCTGGGTGGCATCCGCCTGCGTCCGCACCCACGCATCATCGGTGCGAACGTAGGGCTGAAATTCTAGCTGCGCGCCACCGGCACCCGCGCCCGGCGGCGGCGGGTGCCGGTGGCCGCCTTTGTTGTTTCCGGGTCTACAAGCGAGAAGAGTTATAATGGTGAAGATGAAGGGTGGTCGTGCAATCGTGGAGTCGGTGCTCCGCCACGGCGTCGACACCATTTTCGGTATCCCCGGCGGCCAGACATATGAGCTGTTCGATGCGCTCTACGGCCGCGAGAATACGGTCAGGCTGATCACCAGCCGCAGCGAGCAGGGCGCCGCCTACATGGCGTTTGGCTATGCCCGGTCGACCGGCAAGGTCGGCACCTTCACCGTCGTGCCGGGGCCGGGCGTGCTGAACGCCGGCGCGGCGCTGACCACCGCTTATGCCTGCAACGCGCCGGTGCTGTGCTTGACCGGCCAGGTGCCGTCGACCGGGATCGGCAAGGGCATCGGTTTCCTCCACGATGTGCCGGACCAGCTTGGCGCGGTACAGCGGATGACCAAATGGGCGGCGCGGATCGATCACCCCGCCCACGCCCCCGGCGCGGTGGCGGAGGCGTTCCGGCAGCTGACCACCGGGCGGCCCGGCCCAGTGTCGCTGGAAATGGCGCTGGACGTGATGGGGCAGACCGCGCCGGTCACCCTGCCGGAACCGGTGGCGCCGGCGGAGGTGCTGCTGCCCGACCCCGACCTGATCGCCGAGGCGGCGGCGCTGCTGGGCGCGGCGGAAAAACCGCTGATCTTCGTCGGCGCCGGCGCGATCGGCGCGGCCGAGGAGGTGCGCGAGATCGCCGAGATGCTGCAGGCGCCGGTCGTCTCGCACCGGGGCGGGCGCGGCATATTGAGCGACCGCCATTACCTGAGCCAGACCTTCCCCGCCGGCCACAGGCTGTGGCCGGAGGCGGATGTCGTCCTCGCCATCGGCACCCGGCTCAAATACCCGCGGATGCACTGGGGCAACGACGCCGCATTGAAGGTCGTCCATATCGATATCGACCCGATGCAGCTGACCCGGATCGCGGCGCCTGCCGTCGGCCTGGCCGGCGACGCGCAGGCGACGCTGCGCGCGCTGATCGCCGATCTCGGCGCCACCAACCGCCGCCGCGACAGCGAGAAGGACCGGCTGGAGGCGCTGAAGGCCGGCTTCACCAAAGCGTTTTCCGACGACATCCAGCCGCAGATCGCCTATCTCGACGTGCTGCGCGGCGAGATGAGCGACGACGCGGTCCTGGTCGATGAGATCACCCAGGTCGGCTACGCATCCTGGTACGGCTTCCCGGTCTATGCGCCGCGCACGCTGATCACCAGCGGCTATTCCGGCAATCTGGGCTACGGGCTGTCGACCGCGGTCGGCGTCAAGATCGCCAATCCGGGGCGGCAGGTCGTCTCGATCAACGGCGACGGCGGCTTCATGTACCATTGCGGCGAGCTGGCGACCGTCGCCAAATACAATCTCGACATGGTCATCATCGTGTTCAGCGACGGGGCCTTCACCAACGTCGCGCGCGCGCAGACCAGCCGTTTCGGCGGCCGGGTCGTCGGCACCGCGCTGCAGAACCCCGATTTCGTCAAGATGGCCGAGGCCTTCGGCGTCGCCGGGCGCCGGGCCGAAACCCCGGCTGAGCTGCGCGAGGCAGTGCGCGCGGCGTTCAAGGCGAAGGGGCCGATGCTGATCGAGGTGCCGATCGGCGAGACGGCCTTCCCATGGAAATACCTTCTGCTCCCCTCCGTGCGCGGCCCGAAGGCGAATGCGCAGCCCAAGTGACAGGCCCGGCTAACAGGCCAAAGTAACAGGACAGTTCGATGTACGATTATGACGTAGTGATCGCGGGCGGCGGCCATAACGCCCTCGCCTGTGCCGCCGTGCTCTGCAAGAACGGCATCCGCACGCTGGTGGCGGAGCGCAACGACTGGGTTGGCGGCGGCGCGGTGACGCGCGAGCTGACCCAGCCCGGCTTCAAGCACGACCTGTTCGGTTCCAACCACGTCTGGATCCACGCCAACCCGCATATCCGCGAACTGCTGCCCGAACTGAAGGATTACGGCCTGGAATATGTCTGGGGCGAGAACGAGATCATGGGCCATCCGATGACGGAAGGCCCCGGCGTCATCGTCCATCGCTCCGTAGACAAGACCTGCGACAGCATCGCCGAATATTCGCGGCGCGACGCCGACCGCTATCGCGAGATCTACGACGGGTTCGTCGAGATCAAGGACGGCTTCACCCGCAACATGTTCTCGCCGCCGTCACCGCCCAGCTATTTGCCGGCGGCGATGGAGCGCAGCGAGGAAGGGCTGCGCATGCTGCGCAACTACAGCCTCAGCGCCCGCGCATTCGTGATGGAGAATTTCGAGGACCCGCACATCCAGGCGTTCCTGATCAGCTGGGCGCTGGGGCCGAACATCAAGCCGACCCAGCAGGGCGCCGGGTCTACCTTCTACATCATGATCCCGGCGATCCACGTCTACGGGCAGGCGATCCCGCGCGGCGGCAGCATCCAGCTGCCCAATGCCCTTGCCCGCTATGTCGAGGCGCATGGCGGCAAGGTGATGACCAACAGCCCGGTCGCCGGCATTCTGGTGGAGGACGGCACCGCGCGCGGCATCCGCCTTGCCGACGGTACCGAGATCACCGCACGGATGGGCGTGGTCAGCGCGCTTGAGCCGAAGCAGACCTTCCTGAAGCTGATCGATGAGAATGCGCTCGACCCCGGCTTCGTCCGCGCCGTGCGCAATTTCACCTTTGGCGACGTCGCCTCGTTCCGCGTCCATTTCGCGCTGCACGAGGCGCCGCAGTTCAAGGGCGGCCCCGACATCAGCAAGGCGCCGTTCCAGCGCACGATCGGCAGCGTCGCCGACATCGACCGGCATTTCGCCGAACTGTCCGTCGGCGTGCCGACGAAGGAGCCGCCGGTCCACGCCCATTGCTGGAGCCTGGTCGACCCGACCCGCGCGCCGGAAGGCAAACAGACCTTCATGATCGACACCTTCGTGCCGAGCAAGCTCGCTTCCGGCAACTGGGCGGAGATCAAGGACAGCTATGCCGAGGAACTGATCAAGACGCTGCGCAAATACACGACGAACATGGAGGATGATAACATCATCCAGCGTTTCGCCCATTCGCCCGACGACATCGAGGCGCATAACCCCTGCTTCGTCGGCGGCGTGCCGTCGGGCGGCGAGCGCACGCTGGCGCAGATGGGCTATTTCCGCCCGCTGCCCGGCTTCTCGCAGTATCGCGGGCCGCTGAAGAACCTGTACCTTGCCGGTCCGTCCTGCCACCCTGGCGGCGGGATCAGCGGGATGGGCGTCATCACCGCGCAGGAGATGCTGAAGGATTTCGGACTGTCCAGCGACGATTGAACCGGGAGCGCGTGTTGTGTCTGGCCTCTGTCAAGGAAAGCGGCGCCGGCGGGCGGAGGTGAGCGTAGCGCGCGCCGCCGCCGGCGCACTGGCGGTGCTGGCGGCGGCGATGGCCGCGACGGCGGCGCGCGCCGACACGCTGGGCGAGGTCAGGCAGCGCGGCTATCTGCGCTGCGGAATCACCGAATCCGGCCCCGGCTTCAGCTTCGTCAACGCCGCCGGCAAGCGGGCCGGGTTCGAGATCGACCATTGCAACACCATCGCCGCCGCGCTGTTCGGCACGCTGAAGGTGCAATATGTGCTGACCACGCCGCAGACCGCCTTCACCCTGCTCCAGTCGCGCGGGATCGACGTGTTCCCGGCCGGCGCGACCTGGTCCTTCTCGCGCGATGCGGCGCTGGGCCTTGATTTCGCCGGGGTCTATTTCATCGACGGGCAGGGTTTCCTCGTCCGCAACCGCAGCGGGGTGCAGCGGGTCGCCGACTTGGCCGGGGCGACGATCTGCGTCGCGCAGGGCACGACGCTGGAACAGAATCTCGCCGACTACTTTCACCGCCGCCGCCTCAAATACCGGCCGATCACCTATGGCGACGCCGACAAGGCACTGGAGGCGTACCAGGCCGACCGCTGCGACGCGGTGACGATGCAGCGGGCGGCGCTGGCCGCGCGCGCCGCCGGCATGCCCGACCGCGCCCAGCACCGCATTCTTGGTGAGATCATCTCGCGCGAGCCGCAGGGGCCGCTGGTTCGCCAGAATGATTCGCGCTGGCGCGACATCGTGTTCTGGGCGCTGAACGTCCGCGTTGCCGCGGAGGAGCTGGGCGTCAGCCAGCGCAACGTCGCCCAGATGCGCAAGAGCTCGCCGAACCGGGAGGTGCAGCGGATGCTGGGCGTCTACGGCAATTACGGCCGCGCGCTCGGCCTGTCGAACGACTGGGCGTTCAACGTCATCCGTCTTGTCGGCAATTACGACGATGTCTGGCGGCGCAACCTGTCGCCGATCGGCCTGGAGCGCGGGCCGAACCGGCTGGTCAGCCAGGGCGGGGCGATGCTGGCCCTGCCGTTCCGCTGATCGCGATTTTCATGTTCACACCGTTTGATCAAGGATGCCTGTCGATGCGTAGCCGCACTTCCCCAGCCCCTCGCGCCGCCCTCGCGGCCTGCCCGCCCTATGTGCAGGGCAAAAGCGCGATCGCCGGCATGGAGAAGCCGATCAAGCTGTCGTCGAACGAATCCCCGTTCGGCCCCAGCCCGGCGGCGAAGGCGGCCTATCTGGCCGCCGTCGATGAATTGCACCGCTACCCCGACGGCAGCCAGCGGGCGCTGCGCGAGGCGCTGGCCGCGCGCTTCGATGTCGAGGCGGACCAACTGATCGCCGGCAACGGCAGCGAGGAGCTGATCCTGCTGGCGCTGCGCGCCTTCGTCGACCCCGGCGATCAGGTCGTGCTCAGCCAGAACGGCTTCGTCATGACCCGCATCCACGCGCTGGCGCAGGGCGCCGAGGTGGTCGAGGTGGAAGAGGCCGACTGGCGGGTCAGCGTCGACAATATCCTGGCGGCGGTGACCGAGCGGACCAGGGTGGTCGCCATCGCCAACCCCAACAACCCGACCGGCACCTATATCAGCGCGGCGGAACTGCGGCGGCTGCACGCCGGCCTGCCGGAAAACGTGCTGCTGATGATCGACAGCGCCTATGGCGATTATGTCGTTGCGCCGGATTACGACAGCGGCATCGCCATCGTCCGGACGGCGTCGAACGCGATCATGACGCGCACATTCTCCAAGCTCTACGGCCTTGCCGGCATGCGGATCGGCTGGGCTTATGGTTCGCCCGACGTCATTGCGGCGATCCAGCGCATCCGCACCCCGTTCAACGCCAACGCGCCGGCGCTGGCGGCGGCAACCGCGGCGCTGGGCGACCGGGATTATGCCGATCGGGTGCGCGACCACACCATTGCCTGGCGCGGCCGGATGGCGGCGGCGCTGGCCGATCTGGGCATTCCGGTGGTGCCGAGCGTGACCAATTTCCTGCTGCTCACCCTGTCGCCCGACAGCGGCCTGACCAGCAAGGGGGTGGCGGCTCATCTGCTGGAGCATGGCATTATCCCCCGGCCGCTCGGCGTGTCCGGCCCCGGCAACAGCCTGCGCATCACGATCGGCACGGAGGAGGAGAATCTGGCCTTCCTCGCGGCGATGGAAAGCTGCGTCCGCGTGCCGAGTCCGGTGCAATGATCCTGTTCACCGTCCCCTCGTCTCCGTTCGGCGCGCGCATTCGCATCCAGGCGGCGGCGAAGGGGCTGGCGCTGACGCTGGCGGAGCCGCCGGGTGGGCTTGGATCGGACGAATGGCGGGCGGTCAACCCGTTCGGCAAGGTGCCGGTGCTGCGGACCGACGCCGGCGACATCATCGAATCGGCGGTCATCCAGGAATATCTGGAAGACATGTATCCGGCGCCGGACCTGCGTGGCGCCGACCCGTTCGCGGTGGCCGGCGTCCGCGCCTTTACCCGCGCCGTGGACCTCTACCTGTTCCCGGCGCTGTTCGGGCTGCGCGGCGCGGCGGCGGGGGATGCGAGCGCGCTGGCCGGGGCGGTGGCGGAGCTGGAGACGGCGGTCGAACGACTGGCCCGGCTGACGGCGCCGGGCGCCTGCCTGTGCGGGCCGTCGCTGAGCCTGGCCGATTGCGCGCTGGTCCCGGCGCGTTTCTACACCGACCTATTCGCCGCGCGCCTCGGCTTCGTCTCTCCCTTCGCGCGCGATGCCGGGTTCGAAGCGTGGTGGGCGCATGTTACGGGCCTGCCGCCGGTCGCCGGGGTGGTCGCAGACCTCGCCCGGATCGCGGCGGCGCCGAAGGCGGTGCGCCCTGCCTAGGTCGCGGCTCTGGCTGTGGGCGGGGCAGGCGGCGATCCTGCTCGGCATCGCCGCGCTGGTCGCGGCGATCGCGGCGACGACGGCCCGCAACCTCGACAGGCTGGGCATCCAGCACGGCTTCGATTTCCTGTTCCAGCCGGCCGGGTTCGACCTCGGCACCACGCTGCTGCCGTTCACCTCGACCTCTCCGGTCTACATGGCGTTCCTCGCGGGTATCGCCAACACGCTGGTGCTGACCGTGCTGGCGATCGCGCTGTCGACGCTGATCGCGCTGGTCGTCGCGCTGCTGTGCATGAGCGGCGACCGGCTGCTTGGCGCGATCGGCTGGAGCTATGTCGAGATATTCCGCAACATCCCCGCGCTACTCCAGATCTTCGTCTGCTATTTCGTCGTGCTGCGCGCGTTGCCGGCGGCGACCGACAGCCTGGACCTTGGCGGCTGGATGGCGATCAACAACCGCGGCATCTTCCTGCCGGCGATCGGTGTCGGCGGCGGCGGCGCGCTGGTCGAGGCGCTTGGCCTTGCCGCTGCCGTTGCTGGTGCCGCCATTGTGCTGCGCCACCGGGCGAGGCGCTGGCTGGTGCTGCTCGGCGTCGCCGCCGCCGCGCTCTGGGCGCTGCGCTGGGGGACGGTGACAGCACCGACGCTTGGCCGGTTCGGCTATGAATCGCGCTGGGAGATCAGCCCGGAACTGTGCGCGCTGGTCCTGGGCCTAGCCGTCTACAACGCCAGCTATATCGCCGAGATCATCCGGTCCGGGATCAACGCGGTGCCGCGCGGGCAGTGGGAGGCGGCGCGCGCGCTGGGCTTCACCCCGGCCCAGACATTGCGCCGGATCGTCTTTCCGCAGGCGCTGCGCGTCATCCTGCCGCCGATGGCCAATGCCTATCTGAACGTGCTGAAGGCGTCATCGCTGGGCGCCGCCGTCGCCTATCCCGAAGTGGTGTCGGTAATGGTCGGCACCACCAACAACATCGTCGGCCGGCCGATCGAGATCATGGCGCTGACCCTTGTCACCTATCTGCTGATCTCGCTGCTCGTCGCCTTCATCATGCACCGGATCGACCGCCGCGTCGGCCGGTCGGCGGCGCTATGAGGGTGGCGGGCGTGGCCGCTGGGCTGAGCGAGGGCGGTCGCATCCGCGCGGTGATCGGGCTGCTGGTCCTCGCCGGGGTGCTGCTGCTGCTCTGGCCGGCCTTCGACTGGGCGGTGACCAGCGCCTATTGGGCGGGGCAGGGGCCGCAGGCGTGCCCGGACCGGTCGGGCGCCTGCTGGCCGTTCATCCGCGAACGGTTCGACCAGATCCTTTACGGCGCCTATCCGGCGGGGGAGCGCTGGCGGGTCAACACCGGGCTTGGCCTCGGCGCGCTGCTGCTGGTGCCGCTGATCCTGCTGCCGCTGCGCCGCAAGGCGGTGTGGGTCGGCGCGTTCCTGCTGCTCTACCCGCTGGCGGCGCTGGCGCTGTTCGCCGGCGGCGTATTCGGGCTGGCGCCGGTCGGGACCAGCGCCTGGGGCGGCCTGTTCCTGACCATCGTCGTCGGCCTGTTCGCCTTCACCGCCGCTTTCCCGATGGGGATATTGCTGGCGCTCGGCCGGGAATCGCCGATCCCGGTGGTGCGGATGCTGGCCGGCAGCTGGGTCGAGTTCTGGCGCGGCGTGCCGACCCTGGTCGTGCTGTTTGTCGCTGTGATCATGCTGCCGCTGTTCCTGCCGGTGGAGCGGGAGATCGACAAGCTGGCGCGGGCCCTGGTCGCGCTGTCGATCCTGATGGCCTGCTATGTCGGCGAATCGATCCGCGGCGCGCTGCGTTCCGTCCCGCGCGGCCAGTACGAGAGCGCACGGGCGCTGGGCATGGGGTATTGGCGCGCCCATATCCACGTCATCCTGCCGCAGGCGATCCGGGTGGCGACGCCGCAGATCACCAACATCGTCATCGGCCTGTTCAAGGAAACATCGCTGCTTGTCGTCATCGGCCTGTCGGACCTGCTCGGCGTCGTCCAGGCGGCGTCGGGCGACACCGAATGGCATCTGTCGTCGGCGCGCGCGACCGGCTATCTGTTTATCGCGCTTCTCTATTGGGGCATCTGCTTTGCCATGTCGCGCTACAGCGCCTATCTCGAACGCCGCGCCCGTCGCGGCTGGGTCGGCGGCGCTGCCACCGGCCTTGGCGGAGGGGCCTGACATGGCCATTGCCCCGCCACCGGTTCTGTGCCTGTCGCCGGCCGACAATGTCGTCATCGCACGGCAGGATCTGGCCGCCGGAACGGTGCTCGCCGAACCGGCGCTGACCCTGCGCCAGCCGATCCCGACCGGGCACAAGCTGGCGATAGCGGCGATAGCGGCTGGGGAGCCGATCCGCCGTTACGGCCAGGTCATCGGCTTTGCCAGCGCCCCGATCGCGCCGGGCGACCACGTCCACGTCCACAATGTCGAGATGCGCGCCTTCGCCCGCGACAACGCCGTCGGCGCCGATGCGCGGCCGACCGCCTATCGCGATCCGCCGGCGGTGTTTCAGGGCATCCGCCGCCCGGACGGGCGGATCGCCACCCGCAACTATCTGGGCGTGGTGACCAGCGTGAACTGTTCCGCCACGGTCGCCCGCGCCATTGCCGATCGGATGGGAAGGGAGCTGTACGGCCACCCGAACATCGATGGTGTGGTGCCGATCACCCACAATGCCGGCTGCGGCATGGCGCCGGAGGGGGAGGGGATGGACGTGCTGCGCCGGACCATCGCCGGCTATGCCGACCACCCGAATTTCGCCGGCGTGCTTCTGCTTGGTCTTGGCTGCGAATCCAACCAGTTGAGCCGGCTCGCCGCCGCGACCGGGCTGGAGGAAAGCGAGCGGCTGCGCTTCGCCACCATCCAGGACAAGGGCGGCACGGCGGCGACGATCGCCTGGGGGGTCGATGCCTTGCGCGCGATGGTGCCGCTGGCCGAAGCGGCGCGGCGTGAGCCGGTGCCGGCATCCGCGCTGCGCCTGGCGCTCGAATGCGGCGGATCGGACGGCTATTCGGGGATCACCGCCAACCCGGCACTGGGCGCCGCCGCCGACCTGCTCGTCGCCAATGGCGGCACCGCCATCCTGTCCGAAACGCCGGAGATCTATGGCGCCGAGCACCTGCTGACCCGCCGCGCCGCCAGCCCGGCGGTGGCGGAAAAGCTGATGGCGCGGATCGCCTGGTGGGAGGATTACGCCGCCCGCAACCACGGCGAGATGAACAACAACCCGTCGCCCGGCAACAAGGCGGGCGGGCTGACTACCATCCTCGAAAAATCGCTTGGCGCGGTGGCCAAGGGCGGGTCGACCAATCTGGTCGACGTCTATGGCTATGCCGAGCCGGTGACCGCGTCCGGCCTCGTCTTCATGGATACGCCGGGTTACGACCCGGTGGCGGTGACCGGGCAGGTCGCGGGCGGCGCCAACATCATCTGCTTCACCACCGGGCGCGGCAGTGTGTTCGGCGCGAAGCCGGCGCCGTCGATCAAGCTGGCGACCAATACGCCGATGTACGAGCGGATGACCGACGACATGGACCTGGACTGCGGCCCCGTCGCCGACGGCGCGGCGACGGTGGAGGAGAAAGGGGCGGAGATTTTCGACCTGATCCTGCGTACCGCCTCCGGCGAGCCGACCAAGAGCGAGGTGCTGGGGCTGGGCGACAATGAGTTCGCGCCCTGGATCATTGGAGCGACGATGTGACGCGTCGGGGGAGGACAAACCGCCGCGCGCCGGACACCGCCGATGCCGGCTGACGCCCCGGCGCTGCGCGTCGACGCACACCACCATTTCTGGCGTTATGCTGACGGCTATTGCGCGTGGATGGCGGACGCGCCGGCGATCCTGCATCGCGACTATCTACCCGCCGATCTGGCGCCGGCGCTGAAGGCGGCGGGCATCGCCGGGACCGTCGTCGTCCAGGCGGCGGAGACGCCGGTCGAGACCGACTGGCTGCTGGCACTGGCGCGGGAGGTGCCGTGGGTGTGGGGCGTCGTCGGCTGGCTCGACCCGGCCGATGCCGGCGCCGTCGCCCGCGCCGAGGCGTGGCGGGCAACCGGTCAACTCGCCGGCATCCGCCTCTGGTATCAGGACGATGCGGATGGCGAGCGGCTGCACTCGGTGATCGGGGCGCCGCTCCTCTCCTGGGCGGCGGCGCACGACATGCCGATCGACCTGCTGATCCGGCCGCGCCACCTGTCGGCCGCCGTCGCGCTGGTCGACGCCAGCCCCGACGTGCGCTTCGTCGTCGACCACGGCGCCAAGCCGGATATCGCCCGCTGGCCCCCCGACGCGGAGGAGCGGCTGCAATGGTGGGACGCGATGGACCGGCTGGCGCGCCATCGCCGGGTGTGCTGCAAGCTGTCCGGCATGGTGACGGAAGCCGCGACCGATTACACCCCCGACAGCCTGAAACCCTATAGCGACGCGCTGCTGCAACTGTTCGGCCCGGCCCGGCTGCTCTGGGGCAGCGACTGGCCGGTGGCGCTGAGCGCCAGCAGCTATGCCGGCTGGGTCGCCTGCACCGATCGCCTGATCGGCCACCTGTCCGCCCCCGAACGCGCCGCCATCCTCGGCGCCAACGCGATCCGTTTCTACGGGCTGACACCGCGCCATTGAGATTTCCGGCGGGCGGCAATAGGCAGTGGGGTCAGGAGGCGGGCCATGCGAGTCTGGCTGGCGGCGGTTGTCGGGGTGTGTGCGGGGCCGGCCGTTGCGCAGGACGCCGCGCCCGTGGCGCTCGATTACCGGGCGGCGCAGCAGCGGTTGCTGGAGCGGTCCGACGCGATCGCCGCATCCGACGCCAATCTGCGCGGCAAGGCGTTGCAGGCCGGGGCGACGCGGTCGCTCGGCCGGCCGGAGGTCGATGTCGAAGCGCAACTGCTCGATTATCAGAAGACGCTCTACCTGCCCTTCGGATCGCTTGCCCCGGTCGCGCAGTCGTTCGGCATAGAGGATCCGTTGCGGTTCCGGCGGCGAGAGACAGCGGTGCGGCCGATCGTTACGGCGACGCTGCCGTTCTACACCGGTGGGCAGATGGCGGGGGTGAAGGCGGGCGCGCGCGCCCAGCTCGACCAGGCGCGTGCCGAACGGCAGGTCGCGGTCGACAAGGCGTTGCTGCAACTGGCGCAGGCCTATTACGGCCAGCAGCTGGCCGAGCAGGCGCTGGGCGTGCGGCGCGACGTGCTCGCCGGGCTGGAGCGGCACCTGTCCGACGCGGTGAAGCTGGAGCGCGAGCAATTCATCAGCCGCGCGCAGCGTCTGCAGGCGCAGGTCGCGCGCGATGATGCCGCGCGCGCGTTCGAGACGGCGGCGTCCGACCTGGCAAGCGCCAATGCGGCGCTGGCCGGGCTGCTGCGCGCGCCCGACGGCGTTCGGCCGCTGACGCCGCTGTTTGTCGATGCGCGGGCGCTTCCCCCGCTGGAGACCTTCACCGCGCGGGCGCTGGATACCCACCCCGAGATCGGCCGGCTGCGCGCGCTGGAGGCGCAGGCCGAGGCGGGGGTGATGATCGAGGAATCGAAGCGGCGGCCGACGCTCTACGGCTTCGGCCAGTATAATTTCGACCGGCGGGATTCTCTGCTGACCGACCCGGACTGGAGCGTCGGCATCGGCCTGCGCTACAAGCTGGCGTCGGGCTTGGGGCGCAACCAGGCGGTGGCGGCGGCGCGGCAGACGGCGCTGCAGGCCGACGCCGGCCTGCGTGAGGCGCGTACCCAGATCACCATTGGCGTGACCGGCGCATGGAACGCGGCGGAGGCGGCGCGCAAGCGCTTCCTGCTGCTCGACAGCGCGCTGGAATCGGCGGGGGAGAATCTGCGGTTGCAGCGGCTGTCCTATCGCGAGCAGCAGGCGACGTCGCTCGACGTGATCGATGCCGAACTGGGCCTTGGCCGCGCCCGCATCCAGCGCGCGCAGGCGGCGCATGACTATGTGCTGGCGCTGGCGCAACTGCTCGATCTCAGCGGGGAGATCGGCGCGCTGCCCGATTATGCCGCCCGCGCCGACAGGGCAGTCCGGTGAGCGAGGAGAGCGAGGAAGCCCGGGCGGCGGAGCCGCCGATGGCCGAGGGGCAGCGCCGCCGCCGGCTAACCATTGTCGCGATGGGCGCTGCGCTGCTGCTGCTCGCGGCGGGGCTGTGGCTTGCCTACCGGCCGGTGCCCGATCTGGTGCAGGGCATGGTCGACGCGCGGCAGGTGCGGATCGCCAGCAAGGTCACCGGACGGATCGCCGCCTTCCACGTCGAGGAAGGGCAGGCGGTGCGTGCCGGGCAGCTGCTCTATACCGTCGCCAGCCCGGAAGTGTCGGCAAGGGCGCAGCAGGCGGATGGGGCGCTAGCATCGGCGCGGGCGGTGGAGAGCAAGACGAACAACGGCGCGCGGCCGGAGGATGTCCGTGCCGCGGAGGCGCAGTGGCGCCGGGCCGATGCGGCGGCGGCGTTGGCGCAGACCACCTACCAGCGCAGCCAGCGGCTGTATGACGAAGGGGTCCTGGCCGGTCAGAAGCGCGACGAGGCACGGACCAACGCCATCGCCGCCGGGGAGGCGGCGCGGGCGGCGCGGGCGCAGTATGACCAGGCGCTCGCCGGCGCGCGGGCCGAAGACAAGGCGGCGGCGCGCGGCCAGACGGAACAGGCGCAGGGCGCGGCGGCGGAAGTGGCGGCGGCAGCGGCCGAGACGCGGGTGATCGCGCCGATCGCCGGCGAGGTCGGCCGCCGGCTGGCTCAGCCCGGCGAATTGGTGCCGCAGGGTTTTCCGGTGTTCGTGCTCAGCGACGTCGCCCATCCGTGGGTGACGCTGACCCTGCGCGAGGACCAGTTGCGCGGCATCGCGCGGGGCAGCGAACTGGCTGGCACCGTGCCGGCGCTGTCCGGCCAGCGGGTACGCTTTCGGGTCAGCTATGTCGCGCCGGCCGGCGATTTCGCGACCTGGCGCGCGACCCGCCAGTCGAGCGGGTTCGACGTCAAGAGCTTCGAGGTCCGCGTCGCACCGCTTGCCCCGGTGCGGGGCCTGCGACCGGGCATGACCGTGTTGTTCGACTGGCCGCAATAGTGCCGGGGGCGGGCGCTGCCTTTCGCGATGGATGGCGCCGGGAAATCCGCTTCCTGCGCGGCAGCGCCTGGGATCTGGCGCTGGTTAGCTGGATTCCGCTGCTTCTGCTGGTGCTGGTTGCCGTTCAGTTCGCCGCCGGGGTGCCGCGCGCGTTGCCGATTGCGGTCGTCGATCTCGACGGCGGCGGCATCGCCCGCGAATTGACGCGGCGGCTGGACGCGGCGCCCGGCCTGCGCGTGGTGGCGCGCCCGGCGGACATGGTCGCGGCGCGGCGGCTGGTCCGCGCCAACCGGGCCTATGCCGTGGTGCTGATCCCGCGCGATACCGAGCGGACGGTGCTGCGCGGGGAAACCGCCGGCCTGACCGTGTTCTACAACGCCAGCTATATGACGGCGTCGGGGGCGGCGCTGCGCGACGTCGGCGCGGTCGTTCAGGCCCACGCCACGCGGCTGGCGGCGGAGCAGGGGGCCGCCGTCACGCCCGGTGCGATCCGCCCGCCGCCGATCGCCGCGCACACCACGATCCTGTTCAACCCGCAGGGCAGTTACGAACTGCAACTGGTCGTGCTGCTCCACCCGGCGTTGCTCCACCTGCTGTTCATGGTCGCGGTGGCGAGCGCGCTGGGCCGGGAACTGCGCGACGGCAGCATCGGGCCCTGGCTGGCCGCGCTGTCCCGGCGGGAGGCGGCGGCCGCCGCCGCCGGCAAGATCGCCGTCTACCTCGCCATCTTCATGGCATGGGGCGTCGTCGCCACCGGCTATCTCGCCGGGCTGCGCGGCTGGCCGATCCTCGGCAGCCCGATGATGATCCTGTGCGGCTATGCGGCAATGTACCTGGCCTATGCGGGGGTGACGGTGCTGGTCACCGCGGTGACGTTGTCGATGGGCAAGGCGCTGTCGGCGACAGGGCTGTATGCCGGCGCGTCCTTCGCCTTCGCCGGCGCGATCTTCCCGATCGAATCCGCGTCGCTGTTCGCGCGGCTGTGGAGCGCACTGCTGCCCTACACCGCCTTCGCCAAGCTGCTTGCCGAGCAATGGATGATGGGCGCGCCAGCCGGCGTGTCGGTGCCGCAACTGGCGATCATGCTCGCCTTCCTGCTTGTCGGTGCGGTCGCGGGGCTGCCGCGCTACATCGCGGCGGCGTCGCGGCCGGCGGTCTGGGGGCGGCGATGATCGGGCGGGCGTTCCGCGCCACCTTCCGCGCGGTGCTGAGCGACGGCACCGCGCTGATGCTGCTGGTCGGTTCGGCGATCCTCTATTCCTTCTTCTACCCCAGCGCCTATGCCGGGGAGGTGCCGACGCGCATCCCGATCGTCGTTGTCGACATGGACAACAGCGGCAGCAGCCGGGCGCTGGTCGGCAGGCTGCGGGCAGTGCAGCAGGCGGAACTGGTCGCGCGGCTGCCGTCGCCGCAGGCGGCGCTGGGCTGGATCGCCGATCGGCGGGCGAGCGCGGCGGTATTGGTCCCCGAAGGGTTCGAACGCAGCATCCTGCGCGGCGAGCAGGGTACGGTCGCGCTTTATGGCAACGGCGCCTATCTGCTGCGCGGCAGCACCGCGCTCGCCGGGGTCGGTGCCGCGCTGGGCGCGCTCGGCCGGGATGCGGCGACGGACCAGGCGATGATGCTCGGGGCGCCGGCGCCGCCGGCGTTCAGCGTCGTCCAGCGGCCGTTGTTCAACACACGCGAAGGTTACGGCAGCGCGGTGTTCCCCGGCGTGACCTTCGTCATCATCCACCAGACGCTGCTGATCGGCCTGGCATTGCTTGCCGCGACCATGCGCGAACGGCACGGCGCGCGGCGTTTCGATGCCGGTGAGCTGGTTGGCATCGCGCTGGCCTTCTTCACCATCGGCTGTGCGAACACGGCTTATTACACCGGCTTCGTCTTCTGGTTTCAGGACATGCCGCGCGCCGCCGGCGGCTTTGGCGCGCTGGCGGTGGCGACGGCGCTGTTCGCGGCGGCGACGGTGGCGGCGGCGCTGGCGCTGGCCAGCCTGTTCCGTACGCGGGAGCGGCCGATCCAGCTATGGATCGTCACCTCGGTGCCGATCTTCTTCCTGTCCGGCCTGTCCTGGCCGGCGGAGGCGATGCCCGGCTGGCTGGCGCTGCTCGCCCGGCTGCTGCCGACGACGCCGGGCATTCACCTGATGGTCGGCATCAACCAGATGGGCGCGACGCTGGCTGAACAGCGGATTGAACTGCTGAACCTCGCCGCGCTGACTCTGCTTTACGGCACGGTCGCGGCGGTCCGTTACGGCCAGTTCCCGGCGCGGGGCGGCGAGGGGGCAGGCGGATGACGGAGCGGCGGCAGGAAGGTGGCGAGACGCGCGGCGAACGGATGCTGGCGCTGCGGCGGGCGCGGATGGCGGCGGCACCGCCGGTGCTGCGCGGCGGTTTCCGGCCGTTCTTCCTTGCCGCCGCGCTGTGGGCGGTGGTGGCGATCGGCCTGTGGGTGGCGATGCTGTCCGGCCTGCCCGCGCCGGGGCCGGGCGACTGGCTTGCCTGGCACCGCCACGAAATGCTGTTCGGCTTCGTCGGCGCGGCGATCACCGGTTATTACCTGACCGCCATTCCCAACCGCAGCGGCCGCCTGCCGGTGGCCGGGCCGCCGCTTGCCGCGCTGGCGCTGCTGTGGCTGGCCGGACGGGCGGCGCTGCTGCTTGCCGGCGGCCCCGGCGGCGCGGCGGTGATGCTGGTCGATGGCGCCTTTCCGCTCGTGCTGGCCCTGCTCGGTGCGCGCGAGGCGCTGGTGATGGGCAACCGCAACCTGCCGCTGGTTGGTCTGGTGCTGCTGCTCGGCATTGCCAGTGTGCTCGACCATGGCGGGGCCGCCGGCTGGGTTGCGGACGATGCGCTCGGCTGGCGCGCCGGCCTTGCCTTGATCGTCGCGCTGATCGCGATGGTCGGCGGCCGGCTGGTCCCGTCCTTCACCCGCAACTGGCTGGCGCGGAACGACGCGACCGGGCGGATGCCGGGCCAGCCCGACCGTTACGACCGCGCCGCGATGGTGGTGACTGCGGCGGCGCTTGCCGGTTGGGCGGTCTGGCCCGATGCGCGGGCCGCCGGCCTTGCCCTTGCCGCCGCCGCGGTAGCGCAGGCGGGGCGGATGGCGCGTTGGCGCGGCGTGACGGCGGCGCGCGACCCGCTGGTGCTGAGCCTGCATCTGGGCTTTGCCTGGCTGTCCGCGGGGCTGGCCCTGCTGGCGGCGGCGGTGCTCGGCGGACCGGTGCCGCGCACCGCCGCGCTGCACGCGCTGGCCGCGGGGGCGATGGCGACGATGATCCTGGCGGTGATGACCCGCACCATCCTGAGCCAGACGGCACGGGATCTGCGCGCCGGGCCGCTGACCGTCGCCGCCTATGCGCTGGTGACGCTGGGGGCGTTGCTACGGATGGCGACGGCATTCGACCTGCTTGGTTATCAGGTCGGGATCGCGGTTTCCGGCGGGCTGTGGGTGGCGGCGTTCGGCGCGTTCCTGGCGGGCTACGCGCCGATACTGTTCGCGCCTCGAGTCGGCGAGCGGTAACGCCGGGCATGTGGGGGCCTCGAGCGGGGAAACGCGCTTTGAACGCGTGCTGGACATCGGCGGCGGAACCGACAATGACGACGGCCTCGCTGCTGCTGGGCCGGGTTGGAGCCCGACTGGAGGACGAAGCCGATGCCATCCCTTTATCGCGCGGCCCGGCCCGCCCTGCGGCCGGGTCTGTGGGGCATGGCGCTGGCGCTGCTGCTGTTGCTGCCGGGCGTGGCGCTGGCGGTGGGGGACGACGCGGCGCGCTGGCGTGATACGGCGGCCCGCGTCACCATTACCCGCGACAATTGGGGGATCGCCCATGTCCGCGGCAAGAGCGACGCCGACGCCGTGTTCGGCGCGATCTATGCCCAGGCGGAAGACGACTTCAATCGGGTGGAGACCAACTACATCACCGCGCTCGGCCGGCTGGCGGAGGTCGAGGGCGAGAAGGCGATCTGGCAGGATCTGCGGATGCGGCTGTACATCGACCCGACCGACCTGCAGGCCCGCCACGCCGCCAGCCCGGCCTGGCTGCACGCGCTGACCCGCGCCTGGGCGGACGGGCTGAATTACTATCTTGCCAGCCACCCGCATGTCCGCCCGCGCCTGATCACCCGGTTCGAACCGTGGATGGCGCTGGCGTTCAGCGAGGGCAGCATCGGCGGCGACATAGAGCGGATTCCGCTGGCCGGGCTCGCCCGCTTCTATGGCGGGCAGGCGCTGGCGCCGACGGCGGAGGAGGCCGGCCTGCGCCCGCGCGAGCCGCGCGGTTCCAACGGCATCGCCATCGCCCCCCGCAACAGCCGCGACGGCCACGCGATGCTGCTGATCAATCCCCATACCAGCTTCTATTTTCGCTCCGAACTGCAGATGACCAGCGACGAGGGGCTGAACGCCTATGGCGCGGCGACCTGGGGGCAGTTCTTCATCTATCAGGGTTTCAACGAGCGGGCCGGGTGGATGCACACATCGAGCGGCGTCGACAATATCGACGAGTTCGCCGAGACGATCGCCCGGCGCGAAGGCCGCCCCCATTACCGCTATGGCGCCGAATGGCGGCCGGTCGCCGAAGCGCCGCTGATCCTGCGCTATCGCACCGCCGACGGCGGGCAGGCGGAGCGGCGCTTCACCGTCTATCGCACCCATCACGGCCCGGTGATCGGCGAGCGCGACGGCAAGTGGATCGCGATCGCGATGATGTTCCGGCCGGTGGCGGCGCTGCAGCAGTCCTTCCTGCGGACCAAGGCGCAGGACTATCAGGCGTTCATGGCGGTCGCGGCGCTCAGCGCCAATTCGTCGAACAACACGCTTTATGCCGATGCCAATGGCGACATCGCCTATCTCCACCCGCAATTCGTGCCGATCCGCGACGACCGCTTCGACTATGCCGACCCGGTTGACGGTGCCGATCCTGCGACCGACTGGCAGGGGCTGACCCCGCTCGCCGCGCTGCCGTCGGTCCGCAACCCGCCCGGCGGCTGGGTGATGAACACCAACAACTGGCCGTGGACGGCGGCCGGCGACGCCAGCCCGAAGGCGGCGGATTTCCCGCGCTACATGGACCGGTTCGGCGAGAATGCGCGCGGCGTCCACGCCGACATGCTGCTCCGCGCCCAGCGCGATTTCACCCCGAAAAGCCTGATGGCGGCGGCTTATGACAGCTATCAGCCGGCCTTTGCGACCCTGATCCCGAAATTGACGGCGGCGTTCGATGCGCTGCCGCGAGGCGATGCGCGGCGGGCGCGGCTCGGCCCGGCGATCGCGATGCTGCGGGGCTGGGACTATCGCTGGGGGGTCACATCCCGCCCGATGACGATCGCCGTCTTCTGGGGCGAGGTGTTGTGGACGCGCTACGGCCCGGCGGCGCAGGCGGCGCGACGGAACGTGCCGGCCTATCTGGCCGATCATCTTGACGATGCGACGGCGCTGGCGGCGCTCGGCGAGGCGCTCGACCGGCTGAGGAAGGATTTCGGCGACTGGCGCGTCCCCTGGGGTGCGGTCAACCGCTTCCAGCGGCTGACCGGCGCGATCGACGGCGTATTCGACGACGGCAAGCCCAGCCTGCCGGTCGGCTTCGCTTCCGCGCATTGGGGCTCGCTGGCCTCATTCGGTGCGCAGCGCGGCGCGGGCACCAAGCGCCTGTATGGCAGCACCGGCAACAGCTTTGTCGCCGTCGTCGAATTCGCGCCGCGGCTGCGCGCCTGGGCGGTCAGCGCCGGCGGCGAAAGCGGCGACCCGGCGTCGCCGCATTTCACCGATCAGGCGGCGGCCTACGCGGCCGGACGGCTGCGGCCGGTCCATTTCTACCCGGACGAGATCGCCGCGAACACCCGGCGGCAATACCGGCCGGGTGAGCGCTAGAGCCCGCGGGCGGCGGCGGAGTGCGGCGACCGGGCAAGGGGGGGTGTCCCGACGGGCCTGGGCGTGTATCCTCTTGCGATGCACCAGCAGCGGACACTGGCGGTTCCCCCCGCATTGGACAGCCGCGACATCAGCCTTTTCCTGGATTTCGACGGTACGCTGGTCGGGCTGGCGGAACGCCCGGACGGGGTTGTCGTTGACCCTGGGCTGGCAGCGCTGCTGCACCGGCTGGCGGGCAGGCTCGGCGGGCGGCTGGCGCTGATCAGCGGCCGGTCGATCGCCCAGCTCGACGCGCTGATCGGCCCGGCGGCGGCTGCGCTGGTGGTGGTCGGCAGCCATGGCGCGGAAAGCCGCAGGCCCGGCGTGCCAGCGGTGCCGGTGCCACGACCGGCGGCGCTCGACGCGGTCGAGGCGGCGTTCCGGCGGGCGTTCGCCGGTAATGCGGCGATCGTCGTCGAGGCGAAGTCGCTTGGCGTCGCGCTGCATTACCGGGGCGACCCGGCGGCGGAAGCGGCGGCGGAGGCGCTAGCCGGGCAATTGGCGGCGACACACGGGCTTCACGTCCAGAAAGGCAAGATGGTGGTCGAATTGCGCGTGGCGGGAGCGGACAAGGGCAGCGCGATCGCCGCACTGATGGCCGGGCCGCCGTTCATCGGCCATCGGCCGGTCTTTCTGGGCGACGACGTGACCGACGAAGCCGGCTTTGCGCGCTGCGTGGCGCTGGGCGGCGCCGGCATACTGGTCGGCCCGGCGCGGCCGACGGCGGCGACCGCCCGGCTAGCCGATGTAGCGGCGGTGCGCGCATGGCTGGCAGCGCTGTGACCGCGACGCTCGACCTCTGGCCGATCGGCAATTGCCAGGTGTCCGCGCTGGTCGACCGGTCCGGCCGGTTCGTCTGGGGGTGCCTGCCCCGGATCGACGGAGAGCCAGCCTTTTCGTCGCTGCTCGACGACAAGCCGCCGGCGGGCGAGGGTGCCTACGGCTTCTGGGAGATCGACCTGGACGGCGTCGTCGAGACCAGTCAGGCCTATCTGCGTAACACGCCGGTGCTGGTGACCCGGCACAGCGACGGCGACGGCAACGCGATCGAGGTCATCGATTTCGCACCGCGTTTCCGCCGGCTGGGGCGGATGTTCCGGCCGACCGCCTTCGTGCGGATCGTCCGGCCGGTATCCGGTTCCCCGCGCGTCCGCATCCGCCTGCGGCCTGGCCGGGGCTGGGGCAGCGCGCGGGCCGGCCATACGCGCGGCACCAACCATATCCGCTACCTGCTGGACGACGGCGTGATCCGGCTGTCGACGACGGCGCCGGTCGGCTGGATCGAGAGCGAGCGGTTGTTCCGGGTCGAACGCAGCCTGCATTTCTACCTTGGCCCCGACGAGAGCTTCGCCGACGACATCGTCGCCGCGCTGGAGCAGATGCTCGACCGGACAGCGACGGAGTGGCGCCACTGGGTGCGCGGGCTGGCGACGCCGTTCGAATGGCAAGAAGCGGTGATTCGCGCCGCGATCACCCTGAAGCTGTGCCAGCATGAGGAAAGCGGCGCGATCGTCGCGGCAATGACGACGTCGATCCCCGAGCATGCCGATTCCGGCCGCAACTGGGACTATCGCTACTGCTGGATCCGTGACGCCTATTACACGATCCAGGCGCTGAACCGACTGGGCGCGCTCGACGTGCTGGAGGGCTATCTCGAATATCTGCGCAACATCGTCGACAACGCCGCCGGCGGGCATATCCAGCCGCTCTACGGGGTCGGCGGCGAGCAGACGCTGACCGAGCGCGTGGCGCCCGGCCTGAACGGCTATCGCGGGATGGGGCCGGTGCGCGTCGGCAACCAGGCCTATGACCAGATGCAGCATGACGCCTATGGCCAGATCGTCCTGTCCAACACCCAGGCGTTTTTCGATCATCGGCTGCTGCGGATGGCCGGCGTCGCCGATTTCGAAGCGCTGGAGCCGGTCGGCGAGCGGGCGTGGGAACGCTATGACCAGCCCGATGCCGGGTTGTGGGAATTGCGGACCCGTGCCCATGTCCACACCTATTCGGCGGCGATGTGCTGGGCCGCCTGCGACCGGCTGGCCAATGCGGCGGCGGCGCTGGGGCTGGAGGCGCGGGCCGCCTTCTGGCAGGCGCGGGCGGACGGCATGCGGGCGCGGATCGAACAGGCGGCATGGCGGCCGGAGAGCAACCGGCTGTCCGCGACCTTCGCCGGCGACACGCTCGACGCCAGCCTGATCCAACTGCTCGAACTGCGTTTCCTGTCGCCCGACGACCCGCGCTTCAAGGGAACGCTGGCGGCGGTCGAGGCCGGTTTGCGGCGCGGGTCCAACATGCTGCGTTACGACAGCGAGGATGATTTCGGCATGCCGCACACCGCGTTCAACATGTGCACCTTCTGGCTGATCGAGGCGCTGCACGCCATCGGCCGCACCGCGGATGCGCGCGCCCTGTTTGAGGAGATACTGGCGCGGCGAACCCCCGCCGGCCTGCTGTCCGAGGACATCGACCCGGTGACCGGGGAATTGTGGGGCAATTACCCGCAAACCTACTCGCTGGCCGGGCTGATCAACTGCGCCGTCCTGCTGAGCAAACCATGGAGTGCCGTCCGCTGACCCGCCTTATCGTCATATCGAACCGCGTGCAGGCGCCGACCGCCGAACAGCCCGGCGCGCAGGGCGGCCTTGCCGTCGCGCTGACCGCCGCGCTGCGGGAAACCAACGGCATCTGGTTCGGCTGGTCCGGGGAAGCGGGGGAGACGGAGGCGCCGCGTTTCGTGACCTATGACGGTGTCACCTCCGCGACGGTCGACCTGCCGGAACAGGATGTCGAGGAATATTACGACGGCTACGCCAACCGGACGCTGTGGCCGCTGTTCCACTACCGCCTCGACCTGACCGAGTTCGAACGCGATTTCCAGGGCGGTTACGAGCGGGTCAACCAGATGTTCGGCGACGTCATCGGTCCGCATATCCAGCCGGACGACCTGGTCTGGGTGCATGACTATCACATGATCCCGCTCGGCTGGATGCTGCGCCGGCAGGGGCTGGAGAACCGGATCGGCTTTTTCCTGCACATCCCCTGGCCGCCGACCAAGCTGCTGACCGCCCTGCCGCACCACCGGCGGCTGGTCGACGCGCTGTTCGCCTATGACGTGATCGGTTTCCAGACCCGCGAATGGCTGGAGACGTTCCACGATTACGTCATCCACGAGATGAACGGCGAGGTGGGCCCCGACGGCGCGGTCACCGTCGGTGCGCGCACGATCCGGGCGATCGCCTGCCCGATCGGCATCGACGCGCAGGATTTCGTCGCCAGCCGCGACAGCGCCGAGGCGGTGGCGACCCACGCGCGGATGGTCGAAAGCTCGATCGGCCGCAGCTTGATCGTCGGTGTCGACCGGCTGGATTATTCCAAGGGGCTGGAAGAGCGGTTCAGCGGCTACCAGCGCTATCTGGAGACGCGGCCCGGCGCGCATGCCCATGTCTATCTGTTGCAGATCGCGCCGCCGTCGCGCGCCAGCGTTCAGAGCTATCAGGACATACGCGCCCAGCTCGACGCGCTGTCGGGGCGGATCAACGGCGCCTTCGCCGATATCGACTGGGTGCCGCTGCGCTACGTCAACCACGGCTATCCGCGCGCTGTGCTGGCCGGCATCTACCGTGCGGCGCGCGCCGGCCTGGTCACGCCGCTGCGCGACGGCATGAACCTGGTGGCCAAGGAGTATGTGGCGGCGCAGGACGCGAAGAACCCAGGCGTGCTGATCCTGTCGCGCTTCGCCGGCGCGGCCGCCCAGTTGGACGGCGCGCTGCTGATCAACCCGTACAGCGCCGACGACATCGCCGACGCGCTCGAGCGCGCGCTCGCTATGCCGCTGGACGAGCGGATCGCCCGCTGGCAGCCGATGTACGACAATGTCATCCGCGAGGACGTGACCTGGTGGCGCAGGCGTTTCACCGATGCGCTGAAACAGGCGCCGACGGGCGGCAGCTTCCTGTAGCGGCGGCGCCGTGTTGTAGACGGACGACGTGGCGATCGAGGCATTCGTGGAGCTGCTGCTGACCCGCTGGGCCGCTGGTTCGGATTAGGGCCGGAAGCGATTTTTCCCCATGTGAGCGCGAGTCGCGGCGACTACCGCCGATGACCGCGCACCGTTGCAGCGCGGCGGTATCTTAAAGCGCTGCGATCCCCTGACAATGCCGGTGGCAGAGGCGTCCGATCCGGCGTTGCTGCCTGCGCCGCCGACGCAGTGGGGGGCAGGTAAAAGGGCAAATTTTCTCAAAAATCCTATCCTCGAAAATTTATTAAGATATAATAATAATATACTGAAAATAACCACATAATTTTTAAAAGTTCATCACCTTGACAGGGTGTAGACGATATATAGTATACGTCTCATACGCGGCAATAAGGTCATAATCTGTGCGACCGGGGCCCAAAAAAACATGACGAAAACTGGAGGGAGAGTTATGCAAAATCACGACAGCGAAAGTGCGCGCGCGCGGTTCCGAGGGGCACGTCGGCGGGGTATCGCAACCGCCTTGCTGATCGGCACGATGCTGGTCCCGGTGCAGGTCGCCTCGGCTCAGGATGCCCCGGCCGAGACCGCCGTCCACGAAGACATCATTGTCACCGGATCGCGCCTGGTGCGGACCGATCTGGCGGCGCCCAGCCCGACCACGGTCGTCGGCGGCGCCGACCTTCAACTGTCGGGCAGCGTCACGATCGAGAACACGCTGAACGAGTTCCCGCAGCTTGCCGCCGGGCAGAATTCCAACGTCAACGCCGCCGGCGGGTCTGGTGTGCTGACCGCCAACCTGCGCGGCCTCGGGGCGACGCGGACGCTGGTGCTGATCAACGGCCGCCGCTTCATCCCGGCCAATTCCGACGGGCAAGTCGACCTTGCCAGCATTCCCGACGTGCTGGTCGAGCGCGTCGAGATCGTCACTGGCGGCGCGTCGGCCGTCTACGGGTCCGACGCGATCGCTGGCGCGGTCAACTTCCTGCTCAAGAAGGATTTTTCCGGTTTCGGTTTCAATTACCTGTACGGAGAGACGTTCAAGAATGATGGTGCGTCGCACAAGATCGACGCGACGGTCGGCGCCAATCTGGACGAGGGGCGGGGCAACGTCACGCTGTCGATGTCCTACACCAAGCGCAAGCCGGTGTTTCAGCAGCATCGCGGATTCTCGTCGGTGGCGCTGGATACGATCAACGGCGAGCTGGTTCCCGGCGGTTCCGGGAGCATCCCCGGCACGCGCATCGGCCTGACCGCGTCGACGCTGGCGCAGCTCCAGGGCGTCAACCTGACCCCGAGCGGCCCGTGCACCGCGATCACCGGCATCCGTTTCGGCGTCAACGGCGAGGTGCTGCCCTATTGTACCCCGCAGAACGCATTCAACTATTCCGCCGACAACTATTTGCTGCGGCCGCTGGAGCGGACCCAGATTTCGGCGCTCGGCCATTACGAGATCACCGATGGCGTCGAGGCCTATGCCGAGGCGTTCTACATGCGCAACGTCAACGCCTTTCAGCAGGCGCCCGACCAGTCGACGCTGCAGACGCCTGGTCTCGGTAGCACGCAGTTGTTGATCCCCAACTACGCGACCAACCCGACACTGGCCCCGGCCGTGCGGCAATTCTTCGTCGACAACGCCGCGGTATTCGACACCGACGCCGACGGCGATGCGATCGTCATCAACGCCAACCGGCGTTCAACCGAACTGGGCCCGCGCCATTACGCGTATGAACGTCAGTCCTACAACCTGACCGGCGGGTTGCGCGGCGAGTTCGGCCTGGGCAGCGGTACCTGGCGCTGGGACAGCTTCTTCCAGTACCAGCACAGCCGGACCGACCAGCTGAACACCGGGCAGATCTCGCTGACCCGACTGGCCCAGTCGCTGGACTCGGTGGTCGACGGCAGCGGGCAGGTGGTCTGCCGCGACACGTCGCGCGGCTGTGTTCCGGCGAGCGTGTTCGGCATCGACGTGCTCGATCCGTCCGCCGCGACTTTCCTGACCCCGCCGCGCGCCAGCGTCGAATCCTTCTCACGCACCGTCGCTGGCGCCTCGCTGAGCGGCAACCTGTTCGAGATGCCGGCGGGGCCGGTGCCGATCGCGATCGGCGTCGAATATCGCAAGGACAGCTACAGCTTCCTGCCCAGCCCGCAGGACCTGGCCGGCGAATACGGTCCGTCGTCGCTGGCGGCGGCGAGCGGGTCCTACAACCTGAAGGAGTTTTTCGGCGAAACCCGCGTGCCGATCCTGGCCGACGTGCCGTTCGCGGACTCGCTGGCGATCGAGGGTGCGGCACGCTACGCCGATTATTCGACGATCGGCAGCGTGTTCGCCTGGAAACTGGGCGGCGAGTGGGCGCCGGTGCGCTGGCTCCGCTTCCGCGGCGCGTATAACAGCGCCATCCGGGCGCCGACCCTGAACGAGCTTTATCGCCCGATGGGCCGTTCCTACGGATCGGGCGAGGACCCGTGCGTCGCCACCCGCCAGCCGACATCCGCCCAGCAGCAGCTATGCATTTCGCAGGGCGTCCCGGCGGTGGACCTGCCCAACTGGCAGCAGGGAACGGTCGGCATGACGGCCCTGACCGGCGGCAACCCCGCGCTGCAGGAAGAAAAGTCCAAGACCTGGACGGTGGGCGCGGTGATTTCCCCGCCCTTCCTGGACCGGCTGAACCTGACCGTCGACTATTACAACATCGACGTCACCGGGGCGATCGCCAGCGTTAACACCGATCAGACGCTGACCGACTGCTTCATCAACTTGGACCCGAATTCGACGACCTGCCGCGCCATCGTCCGGCTGCCCAACGGCCAGGTCGATTATGTGGCGACCAACCTGCAGAACATCGGTACGTTGGCGGTGCGCGGCATCGACGCGCAGATCGACTATCGTGTCGACCTGCCGGATGCGCTGGCAATCGGCGGGGATCTGGCGCGGCTCGACTTCCAGGTCGTTGCCAGCTGGATGCTCGAGCGGTCGACCCAGGTGCTTGCCGGCCAGCCGAAGCGCGATTGCGCGGGCCGGATGGGCGGCGGCTGTACCGGCTACGGCATCTACGGCACGCCGAAGCTGAGCCTCAAGACCAACCTGACCTACAACAGCGGCCCGCTGACCCTGCGCGGCAGCATGCGGCGGGTCGGCGTGCTGAAGCTCTATCCGGGGATCACGGCGGCGGTGCAGCGGACCAGCCCGCAATACTACTTCGACCTGTCGTCGCAGTTCCGGATCACCAGCTTTGCTGAGATCGTCGCCGGCATCGACAATATCTTCAACAAAAAGCCGCCGATCATGGGCACCGTCCTTGCCGGCGACGCCAATACGGACCCGTCTCTCTATGACGTCATCGGTAGCCGTTACTTCCTTGGCGTTCGTTTCAAGTTCTAAGTTGGCCGACACACATTCGAAATATCGGAATATTCGATCTAGGAGAGACGAAAATGCGTAGCGAAAAAAGGCGCATACGGGGGGTTAAGCTCGTCCTGCTGTCCATGATGGCATCGGTCGCCTTCGGCGGAGGGTCGGCCATCGCGGCTGACCCGCCGGGCGCCCTGCAGGCCGATCCGATCCCTAACCGCACCGAAGGTGTCGGCCCCTACAACCGGATCATCCTGCGCAATGTCTATTATATCGACGGGACGGGCGCGCCGGCGCAGGGGCCGGCTGACATCGTCCTGTCGGGCGACAAGATCGCCGAGATCAAGACGATCGGCGCGCCGGGGGCGATCGACCCCAATGCACGTGCCGCCAAAGGCGACTATGAGGTCGACCTGACCGGACATTACGTGATGCCCGGCTTCGTCGACGCCCACGTCCACCTGCACACGCTGAGCCAGGGCCAGAACGTCCCGTCCGAATATATCCTGAAACTGTGGATGGGGCATGGCATCACCACCGCGCGCGACCTGGGCAGCGGCGGCCCGATCGAGTGGCTGAAAGCAATCAAGGAGCGCAGCGCCCGCAACGAAATCGTCGCGCCGCGCCTGCATATCTATCCGTTCTTCCACGACATCCGCCGCGGTCAGTTGATCAACGACGCGACAACCGCGCGTGCCACCATCCAGGAAGCGAAGCGGCGCGGTGCCGACGGCATCAAGTTCATCGGCGGTGCGAAGGACGTGCTGTTCGCCGCGATCGACGAGGCGAACAAGATCGACCTGCGGACGACGATGCACCACGCGCAGCCGGTCGTCGCCTATGCCAATGTGCTCGACACGTCCGCGCAAGGGCTGGAGTCGATGGAGCACTGGTACGGGCTTCCCGAGGCGATGTTCACCGACAAGCGCCTGCAGGCCTTCCCCGGCGATTTCATCAACAATGACGAGATGATGCGCTTCGGCGAAGCCGGGCGGCTGTGGGCGCAAGCGGCCCAGCCGGGGTCGGACAAGTGGAACGAGGTGATGGGCAAGCTGCTCGAGCGTGACTTTGCCTTGGTTCCGACGATGACGGCCTATCTGACCGGCCGCGATTTCATGCGGATGAGCCGCGCCGAATGGCATGCCGAATACACGATGCCGGCGCTGTGGGATTTCTACCGCCCGAGCCGCGTCAACCACGGCGCCTACTGGTTCGATTGGACGACCGAACATGAAATGGCGTGGAAAGAAAATTACCAGTACTGGATGAAATTCCTGAACGAATACAAAAACAAGGGCGGAAAGGTCGCGGTCGGCAGCGACAGCGGCTACATCTACAATCTCTACGGCTTTGGCTACATCCAGGAGATGCAGCTGCTGCGCGAGGCCGGTTTCAGCCCGCTGGAGGTGATCCACGCGGCGACCCAGGTCGGCGCGCAGGTGCTCGGCGTCGAGGACCAGGTCGGCACGATCCGCGTCGGCCGCAAGGCGGACCTGGTGGTGGTGAAGGGCAATCCGCTCGCCAACCTGAAACTGCTGTTCGGCACCGGCACGATCAAGCTGAACGACGACACCGGCAAGGTCGACAAGATCGGCGGCATCTCCCTGACCATTAAGGACGGCATCATCTACGACGCCGCCAAGCTGCGCGCCGACGTTCGCGAAATGGTCGCCCGGCAGAAGACCGAACGCGGCATGCCGCAGGGCGAAATGGCCATCCATAACGGCGAGCAACTGCCCTAGGGCGCCGTTCGCGCGCACTTGCCCCACGACCCAGCCGGAAAGGACCAATAGCGATGACGACATTTCGTCTATCCCCCTCTCTGCTCGCTATTGCCCTTTGCGGCATGGTCGTGGGGCATCCCGCCGCCGCCGAGACGGTGGTCGAGCCGGCCGCCGGCGCCGAACCGATCCCGCTGGGCACGACCAAGGCGGTGACCGGCAAGCGCATGATCGTGCGCGGCGGCATCATGGTCACCGGGCGCGGCACCCCGGCGAGCGGCCGTGCCGTGCCGCCGGAAGGCCCGGTCGATATCATCATCGAGCAGGGTCGGATCGTCGACATCGTGCCGTTCGACGCGGTGTCCGCCCGATCGGGGCTGGCGACGCGGCCGACCGGCGACGTCGTCATCGACGCCAGCGGCAAATATGTGCTGCCCGGCCTGTTCGACCTGCACGCGCACATTCCCGATGCGCGGCAGGCGGGGGCGCATTCCTACGCCTATGCGTTCCGCCTGTGGCTGGGGCACGGCTTTACGACCCTGCGCGACGCGGGCGCCAGCGACTTTCCCGCACTGGTCGAGCAGAAGCGGCTGTCGGACGCGCACAGCATCATCGCGCCGCGCGTCCAGATCTACAAACGCTGGCCCAACACGGCGCGGACCCGCGACAAAGGCCATACGCCGGACGAAGCGCGCGCCCTGGTCCGCCAATACCGGTCGCAGGGCGCCGACGGCATCAAGATCAGCCATGGGCCCGGCACCTATCCCGACGTGATCGCCGCGATCACCGACGAGGCGGCGAAGCTGGGCATGGGCGGCGTGATGGTCGACCTGAAAGTGTCGGAAGCCGACGCGCGCGTCGCGTCGCAGGCGGGGGTGACCAGCATAGAGCACTGGTACGGCGTGCCCGATGCGGCGCTGTCGGGAACGCAGAATTTTCCTTACGACTATAACTATCTCGACGAATTGCAGCGGTTCCGTCAGGCCGGCTACCTGTGGAAACAGGCGGACGCCGACCCCGACGCGCTGGAAGCGGTCATCGACGAGTTGATCGCGAACAAGACGGCATGGGTGCCGACCTTCGCGATTTACGAGGCGTCGACCGATTTCATGCGGGTGGTAACGCTACCCTGGCGGGAAACGCTGGTCCATCCGACGATGCTCGACCAGTGGCGCCCGCGTGCGGACGTCCACGCATCTTTCCACACCGACTGGAAGACGTCGGACGAGATCGCCTGGAAGGACAATTACCAACGCTGGATGCGCTGGCTGCACCGTTTCTGGGCGAAGGGCGGACTGGTCGGGCTGGGCAGCGACAGCGGGTCGCAGCAGTCGCTCTATGGTTTCGGCGCGGTCCGCGAGTTCGAACTGATGCAGCAGGCCGGGATTCATCCGCTCGACGTGGTCAAGATCGCGACGACCAATTCGGCGGCGGTTGCCGGGCTGGACAAAGGGCTGTGCGGCATCCGCCAGGGCTGCATCGCCGACCTCGTTGTCGTCGACGGCAATCCGCTCGACAACTTCAAGCTGCTCTACGGGGCCGGCTTTGCCCATTACGGCACCGACCGGAGTGGCGGCGGCGTCATCTGGACGATCAAGGAGGGGGAGGCCTACGACGCGCAAGCCCTGCTGCGCGAAGCGAAGTGGTATGTCGCGCAGGAGAAGGCCGCCGCTGGCGCCAGCGATTGACCCGCTCACAGTCTGCTTTTTCGGTGAAGCGCCCCCGCGCGGAACGGCCGCGAAATAGCGGTTGTATCGCGATCGATAAAATCGTATACTATATTCTGTAACGGAGACCAGCTATGGACGGCCGGTACGGCTCTTGAACAAGGACATGAAATGAACGCGAGTGATTTTGAAGGCGTATTCCCGGCCATCACCACCAAAATGGACGCCGCGGAGGACGTCGATATCCAGGCTGTGCGGGACGATGTCCGCTTTCAGATCGACGCCGGTGTCGATGGCGTGATCGTTTGCGGATCGCTGGGCGAGGCTAGCAGCCTGACCGCCGACGAGAAGGTGGCGATCGCCGAAGCCGCCGTCGCCGAAGCCGCGGGCAGCAAGCCGATCATCATGACGATCGCCGAGGATTCGACGCGGGCGGCGATCGACCTCGTCCGCCGGGTCGAAAAGGCTGGCGTCGAGGGCCTGATGGTCCTGCCCGCGATGCGCTATCTGTCCGATCCGCGCGAGACGATGGGCTATTTCCGCACGATCGCGGCGAATACCGAGCTGCCGATCATCCTCTATAACAACCCGGTCGCGTATACCGTCGACCTGTTGCCCGAGCATTTCCAGATGCTCGCCGACGAGAAGAAGTTCGTCGCGGTGAAGGAATCGTCGGCCGATACGCGGCGGATCAACAAGATCATCGACCTGGTCGGTGATCGCTACAAGCTGCTGATTGGTGTCGACGACCTGGCGCTGGAGAGCATGGTGCTCGGCTGCGTCGGCTGGATCGCCGGGCTGGTCGTGGCCTTCCCGCGCGAGACGGTGGCGATTTATCGCCTGGTGCGCGAAGGCCGCATCACAGAGGCGATGGAAATCTATCGCTGGTTCCTGCCGCTGCTCAGCCTCGATATCGGGCCGAAGTTCGTGCAGAAAATCAAGCTTGCCGAGCATGTCGTGCGGGGTACGTCCCCGGTCGTTCGCGCGCCCCGTTATCCGCTGGTCGGCGACGAGGAAGCGCAGGCGCTCGCCATCATCAAGCGCGGCCTGGAGAACCGCCCGGACCTGACGAAGTACGGCTTCTGACAGCCTTTCCGCCCCGGCATCGATCGCCGGGGCGGAAAGCTTCGGCCGGCCGCAAGGAATGTGCAAAGCCATGTCGGCTGAGGTCTTGCTTGCTTTGTCGCGCCGTCCTGCCCGCTCCCTGCGAGCGTGAAATATGAAAGGCAAGTTCCAGTAATGCGGAAGTAAATCGATCAACCAACTGAAACGGGGAGAATGCTATGCAGCGTCGTCAATTCATCGGAGGACTCGGGCTTGGCGTCGTCGCCGGCGGTGCGGCGGGAGCGGTCGTCGCGAACAGGCTTGCGGACAAGGGCGACCTTCCGACCGGAAGCGAGTCCGCCAAGCTGTTTCTTCCCCCCGACGACCTGGAGCCGACCACGATCGACCGGCTTCCGCTCAGTTGGAGCAAGGAACGGACGCAGGTGCTGCAGCAGCGTCTGGCGGCGGCCGGGCTCGACGGCATCCTGCTGACCAACCAGTGGAACGTCATCTATTTCACCGGCCTGTTCCACACCACGACGGAACGGATGATCCACTGCTTCATCCCGACCAAGGGCGACCACCCGATCTGGTTCTACCCTGCGCTGGACCGCGATCTGATCCAGGAGTGGTGGTATGAAGACGGCGATATGTATTTCGACTGGCTCGACGTTGCCGGGACGATGCCGAACGAAGGCATATTGAAGAAAGGGCCGCAGAACGACCTGTGGCGCTGGATGCTGGAAGGGCTGAAGAAGCGCGGATTCGCCGGCAAGAAGCTGGCCGCCGATCGCGAGCTGCTGGCGTCCGAACAGAAGACGGTGGCGGACGTGCTGGGTGCGCCGATGGCGTCGGCGGCGGGCGACTGCATGTACCTGCGCCAGCGCAAGACGCCGCTGGAGATCGCGCTGACGCGCCGCGCCTACAGCTATTTCGACCGCATCCACGCCTTCGCGCGCGACCTGGTCCTGACCCACGGCACCGACCTGACCGATTTCGAGATTTCGCATGCCGCTCGGAAATTCGGCACCGAGCTGATCCTTGCCGACATCAAGCGGGACGGGAAGCCGCATAACGCGGTCGGCATCCAGGTGAACATCGGTTGCCGCATCGGGCAGGCGACGGGCTATCCACACCCCAACCAGTTCTTCTACAACAAGATCGAACGGGGCAAGGCGCTGCAGGTGGCGGGCGTCGTCCGTATCGGCGGCTGTGGTGGTGAATTGTACCGGCCCTATATGATCGCGCCGCGGACCGACCATATGGACAAGGTGTGGAAGACCGCACGCGACGGCTGCCTGATGCAGCTCGACCTGTCGCGCAAGGGCACGCCCTGCTCCGATGTCGCCTATGCGATTCACAAGATGCAGATCGACCGGGGGATGCAGAAATACATCTATCACCGCCCGGCCCATGGCGAGGGAATGGAAGGGCACCAGCCGCCCTATCTGTCGCTGGGCGATCACACCATCCTCGACACCGGCATGATGTTCTCGGTCGAGCCGGGGATGTTCGACCCCGAAACCGGCACCGGCGCGAACTTCTCCGACGGATTCATCGTCAAGGATGACGGGCCGTCGCGGCAGATGTCGCGGCTGCCCTGGTCCGAGGAGTGGGCGTTCATCGAAATCTGACAAGACGGTGGACGCAAGGGCAGGGGCCGAACCGACGTCAATGCCATGCGCGTCGGTTCGGCCCCTGTTTTTTTGGGGTGTCGCTGGGATGCGAGCGGTACCGCCGCCGCCGGCGCGCCCGCGAAAGCAGTTCCAAGGTCCGCACCCCACACGTCGCCGATGCCCCCCTGCTTCCGCGGGAGTGCGTTTTGATAGGTGCCCAACGTCGATCCGGCGACCGACTTCCGGCTCTGCATCGCACGTGTCGGGATCGCGGTGATTGGATCGCTACTAGGGCTTAGCGGCCGGGTAGCTGATCGCGATCACTTCGTATTCGCGCTCGCCGGCGGGGAGGCGGAGGCGGCGGAGGTCGCCGACGGCGGAGCCGCGCAGGGCGCGGGCGATCGGCGAATCCCAGCCGACGCGGCCGGCGGCGGCGTCCGCCTCATCATTGCCGACGATCGTCACTGTGCGTTCGCGGTCGTCCTCGTCGGCGACGGTCACCGTCGCGCCGAAGAACACGCGGCCGCGATCCTGCTGGGCGGTGGGGTCAACGACCCTTGCCGCCTTCATCTTGCGCGACAGCCGGTTGATCGCGCGGTCGATCTCGCGCAACCGTTTGCGGCCGTAGATATAGTCGCCGTTTTCCGACCGGTCGCCGTTCCCGGCCGCCCAACTGATGGTTTCGACCAGTTTCGGACGTTCGACGGCGAATAGCGTCTCATATTCGGCGCGCAGCGCGGCATAGCCGGCCAGGGTGATGTAATTGGGCCGGTCCACCGGGTCAGCCAGCCGGGCGGGCGCCGAGATAGGCAGACAGCGACGCCGCCGACGCGGTGCGCGTCCGCTGCGGGTTCAGCAGATCGTAGACGACCGCGTTTTCCAGTACCCGCTGGACATAGTTGCGTGTCTCGCTGAACGGGATGCTCTCGACCCACTGGATCGTGTCGACGCCGGCGGTACGCGGATCGCCATTCGCCTTCAGCCAGCGGTTCACATTGCCCGGCCCGGCGTTATAGGCGGCGACGGCGAGCACATGGCTGCCGCCGTAATAGTCGAGCATCCGCTGGAAATAGGCGGCGCCCAGCCGGATATTGTAGCCGCTGTCCGACAGCGCCGACGGATCATGGGCGATGCCGAGCTTGCGCGCCGTCTCGGCGGCGGTGGCGGGCATAAGCTGCATCAGGCCGCGCGCGCCGGCGCGGCTGACGATGTCGCGGTCGAACTGGCTTTCCTGCCGGGCGATCGCGTGGACCATCGTCCATGCGTGCGTGCTGTCGGACGGCACCGGCACCTGCGGATAGCTGATCCGCGCATAATCGCTGCGCCCGTCGCTGCGCGCGGCGCGGCCGACCATGACCGCGAGATCGGGGCGGCCGAGCGTTCGCGACAGTTCGTCCGCCAGCGCATGATCGACGCCGCTGTCGACGCTTTCGGCGATCGCCCGGACGAACAGTGTCTGGTCCCGCCAGTTGCCGGTCTGGCCGAGATAACGGGCGGCGCGCACCACTTCGCGGTTCATGAACGCCTGGCGTTCCCCCGGCGACGGGCGGTCGGCGGGCATGTCGGGTGGCGGGCGCAGCGGCCGACCAAGCGCCTCCAGCGCGAGCTGGCCGTAGAACTGATCGGCAAAGGCGCCGGCCTGTTCGAAATGGGCGCTTGGGTTGCGGCCGGCGGCCTTCGCGGCACGCCCCGCCCAGTAATAGCCCTTGGTCTGGGTCTGCGGGGTCTTTGCCGCCCCGGCGTAACGCTGGAACAGGCCAACGGCATCGGCCGGGCGGTGCAGATCGTTCAGCGCCGTCATCCCGGCCAACCAGGCAAGGCTGGTGTAGCGATCGCGCACCGGCAGTGGCTGGTTGCGGAGGTCCGTGCCGGGCGGGAAGGCGTCGTCGATCTGGCGGGCGATGTCCCATGCCAATTGCGGCTGGCCGCTGGCCCGCGCGTCTTCCGCCACCGCGAGCAGCATTTCGTACCATTTGACCGGTTCGGACGGGCGGGCGGTCAGCGGCCGGCGCTGGGCGAGCAGCTGGCGGGCGGCGCCGGCCTGGCCGGTCGCGCGCAGCCACAATGCCCGGTCGGCGAGATAGCCGGCGTCGCCGAGGGCGGCGGGCAGCACGGCGTTGGCCTTCGTCGCGGCATCGGCGGCGCGGGTCCGCATGGCCAGGCGCGCCTCGAACAGCGGGCGGCGGGCAATAGTGACCAGTGGCAGCTGGCGGGCGGCGGCGCTGGTTGCCCCGGCCCACAGCAGCCGGTCCATGCGCTCATCCTGATCGGCCGGGGTGAAGCTGCCGCCGAAAGCGGTCAGCATCCGCGCCTCGTCGGCCGTGGACAGCGAGCCGGAGGTCCATGCCTTGCGCGCGGCGGCGCGGGCTTCGTCCTGCCGGCCGATCGTGGCCAGTGCCTCCGCATAGCGGGCCTGGCCGGTGTTGGTCAGCGGCGCGAAGCGGTCGAAGAAAGCGACCGCCTGGCGCGGCTCCATCATTTCGGGCGTCAGGACGCGCTCGGCGGTGCGGCGCATCGCGGCCTCGCCCGGCCAGCCGGGATGGGCGGCCAGGAAGCTGGCATAGGCCGAAAAGGACAGGGAATCGCTCTGGCGCAAGCGGTTCCATTCGATGATCGCCGGGCCGACCGCGGCAAGCGACGCTGCCGTCGGTTGCGCCTGGATCGGCTGGAGCGCGAGCGGCGCGGGCGCAGCGAGAAGCAGCGCCATCAGGGAAACACGAACAACCATGCTGGACAGGTTGCCCCCACGCTCCTTATCTGACGATGAACGAGGCCCTCTACGCATGCCGGTACTATGCGGCGTGACGAAGCAGAAGTGAAGGATTCACGCCATGTTTTCCGGATCCATTCCGGCCCTGGTGACGCCGTTTCGCGACGGCGCGATCGACGAGACGGCGCTGCGCGCGCTGATCGACTGGCAGATCGAGAGCGGCAGCAGCGCGCTGGTCCCCTGCGGCACCACCGGCGAATCGGCGACGATGGACATCGACGAGCACCACCGCGTCATCGCGCTGACCGTCGCCCAGGCGGCGGGGCGGGTGCCGGTGATCGCCGGCTGCGGATCGAACGACACGATGACCGCGCTTGAACATATGAAGTTCGCGCAGGCCGAGGGGGCGGCGGCGGCGCTGGTCGTCGCGCCCTATTACAACCGGCCGAACCAGGATGGGGTCTACGCCCATTTCGCCTATCTGGCCGAGCGTTGCGACCTGCCGATCATCCTCTACAATGTGCCGACGCGGACGGTGACCGATATTTCGGTCGAAACCGTCGGCCGGCTGGCGGCGCTGCCCGGTGTCGTCGGCATCAAGGATGCGTCTGGCGTCGCCGGCAGGGTGACCGCCCAGCGGCTGGCCTGCGGGACGGATTTCTGCCAGCTGTCCGGCAATGACGACATGGCGCTGGCGCTGATGGTGATGGGTGGGCGCGGTTGTATCTCCGTCACCGCTAATGTCGCGCCGCGGTTGTGCGCCGAGTTCCAGGCGGCGTGCCTGGCCGGCGACTGGGCGGAGGCGCTGGAGCTGCAGGATCGGCTGTTCCCGCTGCACGCCGCGTTGTTCGCCGACGCGTCTCCCGGCCCGGTCAAATATGCGCTGAACCGGGTTCGGCCCGATATCGGCGCGGAGCTGCGCCTGCCGATGACGCCGCCGTCTGCGGCGGCCCGCGCCAAGGTGGATGCCGCGCTCGAGATTGCCGAGCTGGTCTGATGGCCCGGCCGAAGCCCGCGGCATTCGAGAAGATCAAAACCGTCGCCGAGAACCGGCGCGCGCGCTACGAGTATTTTCTGGAGGAGTTCTTCGAGGCTGGTATTGCCCTGACTGGAACGGAGGTGAAGTCACTGCGTTTCGGCGAAGGTTCGATCGCTGAAAGCTACGCCGAGGTGAAGGACGATCAAGTCTGGCTGATCAATGCCAATGTACCGGAGTTCAGCCACGGCAACCGTTTCAATCACGAGCCGAAGCGCCCCCGCAAGCTGCTGCTGCACGAACGCGAGATCAACAAGCTGCGCAATGCCGTGCAGCGCGAGGGCATGACGCTGATTCCGCTGTCGATCTATTTCAACCCGCGCGGGCGGGCGAAGGTGGAGCTGGCGCTGGCGAAGGGCAAGAAACTGCATGACAAGCGCTCCACCGAGAAGGAACGCGACTGGAAACGCGAGCAATCGCGGCTGTTGAGGGACCGTGGCTAGAAGCAAGACGTGGGCGGTCGACACGATCCGCCGGTTGATGCCCAGCCGCGAGGAGCTGGAGGGCAACCGCTGGCTGCGGCCGGTGGCGCACCTGCTGCTGCGCCCGGCGCTGTGGCGGTTCACCCGCCGATCGGTGCCGCGCGCGATCGGCCTGGGGCTGTTCGTCGGCATTCTGGTGATGATACCGGTCGTCCAGCCGGTGTCGGCGGCGTTGATCGCGATCCCGTTCCGCGCGAACGTTCCGCTCTGCGCCGGGGCAACGCTGGCCAGCAACCCCGTGACGACGCCGCTACTGGTGATCGCTGCGCTGTGGGTCGGTAGCGCGGTGTTCGGCATGCATGCCCAACCCGGCGAATTGCTGATGATGGTGCGCGAAGGGCTGCCGCTGTCCGAGTGGTCTCGCTGGCTGCTGTCCGATGCGGCGCCGGCCTTTCTGCTGGGCCTGACGACGATATCGGTCATTGCCGGGATTGTCGGCTATGTGGCGGCGGCGCTGGCCTGGCGGGTGTGGATCGGCCGCAAGTGGCGCGCGCGCGGCCACGGCCGGCGGCGGGGGTGAAACCGGCGGCAGGCTGGGCTAGGGTGGCGGCATGAACGCCCCGTTCCGCCCCCCGCTGATCGCATCCGCTTCAGGCGGCGTCGATGGGCGCGGCCGGGCGCTGGCGCTGATCGCGGTCGGTGCCGGGCTGCTGTCCGCCTTGCTGGTGCTCTGGGCGCTGGGCAGCTTCGCTGCTGCTGCCGGCTGGCTGGCCGCGGTGATCGCGATCGCTGGGCTTCTCTACATCTATCGCCAACTGTATCCGGCGACGCTGGCAGCCGGCGGGGCAACCGACTGGTCGCTGATGCGCGAGGCCGCGGAAAGCGATGCGACCGCCATTGCGATCACCGACCGCGCGGGGCAACTGGTCTGTGCCAACGACCTGTTCGGCGTCTGGTTTTCCGGCTTTCCGACGCCGCCGGCGCTGCCTGTCGGTGAGGCCGCGATCGCCCGGCTGACAGAGGCGGCGCGGGCCGCCTGGCGCGATGGCGCCGGCTATGTCGACCGGCTGGCCCGCGACACGATCCAGTTGCAGGTCGAGGTGGTGCGCAGCGGTCGCAGCGACGACCATCTGATCTGGCGGTTCCGGCCCGCCGTAGGGTTCGACATCGTGGCCGAAGCGCGACGGTTGGTGTCCGGTGGCGGCGGCGACCGGCTGGGCGAATCCGGGGTGATGGCGGTGCTGGTCGGGCAGGAAGGGCGAATCCGCGCTGCCAATCGCGTATTCGCCCAGCGCGCCACCGGCCGCGCCGAAGCGGCGATCGAGGGGCGTAGCTTCGTCAATCTGCTGCAGACCGATGCCGGCGGCATCGTCCGTCTGGCGCGCCAGGGAGCGGGCAGCGTTCCGTTGCGGCTGATCCAGGTGCCGCTGGAGCGCGACGCGGCGGACAGTCCGACGCTGATTTTCCTGATCGACGACGACACCGCGCCGCGGATCGACGCTGACGGCGGTGCCGCCCCGCATCTGGAAGCGCTGCTCTCGATGCTGCCCTTTGCACTGGCGCTGGCCGACCGTGATGGCCGCTTCCTGTTCCTGAACAGCGCGTTCCTGAAGGCGGCCGGTGTCGGCGACGCGCCGCCGCCGGTCTACCCCGGCGACCTTGTGGTGCGCGAGGACAAGGCGGCGGTGGCCGATGCGGTCCGCCGCTTTGCCGCCGGCCAGCATTATTCCGGCGATATCGCGGTCAGGCTGCGGGCGCGGCCGGAGGAGACGGTGGCGCTGTCGATCGCCGGCGCGCGCGGGCTGGGCGAGGCGGCGGTGCTGCTCAGCCTGAAGGACAACAGCGAGGAATCGAAACTGAAGCGGCAGGTCGCGCAGGCGACCAAGATGCAGGCGGTCGGCCAGCTGGCCGGCGGCGTCGCCCATGATTTCAACAATATCCTGACCGCGATCATCGGCCATTGCGACCTGATGCTGATGCGTCATACGCCCGGCGACAGCGATTATGACGACATCCAGCAGGTCAAGGCCAATTCCAACCGCGCCGCCAGCCTGACCCGCCAATTGCTCGCCTTTTCACGCCAGCAGACGCTGCGCCCGCAGGTGCTGCAATTGCCCGATGTCGTGTCCGACGTGTCGAGCCTGCTCAAGCGCCTGCTGGGCGAGACGATCATGCTGACCATCAACCACGGCCGCAACCTGGCGCCGGTTCGCGCCGATCCAGGCCAGTTGGAGCAGGTGATCGTCAATCTAGCGGTCAACGCGCGCGACGCGATGCAGGCTGGAAGCGAAGGCGGCGGCACGCTGACCCTGCAGACCTACCCGGTTTCCGCGCAGGATTCGCGCCAACTGAACAACGAGATCATGCCAGTCGGCGAGTACACCGCGCTGCGCGTCACCGACACCGGCGTTGGCATTCCGGCAGAGCATCTGGTCAAGATCTTCGAGCCGTTCTTCACCACCAAGGAAGTCGGCAAGGGCACCGGCCTCGGCCTGTCGACGGTCTACGGCATCGTCAAGCAATCGGGCGGGTTCATTTTCGCGGAATCGGAGGAGGGCAAGGGCACCAGCTTCGTCCTCTACCTGCCTGTCCATCGCGCCGACCCGACCGAAGCGGAGGCGCCGGTGCGCGAGAAGGCGCGGACCGGGGAACTGTGGGGCAGCGGCACCATCCTGCTGGTCGAGGACGAGGACATGGTCCGCGCCGTCGCCGAACGGGCGCTGACCCGCCACGGCTATAAGGTGGTCACTGCCACCAACGGCGAGGAGGCACTGGAACGGCTGGCCGAAGGAATCGCGGTCGATCTGCTGATTTCCGACGTGGTGATGCCGACGATGGACGGCCCGACGATGGCGCGCGAGGCCCGCGCCCGGCACCCCGACCTGCCGCTGCTGTTCATGTCCGGCTATGCCGAGGAGCAACTGCGCAAGTCGATCGACCTGGATCGGATGGAGTTCCTTCCCAAACCCTTTTCGGTTCAGCAACTTGCTGAGGCGGCGCGCAAGTTGATCGAGCCGAAATAGCGCGATCGCCGTTCGCTACGACGTCGTTCCGTTCCGAACGCAGGACATGGCGCCTGATGGGGGCTGGCCGGCCGGGCATTTCCTGCCTATCCATCAGCGCGATGACCCGTGACCCCGCACCCCCGGCGATCCTCCTCGTCGAGGACGAGCCGCTGATCGCGATGCTGGTCGAAGATTATTTCGACGCGCTCGGCTATCGCGTTGCCGCGCAGGCCGATTGCCTAGCCGATGCCGCTCCGCTGGCCGAGGCGGGCGGGTTCGACGCGGCGCTGCTCGACGTCAACCTGCGCGAAGGCGAAGTGGTGTGGCCCCTCGCCGACCGGCTGGCGGAGCGGGGGGTGCCGTTCGTGCTGGCGACGGGTGGCGACGGACATAATGTTCCGGCGCGCCACGCCGCCGCCCCGGTGCTGGCCAAGCCCTACACGCTCGACGAGATGAAGACGGTATTCAGCCGCTTGCTCACCGCTGGCGACTGACATGGACACCGTAATGTCGGTGGGTGCTCATTCGTTCACTATTCATCCTTTTGTCGAGTGTCGCCCGGCGCTTTTCTGCGGATAACGCACGGTCCTTTCCGATAGTGCATAGCTGGCGCCATCGGGCCGGGCCAGACAGGTTTGGCAAGAGTGTGACATGTAGAAATAGGAGGCACGGCGGATGCGGGTGGCGGTATTGGGCGGCGGCAACGGCTGCTATGCGGCGGCGGCCGAACTGAGCGAAAACGGGCATGAGGTCTGGTTCTGGCGGCGCGATGCCGAGGCACTGGCGCCGGTGCTGGCCAGCGGCACGATCCGCGTGCGCGATTTCAAGGGCGAGCGCGATGTTGCCATTGTCCACCCGACGACGTCGCTGGAAGAGGCGATTGGCGCTGCCGAGGCGGTGGTTATCCCACTGCCGGCGGTGGCCCAGCCGGGGCTGGCGGCGGCGGCGGCGCCCTATTGGCGCGATGGGCAGGTGGTGTTCCTGCCGCCGGGCACGCTGGGTTCGATCCTGTTCGCCAAGGCGGCGAGGGATGCCGGCAACGACGCCGACGCCAGCTTTGCCGAAACCGGCACTTTGCCCTATCTGGTCCGCAAGCACGGCCCGGCCGAGATTGTGATCAGCGTGTATGCGACCCGCCTGCCGACCGGCGTGTTTCCGGCCCGCAACGCGGACCACGCCTTCGCCGTGCTGGAGCAGGTCTATCCGGCGGTCGAGCGGATCGAGGACGCACTGTCCGGCGGCTTGATGAACGCCGGGCCGATCATCCACCCGCCGCTGATCATCATGAACGCCGGGCCGCTGGAGCATTTTCCCGCCTGGGACATCCACAACGAAGGGACGCAGCCGTCGATCCGGGCTGTCACCACCGCGCTGGACAATGAGCGGATCGCGGTGCGCGAGGCGCTGTCATACGGCGCGCCGCACTTCCCGCTGGCCGACCATTACGCGACCGACGGCGACGAGTGGATGTACGGCAAGGCGGCGCACGAGAAGCTGACCGACAGCGGCGACTGGCGCGAAAAGATCGAGCTGAAAAGCCATCGTTACATGCGCGAGGACACCGCGCTGGGCCTGAGCATGATCGTGTCGATCGGGCGTTGGGCCGGGGCGCCGACGCCGATCGCGGCCGGACTGCTGGCGATCGGCTCTGCGATCGTCGGCGAGGACCTGTATGCGAAGGGCCGGACGCTGGAGGCGCTGGGGCTGGCCGGGATGGACCGCGCGGCGATGAAGGAATTCCTACACGATGGCTATTGAGCGGGAACCGATCGGCGCGGTCGGGGCCGGGCGGATGGGGCGGGGCATCGCGATCGCCTTCGCCGCCGCCGGGCACCCGGTCATGCTGTTCGACCTGAAGCCGCGGGCGGCGGAGGCGCTGGCCGCGCTGGAAGCGGATGCGCGCGCCGAGATCGGCCGCGACCTGGATTTCCTGGCGGGTATCGGCGCGATCGACCGCGCCGGCGCCGACGCGGCGATGGCGCGGATCGGCTTCTTCGGGTGCGACGCGGCGCCGGCGGCGCTGCCCGCCGCCGCCATCCTGTTCGAAGGGGTGCCGGAGGTGCTGGACGCCAAGCGGGACTGCTATACCGTGCTGTCCGCGCACGCCGCCACCGACGCGATCATCGCCTCGACCACGTCGACGATCGCGCCAGACCTGCTGGCGCCGATGGTGGCGCGGCCCGAGCGCTTCCTCAATGCCCACTGGCTGAACCCGGCCTATCTGATGCCGCTGGTCGAGCTTTCACCCGCCGCCGCGACGGCGGAGGAGACGGTGGCGCGGCTGCGCGCGGTGCTGACCGCGATCGGCAAGATCCCGGTGGTGTGCAAGGGCGCCGGCTATATCGTGCCGCGCATCCAGGCGCTGGCGATGAACGAGGCGGCGCGGATGTGGGAGGAGGGCGTTGCCTCCGCCGAGGACATCGATACCGCGATCCGCGTCGGCTTCGGCCTGCGTTTTGCCGTGCTCGGCCTGCTCGAGTTCATAGACTGGGGCGGCGGCGACATCCTGCACCATGCCAGCGCCTTCCTGTCCGAGCATGTTGATGCGCACCGTTTCACCGCGCCGCCGGTCATTGGCCGCAATATGGCGGAGGAGCGACGCGGGCTGCGCGACGGCGCCGGGTTCTACGATTATGCCGGCGTCGATGTCGGCGCCTATCGCGACCGGCGGCTGAACGACTTCATCGCGCTGCTGCGCCAGCGGGAGCTGATGCCGAAATTCCGGTCCGGCGGCGATTGATGGTCCTTGCCGTCCTCGCGGCGCGGATCGGCGCCCGCCATGTCCACGGGCCGGATGCGGTCGAGCCGCGCTATCTTGACGACGAGAGCGGCGGGGTGGCCGGCCGGCCGGTGGGGGTGGTGCGGCCCGGGGATACGGCGGAGGTCGCCTTCGTGCTGGCGACCTGCCACGCCGCTAGGCAGCCGGTGGTGGTGCAGGGCGGCCGGACCGGGATGACGCGCGCCGCGCTGCCCCGCGACGGCGAACTGATCCTGTCGCTGGAGCGGATCGCGGCGGTCGAGGCGGTCGACGCGGTCGCCGGCACGATGACCGTCGGCGCCGGCTGCGTGCTGGCGACGGCGCAGGCGGCGGCGGCCGAGGCGGGCTGGCGGCTGGCGGTCGACATCGGTGCGCGCGGCAGCTGCACGATCGGCGGGATGATCGCGACCAATGCCGGCGGCCATCAAGTGCTGCGTCATGGCATGATGCGCGACCAGGTATTGGGACTGGAAGCGGTGCTGGCCGACGGCACGGTGATTTCGGCGATGAACCGGCTGCTGAAGAACAACAGCGGCTACGATCTGAAGCAGCTTTTCGTCGGTGCGGAGGGGACGTTGGGCGTGGTCACCCGCGCGGTGCTGCGCCTGCGGCCGCCAGCGATCCGCCGCGAGACGGTGCTGTGCGCGCTTGGCGATTATGCGGAGGCGGTCGCTCTGCTCGGCCGGTTGGATCGGGCGCTGCCGGGACAGCTGGGCGCATTCGAGCTGATGTGGGGGGAGTTTCTGGCGGCGGCTGCGGCCTTGCCGGGGGCAAGCAGCCCGTTCGCCACGCCGCCGCCGCTGGCCGCGCTGGTCGAGGTCGAGGGGCAGGCGGACGGAGCGCTGGCGGCGGCGCTGGAATCCTGCCTGGCGGACGGGATAATTTCCGATGCGGTCGTCGCCCAGTCGGAGCGCGACCGTCAGCGGCTGTGGGCGGTGCGCGACGCGATCGGGCCGCTGGTCGAGACGATGCCGCTGGTCGAGCCGTTCGACGTCAGCGTCGCGTTGCAGGCGATCGGGCCGCTGGTCGACCAGTTGCGCGCAGCGTTGAGCGCCGAACTTCCGGGCAGCCGGCCGCTGTTCTTCGGCCATATCGCCGATGGCAACCTGCATGTGGCGCTGGCGCTGGCCGACGAGGCGCAGCGGGCACTAGCGGAGCGGATCGTCTACGACGCGGTCGGCGCGATGGACGGCTCGGTTTCCGCCGAGCATGGCATCGGCATGCTGAAGCGCGCCTGGCTGGGCCACAGTTGCTCGGCCGAGGAAATTGCGCTGATGCGCCGGTTGCGTGCCGCGCTCGATCCGAAGGGGATCCTGAATCCGGGACGGATTTTCGAGGATTTGCTTGGCGCGGAGTGAGCGCCCGGACAGGCGGATCAAACGAGGCGGCGGTTGCGCAGGGTCTCGGACGGGCGGCAGCCGTACTGACGGCGGTAGTATTGGGCGTAGCGGCCGAAGTTGACGATGCCGCATTCCAGCATCATCTCGGTGACGCTGCGGTCCTCGTCCTCGTCGATCAGCGCCTGGTGCAGCTTTTCCAGCCGGTGACGGCGGATATATTCGGTCGGCGTCATGCCGACGAACTGGCGGAAGCCGTTTTCGAGGCTGCGCACGCTGACGCCGACCTGCTCGGCCAGCTCGCTGACCGAGATCGCCCGGTCGAGCGATTCGTGGATGATGTCGCGGCCGCGCCGGACATGCCAGGGCGCGACGTCGTTGCCGCTGAGCGCGATCCGGTCGGAATAGCTGTTGGAATAATGGCTGAGCAGCATTTCGATCAGCAGCGTCAGGCATTGCTTCTGGGTGCGGTCGTTCGCCATCAGCGCCGGGGTCGCGTGGGTCTGGTCGATGATGTAGCCAAGCGTGCTGCGCCAGGCGACCGGCAGGTCCTGCCCACGCTCGCGCGCTGGATAGAAGACCAGCGGCCGCGAGGTCGATATGTGCATCACCCGGGCAAGGTAATCCTCGATCGCCGACCAGGCGATGCGCACCGTCAGGTGGCTGCATTCCGGCGTCATGTGGATCTTGATCGGCATGCCGGGCGAGCTGACGTAGAGGTTGTCCGGCCGCATTTCGCCGCGCACCCCGCCCGACCAGATCGAGGTCGTGCCCTGCATCGCGGCATGGACGAGGAAATGCGATTCCAGTTCGCCGGGGTCGATCCACACGTCGGTGCCGTAGCAGATGTTGACGATCCGCGCCGACGCGATTTCGAAGCAGCTGAGCTTCGCCGCCATTTGCGACGGGTTATGCGCGTCCATGCGGTGCGGCGCCAATGCACGCGCGACGTAGTCGACGACCTCGTCCGGGTTCCGGGACTGGAATACCGGCTTTTGAACGCGGGCACTCCCATCGGCGCAGGAAAGCATAACCCCTCCTTGCCGGCCGCTCGACCGCGGGCGGTGGCCTCTATGCGGTCGACACCAGCGTCGCAGTTCTCTGTTGCCTGCAAAGGGCGGGCAAATTAGTCGAAATGTCAAGCAAAAACGGGTCTGTGCGATCAGCCTTATCGTGCGGCTTGCGGCTTGCTCATGCGCGTTTCGGATAGCAGTGGATTTCGCGCTCCGCTTAGCACATCCTATTCATTCATCACGGCAAGGAGCGGTTATGGCGGACGTCGTTGACCAGAAGAATCGGCTTGGGGACGCGGCGCGCGCGTTCGTTTCGGGCCCTGTTCAAATGCTGATCGACGGTCAGTGGGTCGATTCCGAATCGGGCCGGACGCTGACCGTGACCGACCCGGCGACCGGGCTGGCGATCACCACCGTGCCGGCCGGCACCGCCGGCGATGTCGACCGCGCGGTCAAGGCGGCGCGGCGGGCGTTCGAAGGGGCGTGGTCCGCTCTGCGCCCGGTCCACCGCGAACGATTGTTGCTGAAGCTGGCCGACCTTGTCGAGGCGCATGCCGACGAATTGGCCGAGCTGGAGACGCTGGACAACGGCAAGCTGCTGCCGATGGCGCGCTACGGCGACCTGAATATCGCGATCGATTCGCTACGCTACATGGCCGGCTGGGCGACCAAGATCGAGGGGACGACGATTTCGCCTTCCTTTGCCTATGTACCGGACGTCAGCTTCACCTCGCACACGCTGCGCGAGCCGGTTGGCGTCGTCGGCCAGATCATTCCGTGGAATTTCCCGCTGGTCATGGCGGTGTGGAAGATCGCACCGGCGCTGGCGGCCGGCTGCGCCGTGGTGCTGAAGCCGGCGGAAGATACGCCGCTGACCGCGCTTCGGCTGGGCGAGCTGATCTGCGAGGCCGGCATTCCCGATGGCGTGGTCAACATCGTCACCGGCGATGCCGAGCCGGGCGCGGCACTGGTCGACCATCCGGACGTCGACAAGATCGCCTTCACCGGGTCGACCGAGGTCGGCCAGATCATCCAGCGGCGGACCGCCGACACGATGAAGCGCGTGTCGCTGGAACTGGGCGGCAAGTCGCCGGTCGTCATCCTGAAGGACGCCGACATCGGCATGGCGGTGCAGGGCGCGGCGCAGGCGGTGTTCTTCAACCACGGCCAGGTGTGTACCGCCGGATCGCGGCTGTTCGTCGAACGGCCGATCTACCACGCGGTAATGGAGGGGTTGGCGAACGTCGCGCAGAGCTTCGTGCTCGGTTCCGGCTTCGACCAGAACGCGCAGATGGGGCCGCTCGTTTCCGCCAAGCAGCGCGAGCGGGTGCAGGCCTATCTGGAATCCGGCCGGAAGCAGGGCGGGCGGCTGGTCGCCGGCGGCGACGCGGTCGACCGGCCGGGCTTCTTCTTCAAGCCGGCGGTGTTCGCCGACGTGCGGCCGGACATGACGATCTACCGCGAGGAGATTTTCGGCCCGGTGCTGGCGGCGACGCCGTTCGACGATGTCGACGCCGCAGTGCGGCTGGCCAATGACAGCATCTATGGGCTGGGCGCCAGCGTGTGGACCAACAACCTGGGTCTTGCCAACCAGGTGGTGCGCAAGCTGAAGGCAGGGTCGGTGTGGGTGAACTGCCACAATCTGCTCGACCCGGCGGTGCCGTTCGGTGGAGTCAAGATGTCCGGTTACGGCCGCGAACTGGGCCATGCCGCGCGCGACCTTTATACCGAGGCCAAGTCCGTCACCATGGCGCTCGGATGACGGCGGGCGGCGCTGCGGCGGCGCTTGGCGCAAGGATCGAGCGTGCCGCCGCGCTGAACGCGATCGCAGAGGTCGATACCGCCGCGCTGGTACGGGAAGGCGCGCCGTCCGCCGACGGCGCGCCCTTCGTCCATGTGAAGGACAATATCGCCGTGCGCGGCCTGCAATGGACGGCGGGCACGCCGCTGTTCGCCGGGGTGCGGGCGCGGCGCGATGCGGCGGCGGTGCGCCTGCTGCGCGAGGCCGGCGCCAGCTTTCCGCTGAAGACGACATTGCATGAACTGGCGTTCGGCGTGACCGGTGCCAACGGCTGGACCGGCGCGATCGCCAACCCGCACGCGCCCGGCCGGGTGGCGGGCGGATCGAGCGGCGGCGGCGCGGCGGCGCTGGCGGTCGGCCTTGGCGATCTGGCGCTGGTGACCGATACCGGCGGATCGGCGCGGATTCCGGCGGCGTTCTGCGGGGTGATCGGTTTTCGCCCGTCGACCGGACGTTATCCGGCAGACGGTATGATCGCGCTGACCCCGAGCCGCGACACGATCGGGCTGATGGCGCACGATCTGCGCCGGATCGTGCGGGCAGACGCGATTCTGGCGGGCGAGACCGCGGCGCTGGAGCCGCGTGACCGACCGGTGCGGATCGGCATCGCTACGGAAGCCGTGCTGGGGCCAATGGAACCGGATGTTACCGACGCTTATCGGCGCTGTGTCGCTCTGGTCGTGGCAGCGGGGCATTCTGTCGTCCCTGTCGATCTGGCGCCGATCCTGGCGATCGACGAATCCTGTGGTTTCGCGATCGCGTTGCACGAGACGCAGGCGTCACTGCGCGCGTCTACTCCGGCGCTGACCGGGCGGCCGTTCGAGGACCTGCTCGCTGCCGTCGCCACCCCGGACGTTGCCCATCTGCTGGCGCTGGCGGCGGGCGGCGAGGCGGTAACCGCCGCACGCTATGCCGACGCGATCGGTCGCGAATGGCCGGGGTTGCGCCGCGCCTATGCCGCGCTGTTCGCCGACGAGATCGACGCGCTGCTGCTGCCGACGACGCCGGTGACCGCGCCACTGATCGGCGGCGGTGACAGCATCGCGCTGAACGGGGAGCAGGCGCCGACGTTCCCGACGCTGACCCGCTTCACCCGTGCCGACAGCATGGCGGGTCTGCCGTCGATCAGCCTGCCGTTCGGCCGCGACGACCGAGGCCTACCGATCGGCATGATGCTGAGCGCCGCACGCCATGCCGACGCAATGCTGCTTGCGCTGGCCGGCGACCTGATGGCGTTGGACGGATTTCCGGCCGCCGGCTGAATGGTATCGCGATGCGCCTGGCGTCTTTTTGACGCCCAAAAACGCACAATGCCTTCAGAATGCGGATAGCAGGCATATTCGCGAATTGAGAGACTGCCCCCACTAATCCGGCCGCAGCCGGCGGTTCCCGCCGGCTGACAGGCGATGAGGCATAAGGGGGGATGAAGTATGGCCAAAGGCAGTTCGAACGGGAATCGCGCGCTGTCATCGGTGCTGCTGGCGGGGCTGCTCGCCACGACGAGTGGTGCCGCGCTGGCGCAGGAGCAGGGTGGCGCGCCGGGCGCCGATGCGCTGGAGACGATCACCGTCACCGCGCGCAAGCAGACCGAGAACCTGCAGGACACGCCGATTTCGATCACCGCGTTCAGCGCCCAGCGGCTGGAGGCGCAGGGCATCGCCCAGGTCAACCGCATCCAGGACTTCACCCCTAACCTGACCTTCGCCAACATCCCGTCGAACAGCGGTGTCGCGTCGAACGCGGCGGTCTATATCCGCGGCATCGGCCAGAGCGACTTTGCGCCGACAGTGGAGCCGGGCGTCGGCATCTATGTCGACGGTGTTTATCTGGGCCGCACCGTCGGCGGGGTGTTCGACCTGATCGACGTCAACTCGGTCGAGGTTCTGCGCGGGCCGCAGGGCACGCTGTTCGGCCGCAACACGATCGGCGGCGCGATCAACGTCACCACGATCCAGCCCGACGGCGACGTTCGGGTGAAGGGCGATTTCAAATATGGCACCGACGACCTGGTGAACCTGCGCGCCATGGTCAGCGGGCCGCTGGCCGACGGCCTGTATGCCAAGGTGGCCGGCGGCATATTCCGCCAGGACGGCTATGTGAACGCGCCGGCGCTGGGCAAGAAGCTGGGCAACAAGGATAGCAGCACGATTCGCGGCACGCTGCGCCTTGCCCCGGTGGACAGCGGGCTGGAGATCACCCTGTCCGGCGACTACACCCGCGATAAGAGCCATGGCGCGCCGGTGGTCATCACCGGTATCGACCCGAACGAGGCCGGCAGCTTCGTCACGCTGCAGAATTTCATCGCGACCGGCTTCGGCAACCCGGCCGACTGCCTGACCGCGGCGGCGGTGACCAACACCAGTTGCTATAACCAGCGCCTTTACAGCCACGACACCAACTATTCGACCGGGCCGACCTTTTCGGACCTGAAGCTGTGGTCGGCGTCGCTGACCGCGTCCTACGAGATCGCCGACGACATACAGTTGAAGTCGATCACCGCTGTCCGCCGGATCAACGGCAGCTTCGCGCAGGATCGCGACGGATCGAACCTGGGTATCAACCACGTCTACGACGCGTTCACCCAGAAGCAGTTCAGCCAGGAATTCCAGTTCGTCGGCAAGACGATGGACGGGCGGCTGAACTGGGTGACCGGCCTCTATTTCTTCAAGGAGAAAGGCCAGGACATCAATCCGATCGACTTCCTGGTCGTGTCGGCCCAGTCCGGCGGCTATTACGATTACAAGAACTGGGCGGCTTTCGCCCAGCTAGGCTTCAAGGTCACTGATGCGCTGACCCTGACCGGCGGCATCCGCTATACCGAGGATCGCAAGGATTACCTGCCGGACCAGTATGTCGTCTCGACGCTGCTGCCGTTCCTCGACATTCCGACCGGCACGCGGACCGTCCCCTACCAGACGGTTGAAGCGAACGTGAACAAATGGACGCCGATGGTCAGCCTGTCCTATCAGGTCCAGCCCGACCTGATGCTCTATGCGACCTATTCGCAGGGCTTCAAGGGCGGCGGCTACACCCAGCGCATCTTCCCGCCGGAAGCCAGCCTGCCGAGCTTCAGGCCGGAAACCGTCGACTCCTATGAAGCCGGTTTCAAGCTGATGGCGCTCGACAACCGACTGCGTCTGAACGCCGCCGCCTTCTACACCGACTATCAGGACATGCAGTTGCTGGTCGCGGACGCCAGCCGGGTCGGCCCATTCATCACCAACGCCGGCAAGGCGCGCATCCAGGGGCTGGAGATGGAGGGCAACTTCGCCCCCGGCGACGGCTGGCGGCTTAATGCTGCGGTCGGCCTGACCGATGCGAAGTTCAAGCGGCTGGACGCCGGCGTGCAGGGGCTGACACTGGATTCCAGGTTCGTGCTCGTATCGAAATGGACGCTGAGCGCCTCGGCGGAGAAGGAGAACGAACTAGGCAGCGTGGGCTTGCTGACGCCGCATGTCGATTGGTCCTACCGTTCCGGCTTCTTCACCAACGCCAACGGCATCAACGATCCGCTGCTCTACCAGCCGGGCTACAGCGTGGTGAACGCCAGCATCCGCTGGCAGGACCCGAGCCGGGTCTATTCGCTGACTTTCGGCGTCGACAATATCGGCAACAAGAAGTTCCGGGTGTTCGGCGACTATCAGCCGAGCTTCGGCTTCTACATGCAGGCATTCGATCGTGGCCGGCAATATTACGCCAAGGCCGGTGTTTCCTTCTGATGCACGAGTGAGGGCCAGTTGATGACCGAGCTTGGAATGACCCGGCGCGCCACGATGCGCGGCCTTGCCTTGGGCGGGGCACTGATTCTGGCGCCCGGGGCGCTGGCCGCCGTTGCGGCGCCGGACCGGCGGAGCGCGACCACCGCCGCGCTGCTGCGCACGACCTTCCCGCACCGCGCGCTGACCGACGATTTCTATCGGAGTGTCGCCGACCGCTATCTGAAAGAGGTTGCGGCCGACCCGGCGGCGATGAAAGCGCATGACTTGGGCCTCGCCGAACTGGACGGATCGCATATCGCGCCGTTTGCCGAGCTGCCGGCGGTCATCCGGCGCAGCCTGGTCGAGAAGGTCGACCAGTTGCCGTTCTTCAAGGCGCTGCAATGGCGTGGGGCGGAAATGATCTACCGCGACCCGGCGGTGTGGAAGCTCGTCGGTTATGAAGGGTCATCCGTCGAGTATGGCGGCTATCTGGAGCGTGGATTCAACGACATAGACTGGTTGCCGAAGGCGGCGGCAGGGGGGCAGGGATGACCAGCTTCGCATTGAACGACAGCTCGGTCTTCGTCGTCATCGGCTCCGGTGCCGCCGGCGGTACGCTGGCCAACGAACTGGCACAGCGTGGCCACAAAGTCGTCTGTCTGGAAGCCGGGCCGCGCCTACAGATGGCCGATATCGTCAACGACGAAGCGGAGATGTTCGGCAAGCTGACCTGGCTCGACCGGCGGATGGCGACCGGCAAGCCCGACCCCAATTTTCCGGTATGGAACTGCAAGACCGTCGGCGGCACGACGATGCACTGGACCGCCGCCTGCCCTCGGCTGGAGCCGCACGAGATGCGCGCGCTGACGACCTATGGCGTGATGCCGGACACGACGCTGGTCGACTGGCCGGTGACGCCGGAGGAATTGGAGCCGTGGTACCAGAAGGCGGAGCTGCGGCTGGGCGTGACCGGCAAGAACGGCCTTCCGTTCCTGCCGCCGGGCAACAATTTCAAGGTGCTGGAAGCCGGAGCGCGTAAGTGCGGCTATACCGACATCGACACTCATCACATGGCGATCAACTCGATCGATCGCGACAACCGGCCGGCCTGCCACCAGTTGGGCTTCTGCACGTCCGGCTGCGCGATCGGCGCGAAATGGTCGACCCTCTATACAGAGATCCCGAAGGCGGAGGAGACCGGCCGGTTCGAGCTGCGGCCGGAATGCATGGCGACCGGCATTGCGCTGAACGATGCCGGTCGGGTTGAAAGCGTCACCTATCTGCATAACGGCAAGAGCGTGACGCAGAAGGCGCGGGCGGTGGCGGTGGCGGGCAACGTCGTCGAGACGACGCGGCTGCTGCTCAACACGAAAAGCGCGCGCTTCCCCAATGGCCTGGCGAACAGTAGCGGCCTGGTCGGGCGCAATTACATGCGCCACTTCACCATCCAGGTGATGGGGGTGATGCCGGGCAAGGTGCATTTCTACCGTCAGACCCACCTGGCCGGGGTGGTCCGCGACGAGCGCGGGCACAGGCCGGAGCGCGGCTTTGCCGGCGGCTTCCTGATTAATACCGTGCCGTTCACGCCGGAAATTCTGGCGAAGAACATGCTGATCGGTGGCTGGGGCCACGAGCTGACCGACATTCTGGCGAAGTATGACTATCTGGCCGGGATGCTGCTGACTGGGGAGGATCCGCCGCAACTGTCCAACGCCATCACCCTCCACGCGACCGAGCGCGACGGCTACGGCCTGCCGGTGCCGGTGGTCCATTACGAGGACCATCCGAACACCATCGCGATGAAGAATTACGCGTGGAAGGCGGGGCGGCGGATCTACGAGGCGCTGGGCGCTGAACAGATTGTCGAGATGGGCGATTATATCCCTGCCACGCACAATATGGGCACGGCGCGGATGGGCACGGACCCCAAGGCCAGCGTCTGCACCCCCTATGGCCAGACGCATGATGTGCCCAACCTGTTCGTTTCGGACGGCAGCCTGTTTCCCACGTCCGGCGGATGCAATCCGACGCTGACCATCGTCGCGCTGGTGCTGCGCCAGGCGGAGCATATCGACCAGGCGCTGAAGGCGGGGCGGCTGTAGCGCCAGATTCGGCGCGGGCAGGCAAGGCTGGGCGCAGGCGCCAAACCGCCGACATGAAAAACTGGGGAGCGGAGCCGGCTGCTCCCCACCACTGCAGCAAAAAGAACAGTAATTCCGTAGGCTTCGGCGCCAATCCCGCGCGCTGGATAAAAATCTCGTTCCTCTCTTGTTCTAGTAGAACAAACTATGTACATAAGCCGGAGTGCGTTGAACCCGGCGCATGGGCGATCTACGAGGGAGCCTGCCATGTCGGCACAGCTTAGAGTCATCGACAGCGGAACTGCGGGGAATATGGACAGGCAAAAGGCATTGGAAGCGGCGCTCGCGCAGATCGATCGCGCGTTCGGCAAGGGCTCGGCGATGAAGCTGGGCAGCAAGGAAGCGATGCAGGTGGAGGCGATCTCCACAGGTTCGCTCGGGCTGGACATTGCGCTTGGTATCGGCGGCTTGCCGCGCGGCCGCGTCGTCGAGATTTATGGGCCGGAAAGCTCCGGCAAGACTACACTCGCACTGCACGCGATCGCCGAGGCGCAGCGGGGCGGCGGTACCGCTGCCTTCATCGACGCCGAGCACGCGCTTGACCCGGTTTACGCGAAGAAGCTTGGTGTCGACATCGACGAACTGATCGTGTCGCAGCCCGATACCGGCGAGCAGGCGTTGGAGATCGCCGATACGCTGGTCCGCTCGAACGCGATTGACGTGCTGGTCATCGACTCGGTCGCCGCCCTTGTCCCCCGCGCCGAGATCGAGGGCGAGATGGGCGACAGCCATGTCGGCCTCCAGGCCCGGCTGATGAGCCAGGCGCTACGCAAGATCACCGGCTCGATCAGCCGTTCGCGCTGCATGGTCATCTTCATCAACCAGATCCGCATGAAGATCGGCGTGATGTACGGCAATCCGGAGACGACGACCGGCGGCAACGCGCTGAAATTCTACGCGTCCGTCCGTCTCGACATCCGTCGCACCGGCCAGATCAAGGACCGCGACGACATCGTCGGCAACAGCACGCGGGTGAAGGTGGTGAAGAACAAGGTCGCGCCGCCGTTCAAGCAGGTCGAATTCGACATCATGTACGGCGAGGGCATTTCAAAGATCGGCGAGATCCTCGACCTTGGCGTTAAGGCAGGGCTGGTCGAGAAATCCGGCGCCTGGTTCTCCTACGACTCGATCCGCATCGGCCAGGGGCGGGAGAACGCCAAGACCTATCTCAAGGAAAACCCGGAGCTGGCGGCGAAGCTGGAAAAGGCGATCCGCAACCACACCGATCGGGTGGCCGAGGAAATGATGACCGGACCCGGTGCGGACGACGCCGACGATCTGTGATCCGGCCGGGCACGGTGACGGCCGTGCCCCAGCCGACCGGATGCGTTGCGGCGCTGTTCGTGCCAAGCACCCAAGGCCCGCCGGACGCCCCGGCGGGCCTTTCGTGTCGCTGTACCCGCCCCGTTGCACGGGTGTACGCCGATCATTGGGGCTGACGGTGCGCCGATGGCGCTGACAGCGCAACCAACCGATGATCCAGGGTGGGTGGTTGGCCGTCTTTCGTGATCGCTTGCCGGTCGGCGATGCCGTTTGCGGTGATGCTCGCCGGTAATGATGGACGGCATGGCGTATCTGCGCGGTGCGTCAGCCTGCGCGCTCGGCCAATGGGGAGGGGCGCAGCATATCCGATCCACGGCACAGTGAGGCGCGCGGCATAGCGGCGGCAAACGAGTGAGGGATCCGCGAGGGGGCGGACGGTGGTGGCTGCCCACTCCGGAGCCGCCGGCACCGCTGGCGTGGGCATCCTGCCTTGCGGCAGGATGGATAGTGCGTGGGACGGGCGCCGGCGATTGACACGGATGGGTGCGGCATGGCCTGATCCCCCGGCGCAGGGCGTTTGGCCCGATGCCGGGGAGCGGGAGAGCCGCATGACCATTATCGTCCACCATCTGGAAAGCAGCCGGTCGCAGCGCATCCTGTGGATGCTCGAGGAGCTGGAGTTGTCCTATGAGGTGCGGCGTTATGCCCGCGATCCGAAGACGATGCTGGCGCCGCCGGAACTGGCGAAGGTGCACCCGCTCGGCAAATCGCCGGTCATCGAGGACGGCGACTGTGTCGTCGCCGAGACCGGCGCGATCGTCGAGTATCTGGTCCAGAAGGCAAACGGCCGGCTCGGCCCGCCGGCCCATCGCCAACTGGTGCTGCGTTACCGCCACCTGCTCCACTATGCCGAAGGATCGCTGATGCCGCCGCTGCTGGTCATGCTGGTCATCAGGCGGCTCGGCTTGCTCGGCCGCCCGGCACGGGCGATGATCCAGCGGATGATCGATGGTCATCTGGACTATCTGGAGGGTGAGTTGGCGGGCAGCGACTGGTTCGTCGGTGACGGGCTGACCGCCGCCGACATCATGCTGAGCTTTCCGTTGGAGGCGGCCCGGCAGCGCGCCGGCCTAGACGCGTCCCGCCCCCGCCTGATCGGCTGGCTGGAGCGCATCCACGCGCGGCCGGCTTACCGGCGCGCGCTGGAGGCCGGCGGGCCGTATGCCTACGCCTGATCCTTGTCGCGACGGCTTGATGGCGCCTTTGGCGGCTCGATCTCCGCCGGTTCGACTGGATCGAGGTCACCCTCCCAGCGGGCGATGACGACGCTCGCCACCGCGTTGCCGACGACGTTGGTCGCCGAGCGGGCCATGTCGAGGAAATGGTCGACGGCGAGGATCAACAACAGCCCGGCCTCCGGAATGTCGAACAGCGCCAGCGTCGCGGCGATGACGACCAGGCTGGCGCGCGGCACGCCGGCAATGCCCTTGGAGGTGATCATCAGCACCAGCAGCAGGGTGATTTCCTGCCCCAGATTAAGATCGATACCATAGGCCTGCGCGATGAAGATCGTCGCGAAGGTCATGTACATCATCGACCCGTCGAGGTTGAACGAATAGCCGAGCGGCAGCACGAAGCTGGCGATCTTCGGCGGCACGCCGAACCGGTCGAGCGCCTCTAGCGTACGGGGGTAGGCGGCCTCCGACGACGCGGTCGAGAAGGCGAGCAGCAACGGTTCGCGAATGTAGCGGACCAGCAGCCGGGTGCGGCCGCCGACGATCAGGAAGCAGATGCCGATCAGCACCAGCCACAACACGATGATGCCGATGTAGAAGGTGCCCATGAAATAGGCGAGATCGCCGAGGATCGCCGGCCCCTGTTCGGCCAGCGTGCTGGTCACCGCCGCGAACACCGCGATCGGGGCGAGGCGCATCACATAATCGGTGATCTGCAGCATCACCGCCACCAGCGCCTCGATCGCCTTGGCGAGCGGCGCCGCCTTTTCGCCGACCGCGGTCATTGCGACACCGACGAACAGCGAGAAGATGACGATCTGGAGGATTTCGTTATCGGCCATCGCCTCGATCATCGAGGCTGGAAAGATGTGGGTGATGAAGGTTCTCAGCTCGAACGCCGCCCGGTCGACGCCGCTGGCGGCGGTGACCGCGGGCAGCGGCAGGTCAAGTCCCACCCCCGGCTGCAGCGCGTTGACCAGCAGCAGGCCGACGGTCAGCGAGATCAGGCTGGCGCCGATGAACCAGCCGAGCGCACGCATGCCGACCCGGCCGAGTGCGGCGGTATCGCCCATGTGATAGATGCCCGCGACCAATGTGGAGAAGACCAGCGGCGCGATAATCATCTTGATAAGCCGCAGGAATATGTCCGTAGCGATGCTGAAATAGCCGGCGATCTGGACCAGCAGCGCTTTGCCTTCCGGCGTGTTGTCACCGATGGAGACGTTGAGGGTCCAGCCGACGATAATGCCCAGGACCAAGCCAAGCAGGATGTAATAGGTCAGGCGTTTCGCCACGCGACGGTCTCCCCCGGTGCGGTTTTTTCCCCCTTTGGAGGTATCGCGTTCGCGCGGTCAAGCACGCGTTGGCCTTGACAGGCGCTTGGCGGGGCGGTTCGAACGTACCGAACCGCCGGGGGACTGCAATGACCGCCATCGATTTTCCGATCCGCCGCCGTGCGTTGCTGGGTGGCGCGGTGCTGCTCGGCGCGTCGGCACTGCTGCCACGCACCGCCTTCGCGGCGGAGATCGATACGAGCGATCTTTCGAACATGACCGGGGACATTGTGCGGATCGGCGCGGCCGAGCGGAGCCGGCGGCTGGATCGGGCCCGGGCGTTGATGACCGCGAACGGCCTGTCGGCGATCATCGTCGAGCCGGGTTCGACGATGGTCTATTTCTCCGGCGTCGAATGGCGCCGCACCGAGCGGCTGACCGCGCTGATCATCCCGGCCGACGGCGAGGCGGTGGTGGTCACGCCGTTTTTCGAGGAGCCGTCGGTTCGCGAGACACTGGGCATCCCGGCGGAGGTCCGTGTCTGGCAGGAGGACGAGGACCCGATAGCCGTCGTCGCCGGCGCCCTGCGCGACCGCAAGGCAGCGGGCGGCGCGGTCGGCATCGAATCGACGGTCCGCTTCTTCGCGTCGGACGGGGTCGCGCGGGCGCTGCCCGCCGCGCGCGTCGTTTCCGCCGACCCGGTCGTCCAGGGCTGTCGGATGGTCAAGACGCCAGCGGAACTGGCGCTGATGCAGAAGGCGTCGGACATCACCGTCGCCGCCTATCGCTGGACCTGGCCGAAGGTGCGCGAAGGGATGGGGCCGGGCGACATCGGCGCGCTGATGAGCGCGGCGACCGCCAAGCTGGGCGGCGGGCCGAAATTCTCCCTGGTCCTGCTCGGCGAGGCGGCCGCGCTGCCGCACGGCAGCGGCAAGCCGCAGATGGTGCGCGAGGGCGAGGTGGTGCTGATGGACTGCGGCTGCTCGGTCGACGGCTATCAGTCGGATATTTCGCGCACCTTCGTGCCTGGCCGCGCGCCCGACGATGTCCGCCGCATCTGGGATCATGTTCGCAAGGGCCAGCAGATCGCGTTCGACACCGCGAAGGTCGGCGTGCCCGCCGGCGCCGTCGACGATGCTGCGCGCGCCTATTACGAGACGCTGGGTTACGGCCCGCGTTATCGGCTGCCCGGCCTGTCGCACCGGACGGGCCATGGCATCGGCCTTGACGGGCATGAGCCGGTCAATTTCGTGCACGGCGAAAAGACGATGCTGGCCGCCGGCATGTGTTTTTCCGATGAGCCAGGGCTGTATTTCCCCGGCCGGTTCGGCGTGCGGCTGGAGGATTGCCTGCACATCACCGAGAGCGGAGCGCGCTGGTTCTCCGAGCCTCCGTCGTCGATCGACCGGCCGTTCGGTTGACCGCCCGGCGCGGGAATGCTTGAGCATGGGCGGCCGGTCGCCTAGATCGCGGGCATGACATCGACGAACGACATCCGCCGCTCCTTCCTCGGTTATTTCGAGGGTGAGGGGCACACGCCCGTGCATTCCGCGCCGCTGGTGCCGCACAACGACCCGACGCTGATGTTCGTCAACGCCGGCATGGTGCCGTTCAAGAACGTGTTCACCGGGCTGGAAACGCGGCCTTATGTCACCGCGACGTCTTCGCAGAAATGCGTGCGCGCCGGCGGCAAGCACAATGACCTGGACAACGTCGGCTATACCGCGCGCCACCACACTTTCTTCGAGATGCTCGGCAATTTCTCGTTCGGCGATTATTTCAAGGAACGCGCGATCCTGCTGGCGTGGAACCTGATCACCCGCGAATGGGGCATTGCCAAGGAGCGGCTGACCGCCACCGTCTACCATACCGACGACGAGGCCCATGATCTGTGGCGCAAGATCAGCGGCCTGCCCGAAAGCCGGATCATCCGCATCCCGACCAAGGACAATTTCTGGGCGATGGGCGAGAACGGACCGTGCGGGCCATGCTCGGAAATCTTCTACGATCATGGCGATCATATTCCCGGCGGCCCGCCCGGCAGCCCGGACGAGGACGGTGACCGCTTCACCGAGATCTGGAATCTGGTGTTCATGCAGTATGAGCAGGAGGCGAACGAGATCGTCCGCGACCTGCCGCACCCGTCGATCGACACCGGCATGGGGCTGGAGCGGATCGCCGCCGTGCTGCAGGGCGTCCACGACAATTACGATACCGACACGTTCAAGGTGCTGATCGCCGAGAGCGGCGCGCGCACCGGCACCGCCACCACCGGCGCCAATCAGGCGAGCCACCGGGTGATCGCCGACCATCTGCGCGCGTCCGGCTTCCTGGTCGCCGACGGCGTGCTGCCGGCGAATGAGGGCAGGGGCTATGTGCTGCGCCGGATCATGCGGCGGGCGATGCGCCATGCCCATCTGCTCGGCGCGAAGGAGCCGCTGATGTATCGGCTGGTGCCGGCGCTGGTTGCGGAAATGGGCGGCGCCTATCCCGAACTGTTGCGCGCCCAGCCGCTGATCGAGGCGACGCTGCTGCAGGAGGAGACGCGCTTCCGTCAGACCCTTTCCAACGGCCTGAGGTTGCTGGAGGAGGCGACGGGCGGGATGCAGGCGGGCGACACGCTGCCCGGCGCGACCGCGTTCAAGCTTTATGACACTTACGGCTTCCCATACGACCTGACCGAGGACGCGCTGCGCACTCACGGCCTGGGCATCGACCGCGGTGGTTTCGACGCGGCGATGGCCGAGCAGAAGGCGGCGGCGCGTGCGGCATGGAAAGGCTCCGGCGCGAAGGCGTCGAGCGACGTCTGGTTCGATGTCGCCGAGGCGCATGGCGGCACCGAGTTCACCGGCTACGTGTCGGACGAGGGCGAAGGCGAAGTCGTCGCGCTGGTTCGCGACGGCGTGCGCGTCGACGCGGCGAGCGAAGGCGAGGCAGTGACTATACTGACCAACCAGACGCCGTTCTATGGCGAATCCGGCGGGCAGATGGGCGATGCCGGCACGATTGCAGGCGACAAGGGGCTGCGTATTGCCGTCGACGATACGACCAAGGAGATCGGCAGGCTCCACGCCCACCATGGCCGGGTCGAGGCGGGGACGATCAAGGTCGGCGACACGGTGCGGCTGGTGATCAACGACGAGCGCCGGGCGCAGTTGCGCGCCAACCACAGCGCCACCCACCTGCTTCACGCGGCGCTGCGGAATCGGTTGGGCAAGCATGTTACCCAGAAAGGCAGTCTGGTGGCGCCGGAACGGCTGCGTTTCGATTTCTCACACCCGTCGCCGCTGACTGCCGAGCAAATCGCCGAGGTCGAGGCGGATGTGAACGCGCAGATTCGCGGCAATGTCGCGGTGACGACCCGGCTGATGACGCCGGACGATGCGGTCGCCGCCGGCGCGCTGGCGCTGTTCGGCGAGAAATATGGCGACGAAGTGCGGGTGCTGTCGATGGGCAGCGGCGCCGAGCGGGCCTATTCCGTCGAGCTGTGCGGCGGCACCCATGTCGCTGCGCTGGGCGATATTGCGCTGTTCAAGATCATCGCCGAAAGCGCGGTGTCGAGCGGGGTCCGCCGGATCGAGGCGCTGACGGGCGAGGCGGCGCGGCTGTGGCTGGCGCACCGTGACGAGCGGCTGCGCGAGGCGGCGGCGGCGTTGAAGACTGCGCCGGAGGACGTGCCGACGCGGGTTGCCGCGCTGGTCGAGGAACGACGGCGGCTGGAACGCGAACTGGCGGAAGCGCGCAAGGCGCTGGCACTGGGCGGCCCGGCTGGCGGCGGCGCTGGCGAGGCGGCGGTGGAACAGGTCGGCGGTGCCGGCTTCATCGGCCAGGTCGTCGATGGGCTTGATCCCAAGGGGCTGCGCGGCGCGCTTGATACGCTGAAGAAGCGGGTCGGGTCCGGCGTGGTCACGCTGGTCGCGGTCAATGACGGCCGGGCGTCGGTGGCGGTCGGCGTGACCGACGATCTGGTCGGATCGCGCGACGCGGTGGCGCTGGTCCGCGCTGCGGTGGCGGTGCTGGGCGGGCAGGGTGGCGGCGGTCGCCCGGACATGGCGCAGGGCGGCGGCCCGGACGGTGCCCGCGCGGCCGATGCGGTCACCGCCGTGCGTGACGCGCTGGCCGGGGTTGCGGCGGCGGCCTGAGTCGCGCAATTTAGGTGCTCCTGCGAAAGCAGGAGCCAATGACGTGCGCTTGCCTCAGTGGACTCCTTCCTTCACAGGAGTACTGACCTGACGGCGGTAGAGGTTTTACGCTTCGAGGTCGCGCAGACGCTTGCCGGTGATGCGCGGTTCGAAATCCAGGTTGGCGGCGTCGCGGACCTGACGATGCAGGTTTTCGCGCTTGTCGTGGATCGAGGCGATGACCGGCCCCATCGGTACGCCGAGTTCGACTAGCACCGCTTCGGACAGTTGCAGCGATGCCTCCAGCGCTTCCGGGGCGGCGCTGGTCACCCCGGCGCGATAAAGTTCGGCGGCGTGGGTCGTGTCGCGGGCGCGCGCGACGATCGGCAGATCGGGGTAGAGCCGCCGCACCCGACGGACGATGCGGACGGAGAGGGCAGGCTGGTCCATCGTCAGCACCAGCGCGTCGCGCTTGCCCAGGTTCAGTCGCTCGAACAGCTGCGGGCGGGCGATGTCGCCGAAAATCACCGGATAGCCTTCCCGCCGCGCCTCCGCGACGGCGTCGATGTCGGTCTCGACCGCGACGAAGCTCTTGTCGTGGGTGCGCAGCATGTCGGCGACGAGGCGGCCGACGCGGCCGAAGCCGACGACGACGGTACCCGGAATGGCGCCGGTATCCTTCAGCGGGTCGTCCTCGCGGCTCGCCACCTCGATCCGCCGGGCGATGTCGCTGCCGATCCGGGCGAGCAGCGGCGTGATCGTCAGGCCGATCGCCGTCACCGTCTGCCAGAAGGCAGCGGTGCGGGCGGCGATCAGCCCGCCTTGGGTGGCAACTCCAAGCACGATCAGCGTGGTTTCGGACGGCGACGCCATCAGCGCAGACGTCTCGATCGCGATGCCGCGGCGGACGCCGCTCAGCCGCAGCAGCGCGGCGGTGACCACCGATTTTGCCGCGACGACACCGATCACCGCCGTCGCCAACTGCATCCAGTATTCGGCGACCGAACGCAGGTTGATGCTCATGCCGATGGTGATCAGGAACACGCCGAGCGCCAGGCCCTTGAACGGAGCGGTCGTACCCTCGACCTCTCCATGATATTCGGTTTCGGCGATCAGGATGCCGGCCAGCAGCGCGCCGACGATCGGCGACAGGCCGGTGACCGTCGTCGCGGTGCTGGCGACGATGACGACGAGCAGGCTGGCGGCCAGGAATACTTCCGGGCTCTTGGTCCGCGCCGCCTGGGCGAACAGGATCGGCAGCAGGAAGCGGCCGAGGATGACCATCGCGATCACCGCGCCGCCGCCGTAGAGAACGCTGTGCAGGATGTTCTCCACCCCGCCACCGCCGAACGGGGCGATCGCGCCGAGACCGAAGATGATCGGCACCAGCGCCAGATCCTCGAACAGCAGCATGGCGAAGGCGAGGCGGCCGACCGGGCCGGATGTGCCGACGATCGGCAGCACCAGCGCGGTCGACGACAGCGACAGGGCGAGACCGAGGCCGATCGCCCCCGTCCAGTATTGGCCAAGCACGATCAGCGCGAGCGCGATGATGATGCCGGAACCGAGCAACTCCGCCGCGCCGATGCCGAACACCTGCGTCCGCATCGCCCACAACCGCTTGAACGACAGTTCGAGCCCGATCGAGAACAGCAACAGGATGATGCCGAGTTCCGCGAAGGCATCGATCGAATGCGGGTTGGTGATCGTAAGGTAATAGAGCCAGGGCGCGTGCGCGGTCAGCGAACCGAGACCGGCCGGGCCTGCAAGGATGCCGACGAGGATGAAACCGATAACCGGGTTGACGCGAAAACGAGCGAATGTGGGAATGACGAGGCCGGCCGCGCCGAGAATAACCAACGCGTCACTGAATGCCGGTGAATAGATCGGGAGCGCCACACAGCAATAATGACGCGAAGGAGGTAGCCGTGGCTACCCCATAAATACGCGAGGACAGGAGAAAATGCGCGGCGGCGGCAATGATGCCACACGCCGCGCCGGTGCTTATTTCCAGTCGTTCATCGCCTTTTCGAGGTTGACGCGGATCGCCTCGAAGAACTGTTCCGTCGTCATCCACGGCTGGTCCGGACCGATCAGGATCGCCAGGTCCTTGGTCATCTGGCCCTGCTCGACGGTTTCGACGCAGACCCGCTCCAGCGTTTCGGCGAAGCGGATGACGTCCGGCGTGTCGTCGAAGCGGCCGCGATATTTGAGGCCGCCGGTCCACGCGAAGATCGACGCGATCGGGTTGGTGGACGTCGCCTTGCCCTGCTGATGCATGCGATAATGGCGGGTGACGGTGCCGTGCGCCGCCTCCGCCTCCACGGTCTTGCCGTCGGGCGACAGCAGCACCGAGGTCATCAGGCCGAGCGAGCCGAAGCCCTGTGCGACCTGGTCCGACTGGACGTCGCCGTCGTAATTCTTGCAGGCCCAGACGAACTTGCCGCTCCACTTGAGGGCGGAGGCGACCATGTCGTCGATCAGCCGGTGTTCGTAGACGATACCGGCTTTCTCGAACTGCGCCTTGAATTCATTCTCATAAATCTCGGCGAACAGGTCCTTGAAGCGGCCATCATAAGCCTTGAGAATGGTGTTTTTGGTCGACAGGTAGACCGGCCAGTTGCGCATCAGTCCGTAGTTGAGCGAGGCGCGGGCGAAGTCGCGGATCGAATCGTCGAGATTGTACATCGCCAGCGCGACGCCTGACGACGGGAAGCGGAACACCTCCTCGTCGATGACGGTGCCGTCGTCGCCCTCGAACACCAGGCGCAGCTTGCCGGCACCGGGGACGCGATAGTCGGTGGCCCGATACTGGTCGCCGAAGGCATGACGGCCGACGACGATCGGATCGGTCCAACCGGGGACCAGCCGGGGTACGTTGTCGATGACGATCGGTTCGCGGAAGACGACGCCGCCAAGGATGTTGCGGATCGTGCCGTTCGGCGACTTCCACATCTTCTTGAGGCCGAATTCCTCGACCCGCGCCTCGTCCGGGGTGATCGTCGCGCATTTCACGCCGACGCCGTGCTCGCGGATCGCCCGTGCCGAATCGACGGTGACCTTGTCGTCGGTGCGGTCGCGCTCCTCGATGCCCAAATCGTAATAATGCAGGTCGATGTCGAGATAGGGCAGGATCAGGCGCTCGCGAATCCATTGCCAGATGATCCGCGTCATCTCGTCGCCGTCGAGTTCGACGACCGGGTTCTTCACCTTGATCTTTGCCATGTGTGAGGGGCCTTCGTTGAGGGGAACGTCGGCGATGCTCCTAGGCAAGGTGGCGGCGGCGATCAACTGCGGCACGTTGTCTATGGCCGCATCCGGCCCTAAGAAGGGCCAATGTCATTGCCGGACAAGCCGTCGGACACCACGCCGACCGTCAAATGGCGCCTGCCACCGGTGCATCCGGAGGGGCGCAAGTTCATCCTTATCGCCGCCGCGATCACCCTGTTCCTGGCCTGGAGCGCCTGGGAAACGCTGGCCTGGCCGATGGCGGGCATCACCTTGTGGGTGGCCGCTTTCTTCCGCGACCCGGTCCGCACCGTGCCGCAGGGCGAAGACCTGGTCGTCGCGCCCGCGGACGGGCTGGTCACGCTGATCCAGCCGGTGCCGCCGCCGCGCGAGATGGCGGGCGAATGCGGGCTAGGCGATTCGCCGCTGATCCGCGTTTCGATCTTCATGAGCGTGTTCGACGTGCATGTGAATCGTTCGCCGATCGCCGGGACGGTGCGGACGATCGCCTATATCGCCGGGAAATTCCTGAACGCCGATCTCGACAAGGCCAGCGAGGACAATGAACGCCAGCATTTCCTGGTCGAGCGCGATGACGGGCTGCGCGTCGGTTTCACCCAGATCGCCGGGCTGGTGGCGCGGCGGATCGTCACCTTCGTCAAGCCGGAGGACAGGGTAGCGGCCGGGGAGCGGATCGGCCTGATCCGTTTCGGCAGCCGCGTCGACGTCTACCTGCCGGCGGGCACCGCGCCGCGTGTCGCGCTGGGCCAGCGCACTGTGGCCGGGGAGACGGTGCTTGCCGTTATCGGGCGCAACGACGGGGCGGCGGGCCTGTCGCAATGACGCCGCCGCCGTCCATCGAGCGGCCACGCCGGGGCATTCCGCTGCGCGCGCTACCGCCCAACGCGGTTACGGCGCTCGCGCTGTGCACGGGCCTCAGTGGCGTCCGCTTCGCGATCGGCGACGAATGGGAAAAGGCGGTGGCGGCAGTGATCGTCGCCGGCATCCTCGACGGCATGGACGGCCGGATCGCCCGGATGATGAAGGGCGAGAGCCGGTTCGGCGCGGAACTGGATTCACTGTCCGACGTGATCGCGTTCGGCGTGGCGCCGTCGATCATCCTCTATCTGTGGTCGCTGCAGCATCTGCCGCAGTTCGGCTGGGTGTTCGCGCTCAGCCTGGCGGTGTGCTGCGCGCTGCGCCTTGCCCGCTTCAACGCCCAGATCGACGCGGCCGAGCAGCCCCATAAGTCGGCCGGGTTCCTAACCGGCATCCCGGCACCGGCCGGCGCCGGGTTGGCGCTGCTGCCGATCTTCCTGTGGCTGGCGACCGGGTTCGATCTGCTGCGATCGCCGGGGGTGACCGCGCCGTGGACCGGGGTCGTCGCCTTCCTGATGATCTCCAACATCGCGACGTTCAGTTGGTCGTCGCTACGGTTGCGGCGGAGCATCCGCTTCGAAGCGCTGGCGGCAGTGGCAATCATCGGCACCGCGGTGCTGAGCGCGCCCTGGGCGACGCTGAGCGTGATCAGCGCGCTTTACCTGGCCGCAATGCCGTTCAGCATCCGCAGCTATGCGCGGGTCAGGCGGCATCGCGCAGCAGCGCAGGGCGCGCCCGCCGGCCAATAATATGGGCGGGGCGGACGGCTCGTGCCTGGCGCGCCGGCGAGACCGGCTGAACGACGCCGCGACCGCGCAGGACGGCAGCGATGCGGGTAGCGTCGCGAAGGCCCACCTGACCCAGCACCGTGAGCGCGAGCAGCAGGGCGAAGATAAACAGGAGCGGGGACAGAAAGGCGAGCATCGAATCCTCCCGAAACAGGTGTTCGCCATTACATGTTCTTGTTTTGTTCTGGCGTCAATAGCCCCGCGAAACCGTAGGGCAGTGAGCGTATGGGAGAAGGCCGGGGGCACGCTGCCCGCCGAACGGGTAATTGCTGCCGCCCGCCGGCCGGCTTGCGCATTTCGTACGAGGCGACTAGGGGGACGCCACTTTCCCGCAACGCTATTTCACGGAGCCCGAACGGCCATGGCCGCGACCCGAACCTTTTCGATCATCAAGCCCGACGCCACCCGCCGCAACCTGACCGGCGCCGTCACCCGCATGCTGGAGGAGGCCGGCCTGCGCGTCGTCGCGTCGAAGCGCATCCGGATGAGCCGGGAGCAAGCGGAAGGCTTCTACGCCGTCCATCGCGAGCGGCCGTTCTTCAACGACCTGGTGACGTTCATGATCTCCGGTCCGGTGGTCGTCCAGGTACTCGAGGGCGAAAACGCCGTACAGCGCAACCGCGACATCATGGGCGCGACCAACCCGGGGAATGCGGCGCCGGGGACGATCCGCAAGGAACTGGCCGAATCGATCGAGGCCAATTCGGTCCATGGTTCGGACAGTGACGAGAACGCAGCGATCGAGATCGCCTATTTCTTCGAGCCGGACGAGATCGTCGGCTGACATGGCGGCCAGCGGCATTCGTCGCTGCCGCCCCGGGGACGCGGCGGCGCTGGCGCTGGTCAGCGGCGCCACCTTCCTCGAAACCTACGCCTGGATGATCGCCGGCAAGGATTTGTTGGCACATGTCGGCGACAAGCTCAGCGAAGCTGCGTACGAGGCGCATCTCGCCGATCCTGCCTGTGCGCTGTGGATGGCGGAAGGGGAGCGGGGCGCGCCGGTCGGCTACGCGCTTCTGACCCCGCCCGACCTGCCGATCGAGACCGGCGCGACCGATATCGAACTGCGCCGCATTTACCTGCTGACGCGCTATCAAGGCGGCGGCATGGGCAACGCGCTGTTTGCCGCCGCGGTATCAGAAGCGCGAGTGCGCGGCATGACCCGGCTGCTGATCGGCGTCGCCAAGACCAATACCGCCGCGATCGGATTCTACCGCCGCCATGGCTGCGCGGCGATCGGCGAGCGGATTTTCCGCGTCGGCGGCGAGGATTTTGAGGACGCTATTTTCGCGCGGGCGCTTTAGCCGCCCGGGCCTTCCACAGTTTCTCGAGCTGCGCCGGCGCGCGCGTCTCATCGCTATGCGCGATCAGCGACAGGCCGCGCAGGCGAACGGCGGCGCCGCCGAACATCTGGCCGTCGAGCGCGTAGCCGATGTCGTAGAGCGCCACCTCGCTATGGCTGTCGCCGTCGACCAGATAGCGGGTGGTGATGGCGACCGGCAGCCGGGCATCCCCCTTCGGCCGGTCGGACAGACCGGTGGCGCGGCGCGCTTTCTTCAGCGCCTCGCCGAACCAGCGCGCCTCGATCCGCGCCTCGCCGGCGGTGCCGATTGGTGCGATGCCGAGGGCGGTGGGAAAAGCGATGCTCTGGCTCTGGATCGTCTGTTCCGCGCGGGTCGGCGCCAGATCGAGTTGCTTGCCGTCGCGCCGGGCCGTACCCTTCAAGGTTAGCGTCGCCGCGCGGGCATCGGCCGCCTGTTCGGCGGCGGCGCGTTCCGCCTCGCTGGACGTGCGCTCGGCATAGTTGTTCCACAGCGTCAGGGCGGAAATGATGACGGCGACCACCGCCAACCCCTCGCCCAGCGTGATCCAGCGGCGGCGGATCGCGGCCGCTTCCTGTGCCCGCTCCTCGCGGCCTTCGCCGCTCATCGCCGTGCCGCCCGGCGCGGTCGGCTGGTAGCAAGGCGCCAGCTTTCGGCGATGCGATCCGCAACATGGTTCCAGTCGGCGCCCGGCGCGACATTGATCGCAATCCAGCCAGCCGGGCCGATATAGGCGGGCCAGCTGTAGAGCGCGGGGTCCTGGTCGATCAGCATGGCCTGCTCGTCAGGGCCGCTGGTGCGCACGCAGACATCGGTTCGTTCGGCGCCATGGTGGTTATGCCGGAAATAGGCGAACATCCGGCCCGACGCCGCGAAGGCGGGGATGCCGTGCGACAGCTTCTCGATACTGCCGGGCAGGGCGAGGCAGATCGCGCGCGTCCGTTCAAGCGCCGGGCCGGGATCGGGACTGGGCATTGCGCACGAACTCCGCAAGCGTCGCCGGATAGAGGCGATGTTCCTCGATCAGCAGCCGTGCCGCAAGGCTTTCCGGGGTGTCGCCGGGCAGAATCGGAATTTCCGCCTGCGCCAGCACCGGCCCGTCGTCCAATTCGGCGGTGACGATGTGGATGCTGACGCCGTGGACCGCGTCGCCGGCGGCGATCGCGCGGGCGTGGGTGTCCAGCCCCTTGTATTTGGGCAGCAGCGACGGGTGGATGTTCAGCATCCGCCCGGCCCATCCGCCGACGAATCCGCCCGACAGCAGCCGCATATAGCCGGCGAGCGCGACATATTCGACATCGGCGTCGCGCAGCGCGGCGTCGACGAGGGCGTCGAATTCGGCGCGCTTCAGCCCCTTGTGGCTGTGCGCCCAGGTCGGGATGCCCATCGCCCGCGCCGTCGCCAGCCCGGCGGCATCCGGGTCATTGGAGGCGACCAGCGCGATCACGTAGGGGCAGTCCGGTGCCTGAGCCGCTTCCGCCAGCGCCAGCATGTTCGATCCGCGCCCGGAGATCAGCACGCCGAGGCGCGCGCGCTTAGCCATTGTGGGTGGCGGACCAGCCGGCGCGGGCGCTCCACGTCTCGGTCGATCCGGAAACGGTGCAGCCCCGTTCGCCGGCCTCGACCCGCCCGATCCGCAATACCGTCTCCCCGGCGCTTTCCAGCGCCGCCGCGACCGATGGCGCCTCCGCCTCCGGGACGATCACCGCCATGCCGATGCCGCAGTTGAACGTGCGTGCCATTTCCTCCGGCTCGATCGCACCCTGCGCCTGGAGGAAGGCCATCAGCCGGGGCAGCGGCCAGCCATCCGCGTCGATATGGGCGTGGAGGCCGGCGGGCAGGGCGCGCGGGATATTTTCCAGCAGCCCGCCGCCGGTTATGTGGGCGAGGGCGGCGACGCGGCCGGCGCGGACCAGCGGCAGCAGTGCCTTCACATAGATGCGGGTCGGCGCCATCAGCGCGTCGATCAGCAACTGCTCCATGTCGAACTGCGCCGGGCGGTTGAGTTTCCAGCCCTTGTCGGCGGCGAGGCGGCGGACCAGCGAGAAGCCGTTGGAATGGACACCGGACGAAGCGAGGCCGAGAATGGCGTCGCCGGCCGCTACCCGGCTGCCGGTCAGCGCCTGCGTCCGTTCCACCGCGCCGACACAGAAGCCGGCGAGGTCGTAATCGCCGTCGGCGTACATGCCCGGCATCTCCGCCGTTTCGCCGCCGATCAGCGCGCAGCCGGCGATCCGGCACCCCTCGGCGATGCCGGCGATCACCCGCTCGGCGACGGCGGGGTCGAGCTTGCCGCTGGCGTAATAGTCGAGGAAAAACAGCGGCTCCGCGCCCTGGACGATCAGGTCGTTGGCGCACATCGCGACCAGATCGATGCCGACGCCGTCATGCCGGTCATGCTCGATCGCCAGTTTCAGCTTGGTGCCGACGCCGTCATTGGCGGCGACGAGCAGCGGATCGGTATAGCCCGCCGCCTTCAGGTCGAAGAAGCCTCCGAAGCCGCCCAGTTCGGCATCGGCACCGGGGCGCCGCGTCGCCTTGGCGAGAGGGGCGATCGCGCGCACCAGCGCATTCCCGGCAGCGATCGAAACGCCGGCGCCGGCATAGGTGTAGGACGTGTTGTCGTTCATGACCGTCGCCTAGCCACAACGCGCTTGGATTTCCACCGCCAACACGCCAGAAGGGCGGCGTGATCGCGCTTTCCCGTCCGCTCAGCCTCGTGCGGCCGCTGCTTGCCTTGGCGCTCGTCGCCGGCGCTGGCGCGGTGCTGCATGCCCAGTTGGAGGGAACGGACCGCGGCGTGCCGCCGATCGACAGCTCGTCCAGCCTTGAAGTCAGCGGCATCGCCGTCGACGTCTATGCCGCCAACGCCGATGCTGCGCGCTATGGCGGCTGGCGCGAGGCGCAGCGCAAGGGCTGGCGCGCGCTGTGGCAGCGCACCCATCCCGGCACCGGTGCGCCAGCGCTGTCCGATTCGGCGCTGGACGGTATCGTCGCCGGTATCGTGGTCGAGGACGAGCAGATCGGCCCGCGTCGCTACATCGCCCGGCTGGGCGTGTTGTTCGACCGGGCGCGGACAGGGCAGATCCTCGGCATCGCCGGGCATGCCGCCCGCTCCGCGCCGATGCTGGTGCTGCCGGTCCAGTGGAGCGGCGGGTCCGCGCAGAGCTTCGAATTGCGCAATCCGTGGCAGGAGGCGTGGGCGCGCTTCCGCACCGGCAACAGCAGCATCGACTATATTCGGGTGACCGGCACCGGCGTCGATCCGCTGCTGCTCAACAACGCGCAGGCGTGGCGGCCGGGGCGGACCTGGTGGCGGTTCCTGCTTGACGGTTATGGCGCCGCCGACGTCCTGATCCCGCAGGTTCGCTTGCAGCGCCTGTGGCCCGGTGGACCGGTGGTCGGCTGGTTCAGCGCCTTCCATGGCCCGGACCGGCGGCTGATCGGCCGATTCGCATTGCGCGTCGAGAATAGCGAGGCGATCCCGAAGCTGCTCGATGCCGGAGTGCAGCGGATCGACGCGTTGTACAGCGAGGCGCTGGCGATGGGGGCGCTGGCGCCCGATCCGTCGCTGGTCGTTGAGGAGCCGGTCGACGCCGACGCGCTGGGCGACAGCCTGGAACTGGCGCCGGACGACGCGGGCGTGCTGGTCACCAGCAACACGCCGTCCGGGACAAGCGCGGTCACCGTCCAGTTCGACACGCCCGATGTCGGCGCGGTCAACGCCACCGAAACAGCCGTCCGTGGGATTCCAGGGGTGCGTTCCGCCGCGACATCCAGCCTGGCGATCGGCGGCGTTTCGGTGATGCGGGTGGTGTTCCAGGGCGATTCGGTGGCGTTGCGGGCCGCCTTCGCCGCCCGTGGCTGGCAGGTGCAGGGGAGCGGCGACACGCTGCGGATCGTCCGCCGCGCGGCGAGCGCGCCGGCGCCCAGCCCGAGCAACAGCTCCCGGCCATGAGCCAGATCGCCCTGCCGTTCGACTGGCCGGCCGGAGAGACAGAGCGGGATTTCATTGTCGGCGACAGCAACGCCGACGCGGTTCGCCATCTCGATCGCTGGGGGACCTGGCCGGTGATGGCGACGATCCTGACCGGCCCGCGCAAATCGGGGCGCAGTCTGCTCGGCCGCCTGTTCGCGGGAAGGACCGAGGGGCAGTTGATCGACGATGCCGACCGCCGCTCGGAAGAAGAACTGTTCCATGCGTGGAACGCCGCGCAGGAGACGCGGCGGCCATTGTTGCTGGTTGCCGATCTGCCGCCGCCGGCCTGGCGGGTGAAGCTGCCGGACCTGCGCTCGCGACTGGCGGCGACGCCGGCGGTGGCGCTTGGTGATCCGGACGAGCCGCTCGCCCGGGCGCTGGTGGAAAAGCTGCTCGCCCAGCGCAACCTTGTCGCGCCGCCGGAGCTGATCGGCTGGCTGATGCCGCGTATCGAACGTAGCCATGTCGCGTTGATCCGGGTGGTCGATGCACTGGATGAGGCATCCTTGTCGGAGCATTCGCGCTTGTCGCTCAAGCTGGCGCGGGCCACATTGGGCGCGATGCGATCAGCGGACGAGAACCGGGCCTGACATGCCAACCCTAGCCCCCCCTCCGCGCGCAGTCGCGCCGGATGTCGAGCAGCGCTATTTCAACCGTGAGTTGAGCTGGCTGGCGTTCAACCGCCGGGTGCTGGAGGAAGCGTCCAACCCCTCGCACCCGCTGCTTGAACGGCTGCGATTCCTGTCGATTTCGGGCAACAATCTCGACGAATTCTTCATGGTCCGGGTCGCCGGACTGAAGGGCCAGCAGCTTCAGCAGGTCGAGGAACGTTCACCCGACGGGATGACCGTCAGCCAGCAACTGGCCGCGATCGCCGAGAATGCGGAGGCGCTGCTGTCGCAGCAGCGCGCTGTGTGGCGAGGCTTGCGTGAGCAGCTGCGCGAAACGCGGTTGCTGGTGCTGGGCAACAACGAACTGGGTGACAATGAACGGGCCTGGCTGGAAACTCATTTCCGCGAGCAGATCTTTCCGATCCTGACGCCTCAGGCGCTGGACCCGGCGCACCCGTTCCCGTTCATTCCGAACAAGGGTCTATCGATCGTCGTCGACCTGATCCGTCTGTCCGACCGGGCGCCGATCCGCGAGCTGGTGATGCTGCCAGCGACGCTGCAGCGGTTCGTCCGGTTGCCCGGCCGCGCCGCCCGTTATGTCGCGATGGAAACGCTGATCCGCTGTTTCCAGCACCTGTTGTTTCCGGGCTATGAGGTGGCCGGTTCCGGCTGTTTCCGGATCATCCGCGACAGCGATATCGAACTGGAAGAAGAGGCCGAAGACCTGGTCCGCTACTTCCGTTCGGCGATCAAGCGCCGGCGGCGGGGGCGGGTGATCCGACTCGACCTGGAACAGGGGATGCCGGACCATCTGGAAGCCCTGGTCAACACCGAACTGGGCGGACAGGACGCGATTGTCACCGAAACCGGCGGCTTCCTGGGCATCGGCGACCTGGAGCAGCTGGTCGAGGAGGATCGCCCCGACCTGAAATTCTCGCCTTTCTCGCCCCGCTTTCCGGAGCGCATCCGCGAGCATGGCGGCGACTGCTTCGCCGCGATCCGCAGCAAGGACATCATCGTCCATCACCCGTATGAGACGTTCGACGTCGTCCTCGCCTTTCTGAAGCAGGCGGCCGCTGATCCGGATGTCGTGGCGATCAAGCAGACGCTCTATCGCGCCGGCAAACAGTCGGCGGTGGTCAATGCGCTGATCGCGGCGGCGGAGGCGGGCAAGTCGGTGACCGCCGTCATCGAACTGAAGGCGCGGTTCGATGAAGAGCAGAACCTGCTCTGGGCTTCGGCGCTGGAGCGGGCGGGCGCGCAGGTCGTCTACGGCTTCATCGACTGGAAGACCCATGCCAAGGTGTCGATGGTCGTCCGGCGCGAGGCGGGCGGATACCGTACCTATTGCCATTTCGGCACCGGCAACTACCACCCGGTGACGGCGCGGATCTACACCGATCTCAGCTTCTTCACCGCTGATCCGCGGATCGGCCGCGATGCCGCCCAGCTGTTCAACTACATCACCGGCTATGTCGAGCCGAAGGAACTGGAGCTGGTCACCATATCGCCGCACGGCCTGCGCGATCGGTTGTCGGCGCTGATCGATGCGGAGATCAAGAATGTCCGCGCCGGTCGGCAGGGAATGATCTGGGCGAAGATGAATTCGCTGGTCGACCCGGCGATCATCGAGAAGCTGTACGCGGCGAGCGGCGTCGGCGTGGAGATCGACCTGGTGGTGCGCGGCATATGCTGTCTGCGGCCCGGCGTGCCGGGCCTGTCGGAACATATTCGGGTCAAGTCGGTGGTTGGCCGCTTTCTGGAGCATAGCCGCATCTGGGCGTTCGGCAACGGCCGCGCGCTGCCCAACGACGGCGCGAAGCTGTTCATCTCGTCGGCCGACTGGATGCCGCGCAATTTCGACCGGCGGGTGGAGTATATGATGCCGATCCTCAACCCGACGGTGCACGATCAGGTACTCGACCAGGTGATGGTCGCCAACTTGATCGACAATGAGCAGAGTTGGGAGCTTCAGCCCGACGGCAGCTACATCCGTGACACGCCGGGCGAGCGGCCGTTCAACCTGCATCGGTATTTCATGACCAACCCGTCGCTTTCGGGGCGTGGGCAGGCGCTGGCGCACAGCGATGCGGTGCCGAAGCTCCACTTGCGCCGGCGGCGTGGGTAGGATGGGCGGCGCGGGCGCGCGCGACGCCGGGGCGGGGGCCCGTCGGCGATCGGCGATAATCGATATCGGGTCGAATTCCGTCCGGCTGGTCGTATTCGACGGGCATGCCCGGATTCCTGCCGTGCTGTTCAACGAGAAGGTTCTGGCCGGGCTGGGCCGCTCATTGGCCCAAACAGGTGCGATCGAGCCGGCGGCGATGGACCTGGCGCTGACGGCGCTAACCCGATTCCGCGGACTGTGCGACGCCATGGGCATCGCCAGCCCGCGCGCGGTGGCGACCGCGGCCGTGCGCGACGCGAACAACGGCGCTGCGTTGATCGACCGGGTCGAGCAGCTCGGTTTCACGGTCGAGCTGCTGCCGGGCGAGCAGGAGGCGACGGCGGCGGCGCTGGGCGTTGCTTCCGGTATTCCCGATGCCGACGGTATCGTCGGTGACCTCGGTGGTGGCAGTCTGGAACTGGTGCGGCTGAAACGCGGCGTCGTCGATGCGCGCGCCTCCTTTCCGCTGGGGGTGCTGCGCGTTGGCGCGATGCGCGAGGCCGGGCAGCGCGCCTTCGCCCGCGCCGTGTCGCGACAGCTGGCGACCGCCGAATGGCTCGACGATGCGCGCGGCCTGCCATTCTATCTGGTCGGCGGGTCGTGGCGGGCGCTGGCCCGGTTTGACATGCACTTGAGCGGCCATCCGCTGCGCATCCTCCAGCAATACCGGATGCAGCCGGAAACGGCGGCACGGATGGTGCGGGTCCTCGCACATATCGGCCGGTCGACGCTGAAGTCGGTGCCGGCGCTGCCGAGCGGGCGGGTGGCGACGCTGGGAACGGCGGCGGCGATGCTGGCTGCGCTGGTTCGCCATCTGTCACCAAGCGATCTTGTCGTTTCCGCCTTCGGGCTGCGCGAGGGGCTGCTCTACCAGCACCTGTCGGTCGCGGAGCAGGCGCAGGACCCGTTGATCCTGGCCTGCCGCGACGAAGGCGAGCGCGACGGGCGCTTCGCCGAGCATGGCGACCTGCTCGACCGGTGGATCGCCCCGCTATTCGGCGACGAGACGCCGGCCAATGCCCGCATCCGCCATGCCGCCTGCCTGCTGGCCGATGTCGGCTGGCGCGCCAACCCGGAGTTCAAGGCCGAGCGCGCGCTGGAGATCGGTCTGCACGGCAACTGGGTCGCGATAGAGCCGCGCGAACGCGTGATGCTGGGCCAAGCATTGTACAGCAGCTTCGGCGGCAGTGGCACCCTGTCGGGGTTTGAGCGACTGTGCGATGCCGGCGATCTGCACCGGGCGCTGCGCTGGGGTTTGGCGATTCGGTTGGGCCAGCGTTTTTCCGGTGCCGCCGCCGCACCGCTGCGGTCGAGTCGGGTGGTGGTTGTCGACGGCGCGCTGGCGTTGGAGATGGAGGCCGACACCCGCATTTTCTATGGCGAGGCGGTCGCGCGTCGCCATCGCCAATTGGCGGCGGTGCTGGGGGTGGAGGTGCGGCTGCCCTGACCGGCACCGTGCCGGGTCAGGCCGCTTCCGAGCGCTCTGTGGTGCGGGTCATCCGCAGCTTGCCGCCCTTGACCGCGAAGGCAAGCTGACCTTCAACCAGCGCCAGCGCATCGCGCCCGAACTGTTCGAACCGCCAGCCTTCCAGGATCGACAGGCCGTCGCGGTGGCCGGCAGCGAGGTGCTGGAGGTCGTCGCTGCGCGCCAGCAGGCGGGGGGCGACGCTGATTTCCTTGGCGCGGATCTTGAGCAGCAGCTTCAGCAGGTCGGCGACCAGCGCGCCATCCTTGCCGGGGCCGGGGCGGCGATCCTCGCGGCCGGGAATCTCGTCCGCCGGCATCGGCTTCGCTTCGGCCAACGCCGCCATCATCCGCGCGCCGATGCCGTTATTGGCCCAGCTGGATGACAGGCCGCGCACCTTGGCAAGCTCCGCCTGCGCGCGCGGCGGCTGGCCGGCGATGTCGGCCAGCGTCTCATCCTTCATGATCCGGCCGCGCGGCAGGTCCTTGTTCTGCGCCTCGTGCTCACGCCAGGCAGCGAGCGCTTTCAGCCGACCCATCATCTCCGGCTTGCGGCCGTTTGCCTTGATCCGCTGCCACGCCTGATCGGGTTCGTTGACGTAATGCGCCGGGTCGGCGAGCCGCTCCATCTCGTCGTCCAGCCAGCTGCCGCGGCCGAGCTTCTTCAGCCGTTCCAGGATCATCGGAAAAACGCGGGACAGATGGGTGACGTCGCCGATCGCATAGTCGATTTGCCGCTTGTCGAGCGGGCGACGACCCCAGTCGGTAAAGCGGGCGCCCTTGTCGAGCTGGATGCCCAGCCAACTGTCGATCAGGCTGGAATAGCCGATTTGCTCGCCCTGGCCGATCGCCATTGCGGCGATCTGGGTGTCGAAGATCGGGTTGGGCGTCTTGCCGGTCAGGTTGAACACGATCTCGACATCCTGGCCGCCGGCGTGAAACACCTTCAGCACGTCGGTGTTGTCCACCATCAGCGCGAGCAGCGGCGCAAGGTCGATCTCCGGCGCTTTCGGATCGATCGCCGCCGCTTCTTTGCCGTCGGCGATCTGGATCAGGCACAGGTCCGGCCAGTACGTGTTTTCCCGCATGAATTCCGTGTCGACGGCGACGAATGGCGATCGAGCGAAGCGGGCGCAGAGATCGGCAAGATCGGCACTGTCGGTGATCAGCGGATGAATCTTCATGTCAGGCCCATAGCGCCCAGCCGCGCCTTGACAAAGACGTGTCGTGCGGGGAAGCGCGCGGGTCACACATATTTCATGCCTCTTTCCGAGTTATGCCGATGCACGCCTATCGCACCCACACCTGCGCGGAACTGCGCGAAACCCATGTCGGCGAGACGGTTCGCCTATCCGGCTGGGTTCACCGCAAGCGCGATCATGGCGGGTTGCTGTTCGTCGACCTGCGCGACCATTACGGCCTGACCCAGATCGTCACCGACGTCGATTCGGAAGCGTTCAAGCTGCTGGAGCGGCTGCGCGCCGAGTCGGTGGTGACGGTGACCGGGCGGGTGGTGGCCCGCGCGCCGGAAGCGGCCAACCCCAACCTGCCGACCGGGGCGATCGAGATCCGGGCGGATGATGTGGCCGTGCGCTCGACCGCGCAGGAATTGCCGATGCCGGTGGCAGGTGAGGCCGATTACCCCGAGGATATCCGCCTGCGCTATCGCTACCTCGACCTGCGGCGCGAGCGGTTGCACGCCAATATCGTGCTGCGCTCCAACGTGATCGCGTCGATCCGGCGGCGAATGATCGACCAGGGCTTCACCGAGTTCCAGACGCCGATCCTGACCGCGTCGTCGCCGGAGGGCGCGCGCGACTATCTGGTGCCCAGCCGCGTCCACCCCGGCAAATTCTATGCGCTGCCACAGGCGCCGCAGATGTTCAAACAGTTGCTGATGGTCGCCGGCTTCGACCGCTATTTCCAGATCGCGCCCTGCTTCCGCGATGAGGACGCGCGCGCCGACCGCTCACCGGGCGAGTTCTACCAGCTCGATTTCGAGATGAGCTTCGTCACCCAGGACGATGTTTTCAATGCGATAGAGCCTGTCCTCCATGGCGTGTTCGAGGAATTCGCCGGCGACCGATCGGTCAGCTCCGCGCCGTTCCCGCGTATCCCTTACCGGGAGGCGATGCTGAAATACGGGTCGGACAAGCCGGATCTGCGCAATCCGATCGTCATCACCGACGTGTCGCGCCATTTCGGGGGATCGGGCTTCGGCCTGTTCGCGCGGATCGTCGGCGGCGGCGATGTCGTTCGCGCCATTCCCGCGCCGAACACCGCCGACAAGAGCCGCAAGTTCTTCGATGACATGAACGAATGGGCGCGCGCCGAAGGCCACGCCGGGCTTGGCTACATCACCCAGAAGAACGGCGAACTGGGCGGGCCGATCGCCAAGAACCACGGCGAGGAAGCGACCCGCAAGCTGATCGCGGAACTGGGCCTTGGCCCGGATGACGGCATTTTCTTCGCCGCCGGCAAGGAAGCGCAGGCGGCGAAGCTGGCTGGCGCCGCGCGCACCCGCGTCGGCGAGCAGCTTGGCCTGATCGACGCCAAGCGCTTCGAATTCTGCTGGATCGTCGATTTTCCGATGTACGAATATGACGAGGAGGCGAAGAAGATCGACTTCTCACATAACCCGTTCTCGATGCCGCAGGGCGAGCTTGAGGCGCTGGAAACCAAGGATCCGCTCGATATCCTCGCCTACCAGTACGACATCGTCTGCAACGGCGTCGAGCTGTCGTCGGGCGCGATCCGCAACCACCGCCCGGACATCATGTACAAGGCGTTCGAGATCGCCGGCTACACGCGCGAGCAGGTCGACACCAATTTCGCCGGCATGATCAACGCGTTCAAGTTCGGCGCACCGCCGCACGGTGGATCGGCGCCGGGCATCGACCGGATCGTCATGCTGCTTGCCGATGAGCCGAACATCCGCGAGGTGATCGTCTTCCCGATGAACCAGAAGGCGGAGGACCTGATGATGCAGGCGCCGGCGCCGGCGACGCCCAAGCAACTGCGCGAACTGGGTATCCGGGTGGTGGAGCAGCCGAAAGGCTGACGTTAACCCCATCTCCGCTAGACCGGGCCGGTCAGGGACGTAGAGTGATCGCATGACCATCGACCTCAGCGCCTACGAAGCGGGCGATAAATTCCAGGGCGATTATGCCGACGCGCTGGCCGCCGTGCAGAAGCGGCTGGCGCGCATCCAGGTGGCGCATATCGTCCACAAGCGCCGCGCCGTCGTGATGCTGGAAGGGTGGGACGCCGCGGGCAAGGGCGGCATCATCCAGCGGCTGACCGCCGAGTGGGACCCGCGCTATTTCGAGGTCTGGCCGATCGGGGCGCCGACGGCCAACGAGAAAGACCGGCATTTCCTCTGGCGCTTCTGGCAGCGGCTGCCGGCCAATGGCGACATCGTCGTATTCGACCGCAGCTGGTACGGGCGGGTGCTGGTGGAACGAGTCGAAGGTTTCGCGACCGAGGCCGAGTGGAAGCGCGGCTATGACGAGATCAACGAGTTCGAGGCGCGGCAGATCGAAAGCGGCACGACGCTGGTCAAGCTGTTCGTCCACATCACCCAGGATGAGCAGGATCGGCGCTTCCTCCACCGCTTCGAGGACCCGTGGAAGCGCTGGAAGACCGGCGCGGAGGATTATCGCAACCGCGCCCGCCGCACCGATTACCTCGCGGCGATGGCGGATATGTTCGCCGAAACCGACACCCGCTGGGCGCCGTGGCGGGTGATCGACGGCAATAACAAGAAGGCGGCGCGGATCGCCGCGCTGACCGCGATTGCCGACTATCTGGAAAAGCATGTGCCAATGGCCCCGCCGGCGGCCGACCCGGAGCTGATCCGGCTCGCAACCGAAAATCTGAGGCTGTCAGGCGAACGCTAGCGCGGCAATGTGACGAGGCAACCGCCTCGTTCTAGGCGTCCTTCGGCAGGAAACGGGCGATGACGTCCTGAGCGATGCGGGCCGGGCGGCGGGTGGTCGCGTCGAGGCAGCACCAGCTGGACTTCACCTCCGCCAGCACATCTTCGCCCCGCTTGATCAGCGTCGCGTAGAAGGCACGAGCGCCGTGGACCTTTTCCAGCACCACCGTGGCGATGACCTGATCGTCGATGAATGCCGGCTTTCGGTAGGTGATCTCGTGGCGCAGCGCGACCCACAGGTGGCGGGCGACCGCCTGCGGCGGGGCCAGCTTGCGCCAATGGGCGACGACCGCGTCCTGCACCCAGGCGAGATAGCGGGCGTTGTTGACGTGCCCCATGAAGTCGATGTCAGCCGGGCTGATGGCGATCGGATAGTCGTGGGCGATGGCGCTGGTCATGATAAAATTGACAATAGTGTCATTAGCGCCGGAATAACAGGGGCAAGTCAGCCTCGGCCGCGATAGCCCGGCACGTCTTGCGGCGGCAGCCATAAGCCGGCGGGCGGCTCGCCCGATTGCCAGAATACGTCGATCGGAATGCCGCCGCGCGGGTACCAGTAACCGCCGATGCGCAACCATAGCGGCGCCATTTCACGGCACAACCGCTCGGCGATGCCGACGGTGCAGTCCTCGTGAAAGGCGGCATGGTTGCGGAAGCTGCCGAGGAACAGCTTCAACGCCTTCGATTCGACGATCGTTTCCGCCGGCGCGTAGTCGATGACCAGATGGGCGAAATCCGGCTGGCCGGTGACCGGACAGAGCGAGGTGAATTCCGGTGCGGTGAAGCGAACCAGATAGGGGCGGCCCGGCCGCGGGTTGGGCACATAGTCGAGGACGGCGGCGTCCGGTGAGTCCGGCAGGCTGCTCTGGCGGCCGAGATGGGTGATCGTCATGGCCAGGCCCTTACAGCCAAAACCGATGCCGACAAAGCGGCCGGCCGATCGCCGTCTCGACGGCGGCGGCGGGCGTGACTAGGAAAGGGGCGGATCAAAGGAGACTCGCATGGACCTGCTGGTGACCACCGAATGGCTGGAGAAGGAGCTTGGCGCGTCGGACCTGCGGGTGGTGGACGCAAGCTGGTTCCTGGAACCGGACCGCGACCCCGCTGCCGCGTTTGAGGCCGGCCACATCCCCGGCGCGGTGTTCATGGATCTGGCCGATCTGGCCGACGGCAACACCGACCTGCCGAACATGCTGCCGTCAGCCGAGAAGTTCGCCAGCCGCATGCAGTCGCTGGGGCTGGGCGACGGTAGCCGGATCGTTGTCTACGACAACTCGCCGCTGCATACCGCGGCGCGCGGCTGGTGGATGCTGAAGACGTTCGGCGCGCATGACGTCGCCGTTCTCGACGGCGGGCTTGCCAAGTGGCAGGCGGAAGGGCGCGCATTGGAAACCGGCAAGGCGATCAACCGGCACCGCCACTATACCGTCTGGTTCGACGACAAGGGCGTGCGGACGCTGGCGCAGATGAAGGCGAATATCGGCAGCCGCAACGAGCAGGTGGTGGACGCGCGGTCCGCCGAGCGTTTCGCCGGCGGCCTGCCCGAACCGCGCAAGGGCGTCGAGCCGGGGCACATCCCCGGCGCCCGCAACGTGCCGCACGGCCAGTTGTTCAACGCCGACGGTACCTGGAAGCAGGGCGACGCGCTGAAGGCAGAGTTCGAGGCGGCGGGCGTCGATTTGGAGCGCGGCGTGGTGACGACCTGCGGGTCGGGCGTCACGGCGGCGGTGCTGGCCTTCGGCCTTGCCACGCTCGGCAAGCGGGACGTCGCGCTGTACGATGGATCCTGGGCCGAGTGGGGCGGTGACCCGTCGACGCCGAAGGAGCGCGGCGCGGCGCAATGAGTGGTAACGAGGCCGATGGCAGGGCGACGCGGCTGGCGGCGGCGGGGCGGCGCGAGGAGTGGACGCAAGGCGTCGTCAATCCGCCGGTCTGGCGGGCGTCGACGGTGCTTTACGACAGCGTCGCCGAGATGCGGGAGCGGCCGCGCGATACGCATGAGAAGCTGTATTACGGGCGGCGGGGAACGCCGACGCAGTGGGCGCTGGCGTCGGCGCTGACCGAGCTGGAGCCGGGGGCGGCGGGGACGCTGCTTTATCCGTCCGGGCTGGCGGCGGTGACGACGACGTTGCTAGCTGTGTTATCACCCGGAGATCAGGTGCTGATGGTCGACAGCGCCTACGAACCTACCCGGGCGTTCTGCGATAAGATACTGAAAAACAACGGTATATCGACGCGATACTACGACCCGCTGATCGGCGGCGACATTGCCGGGCTGATCGGAGACGACACCGCCGCGATCTTCCTGGAAAGCCCGGGCAGCCTGACCTTCGAGGTGCAGGACATCCCCGCCATCGTCGCCGCCGCGAATGCGCGCGGGGTGGTGACCCTGCTCGACAACACCTGGGCGACGCCGCTGTATTTCCCAGCGATCGCGCATGGCATCGACCTGTCGATCCTTGCCTGCACCAAATATGTCGTCGGCCATTCCGACGTGATGCTCGGTTCGGTGACGGCGGCGCCGGGGGTGTGGGAAAAGCTGCGGACGATGACCTACCTGCTCGGCCAGTGCGCCAGCCCGGACGACGCCTGGCTGGGCCTGCGCGGGCTGCGGACGATGGGGGTCAGGCTGGCCCAGCACCAGGCGAATGCGCTGAAGGTCGCCGAGTGGCTGGCCGGCCGGCCGGAAGTGGCGCGGGTATTGTATCCGGCCCTGCCCGGAGACCCCGGCCATGCGCTGTGGCAACGCGATTTTTCCGGCGCTTCGGGCCTGTTCTCGGTCGTGCTGAACGGCGGCAACGATGCCGGGCGCGTCGCCCTGCTCGACGGGCTGCGGCTGTTCGGCATGGGCTTTTCGTGGGGTGGGTTCGAAAGCCTCGCCATCCCGATCGACCCCGAGAAGCTTCGCAGCGCGACGCGGTGGCAGGCGGAAGGCCCGGCGATCCGCCTGCACATCGGCCTGGAGGACCCGGACGACCTGATCGCCGATCTGGAGGCCGGGCTGGCGCGGTTCGCGGCGCTGCGCTGAGCGGGGCGACGACAGCCCTTCGCTGTTGCGGCATCGCAACGCCCGGCGGCCGGAATCGCCGCGCCCGGGATTTTGCCTGTTGTGCGGTGCAGCGAATCTTGCCAGATTTACGGGGTCGCGCCGATCGGCCCCGCGACGAGGGCCAGCCACGCGATGCAGGCGGGACGAACGCACATTTCCAGAAAGGAAAGCCTATGCGCACGTCCATCTTGGCCCTGACCGGGCCGTTCCTTGCCCTTGCCGCCATGCCGGTTGCCGCGCAGGACACCGCGCCGCCGCCGCCGCTGACCATCAGCGGCAGCGCGACGGTGGTCAGCGATTACCGCTTCCGCGGCGTGTCGCAGACCGACAAGCGCTTCGCCGTTCAGGGCGGCCTGACCGTCGCGCATGACAGCGGCCTGTATGCGTCGGTCTGGGGATCGTCGATCGACGATTATGTCGCCGCCGGCAGCGACCAGGAGATCGATCTGATCGCCGGCTACCGGACGACGCGGGGCGGCACCACCTTCGATATCGGCGTTCTTTATTATTATTATCCGGGCGGCGGCGGGGCGAACACCGATTTCGTCGAACCCTATGTCTCGGTCGCCCACATGCTTGGCCCGGCGACGGCGAAGGTGACCGCCAATTACGCGCCCAAGGCGGCGGCGCTGGGCGTCGGGGCGGGCACGAAGGACAGGCTGTATGTCGCCGGCGACCTGTCGGTCGGCATCCCGACGACGCCGTTCAGCGTATCGGCGCATCTGGGCCACAGCTTTGGGCCGAGCGCGTTGACCGTCGGCAAAGGCTATACCGACTGGGCGTTCGGCCTCAGTTACCAATGGCGGGCGTTGACCTTCGGCGTCCGCTATGTCGACGCCAGCAAAGCAGCGATCGCCCCAAGCGGGCGCAATGTCGCCAAGGCGGGGATCGTCGGATCGGTCGGAGTGTGGTTCTAGGAACGTAGATCCGCCTGCGCTGAAATGTTCGACACCAGCACTCCTTTACTGTATTGGTATTACAATACAGTAAATCACCTGGAGGGCATATGCGGCTTTATTCCATCGGTGTCCTGCTCGCGGCGCTGGCAGCGTCGAGCATTGCGTTCGGGCAGGCGTACAAGCCGGATTTCGACCCAGGCAGCCTGAAGGGCCCACGGGGTGGGGCGCCGAACCAGGTGCTGGTGCTGGGAACGCCGCATCTTTCCGGGTTGTCGGAGCCGTTCAAGGCAGATGCGCTGTCCTCGCTGATTGGGCGGCTGGCGCGCTGGCAGCCGCAGGCGATCGCGATCGAGGCGATATCGGGGCCGCAATGCGATTTCATGCGCGGCTACCCCGGCCGTTATCGTGAGACGATCGACGGTTATTGCTGGGATACCGCCCCGGCGCGGGCGGCGACCGGACTGGATGTTGCGGCAGCGACGGCGGAGGCGGAGCGTCTGTTGGTTGACTGGCCCGAAGCGCCGACGGCCGCGCAGCGGCGCCGGCTGGCCGCGCTGTTCCTAGCTGGCGGAGAGCAGGCATCGGCGCTGGTCCAATGGTTGCGCCTGCCGGAGAGCGAACGCCGGGCCGGGGATGGGCTGGACGGCGTGCTCGTCGCGCGGCTGAACCTGCTACGCGACCGCCGCAACGAGGATTTCCTGATTGCCGCGCCGCTTGCCGCCGCCCTTGAGCAGGAGCGGGTCTATGCGATCGACGACCATACCGCCGACGCGCCGATCGCGGACGAGAAAAGCTACGCCGCGGCGATCGGCAAGGCGTGGGACAACCCGGCGACGGCGAAGCGCCGGGCGATGGACGCGGCGTTGCAGACAAAGCTGGGTTCAGCCGACGGCGTGCTGGCCCTGTACCGCGCCTACAACGCGCCAGGGGCGGCGAAGCTGGCGTTCGACAGCGATTTCGGCGCGGCGCTCGAGGAGCCTTCGCCGCAGCGGTTCGGGCGCGGCTATGTCGGTTATTGGGAGACGCGCAACCTGCGCATGGCGGCGAATATTCGCGAGGTGATGGCGGCGCGCCCAGGGATCCGGGCGCTGGTGATCGTCGGCGGATCGCACAAGGGCTATCTGGAAGCCTATCTGAACCAGATGCACGACGTGCGGTTGGTCGACGCGGAACGGGTGTTACGCTGAACGGAGGGGCGCGGGGGCGATTGACGGGGTTGCCGGGCTCCTGCTTTCGCAGGAGCACTGGCGGCTTGATGAGCAGGAGAATGAGGCTCCGGCTTTCGCCGGGATGACGTGCTGGGCAGCACCCGGCGGCCGTTGGAGGCGGTCAGTCCTGCGGGGTCAGTCCTGCGGGGTCGGGCTGGGCGTTGGGGCGGGGGTGGTGCCGGTGGCGGCGCGGGCGTCGCGGCCGTCGCCTTCCGGGGCTGCGATGATGTCGCGAGTCACCTGGCCCTTGTCGACGACGTTGGTCTGCGGATCGGCGACGGCGGAGCGGATGCCCGGATCGGCGCTGTCGTCGCCGGCGTGGTCGAGCGCGGCGGTTTCCGTCGCGCTGCGCTGCGCCGCGCCGCCGAACATCGCCTCGAGCGCCTGGGTGCTTGAATCCGCTTCCTGCGGGCGCGGGGCGCCGGGGGCGGGCGGGGCGAGGGCGAAATCGGGCGGCACGACCAGCGGCGCGCGACGGGCGACGGCGAATTCGTCCGGCCGTTCGCGCCCGAACAGGCCGCCGCCGGCGGCGCAGCCGGAAAGAGCGGTTGTCAGAACCAGGCCGGCCAACAGTGCCTTACGCATCATCATCCTCCGCGGATTTCTTGCCGTCCCGCACGAGCAGCGCGCGGGCGAGCAGGATCACGACGCCGATGGTAATAGCGGCGTCGCTGACATTGAATACCAAAAACGGCCGCCATTCGCCGAAATGCAGGTCCGCATAGTCGACGACATAGCCGAAACGCGTGCGATCGGTGATGTTGCCGAGCGCGCCGCCGAGCACCAGGCCGAGCGCCAGCACGTCCGCCCGGCTGCGTTCCCGCCACATCCAGGCGAGCACGGCGAGGCTGATCGCCGCGGTCAGCCCGACCAGCGCCCAGCGCATGCCGTTGCTCGACGCGGTCAGGAAGCCCATCGACACGCCGTAATTTTCCACCCAGGTCAGGTCGAAGAACGGCAGGATGTCGATATTGCGGATATGCGGCAGGGCCAGCGGGCCGATGACCGCGTATTTGACCGCCTGATCGACGATATAGACGATGACGGCAAGGATCAGGCCGAGGCGGCGGGGCGGGGCGGTATCAGCCATGGACCACCGTGGCGCAGCGGCCGCACAGGCCGTTATCCTCGACAACTTCCGGCATGTGGCGCCAGCAGCGGCCGCATTTGTGGCGATCGGTATGGCTGACCGCGATGTCCGCCGCGCCGCCGGAGACCGAGGCGACGATGAACAGTTCCTCCAGATCGACGTCGTCGGGCAGCGCGCCGGGCAGCGCCACCGCCGCCTCCAGGCTGGAACGGACCAGCTTGTCGCGGCGCTGCGGCTCGATCGCCTCGGTCACCTGAGAGCGCAGGGCGCGCAGGCCCTGCCAGCGCTGGCCGAGCGCCGGGTCGTGCCAGGCGGCGTCAACATCCGGCCAGGTTTCGAAATGGATCGAGCCGTTTTCGTTCGGATAACGGGTTTGCCACACTTCCTCGGCGGTGAAGCACAGGATCGGCGCGGCATAGCGGACGAGGGCGTGGAACAGCGTGTCGAGCACGGTGCGGTAGGCGCGGCGCCGGGGATCGGCGGCGGCGTCGCAATAGAGGCTGTCCTTGCGGATATCGAAGAAGAAGGCGCTGAGGTCGTTATTGGCGAAATCGGTCAGCGCGCGGATGTAGCGGTTGAATTCGAATGCGTCGGTGGCGGCGCGCAGTTCCGCATCCAGCCCGGCGAGCAGGTGCAGGACATAGCGTTCCAGTTCCGGCATGTCCGCCACCGGCACGCGTTCCGCATCGGTGAAGCCGTCGAGCGCGCCGAGCAGGTAGCGGAATGTGTTGCGCAGCTTGCGATAGGCGTCGGAGGTGCCGGCGAGGATCTCCTTGCCGATGCGGACATCCTCGAAATAATCGGTCGAGGCGACCCACATGCGCAGGATGTCGGCACCGCTTTCGCTGATGACCTTGAGCGGATCGACGACGTTGCCGAGCGATTTCGACATCTTGCGGCCCTGGCCGTCGAGCGCGAAGCCGTGGGTAAGGACGGCGCCATAGGGGGCGCGGCCGCGGGTGCCGCAGCTTTCGAGCAGCGACGACTGGAACCAGCCGCGATGCTGGTCAGACCCTTCCAGATACAGGTCGGCGCGGGTGCCGGCGCCGTAGCGGGCCTCGACGACGAAGGCGTGGGTCGAGCCGCTGTCGAACCAGACGTCGAGGATGTCGGTAATCACCTCATAATCGGCAAGCGCGTGGTCGGGGCCGAGAATGGCCTGATGATCGGCGGCGAACCATGCGTCGGCGCCGCCCGCTTTGAACGCCGCGACGATGCGGGCGTTGACGGCGTGGTCGCGCAGATACTCGCCGGTCTTGCGGTTGACGTAGAGCGCGATCGGCACGCCCCAGGCGCGCTGGCGGCTTATGACCCAGTCGGGGCGGCCGTCGACCATCGCGTGGATGCGGTTGCGCGCCTTTTCCGGCACCCAGCGCGTCCGCTCGATCGCGTCGAGCGCGGTGGCGCGCAGGGTGGCGGCGTTGGACTCATGTGCGAGGATATACTCTTCCTCGGCGCAGCGGCGGGCGGAAGGATCGGCCACTGGCCGGTCCATCGGGATGAACCATTGCGGGGTGCAACGGTAGATGATCCGCGCCTTCGACCGCCAGCTATGCGGATAGCTGTGCTGGAAATCGCCGGCGGAGAGCAGGGCGCCGGCGGAGCGCAGATCGCTGAGGATCGGGCCGTCGGGGCCGTTGAATTTGGTGTTGATGACGCTGCCCTGACCGCCGAGCCAGGCCCAGTCGTCGCGGTATTTGCCGTCGTCGGTGACCGCGAATACCGGGTCGATGCCCATGGCCTTGCAGGCGATGAAGTCCTCCTCGCCATGGTCCGGCGCCATGTGGACGAGGCCGGTGCCGGCGTCGGTGGTGACGTGGGGCGCGGCGAGGAACGGGCGGGGCCTGGCGAAGAAGCCGCCGAGATGGTGCATGGGGTGACGGGCGACGGCGCCGGCGAGTTTGCTATGATCTTGTAACTTAAGATCGATAATATCAGCGCAAACCTTGCGACTATTGAGCGTCTGCGGAAGCAAAGACGTTAGATATGCGCTAAACCGCTCCGCAAATTTGCCGGCCAGTTCTCGAGCCAGCAAGAAACGGCGACTAGCCCATGATCCAACGAACGCACGCCAAGCGTCCTGGTCGGCGGCGCCTCCACCAACCAAAGACAGTTCGAAACCATAAACTGAATACTCGACCTTTTCCCCATAGGCGATCGCCTGGTTGACCGGGATGGTCCAGGGGGTCGTCGTCCAGATGACGGCGTGGGCGCCGACCAGTTCGGGGGCGTTGGGGGCTTCGGTGATTTCGAAGGCGACGTCGATCTGGGTCGAGGTGACGTCTTCATATTCGACCTCGGCCTCGGCGAGGGCGGTCTTTTCCACGGGTGACCACATCACCGGCTTGGCACCGCGGTAGAGCTGGCCGGATTCGGCGAATTTCAGCAGTTCGGCGACGATCGCCGCCTCTGCCGCGAACTTCATGGTCAGATAGGGATCGTCCCAGTCGCCCATGACGCCGAGCCGTTCGAACTGCGCGCGCTGGATGCCGACCCATTTTTCGGCATAGGCGCGGCACTGGGCGCGGAATTCGCGGGGCGGCACCTCATCCTTGTTCTGTTTCTTTTTGCGGTATTCTTCCTCGATCTTCCATTCGATCGGCAGGCCGTGGCAGTCCCAGCCGGGGACGTAGGGCGCATCCTTGCCGAGCAGCGACTGGCTGCGGACGATGATGTCCTTCAGCACCTTGTTCATCGCATGGCCCATGTGGATGTCGCCGTTGGCGTAGGGTGGGCCGTCGTGGAGGATGAAGCGTTCCTTGCCCTGACGCTGTTCGCGCAGGCGGTCGTAAAGGCGGATCCGCGCCCAGCGATCGAGGATCGCCGGTTCCTTGGCGGCAAGGCCTGCCTTCATCGGGAAATCGGTCTTCGGCAGGAAGACGGTGTCGCGCCAGTCGCGCGGGCTGTCGGGTTGGTCGCTCATCGGTGGGCGGGGATTAGCGGAGGATTGCCGGAGACACTAGTGTTTCCCGTCAATCGCCCGCCGCGAGCGCGCGCCGGGCGTCGGCGCAGTCGCGCGCCATCTGCGCCTTCAGCGCGTCGAGGCTGTCGAATTTCGCCTCCGGCCGCAGAAAGCGGTGGAACGCTACCTCGATCGTCCGGCCGTAGATGTCGCCGTCGAAGGCGAAGAAATACGGTTCGAGCAGCTCCTTCGGCGGGTCGAAGGTCGGGCGGATGCCGACGCTGGCGGCGCCGTCCAGCAACCGGCCGTCGGGCAGGCGGCCGCGCACCGCGTAGACGCCGTAGCGCGGGCGCAGATAGCTGCCGAGCGCCAGGTTGGCGGTGGGGTAGCCAAGGGCGCGGCCCATCTTGTCACCGTGCTGGACGATGCCCTCTATCGCGAACGGACGGGTGAGCAGGCGGCTGGCGGTGGCGCAGTCGCCGGCCTGAAGCGCGTCGCGGATGCGGCTGGACGACACCGTTTCGCCGTCGAGCGCAACCGGCGCGACCGATTCGACGCCGAGCCGGAATTCCTGGCCGAGCGCGGCGAGGACGGCGCGATTGCCGCCGCGCCCCTTGCCGAAGGTGAAATCCTCACCGGTCACCACCGCCGCGGCGCCGATGCGCCGGACCAGCCGGTCGAGCACGAAATCGCGCGCAGTGACGGCGGCCAGCTCCGCGTCGAAATGAAAGACGATCATCGCATCCGCCCCGGCGGCGGCGAACAACCGCTGGCGCTGATCGAGCGTGGTCAGGCGAAAAGGCGGGGCGTCAGGCTTGAAGAAGCGGACGGGATGGGGGTCGAAGGTCGCGACCAGCGCCGGGCGGCCCTGCGCCCGGGCGAGCGCGACGGCACGACCGACCACCGCCTGATGGCCGAGGTGAAATCCATCGAAATTGCCTAACGCGACGACGCCGCCGCGCAGATGCGAGGGGGCGGTCGCGCTCCCGTCCAGGCGCTCCATGCCGCAGCCTATAGGGGGATGGCGAAAATCGAGCAATATTTGTCGGGCGGTGGCGGATCAGACCGGTTTGCGGCCGAAGCCCGCGGTGGAGCGGGGCGGCGGAGGCGGCGGTGCGGGGCGCTCCGGCGGGGGCGGCGGCGGGGTGTCCGGCGGCGGCGCGCGGTGGCGCAGGCGGTCGGTCAGCCCCGTGTCCTCGACCAGGCCGAACAGCCGGCGCACCCATTGCGGCCTGAACGCGGCGACGAGGATCAGCAGGAACAGCGCCATCGGGATGAGGGCCGGCGGCAGCAGCGGCGGCTGCCCG
>NZ_SPHY01000005.1:120000-192526 GCF_004796535.1 Sphingomonas flavalba | reverse complement strand
GGCAGAGGCCGCGACAAGACCGAAAGCGAGCAGGAACGGCGTGAGCTTGGTCATGATATTCTGTCTTTTACCCCGGCTTGGCCGCACGCGGGCGTGCGGCCCTTGGACCCTGATCCTCGAGCAAGATGCCGGGCTTATATGCTCGCCGTCCCGCTGTCTCAAGCATCTTGGCGCCTTTTTTCCGGCCATTGCGCCACGGCGCCGCCGACCCTATCAGGGCGGCCGCGCTGAATGACAAGGCAAAGGGCATGACCGACGAGGAGATATTGGCGGAATTCCGGGCCGCGGAGGCGCTGCTCGAGGGTCATTTCATCCTGTCGTCCGGCCTGCGCAGCCCGCGCTACCTGCAATGCGCGCGGGTGCTGATGAGCCCCGCGCGCGGCGCGCGGCTGGCGTCCGCGCTGGCGGAAAAGCTGCCGGCGGCGCTGCGTTCGGCGATCGACATCGTCGTTTCCCCGGCGATGGGCGGCATCATCATCGGGCATGAAATGGGCCGGGCGCTCGGCGTCGACGCGCTGTTCCTTGAACGGCCGGACGGCGTGTTCGCGCTGCGCCGGGGCTTCCGCCTCGCCCCGGGCCAGCGCGTGCTGATGATGGAGGACGTCGTCACCACCGGCCTATCCTCGCGCGAGGCGATCGCCGCGATCCGCCGCGCGGGCGGCGAAGTCGTCGCCGCCGGCGCCCTGGTCGACCGGTCGGACGGCGCCGCCGACCTCGGCGTGCCTTTCTATCCGCTGATCCGGCTGTCGGTGCCGAGCTACGCCGCCGACTCGCTGCCGCCGGAACTGGCGGCGATCCCGGCAACCAAGCCGGGGAGCCGCGCGGCATGACCCTGCGGCTGGGCGTCAACATCGATCACGTCGCGACGATCCGCAACGCGCGCGGCGGCGCCCACCCCGATCCTGTCGCCGCCGCGGTGGTCGCCGCCGGTGCCGGTGCCGACGGTATCACCGCCCATCTGCGCGAGGACCGGCGCCACATCACCGACTCGGACATCGCCCGGCTGATGGCCGACATCGCGCTGCCGCTGAACCTGGAAATGGCGGCGACCGACGAAATGCTGGCGATCGCGCTGGCCCACCGCCCGCACGCCGCCTGCATCGTCCCCGAGAAGCGGGCGGAGAGGACGACGGAAGGCGGACTGGACGTCGCCGGCCAGCAAGCGGCACTGGCCCCGGTGGTCGCCGCGCTGCGCGATGCCGGCATCCGCGTCAGCCTGTTCATAGAGCCGGACCCGCATCAGATCACCGCCGCGATGACGCTCGGCGCCCCGGTCGTCGAACTGCACACCGGCCGCTACGCCAATCTCGACGGCGCCGGCCGCGCGGCGGAACTCCGCCGGCTCGCCGACGCCGCCGCCCTCGCCGCCAAGAACGGCATAGAGGTCCACGCCGGCCACGGCCTGACCTTCGATACGGTGATCCCTATCGCTGCGATCCCGCAGATCGTCGAGTTGAACATCGGCCATTTCCTGATCGGCGAGGCGATCTTCACCGGCCTCGCGACCAGCGTCGCGCGAATGAAGGCGCTGATGGCCGAAGCGCGGTGATCGTCGGCGTCGGCTCGGATTTGTGCAGCATCGCGCGGATCGAATCCTCGCTCGCCCGGTTCGGCGCGCGGTTCGAGCAGCGGGTGTTCACCGATGCCGAACGCGCAAAGGCGGCGCGCCGGCCGCTGACCCGCGCCGGCACTTACGCCAAGCGCTTCGCCGCCAAGGAGGCATTTTCGAAGGCGGTGGGAACCGGCTTCAGGCGCGGTGTGTTCATGCGCGACATCGGCGTCGTCAACGCCCCGTCCGGGGCGCCGACGCTGGCCTTGAGCGGGGGCGCGAAAGAACGGCTCCAATCCTTGATCCCGCCGGGCTATGAGGCCCGGATTCATTTGACCTTGACCGACGATCACCCCTGGGCACAGGCTTTCGTCATCATCGAGGCCGTGCCGAAGGAGGGAATCGCTTGAGCGATTCGAACAGCGACACCACGACGCCCGCCCCCACCGACCGGAAGGGGAAGAAGGGCACCGACTGGTGGGGTGAGATCAAGGGCATATTCTGGCTGGTGCTGGCGGTGTTCACCTTCCACAGCTTCGTCGCCAAGCCGTTCTACATCCCGTCGGAATCGATGATGCCGGGGCTGCTGGTCGGCGACCGGCTGGTCGTGTCGAAATACCCCTATGGCTGGTCGTTCGTCTCGCCGACCTTCCACCTGCTGCCTTATTTCCCCGGCCGGCTGTTCGGGCGGCTGCCGGAACGCGGCGACGTCGTCATCATCTCGCCGCCCGGCGAGCGGGTCGACTATATCAAGCGCGTCGTCGGCCTGCCCGGCGACCGGCTGGAAATGCGCGGCGGCACGCTCATCATCAACGGCGTGCCGGTGAAGCGGACGCGACGCACCGACGCGATGATCCCGGTCGACACCAACGCGCCGTGCAGCGACATCCAGTTCCCCGGCCGGCTGGTCACCCAGCCCGACGGCAAGCAGTTTTGCCGCCTGCCGATCGTACGGGAAACCCTGCCCAACGGCCGCAGCTACGACACGATCGACCTCGGCGACGGGCCGACCGACAATTTCGCCGCGCTGACCATCCCCCGCGACAACGTGTTCGTGATGGGCGACAACCGCGACCGCAGCGCCGACAGCCGCGTATCGATCGCCGACATGGGGCTGGGCGGGCCGGTGCCGTGGGAGAATCTCGGCGGCCGCGCCGAGTTCATCACCTTCTCGCTCGACGGCGACACCGTGCTGTTCAATCCGATCAGTTGGATCACCTCGCTACGCTCCGGCCGGGCGGGGACAAGCCTCCACCCGGACGAAGGCGGCAAATGAGCGACCAGCCGGCCCTTCCGCCACAGGGGCCGGGCCCCGTTGAAATGGCCGATCCGGCGCTGCGCTTCGAAGTGAAGCGCGCGCTGGTCTGGCTGTCGCTGATCGTCGGCTTCGCGCTGGTCGTGCTGCTGATCCAGCCGATCATGCTGATCCTCGCCGGGCTGGTGCTGGCGTCGATGCTCGACGGCGGCGTCCGGCTGGTCGGCCGGGTGCTGCCGATCGGGCGCGGCTGGCGGCTGCTGATCGTCACCCTCGCCGTCACCCTGTTCATCGCCGGCACGACGATTCTCGCCGGGGTGGAGATCACCGCGCAGGCGAGCGAGCTGAGCGCCGTCGTCCAGGAGCAGGCGGTGCGCTTCTTCAACTGGCTGTCGGGCACCGGCCTGCTGCCCGCCGGCAAAGCCGACCTGTCCGGCCTGGCGCAGCAGGCGATGGGGTCGATCGGTCGGCTGACCAGTTGGGTCGGCACCGCCGCCGGCGCGATCGGCAGCGCGGTGATGATCCTCGCCATCGGCCTGTTCGTGGCGATGGAGCCGCGCGCCTACGGCCAGGGGCTTGAATGGCTGGTGCCGCGCGAATCGCGGGTCGAGTTCAGCCGCACCCTCGACCATATGGCGCTGGTGCTGCGCCGGCTGCTCGCCGGGCGGCTGTTCGGCATGCTGTTCGAAGGGGTGCTGATCTGGATCGTGCTGTCGATCGGTGGGGTGCCGATGGCGCTGCTGCTCGGCATCATCACCGGCATCCTTGCCTTCATTCCCAATATCGGCGCGTTCGTCAGCGGGGTGCTGATGGTCGCCGTCGGGTTCAGCGCCGGGCTGGATACCGGCCTGTGGGCGATCGGCACCTATTTCGTCGTCCAGACCTTCGACGGCTACGTCGTCATCCCCCTGGTCGCGCGCAAGACGGTCGACATGCCGCCGGCGCTGACGCTCGGCTGGCAGGTGCTGGTCGGCAGCGTCCTCGGCCTGCTCGGCCTGATGCTCGCCGATCCGCTGCTGGCGATGATCAAGACCGCGCTCGAACGCAGCGCCGAAACCGGCAACCCCGACGCGCCGCCGAAACCAGCCCGCCGCCGCCGCGCCGCAAAGGGCTGAGCACCCTGGAGTCTGTCCGCTTCAGGCGGACCGGTGCCGCTTGAACGGGACGAACCCTACCCCAGCGCCTCGACCTGCTCGGCGAGCAGCAGCCAGCGTTCCTCGGCCGCGTCCTTCTCGGCGCGGGCGGCGGCGACCGCCTCGGTCAGCGCGGCGAAGCGCGCCGGATCGCGCGCATAGAGGTCGGCGTCGGCCAGCGCCGCCTCGTCTCGGGCGATCGCCGCCTCGATCGCCTCGATCCGCGCCGGCAGCAGGTCGTAATCGCGCTGGTCCTTGTAGCTGAGCTTGGTCGCCGGGGTGCGCGGCGGCGCGGGCGGCGCCTTCGCAGCTGCCGGCTTGCGCTGTTCCGCCGCCGGCGCCCGCCGCCGTTCCCAGTCGGCATAGCCGCCGGCGACGATGTCGACCTTGCCCGATCCGTCGAGGCCCAGCGTCAGCGCCACCGTCCGGTCGAGGAAATCGCGGTCATGGCTGACGATCAGCACCGTCCCGTCATAATCGGCGATCACCTCCTGCAACAGGTCGAGCGTTTCCAGGTCGAGGTCGTTGGTCGGCTCGTCAAGCACCAGCAGGTTGGAGGCGCGGGCGAACTCGCGCGCCAGCAGCAGCCGCGACTGCTCGCCGCCGGACAGCGTCCCGACCGGCGCGTCGGCCAGCCCCGGCGCGAACAGGAAATCCTTCAGATAGCCCTGGATGTGCTTGCGCGTCCCCCGCACGTCGATCCAGTCGCCGCCGTCGGCCAGTATGTCGCGCACCCGCTTCTGCGGCTCCAGCAGGCTGCGCTGCTGGTCGATGACGATGCCGTCCAGCGTCCGCGCCAGGGTCACGCTGCCCTCGTCCGGCGCCAGCTCGCCGGTCAGCAGGCGCAGCAGCGTCGTCTTGCCCGCGCCGTTGGCGCCGACGATGCCGATCCGGTCGCCGCGCTGGATCCGCAGGGTGAAGTCGCGGATGACGGTGCGGCGTTCCGCCCCCTCGCCGAAATATTTGCTGACCTTGTCGGCGACGATCACCGACTTGGTCTTCACATCGTCGCTTGCCGCCGCCAGCTCGGCGGTGCCGGCTGGGCCGAGCATCGCCGCGCGCTGCGCCCGCATCTGGTTCAGCTTTTCCAGCCGCCCCTGGTTGCGGCGGCGCCGGGCGGTAACCCCGCGCTCCAGCCAGTGCAGCTCCAGCTTCAGCTTGGCGTCCAGCTTCTCGGCGGCGCGTGCCTCCTCGGCATGGACCTTCTCCATCCACGCCTCGAACCCGCCGAAGCCGATCTCGGCGCGGCGCATGCTGCCGCGGTCGAGCCACAGCGTCGATCGGGTCAGCCGGGTCAGGAAGGTGCGGTCGTGGCTGATGACCAGAAAGGCGCCGGCGAATCGGTTCAGCCAGCCCTCCAGCCAGTCGATCGCCATCAGGTCGAGATGGTTGGTCGGCTCGTCGAGCAGCAGCACGTCCGGCTCCTGCGCCAGCGCGCGGGCGATCGCGGCGCGGCGCCGCTCGCCGCCGCTTGCCGTCGCCGCCGGGCGGCCGAGGTCCAGGCCGATCTGGTCGGCGATCGCCTCGACCGCGTGGCGCTCCGGCGCGTCCGCCCCGGACAGGGCGAAATCACGCAGCGTCGGGTGAGCGGCGACCGGCGGATCCTGTTCGAGCAGGATGACGCGGGTGCCCGGCACGATGGTCCGCCGCCCGGCATCGGCGTCGATCTGCCCGGCAAGCAGGCGCAGCAGCGTCGTCTTGCCGGCGCCGTTGCGGCCGATCAGCGCCAGCCGGTCGCGCGGGCCGATGTGGATGTCCAGGGCGCTGAACAGCCAGCCGCTGCCCTGGATCAGGCCAAGGCCTTCGTAGGAGAGGATCGGTGCCGCCATCGCCGCTGCCCGATAGTCGCTCGGGCGCGTTCCGTCACCCCGTCGGCTCGCACTTTCGGCTGACTCGCCACATTCATGGCCTATTCAAGCCTTGCTGCTTATGGCGGTCGGCGAAATGAGGATTTCGACGCATCTTGCCCTGGCGGCGCTGGCGGCGTCCGGCCTGACCGTAACGGTCGCGCCGGCGGCGGCGCAGTCGCGCGGCGCGCAGGAGGGCGAGGCCCGGCGCGGCGACATCCGGCCGCGCGGCAGCCTGTACGAAGTCTATCGCGCCCGGCGCGGCAACCCGGACAATGCCCGGCGGCCGGACGGGCGCGGCGATCCCGATGCCGCCTATCCGATGCCGGAACGGCGCAACCCCTATGAAGCGATGCGCGCCCGCCGCGGCGACCAGTACGAGGCATATCGCGCCCGCGTCCACGGTCAGGTCCGCTCGCTGCGCGAAATCGAAGGGCGCATCGTCCCGCGCATGCCCGGTTCCACCTACATCGGGCCGGAATTCGATTCGGCGAGCGGCAATTACCGGCTGAAATTCCTGCGCGGCGGCCAGGTCATCTGGGTCGACGTCGACGGCCGGACTGGACAGGTGCGCGGCCGGTCTGGCTATTAGGGCGTCGTGCGGAGCAGCGAAGGCCGGTCTTTTCCGAAAAAGCGATGCCGCGACATAAATCTGGAGCAAGCGGCGGGATTCACCTATCACGCCGCTTGCGTCAGGCAATCGACCACCCGTTTCCCGAAAGGACTCCGATGCGCGTTCTGATCGTCGAGGACGAACCGAGCCTGGGCCAGCAGCTCCGCAATACCCTCGAAGCCGCGGGCTATGCGGTCGATCTCGCCACCGACGGCGAGGACGGCCATTTCCTGGGGGCGACCGAAAGCTACGACGCGGTCATCCTCGACCTCGGCCTGCCGGAGATCGACGGGCTGACCGTGCTCGACCGCTGGCGCAAGGACGGCAAGGTTATGCCGGTGCTGGTGCTGACCGCGCGCGACAGCTGGTCGGACAAGGTCGCCGGGCTGGACGCCGGCGCCGACGACTATCTCGCCAAGCCGTTCCAGTCGGAGGAATTGATCGCCCGGCTGCGCGCGCTGATCCGCCGCGCCTCCGGCAATGCCAGCTCGGAACTCACCGCCGGCGACGTCCGCCTCGACACGCGCAGCGGCAAGGTCACGCTGGCCGGGGAGCCGGTGAAGCTGACCGCGCAGGAATACAAGCTGCTCAGCTACCTGCTCCACCACAAGGGCAAGGTGGTCAGCCGCACCGAGTTGATCGAACATATCTACGATCAGGATTTCGATCGCGATTCGAACACGATCGAGGTGTTCGTGACCCGTATCCGCAAGAAGCTGGGCGCCGACGTCATCACCACCATCCGCGGCCTCGGCTACAGTCTGGAGGATCCGGACGCCTGACCGCGCCCGCGCTTTGAATGACCGCCGAACCAGACGACCTGCCGGAAATCCCAGCGCGGCGGCGCTCGACCGGATCGCTCAGCCGGCGGATGATCGTCATCGCCGCGCTGTGGATCAGCCTGCTGCTGCTCGGCGGCGGCATGGCGCTCGATCGGGTGCTGAGCGCGGCGATCACCCGCAATTTCGACGAATCGCTCGAATATGTGCTGACCGCGATGATCGCCTCGGCGGAAATCGGGCCGAACGGAGAGGTGCTGCTCAACCGTCCGCTCGGCGACCAGCGCTTCCTCGAACCCTATTCCGGCCTATATTACCAGATCAGCGGCGACGGCTTCGACCATTTCCGCTCGCGCTCGCTGTGGGATCGCGCGCTCGCCGTCGCCCCCGGCCATGCCGACGAAAATGTCCACGTCTATGACAGCAAGGAATTCCCGGACGCGCCGCTGCGCGTGCTCGAACGGGATCTGAAGCTGCCAGGGTCTTCGGTTGCCTGGCGGTTCCAGGTCGCCCAGTCGCGCGAAGGGCTGAACGCCCAGATCGCGACGCTGCGCGAAACGCTGATCAAGAGCTTCGCGCTGCTCGGCCTCGGGCTGATCGCGCTCGCCGCGCTGCAGACCTTCTACGGCCTGTGGCCGCTCAGGAAGGTGCGCGAGGCGATCAGCGCGATGCGCACCGGCAAGGCCAGCCGGGTGACGGAGGCGATGCCGAACGAGGTGACGCCGATGGTCGAGGAACTGAACGCGCTGCTCGAACATAACGAACGGCAGGCGGAAGAGGCGCGGCGCCACGCCGGCAACCTCGCCCATGCGCTGAAGACGCCGCTGACCGTGATCATGAACGCCGCGACCGCCGCCGCGCCGGACCTGGCCGAAACGGTGATGCGCGAGGCAACGACGATGCGCCGGCAGGTCGACCATCACCTCGCCCGCGCCCGCGCCGTCGGCCGGCGCGGCCATGCCCATAGCCGGGCAGAGGTCTGGCCCAGCCTGCAGGCGGTCGAACGCGCCGTCTCGCGCCTCTACGAAACCGTCCGCCTCGATATGGACGGGCGCAAGGACCTGGCGGTCCGCGTCGAACGGCAGGACCTCGACGAAATGCTCGGCAACCTGATCGAGAACGCGGCCAAATACGGCGGCGGCAGCGTGTTCGTCACCGTCGGCGCCGACAGCGGCTTCGTCGACATCGCGATCGAGGACGACGGCCTCGGCATCCCGGAGGAAAAGCGCGAGCGGCTGTTCCAGCGTGGCGAGCGGCTCGACACCACCAAGCCCGGCACCGGCCTCGGCCTCGCCATCGTCCGCGACGTCGCCGAGATCTACGAAGGCTCGGTCGCGCTCGAGGAAAGCGAGGACCTCGGCGGCCTCCTCGTCCGCCTCCGCCTCCCCCAAGCGGGTTAGAATTGCTTTATACTCCTACGCAGGCAGGAGCCCCAAACCATCCAAACCCCGTCATTGCGAGCGCAGCGAAGCAATCCGCCCGCCACGGCCACCCCGCCACCGCCATCCGCTTCGGCGAACCCCCGCCCCGCGCCGACGAACGACATCGCCATGCCTTGCTTGCGAAAACCGTGCGTTTACAACAGGCGCATCCATATCAGCTTTCCGGGGACTTCGATGACCAAGCGCAATCTGATCGGGGCGGCAATGCTCGCCCTGGCGACCACCCTCGCCCAACCCGCTCTGGCGCAGGCGGCACCGGCCGCGGCGGCGCCGGCGAAGCCGACCTACGGCAGCTTCGGCTTCGACGCCGCCGGCATGGACAAGAGTGTTGCGCCCGGCGACGATTTCTACAAATTCGCCAACGGCAACTGGGACAAAGCGACCGCGATCCCCGATGACCGTTCCTCCTGGGGCTCGATGGTCGTGCTCCGCGACCTGTCGGACCAGCGCACCCGCGCGGTGATCGAGGATTCGGCCAAGGCCCATGCCGCGCCCGGTTCCGCGACGCAGAAGGTCGGCGATTATTTCGCCAGCTTCATGGACGAGGCGGCGATCGAGGCGAAGGGCGCCGCGCCGCTGAAGCCGCAGCTCGACGCGATCGCGGCGGTCAGGTCGGCCAGCGACGTCGCCCGGCTGTTCGGCGAGGACCAGTGGCTCGGCATCGACACGCCGATCGGCGGCGGGGTCGAGCAGGACCTGAAGGATAACACGGTCTACGCCGTCTATGTCGGCCAGGGCGGCCTCGGCCTGCCCGACCGCGACTATTATCTGGTCAACGACAATCCGAAATTCGCCGAGGCGCGGACCAAGTACCAGGCCTATATCGCCCAGATGCTGACCCTTGCCGGTATCGGCGACGCCGCAGCGAAGGCCCAGCGCATCTTCGATCTCGAGACCAAGATCGCCCAGACCCACTGGACCCGCGCCGAATCGCGCCAGATCGACAAGCTCTACAATCCGGTCGCCACCGCCGACATCGCCGCCCGATATCCCGGCTTCGACTGGCACGCGTTCCTGACCGCCGCCGGCGTCGCCGGCCAGCCACAGATCGTCGTCACCCAGCCGAGCGCCGTCACCGGCATCGCCGCGCTCGTCGCGTCGGAACCGCTGGAGACATGGAAGGACTATCTGACCTTCCACGCGATCAGCAACGCCGCGCCGCTGCTGTCGAAGCCGTTCGTCGACGCCAATTTCGCGCTCTACGGCAACATCCTTGCGGGCACGCCGCAACTGAAGGAGCGCTGGAAGCGCGGGGTCGACCTGGTCAACAACGGCATGGGCGAAGCGGTCGGCGAACTCTACGTCGCCAAATATTTCCCGCCCGAATCCAAGGCGAAGATGGAGGCGCTGGTCGCCAACCTCCGCACCGCGCTCGACGGCCGGCTGTCGCGGCTGGCGTGGATGGCGCCGGAAACCAAGGACAAGGCCCGCGCCAAGCTCGCCGCCTTCACCGCCAAGATCGGCTATCCCGACAAGTGGCGCGACTATTCCGGCCTGGAGATCCGCCGCGACGACGCGTTCGGCAATGCCACGCGCGCCCAGCGATTCGAATATCAGCGCAACCTGAACAAGATCGGCAAGCCGGTCGACAAGAGCGAGTGGGGGATGACCCCGCAGACGGTCAACGCCTATGCCAACCCGCTGATGAACGAGATCGTGTTCCCGGCGGCGATCCTGCAGGCGCCGTTCTTCGACCCCAATGCCGACGACGCGATCAACTACGGCGCAATCGGCGCGGTGATCGGCCACGAGCTCAGCCACCACTTCGACGATCAGGGCCGCAAGTTCGACCCGCAGGGCAACCTGGCCGACTGGTGGACGGCGGAGGACGTCGCCCGCTTCAAGACCTATACCGACAAGGTCGTCGCCCAGTACGGCGCCTACGAGCCGATCCCCGGCAGCCATGTGAACGGCGAGCTGACGCTGGGCGAGAACATGGCCGACCTCGCCGGCCTCAACATCGCACACGACGCCTATCAGCTGTCGCTGCACGGCAAGCCGGCGCCGGTGATCGACGGCTACACCGCCGACCAGCGCTTCTTCCTCGGCTATGCGCAGGTCTGGCGGTACAAGGCGCGCGACGCCGCGGTACAGCAGCAGTTGACCACCGATCCGCACACGCCGGGCAACTGGCGCCCCTATGTCGTGCGCAACCTCGACGCGTGGTACAAGGCATTCGACGTCAAGCCGGGCCAGAAATTCTACCTGGCGCCGGATCAGCGCATCAAGGTCTGGTAAGCCGCGGGCGGGCGAGGCCGGCCACCGCGCCGGCCCCGCCCGTCAGTCGCGCCCGGGGCCGAGCGCCGGGTCCAGATCGCGCGGCCGCACGAAGCGGGTCAACACGCCGCCGCCGGCATCGATATCGGCCCAGCGATCGACCGCGAATTGCAGCTCGGCCAGGCTGGCGGTCGGGAATTTCTCCTCGACGTCGTCGCGCAGCCGGTCCTCCGGCCGGTCCGGCACCAGCAGCAGCACCAGATCCTCCAGCCCGGGATTGTGCCCGGCGAGCAGCAGGCTGTCGACGTCGTCCGCCGTCTCGCGCAGCAGGTCGCACAGCGTCGCGGCGGAGGCGAGGTAGATGCGCTTGTCCCACGCCGGCGTCATCAGCCGGCCCAGCCCGTCCCACACCCCGTCCAGCGTCTGCACCACCCGCACCGCCGGCGATGCGATCACCCGATCGAACGTCATGCCCGCCTCGCGCATGTGGCGGCCGACCGTCCGCGCCGCACGCGCGCCCTTGGCGTTCAGCGGCCGGTCGAAATCTCTGGGCACGGTATCATCCCATTGCGACTTGGCATGGCGCAGCAACGTCAACGTCTTCATCGTGTCTCCGGCATCCACTCTCCGCCTGCCTCTTGCCCCACTTCGGTTACCGATGAAAGGCGTCCACCGACCCGCGCGACCGCTTCGGCAAGGGTGACGCGCGCCACCGGCGTTGCGGGGGGAAAGGCGGTGAGCAGCCGCGACGGCATCGCGGCGGACAGCAGCACGAAGGTGCCGTGGTCGTCGGCGCGGCGGATCAGCCGGCCGAACGCCTGCGCCAGCCGGGCGCGGATCATCCGGTCGTCATAGGCGCCGCCACCGCCCGCCATCTTGCGCGCAACGTGGAGGACGCTCGGCTTCGGCCAGGGCACGCCCTCCATCACCACCAGCCGCAGCGAATGGCCCGGCACGTCGACGCCGTCGCGCAGCCCGTCGGTGCCGAGCAGCGAGGCCCGCGGATCGTCGCGGAAAATGTCGACCAATGTGCCGGTGTCGATCGGGTCGACATGCTGGGCGAACAGCGGCAATCCGTCGCGGGCCAGCCGGTCGGCGATGCGGGCATGGACGGCGCGCAACCGCCGGATCGCGGTGAACAGGCCCAGCGTGCCGCCCCCCGCCGCCGCGATCAGCGTCGCATAGGCCCCGGCAAGCTGGGCGACATCGCCGCGCTTCACGTCGGTAACGATCAGCACCTGCGCCTGCGCGCCATAATCGAACGGGCTGGGCGCGGCGAAATGCGCCGGCGGCCGCGGCAGGTGGACGGCGCCGGTGCGCGCCTCCGCCGCCGCCCAGTCGCCGCCGCCGGTCAGCGTCGCGGAGGTAACGAGCACGCCGTGCGCCGGCTTCAGCACCGCCTCCGCCAGCGGCCGGGTCGGGTCCAGCCAGTGGCGGTGCAGGCCGATGTCGTATTCGCGCCCCTCCGCCCGGTCGACCGCCAGCCAGTCGACGAAATCGGGATCGACCGGCCCGCCGGCGCGGGCGAGCAGCGCCAGCCAGCCGGCCAGCGTCTCCGTCCGCCAGCCGAGCGAGGCGATCGCGCCTTCCACCCGCGCCCGCGCCTGCCCGTCCAGCCAGTCCGGCCCGTCCTGCAACACCGCCTCCAGCCGGCGGCCGAGCCGGACCAGCGGGCGCAGGATCGCGTCCAGCGCCTCCGCCGCCACCCCCGCCGCCTCGACCAGCGCGCCGTCGAGCGCCGCCATCTCGGTCTCCAGCCCGTATCCCGCGTCCTCGCCGCCGTCGCGGGCGTAGACGGCGCCGCGCACCGCCGCGAGCAGCGCCTCGACCGGGCCAAGCGGTGTCCCCTCGGCCACCCGCTGCAGCCAGCCGTCGCCGGGCAGCGCCTGCGCCGCCGTCGTCGCCGCGGCAATCGCCCGGCCGCCCTCCTCGTCATAACTGGCGACGTCGGACAGGCGGGCGGCCAGCCCGCGCCGGCGGCCGCGCCCCTTGCGCTCCGGCCCGGTGATCCACCGGCGCAGTTCGATCGCCTCCTGCCCGGACAGCGCGGTCGAAAACATCGAATCCGCCGCCTCGAACAGATGATGCCCCTCGTCGAAGACGATCCGGGTCGGGCGCTGCGCCTCCTCCCGCCCGCGCGCGGCGTTGACCATGACCAGCGCGTGGTTGGCGACGACGATGTCAGCGTCGGCGCTGGCGCGGACCGCGCGCTCGATGAAGCATTTGCGGTAATGCGGGCAGCCGGCATAGACGCACTCGCCCCGCCGGTCGGTCAGCGCGGTCGATCCGTTGCGGCGGAACAGGGTCGGCAGCCAGCCGGGCAGGTCGCCGCCGATCATGTCACCATCGCGGCTATAGGCGGCCCAGCGCGCGACCAGTTGCGCCAGGATCGCCGCCCGCCCGGCAAAGCCGCCCTGCAGCGCATCCTCCAGGTTCAGCAGGCACAGGTAATTCTCCCGCCCCTTGCGGATGACCATCCGCCGCCGCCGCGCCGCCGGGTCGGGGAACAGCTTTGCCCCCTCGCGGTCCAATTGCCGCTGCAACGCCTTGGTATAGGTCGATACCCAGACCGCGCCGCCCGCCTCTTCCGCCCACAGCGACGCGGGCGCCAGATAGCCAAGCGTCTTGCCGATGCCGGTGCCCGCCTCCGCCAGTAGCACCGCCGGCGCGTCGCGGGCAACGCGCGGGCGGAACACCGCGCTCGCCGCCTCGGCATAGGCGCGCTGGCCCGGCCGTGCCTCCGCCCCCGCCCCGGTCAGCTGGTCGAGTCGGTCAAGCGCCGCCGCCGGTGCGACGCTGATCGGGCGCGGCGCCGGGCGCGGCCCGCTTTCCTCCCATTCCGGCAGCTTGGCGAACAGCCAGCGTTCGGCCTGCGCCGGCCGCCGCAGCCGATCGCCAACCGCCGCCGCCCAGGGCCAGCGCAGCCGGTGCAGCGCCTGCGCCGCCGTCCACGCGCCCTCCCGCTCCGGCCAGCCGTCATCCTCCAGCCGATCGAGCAGCACCCCGGCCGCGCGCAGCAGCAGCGCGGCGGTCTCCACGTCGCTGGCCGGCGGCGGCAGGTCCAGCGCCCTCGCCAGCCCCTTCGGGGTCGGCACCGCGAACCGCGCCGGGTGAACGAAGGCGAACAGCTCCAGCAGGTCCAGTCCGGACAATTCGGCATAGCCCAGCCGCTGGCCAACCAGCGGCGCGCCAAGCAGGATCATCGGCGTATCCGCCGCCCGCGCGATCGCCTCGCCACGCCCGACCGCCCGCGTCTCGCCATCCGGCGCCGCGATCCAGATACCGGCATGGCTCGCGTGCAAGGCAGGGTAGGCAAGCGACATCGCGCAACCCTTGCTCACCCGGAACAGATTAGCAACGCCCTTTGGCGCCCTTAAGCCCGCGCCCCCACCCCGTCATTGCGAACGCAGCGAAGCAATCCACGCCACCCGCGCCACAGCCGGACCCAGATTGCTCCACTACACTCGCAATGACGTTCAGGTCTGCCGCCGCGCGGCGGCGCTATTCCTGAAGAAACGCATCCAGCGTCTCGAAGCTGCCGGACCAGCCGCCGGTCATCGACTCCGTCATCCCGGCAAAGAACGCCTGTTCCTCCGCCGTCGCGTCGATCGGTTCCCAGAGCACGTCGATGCGGGTGCCGTCGCCGTCGTCGGCGAACAGCACCGTCGTCAGCAGCTCCAGCGGGAACAGCGGCGCGAACGGAGCCCGGATTCGGTTGCCCTCGGCGTCGGCGAAACCATGGACCCAGACCAGCTTCGCCGGCGCCTCGACCTCGCGGAACACGAACTTGCTGTACATCACGCTGCCGTCGGGGCCTTCCAAGCGCCCGCGCCAGGCGCCGCCGGGCCGCAGGTCGAACGCCAGCACGCTGCCCTTCGTGCCCTTGGGCCCGAACCATTGGGCAATCTGCTCCGGCTCGGTCCACGCCGCCCAGACGCGGGCGCGCGGCGCGGCGAAACGGCGGCTGATCGTGAAGCGGGGGGTGTCGGTCATCGCGTGTCGGCTCCTTCGGTTCGGGAGTTGGCAAGAAACGCGTCCAGCGCCTCGAAACTGTCGCTCCACAAAGTGCGCAGCCCGTCGAGCCAGGCGCGCGCCGCGTCCAGCCCCTCGGGCTTCAGGCGCCGGGGCCGGGCCTGCGCGGCGCGGCCGCCCTCGACCAGCCCGGCCGCCTCCAGCACCTTCAGGTGGCGGGAGATCGCCGGCTGGCTGATGCCGAACGGCCGCTGCAGCTCACTCACCGTCGCCTCGCCCAGCGCCAGCCGGGCCAGGATCGCCCGGCGGGTCGGGTCGGCAAGGGCGACGAACTTGCGATCGAGCATCTCATCCATAGCCTATTCTTTATATAACTATTATGTTATATACAACCCGTATTGCCCGCGCGCCCAACCGGGCCTTCCGGCGAAGGCGCCTATGTCGATGATTTCCAACCGATTCCGGTCAGTCCGCTTTCGCGTTGCGGCGAAGGAAAGCGGATTACGCTAGTTGGCCCGATTGCCCATGGCCCATTCCCGCCCGCTCACCAGCAGGATGCCCGCCAGGACCATAATGGAGCCAAGCACGAAGCTCAGATCGAGCGTCTCGTCCAGGATCGCCACGCCGAAGATGACGCCGAAGATCGGCGTCATGAAGGAAAGAACCCCCAGACGCGACGCGAGATAGGTGCGCAGGAGCGAGAACCAGACGAGGAAGCTGACGAGCGACACCAGGACTATTTGAAAGGCAAGGCTCGCCCCAAGGATCGGCGTTGCCGTCACCTCTGTCTGACCCAGCATGGCGGCGGCGATCAGCAGCAGCCCGAAAGCTCCGAGGAGTTGGTATAGCAAGGTCACCGTCGCCGGCATGCCGGCGAGTCGCGAGAAGCGTATGGTCAATGTCGTCGCGCCCCATGCCATACCGGCGGCGATGCCCAGCAGATCGCCGATCCACGCGTCGCCTGCTCCGGGAGCGGCGCTTTCGCCTCGTCCGACAAAGGAAACGACCACGCCGGCGAAAGCCAATCCGATGCCGCACCACTGGATGCGTGCCAGCCGCTCCTCCGGGAACCTCAGGTGAAGACCGAGTGCCGCAAAGATTGGCGCGGTATAGAGGAAGATCGACATGTGCGAGGCACTGGTGAAGCGCAGCCCTTCACCAACGAAAAGATACTCCAGCGCGAATAGCGCGCCGACGGTCAGGCCGGGCTTCCATGCGCCGCCCCTCATCGCGCCCGCCTCGCCACGAAGCAGGACGAGGAAGTAGATTATGAGCGCCGCGATGCCCGAGCGCACCCCGATCTGGAGGATGGGTGCCATATCGGGCGCGGCGGCTTTCAAGGCCACCTGCTGCGCGCCCCAGATTATGCAAAGCGCGACCATGAGCGAGGTCGCCTTGCCGTCGAGTTCCCGTCGCTGATTCATGCCCGCTTGCGATGTATCTGAACGTTCATCATGCAAGTTTAACTCGCATCGGCGAAGCAATGGACTTAATTTTCGATGGAAAGGCGCAACGACGGCTCATGAATCGCCCGGGAACGACAATGATTACTCGCAAGCTCGACGACCACGACCGAGCGATCCTCCGCCTTCTGCAAGATGATGCGTGGCGCCCGCAGCGCGAGATAGCCGAACGGGTCAATCTTTCCGCGCCCGCCGTGCAGCGCCGCATCGCCCGCATGGAGGCGGACGGCGTCATCAAGCGGGCGGTTGCGATCGTTGATCCGGCCGCGGTGGGCTATCCGATCACGGCCCTGGTCGAAGTGACGCTGGCGGACGACGGTTCCGGCACCGTCGCCGCGATGAAAGATTTCTTCCGCGACGCGGAAGAAGTCCAGCAATGTTACTGCGTAACGGGAACGGCGGGCTTCATCGTCATCCTCCTGGTGCCGTCGATGGAGGATTATGAGCGGCAGACCGCTCGCCTGTTCGCCGATAACGCACTGGTGCGTTCCTATCGCACGATCGTTGTGCTGGATCGCGTGAAGATAGGGATGGGTATTCCATTCTGACGTCGTTCCGATCGACACCCAAAGGCGTCATTCAGCGGCACAGGCCCTCTCCTCTAACCTCCCGAGAAGTTCAAACGGCGCCGTCCGCCGCGTTATAACAAAGCTGCGTCCGCGAACCCCGGAACCCGCGCGAACGCCCCGGTCGGATCGCGTCCCCGCCCCGCGATGGCGGGGCCGATTTGCCCCGCCCCGGTTGCACTCGGCGGCAACAGGCGGCACAGGGCGGGCGTGAACACGAACGATCCCACTGCGCTCCGCGCCGCCGCCCTGCAGTCCAAGGCCTGGCCTTATGAGGAAGCGCGCAAGCTGCTGAAACGCTATCCGGACGGCGCGCCCGCCAAGGGCCATGTGCTGTTCGAGACCGGCTACGGCCCGTCCGGCCTGCCGCATATCGGCACGTTCAACGAAGTGCTGCGCACGACGATGGTCAGGAACGCGTTCCACGCCCTGTCGGACGTGCCGACCCGGCTGCTCGCGTTCAGCGACGACATGGACGGGCTGCGCAAGGTACCGGACAATGTGCCGAACAAGGCGATGCTCGCCGAGCATCTCGGCAAGCCGCTGACCCGCATTCCCGACCCGTTCGAAAAATACGAATCCTTCGCGCACCATAACAACGCGATGCTGCGCGCCTTCCTCGACCGCTTCGGCTTCGCCTATGAATTCGCCTCGTCGACCGACTATTATCTGTCCGGCCGCTTCGACGCGGCGCTGAAGCAGGTCCTCGCCCATTACGACGCGATCATGGCGGTGATGCTGCCGACGCTGCGCGCCGAGCGCCGCGCCACCTATTCCCCGGTGCTGCCGGTCAGCCCGAAAAGCGGCATCGTCCTGCAGGTGCCGGTCGAGGTGGTCGACGCCGAGGCCGGGCTGATCCGCTTCGAGGATGACGGCGAGACGGTCGTCCAGTCGGCGCTGTCCGGCCTCGCCAAGCTGCAATGGAAGGTCGACTGGGCGATGCGCTGGGTCGCGCTCGCCGTCGATTACGAGATGGCCGGCAAGGACCTGATCGATTCGGTCGTCCAGTCGGGCAAGATCGCCCGCATCCTCGGTGCCCGCCCGCCGGAAGGCTTCAACTACGAGATGTTCCTCGACGAGAAGGGCGAGAAGATCTCCAAGTCGAAGGGCAATGGCCTGTCGCTCGAACAATGGCTGACTTACGGCACGGAGGAGAGCCTGGCCTTCTTCGCCTATCGCGAGCCGAAAAAGGCGAAGCAGCTGCACATGGGCGTCATCCCGCGCGCGATCGACGATTACTGGCAGTTCCGCGCCAATTATCCGGGCCAGCCGGTCGATCAGCGGCTCGGCAACCCGGTCCATCACATCCATGACGGCGCCGTACCGGCGGAACCGCTGCCGGTCACCTTCGGCCTGCTGCTCAACCTCGCCGGGGTGCTCGGTGCCGACGCCACCGCCGCGCAGGTATGGGGATATCTTTCCAATTACGTGGCTGATGCAACCCCGACAACCTACCCGGAACTCGACCGGCTGATCGGCCACGCCCTCGCCTATAACCGCGACGTCGTCGCCCCGACCCTGAACCGCCGCAAGGCGGCCGGTGTCGAGGCGGAGGCGCTCGCCGCGCTCGACGCCTTCCTCGCCGCCGCCGACCCGGCGACCGGCGCCGACGCGCTGCAGAACGAGATCTACGAAATCGGCAAGCGCTTCTACGGCAAGGACGCGCTGCGCGACTGGTTCAAGGCGCTCTACGAAACCCTGCTCGGCTCGCCGCAAGGCCCGCGCATGGGCAGCTTCATCGCGCTCTACGGCATCGCCAATACCCGCCGTCTGATCGCCGAAGCGCTTAGTGCTTAGGCACCTGTTGCCCACGCTGCTGTTGCTGCTTGGCGCGGCGACGGCGGCGCAGGCGGCCAGTTCGCGCGCCCTGCTGACCGCGGCGATCTTCGACGGCGCCGACAAGGCGGCGGCGCTCGCCGGCATCGACGCCGCCGGGCGCGCGGCGGCGGCGACGCTGGCCCACGCCCCACACGACAGCGAGGCGCGGCTAGTGAAGGCGATGGCGGTCGGCTACCGCGCGACGCTGGAGCGCAGCCGGCAGGGGGCGATGGCGGCGCGGATGGAGATCGAAGCGGTCGTCGCCGCCGAGCCGCGCAATCCCGATGCGCAGATCGCCGTCGCCGGCTGGCATCTCGATGCGATCGCCAGCGCCGGCGCCCTGCCCGCCCGCCTCGTGCTCGGCGCCAGCCGCGACACCGGGCTGGCCGCGCTCGATCGGGCGGTGGCGCTCCGCCCCGACCATGCGATGTATCCGGCGCTCGCCGCGCTGATGCGGATCAGGCTCGACCCCCGCGACGTCGCCCACGCCCGTTCGCTGGCCGAAGCAGCGGCGGCGGCGGAGGCACCGACCCCGCTCGACCGGCTGCTGCGCCAGCGCGCCGCCGCCCTGCTCGAACCACTCCGCGCCGGCGACGGCAAGCGCGCCAGCGCCCTCGCCGTCCGCCTGCTGCCGTTGGGGCAGGTCAGGCGCTGAGCGCCGTCACCCCTTCTTCTTCGCCGCGATCCAGGCGTCGATCTTCTTTTCCAGCACCGTCATCGGCAGCGCCCCGGTCATCAGCACCTGCGCGTGGAATTCGCGCGGGTCGTACTTCGCGCCCAGTTCCTGCTGCGCCCTGGCTTTCAGCTTGAGGATGGTCAGCGCGCCGATCTTGTAGGCCAGCGCCTGCCCCGGAATGGCGATGTAGCGTTCGACTTCGGCGGTGGCGTCGGTTTTGCTCATCGGCGAATTGGCGAGCATGTAGGCGATCGCCTGGTCGCGGGTCCAACCTTTGGCATGGATGCCGGTGTCGACGACCAGCCGCATCGCCCGCAGCATCTCGTCGCTGAGGCCGCCCATGCGCTGATACGGGTCGGTCTCCATGCCCAGGTCCTTGTACAGCGTCTCGGCATAGAGCGCCCAGCCCTCGACGAAGGCGGTGTTGCCGCCGAAGCGCATGAAGGCAGGCAGCGCCGGGTTCTCTTGCGCCAGGCTGATCTGGAAATGATGGCCCGGCACCGCTTCGTGCAGGTAGAGCGTCTCCATCCCCCACAGGTAGCGGCTCGGCAAATCATAGGCGTTGTAATAGAACACGCCGGGGCGCGATCCGTCCGGCGTGCCCTGCTGGTACGACCCGCCGGCATCGGTCTTTTCCCGGTAATCGGGGACCGGGCGGATCTCCAGCGGCGACTTCGGCAGGGTGGAGAACTGCTCTGGAATGCGGGCCCACACCCGCTTGCCGATCGCCTCATAGCCTTCGCGCAACTGGTCCTTGCTGGTCGGCTTGAACTGCGCGTCGCTGCGCAGGAAGGTGAAGAACTCGGCGAGCGTGCCCTTGAAACCGACCTGTTGTTTCACCGCCTCCATCTCGGCGGTGATCCGCTTCACTTCCGACAGGCCGAGGTCGTGGACATAGTCGGCGGTCAGCGGCAGCGTCGTGTTCTGCTCGATCAGATAGGCGTAAAGCCGGTCGCCGCCGGGCATGGCGGACAGGCCGACGCTGTCGCGGGCGGCGGGCAGGTATTCGGTCTTCAGGAAGTCGCGCAGCCGGATGTCGGCCGGGATGATCTGGTCGCGGATGATGTCGGCATAGGCCTTGGTCAATCGCGCCCGGTCGGCGGCGGAAATGCCGTCGGGAAACGCCTTGACCGGGCCATAGAAGGTTGACCCTTCCACCCCTTGCGCGATCTGCAGGTCCAACTGGTCGATGACGTTGTTGACCACCAGCTTCGGCTGGACAACGCCCGCCTTCATCCCCTGCCGGAAGCGGGCGATCGCCTCGTCGAGCAGGTGCACATATTCGCGGTGCCGTTTCAGGTTGTTCTCGTAATCGACCAGCGTCTTGAACGGCGCCGCCCCCTGGCCGGAGGCGATGTCGGGATAGAAGGTGTGGAAGCCGTAGAAATGGTCGATCGGCCTGACGACGGTCAGCGCCAGCAGTTCCGGCTGCAGGCCGCGCAGGCCAAGTTCCGTCTGCCATTTGAACACGTCGTAGGCGACCTGATCGGTAGCATCCAGCTTCGACCGGTCGACGCCGCGCAACGCGGCGAGGTCATCCTCCGCCGCCTTGCGCTCGCCGGCGAAATAGGCATCGCTCAAATAGTCACCGAGCCGGTCGGCGTAGCGCAGGTCGCCGCGGAACAGCGCCTGGATCGGGTTGCGCTTCAGGGTGGCCTCGTCGCTGTCGTGGAACAGCTTCAGCAGCCGGGCGTCCTCCGCCCCCTGGCTGGCGGCCGGAACAGGCGCCGCCGCCTGCGCGCCAAGCGGCGCGACGGGCAGGGCGAAGGCGGCACCGGCAAGCAGCGCGGCGCAAATGGAACGGATCGATGGCATCGGAAAATTCTCCGCTTTCAGCATGGCTCCAGCTTTAAGCCGAAGCCCCGATAAACGGGAGGAATTTTTCGACGAACGGCATGCGCGCTCGGCGGGTGGCGCACAAAAAAGGGGCCGGCGGCTCCAGCCGCCGGCCCCGAACGTCCGCTCTTACCAGAAGAAGTCGCGGTACACGGTCAGAACCCGGCCGGTCCGCGTGTTCACCAGGAGCACGTCGTTGCCGTAACGAACCCAGCGGGTTCCGGCGCGCGGCGCGCCCAGCCGATAGGCGCCGGGATTACCGATCAGGTAGCGCTGGCCGTAGAAGGCGCGCGGCAGGCTGTAGCCGACGGTAACCGGCCGGTAGCGCCAGCCGCGAACCGGCGCAGCGTAGGCCGGGCGGCGGAAAGCGTTGCGGTTGGTGCGGCGGTAATCCTGCCAGTCCTCGCGATATTCGCGCCGGGCGTCGCGCACGTCGCGCCGCTGCTCACGGACATCCTGACGGGTGCCGTGACGCCGCGCGTTGTCAAGCTGCTGCTGCTGGCGCTGGATCTCCATCCGGTCCCGCTGCAATTCGCCACGCGACTGCGCGACGGCAGAGGTGGCGGGGAGCGCGACGGCCGCCATCAGGGCGGTGAAAATCAATTTGCGCATGCTCTGTCTCCAATCTCCCATGCCTGCCCCGAACGCGCCATTCGCATTTCGGTGCCGGCGTGGTTCCTGCCTTCTTGCCGATTCGTGCTGAATTCGGGCGGAATGGCTTCGTCAGCGAAATGAAAGGAAATAGGCGGGCGCGGCGGCGCTCAGAGAAAGCTGTATGGATCGACGTCGACGGTGACGCGCACGCTCGCCGGCCAGTTGAGCGCGCCCAGCCAGTCGCGGATCACGTCCTGCACCGGCAGGGCGCGGCGGGCGTGGATCAGCAGCCGCTGGCGGTGGCGCCCGCGCAGCATGGCGAGCGGTGCCGGTGCCGGGCCATAGACCTGCATCCCCTCGACGCGTGGCGCGGCGCGGCCGATCAGGCGCGCCGTCTCCACCGCCGCCTCCGCCTTTTCCGACGAGACGACGATCGCGGCGAAGCGGCCGAACGGCGGCGCCCCGGCGTCGCGGCGGGCGGCGGTCTCCGCTGCGTAGAACCCATCGGCGTCGCCGGTGACCAGCGCGCGGATCACCGGCGCATCGGGATCGAATGTCTGGACGAGCACGCGCCCCGGCTTCTCGCCGCGCCCGGCGCGGCCGGCGACCTGGGCGATCTGCTGGAAGCTGCGCTCGGCGGCGCGCAGGTCGCCGCCCTGCAGGCCCAGGTCGGCATCGACGACGCCGACCAGCGTCAGTTCGGGAAAATGATAGCCCTTGGTGATGAGCTGGGTGCCGACGACGATGTCGATCGCCCCCGCTTCCATCCGCGCGACGAACTCGGCGGCGCGGGCCGGCGACCAGATGGTGTCGGAGGTGACGATCGCCGTCCGTGCCTCCGGAAACAACGCGGCGACCTCGTCGGCGATCCGCTCGACGCCGGGGCCGCAGGCGACCAGGCTGTCCTCCGCCTTGCACTCCGGGCAGGCGGTCGGCGGCGTCATCACGTGGCCGCAATGGTGGCATTGCAATCGGCGGACCAGCCGGTGCTCGACCATCCAGGCGGTGCAGTTCGGGCATTGGAAGCGGTGGCCGCACGAACGGCACAGGGTCAGCGGCGCATAGCCGCGCCGGTTGAGGAACAGCAGCGCCTGCTCGCCCCGCTCCAGCGTCTCCGCCATCGCCGCGACCAGCGCCGGGGCCAGCCAGCGCCCGCGCTCCGGCGGATCGGCGACCAGGTCGAGCGCGGCGATGTCCGGCATGTCGGCACCGCCGTAGCGCGCCGGCAGGTGGAGCGCACGATAGCGGCCGATCTCCACCTGATGCAGCGTCTCGATCGCCGGGGTGGCGGAGGCGAGGACGACCGGAATCCCCTCCAGCATCGCCCGCATCACCGCCACGTCGCGGGCGTGGTAGGGAACACCCTCCTCCTGCTTGAAGCTGGTCTCGTGCGCCTCGTCGACGACGATCAGGCCGAGCGCCGGATAGGGCAGAAACAGCGCCGATCGCGCGCCGACCACCACCTGCGCCTCGCCGCTGGCGATCGCCCGCCAGGCGCGGCGCCGCTGCGACTGGCGCAGGTCGGAATGCCAGGCGACCGGGGCAACGCCGAACCGCGCCTCGAACCGGCGCAGGAACGGTTCGGTCAGCGCGATCTCGGGCAGCAGCACCAGCGTCTGCCGCCCGGCGCGGAGCGCGGCGTCGACCGCCTCGAAATAGACCTCGGTCTTGCCGGAACCGGTCACGCCGTCGAGCAGGAAAGGCTGGAACGCCGCAGCGTCGACCGCCGCGACCAGATCGGCCGCGACCGCCGCCTGCGCGGCGGACAATGTCGGCGGCGCATGGTCGGGGTCGGGCCGCGGGTAAGGGCTGTCGAGTGCGACCTCGACCGGCTCGATCGCCCCGGCCTTGACCAGGCCGCGGATCACCGCGTCGGACACGCCGCCGATCGCCGCCAGTTCGCGGACCAGCCCCTGCCGGTCGCCGATCCGCTCCAGCGCCTGCGTTCGCTGCGGCGTTGCCCGCTCGGGCGTTCGCCCCGTCGCCCGATATTCGGTTATGCTGCGCCCGCCCTCCAGCGCCGAGGTACTGGCGAGCGCCATGCGCAGCACCGCCGCCGGGGGCGAGAGATAATAGTCAGCGGTCCATTCGATCAGCCGGCGCAGCGGTGTCGGCAGCGGCGGCGCATCGTGAACGCCGACAAGGTTGCGCAACCGGTTGTCGCCGACCTCGCCGGCGGAGGGCAGCGCCTCCGCCTCCCACACCACGCCGGTCAACTGGCGCGGGCCGAGCGGGGCGACGACGATGGTTCCGGGCGGCGCATCCATGCCGCGCGGCACCCGGTAGTCGAGCGGGCCGAGCGCGGGGTTGAGCAGCAGGACGCGGGCGCGGGACATGACCGTCAGTTAGGCGCTGCCGCGCGCTTCGCAAAGGCTCAGAGCAACGCCAGCGCCGCCAGCTCGTCGCGGATCGCCGCCGGCAGGGCGTCGCCGCCGGCGGCATGGGCAAGGTCGGGCGGCGCGTCGGGGTCGTTCAGGTAGCGCCAGCCCTGATGGGCGCGGCGCGGCCAGGCCTGCACCGGGACCAGCGCTGATTCGAGCCGGATGATCCAGCGCGGCGCGTCGGCGACCGGCACGAAATCGACGATCGTCTGGCGCGCGACCAGATGGTGCTTGATGATCCAGTACAGCGACCCGCCGATCAGCCCGGCGTGGCGGGTCGGGCGGTAACGGGTGGTCACGTCGACGGTGCCGCCGGTGGCGCGCGCCGCGATCCGCCCGGCCAGCGCCTCGAACCCGGAACAGCCGACCGCGACCTTGGTGATGTGCAGCGCCGCCATGCCCGCGCCGTCAGCCGACCAGGCCGGACGCGGCGGCCAGTCCCAGGAACACGAAGAAACCCATCGAATCGGTGGTCATGGTAACGAAGATCGACGACGCGACCGCCGGGTCCGCCTTCAGCCGCTCCAGGGTCAGCGGCACCAGCACCCCGGCCAGCCCGGCGATGACGATATTGGCCAGCATCGCCGTCGCGATCACCACGCCCAGCAACGGGTTCTGGAACACCAGCGACACGCACAGGCCGATCACCACCGCGATCGTCGCGCCGTTCAGCAGCGCGACGCGGATCTCGCGCGCCACCGCGCGCCAGCGGTTGGTCCGGGTCAGCTGGTTGGTGGCGAGCGCGCGCACGGTGACCGCCAGCGTCTGGGTCCCGGCATTGCCGCCCACCCCGGCGACGATCGGCATCAGCGTCGCCAGCGCCACCATCCGCTCGATCGTCCCTTCGAACAGGCTGATGATCGACGATGCGACAAGGGCGGTGGCGAGGTTGACGACCAGCCAGCGCACCCGCGCGCGGTAGCTGTCGAGCACCGGCTCGTTGATGTCGCCGTCGCCGGCGCCGGACAGTTTCAGCACGTCCTCGCCGGCTTCCTCCTGGACGATGTGGAGGATGTCGTCGACGGTGATCATGCCGACCAGCCGCCCGGCCTGGTCGACGACGGCGGCGGAGATCAGCCCGTATTTCTGGAAGCGGAGCGCCACTTCCTCCTGGTCCATGTCGACCGGGATCAGCGTCTGCTCGCGCTGCATCACGTCGGCGAGCTGGATGCCGCGCGGCGTACGCAGCACCCAGCTCAGCCGCAGCGTGCCGACCGGCCGGTGCGCCGGGTCGACGACAAAGATCTCCCAGAAATCGGTGGTCAGGTCCTCGTTCGAACGCAGATAGTCGAGCAGGTCGCCGACCGTCATGTTCTCCCGCACCGCGATCAGCTCGCGCTGCATCAGCCGGCCGGCCGATTCCTCCGGGTAGCTTAGCGCTTCCTCGATCGCGGCGCGGTCGTCCGGGTCCAGCGCGCGGAGCACCGCGCGCTGCTCGTCCTCCTCCAGATCCTCGATGATCGCGACGGCGTCGTCGGTATCGAGCTGGCCGGCGATGTCGGCGACCTGATGCGCGTCGAGCTCGTCGAGCAGCGCCTCGCGCACCCAGTCGTTCATCTCGGCGAACACGTCGGCGTCGAGCATCTCGGCCAGCGCCGTCGCCAGCGCCGGGCGCCGCTCCTCCGGCGCCACCTCGAACAGGTCGGCGATATCGGCCGGGTGCAGCGGCGCGACCAGCGCCCGCGCCCCTTCGTCGTCGCCCTGCTCGACCCGGTCGAGGACGGCGGCGACGAATTCCGGGGTCAGCCGGTCCTCCTCGTCATGGCTGGGCTCGACGGCGGCGTCGGTGGCGGCAAGCTCGCTTTCGCTCATCGCTGCGCTCCTCACTCTCGATCCCGGTGGCGCACCGCCTTAGGCGCGACAGGCGCGCGATGGCAATCTCCTTCCATCCGGCGCGCCCGGCCCTATATGGGCCACCTTCCCACACGCGCAGGAGACCATCCATGGCCGATGCCGAAACCCTGACCTTCACCCTGGACACCGGCGATGTCGTCATCCGCCTGCGCCCGGACCTCGCCCCCAACCACGTCGAGCGCATCAGCGAACTGGCGCGCGAGGGCTTCTACGACGGCGTCGTGTTCCACCGGGTCATCGACGGCTTCATGGCGCAGGGCGGCGACCCGACCGGCACCGGCACCAGCGGCTCGTCGAAGCCGGACCTGAAGCAGGAATTCTCGGCCGAACCGCATGTCCGCGGCGTCTGCTCGATGGCGCGCACCTCCAACCCGGACAGCGCCAACAGCCAGTTCTTCATCTGCTTCGACGACGCCCGCTTCCTGGACCGCCAGTACACGGTCTGGGGCGAGGTGGTGTCGGGCATGGAGCATGTCGACGCGCTGCCGAAGGGCGAGCCGCCGCGCAGCCCCGGCAAGATCGTCAAGGCGACCGTCGCCTGAGACCGGCAAGAGTTTGTTCGCTTCAAGCGGAATCGGTGCCGCCTGAAGCGGACAGGCTCCAGGCAGCGGCCGGGTGCCGGCCCGGCCGCCGTTACGCTTTGAACGTCTTGATCAGCCAGTCGCGGAACAGCCGCACGGCGCGCGATTCCAGCGCGCGCGGCCGGCAGACGAACCAGTAGCTGTACGGACTGGCGAGATCGAAGCCGAACAGGCTGGTCAGCCTGTCGTCATGCGCCTCGATCAGGTGGCTTTCGTGCATGAACGCCACGCCGAGGCCCTGCGCCACCGCGTCGAGCATCAACTGCCCCGAATCAAGCTGGTCGATCGCCATCGGCTCCAGCTCCGGCAGGCCGACCGCCTCGCGGAACACATTGAAATTTTCAGGCATGTCGCGGTGGAGCAGCACGGTGGTGCGCGCCAGGTCGGCCGGCTCGCGGATGCCGTCCGGCCCTTCGGTCAGCGAGCGTGCGGCGATGGCGAGGATGCGATTGCGGTCCAGCCGGTATGCGTAGAGCGCCGGGTCGATGTCGCGCGCCAGCGCGATCGCCGCGTCAAGGCCGTCGCCCAGCCGGGTGACGCTGTGCGCGGCGGTGTCGATGTCGATATGCAGATCCGGGTGCCGGGCGCGCAGATCGCCAAGGCGCGGGAACAGCCGCTGCGACGCGAACAGCGGCGGCACACCCAGCCGGAAGCGGAGCAGCGCGGTGCCGCTCATCAACTGTTCGATCGCTTCGCCCAGCGCGTCGAGCGGCGGCGACGCCGCCTCCAGGAAGCGCAGACCGACGTCGTTCAGGCGGATCGCCTGATGGCCGCGGTCGAACAACGACTTGCCGACGAATCGCTCCAGCGCCTGCACCCGCCGGCTGAGCGCGGGGGACGACAATGCCAGTTCCTCGGCCGCGGCCTTGATCGAACCGAGCCGCGCAACCTGGACAAACGCCTCGATCGCAGTGAGCGGGGGCAGGCGCCGCATTCTGACCGTTCCTTGTGCGATGCATATAAAAGTCTATTCCAGCAGTCGAATTTCAACGGGCGCCGGAATCTCCCGATCCGCTCTCTATCATGATTGCATAAATTGCAACTCACATTTGGTATTTCGCACTTGCACAAAACCCGATTCGGCTGCAAACGGGACGGGCCTTTCAGGCATCCTCTCCTAAAACTTCAAGGCCGGTCCTTCGGGGCCGGCTCTTTTTTTGCCCGCGCCTCTCCCTCCTGCCCGAAGCACAAGGGGGTCGCAACCTGCCGGCGGCACTCCTATGTCTAGCGTCCGACGAATGCAAAGAGAGGGCAAGGCGGCCATGGCCGACAGTGACGAGGGGCGGAAGATCCAGGTTGCCAACGCCCGGCCGGAGGATAGCGGCCGCGGCCTCGCCCGCATTCCCCGCGCGGTGATGACCGCGCTTGGCCTGCAGGAAGGCGACGTCGTCGAGATCGTCGGCAAGCGCACTACCGCCGCTCGCGCGCTGCTCCCCTACAGCGAGGACGAGGGGCTCGACATCCTGCGCCTCGACGGCCTCCAGCGCGCCAATGCCGGCGCCGGCTCCGGCGACATCGTCACCCTGCGCAAGGCGGAATCGAAGCCGGCGCAGCGCGTCGTCTTTGCCCCCGCCCAGCAGAATCTGCGGCTCCAGGGATCGTCGATGGCGCTGAAGCGCACCTTCTACGGCCGCCCGCTCAGCGCCGGCGACGTCGTCGCCACCGCCGGCCACCAGCAATCCAACGTGCCGCCGCAGGTGCGGCAGATGATCGCGGCGCCGGCCTATGCGCTGCAGGAGATCCGGCTGGTCGTCGTCGCCGCGGCGCCCAAGGGCATCGTCCATATCGACGAGAATACCGAGGTCGAGCTGCGCCCGGAATATGAGGAGCCGCGCGACGCCCGCCGCGCCGACGTCACCTATGACGACATTGGCGGCCTCGGCGCGACCATCCACCAGTTGCGCGAGATGGTCGAATTGCCGCTGCGCTACCCCGAGCTGTTCCAGCGGCTGGGCGTCGATCCGCCGCGCGGGGTGCTGCTCCACGGCCCGCCCGGCACCGGCAAGACCCGGCTGGCTCGCGCCGTCGCCAACGAGAGCGATGCCGAATTCTTCCTGATCAACGGCCCGGAGATCATGGGCTCCGCCTATGGCGAGAGCGAGAAGGCGCTGCGCGAGGTGTTCGAGCAGGCGACCCAGCGGGCGCCGTCGATCATCTTCATCGACGAGATCGATTCGATCGCGCCGAAGCGCGGCCAGGTGCAGGGCGAGGCGGAAAAGCGGCTGGTCGCCCAGTTGCTGACGCTGATGGACGGGCTGGAGGCGCGCGCCAACCTGGTGGTGATCGCCGCGACCAACCGCCCCGAGGCGATCGACGAGGCGCTGCGCCGCCCCGGCCGCTTCGACCGGGAGATCATCATCGGCGTGCCAGACGAGCCTGGCCGGCGCGAGATATTGGCGATCCACACCCGCGGCATGCCGCTCGGCGAAGCCGTCAACCTGGACGAACTGGCGCGCACCACCTTCGGCTTCGTCGGCGCCGACCTTGCCGCGCTGACCCGCGAGGCGGCGATCGAGGCGGTCAGGCGGATCATGCCGCGCATCAACCTGGAGGAACGGACGATCCCGCCGGATGTGCTGGAATCGCTGTCCGTCACCCGCGCCGATTTCGTCGAGGCGCTGAAACGGGTGCAGCCGTCGGCGATGCGCGAGGTGATGGTCCAGGCGCCGACGACGCGCTGGGACGACATCGGCGGCGTCGACGAAGCGCGCGAACGGCTGCGCGAGGGCGTCGAGATGCCGCTGAAGGACCCGGCGGCGTTCAGGCGGCTCGGCATCCGTCCGGCCAAGGGCTTCCTGCTTTACGGCCCGCCCGGCACCGGCAAGACGCTGCTCGCCAAGGCGGTCGCGCATGAGGCGCAGGCCAATTTCATCGCCACCAAGTCGTCCGACCTGCTGAGCAAATGGTACGGCGAGAGCGAACAGCAGATCGCCCGCCTGTTCAGCCGCGCGCGACAGGTGGCGCCGACGGTGATCTTCCTCGACGAGCTGGATTCCCTGGTTCCGATGCGCGGCGGCGGGCTGGGCGAGCCGCAGGTGACGGAACGGGTGGTCAACACCATCCTCGCCGAGATGGATGGGCTGGAGGAACTGCAGTCGGTCGTCGTCATCGGCGCGACCAACCGGCCCAACCTGATCGACCCGGCGCTACTCCGCCCCGGCCGCTTCGACGAGCTGGTCTATGTCGGCGTGCCCGACGAGGCGGGGCGGCGGCGCATCCTCGGCATTCACACCGCCCGCATGCCGATCGCCGGCGATGTCGACCTCGACGTGCTGGCGGCGCGGACGGAGCGGTTCACCGGCGCCGACCTGGAGGACCTGGTCCGCCGCGCCGGCCTCAGCGCGCTGCGCCGCTCGCTCGACTCGGTCGAGGTGACGATGGCCGATTTCGAGGATGGGCTGAAAACCACCCGCGCCTCGGTGACGCAGGAAATGGAGCGCGATTACGAGCAGATCGCCGCCAAGCTGAAGCAGGATGCGAGCGGCATGGACACGATCGGCTTCGTCGCGCCCGGCATGCTCACTCCGCGCGGGCAGAAGGGCGGAGACTGACGATCGCATAGCCGGCGAGGACGAACAGCGCCGCGCCGGCGACAAGGTAGGGCAGCGGCCCCCACAGTTCGTACAGGCCGACGCCGATCGACGGGCCGAGGACATAGGCCGCGCCGTTGACCGCCGTCGTCCGCCCGGCGACGGCCCCCTGCTCCTCCGCGCCGACCGCCAGCGACGCGCCGGCGGTGAAGGCCGGCCGCAGGAAGCCGAAGCCGAGCGAGGCGATGCCGGTTGCCACCGCGATCGCGTAGAGTGATCCGGCGACGCCGATCAGCGCGCAGCCGGCCGCGGCGCTGATCCCGCCCCAGATCGCCAGGCTGCGCGGGCTCAGGTCGAGCAGCGGGATCACCCCCCATTGGGCGAGCAGCGTCGCCCCCGCCCCGGTCATCAGCACGATGCCGATCGCCTGCTGCGCCTCGATCGGCGGCAGGCCGAGCCGGTCGATGACGAGGAAGCCGATCGCCTGGCTGGTCATCGCCTGGGCGTGGCCGGTGACCAGGCCGACAACCATCCACGGCCAGATCCGCCGGTCGGTCAGCTTGATCTCGCGCGGCGGCCCCTCGGCGGTGGCGGCGACGATGCTGGCGCCGGTGCCCTCGCCGCCGATCGACGGATAGCTGGTCGCCGCACCTTTCGTGGTCACCTCCAGCGTGTCGTCGGACAGGTGGCGCAGGACCAGCCACAGCACGACCGCGCCGAAGCCAGCGAAGACGAAGGCCGGGCCGGCCAGCCCGACCAGCGGCAGCACGAAGAACGGCGCGAAGGCCGGCCCCAGGATCGTGCCGAGGCCGAAGGCGGAGGCGAGCAGGGTCAGCGCCCGCGTCCGCTCCTCCCGCCCGGTGCGCGCGGCGACCATCGCCTGCGCCGCCGGCGGCGCCGCCGCGCCGAAGCCGCCATAGATGATCCGGGCAAGGATGAAGGCGACCATCGCCGCCGTGCCGCCGATCCAGCCGAGCACCCCGGCCGCCAGGAACACGCCGCACAGGATGACCGACAGGGTGAAGCCGGCGATGCCGATCGCGACCATCCGCTTGCGCCCCGACCGGTCGGACCGCCGCGCCCAGGCCGGGGCGACCACCACCCAGACCAGCGCCGACACCGAAAACGCGAGGGCGACGGCGCTGTCGCGCACGCCGAGCGACCGGCCGAGCGCGGGCAGCACCGATTGCAGCGCGGTATTACCGGCAGCGATGGTCAGCATGACCAGGAACAGCAGGCCGAAATCGCGGTCGACGCGCCCCGGCCCCGCCAGTTGCTGCTTCACGCCCGCGTCCAGGCATAGGCGCGGTCGACCGTGGCGACGACGACCTGATAGTCGTCATACCACACGCCCCGGCCGCGCTCGCGGATCGCCCTGTGTTCCGGCTGGTCGCGCCAGGCCAGCGCCGCCGCCTCGTCCGCCCAATAGCTGATCGTGATCCCGCGCCGGTCGGCGGCGCGGACGCTGACGATATCGACATAGCCGGGCTGGCGGGCGGCGAGCCGGACCATCGTCTCAGCCGCCGCCGCATAACCGGCGTCGTCGTCCACGCTGCGCGTCGAGACGAAGATGACGGCGGTCATGCCGGTAAGAATTTGCGCCATACCGATGCCATAGGAGCGGCGCGCGCTTGAATAAAGGCCACGGATTTGCGACGGCACGATTTCAGGACCGTTCACGGAGTCATGATGTCCGTTTCTTCCGCCCAGCATCGCACCAAGTCCCGCAACAGCTTCGCGCACCGTAGCCGGCCGCTGGCGATGTTCTTCTCGGGCTTTCTGAAGCATCCGGTCATGGTCGGTTCGATTATCCCCTCATCGCCGATGCTGATCGACAAGATGCTGAAGCCGGTGGATTGGGCTTCAACGAAACTGTTCGTGGAATACGGCCCCGGCGTCGGCACCTTCTGCCGCCCGGTTCTGGAAAAGCTGGCGCCGGATGCGATGCTGATCGCGATCGATACCAATCCGGACTTCGTCTCCTACCTGCGCGACGAGATCCCCGACCCGCGTTTCAAGGTGGTCAACGGTTCCGCCGCCGATGTCGGCCGCATCGTGCGCGACCATGGCTTCGCCCACGCCGACTATATACTGTCGGGCCTGCCCTTCTCCACCCTGCCCGCCGGCGTCGGCCCGCGCATCGCGTCGGAAACGGCGGCGATCCTGCGCCCCGGCGGCGCCTTCCTCGTCTATCAGTTCAGCCCCAGGGTCCGCGACTTCATCGCCCCGCATTTCGAGCGGATCGACCACGGCTTCGAATTCTGGAACGTCCCCCCGGCCCAGCTCTACTGGGCGTGGAAGGACTGACCCCGCCGTTCAGGCGCCATCCACATCGAAATTCAGCCGGCTGGTGATGTTGTAGTCCAGCACCGCGACCACGAAATAGCACAGCGCCCAGCGCATCCGCAGCAGCAGCGTGCGCCAGCCGGTGACGTCGGCCAGCGTCCATTCGCGGCACTGCGCCAGTTCGCCGTCGAAATAGGCGCGCATCCGGTCGGCGAAGCCGGCGTCCTTCACCGCCAGCATGATCTCCATGTTCAGGTACAGGCTGCGGATGTCGAAATTGGCGCTGCCGATATGGGCGCGGTCCTCGACGACCATCAGCTTGGTGTGCAGCTTGCCCGGCTGGTATTCGAACACCCTGACCCCCCGGCGCAGCAGCCCGGCATAGCAGAAGCGCGCCGCGCCGATCGTCGTCGTGTTGTCGGACCAGGCGGCGGTCATCACCCGCGCCGCGCCGCGCCGGCCGATCCGCTCCACCCGCCGCAGCATCGCCGGGTTCGGCGCGAAATAGGCGGTGCCAAGGTCCAGCCGGTGGGCGTGCTGCAATTCGCGCTTCACCGCCCGCGCCCACGGGTTCAGCCGCCGGGTCGGCCCGCCGAGCAGCCAGTGCACCCGTCCGTGGCGCGGCTGCCAGCCCTTCAATGCCCGGCGCAGCGCGCGCAGCCGTGGGTGCGGGTGCTGGCTCCATTCGAGCAGCCGGTCGAAATAGACGGCAAGCGGCTCGGCCGCCGGCCCGTCGAGGATCAGGCCCAGGTCGCGCCAGCCGCCCTCTGCCGGCGACAGGAAATAATCGTCGGCGATATTGAACCCGCCGATCAGCACCCGCCTGTCGTCCGCCAACGCCATCTTCTGGTGGTTGCGCAGCAGATAGCGGCGGCCGAAACGCGGGATGAAGCAGCAAAAGGCGGCGCCCAGATCGGCCAGCGGCGCAAAGAAATTACGGTCGCAGGCCTCGACGCTGCCGAAACCGTCGACGAGCAGCGACACCTTCACGCCGCGCACCGCCGCCGCCATCAGCGCGTCGCGCACCCGCAGCCCGGCATGGTCGGGCGCGAAGGTGTAATAGAGCAGGCGCAGGCTGTGCTCCGCGCCGTCGATCAGGTCGATCAGCGCGGCCATATGCTCCGGCCCCTCGGTCATCAGCTGCAACCGGTTGCCGTCGATCAGCGCGTTGTCCCCGTCGGTCGCCGCATCGCCCATCGCGCAGGGATGCCGCGCCCGTCGCGGAGAGGCAAGCCGGCGGCGCCAGCCCTCCGTTTTCATTGACATCGGCGGGTCGCATCGCTACCTGCGAGCCCTTCCTTCCATCGTGATGAAGCTGGAGCGACTATGGCGCGCGTTACCGTCGAGGATTGTGTCGACAAGGTGCCCAACCGGTTCGACCTGGTGCTGGTCGCGGCGCAGCGTGCGCGGCAGATTTCCGGCGGCGCCGATCTGACCCTCGACCGCGACCGGGACAAGAACCCGGTCGTCGCCCTGCGCGAGATCGCCGAGGAGACGATCCGCCCCGACGACCTGCGCGAGTCGGTGGTCCAGCTGCTCCAGCGCGTCCAGGTCGACGACGAGGACGCGCCCGACGCGATCGGTTCGCTCAGCCAGTCGGCGGAGGCGCTGCGCCTGACCGCCGCCGCCCCGCCGCGCAACCAGAATCTCGGCGCCGACTACGAATAACTGAAACCGCCCCCCCCGCGCCACGGCGGGGGGAGGCCCGGATCGATCACCCCGTGCTCCTGCGAAAGCAGGGGCCCACCGGACCCGCATCCGCCGCCAGGCGCTATTCGGCCGCCGGCCCGGCCAGTTCCGCGCGGTCGCGGAAGCACAGATCCTCCCATTCCAGCGGCCGCCCGTCATGGGCGTAGACGCGGATCGGCCGCACCGGCGCGCCGTCGCGGGTGTCGACCAGCACCGGGTTGGACGGGCAGCCGGTCTCCCACCGCTCCCCCCACTGGCGCAGCGCGATCATCGTCGGCAACAGCGCCGCGCCCTTGTCGGTCAGCCGGTATTCCACCTTGCGGCGATCGCCGGGGCAGGCTTGCCGCTCCAGGATGCCGGCCGCGACCAGCCGCGCCAGCCGATTCGCCAGGATATTGCGGGCGATGCCGAGGCTCGCCTGCATCTCCTGGAAATGCTGCAAGCCGTTGAACGCCGCGCGCAGGATCAGGAAGGACCAGCGCTCGCCCATCGCCTCCAGCGCGGCCGGCAGGCTGCACTGCAACGCAAGATGCGGCAGGGGAGCGGGATTTTCCATGACCGCCAGAGCTAGACCAGCCCGTGCGCCGGGCGAAACGAAAAAATGCTGCCTGGTTTCATATGGAAACTTGACGACGTAAACTTGACGCTGTAAATATCGCGATGCCCCTCAGCGGAATGGGAATGACCCCGATGCTTCGTATTCTCAGCCTGGCCGCCGCGCTCACCGCGTCGTCCCTGTTCGTCGCGGCCCCGTCCGCTGCCCAGCCGGGCGCCTTCTACAACGCGATCCCGGCCGCCGCCCCCGCCGCCGGCCGCACCGTGATCCGCGACCAGATCTGGTCGTGCGACGGCACCAGTTGCGCGTCCGGCCGGGGGGACAGCCGCCCGGCGGTTGTCTGCGCCGTGGCCGCCCGCGAGCTGGGCCGGCTGACCGCCTTCACCGCCGATGGCGAGGCGTTCGACGCCACCGCGCTGGACAAGTGCAACGCCCGCGCGAAATGACCCGCGCGGGCCTCGGCTCGAAGGGCGCGCGCCCTCCCTTCGCGCCCTTCGGGCTACCCCGCATGAAATCTGTTGCATTGCGGCAGGGGGCGGCCCCATCTAGGCTCGATGCTGCGTCAATATGAGCTTGTAGAGCGGGTCAAGAGCTACGATCCCGACGCCGACGAGGCGCTGATCAACCGTGCCTATGTGTTTTCGATGCAGGCGCACGGCAGCCAGAAGCGCGCTTCCGGCGACCCCTATTTCAGCCATCCGATCGAAGTCGCCGGCATATTGACTGACCTGCGGCTGGACGACGAGACCATCGCCACCGCCATCCTCCACGACACGATCGAGGACACGGTCGCGACGCCGGCGGAGATCGAGAAGCTGTTCGGCGGCAACGTCGCCCGGCTGGTCGACGGCGTCACCAAGCTGTCGAAGATCGAGGCGCAGACCGAAAACGAGCGCGCCGCCGAAAACCTGCGCAAATTCCTGCTCGCCATGTCGGACGACATCCGCGTGCTGCTGGTCAAGCTCGCCGACCGGCTGCACAACATGCGTACCCTCCATTTCATCAAGGACGAGGACCGCCGCCGCCGCATCGCCCGCGAGACGATGGATATCTACGCCCCGCTCGCCGAGCGGATCGGCATGTACGAGTTCATGAACGAGATGCAGACGCTGGCCTTCCAGCAGCTTGAGCCGGAAGCCTACACCTCGATCACCCGCCGCCTGGAACTGCTCGAATCCGACGGCGGCGACCGGATCGCGCGGATCTCCGCCGGGCTGAAGCTGCTGCTCGGCCGCGGCGGGCTGGACGCGGAGATCAGCGGCCGGCGCAAGCACCCCTACTCGATCTGGCGCAAGATGCAGGAACGCCACATCAGCTTCGAGCAGTTGTCGGACGTGATGGCGTTCCGCGCGATCGTGCCGACGGTGGAGGATTGCTACAAGGCGCTCGGCATCATCCACCGTCGCTGGCCGATGGTGCCGGGCCGGTTCAAGGACTATATCTCGACGCCCAAGCGCAACGGCTACAAGTCGCTGCACACCGCCGTCATCCATGCCGAAAACATGCGGGTCGAAATCCAGATCCGCAGCGAGGCGATGCACGCCCAGGCCGAATTCGGCCTCGCCGCCCACTGGGCCTACAAGCAGGACAGCAAGAAGGGGCCGGACGGGCAGGTCGGCTGGATCAGGGACCTGATCGAAATCCTGGAAACCGCCGGCAGCCCGGAGGAGCTGCTCGAACATACCCGGATGGCGATGTACCAGGACCGCATCTTCGCCTTCACGCCGAAGGGGGAACTGTATCAGTTGCCAAAGGGCGCGACCCCGGTCGATTTCGCCTATGCGGTGCACACCGACCTTGGCGACACCGCGGTCGGCGCCAAGATCAACGGCCGGGTCGTGCCGCTGCGCACCCCGATCGTCAACGGCGATCAGGTGCAGATATTGCGGTCCAAGGCGCAGGAGCCGCAACCGGCCTGGCTGAACTTCGTCGTCACCGGCAAGGCGCGCGCCGCCATCCGCCGCTTCGTCCGCCACAAGGAGCGGGACGAGGGCATGGCGCTCGGCCGCAAGCTGTATGACGAGATCGTCGCTCGCCTGCCCGCGCAGCTCGCGCCCAACGCGCTGAAAGAGGCGCTGCAACGGCTGAAGATGGATGACGAGGCGGCGTTGATGATCGCCATCGCCCGCGGCCAGGTCAGCGACGCCGGGCTGATGGAGGCGCTGATGCCCGGCTCCTCCGGCGGCGACGCCGAAACCGCGCCGCGCCAGCGCGAGGCGATCTCGATCAAGGGGCTGACCCCCGGCGTTGCCTTCGTCCTCGCCCCGTGCTGCCACCCGGTGCCGGGCGACCGCATCGTCGGCCTGCGCCACCCGGACGAGCCGATCGAGGTCCACGCCATCGGCTGCCCGAAGCTGGCCGACGGCGTCGACGCCGACTGGATCGACCTGTCGTGGCGCGACGGGTCCGACGGCGCCGTCGCCCGGCTGGCGGTGGTGCTGAAGAACGAACCCGGCGCGCTCGGCGTGATGGCCAGCGTGATCGGCGCGCACAAGGCGAACATCCTGAACCTGCGCCTCGACAATCGCGACGGCGGGTTCCACAGTTTCTCGCTCGACCTGGAAGTGCGCGACCTGCACCACCTGACCCGCATCCTCGCGGCGCTGCGCGCGGCGGAAGCGGTCAGCTCCGCGACCCGCCTGTAGGCGGCCGGGCCGGGCGACTATTCTGGCCCGCCCGCCGGGCCGCAACCGGAGGCTGACATGGCTGAGACGATCGCGCGCCTGCGCTGGGACGATCCGCTGCTGCTCGACGAGCAGTTGAGTGACGAGGAACGGGCAATCCGCGACACTGCCCACGCCTATGCCCAGGACAGGCTGGCCCCGCGGGTCATCGCCGCTTTCCGCGACGAGACGCAGGACCCCTCGATCTTCCGCGAGATGGGCGAACTCGGCCTGCTCGGCCTGACCCTGCCGGAGGAATATGGTGGCGCAGGTGCTTCCTATGTCGCCTACGGCCTCGTCGCGCGGGAGGTCGAGCGCGTCGATTCCGGCTACCGCTCGATGATGAGCGTGCAGTCGTCGCTCGTCATGCATCCGATCTTCGCCTATGGCGACGCGGCGCAGCGGGCGAAATACCTGCCCCGGCTGGCGACCGGCGAATGGATCGGCTGCTTCGGCCTGACCGAGCCGGACGCCGGCTCCGACCCCGGCGGCATGCGGACGCGGGCGGAAAGAATCGACGGCGGCTACCGCCTCTCCGGCTCCAAGACGTGGATCTCAAACGCCCCCTTCGCCGACGTGTTCGTCATCTGGGCGAAGTCGGACGCCCATGACGGCGCGATCCGCGGCTTCGTCCTCGAAAAGGGGGCGAAGGGCCTATCGGCGCCGAAGATAGAGGGCAAGCTGTCGCTACGCACCTCGACCACCGGCATGATCATGCTCGACGGCGTCGAGGTCGGCGAGGACGCGCTGCTGCCCAATGTGTCGGGGCTGAAGGGGCCGTTCGGCTGCCTCAACCGCGCCCGCTACGGCATCGCCTGGGGCGCGATGGGCGCGGCCGAGGATTGCTGGCACCGCGCCCGCGCCTACACCCTCGACCGCAAGCAGTTCGGCCGCCCGCTCGCCGCCACCCAGCTCGTCCAGAAGAAGCTGGCCGACATGCAGACGGAAATCACCCTCGGCCTGCAGGCGGCGCTGCGCGTCGGCCGGCTGTTCGACGAAGGCAGGCTGGCGCCGGAAATGGTCAGCATCATCAAGCGCAACAATTGCGGCAAGGCGCTCGACATCGCCCGCGCCGCCCGCGACATGCACGGCGGCAACGGCATATCCGAGGAATATCACGTCATGCGCCACGCGATGAACCTGGAAACGGTGAACACCTACGAAGGCGCGCACGACGTCCACGCGCTGATCCTCGGCCGCGCGATCACCGGCCTGTCGGCCTTCGCGTGAAGCCGCTCGCCGGCGTTCGCGTCCTCGAACTGGCCCGCATCCTCGCCGGGCCGTGGGCCGGGCAGATGCTGGCGGACCTGGGCGCAGACGTCATCAAGGTTGAACGGCGCGGGGCGGGCGACGACACCCGCGCCTGGGGTCCGCCGTTCGTCACCGGCGCGGACGGCGCGCCGCTGTCGGCCGCCTATTACCATAGCTGCAACCGCGGCAAGCGCTCGATCCTCGCCGATTTCGATTCGGCGGAGGATATCGCGCGGATCAGGGCGCTCGCCACCGACGCCGATATCCTGATCGAGAATTTCAAGGTCGGCGGCCTCGCCCGCTACGGGCTGGACTGGCCGGCGCTGCGCGCGCTCAACCCGCGCCTGATCTACTGCTCGATCACCGGCTTCGGCCAGACCGGGCCCTATGCGGCGCGCGCCGGTTACGACTATCTGGTCCAGGCGATGGGCGGGCTGATGGCGATCACCGGCGAGCCGGGGCGCGAGCCGCAGCGCGTCGGCGTCGCCGTCGCCGATCTGTTCACCGGCGTCTACACCGCCGGCGCGGCGCTGGCCGCGCTCCACCGCCGCGCCGAAACCGGCGAGGGCGGCCATGTCGACATGGCGCTGCTCGACGTGATGACCGGGGTGCTCGCCAATCAGGCGATGAACCTGTTCGTCAGCGGCCGGTCGCCGGGGCTGACCGGCAACAGCCACCCCAATCTGGTCCCCTACCAGCCGTTCGCCACCGCCGACGGGCTGGTCGTCGTCGCCACCGGCAACGACCGGCAGTACCGGCGCTTCTGCGCGGTGCTCGGCGTGCCGGAACTGGCCGACGACCCGCGCTTCCTGACCAACGCCGGGCGTGTCGCCAACCGCGAGGCGCTGATCGCGCTGCTCGCCGCACGAACCGGGACAATGGCGCGCGATACCCTGCTCGCCGCGCTGGAGGCGCAAGGCGTCCCCGCCGGCCCGATCAACAGCGTCGCCGAGGCGTTCGCGGACCCGCAGGTGGTGGCGCGCGGCATGCAGGTGGAACTGGCCGCCCCACACGTCGCCGGCGGGCGGCTGCCGCAACTGCGCGGCCCGATCCTGCTCGACGGCGAACCGATGGTCGCCGACCGCGCCCCGCCTGCGCTCGGCCAGGACGACGCCGACTGGCACTGGCGCTGACCGCACTATCGCCGTCCCCGCCCAAGCGGCAGCCCCTCCACGGCGCTGCGCCGCTTCAACCGGCTTCGGGGCCACCCGTACTCCTGCGAAAGCAGGAGCCCATGCCCTCCAAGGGTGCCGCCCCCGCCTAACCGCGCTGGCGGATCAGCCCCTCCTGTGCGGCGCTGGCGATCAGCCGCCCGTCGCGGGTGAACAGCGCGCCGCGGTTGAAGCCGCGCCCGCCCCCGGCCCATGGGCTGTCGGTCGTGTAGAGCAGCCAGTCGTCGACGCGGAAATCCTCGTGCAGCCACAGCGCGTGGTCCAGGCTGGCGGTCTGCATGTCGGCGTCGAGCCAGCTTACGCCGTGCGGCCGCATCGCCGTGCCGAGCAGGAACATGTCGGACATATAGGCCAGCATCGCGCGGTGCAGCGCCGGGTCGTCGCCGACCGGGGCGGCGGCGCGCAGCCAGATCTGCTGGGCGGGCGGCTCCGTCTCGCCGGTCATCCAGCCATGGCTGCCGACCGGCCGCATCTCGAACGGGCGCGGGCGCAGGAAGAACGGACGCCATTTCTCCGGTACGCGCGGCGCGAAGGCGCGGCGCAGCTCCATCTCGTCGGGCAGGTCCTCCGGCGCCGGCACGGCGGGCATCTCCGCCTGGTGGGCAAGCCCCGACTCGCGCTTCTGGAACGAAGCGGCGAGCGACAGGATCGGCTGGCCGCGCTGGAAGGCGATGACCCGGCGGGTGGAAAAGCTGCCGCCGTCATGGTCGCGCTTGACCCGGTAGATGATCGGCTGGTCCTCGTCCCCCGGCCGCATGAAATAGGCGTGGAGCGAGTGAACCACCCGCTCAGGCGGGGTGGCGTGGGTGGCGGCGACCAGCGCCTGGGCGATGACCTGGCCACCATAGACCCGGCCGATGCCGTCCGGCTTCTGCGGCCCGCGATAGAGGTCGATGTCGATCTGCTCGACATCGAGCAGCGCGGTCAGCGCCGCGATCAGGCTTGCCGGGTCGGCAGGGGTTTCGGCGTCAGCCACGGCGCGTCTCGGTCAGCGCGGCATAGAGCATCGTCTTGATCTGGCGGCGGATCGGCCAGGTATTGGACGGGCTGAGTTGGGCCATGAAGATCATGATGATACGCTCCACAGGATCGACGAAGAATGCGGTCGAGAACATGCCGCCCCAATAGAAATCGCCGACCGACCCGGGCAGCATCACCGCCGCCAGATCGGTCGTCACCGCAAAGCCCAGGCCGAAGCCGGCGCCAGCGTTGGTCGCCTCGCTGAACAGCGATTTCGACATCGACGCGATGTCGCGGCCGCCCGGCAAGTGGTTGATCGTCATCAGCTCGACCGTCTTCGGCGCCAGGATGCGCGCGCCGTCGAGCGTCCCCTTGGCGAGTAGCATGCGGCAGAAGCGGTGATAGTCGGCGGCGCTGGACACCAGCCCGCCGCCGCCCGAAAGCTGGGTCGGCGGCCGCCGCCAGGCGCTGCTCTCGGCCGCGTCGTACAGCAGCATGCCCTTGCCCGGCGCCATTGCATAGCAATCGGTCAGCCGGTCGATCTTCGCGTCCGGCACGACGAAGCCGGTGTCGTCCATGCCGAGCGGGCCGAGGATGCGGTCGCGGAACACCGCGTCGAGCGGCGTGTCGGTCAGCCGCTGGATGACGAGGCCGAGGATGTCGGTCGACACCGAATAGTTCCACTCGTCGCCCGGCGAGAATTCCAGCGGGATGTCGGCGAGCAGCCGGACGACGGCGTCCAGGTCGTGCGGCCCGTACCAGTCCTCCAGCTTGGTCGCGCGATAGGCGGCGTCGACATTGCCGCGATACTGGAAACTGTAGGTCAGGCCGGAAGTATGGCGCAGCAGGTCGACCATCAGCATCGGCCGGGCCGGTGGCCGGGTGACGAACGGCGCACCGCCCCCGCCGCCGGCGCGGACGGCCAGGTCCTTCCATTCCGGAATCACCGTCGCGACCGGATCGTCGAGCGCGACGCGCCCTTCCTCGACCAGTTGCATGAACGCGACCGAGGTGACCGGCTTGGTCATCGACGCGATGCGGAACAGCGCGTCGTCGGCCATCGGCCGGCCGTCCTCGCCCATCACCCCGCGCGTCGAGAAATGGACCGGCGCGCCGTCGCGGCTGACCAGCAACTGGGTGCCCCTGAACCGGCCGGGCGCGACATAACGGTCGGCGATGAACCGGTCGATCCGGTCCAGCCGCTCCGCGTCGAAACCATGTCGTGCCGGGTCAACCGTCTTCATCCGTCCGCGCTCCTGCCGTCCGGTCGGGCATATCGCCGCGCGGCCGCCGCGATCAACCGGTAGGATGGATCGCCATTCGGACGATGATGATCCATCCCTGGTTCCTGCGCGCCATGGGCTCCTGCTTGCGCGGGAGCACGATGCGGTGCGGCGCCGGCCCGCGCCCCCACCCGGCCCCCCATTTCAGGATACTGTCGTTGGGAAGTCGGGTGGGGGCGCGGGCCGGCGCCGTTCCCCAACAAACAATGGGCCGGGCTGTCGCGGCAGCGCGCCTACGCGTCGTCGCTCGCCGGCGTCTCGAACCGCGGCTCGACCGGGCCGGACAGCTTGATGGTCAGCGGCCGGCCGCGCCGGTCCATCTTCTTGCCGAGGGCGACGCGGATCCAGCCCTCGCTGACGCAATATTCCTCGACGTCGCGGCGTTCATTGCCCTTGAAGCGGATGCCGATGCCGCGCCCCAACGCGTCGGCGTCATAGAACGGGCTGGACGGGTCGTTGCTCAGGCGGTCGGGCGGCGTATCGGTCATCCCCGCCCGATAGCGGCAACCGCCCGCCCCCGCCAGCCCGGATTTCCGCGCGGGCCGGTGCCGCCCGTCCGCCCGACTCAGTGCAATCCGCCGCCCACCGCCGCGCCCGCCTCTTCCGCCGGGTGGAACAGGCCGCGCAGCACGTCGCGCCGCCCGAGCAGATCGGCCAGCGTATAGCGGTCGAACACCGCCAGAAAGGCGGCGAGCGCCTCGCGCACCACCGGGGTCAGGCCGCAGGCCGGGGCGATCACGCAATTCTCGCAATCGGTCAGGGTGAAGCCTTCCTCGGTATGGCGGATGACCTCGCCGATGCGAATGGCCTCCGGCGGCCGTGCCAGCCGGATGCCGCCGCCGCGCCCGCGCACGCTGGCGACATAGCCGGCCTTGCCCAGGTCGTGGACGACCTTCATCAGGTGGTTCTGCGAAATGTCGTAGGCATGCGCGATCTCCGCGATCGACGCCAGCCGGTCGGGGTCGGTGCCCAGGTGCATCAGCACGCGCACCGCATAGTCGGTGTAGCGCGTCAGTCGCATCGTCGCTCCATCGTCACGCCGGGTGCCCCCGGCCCGCATCGCCGCATTTTTAACATGCATATCCATTGCATGTTTCCGGCGGCTGGGATAGATGCATCCTTGATACATGTTTTGGACGCGACGATGACCGACCGGGTCGCAATCGACGAAGGGCAGCAACGGCGGCCGGCATCGCCCGGCCAGCTCCACGCCCGCGCCATTCTCCGCTCGCGGCCCGCCGCCCTAGGCTGAAGGTCTGATGATGAGCGCTCCTCTGCCCTACCGGTCATCCCCGGTTTTCGACGAGAACAATCTGCCCGACGCTCTGCGCCACCAGCACCGGACCAAGCCCGGCGTGTGGGGCGTATTGCGCGTGCTGGACGGGGAAATCGCTCTGTCCTTCGCCAATGGCCGGCCGACCGAGCGCCTGTCGCCCGGCCGCCCCGGCCTGCTCTACCCCGACGATCCGCACTGGGTGACCCTGAACGGGCCGATGCGGATGCAGGTGGATTTCTACGACCGCCCGCCGGAGCTTCCCGCTCGTGATGAGGAGACCCAACGATGATCAGCAAACCGGCAGGCGCCAGGGAAACCGCGGCGCGGCTCAGCTTCGTCAAACTCATGCGCTACACCGTTGCCGCCGCCGTCGTGATGGTGGGGATGGCGCTGTTCTACCTGTGGCTGGTCGCGCCGCTCAACAGCACGATCGTCATCGCCACCACGCTCGGCGTATTCTTCTCGGTCGTGCTCGGCGGCGGGCTGATGGCGATCGGCTTCCTCAGTTCCAACAGCGGCCATGATGAGCGCGCCGGCGCCCGCGCGCACGGCGTCGACGAGGGCCGCGACAACTGACCGGCCGGGAAAGGCTGCTTCACATGCTTGATCTCGCCATCGCCCGGATGCTCCACGTCCTCGCCGTCGTCCACTGGATCGGCGGCGTGGCGATGGCGACGCTGGTCGTTCTGCCCGGCGTCGCCCGCCTCACCGACCCGGCGGAACGGATGGCGCGGTTCGAAGCGGTCGAATCCCGCTTCGCCCCGCAGGCGCGGGTGTCGATCATCATCGTCGGCCTGACCGGCTTCTATATGACCTGGCGGATGGACGCCTGGTACCGCTTCGCCGAGCCGGGCTATTGGTGGATGCACGCGATGGTCTGCGTGTGGCTGCTGTTCGTGCTGCTATTGTTCGTCGGCGAGCCGCTGTTCCTCCACCGCTGGTTCCACAAGCGGGCGGAGGCCGATTCCGACCGCGCCTTCGCCTTCGCGATTCGCGCCCACCGCATCCTGCTCGCCGCCGCCCTCGTCACCATCGCCGGCGCCGTCCTCGGCGCCCACGGCGTGCTGCTGTTCGGCTGAGCGCGGGCGCGGGCGGGCCCGCCCGCCTACCCCCCGACCAGCGCCGCCAGCGCCGCGTCGAACCGCTCGACCTCCGCCATACTGTTGTAATGGAGCAGCGAGGCGCGGACCATGCCGCTGTCCATCGCCAGGCCAAGCCGCGCCATCAGCCGCGGCGCGTACATATGCCCGTCGCGAATGCCGATGCCGGCGGCGGCCATGTGGCGGGTAACGGCGGCCGGGGCGATGCCGGGCAGGTTGAAGCTCAGCGTCGGCACCCGCAGGTGGATCTGCTCCGGATCGGTAATGCCGTAGACGGTGGCGCCGTGGCGCTCCAGCACGCCCAGCATCGCGCGCGATAGCTGCTGCTCGTACCGGCGCACCGCCTCCATCGCGTGGACAAGCCGGGCGCGCGGCTCCGCCGGCGCCGCCGCGCCGGGCAGCATGTCGGCCAGCGCCTCCAGATAAGCGACGGCGGCCGTCATGCCGGCGACGTTCTCGTAGATGAACGTCCCCGCCTCGATCTTGCATGGCGGCGCGTCGGGAATGAAATCCTCGCGGAAGGTCGGCAGGCGGACCAGCGTGTCGCGCTTGCCCCACAAAAAGCCCATATGCGGGGAAAAGGCCTTGTAGCCCGAACAGACCAGATAGTCGCAATCCCACGCCTGCACGTCGATCGGCAGATGCGGCGTCAGGTGGACACAGTCGAGGAACATCTCCGCCCCCACCGCATGGGCGGCGCGCGCCACCGCCGCGATGTCGACGATCGAGCCGAGCGCGTGCGATACCGCGGTGCAGGCGACCAGCCGCGTCCGCTCCGACAGCAGCGGCAGCAGGTCCTCGACATGCAGCCGCCCGTCCGCGCGCATCCGCCAGACGGTGACGGTCGCGCCGATCGGGGCCAGCGCCGTCCAGGTGGCGACATTGGCGTCATGGTCCATGTCGGTGACGATGATCTCGCTGCGCTCCGGCCGCAGCGTCTGGCCGATCGCCAGGCTGACCAGGCGGATGAACGACGTCGCGTTCATGCCGAAGGCGATCTCGTCCGGGTCGGCCGCGTTGACCAGCAGCGCCACCTTCGCCCGGCCCAGCGCGATCGTCTCGTCGACGGCGATGCTCGCCGGATAGCGGCCGCCGCGCTGGACGTTGCGCTCGGTCAGGTGCGTGGTCACCGCGTCGATCACGCCGCGCGGCACCTGCGACCCGGCGGCATTGTCGAAATAGACGAACGGATCGGGGCGGAACAGCGCCGGAAACTGCACGCGCGCCGCCGCCACCGGGAACGGGCCGGTCCTTGCCGACATCGGATAGCATCTCCTCCTGGTTCCCACGCAGCATGGCCGGCGCTATGCCCGGCCGAAAGCGGAGGATTAGGGCGATGGGCCTAACGACACCCCGAACACGGGACGGCGGCGGGCGCAAGCGCGCGCGCAAGCAAGGCTGAGCGCACATGGCGCCCCGCGACACCAGAACCCGCATCCTCGAAGCCGCGATCGCCCTGTTCAACCGCCTCGGCACAGCCAGCGTCTCGACCAACCGGATCGCGGCGGAATGCGGGATCAGCAAGGGCAACCTGAACTACCACTACCGCAACCGGCGGGAGATCATTCTCGACGTCTTCTCGCTGATGCGCGACGAAATCCATGGGGACTGGGCGAACGACGACCGGACGCCGACGATGGCGCATATGCGCTTCATGTTCCTGCGCCAGATGCACATGGTCTGCCGCTACCGCTTCTTCTACCGCGACCTCGTCGGCATCCTGAACGACGATCCGCTGCTCCGGGCCCGCTACAACGAACTGCGCGAGCGGCGGATGGCGGCGCTGCGCCGCTTCATGCTGGCGCTCGCCGATCAGGGCCTGATCGCCCTGCCCGCGGACGCCGACACCCTCGATCGCTTCCTGACCACCAGTTGGGTGCTGTCGGAACACTGGATCAACTATGTCGAGACCTTCGGCGAGGCGATCGACGAGGGGGTCATCGCCCGCGGCTATGCGGTATTGATCAACCTCGTTCGTCCCTATTTGACCCCCGCCGGCCTCCATGCTTTCGAAGCCGCCGAACAGGCCGACGCCGACTAAGCCGCGCGCCTGCGAAAGCAGGAGCCCGAAAGACCGGCGAACGGATTCACCTCACGCCTGTCGGCGCACCGCCGCTCGGGCAGAGGCGCCGAACAGCAGCAGGCCGGCGGCCGACGCCAGCAGTGTCGCCAGCGCCGCGCCGGTTACGCCCCAGGCGGGAAGCAGCCCGGCCAGCGCGGCGAACAGCAGCGTGGCGGTCAGGCAGCGCAGCGTCAGCGCCCGGCCGACGCGGCCGGTCGCCAGCAGCGCCGGCTCGAAACTGACCCCGGCGACATCGAGCGCGGCGGCGATGCCGAGCATCAGCAGCAGCGGATAGGCCCAAAGATAGTCGGCGCCGGCGATCAGGCCCAGCGCCGGGCGGCCAACGGTCACCAGCAGCAGGACGATGGTGCCCGCCAGCCCGGCGGCGACCAGGGTCGCGTGGCGGAACAGGTCGGGCAGCGCGGTGCCGGCATAGCCGGCATGGGCGCGCGCCAGTTCGCCGAACAGCGCGCGGCTCAGCAGGTCGGCGGCGCGCGCCAGCGCCTGCCCGATCTGGTTGGCCAGCCGATAGCCGCCGGCCGCCACCGGCCCGACGAACATGCCGATCAGCAGCACGACCAGTTGGCGGCTGACCCCGGCCAGCACTGCCCCGGCATTGACGCCGGCGGCGAAGCGCCACAGCCCCGGATTCTCCCGCATCGCCCACCGCGCATCGCCTTTTCGTGGCAGGCGCAGCGCGGCCCGGCCGACGCGCCGCGCGATCAGCCAGTAAACCAGCGCGGTCACCGCCTCGGACAGCGCCCAGACCAGCAGGAACCCGCCGACTGTCGCGCCGGCCAGCACCACCACCACCGCCCCGGCCATGCGGACCAGCGGGGTCACCGCGTCGGCGGCGGCGCCCAACGCATAGCGGTCGTGCGCGCGCAGCACCCCGATCGCGGTCGAACGCACGGACAGCAGCAGCACGATCGCGAAGGCCAGTGCCGCCCGGCTGTCCGCCGCGTCCCAGCCGAGATACGGGCCGACCAGCCAGACCGCGCCCGCCGCGATCAGGCAGCCGGCGATCGCCCCCGCCCAGTCCAGGCCAAGGCTGCAGGCGACCAGCCGGGCGAAGGCGGCATCCTCGCCCGCCTTCAGATGCAGGGCGCCGTAGCGGACGACGATCTGCCAGGTCTGGAAGCCGACCAGCGCCGCCACCGCCTGCCCCATGCCGAGGATCAGCACGAACCGCCCGAACCCTTCCGGGCCAAGCCCGCGCGTCGCCAGGCCGAGATAGACGAGGCCAAGCACCGCGCCGGTCCCGCGCCCGGCGAGCAGCCATAGCGTATTGCGCAGGAACCCGCCGATCGACCCGCCGCGCGGCGGCGCTGGTGGCGCGTAGGTCACGGCTGCGCCAGGCCCAGCGCAATCCGGCAATGGCGATGCCAGTCGAACCGTTCGACGGCATGGCGCGCCGCCGCTTCGGCCATCCGCTGTCGGCCGGCCGGGTCGGCGAGCAGCCGGTCGAGCGCGGCCGTGACGCTGTCGGGCGCCGCGCCGTCGACGACCAGCCCGTCGACGCCGTCGCTGATCAATTCGCCGGTGCCGCCCGCCCGGCCGACGACGCAGGCGGTCCGCGCCGCCATTGCGTCGGCGACGGCGATGCCGAACCCTTCGAAGTCGCGGCCATCGTCGATGGCGATCTGCGGATGCAGGAAAATCTCCGCCTCGGCATAGAGCGCGGCGGCCTCGGCGGCAGGAACGAAGCCGCGCAGCACCACCCGGTCGTCCAGGCCAAGCGCAGCGACCTGTGCCCGCAGCGCGGCCAGTTCCGGCCCCCGCCCGCATATGACGTATCGAAAGCGGTGGCCGCGCGCGGCGCAGGCGGCGGCCGCGGCGACCGCGGCGGACAGGTTCTTGCGCGGCTCGATCCGGCACAGGCTCAGCACCAGCGGCGGCTGTCCGTCGGCGGCCGGGCCAGGGCGGATGCCGGCGCTGACCCCGTTCCAGACGACGACGCTGCGCTCCGCCGCCATCGGCACCCGCTCGATCAGCCGGGCGCGGGTATGGGCGCTCACCGCCACCACCCGCTCGGCGCCGCCCAGCACCCGCCGCATCAGGCGCCGCACCGGCCCCCGCGCGTACATGATCTCGCGGCCATGGACCGTCGCGACATAGGGCAGGCCGAGCAGCATCGGCAGCACCGCCGTGCGCCAGGTCGTCGCATGCACGGCGTCAGGCGCGCCCTCCACCGCCAGCGCGCGCCGCATCGCCCGCAGCAGCCGCCACGGCACCCTCACCCCGCGCCCGGCGCCGATATCGACGATCCGCGCGCCGCCGACCGCCACGTCGCGCGGCCCGGCGCTGCTCTGGGTGAACACCGTCACCTGCCAGCCGGACGCGGCATAGGTCTCGGCCACCTGCCGGGCATAGGTCTGCATGCCGCCCTCGTCCGGTGCATAGCCTTTGGCGAGCACCCACAGCCGGCCGCGCATCTCAGGCGCCGCGCGCAACCGGCAGGATCAGCGATATCCGCCCCCGGCCGCCGTCGTGGATGACCAGTTCGGCCCGGTGCAACCGCGCCACCGCCGCGACCAGGCTCAGCCCCAGGCCGATGCCGGGGGCGGGCACCGTGCCGGGCGCGCGGTAGAAGCGCTCGGTCACCCGCGCACGGTGCTCCGGGGCGATGCCGGGGCCGTCGTCGGTGATGGTCACGGCGATCCGGGCGCCGTCGCGCCGCGTCTCCAGCGTTACCTGCCCACCGACCGGCGCATATTTGATCGCATTGTCGAGCAGGTTCGACACCGCCTGGAACAGCAGGTCCGGGTCGCCCTCGATCGCCAGGCCGTCGGGGATGGCGGCGGTCAGCCGCTGGTCGCGGGCCTCCGCTTCCGGCCCGTAAAACTCCGCCGCATCGCGCAGCAGCGTGCTCAGGTCGATCCGCCGGACGCCGGTGTCGTGCAGCCCGGTCTCGATCCGCGCGATCCGCAGCAGCGCGTCGAACACCGCCTGCAGCCGCCGCGCCTCCTCCACCGCCTGGCCGATCAGCCGGCTGCGCTCGGCAGGCCCCGGCTCCGACGCGGCAAGGTCGTCCAGGTCGGCGTGCAGCCGGGCGAGCGGCGTGCGCAGCTCGTGGGCGATGCTGTCGGATATCCGCCGGTTCGATTCCATCGAATCCTCGATCCGGTCGAGCATGCGGTTCAGCGTCTCGGCAAGGTCGTCGAAATCGTCGCCGGTGCCGCGCACCGGGATACGCTCGCCCAGATTGCCGGCCATCACCCGCCGCGCCGTCCGGCCGACGGCGTCGATCCGCCGCGCGACGACCGCGCTCATCGCGATGCTGCCGAACACGGCAAGCAGCGCGGCGATCGCCACCACCCACGCCGCGCCGCCGGCGAACAGCTCCTCGCGGTCGTCGAGCATCTCGATGTCGCGGCCGACGAGCAAGCGGGCGCCATCGCCCAGCCGGCGGTCGACCATCAGCGCCTCATGATCGTCCTCGTCGCCGTCGCTGTAGAGGTCCGCCTCCAGCCGCCGCGAGCCGGCGAAGGGCACGGCCGGCCAGCTCGGCAGGTTGGCGCTCACCACCCGCCCGTCCGCCGCGACAAGCGCGTGGAACGGCTTGACGTCGCCATGGTCGCGCAGCCGCCGGTCGAGCGCGGCGAGCAGCGCCGGCCGACCGTCGCGCGCATCGGTCGCGACCAGTGCCGCCGCCTCGGCGGACACCCGGCCGGCCATGTCCTGCATCGGCCGGGCGATGATCAGCCAGTACAGCACGCCGAACAGCAGGCCGACCGACACCGCGAACAGCCCGATATAGAGCAGGGCAAGCCGGAAGGTCAGGCTCCGCCACAGCCGGGGCGCGCCCGCCGGCATCACGGCTCCCCGCGCAGGACATAGCCGGTGCCGCGCACCGTATGGAGCAGCGGCGCGGCGAAATCCCGGTCGATCTTCTGCCGCAGCTTGCTGACATGCTGATCGATGATGTTGGTCTGCGGGTCGAAATGATAATCCCAGACATTCTCCAGCAGCATCGATCGGGTGACGACTCGCCCGGTGTTGCGCGCCAGATATTCAAGGATGCGGAACTCGCGGTTGGTCAGGTCGATACGCTGGCCGCCGCGCCGGACATGATGGCCGAGCAGATCGATCTCCAGGTCGGCGACGGCGATCCGGCTCGGCTCGGCGGCGGTCCGCCCGCGCCGCCCCAATATCTCCACCCGCGCCAGCAGCTCGGCGAGGGCGAAGGGTTTGGTCAGGTAATCGTCGCCGCCGGCGCGCAGCCCTTTCACCCGCTCGTCGACATCCGCGAGCGCGCTCAGGATCAGCACCGGCACATGATCGCCGCTCGCGCGAATCGTGCGGATGATGGCGAGGCCGTCGACATTGGGCAGCATCCGGTCGACGACCAGCACGTCATAGCGTTCGGCGGCGGCGCTCAACAGGCCCTCGCGCCCGTCGGCCCGGTGATCGACGATGTGCCCCGCCTCGCTCAAGCCCTTGCGGACATGCTCGGCGACGCGCGCGTCATCCTCGATCAGCAAGATATGCATTACGCCTGTTATCGCCCGTTCGGCGGAGCGGCCAGCCGCTCCAACATTTGAATTCGTCCATCTTCGCAGCCTCGGGGCCGAAGATGGGCAAAAATACAGAAAGCCTCCATCCGCCACTGAGCTTGCCGCTGCACCAGCATCTCCCCACCGGTTGAAGGTGTCGCCATGCTGGTCATTGCCGAACCGCCGCACAGGCCCGCGCCGCCGCCGGGCGCCTGCCCTCCGCTCTGCGCCGTGTCCGTCTTCGACCTCGACCGTACCCTGACCCGGCGGCCGACCTACAGCCTGTTCCTGATCCGCTCGGCGTTGGTCCTGGCGCCGTGGCGGCTGCTGCTGGTGCCACTGCTCGCGCCGGTCGCACTGCTCTACCTGCTCCGCCTGCTGCCGCGGCGGCGGATGAAGGAGGCGATGCACGCCGTCACCCTCGGCCGGCGGCTGCCGGAACAAACGGTCGCCGCGCTTGCGGACGGTTTCGCCCGCCGCCTCGCCCGCGGCGGTCTCTACGAACAGGGCCTCGCCCTGCTCGCCGCCGAACGCGCCGCCGGCCGGCGGCTAGTGCTCGCCACCGCCGCTCCGCATTTCTATGCCGCCGCGATCGCTCGTCATCTCGGCATCGCCGATCTGGTCGCAACCCAGTCGCGGTGGCGGGACGGCCACCTGACCCCGGCGATCGACGGGGAGAATTGCCACGGACCGGCCAAGGCGCGCCGCCTCGCTCACTTCCTCGCCCCGCTCGCCGCCAGCCGCGCCGCCCTGCACGTACGCTTCTACACCGACGACGCGTCCGACCTGCCCGCGCTCGCCTGGTGCGACGAGGCGGTCGCGGTCAACCCAGGCGCAAAGCTGCGCCAGGCCGCCTCGGAACGCGGCTGGCGGATCCTGGACTGGCGATGACCGGGCCGACGCAAGTCGGGTTCCTGTTCAATCACGAAGCCCCGCACCAGGTCGCCCACAGCCTGCCGATCGCCCTCGCCCTGTCGCGGCTGCGACCGGATATCGCCGTCCACATCTTCCACGCCGGCGGCGCCGTCGCGGACGAAGTCCGCCGCCTTGCCGGGGCGACGCCGCACCGCTGCACCGTCACCGAACTGTCCGTCCGCTCGCGCGCCGCCCGCCTTGCCGCCCGGCTGGCGGGGGACAACGCGCCGTTCGCCCGGATTGCGCTGCTGCGTGACAATGTCGACCGTTTCGCCGGCCTGGCCGCGCTGGTCGTGCCGGAAAAGACCTCGCTGCTGCTCAAGACGCGCTTCGGCCTGCCCAATCTGCGCATCGTCCACACTCGCCACGGCGCCGGGGACCGGGCGATCGGCTTCGACAAGGCCAGCGGCGGCTTCGATTTCGTCCTCGTCTCCGGGCCGAAGATCCGCGACCGGCTGCTCGCCGCCGGCCTTGTCCGCCCCGGCGGCTACGCGATCGTCGGCTACCCCAAGTTCGACCTGCTCGCCGATCGGCCGCCGCCGCCGGACCCGTTCGGCAACGGCCGGCCGACGGTCGTCTACAACCCGCACCCGTCGCCGCACCTGTCCTCCTGGTACCGGATGGGGCAGGCCATCCTCGCCTATTTCCGACGCAGCACCGATTTCAACCTGATCTTCGCGCCGCATGTGATGCTGTTCCGCAAGCGGCTGGCGGTGTCGATCGACCGGCTGGCCGTCGCGCGCGTCGGCCGCGTCGCCGCCGATCATTACCGCGCCGACAACATGCTGATCGATCTCGGCAGCCGCGCGTCGGTCGACATGACCCATATGCGCGCCGCCGACATCTATCTCGGCGACGCCAGCAGCCAGGTCTACGAATTCCTGTGGAAGCCGCGCCCGTGCGTCTTCGTCGACGCCCACCGCACGGCGTGGCGCGGCAACCCGGATTTCGACCATATGCGCGCCGGCCCGGTCGTCGCCGACATCCCCGCGCTCGACCGGGCGCTGCGCCAGGCGCAGGCCGATCACGCCCGCTACGCCCCGGTCCAGCGCGCGATGTTCGCCAACAGCTTCGCGTTGACCGATCAACCGTCGGCGCTCCGCGCCGCCCACGCCCTGTCCGAATGGCTCGGCGGCGCCGGGTCCGGCGGATGGACCAGCCCTTCCGCGTAGCGCACCGGCGCATATTCCAAAACGGAAAGAATAGCTGCCGAACCATTGATGGCTTTGCCGCCCCGGCCGGCCCATCCCCGGCCTGCTGGACGAAAGGGGCATCAATGGCGGTGGCGAACGGCAGGCGTGGATCGGCGGCATCGGCCGGCACCGCCCTGCCAGCCGCCCGCCGCGCCGCCCCGCGCGCACCCCGCTGCCTTTTCCCATTGCCAACCCGGACCAAGGATGACCGCTGATGACCATCTCGCCGCTGCTGCCCGTCTATAACCGCGCCGAACCCGTCTTCACCCATGGCGAGGGCTCGTGGATCTTCGCCGACGACGGCCGCCGCTTCCTCGATTGCGTCGCCGGCATCGCCACCGACGCGCTCGGCCACGCCCACCCCCGCCTGGTCGCCGCGCTGACGGAGCAGGCCGGCAAGTTGTGGCACATCTCCAACATCTTCCGCATTCCCGGGCAGGAGGCGCTGGCCGAGAAGATCACCGCCGCGACCTTCGCCGACACCGTGTTCTTCGCCAACAGCGGAGCGGAGGCGATCGAATGCGCGCTGAAGATGGCGCGCAAATATCACGCGGCGAAAGGCCATCCGGAACGGATCGACATCATCGGCTTTTCCGGTTCCTTCCACGGGCGCACCTATGCGGCGGTCAACGCGTCGGGCAACGCCACCTATCTGGACGGCTTCGGCCCGCGCCTGCCCGGCTATGTCCAGTGCGGCGTCGACGACATGCCGGCCCTGCGCGCGGCGATCGCGGCGCCGACCACCGCCGCCGTCATCGTCGAGCCGGTGCAGGGCGAGGGCGGCGCGCGGGCGCTGTCCGGCGAATGGCTGCAAACCGTCCGCCGCGCCTGCACGGAAGCCGGCGCGCTGCTGATCTATGACGAGGTGCAGTCGGGCATGGGCCGCACCGGCAAGCTGTTCGCCCACCAGTCGTTCGACGATGCCGCGCCGGACATCATGGCGATCGCCAAGGCGCTCGGCGGCGGCTTCCCGGTCGGCGCCTGCGCGGCAAGCGAGGAAGCGGCAAGCGGCATGGGGGTCAGCGCCCACGGCTCCACCTTCGGGGGCAACCCGCTGGCGATGGCGGTGGCGAACGAGGCGTTCGACCTGATCGCCGCGCCCGGCTTCCTCGACAAGACGCTGGCGGTCGCCGCGCGGCTGCGCGCCGGGCTGGAGGATCTGGGCCGGCGCTACCCGCAACTGGTCGTCGACGTGCGCGGCAAGGGCATGCTGATCGGCGTCAAGCTGACCGGCAATAACCGCGAATTCATGGCAATGGCGCGCGAGAAGCTGCTGCTGGTCGCCGGCGGCGGCGATAATTGCGTCCGCCTGCTGCCGCCGCTGAACCTCAGCGAAGCGGAAGCGGACGAGGCGGTCGCCCGCTTCGCCGCGACGCTCGACCTGGCCGGCGAACGCTGGGCGAAGCAGGCGGCCTGATCCGGCACGGCCCCCGCCCGCCGCTCACGCGGGCGGGGCGCCGACACCCGGCCTCGCTGACAACGATCCAGTTTGGATTTTCAAACCAATAACTTAGGACCAGATCGGTGTCATCGCACCGCCGCCGGCCGCCTATCCCGCATCGGTGACGCAAGCTGCGATCGCGTCCATCTCCACCCGCGACCCCAGCCGCAGGCCATCGGCGCACGGCACCACGATCCGCGCCGGCCGATGAGCGCCGAAGCGCTGGCCGCACAGCGCGTCGATCCGCGGCCAGTCGCCAAGGTCGGCGACATGGACGGACAATTTCAGCACATGGTCCAGCGCCGATCCGGCCTCGGCCAGGATCAGCGCGATCTGGTCGAGGCAATAGGCCGCCTGCGCCTCGATCGGCGGCGGAACGCCCGCCACCCCGGCGCCATTGCCCAATATGCCGGATACATAGACGGTGCCGTCGTGCACCGTCGCATGGGCGTAGTGGCCGTGCGGCGGCGTCGCGCCGGGGCAGAGGATCACGCGCACCGGCCTACCAGCCCGAAAAGCGCGGCCAGACCGCGGCAACGCATCCGGCGTGGTCAAGCACGACATAGCGGTCGTGCTGCGCCCCGGTCGCGCAGGCGTGGTTGGGCAGCACCCGCAGCCGCGCGCCGATCGGGAAGCGCGCCGGGTCGACGGGCGATCCATCGCGCATCCCGACCAGCCCGTGCTCCTGATTGGCGCCGACGACGATCATATCGTCCAGCACCGCCCCGTCCTCGCCGCACAGCAGGCCATAACCCTGGTCGACGGCCTGCGCGGCGGTGCCCCGGTCGCGCGACAGCGCCATCCAGCCGGCGTCGACGACGATCTGCCCGGCGGACGGCCGATGGCCGATGACCGAACACAGCACCGACAGCGCGATATCCTGCGGCGCGCATACGCCGATCCCGGCCATCACCAGGTCCTGGAACATGTAGACGCCGGCGCGCAGCTCGGTCATCCCGGCGAGGGATCTGGCGAACAGAGCGGTCGGCGTCGACCCCATGCTCAGCACCGGGCAGGGCAGCCCCGCCGCGCGCAGCCGCTCGCCGGCGCGCGCCAGGCCGGCGCGCTCCCGCTCCGCATGGCCGGCGATCGCCTCCGCCCCGACGCATTGGTAGCTGCCGCCGGCATGGGTCATCACCCCGGCGAACAGGCCGCGCGCGGCAAGCACCTCGCCGATCCGCAGCAGCGCCTCGCCCTCCGGGTCGGCGCCGGAACGGTGTCCGTCGCAATCAACCTCGGCCAGCACCCGCAGATTGGCCTGCCCGGCCGGTATCCGGGCGGCGACGGCGGCGGCAGTCTCCGGTTCGTCCAGGATGATCCGCATCGCCACGCCGCTGTCGGCCAGCGCCAGCACCGCATCCAGCCGCGCCGGCACGATGCCGACCGCATAAAGGATGTCGGCGAACCCCGCCTCGGCGAACAGCCGGGCTTCCTTCAGCGTCGACACGGTGACCGGCCCGGTGCCCCCGTCGAACAACAAGCGGATCGCGTCCGGCGCCTTGGCGGTCTTGACGTGCGGGCGAAAAACCATGCCGGCGCCGGCCAACTTGTCGCGCATCCGCGCGACATTGGCGTCCATCTTCGCCCGGTCGACCAGCAGCGCCGGCGCCGGCAGTGCGGCAATCGGCGCCCCCGGCGCGATATCCGGCTCCGATAATGCCATCTTCATTTCATACATGTCGCCATGACATGGTTCAATTGCCGGCGGCCGCGCCGTCCGGCCGCATCCGCGTCGCCTCCGCGACGATCCAGTCGCGCAGCAGGCGGAACAGCGGATAGCCCAGCCGGTCGTGCGGATAGACCAGGTAATAGGCCAGCCGGCTCTGCAACGGCCGGTCGACCGGAATGACCAGCGCGCCGCTGGTCAGTTCCTGCTCGATCAGGAAACGCGGCATCATCGCCACGCCGCCGCCGGACACCGCCGCCTGCGCCAGCATCATGAAATGGTCGTAGCGGCCGGACAGCTTGACCGATCCGGTCACCCCGTTCAGCGCGAACCAGTCCGCCCAGGCCGAATGGCGCTGCGACTGGCTGAGCAACGGGCAGCCGATCAGGTCGCCCGCCTGCCTTATCGGGTGGGCGACAAGGAAAGCGGGGGCACAGACCGGCACCGATTCTTCGGGAAACAGCAGGTCGTGCGCGGCGTTCTGCCAGTCGGGCCGGCCGTAATGGATCGCCGCGTCGAACCCGCTCGCCGCCAGCTCGAACGGCTCGATGCGCGCGGCGATATTGACCACCATTTCGGGGTGGGCGCTGGTCAGCTGCGGCAGGCGCGGCGCCAGCCAGCGCATGCCGAAACTGGGCAGCGTCGCGATGGTGAACTCCCCTTCGCGCCTTTTCGCCATCGCCTCGCCGGTCGCGCGGCGGATCGCGTCGATCGCCGGGCCGATGGCGGCGGCATAGGTCGCGCCCGCGTCGGTCAGCACGATCCGCCGGCCGGACCGGCGGAACAGCGGCTGGCCGACGATCTCCTCCAGCTGCGCGATCTGGCGGCTGACCGCGCTCTGCGTCAGGCCGGTCTCGCGCGCCGCCACCGACACGCTTTCATGGCGCGCGGCGATCACGAAGCTTTGCAGCACGCCGATCGGCGGCAGCAGGCGGCGGCGCAGGTCACTCATTCCATACCCTCATAAGAAGTTGCCGCAATCTCGTTGGATATGCCGGGATCGCGGCCGTTAGAAATGTGGCAGCATTGACCATGGAGCGCAATCGTGGGGGACCGTCTCAGATCGACCAGCCCGGTGGACGACAGCCTGGTGTGGGAGGGCGCGACGGATGACGCCGCGGCCTGCGCCGCCGCCGTCGCCCGCGCCCGCGCCGCCCAGCCGGGCTGGGCGGAAACGCCGCTCGACGCGCGCATCGCGCTGGTCCGCCGCTTCGCCGAATGCGTCACCGCCAAAGCGGAGGCGCTCGCCACGCTGATCGCGCGCGAAACCGGCAAGCCGCTGTGGGAAACCCGCACGGAGGCGAAGGGCGTCGCCGCCAAGGTCGCGGTGTCGATCGCCGCCCAGGCGGAACGCGCCGGTGAACGCCGCGCCGCCACCGCGTTCGGCGAAAGCGTGCTGCGTCACCGCCCGCATGGCGTGCTCGCCGTGCTCGGGCCGTTCAACTTTCCCGCCCACCTGCCGAGCGGCCACATCATCCCCGCGCTGCTCGCCGGCAACTGCGTGGTGTTCAAGCCGTCGGAACAGACTCCGGCGGTCGGCGAGATGCTCGTCGCGCTGTGGCGGGAGGCCGGCCTGCCGCACGGCGTGCTGGAACTGGTGCAGGGCGAGCGCGACACCGGCGCCGCGCTGGTCGACTGCGCGGTCGACGGCCTGCTGTTCACCGGCTCGGCGCGGGCCGGCCTGCATTTCCAGCAGCATTTCGCCGCGCGCGCCGGCTTCATGCTGGCGCTCGAACTGGGCGGCAACAACCCGCTGATCGCGTGGGACGGGGATCCGGCTTTCGCCGCCGCCACCATCGCCCAGTCGGCTTTCCTCACCGCCGGGCAGCGCTGCTCCTGCGCGCGGCGGCTGATCGTCCCGGACGGCGCCGGCGGGCGGGCGATCGTCGACGCCGCCATCGCCCTCGCCGGCCGGCTGCGCATCGGCATCTGGGACGCCGAACCGCAGCCGTTCATGGGGTCGCTGGTTTCGGCGGAAGCGGCCGCGGCGGTGGACCGCGCCGTCGACCGGCTGGTCGCGCAGGGCGGCCGGCTGCTGACGTCGGCGCCCGCCGCCCTGCCCGGCCGTGCCTTCCGCGCGCCGGCGATCGTCGACATGACCGACGCGAAGCGCGACGACGAGGAGATTTTCGGGCCGGTGCTGCAACTGGTCCGGGTCGCCGGTTTCGACGAAGCGATCGCTGTGGCGAACCGCACCGCCTACGGCCTGTCGGCGGCGCTGCTCACCACCGACGACGCGCTCTGGACGCGCTTCCTCGCCCGTTCGCGCGCCGGGGTGGTCAACCGCAACCGGCCGACCAACGGCGCGGCGTCGAACCTGCCGTTCGGCGGCACCGGCGCGTCGGGCAACCACCGCCCCAGCGCCTGGTACGCCGCCGATTATTGCGCCTATCCGGTCGCCAGCGCGGAAGCGGCGGCGCTCGACACGGCGGCGCCCGACCTCGCCGCCTTCCTCGCCCCCGCCGCGCCGCGCTGAGCGTCTATCATGTTGCAGTGCAGCATTACAGGGATCATCCGTGATATTGCCCTGACAACCCAACCGCAAACCCGCGACGCACCCCGTCGCTGGCCAGTCGATACCGCTGTCGAAAACCCGGTGGTGCCGCTTAGAGGACTCGAACCTCTGACCCTCGCATTACGAATGCGCTCAATACATTGAATATATAGGATTATTTGCTATTTTATAATGATGTTTATAATAAAGTAGTTCCGGAGATAATAATCACATCTCACTTGCCATGATGGCACACCTCCCGTGGATCGGATTGCCAATTTGGCCTCTGATCCAGAGTAAATACTATGTTCCGGCATCCGCTCGCTTCATTTTCTTGACTCGGAACCGCATATCCAGAAAACCCTTCGTCACTCCATCGTTCAGGCTGTCCAGATAAAGCCGCTTTATCTATTGCTTTTATAAGATTCGGTGCCGCCGCCGGTTGAAATATTTTGTTTCCTCTCGAACTTGGCATCGAACCGTCTCTGGTTGCGGAATCTTCCATCAACGATACGGACTCTGGTGCACCTAGATTCCCATCCGATTGAGGGACTAAATCGGACATTGGCGGATCTTCGGCGTATTCTGACGCAACAATGCGAGTTTCTATCGGATTCTGTTCAGATGGCTGCGAAAAATCCGACCCAGATTTTTGGGTAGTTCGCACAGGAGCGCTAGGGTCAGGACCCATTGATCAGAGCCAGAAGATGACGGTTGCTGCGAGTGCGATGGCGGAGAAGAAGGCCTGCGGGCACCGGTCGTAGCGCGTGGCGACGCGGCGCCAGTCCTTGAGACGGCCGAACATGATTCGTGGGCACCGTCCTCGGTAGCGGCACCATTTACATACCCGTTGAATTCGCCAAGCACTACGCCTTGGAAGTAAGCCTAGATGAACCGGCAGATTATTTGTATGCGGAGCTACGGTGGGATGAAGTGACTAGTAACAACCTCTATCCGGGAGGCATGATATATAATTCCATAAATCCTGTTTCGCTTTTTGCTGATGTTAAAGTGCCGGGTCGATCGTACTCGGCGTCGCCATTATTTTATATTACTGGACTTGGACTATCCGTTCATATAGATGGATATTCGTCCAATATTCCAATAAATTATTCCATATCCATTACGGATATCACACAAACTCCTGTACAAACTCCTGTGCCAGAGCCTGCTACTTGGGCAATGTTGATCGTCGGATTTGGAGTGATCGGCGGCTTATCCCGTAGCCGCAGGGTAAGAACTACTTTCAGTCATGCCTGAAATTACAATTGGCGCTAACTTTTAGGTTAGCGCCAATTTCCTAGACATTACAGAATAGTTCTATTTAATGAGTTTGTATATTTAACATTTAAATGTTAATAATATTTATTTCCTAAAGCTCTGCAAATTTTCAATCTTGTCAGCCGTATTGATCCGTTTCAGATAAAACCGTTCAAGCTGATCGACGCTGGTTCCAGCATTTTTCGCCAGATTGAGAATATCGATATTCTGGCCCTTATCGAACCTGAGCATCAGGGACGTATGGCGAAGGCTGTAGGTGGATCGCTTGTTTCCAAATCCATCGAGCTTCAAATCAGTCGCCTGCAATAGGGTTTCAAAGGCATCAGCTATCCGTCGTTGCGCTGTTCGACGATTGAGAAATTCTGGTTGGAAGACATAGCTTTCTGGCGCCTTGCCGGTTCGAGCGACAATACGCCGATAGGGAGCGATGGCGGTACCCATCGTAACCGACTTTCGCACACCTCGCTTTCCGGCAATAACGGTCAGGACCAAATGTGGATTGTCGGCGTCTGAAACGACTTTGACATGCTTGTGCTGAAGGTAGGGCCACTCGCTCGGTCGCAGGAATGAGCCGACCATAAAAATCATGAAGTCCGAAAGCTCATTCCATTCGTCCGCTGCTTTCTGGTCGCCAGCATTTTTGGCTGCCTTGGCCTGCCCTCTCGCCGCATTGTGGAGGCGTTGATATTCGTCATGATCAAACCACGGCCTCGGATTATCCTTGGTCGCCACCTTCGGCATTGGCGGTACAGAATTTAGAAGGCGCTTCTCCCAAGCATATTTCAGCAGCACATTCAGCAGAACGATATTACGTTTGATCGTCGTGGCAGCCAGTTTCCCAGCGGGGCCGCCTGCTATTTTGTATTGAATGAACGCCCTGATCCTGTCGGTAGTGATACCGCCAATGTCGTCCTTGCCGAAAAAATCGGTGAAGCCATTTCTGCCTAAAACAGCACTTTTGCAGTCGATCCAATGACGGTGTTTTCGAGGATCATCGCCAACTTCCGATTTCAACTGATCCAGCCATTGGTCGGCGATCCTGTCGAACCGAACATAAGATTGGCTGGCTGGCCCCTTAGGTATCAGTGTGCCGTCCGCTATCTGGGCCTTGACGAGGCACTCGCCGTAGAATTCATAGGCTAGCTTTATAGCCACCTTCTGATCGGTGGTTCCGGTACTCTTCGTATGAATGTCCCGGCCATCAATCGGCAGATAAACCCGAGCATACCAATTAGGGCTGCCTTTGCCTTTCGACAGCGGCTGCTTGTAGAGGCTGAGGCCCTTTTGCAGGCTGATTGGCTCAGTTTTTCCAGCTATCTGAACGACTCCAAACACTTAAGTGTTTTGACTCGCTTTTATAATAGCATTTATAACAGTTGAGTAGCCCATCTATTCTCAGGCTAACTCAATGAATATAATAGGGAAAATGGTGCCGCTTAGAGGACTCGAACCTCTGACCCTCGCATTACGAATGCGATGCTCTACCAGCTGAGCTAAAGCGGCGCCGGATGGGTGGCAGCGCTTACCAGCGGGCAAAGGTGCTGGCAAGCGCAAGGCGCGCCATAAAGCTTCACCATTCATTTACCATGGAAGTGCACAATGGCCGCTTACGACGAGTAGGGATCGACAATGGATTCGATGCGCGGATTTGACCGGGATGGGGGCGATGCGGCGACGATCGACGACGCCGCTGTCGAGGCTCCGCCGGCGATCGGCACCGACGAACGGCGCATGCATGTCCGTGCCTATAACTACTGGGTGTCGCTGCTGGGCGGCCGGGCCTATCCGGCGATCGAGGATCTCGACCCCTCACAGATCGCCGATTTCGGCCCGAACAGCGTGCTGCTGGATTTCACCGTCGGCATCGAGAACCCGAAGATCGCCTGGCTCGGCCCGGTACTGCGCGAGGAATGCGGGCTGGACCACCAGATCGCCAGCATCGCGGACGTGCCGAGCCGTTCGCTGCTGTCGCGCCTGACCGACCATTACCTGCAGATCATCGCCAATCGCGCGCCGATCGGCTTCGAGGCGGAATTCGTCAACAGCCGCGGCAGCAACACCATGTATCGCGGCATCCTGATGCCCTTCTCCTCCGACGAGGACTCGATCGACTTCATCTACGGCGTCATCAACTGGAAGGAAGTGGTCGCCGAGAAGGCCGGCGAGGCGCTGGCCGCCGAGGTCGGGCAGGCGCTGCGCCACATGCCCCGCGCGCCGCTGGGCACGGACATTCCGGTATGGGCCGACGGCCCCCACGCCAGCCCGCTGCTCGGCGAGCCGATCGCTTATGACGCGGAGGCCGGCGAGCCCACCGAGCTGGACGAAAGCTCCAGCATCTACGACTGGCTGGCTGCCGCGCGCGAATCCGCCGAATCGGCGCAGCACAGCGAACGCCGCAGCCGCGGTGCGCTCTACACCGCCCTCGGCCTCGCTTTCGATTTCTCGCTGATCGCGGATGCGCGACCCGGAGAATATGCCGAGTTGCTGAAGGACAGCGGCATCGCCGCCCAGGCCCGCGCGCCGATGACGCCGATCGTCAAGCTTGTGTTCGGCGCCAATCACGACAAGACGCGGCTGACTGAATATGCCGCCGCCCTGTCCCATGGCCGGCGCCTCGGCATCGCCAGCGGCGGCCTGCCCGCGCTGCTCGACAGCCATGCCGGAGGGCTGAAAGGTGTCGTCCAGGCGGAGCGCCGATTGCGCGCACCCGCCGGCAAACCCAATCGCGATGAGGAAGCGCGCACCACGCTGCGCAGCATCGCACCGTGCGCGACCGTCACGCTGGACACCGGTGAAGCGGAATTCGTCGTGCTCGTCGCCCGTCGCATCAGCGATGGAACGCTCGGAATCGTCGCTCCAATCTCCACCGATACCGCACTTATAGACCGCGCCGTCAGGATTGCCGCCGCTGAGGCTTGAGGAAAGCCCCAGCCGGGCGCATAGGCTCTCCAGAGAAGCGAAGTCCCCTGAAAAGGGGCGCAAATTGCAGGTGGAGACATATGGCGACGGCATCGCGGGACCGGCACGCATCGGCACAAGGCCTTGCAGCCACGATCAGACAGGCGCTGGTCAACGGCGCGCTTCCGGGTGAGCTTGACGGTTTCGACGGCGAGGCGCGCGACGATGCGGCCAGCTTCGTGGCCGAAGCGGCCGCGACCCGGGCCGCCGGCAAGGCGGTTGTCGCCATCGAATCCGTCGCAGCGGGGGAGCGCCGGCGTCACATGCGCTTGGCGATCATCAACGACGACATGCCGTTCCTGGTCGATTCAGTTGCGGCGACGATTGCCGCTCACGGCCTGGCGATCGATCGTCTGCTCCACCCGGTGCTGAGCGTACGGCGCGACGATGCGGGGCGACTGACCGACGTGCTCGACGACGATGCCGAAGGCGAGCGCCGGGAATCGATGATTTATGTCGAGGTCGAGCGCGCCGATGCGAAGGAGCGGCGGGCGCTGGTCACGACGATCGAACGCAATCTGAACCATGTCCGCGCCGCCGTTTCCGACTGGCCGGCGATGCAGACGGCAATGCGCGCTGATGCCGATCGCCTGCCGGACGGCGAGGGCGCGGCGCTGCTCCGCTGGTTCCTTGACCGTCATTTCACCCAGCTCGCCCATGAGATGCGGGACCGCAAGGGTGCGGTCAGCGCCCCGCTCGGCGTATCGCGGGTGGACGACACGCCGCTGCTCGCACCGTCGACCATCACCGATGCGTTCCGCTGGTTCGAAGAGGGCGGTGACGCGCCGCTGGCGGTCAAGTCCAACCGGATCGCGACGGTGCATCGCCATGTCCCCCTCGACGTGCTGATCGTGCCGGTGCGCGAAGGTGGGCGGATCATCGCCCTCTCGCTCCATGCCGGCCTGTGGACGAGCAGCGCGCTGAACGCCGCGCCGGAAAAGGTGCCGGTGCTGCGCGCACGGCTGGCCGCTCTACAGGAGAAATACCGCTTCGATCCGTCAGGCCACGCCGGCAAGGCGCTCAGCCACGCGCTCGCCGCGCTGCCGCATGACCTGCTGATCGCGTTCGAGCCGGCCGCGCTCGAAACCGTCGCGCTGACATCGATGTCGCTGGCCGATCGCCCGCGTGCCCGGCTGGTCGGTGTGCCCAGCCCGCTTGGCCGGCACCTGTTCGCCTTCGTCTGGCTGCCGCGCGATGAGTCGACGACCCAGCGCCGCACCGAGATCGGCGAGATGCTGACCCAGGCGGCCAATGCGACGCTGCTCAACTGGGCGATGGCGATGGAAGAAGGCAGCCTGGCGCTGGTCCGCTACACGCTCGACCTGCGCGACGGCGGCACGCTGCCCGACATGGCCGTGCTCGATGCGCGACTGGAACAGATGATGCGCGGCTGGGTGCCAGCGGTCGAGGCAATACTCGCCGAAGGCGGCGATCAGGGCCGTGCCGCGCGGCTGGCGCTGCGCTACGCGCCGGCTTTCCCGTCGCACTACCGTGCAACATCCGGCCCGGTCGAGGCGGCGCGGGACATCACCCGCCTGCAGGGGCTCAGTGATTCTGCCGACCGCGACGCACGGCTGCTGAACGACGCCAGTGCCGAAAGCCGGCTGCGGCTGAAGATATATAACGGCAGCGGTTCCGTGCCGCTGTCCGACGCGGTTCCGGTGCTGGAGAATTTCGGCTTCCGCGTGATCGAGGAAATGCCGACTGCGCTCGACCACGGCACGCTCGGCTATGTCCATGACTTCGTTCTCGATCTGGGGACCAGCACGGAGCAGGCGGCGTTGTTCGACCGCGCCGACGTGGTCGAACAGGCGATCGCCGCCGTATTGTCCGGCCGGGCGGAGAATGACGCGTTCAACCGGCTGATCGTCTGCGCCGCGCTCAACCCGCGGGCAATCGTGCTGTTCCGCGCCTGGTTCCGCTACCTGCGCCAGACCGGCCTGTCCTATGGCCTGACCACCGTCGTCGACGCGCTGGCGCGAGCGCCGAAGGTCGCCGCCGCGCTGATTGCGCTGTTCGACGCGCGCCACGACCCGGCCGCTGGCCGCAAGAGCGGCGACGCGGCCGATGCCGCGCAGGCAGCGCTCGACGCCGGGCTGCGCGATGTCGCCGGCGCCGACGACGACCGCATCCTGCGCCTGCTCAAGGGCGTGGTCGCGGCGATCCTGCGCACCAACGCCTTCGCCCCCGGCGGGCGCGAGGCACTGGCGTTCAAGTTCGACAGCGCGCTGGTCCCCGGCCTGCCGGCACCTGTGCCGTGGCGGGAAATTTTCGTCTACAGCGCGCGGATCGAGGCGATCCACCTGCGCACCGGGCCGATCGCGCGCGGCGGGCTGCGCTGGTCAGACCGGCGCGACGATTTCCGCACCGAGGTGCTCGGCCTGATGAAGGCGCAGCGCGTCAAGAACGCGGTGATCGTGCCGACTGGCGCCAAGGGCGGCTTCTACGCCAAGCAGCTGCCCGATCCGTCCAACCGCGACGCCTGGCTGGAAGAAGGCAAGGAAAGCTACCGCGTCTTCATCCGCGCGCTGCTGTCGGTCACCGACAACATCGTCGGCGGCAAGGTGGTCCACCCCGAAAAGGTCGTCGCGCTCGACGGTGACGATCCCTATTTCGTCGTCGCCGCCGACAAGGGCACCGCCAGCTTCTCCGACGTCGCCAACGCGATCGCCGAGGAACGCAATTTCTGGCTGGGTGACGCCTTTGCCAGCGGCGGCAGCCACGGCTACGACCACAAGGGCATGGGGATTACCGCACGTGGCGCGTGGATCTCCGTCCAGCGCCATTTCGCCGAGCGTGGCGTCGACGTGCAGACCGAGTCGGTTCGCGTCGTCGGCTGCGGAGATATGTCGGGCGACGTGTTCGGCAACGGCATGCTGCTGTCCAAGGCGATCAAGCTGGTCGCCGCCTTCGACCACCGCCACATCTTCCTCGACCCCGACCCTGACCCGGCAAAGAGCTGGACGGAACGCCAGCGGCTGTTCAGCCTGCCGCGATCGAGTTGGGCGGATTATGATGCGAAGCTGATCTCGGCCGGCGGCGGCGTCTACCCACGCAGCGCCAAGACAGTGCCGCTGACGCCCGAGGTCCGCGCCCTGCTCAGCGTTACCGAGACGGAGATGGAGCCGACGGCGCTGATCTCCGCCATCCTGAAAAGCCCGGCCGACCTGCTGTGGTTCGGCGGCATCGGCACCTATGTGAAGGCCAAGGCGCAGGCCAATAGCGAGGTCGGCGATCCGGCCAATGACCGGCTGCGCGTCAATGGCGAGGACGTCCGCGCCACCGCGATCGGTGAGGGCGCCAACCTGGGCGTCACCCAGGCCGGCCGCATTGCTTATGCGCTGAAGGGCGGCCGCAACAATGCCGACTTCATCGACAATTCGGCCGGCGTCGACTGTTCCGACAACGAGGTCAACATCAAGATCGCGCTCAACCGCGAGGTCAAGGAAGGCCGGCTTGGCTTCGAGGATCGCAACACCTTCCTCGAGAGCATGACAGACGATGTCGCCGCGCTGGTGCTGGAGGACAACCGGATGCAGACGCTGGCCCTGTCGATCGCCGAGAGCGGCGGAGCGGCGGCGTTGCCATCCTATGTCCGGCTGATCGAGATATTCGAAAGCGAAGGCCGGCTCGATCGTGCGGTCGAGGGACTGGCACCGAACGAAGAACTGCTGCGCCGCGCCCAGGACAAGCGCGGCCTGACCCGGCCGGAACTGGCGGTACTGCTCGCCACGGCCAAGCTGGCGCTGCAGGACGGCATCGAGCGGGGCGCGATGGCAGCCGATCCGGCGCTGGCGTCGGAACTGCACGCTGCGTTCCCGATGCCTATGCAGAAGCGGTTCGCCGCTGCGATCGACGCCCACCAATTGCGCGGCGAGATCATCGCTACCAAGGTTGCCAACCGCATCGTCAACCGCATGGGCCTGATCGTCCCGTTCGAGCTGGCGGAAGAGGAAGGCGCCTCACTGGCCGACATCGCGACGGTGTTCATCACCGCCGAGCGCCTGTTCGGCATCGGCCAGATCTGGGCAGACATCGACGCGGCGGCGATCAGTGAAGAAGGCCGGCTGATGCTGCTCGACCAGGTTGCGGCGGCGATGCGCGCGCAGATGGCTGACCTGATCCGCACGATCCAGCCCGGCCAGCAGCCGAGCGATCTGGTCGCGATGCTGGCTCCGGGGATCAAGCGGCTCGACGCCAAGGTCGACGAGATCCTGCGCGACGAAGGACGCGCCGCCGCCCGCGCGATCGCCGACCGGCTGACCGCCGTCGGCGCTCCGATCCCACTCGTCCAGCGCGTCACCCGCCTGTTCGAACTGGACGGCGCCATCGGTCTGGCGGCGCTCGGTGCGCGCAGCAAGGTGGACGAGACGGTGCTCGCCAGCGCGTTCACCGCGCTGGGCGCGGCGCTCGGTCTCGACTGGGCGCAGACCACCGCGATCCGCTTGCATCCGACCGATCCCTGGGAACGGCTGCTGACTGCCGGGCTGGCGCGTGATTTTCAGCAGATGCGGCTCGACTTCCTGGCGCGCGCCGGGGGCAAGGCGCCGGAGGCGAAGGTCGCTGATTGGCTGGGCGGCAATGCGACGCGCGTCACCGCGTTCCGCGACGTCATAAAGCGGGCGCGCGGCGCCGCCGTGCCGAATGCCGCCATGCTGGCGCAGGTCGCCGGCCAGGCGCGGGTGCTGCTGTCGCACTGAGGGGGATCGGGCTGGCTGCCGGGTGAAGCCGCCACCCGGCGGGCGGCCGGTGAATGATACCGAAGGTATTTTCGTCGCTTCTCCCCGGCGGGACAAAGCGTATCGATGCGGCACCGCTGGCGTATCGGTGCGGGACATGGCATTGGCGACGAACGATGACTTCGCCCCATGCGCCCAACCCCAATCCCCGCGCCGCCGGCATCGCACTGGCGATTCTGCCGCTGGTCGGTACTTTCGTCGGCGGCCTCTACCGCCAGCCCTCGCTCGGCCTGGTCATCGGCGTTGGTGCCGGCGCGCTGATCGCGGTGCTGTTCTGGCTGTTCGATCGCCGCCGATAGCGGCGCCGGGCAGTCCGCAGATGGGGAAGTGGGGAGCTTCTGTTGCCCGGTGCCCCCCGTACCGCTGGAATCCGCTTCTGTTGCCCGGTGCGGCCCGAACCGCGTTCAAGCCTTGTAATCTAAGCCGTTAGGCCGTGATTACGCGGCAATCGCGAGCGCCTCGTTATCGTTGGCACTTGTGGTTTTGAGCCTTTAACGGGTTACTCAGCCCGGGCAAAAACACCGTCTTTGAATACACGTCGATCCTGGTTCGGCCCCGTCACAAACCCCCTTTCGGGGGTTTGTGGTGGAGCCGCCGGGTACTGCCCCCGGGTCCGCTGCATCTATTCCACGGCATCATTCATCGCCATCTCCGGACGAATCCGGCACGGCCGATATAGGCGATCGGCGATGAATGTGAAGTGAAGCCGCCCGGCGGTGGCTTCGCGCCGTAGGGCGGGAGGCGATGCTACCTGTTCTTCAGCAGGTCGCGGATCTCGGTCAGCAGGGCGATATCGCCCGGCACCTCATCGCCGTCCTTGCGTAGCGCCAGCTTGGTCGCCGAGCGGATCAGGAGGAAAATGATGAAGGCGAGGATGATGAAGTTGATCACCACCGTCAGGAACTCGCCCCAGCCGAGCAGGGCGACGCCCGCCGCCTTCAGCGCCGCATAATCGGTCAGCGAGCCGGTATAGGTGGCGGGAATGGCGCCGAGGGTGATGAAATGGCTGGAAAAGTCGAGGCCGCCGAACAGCCAGCCGACCACCGGCATGATGATGTCTTCGGTCAACGACGTGGTGATTTTGCCGAATGCGGCGCCGATGATGACGGCGACCGCCAGGTCGAGCACGTTGCCGCGCATGATGAAGGCCTTGAACTCACCGAGCATGATTGCATCTCCCTGTCAGCCGGTCGGACGGAACTTTCCCCGATCTCGGCGCGAAGGCAAGAGTGATTGCGGCGGGCGTGGCGCTGCTGTATTCCCCGCACAATACAGTTGGCCTGAAAGGATGACGCCGATGGACCGCCGCTTTCTCGCTATGTTTGCCGTGCCAGCACTGGTGCTGCCGCTGCCCGCCTGCGGCATCAACAGCGTCCCCACCGCCGAGGAGACCGCCAAGGCGCGTTGGGCCGACGTCCAGACCCAGTACCAGCGCCGCGCCGACCTGATCCCCAATCTGGTCGCCACGGTGCAAGGCTATGCCGCTCAAGAGAAGAGCGTGCTGACCGAGGTGACGGAGGCGCGCGCCCGCGCCTCTTCGACCCAACTCAGCGCCGACGACCTGAACGACCCGGCGAAGGTCAAGGCGTTCCAGGACGCACAAGGCTCGCTCGGCCAGTCGCTCGGTCGCCTGCTGATGACGGTCGAGGCTTATCCCGACCTGAAATCCAACCAGAATTTCCTTGCCCTCCAGTCGCAGCTCGAAGGAACGGAGAACCGGATCGCGATCGCGTTGCGCGATTATAACGAAGCGGTACGCGCCTATAACACCCGCATCCGCACCTTCCCCGACATGATCGGCGCCAAGCTGGTCCACGGCGCCAAGCCGCTGACCCCGTTCGAGGCGACCGCACCCAATGCCGACCGCGCGCCCAAGGTCGATTTCGGCACCAAGAGCTGAAGCGGGCACGGGGACCGGCGCCATGCCTTTCTTTCTGCCCGCGCGATCCCCGATGCTACCGCTGGGCCGGGGATGGGCATGGCTGCTTGTCCTGCTGGCGCTGCTGCTCGCGTCCACAGCGCAGGCCCAGACACTCCCGAAGCTGAGCGGGCGGGTCGTCGACGACGCGCATCTGCTAGACGCCGCCCAGGCCGCTGCCCTTACGGCCAAGCTCGCCACCGTTGAGCAGCAGACCGGGCGCCAGTTCGTCGTCGCGACCGTGACGGATTTGCAAGGCTACGACATCGCCGACTACGGCTACCGGCTCGGCCGCACGTGGGGGATCGGATCCAAGCAGGAAAATGATGGCGTCCTGCTGCTCGTCGCGCCGAACGAGCGCAAGGTCAGGATCGAGGTCGGCTACGGCCTGGAGCCTTATCTGACCGACGCGCTGTCATCCGTCATCATCAACACCCAGATCACCCCGCGCTTCCGCGACGGCGACATGGCGGGCGGCATCGCCGCCGGCGTCGATGCGGTCATCGCCCAACTGCAGTTGCCGGAAGACCAGGCGCAAGCGCGCCAGCAGCAATTGCTTGCCCAGGCCAAGGACCGACAGGACGACGGTATCCCGGTGGCGCTGATTTTCTGGATCATCGTCATGGTGGTGTTCGTGCTGCCCGCGCTGTTCGGCCGGCGCGGTCGGCGCTTTCGCGGCGGGGCCGGTCCGGTCATCGTCTGGGGCGGCGACGATCACTGGGGCGGCCGTGGCGGCGGTGGATGGGGCGGAGGCGGAGGCGGAGGCTTTTCCGGCGGCGGCGGATCGTTCGGTGGCGGCGGCGCATCGGGAGGATGGTGATGGACGAAGCGGGCGCACGGCGCGTTTCGGAGGCGGTCGGAGCCGCAGAGCGGTTGTCGAACGGCGAGATCGTGACGATCGCCGCGGACCGGTCGGACAGCTATCATGATGTCGCGCTGCTCTGGGCAATCGGCATTGCGCTGCTTGTCCCCGCCTTTTTTGCTCTGTTCCCGGCGCTGCTGACCGACGCACTCGACGGGCTGTCTGGCGGCTGGTCGATCAGCCACGAACCGGCGCTGATCTGCGCCGCGCTGCTGGCGATGATGGCACTGAAATTCCTGGCCGTCTGGCTGATCCTGACCTGGCGTCCACTGCGGCTGTGGCTGACCCCGAATGCGCTCAAGGTGGCGCGGGTGCGCGCCCGCGCGATCGCCTGCTTCAAGGTGGGTGCGGAGCGGCGCACCGTCGGCCGCACCGGCGTCCTGATCTATCTGTCGATGGAGGAGCACGTCGCCGAGATCGTCGCCGACGAGGCGATCCACACCCGCGTCGCGCCCGCAGCCTGGGGTGAGGCGATGGCGGCGATGATCGACGAAGTCCGCGCTGGTCGTGTCGCTGATGGCGTCGTCGCAGCGGTTAGTCATGTCGGCGCGATCCTCGCGGCGCATTTCCCGAAGAGCACCGATGACACCAATGAGTTGCCGGACCGCCTGATCATCCTGTAGCGCCGCGCACATGGAAGAGATTGTCTGGCAGGGCCGCTTCATCACCGCCAAGCGCGACGGCAAATGGGAATATGTGTCCCGCGCGCGGAACATCGAGGCGGCGGTGATCCTGGCCGTCGATGACGGCCATGTTCTGCTGGTCGAGCAATATCGTGTGCCGCTCGGCGCCCGGTGCCTGGAGTTGCCCGCCGGGCTGGTCGGCGACGAGCGGGATGGCGAGACGGTGCTCGCCGCCGCCGCGCGCGAATTGGAGGAGGAGACGGGCTATCGCGCCGCGCGGATCACGCCGGTGGGGCGCTTCGCGTCGTCGCCTGGCATGATCTCCGAAACCTTCACCCTGGTTCGAGCGGAGGGGCTGACCAGGGTCGGCGACGGCGGCGGTATCGAAGATGAACAGATTGTCGTCCATCGCGTTCCGCTTTCCGAAGTCTCGCAGTTCGTCGCCGGGCGGCAAGCGGCAGGCGCTGTGTTGGACGTCAAGTTGCTGTTGCTGCTCGGCGGCACGATACTGGCCGGGCAATAGAGCAGCGGGCCGATCAGCCGCCGTTCAGGCAGGCCGGACAAGAATGGCGTGTTTCCAGTGCGCCGAAAGCGAGGTTTCCGATGCGCAAGGCCGTTCTTCTTTTCGCTCCGTTGCTGGGGATCGCGACGCCGACGACCGTCGCCGCTGCCCAGACCGGGGCGCCGCCGCCGCTCGCCTATGACGCCCCGCCGCCGCCAGATTACGATGCGGACCGTGACGCTTACGAGCGAGATCATTTCAACAGCGCACAGGATTATCGCAACTACGCACAGGACCGAGCGGTCGATTCCCGCGACTCCTACGAGCGCGCCCGCGACCAATATTATCGGGACCGCGAGAATTACGAGCGCTCGCGCGACGCCTACTACCGCAGCCGCGACAGCTATTACCGCGACTACGACCAGGCGTCGGCTCCACCGCCGGCACCGCCCCCTGCCTACGTCGGCCAGACCTGGCGCGGAGAAGACGGACGCACCTACTGCCGCCGATCAGACGGCACCACCGGCCTCATCATCGGCGGCGCCGGCGGCGCGCTGATCGGTCGCGCGATTGACGGCGGCCGACACCGCGCCGTCGGCACCATCCTCGGCCTTGGCGCCGGTGCCCTACTCGGCCGGTCAGTCGACCAGCACGCCGCCGAATGCCGCTGATCCGGGGCGGAACACCGCATCGGCCAGGACAAACGCTTCGATGAACAAAGAGGTCGACGGCCGTTCATGCAACCGCGCGTAGGGTTTGCGGGTTCTGAACGGCACGAAGGAAGGGAAAATCATGCTCAAAATGACATTGGCCGCCACCACCATCGCCGCGATGCTGCTGCCGATTGCGCCCGCCGTCGCCCAGCGCCACAACGGCTATCATCGCGGCGATTACGACCGCCAAGGTCGCTACGTGAACCCTCGCCGCCTGAACCATAACGACAAGGTCTGGCGCGGCCGTGACGGACGCTATCATTGCAAGCGGGATAACGGCACGACCGGCCTGATTATCGGCGGCGCGGTCGGCGCGTTGCT
>NZ_SPHY01000005.1:0-112500 GCF_004796535.1 Sphingomonas flavalba | reverse complement strand
GCGGTGCGGACCTTGAGACGGCGGCGATAGCCGTTGCGACACGCCCCGCGTCAGGCGCTCTGGATATAGTCCCGCAGCGCGTTGGCCTCGCGCTCGATCCGGTCGATGCGGAACTTGACCAGATCGCCGATCGACACGAAGCCGACCATCGTGCCGTCGGCGAGGACCGGCAGGTGGCGGATGCGCCGCCGGGTCATCAGCCCCAACGCGCTGAGCGCGTCCTCGTCCGGCGCGACTGTCACCGGCGGCGCGGTCATCAGTTCGCTGACCGGCCGGTCGAGCGCGGCGGCGCCGTGTTTGGCGACCGCGTGGATCACATCGCGTTCCGAGAAGATGCCGACCACCGTGTCGCCATCGACCACCGGCAAGGCGCCGATGCGGCGGTCGGCGAGCAGGGCGACGGCGGCGCCAACGGTGGTGTCGGGCTCTGCGCTGACCACCGCGCCGTCACGCCCGGCGAGAATTACCGAAATGGTCATGGCGGGTTCTCCTTTTCGGCCTTATGGACGACGGACGCGATGTTCCCACGTTCGACGCGCAAAGGAAAGCCGATGAAAAACCAGCGGGGTGCGCCACCCGATTCAGGGTATGCCACCGATCCGTGGCGGCGCTATCGCCGGCTGATGGTGTGGATGGTGCTGGTTGCGCTGGTCGCCTCGGTCGTGTCCCTTGTCGGCCTGAGCTGGGCGAAGGGGCCATTGCCTATCCACATGGTGATCGGCACGCTGCTCGGCGTGTTCGGATCAGTGATTCTGGCGGCGGCGTTGATGGGACTGGTATTCCTCAGCTCCGGCTCCGGCCACGACGAACATATCAACGAACAGGTCCATCACGACGAATGAGCGAGCACCGCGAACCCGTGTTGCGGGTCGTGCCCCGGCCCGGCGACATCAACGCCAACGGCCATATCTTTGGCGGCTGGGTGCTGTCGCAGATGGACATGGCTGCCGGCATCGTCGCCGGCAGGGTGGCGCAGGGTGCAACCGCGACGGTTGCGGTCGAAGCGATGAAGTTCATCGCGCCGATCCTGCTGCGCGATGTGATTTCCGTCTACGCCTGGGTCGAACGGCGGGGGCGCACTTCCGTTGCCATTCGCATCGAGGTGATCGCCGACCGCAATGGCGGCGAACAGGTGAAGGTGACGGAAGGGGTGTTCACCTTCGTTGCGCTTGACGCGCAGCACCGCCCGCGCCCGCTGCCGCCGGCATAGCGCCGCGATACCAGACGGTGCCGCCCGCCGCTCTCTGCGGCAGACGGCCCCGCTTCTTTCATCTTGCAGTTGCGATCAGGCGCTGGCGGCGTCGGTTTCGACCTTGCGCGGGCGACCACGACGGCGCGGAGGAAGCGCCACCTCCGCTTCCGCCTCGGCGTCAGCCGCCGCTTCCACCGGTTCCGCCGCCTTCAATACCGACGGCGGCAGGATGGTGGCATCGAACGCCTCGACCGGTTCCGGTTCCGCCGTGCGAGCCCGGCGCGGGCGGCCGCGGCGCGGCGCGGCAGCTTCCTCTTCGGCCTGATGGCCGTTCAGCGCCTGAGCAGGCGCTTCACGATCCTTCTCGCGTCGCGCCTCACGCGCGCGCGGTTCTTCACGGGCGTGCGGTTCATCCCGCTCCTCCGCCGCATCGACGCGGCGTTCATCGCGGGGCGCCCGCTCCTCTGCCGGCTGGCGGCGCGGTTCCTGCGCAATGCGATCGGTTTCGCGCTCGTCGCCGTCATCCTCGCCAAGATCGGCATCGTCGCGGCTGCGGCGCTGCTGGTTCTGCTCCTCGAACCGCGCCCGGCTCTCGCTCAGCACGCGGAAATAATGGTCGGCGAACTGATGGTAATATTCGGTATTGACCCGATCACCCTGCATCTGCGCGTCGCGCGCCAGCATCTTGTATTTCTCAAGGAGCTGGGCGGCGTTGCCGCGCGCACGGCTGTCGATGCGATTGCCCTGTTCGGGACGGCCCGGGTTGTTCGGCGTACGCTGTCCACCACGACCGCGACGGCGGCCGGCCTGTCGATTGTTGATCAACTTGTCCGTTTCCTCGTTCTGTGCCCAGTCGTGTCAGTGCGATCCGATCATTCCCGGATAAGCCTCGTTCGCGCGAACCGGCCGCGCTACGCGCGCGACCGCCGCCATCCGCAAGTGCGGCCGACACCGGCCGCATCATGTTCAACGGAGTGGGATCGCGTGGGTCCGGCGCGCCTGCGCCGCAATCCGCTACGTTCCCCTCAACCGCACTTAGTGAGTCGGTGCACCATTTCCAAGCGGAAATATGCGACAAGTCTGTGTCATGCCGGGCGAAGGACCAGGCAACGGTCGCGCCCGGCAAGATCGCGGTGGCAGGCGGCAACCAGTCCGGCGGCCGCGGCGAGTGCCGCAACCGCAGCGGCCTGCGTCGCACCGATCTCGACCGCGGCGATGCCATTAGCGGCGATCAGCCGCGCCAGCTGCGGCATCAGCACGCGGTAGGCGTCCAGCCCGTCGCTGCCCGCGAACAACGCCGATGCCGGTTCGTAAAGGCGCACGTCGGGCGGCAGCACTGCGCCGGCTTCCACATAAGGCGGGTTGCACAATACCAGGTCGAAGCGCCGGTCGAGCGCGGCCGCCCAGTCACCGGCGACGAATTCAGCGCGCGGGGCAAGGCCCAGCCGCGCGGCGTTGGCACGGGCGGCGGCGAGCGCGGCGTCGGAACGGTCAACGCCCAGCCCGCGCGCCGACGGCCATTGGTCGAGCGCGGCGAGCAGAAGTGCGCCGGAGCCGGTACCGAGATCGAGCACCAAGGCTGGGCCGGATTCGCCGAAATGGGCGAACGCAGAGGTCAGCAGTGTCTCGCTGTCCGGGCGCGGCACCAGCACACCGGGGCCGACCGCCAGCTCGATCGTCCAGAAGGCGCGGGTACCAGTGATATAGGCGACCGGCTCATGGGCAAGGCGGCGCGCGACCAGATCGGCGAAGCCCGGCGGCACCGCCGCATCGGCCCCAGCGAGCAGCAACCGGTCCCGGCTGATGCCAAGGGCATGGGCGAGCAGCAGTTCGGCATCGAGGCGCGGCGTGTCGGACACGGCGGCGAGCCGCCGGGCGGCATCGCGCAACGCTGTGTCAGCCATCCAGATTGGCGAGCCGCGCCGCCTCGTCCTCGGCGATCAGTGCGCCGATCAGTTCGTCCAGCTGCCCTTCCAATATCTCCGGCAGGCGGTGGAGGGTCAGGTTGATTCGGTGGTCGGTCACCCGCCCCTGCGGGAAATTGTAGGTGCGGATCCGTTCCGACCGGTCGCCGGAGCCGACCATCGCCTTGCGGGTGCCAGAGCGCTCCGCTGCCAGCCGCTCGCGTTCCGCCTCGTAAAGCCGGGTGCGCAGCACCTTCAGCGCCTTCGCCTTGTTCTTGTGCTGGCTCTTCTCGTCCTGCTGGATGACGACGAGACCGGTCGGCAGGTGGGTGATCCGCACCGCGCTGTCGGTGGTGTTGACCGACTGGCCGCCCGGCCCGGACGAGCGGTAGACGTCAATGCGCAGATCCTTGTCGTCGATCTGTACGTCGACCTCCTCGGCCTCCGGCAGCACCGCCACCGTCGCCGCCGACGTATGGATCCGCCCGCCGCTCTCGGTCGCCGGGACGCGCTGGACACGGTGGACGCCGCTTTCGAACTTCAACCGCGCGAACACCCCGCTGCCCGAAACGCTGGCGACCACTTCCTTATAGCCGCCGATGTCGGCCGGGCTGGCGGAGATCATCTCGACCCGCCAGCCGCGCTCCTCGGCATAGCGCGTGTACATGCGGAACAGGTCGCCGGCGAACAGCGCCGCCTCGTCGCCGCCGGTGCCGGCGCGGATTTCCAGCATCGCGGCGCGCTCGTCGGCGGCGTCGCGCGGCAGCAGCTTCAACGCCAGCGCGCGCTCCGCCTGGGGCAGGCGTGCCTTGATGACATCGACTTCCTCGGCCGCCATCTCGCGGATCGCGGGGTCGTCGTCGCTCACCATGCCGGCCAGCACGTCCAGCTCGGCGCGCAGGCGCCTAACCTCGCCCGCCACCTCGGCGACCGGGCCAAGCTCGGCATATTCCTTGGACAGCGCGACGAAGCGGTCGGGCGGCAGGTCACCGGCAGCCATCTGCGCCTGCAACTCGTTGCGCCGCGCCTCGATGGCGGCGATGCGTTCGTCGGAAATGCCGGTCATGCGCCGCGCACCGCCTCGACCAGCCCGGCGATCGGCACGGCGCGCTGCACGCCGGTGGCGAGCGTCTTGACCGCGACCTCGCCGCGCGCCAGTTCGTCCTCGCCCAGGATCACGGCGAAGCGGGCGCCGGCGGCGGCCGCGCGGGCCATCCGCCGCTTCATGTTGCCGCGCCACGCCATGTCGCTGGCGATGCCGGCACGGCGCAGATCGGCGATGATACCGGTCGCCGCCGCCTCCGCCGCCGCGCCGAGCGGGACGACGGCGACGTCGAGCACCGGCACCGCCGGCTCGTCGATCAGCATCGCCAGACGCTCGATCCCCGCGGCCCAGCCGACCGCTGGGGTATGCGGGCCGCCAAGCCCTTCGATCAACCCGTCATAACGGCCGCCGCCGAGCACCGTACCCTGCGCGCCGAGCCGGTCGGTGACGAATTCGAACGCGGTGTGGCGATAATAATCGAGGCCGCGGACCAGCGCGCCGTTGCGGACATAGGCGACGCCCGCCGCCTGCAGCCCCGCCTGCACCGCGTCGAAGAAGGCGCCAGCCTCCGCCGTCAGATAGGCATCGATCACCGGCGCCGCGTCGGCGATCGGCCGATCGCGCGGATCCTTGGAATCGAGGATGCGCAGCGGATTCCGCGCCAGCCGGTCGACGCTGTCCTTCGACAGCGCGTCGCGATGCGCCTCGAAATGGGCGACGAGCGCGGTACGCCACGCCGCCCGCGTCTCCGCATCGCCCAGCGTATTGAGCTGCAGCGTCACGCCGTCGACGACGCCCAGTTCGCGCAGCAACTGATCGGCCATGACCAGAAGCTCGACATCGGCGGCCGGCTCGGCAGCGCCGATCACTTCGGCATCGAGCTGATGGAACTGGCGGAAGCGGCCTTTCTGCGGGCGCTCGTAGCGGAACAGCGGGCCGTGGGTCGCCAGCTTCAGCGGCGCGAATTGCTGCCAGCCGTTGGTCAGATAGGCGCGGGCGATGCCGGCGGTGAACTCCGGGCGCAGCGTCAGCGAATCGCCGCCGCGGTCCGCGAAGCTGTACATCTCCTTCGACACGACGTCGGTCGCCTCGCCCAGCGAGCGGGCGAACACCGCCGTCGCCTCGAACACCGGCACTTCGACCCGCTGGAAGGCATAGAGCCGGCGGACCCGATCGAACGCGTCGACGACATGCGCGAAACGGCGCTCGGCATCGCCGAGCATGTCCTGGGTGCCGCGAACGGCCTGCGGGGTCTGAATCTGGGTCATGAAAGACGCGCTCTCTAGGCGAGATGACCGCGAATCGCTAGCGTCTCGCGCATGGAAAAGCAGCGAAAGTCCTCTGGCATCGGATCGACGATCGCGCCGCCCCGGTTCATCGCTTTCCTGCTCGTGCTGGCGGCAGCCGTCGGCCTGGCGATCGATCATATGCCGCCGGGCCACGCGCTGATGGCCGGCTTCGATATCGCGGCGGTGCTGTTCCTGCTGTCGCTTGCACCGTTGCTCGGCAACCGCAGCGCCGACCGGATGCGCGAGGCGGCACGGCATAACGATGCCAACCGCGCGCTGCTGCTCATCGTCACCAGCGTGGTGATCGCAGCGATCCTGGTCGCGGTGGGCGTCGAGTTGCGCTCCGCCAAGCAGCCGGACACGGCGGCGACCGCGCTCATCATCGGCACGCTGGCGCTCGCCTGGCTGTTTTCCAACATGGTCTATGCGCTGCATTACGCCCATCTCTATTACCTGGGCGACAGCGACGACGGCGGCGATCAGGGCGGCTTGGCCGTGCCGGGCACCGACGAGCCGGTTTACTGGGACTTCATCTATTTCTCGTTCACGCTGGGGATGACGTTCCAGACTTCCGACGTCGACATGCCGGGGCGGCACATGCGGCGGGTTGCGATCTTCCATTGCCTGGCCGCTTTCGTGTTCAACATCGGCGTGCTGGCGTTCACGATCAACGTGTTGGGTAGTTGATCGGGCTGGACCGGGGACGCGCGGGCCGCCTAAGCCTGTGCGATCGTGCCATCAGCAGAAGGGCGCCGCCCGATGAATGCCAGCCTGTTTCCGTTTGTCGCCATGCTTGCCGCCGTCCCCGCCCTCGCCATCAACAGTACGCCGCAGCCGACACCGATCATCGACTCGATCCCGGCGGCGAAGGACGAACCCTATCCCGGCACGATCACCCTGGCGGTCGACGCGACGGACGTGACGCGCGGCATCTTCCGGGTGAAGCAGACGATCCCGGTGTCCAAGGCGGGGCCGATGGTGCTGCTCTATCCGAAATGGCTGCCGGGCAACCACAGCACGACCGGGCCGATCCCGAAGCTCGCCGGACTGGTCATCACCGCTGGCGGCCAGCCCGTCCCCTGGCGGCGCGACCCAGTCGACGTCTACGCTTTCCACATCGACGTGCCGGACGGCGCCGGCCGGATCGACCTACAATTCCAGTATCTGTCGGCGACCGACGGACCGCAGGGCCGCATCCAGATGACGCCGGAGATGCTGAGCCTGCAGTGGGAGAAGGTGTCGCTCTATCCGGCCGGCTATTTCACCCGTCGCATCCCGATCCAGGCGACGGCGACCTATCCCGACGGGTGGACCGCCGCCTCCGGCCTGCCGTCGACCGCCAACGGCGCAACCTACAGTTACGAGGCGACCGACTATGAGACGCTGGTCGATTCGCCGACGATCGCCGGCCGCCACTACCGCGCGTTCGAGCTGAGCCCGCGCGTCACCCTGAACGTGATCGCCGATACCGCCAGGGAGCTTGACGCGACGCCAGAGCAGGTCGCCGCGCACAAGAGCCTCATCACCCAGGCGCTGAAGCTATTCGGCACCCAGCATTACGACAAGTACCAGTTCCTGCTGACCATATCCGACGAACTGGGCGGCATCGGCCTGGAGCACCATCGCAGCTCGGAAAATGGCGTCGACCCCGGCTATTTCATCAAGTGGGACGACAACCCGGCCGAGCGCAATCTGCTGCCGCACGAATACACCCATAGCTGGAACGGCAAGTTCCGCCGTCCAGCCGACCTGTGGACGCCCGATTACCGGACGCCGATGCAGGGCAGCCTGCTGTGGGTCTACGAAGGACAGACCCAGTTCTGGGGCTATGTGCTGCAGGCGCGTTCGGGCCTGGTGGGCAAACAGGATACGCTGGACCAACTGGCGATCATCGCCGCCGCCTACGACAACCTGCCGGCGCGCAGTTGGCGCGACCTGGTCGACACGACCAACGATCCGGTCATCGCCCAGCGGCGCCCTAAGGGCTGGCTGAGTTGGCAGCGGTCGGAGGATTATTACAACGAAGGGCTACTGGTCTGGCTGGAAGTCGATTCGATCCTGCGCGCGCGGTCGGGCGGCAAGAAATCGATGGACGATTTCGCTCGCGCCTTCTTCGGCATCAACGACGGCGACTGGGGCGTCGTCACCTACACGCTGGACGACGTCGCTGCGACACTGAACGGGATCGTGCCCTATGACTGGGCGGATTTCCTGCACCGGCGGCTGACCGAGCATGCCAAGGGCGCACCGCTCGCCGGCTTCACCGCGTCCGGCTACCGGCTGACCTACACCGACGCGCCGACGCCTGCGTTCGCGCAGCGGGAACGATCGCGCAAGCTGGTCGACCTCAGCTACTCGCTGGGCCTGACCATCGGCAGCAAGGACCGGATCGCCAAGACGGTGATGTGGGACAGCCCGGCATTCAGCGCCGGCATCGACGTCGGCACCGAGATCGTCGCGGTCAACGGCCGCGCCTATTCGGACGACGGCATCCGGCAAGCCGTGACCGCCGCCAAGGCGGACAGCACGCCGATCCGGCTGCTGGTCAAGAATGGCGACCGCTATCGCGACGTGGCCATCGACTATCGCGACGGCCTGCGCTACCCGCGCTTCGAAAAGACCGACAAGGGAGAGGGTGGCCTCGACAGGCTGCTGGCGCCGAAACCCTAGCAGGCGCCGATCCACCGCAGGGATATTCATGAACATCGATCTGATTCCGGTCGGCGACGACCCGCCCAACAGCCTGAACGTCATCATCGAAGTGCCGGTGGGCGGCGAGCCGGTCAAATATGAGTTCGACAAGAAATCGGGCGCGCTGTTCGTCGACCGCATCCTCCACACGCCGATGCGCTACCCGGCGAATTACGGCTTCGTGCCGCACACCCTGTCACCGGACGGCGACCCGCTCGACGCGCTGGTCATCGCCCGCTCGCCCTTCGTTCCCGGCTGCGTCGTCCGCGCCCGGCCGATCGGCGTGCTGAAGCTGGAGGACGAGGCCGGCGGCGACGAAAAGCTGATCGCGGTGCCGGTCGACACCACCTTCCCTTATTACTCCGATGTCGGCGAGCGCGGCGACCTGCCCTCGATCGTGCTCCAGCAGATCGAGCACTTCTTCAAGCACTACAAGGACCTGGAAGAAAAGAAGTGGGTCCGCATCGGCAGTTGGGGCGACGCCGAGGAGGCGCGCCGGATCGTCGTCGAGGCGATCGAGCGGGCCGGAAAGCAAAAGGCGGGCTGAGGCGCCAACCGGCGCCGCGCGGCGGCTCAGTCGCCGGGCGGCGCCGTGCCAGCAGCCCCGCGCGGCAGCGGCTCGGCAGATCGGCGACAACTAGGCGATTGACGCCAGCGGAAGGGGCTTGAGCACTGCGAAACAGGAGGCGCCATACTGCCTACTGGCAGTTCGCGTATCGAGGCTGACCCGCCGACCAGTATCGCGTGAAAATGATGACGCATGCGTTGCGGCCGTGCGCCATGGCGGCGCCACGCCGAACCGACTTATCCGCAGCATCGCGTAATGCCGACGGGAAAGGCGGTTCGGATAAGAGGAAGATGGTGGAGCCGAGGGGGATCGAACCCCTGACCTCTACACTGCCAGTGTAGCGCTCTCCCAGCTGAGCTACGGCCCCATCGCGCGCCGCCGTCAGGCGGGGCGTTCGAGTGGCGCCGCGTTTAGGCAGGCGCCACACGGAAATCAATCAGCTTTCGTCGTCATTCTCGGTAGTCTTGACGCCGAGATCGTCGTCGCCGCCGAGATCGACCTCGTCATCCGGCGATTCCTCGGCATCCTCATCGATGTCCAGATCCTCGTCGGTATCCAGATGATCGCCCTCTTTGTCCGACTCGGCCGGCTTCTTGGGCGCGTCGTACGGCAGCGGCTGCTTCGACTTCAGAATCGGCTCGGGCTCCCAGACATTCCCGCATTCGATGCAGGTGACCGGATCGTCCTTGCCAAGATCGTAGAAGCGGGTCGCGCATTTCGGGCAAGTCCGCTTGGTGCCCCATTCCGGCTTCACCATGTGCCGCCTCGTGCCTCCGAAAAATGAAAGGAGCGGCACGTCGGGAATCCGCCGGGCCGCAATTCGGCGCGCGCCTTGCCATAGCGACGCGCCGCTGTCAAAGACCGCCGATCCCGGTCGGCACCCCCTATTTTTCGGAGAACAGGATGACGAGTACCGTCCCGTGCCCCCAGGTCTTCGGCCCCACCGGGCCACTTGGCGGCGTTGCGCGGGTTCCCGGCGACAAATCGATCAGCCACCGGGCGCTGATGCTGGCGGCGCTGGCGGTAGGCACCAGCCGGATCGAAGGGCTGCTGGAAGGGGAGGACGTGCTGGCCACCGCCGCGGCGATGCGAGCGATGGGCGCACATGTGGCGCGCGGCGCCGACGGCGCCTGGACGGTAGACGGGGTCGGCGTCGGCGGGCTGCTCCAGCCGGAACAGGCTCTGGAAATGGGCAATTCCGGCACCTCCACCCGGCTGCTTGCCGGCCTTGTCGCCAGCCATCCGGTCACCGTCACCTTCACCGGTGACGCATCGCTGTCGCGCCGGCCGATGGGACGGATCATCGAGCCGCTGTCGGCGATGGGCGCCGATTTCACCACCAGCCCGGGGGGTCGCCTGCCGATGACGGTGCGCGGCCTGGCGCCGGCGGTCCCCACGACATACCGACTGCCGGTGCCGTCGGCGCAGGTCAAATCGGCGATCCTGCTCGCCGGCCTCAACACCCCGGGCGTCACCCGTGTGGTCGAGCCGGTGCCGACCCGCGATCATAGCGAGCGGATGCTGGCTGGTTTCGGCGCGAAGCTGACGGTGGAGGCCGTCGACGGCGCCCGCCACATTACCCTCCACGGCGAAGCGGAGTTGCGGCCGCAGCACATCGTCGTGCCCGCCGATCCGTCCTCGGCGGCGTTCCCGGCAGTGGCCGCGCTGATCGTCCCCGGCTCCGCGATCGTTATCGAGAATGTCGGGATCAATCCGACCCGCGCCGGGCTGTTCGAGGCGCTCAGGATGATGGGCGCCGATATCGCCTTCACCAACCCGCGCGAAGTGGGCGGAGAGCCGGTCGCCGACATCGCCGTCCGCCACGCGCCGCTGAGTGGGGTGGAAGTGCCGCCGGAGATCGCGCCGAGCATGATCGACGAATATCCGATCCTGTTCGTCGCCGCCGCGCTGGCGCAGGGCCGCACCGTGATGCGCGGGCTGGCCGAATTGCGCGTCAAGGAATCGGACCGGATCGCGGTGATGGCCGAAGGGTTGCGGACGATCGGCGCCCGGGTCGAAGAACTGGAGGATGGACTGATCGTCGAAGGCACCGGCGGCGAGCCGCTTGCCGGCGGCGGCACCGCCGCCTCCCACCTCGACCACCGCATAGCGATGAGCCTGGCGGTCGCCGGCCTCGCGGCGCGCGAGGCGGTGACCATCGACGACTTTTCGCCGGTCGAGACCAGCTTTCCGGGCTTCGCCGCGCTGCTCTCCAGCTTGACGAATCACTGAGCCGGTTCGACGGGTAGCGAAATCTGCGCTGAGGGGTATGGTATGGACGGCTTGACGATCGACCGGCGCGCATTGATCGGCCTGCTTGGCGCTACCTTGTGCGCGCCCGCGGCCTTCGCCCGCAGCATGGGACCGATCCCGGCGCCGGACCGTGAGGCGATGGTCCCGGTGACCGGCGGCCGCATCTACGTCCGCGTCAACGGGGTACTCGACGGGCCGGCGGCACCGCTGCTGATGATCCACGGCGGCCCCGGCGGATCGCACACCGGCTTCCTGCCGGCGCTGCCGCTGGCACAGGAGCGCGCTATCATCCTTTACGACCAGCTCGACAGCGGCCGGTCGGACCGGCCGGGCGACCCGGCAAACTGGACGGTTGGCCGCTTCGTCGACGAGGTCGACGCGATCCGGCGCCATTTCGGCATCGAGCGGCTGCATGTGCTGGGCGCCAGTTGGGGCGGCACAGTCGCGCTGGAATACGGCGCGCGCCAGCCGGCCGGGCTCAGCAGCCTGATCCTGTCGTCGCCGCTGATCTCGACGCGTAGCTGGCTGTCCGACGCCGCCGTGTTGCGCGGCGAATTGCCGCTGGAGACGCGCGACGCGCTCACCGCGTGCGAACAACCCGCACCGCCGGCGGCGGAGGTCTGCACGACCGCGACCGACGCATTCTACAAGGCCTATAATCGCCGCGAACCGGCGTTCGATGAAATCCGGGCCTATACTGCCCAGCTGCCGCCAATGTTCAACCGGCGCCTGTACGAGACGATGTGGGGCGGGTCCGAATTCGTCAGCACCGGCACGCTGAAGGATTACGACGGGGAGCCGTTGCTCGCGCGGCTGACCGCGCCGACATTGTTCATGGCCGGCCAGTATGACGAGGCGCGGCCGGTGACCGTGGCCGGCTTCGCCGCGCGGGTGAAGAATGCCGGATTCAGCGAGATCGCCGGTGCCGCCCACGGTCTGTTCAACGACCGGCCGGACGAGACGCGGCGCGTCGTCGGCGCCTGGGCGCGGAGATTTGACCGCCGATGATTATCGCCGTCGACGGCCCCGCGGCCAGCGGCAAGGGCACCATCGCCCGCGCGCTCGCCGCGCACTACAAGCTGCCGCACCTCGATACCGGGCTGCTCTACCGCGCGGTCGCGCAGACGCTGCTCGACCATGGCGGCGACCCGGCTGACGAGAAGGCGGCAATCGCCGCCTGCCGGTTCAAGGACAAGCTGCTCACCGACCCGAGGCTCCGTGAGGACGCCGCCGGGATCGCGGCATCGATCGTATCGACCCACTCGGCGGTGCGCGCGGCCCTGATCGATCGGCAGCGCAACTTCGCCCATCAACCGGGCGGCGCCGTGCTCGACGGGCGCGACATCGGCACGGTGATCGCCCCCGGCGCCGATGCCAAGCTATTCGTCCGCGCCACATCGCAGATCCGCGCCCGGCGGCGGCATGACGAACTGGCGGCGCGTGGCGGCGCCGTCACCTTCGATCACGTCCTTGCCGATATCAAGGCCCGCGACAAGCGCGATACGACGCGCGCGGCGGCACCGTTGCGCCAGGCAGCCGACGCGGTGCTGCTCGATACCAGCTACCTGTCGATCGAATCCGCCATCCACCACGCGATCGATATCGTCGAGCAACGGCTGGCCGCCCGCGCCGGCGGGTAAGCCCCACATCCGCTTGCCGGATCGGTCGCCCGCCGTTATAGCGCGCGCATTCGGCGGGCGGATTCGCTCGTGGAGGAAGGCGCGGAGGGGTTCGGCAAGCGGCCGGCAGCCCTCACGCGCCCTTTTCGCGTATCGCGTTCAGACCTTCACGATCTTCTTCGCGCGCCGGGTGCCGCGATCGGCATGAGGCCGGCGCGGCGGCATGGCCAAGACCACCGGAGACAACCGGTCGGCCAGCAACGACGTCAAAGGAACTTCTATTTTATGGCCAGTTCGGCATTTCCCACGCGCGATGATTTCGCCGCGCTCCTCAACGAGTCGCTCGGCGGAGAAGACGAAGGCTTCGAAGGCCGTGTCGTCAAGGGCACCGTTACCGCGATCGAGAACGACCTGGCGGTCATCGACGTTGGCCTGAAGTCGGAAGGCCGCGTGCCGTTGCGCGAATTCGCCGCGCCGGGTCAGAAGGCCGATCTGAAGGTCGGCGACGAGGTCGAGGTTTATGTCGACCGGGTCGAGAACGTCCATGGTGAAGCGATGCTGTCGCGCGACCGTGCGCGCCGCGAGGCCGCGTGGGACAAGCTGGAATCCGAGTTCGGCGAGGAGAAGCGGGTCGAGGGCGTGATCTTCGGCCGGGTCAAGGGCGGCTTCACCGTCGACCTGGGCGGGGCGGTAGCTTTCCTGCCAGGTTCTCAGGTCGATATCCGCCCGGTGCGCGACGTCACGCCGCTGATGGACATTCCGCAGCCGTTCCAAATCCTGAAGATGGATCGTCGTCGCGGCAACATCGTCGTGTCGCGCCGCGCGGTGCTGGAAGAGACCCGCGCCGAGCAGCGCACCGGCCTGATCCAGTCGCTGACCGAGGGCCAGGTGATCGACGGCGTCGTCAAGAACATCACCGATTACGGCGCCTTCGTCGACCTGGGCGGCATCGACGGCCTGCTCCACGTCACCGACCTCAGCTACAAGCGGGTCGGCCACCCGAGCGAGATGATCAACATCGGCGACACCGTTCGCGTCCAGATCATCCGCATCAACCGCGAGACGCAGCGGATCAGCCTGGGCATGAAGCAGCTCGAGAGCGATCCGTGGGAAGGCGCGTCGGCCAAGTACCCGGTCGGCGCCAAGCTGTCCGGCCGCGTCACCAACATCACCGAATACGGTGCGTTCGTCGAGCTTGAAGCCGGCATCGAGGGCCTGGTCCACGTGTCGGAGATGAGCTGGACCAAGAAGAACGTCCACCCCGGCAAGATCGTATCGACCAGCCAGGAAGTCGAGGTCGTCATCCTCGAGGTCGACGAGGACAAGCGCCGCATCTCGCTGGGCCTGAAGCAGGCGATCAGCAACCCGTGGGAAAGCTTCGCCGAGAACCACCCGGTCGGCTCGACCGTCGAGGGCGAAGTCAAGAACGCGACCGAGTTCGGCCTGTTCATCGGTCTCGACGGCGACGTCGACGGCATGGTCCACATGTCCGACATTGCTTGGGGCATTTCCGGCGAGGACGCGCTGGCGCTGCACCGCAAGGGCGAGGTGGTGAAGGCGGTCGTCCTCGACATCGACGTCGAGAAGGAGCGCATCTCGCTCGGCATGAAGCAGCTTGAGCGCGGCGCGCCGGCCGTCGGTCGGGCGACCGAGGGCGAACGGCTGTCCAAGAACGCAATCGTCACCGTTACCGTGCTGGAAGTCCGCGACGGCGGCCTCGAGGTGCAGGCGGGCGACGACGGCGCCACCGGCTTCATCAAGCGGTCCGACCTTGGCCGCGACCGCGACGAACAGCGGCCGGAGCGTTTCCAGATCGGCCAGAAGCTGGATGCGATGGTCACCGGCTTCGACCGTTCGAAGAAGCCGACCTTCTCGATCAAGGCGATGCAGATCGCCGAGGAGAAGCAAGCGGTTGCCCAGTACGGTTCTTCGGATTCGGGTGCGTCGCTCGGCGACATCCTCGGCGAGGCGCTGAAGGCCCGCGAGAACCAGGAGTAAGCCGAGGTGCGGGCGAAGGCCCGGCGCGCACGGCACAGGGAAACGGGGTGCGGCCGCCGGCCGCGCCCCGTTTTTCACGCCCGGCCTCCAAACAATGAATGATATTTCCTGCGTTTCATTCCTGATATGATGATGCCGCCGCACCGATGCGGGCGTTTGTGTAAAGCCCTTGGCAGGAAGTAGCATGATCCGTTCCGAGCTCGTTCAACGCCTGTCCAGCGACCATCCTGACCTGTCGCTGCGCGAGATCGAGAAGATCGTTGCGGTGTTCTTCGATCAGATCAGTGAGAGGCTAGCCGAAGGCGGCCGGGTCGAGCTGCGCGGCTTCGGCGCCTTTTCGACCCGCGCGCGGGGATCCCGCGTCGGCCGTAATCCGCGCACCGGCGAAACGGTTGCCGTCGATGCCAAGCGCGTCCCCTATTTCAAGCCCGGCAAGGAAATGCGCGCCCGCCTCAACGCGGACTAACGCTCGGCACATTCGTATCACCCGGTTTCCGACGCGCAGGCGCGCCAGCCGCCTGCCAATCAACCGCGCCTGTGTCACACGCGTGCGTTTCACAATGGTGCAACCCGGCTGACATCGGCGCGACCCATTACCGGCCTAGCGCGGCGGCGAGGGGGCCGCCATGCCGCTATATCGCCGCGCGTTGCTCTGCGCCTGCGCCATCGTCTTTGGGGCGACCGGGCTGAGCAGCGGCATCGTCGACGACCCGCTGGCGCCGGCCGTGCAGCGGGCCGACGAGCGGCCGCTTTCGGTGCTGACCTACAATATCGCCGCCCTGCCCTGGCCGCTCGCCTCCGGCCGCGGCGCGGCGATCGACCGGATTGCCGCACGGCTGGCGGCAATGCGGCAAGCGGGCCGGCAGCCCCGGATCGTGCTGCTGCAGGAAGCGTTCACGCCGGAAGCGGCGCGGATCGCCAGGCGCGCCGGCTATCGCCATGTCGCGACCGGCGCCGATACGGCGCTGCGCAGCGTCGCGACGCCAACCGCCGCCGACATCCGCTTCCTCGCCGGGGCGCGGTGGGACCGGGGCGAAGGATGGGGCAAGCGACTGGACAGCGGGCTGATGATCCTGTCCGACTACCCGATCGTCACGGTGCGGCGCATGGCCTTTCCCGATTTCGCCTGTGCCGGCTTCGACTGCCTGGCCAACAAAGGCGTTCTGCTTGCCCATCTCCGGGTACCCGGTTTCGCCAGACCGGTCGCTGTCGCCAATACCCATCTGAATGCACGTCGAGCATCCGGTGTGCCGGTGGCGCGCGCGCAGCAGGCCTATCAGCGGCAGGTCGCGCTGACGGCGGCATTCATCGGCCGCCACGTCGACACCGGCGCACCGCTGCTGCTGGGCGGCGACATGAACATCGGCAAGGACCCGGACCGGGCGAGCACCTTCTTCGGCGCCTTCGCCCGGTTCGGCTTCGTCGCGCCGCGCCATGGCGGCCTGCGCCGCGCGCTGGCCGAGGCGGCATGGACCGACGACGACGCCCGCGATGCCCTTGTCTCCGCCGACCGGCACGGCAAGGACTGGATCTTCGCCCGGGCAGCCGACGGTACGCCCATGCCGGTCGGCCGCGCACACGCGCCGTTCGGGCCGGGGCACGACGGCAAGCCGCTGTCCGACCATGTCGGCTACGTCATCGACTATGACCCACCGCCGCGCCTTATTGCCAGGCCAGCAGCGAGCCGGCTGCGCATCCCGACTTGACCCGCCGTCGCAAACGCGGCTTTTGCGGTTGTGCGCGGACGTGGCGGAACCGGTAGACGCAGCGGACTTAAAATCCGCTTCCCCATGGGAGTGCGGGTTCGAGTCCCGCCGTCCGCACCAACACGAATAGTTATGCTACGCCGCCGCCGGATCGACGGCCGTTTCCGGCGGTCAAACGGGTAGCGATGCGCCTGCCGGCTCACCGCGGAAATTTCCCCGGACTCAGGGCTTATCGTTGGCACCCGCCCGATCGGGGACAAACAGCACCGCAATTGCGGCGAGCCCGGCGAAAGCCGCGAACGCGCCGGTGATCTGCACGACATCGCCTCCGGTGATCGCCAGGAGCACACCACCGATGGTCGGCCCGGCGATCGCGCCGATGCGGCCGACACCCAACGCCCAGCCAACCGCGCCGGTGCGTATCGAAGCCGGATACCAGGCGGTGATCCACGCGGTCAGGACCAACGTAGTGGCGACAGTTCCATAACCCACAAGCGCCGCCAGAGCGTAAGTCATGCCGATGCTGGTCGACTGGCCGAACGCCACGATCCCGAACGCGGCGAGCGCATAGGAGGCCGCAATCGTGCGCCGGTTGCCCAATCGATCGGCAAGCCAGCCGCCGACAATCCCGCCAAGCGCCCCGGACAGGCTGAAGGCGGCGAGCATACCGAGGCTCGAACCCACCGCCATGCCCTGTTCCCGCATGATGCGAGGCAGCCAGCTACCGAGACCGTAAACCAGCAGCAGGCCGATCGCGATCGCGCTCCAGAAGGCGATGGTAGCGCGCGCCCGTCCCGCGCTGAAAAGCGCATTTCGCTCGCCGACCTCCGGCGCTGTATCGGCCGCCGCCATGGGCCGGGCGTGGCCGGCCAGCCATTCAGCCGCGGCCGGAGCGGCGCCGAGACGAACCCCCGCGGCAATCGCTTCTCCCGTGTGGCCGGCGCGCGCCAACTGTTCGAAGCTTTGCGGAAGCGCGCGCCAGAGAAAGGGCGCCATGGCAAGCGGAACGGCTCCGAGCCAGAAGAGACCCCGCCAGCCCCAAGCGGGGATCACCGAAATGGCGACGACGGCGACCAGCATGATACCGAAGCCATAGCCACTGTACATCAGACCATAATTGCGTGCCCGATTGGCAAGCGGCGAATATTCGATAGTCAGCGTAGCCGACAGCGGGATCACACCCCCCATGCCGATCCCGCCAAGAAAGCGGAACAGGCCGAACTGCCACGGGCTCTCGCTGAGCGCGCAGCCGATCATCGACGCGCTGAAGACCGCAACGCAGATTGCCAGCAGCCCGCGCCGTTCGACCCGTTCGCCGATCATCCCCATGAGGGGCGCCCCGATCATCATTCCCGCGAGCGCGCAACTCGCGAGCAGGCCGAGGCCGACATCGCCGATCGCGAAGGCCGGGTCATGGGACAACGACAGGATCGCTGCCCCCATGACCCCGACGTCGTAGCCTTCGGCAAGGATCGCGAGGCCGCACAGGAGCAAGACCCTGCGCGTCGTCGCGGGAGAAACATGATCTCCGATTGCGCCGTTGATCGTACTCATCCCATCATCCGCGATGCCCGCCCACCTCGAAATAGCCCTGGTCCTTGAGGCGTCCCCAGATCTTTTCGACGACCACCCCTCCGCGCTGCATCAGATGGGCTTCGTTGCCGACGAGGAGATGGCCGTCGCGCAGTTGCCAGCGGCCATCGGTCATGACGTTCCGCACGGCAAGCCCGTTGGCATAGAGAAGACTGTTCAGCGGTTCGAGTGCGCGCGTGCCGCTGCCGACCAGCAGTTGATCGATCGCGATGGTGCAGAGATCGGCTTTGGCGCCAGCCTGGATGCGGCCGAGATCATCGCGACCGAGACCGCGCGCGCCGCCCAGGGTCGCGGCTTCCATCGCGTGCCATATGGTCGGCTCGATCAAGCCGACCGGGCTCGTCTTGGCATAGAGCTGAGCGCGGCTGCGCCCCTGCGCCACGGCCTGGCGGATATTGTCGAGATAGTCGTTCGAATGGGTATCCAGGCCGATGCTGGTGTTGACCCCGGCGGCCAGCGCCTCGGGCCAGGGCTGGCTCGACGGCAGCACGCCCCAGCCGGCTCCGGACGGGCAGTGCGCGAAGGTAAAGGCCTTTGCCGCCGCGAGGATCGGCAGATCTTTCGCCACATCGACGCCGAGCAAATGCCCACCGAACAGCCTGCCGTCCAGCAGACCGACCTCGCGCAGGATTTCGACTTCACCCATCCCCCAATAGGCCCGCAACACCGCCATGTCGCGCGGCCGCCAGCTGTTCTGGACGTGAATATGGACGCCATTCCCAAGCTCTTTCGCTGCCGCGATGATCGCAGCGAAGCTGGCGCGCGTGTGGGTCGCGACGACCGAAGGCGCCATCATCGGGCGAATGCGGCCGTCCGCCGAGCCGTTGACGGTGCGCGAATAGGCAAGCGCAGCAGCGATCTCATCGAGTGTCGCCGCTTCGCTGTCATCGAGCACCTTGTTGTCGGTGCGCGTCCAGATCGGCAGCAGCCGCTTCATGCCGGGCACCATGCCGCCAGGAAAGCCGCGCATCCCGAAGCGGGTGGCTACGCGAACATAGGATTGCATCTGCTTCAGGCTGAGCGACATGTCGACCTGGGTCGTGCAGCCGGTGCGCAGCATTTCCGCGAGATTGATCGCGGTGAGATCGTCCAGCTCGTCCTCTGTCAGATCGTCGATCATCGTCATCGGCACAAGGAGCGAACGCGCGCGCGGCGCGGTGCCCTCACCCTGGATCGACGCGATCGGCGTTTCCTCGATGAAGCCGCGCGTCAGCGTCCCGGCGCAGCTATGCGTATGGCCCGAGATAAAGCTGGCCGTGAGGATCTGGCCCGGAAGGCGGAGCCGGTCGTCGCTTCCCGACGAATGGGGGCGGACCTCGACGATGCGGTCTCCATCGATGACTACTTCGTGATCCGCCAGCAGCTTGAGCGCGTCATTCTCGCACGCAAGCACCCAGTCAGGCTGAAGAATCTGCCGCGCCGTCGCCCGAAGCGCTGTCGCCGCCGGAGCCTGCGGCGCCTTCCCGTTGCTCCCGAAGAGCATCTGTGTACGCCGCACGCCCCCGCCAAGCGCCGCGCGGGACGGCGCACCGGCGAGTTCGCCGCAAATGCTGCAACCGTGGGAGAAGTCGTGCAAGCCATGCCCGAACATCCCAGCCGTGGCGGGCCGCGCCAGCATGGCGCCGCCAACGCCCGCCATCCCGCCGGCGAGCAATCCTCGCCGGCTAAGCTGCATCATACCGTCATTGGTCATGCTGTATCCTCTCGATTCGGCTCGATTGCGGGGGGCGGCACGGCGGGAGCGGGAGCACGCGCTAGAGGCGGTAGCTGAGCTCCACGCCGAGAACGCGCCCCTTGCTCAGCGGCGAATGGGTTTCGCCCGGCACGAACGGCAGCGGCACGTCGAGGCCGTAAAAAACCTGGTTCGTGAGATTTTTTCCGTAGAGCGACACTGCCCAACCGCCGCGAAACGCGTAGGTGAGCCCCGCGTCCAGGTAGTCGACCGCATTCAGGAAGCCGCGATTGTCGTCGGTCGAGAACGCCATGTCGCGGTGGGTGAAGCTGATCCGCGCCGAGGCCTCGTGCCCATTGCCGAACGCATGCTTGTAGGTCGCGGCCGCGCCGTAGGACCATTTCGAGAGCAGGGGGAGCCGGAGCCGGTAATCCTCCGGCCCGACGCTGCCGTTGCCGCTGAGGTCGAAAAGGATGTCGCTGAACTCTGGATCGAGATAGCCGAGGTTGGCGCTGAGAGTCAGGCCGTCAACCGGCTGGGCCGTGATTTCAGCCTCGAGACCGCGGATCGTTGCGTCAGCGGTGTTCGCGGTAAGCTGAACCGACCCAAGCACCGGGTCGGTGCGCGAAATGTCGCGCTGCAGCTTCTTGTATTTGTTGACGAATCCAGCGAGATTGACCGTCAGGCGGCGATCGAAGAAGCGCTTTTTCAAACCAACCTCGAACGAGTCCTCGGTTTCCTGGTCATAGGGCCCGGGAACTTGGGCGCTCGCCTGGCGCAGATTATAGCCGCCGCTACGGTTGCCGCGAGTCCAGAAGCCGTAAAGGTTGGTGTCGTTGTCGGGCTTCCAGGTCAGGCCGATCTTCGGATTGAAAGCGCTCCAGCGGTCGCTGTCGTCAAAGCCGTAGGTGGTGCAATCCGACAGAATGATCGAGCATCCCGAGATCGCGGCGGGAGAGATGCGATTGACACGGGCATGTTTCTTCTCGCGCGAGTAGCGCGCGCCGAGGTTCAGTTGAAAGGTGTCGGTCAGGCTGACGTCGAACGCCCCGAAGAACGCGATCGTCGACGATGCCTGGCGGCCGCCGCCGACAAGATTGTTGGCTCCCGATTGCAGGATCCGGTTCTCGATGTAGAGAAGCCGGTCAGTGTAATAATACCCTCCGACCGTCACCGCCACCGGACCGAGATCGCCGGAGTAGCGAAGCTCGTTCGAGAACTGGTGCTGATCGACGAGCGCGCCGACGTTGAAGATCGGCTGGGTGGTTCCGTCGAAGTCGGTCAGGCTGCGCTGGGTAACCGTGCGGTAGCCGGCAATATTGACGATCTTGCCGTTACCGAAGGCCACATCCTTTTCGATATCGAGCGACGCCTGGTGCCACTCGATCTCAAAAAAGCCCGGCGTGTTGATCGCGAAATCAAAGCTGTCGCGGCTCCATTCGCCATGGTTCTGGACCGCCGGTCCGTCGCCCTCGGTCTTGCTGAACGAATATCGGCCGGTGACGCGCAAGTCGTCCGCCGGCGTGAAGGCAAGCGCGGCATTTATGCGCGTGCTCGACGATTCCCCGAACTTGCTGTTGTCGAAGCGGTTGCGAAACCAACCCGAATCATCGCTGCGGTAGACGGCGACCTTCCCCGCCAGGGTCGACGTCAGCGGACCCGACACGACGAGGGACTCGGTGAATTTGGGTCCGCTCTCCACGCCGGCCTGCGCCCGGATTTTCAGGGTCGAGCTCGGCTCGGTGGTCCGTTGCAGAACAGCGCCCGCGGTTACGTTGCGACCGAACAGCAGACCCTGCGGCCCGCGCAGCACTTCGACCCCCTCGATGTCGAAATTGTCGAGGGCGAGACCCGAGCCGACGCCGGCGAAGATGCCGTCAACGAACACGCCCACGGTTGGGGTGCTTGAGGGAATGCTGTTGTTGACCGCCATGCCGCGGATCGAGAATGTCGCGGTTCCCGGATACGTGCCTGAGCCAGTGAGAATGACGTTCGGCACCAGATTGCCGAGAGCGTACAGATCGCGAATTTTGGCCTGTTCGAGTTGCTCGCTTCCGAAAGCCGAGATGGTAACCGCGGCTTCCTGAACGCTTTCCCCCCGCGCGCGCTTCGTACCGGTGACGACGATTTCGGAAGGTTCGGCGGGCGCCATTTCTCGGGCGTCCGCGTCGGCTGCCGTGGGTGCCGGACCGGTGGATGGCGTGTGCGCCTGTTTCGCCCTGACCGGCCTGGTCTTCGGTGCGCGGACGATCGCCACGGCGCCGGACACGTCGGCCCGCGTTACGAAGCCGGTGTCGAGGAGGATCGATTGGAGCGCGGCGTCGACCGAGAGAGCGCCCCGAGCGCCCCGCGATTTGGCCGAGCCCACCTCGTCGGACTTATAGATGACCTGCCGGCCAGACTGACGGGCATATTGATCGAGCGCCCCGTCGAGCGGTCCCGGGGCGATGTCGAACTGGCGAACCTGTGCGTGAGCGGGGGCTACCGTGGTAACGGCAACGGCGAAAACGGCGGCGCCGATAAATTGTCTAGCCAAAATGTCCTTCCTCCCGTCGCAGCGATTTTGCCGCGTTCAAAAAGCTGGACAAGCGACCGCCCGAAACCCGTAACGCTAGCGGCTCGAGATTTTTATGGTGGCGCCATCCTCCTGCACGCGAAGGCCATAAGCCTCGCGCATAAGCCGCGCGAAAGCATCGATATTGTTCCATTTGAACGTGCCGCCGATACGGATTTCGGCGGCGTCGGCATCGGCTACCATGATCGACTTTTCATTGTAGCGATTGAACTCGGCCGCCGCCTCGGCGAGCGTCGACTGGTCGAAAGTGAGGACACCGTCGCGCCACGAGGCGGCCTGGGCGATCCTGTCCCCCAGGTCCGCCGTCACAACCGTCGATGCGCCGTCCGCAACTGCCCTGTCGCCACCGGTGACCACCACCGCGCGGCCGGTCGACCCGGTGTTGGCATCCGCAAGAGATACCCGGCCCTCGATCACCGACAGCACCAGCTTGCCGCCTTCGCGGCGGACGTTGAATTTGGTCCCCAGGACAGTGATCGTCCGGTCGCCCGCGTGGACGATAAAGCGCTGGCCGTCACGTTTCGCGATGCTGAAATAAGCCTCGCCCCTGTCTAGCCACACCTCCCGCGCCCCGGCGCCGATCGCGGCGCGCAGCGTGGACCCGGTATTGAGCTCGATCCGGCTTCCGTCCGCAAGCGCCGCGAGCTTCCGCTCGCCCCGTGCCGTGTCGAAGCGCTGTTCCGCGACTAACGGCCGGCTGTCCGCGCCGCTCCAATCGATCTGGGTATAGGCGCCGACCATGGCGACGAGCGAGGCCGCCAGCGCCATCGCCAGCCAGCGGCGCCGGGGCGTCGGAGCCTCATCCTCATACCAGTCGAGATCCTGAGCGGGTGCGGCTGCCGCGCCAATGCGGTTCCAGCCATGCTCGAGCCGCCAATAAGCGGCCTGATGCGCTGCCGAGGCCTCCAGCCAACTATCGAGCGCCTGTTGCTCCTCGGCCGACCAGCCGGGCTCATCGCGCTTCGCGAGCCAGCTTGCCGCCTGCGCTTCGATCATGTTTTGCGCGCTCATCGACCTTCACTCCGCGTCCGCTCGGTCCACCATTCCTGACAATCTTGCCCGTGCCTCCAAGCAAAAAATCCACCAGCGCCCGCATCCCGAGCGTCAGTTGCCGCTCGACCGTATCGACCCCGACACCGAGCCGATCCGCCGTCTCCCGCGTGGAATAGCCTTCGATCTTCCGAAGCGTCACCACCGCACGGCAGCGGGGCGGGAGCCGGTTGAGCCCTTCCTGCGTCCGGCGCAGATCGTCCCGTGCCTCAAACTGGCGCTCGGTATGGAACATCTCCTCGCCCGATACGTCATCTTCCAGGTTCGCGACGAGTTCGAAGGAAACCAGCTTCGAGCGTTTGGCCCGGTTTATCAGCAGGTTTCGGGCGATGGCGTAAAGATAGCCGGCGCTGTTCCCCGGCAGCTCCCGCCGTGCGCTCTCGATCGCCGCCGCATAAACATCCTGGCGCAGGTCGGCGACGAGATCGGAGTCGGAACAATTTCGGCGAATGTAACGTGTCAAAGAGGCCTCAAGGGGGAGAACATCCTGGCAGAACCACCGTTTGAGTTCACGATCGTCAGGCATGGTCGGCCATCGCCACCTTGTCTCTCATGGTCCTATTGTAGCTTTGACAATCGACACGCGAAAAGCCGTAACGCTTCCCAGCGTCAAACGCCGTCTAAAGCAGAATCTCCGGTCCACGTCGAAAAAGTCCGCCCCAGACCGGGACGGGCATCGCCGACGCCTCGGGCCAGCGCGACCGCAAGCGCCCGTTTGTCGGCATATGCATCTTCTGAAATAGATATATAAAGAATTCTTTATATGTGAATTGACATGACCGCCGCGTTCGGCTTTAAGGAGGTGGTCGAGGTTCTCCGCGCTGCTCGCGGCGTGGAGCTAAGACGGGAAGCCGGTGGCACCCGCAAGGGTGGAGTCCGGCGCTGCCCCCGCAACTGTAAGCGGCGAGCGCAGGTCCGATCGGGGTCACTGGTGCCGACCGGCACCGGGAAGGCCGGGACCTGGGTTATGACCCGCGAGCCAGGAGACCTGCCTCGTCGCGATAACGTCCTCGGGCGGGGTGCCCCGGTGGATCGCGCGAGAGCATCCGCGCGTCCATCCCGCAGCCCGCCCGCCATGCAGGGGTGTGCCATGCGGTTTTCGTCGCCCTTCACCCGATCGATCCGGCCCCCGCCCGGCCCGTACCGCGCGATCGCGCCCGGCTGACCGGCCGCGCCGACCCGCGCAATCGACACCCCGTTCATTCCCCCCACAACCGGCGGGCGCCCCTGCCTGCCCGGAGGAGATTTCCCATGCCCGTCATCGTCGCCAATCTGGGTTTCCCGCGCATCGGCCCGCGCCGCGAACTGAAGACCGCGCTCGAGGCCTTCTGGTCCGGAAAGACCAGCGAGGCCGAACTGCTGGAAACCGCCGCCGCGCTGCGCGCCGCCACCTGGGCGCGGCAGAAGGCGCTGGGCGTCGACGTGATCCCCAGCAATGATTTCTCGCTGTACGATCAGGTGCTCGACACCAGTGTCGCGGTCGGCGCCATTCCGGCGATCTACCGGTCGCTGGGCACCGCCGATTCGCTCGCCGTCTATTTCGCGATGGCGCGCGGCACCCAGACCGGTGTCGGCGAGGAAGGCTGCAGCCATGGCCACGGCGCCCATGCCGATGTGCCGGCGCAGGAAATGACCAAGTGGTTCGACACCAATTATCACTACATGGTCCCGGAAGTGACCGCGAACCAGAGCTTTGCGCTGACCTCCACCAAGGCGATCGACCAGTTCAAGGAAGCCAAGGCGCTTGGTTATCACACCCGGCCGGTGATCCTTGGCCCGGTAACCTGGCTGCTGCTCGCCAAGGCCAAGGACGCCGCGTTCGATCCGCTGACCCTGCTGCCGGCGCTGCTGCCGGTCTATAGCGAGTTGCTCGGCCGGCTGCGCGACGCCGGCGCCGATTGGGTGCAGATCGACGAGCCGGCGCTGGTCCTCGACCTCGGCGCGCGGGCGCGGGACGCCTTCGCCACCGCCTATCGCCACTTCGCCGATACCGTCGGCGGGCTGAAGCTGATGCTCGCCACGTATTTCGGCGCGCTGGGCGACAATCTCGACACTGCGCTGGCCCTGCCGGTCGCCGGGCTGCATGTCGACCTGGTCCGCGCGCCGGAACAGCTGGACGCCGTCGTCGACGGCGCGCGACCGGACCTGCTGTTGTCGCTGGGCGTCGTCGACGGGCGCAATGTGTGGAAGGCCGATCTCGGTGCGCTGCTCGACCGGCTGGAACCGGTGGCCGGGCAGTTCCAGAAGCTGCAGATCGCCCCGTCCTGCTCGCTGCTCCACACGCCGATCGACCTGGCGCTGGAGACGAAGCTGGATACGCAGGTCGCGAACTGGCTGGCGTTCGGCGCGCAGAAGCTGGAGGAGCTGGCGCTGCTCGGCAAGGCGCTGAACGCCGGGCGGGCGGCGGTCGCCGACGCACTGGTCGCCAATGCCTATGCCATTGCCGACCGGCGCGCGTCGCCGCTGGTCAACAACCCGGCGGTACGCAGCCGCCTGGCGCAGGTCGATGCCGGCTGGGCGCGGCGGGAGACACCGTTCGCCGAGCGGATCAGCGCGCAGCAGGCGGTGCTGAACCTGCCGCCGCTGCCGACGACGACGATCGGCTCCTTCCCGCAGACCGCCGAAGTCCGCAAGGCCCGCGCCGCCCATGGCAAGGGCGCGCTGGACCAGGCCGGCTACGACCAGTTCCTGCGCGAGGAAACCGAGCGCGCGATCCGCTGGCAGGAGGAGATCGGCATCGACGTGCTGGTCCATGGCGAATTCGAGCGTAACGACATGGTCCAGTATTTCGGCGAGCAGCTTGCCGGTTTCGCCTTCACCCGCGCGGCGTGGGTGCAGAGCTATGGCTCGCGCTGCGTGCGGCCGCCGATCATCTACGGCGATGTGTCGCGGCCCGCGCCGATGACCGTCGCCTGGTGGCGTTACGCCCAGGGCCTGACCGACAAGCCGGTCAAGGGCATGCTGACCGGGCCGGTGACGATCCTGCAATGGTCGTTCGTCCGCGACGATCAGCCGCGCGCCGATACCTGCCGCCAGATTGCGCTGGCGATCCGCGACGAGGTGACAAACCTGGAGGCAGCCGGCGCCAAGATCATCCAGATCGACGAGGCGGCCCTGCGCGAAGGGTTGCCGCTGCGCCGCGCCGACTGGCAATATTATCTGGACTGGGCCGTCGAAAGCTTCCGCATCGCCGCGTCCGGGGTGCGGCCGGATACCCAGATCCACACCCATATGTGCTATTCCGAGTTCAACGACATCATCGAATCCATCGGCGCCATGGATGCCGATGTGATTTCGATCGAGACGTCGCGGTCCAAGATGGAACTGCTCGATGCGTTCGTGACCTATAAATACCCGAACGAGATCGGGCCGGGGGTCTACGACATCCACAGCCCCCGCATCCCGACGACGCGGGAGATGGAGGAACTGCTGCTGAAGGCCGGTGAACGGCTGTCGGCCGGGCAGCTGTGGGTCAACCCCGATTGCGGCCTGAAAACTCGCAAATGGGAGGATGTGAAGCCGGCGCTGGTCAACATGGTCGACGCCGCACGGCGAGCGCGCGCGGCGCTGGCCTGAGCTGTCGGCGCGGGGCCTTTCGACCGGTCAGGCAACCGGTCGGGAGGCCCCGCGCTAAACGGAGCCATCGCTGCACTGGTCCGCCGCAACGACGCTTTAGAACTTGAAGGCGGTGCCGATATAGACGGCCTGGCTGTCGCGGCGGGCGTCGCTGCTCGGCTGCAGCCGGTCCCGCTGGCTCTGGTAGCGCAGGCCGGCGGTGACGTCGATGTTGCGGGTCAGCGAATAGGAACTGGCGAGATCGACGGAGACGCGCTCGTCATCCGCGACCAGCCGGGGCTGGTTGCCGATCGGGCTGTCCTTGCCGACCTGGAGCCGGGTGCTGAACCGCGGCGCGTTGTAGCTGACGCCGACGTCGACCTTCTGCCGGCTGCCCGGCAGCATGCCGAGGTCGACCTTGGTGACGTCGCCGGACAGCGCGAAGCGCTTCCAGCCGACCGAGACGCCGAGGTTATAGGCGATCGGGGACAGGCCGGACGTAACGGGCGCCTGACCGGCCATCCGTTCCGCCTGGGCGCGGCTGCCGGTGGACAGGGCGCGGACCGCGACCGTGACCGACCGCTTGCCGTTGAGCGCCGCCGCCGACGGGGTGAAGCGGAAGCCGGAACCGCCGGGCAGGCCGGCGCGGGCCAGGCTGGCCGCCATGCGCGGATCGGCGCCGGCCGGGGTGAAGGTGCCCAAGCCGCCATTGGTCAGCGCGGTGCCGACTCCCAGCTTGCCGACCAGATCGTCCGCGCGAGCGCCGAATACGGGAGACAGGGCAAAGCCGAGGACGGCAATCGCCACCCCCGTCATCCCTGCAATCCCCCGCAATCCGCGCATCGCGAATCCCCAACCTAAAGCTCGGCCTGCCGTCTAGCATGATTCGAGAACGGCCCGCCATGTCCTGAATCGCTTTTCAGCACAATGTTGCACAACATCCACAATCATGGTTCGCGACGGCGTTTCCGGCGCCTTGCGGGGACGGCGCGAGGGCCTATAAGCGGCCTTCGACCGCATTCCGGCGTATTTCGAGGAAGTGAGATGGCCGTTCCCATTCGTCCCCTGGTCCTGATGCTTGCGCTCGGCCTTGCCGCCTGCGGCCAGAAGGACCGCCCTAAGACCGACCTGGCCGCCGCGAAGATCACCCAGATCGGCGTCAATTCCTATCTATGGCGCGCGTCGCTCGACACGTTGTCGTTCATGCCGCTGGTCCAGACCGATTCCAATGGCGGCGTCATCGTCACCGACTGGTATGCCAACCCGCAGACGCCGAACGAGCGGATGAAGGTGACGGTGACGATCCTCGACCAGGATCTGCGCGCCGACGCGCTGAAGGTGGCGGCGCTGCGCCAGGTCAACCAGAACGGCCAGTGGCTCGACGCACCGGTGCAGGCGGCAACGGTGCAGAAGCTGGAGAACATCATCCTGACCCGCGCCCGCGACCTGCGCCGCAATTCGATCACCAAGGGTTAGGGGATAGGGCAGCCGATGGCTTCGCGCTTCAATCCGCGCATCGCCGACGCGCGCTGGCAAAAGGCGTGGGACGACGCCCAGGCATTTCGCGCCGACGACCGGTCGCCCAAGCCCAAAAGCTATGTGCTGGAGATGTTCCCCTACCCGTCGGGGCGCATCCACATGGGCCATGTCCGCAACTACACTATGGGCGACGTGCTGGCGCGCTACCGCCGGATGACCGGGCACGAGGTGCTGCATCCGATGGGCTGGGACGCGTTCGGCATGCCGGCCGAGAATGCGGCGATGGAGAAGAAGGTCCACCCCGGCGCCTGGACCCGCGCGAATATCGACGCGATGCGGACCCAGTTGAAGGCGCTGGGCTTCGCGCTCGACTGGAGCCGCGAGCTGGCGACCTGCGAGCCGGACTATTACGGGCAGGAACAGGCGCTGTTCCTTGACCTGTACGAGGCCGGGCTGGTCTATCGCAAGGAATCGGCGGTCAACTGGGACCCGGTCGACATGACCGTGCTCGCCAACGAGCAAGTGATCGACGGGCGCGGCTGGCGATCCGGCGCGCTGGTCGAGCGGCGCAAACTCAGCCAGTGGTTCCTGAAGATCACCGCCTTCGCCGACGAACTGCTCGCCGGGCTGAAGACGCTGGATCAGTGGCCGGACAAGGTGCGGCTGATGCAGGAGAACTGGATCGGCAAGAGCCAGGGCCTGCAGTTCCGTTTCGCCCTGTCCGACGGCGAGGCGGTCGAGGTGTTCACCACCCGGCCGGACACGATCTTCGGCGCCAGCTTCGTCGCCGTCGCCACCGACCATCCGCTGGCGACGCGCCTGGCGAAAGACGACCCAGCGCTGGCCGCGTTCATCGCGGAATGCCGCGCCGGCGGCACCACTGCCGCCGAGATCGAGACAGCAGAGAAGAAGGGCTATGATACCGGCCTGACCGCGACCCACCCGTTCGACCCGGACTGGACGTTGCCGGTCCATGTCGCGAATTTCGTGCTGATGGATTACGGCACCGGCGCGGTGTTCGGCGTGCCGGCGCATGACCAGCGCGACCTGGATTTCGCGCGCAAATACGGGCTGCCGGTGCGGCGCGTGGTCAGCGAGGGCGCCGAGACGGCATCCGATTTCGCCGCCTATACCGCCTATACCGGCCCCGGCACCCTGGTGAATTCCCGCTTCCTGGACGGCATGGCGGTCGAGGCGGCGAAAAAGGCGGTGATCGGCCGGGCCGAGGGCGAAGGCTGGGGCAAGGGCGCGACGGTATGGCGGCTGCGCGACTGGGGCGTGTCGCGCCAGCGTTACTGGGGCACGCCGATCCCGTTCATCCATTGCGCGGCGTGCGGCGTCGTGCCGGTGCCGAAAGCCGACCTGCCGGTGAAACTGCCGGAGGACGTGACCTTCGACGTGCCGGGCAACCCGCTGGACCGCCACCCGACGTGGAAGCACGCCGCCTGCCCCACATGCGGCGGCGCGGCGCGGCGGGAAACCGACACGCTCGATACCTTCGTCGATTCGTCCTGGTATTTCATCCGCTTCGCCAGCCAGCCGGACGACCAGCCGTTCGATCGCGCCGTCGCCGAGCAATGGTTGCCGGTCGGCCAGTATATCGGCGGGGTCGAGCATGCGATCCTGCACCTGCTCTACGCCCGTTTCTGGACGCGGGCGCTGAACCGGATCGGCCGGCTGGCGATCGAGGAACCGTTCGCCAGCCTGTTCACCCAGGGCATGGTGACGCACGAGACCTATCGCACCGCCGCCGGCCAGTGGGTCGGCCCCGACGATGTCGAGCGCACCGACAAGGGCGCGACGCTACGCGCCACCGGCGAGGCGGTGACGATCGGCCGCGTCGAGAAGATGTCGAAATCGAAGAAGAACGTCATCGACCCGGCGCCGATCCTCGACCGTTACGGCGCAGATGCGGTGCGCTGGTTCATGCTGTCCGACAGTCCGCCGGAGCGCGACCTGCCCTGGTCCGAAGCCGGGATCGAAGGGGCCTGGCGGTTCATCCAGCGGGTCTGGCGGCTGGTCGACGGCGTCGGCGCGCCCGGAGCGGACGCCGACGAGGCGCTGGAGCGCAAGACCCACCGGATCATCGCCGCCGTCGCCGAGGATATCGAGGCGCTGTCGTTCAACAAGGCGGTCGCCAAGCTGTATGAACTGACCACCGCGATCGAGAAGGCGGCCCCCGGCCCCGGGCGTGACGCCGCGACCCGCATCCTGATCCGCCTCGTCGCGCCGATGGCGCCGCATCTGGCGGAAGAAGCGTGGGTGCAGCTGGGCGAGCAGGGGCTGATCGCCGCCGCCGACTGGCCGGCCGTCGACCCGGCGATGCTGGTCGACGACGAGGTGACGATCGCGATCCAGGTCAACGGCAAGCTGCGCGACAAGCTGACGGTGGCGAAGGGCGCCCCGCGCGAGACGGTGGAGGCGCTGGCGCTGGCGTCGGAGAATGTCGCGCGGATCCTGGACGGCAAGCCGCCGCGCAAGGTGATCGTTGTGCCCGACCGGCTGGTCAACCTGGTCGCATGAGGCGGCTGGCGCCCCTGCTGGCGGCATGCCTGATCCTTGCCGGATGCGGCCTGCGCCCGCTGTATCAGGGCGGCGGCAGCGGGGCGGTGGCGCATGCGTTGGGCGGCGTCGAGGTCGCGATGATCGACGGCAAGGCCGGCTGGCTGGTCCGCAACGCGATCACCGACCGGATCGGCCCGCCGACCGGCACGCCGCGCTACCGGCTTGAAGTCGAGCTGGACGACCAGATCAGCGGGTTCGGCGTACGCCGCGACGATGCGGTGACGCGCGAACGGCGGACGTTGCGCGCGCGCTACCGCCTGCGTGACGCCGGGGCGGGCACCGTCCTGCTCGACACCACCGCCAGTTCGGATGCCGGCATCGACGTGGTCAATTCCGACTATGCGACGATCGCGGCGGAGAACACCGCGCTGGAAAACCTGTCGCAGGCGATCGCCGACCAGATCGTCGCCCGCCTCGCCCTCTACGCCAGCCGAAGCCCCGGCGAGCGATGAAGGTCAATCGCGGCCAGATCGAGCGCGCGCTCGACCAGCCGGGCACCGACATCCGCCTGTTCCTGCTTTACGGCCCCGACGAATCCGGATCGGCGGCGCTCGCCGAGCGGCTCGCGCGGGCGATGGGGCCGGAAGCGGAACGCATCGACCTGGAGGGGACGGCGGTCGGCCGCGATCCGGCGCTGCTCGCCGACGAGGCGGCCGCCTTCTCACTGTTCGGCGGCGCGCGCTATGTCCGCCTGCGTGCCGCCGGCGACGAATGCGCCGACGCCGTCGCCGCGCTGCTCGACGCGCCGGCGGCGGGCAACCCGGTCATCGCCCTGACCGGCGCGCTGAAGCCGTCGTCCCGGCTACTGAAGCTGGCACTGGCGGCGCCGCTGGCGATGGCCTTCGCCAGCTACGCGCCGGAGGGCGCCGATGCCGCGCGGCTGGCGATCAGCATCGGCCGCGACCTGGGCCTGCGCATCGCGCCGGACATTGCGCGCCGGCTGGTCGAATCGACCGGCGGCGACCGCGCGCTGCTGACCCGCGAGATCGAGAAGCTGGCGCTGTATGTCGACGCCGCGCCGGACCGGCCGGGCGAGGCCGGGCATGACGCGCTCGACGCGGTCGGCGTCGACAACGGCGACACCGATCTGTCACGGCTGGTCGACACGGTGCTGTCCGGCGCCCCGGCCGCCGCCGGGGCCGAGATCGACCGGCTGGGCACGGCCAATGCCCTGAGCCCGCAGGCGGCGCGCGGGCTGTTGCGCCGCGTCGCGCTGCTTGCCCAGCTACGCGCCGATGTCGAGCGCGGGCGAGCGCCGGAGGACGTGGTCGAGGCAGCCGGCAAGACGATTTTCTGGAAGGAAAAGCCGGCTGTCGCCCGCCAGCTCCGGCTATGGAGCGCCACCGACCTGGTTGAGGTGCATGGCCGGCTGCTCGCCGTCGAGCGGCAGCTGAAATCCTCCCAGACCGCCGGACCGGTCGTCGCCGCGGCTGAATTGCTGGCGATCGCCCGCGCCGGCGCACGGAGGCGGCAGGCATGACCCGCTTCACCGTCAACAACCAGCCGGTCTTCTACAAGATGGACCCGGACACGCCGCTGCTCTGGGCGCTGCGCGATGCGTCGAACCTGATCGGCACCAAATATGGTTGTGGCACCGGCGATTGCGGCGCGTGCACCGTCGATGTTGACGGCGAGGCGGTGAAAAGCTGCCGGGTGCCGATCGGCGCGCTGGAAGGCCGGTTCGTCACCACCATCGAAGGGCTGTCGCGCGACCGCAGCGACCCGGTACAGCAGGCCTTCGCCGCCGAGAACGTGCCGCAATGCGGGTTCTGCACGCCGGGCATGATCATGGCGGCGGCGGTGCTGCTGAAGAAACTGCCGGAGCCTAGCGACGCCCAGATCGACGCGGCGATGACCAACCTGTGCCGCTGCGGCAGCTATCCGCGCCTGCGCGAGGCCATCCGCCACGCCGGGCGGGTGCTACGCGGGCAGGAGCCGCTGGCCGCCGCGCCGCCGCCCGGCATCGACCCGGCGGACGCCGCGCGCGCGGTGCCGGCGCTGACCCCGGTGCCGCCGGCGAAGCGCTGAAGCTTTCAATTGGCTGTCATCTGAATTCAGCACCGGCTCATCGACTCGGGCCTATTCACCGGGCATCGTCCGCGACGGCTGACGGCGCGGTGGAGGAGAAAGGTCATGAAGAGACTTATCATCGGGCTGCTGCTTGCCGCCACCGCGGTAACGCCCGCGCTGGCCCAGCGCGGCCAGCACGACGGCAATCGCGGGTGGCGCGGCGGCGGCCAGGCGAGCCAGGCCGCCCGCCCGGCGCCGCAACGTGCGACGCCGGCAACGCCCCGCCAGACCCAGACGCCGAACCGCGCCGAATTCCGCGACCGAGCGGTGCGCGCGCAGCCGCGCGCCGACGTCCAGCATCAGGCGCCGGCACAGATGCGGGCGCAAGCCCCGGCCGAACGTCGCGGCTTCCGCGGCGACCTGCGTGATAATGCCCGGCCGGACGCGCGCGCCGAACGCCGCGCCATTCAGACCAACCGGCCTAGTGCGGGCGACAGCCAGCGCAACTGGCGTCAGGACCGGCCCGACCTGCGCGACGGCCAGCGCGTGGACCGGCCGCGCCGGCCCGACATCCGCAACGACCGCCCCGACAACTGGCGGCAGGGCCGGCCGGACGTCCGCGACACCAATCGGCGCGATTATCGTGACCGCGACCGGCCCAACTGGCAGGATCGCGGCAACGTGCAGAGCGGCCGCAACTGGCAGGACCGGCGCCAGCACAATTGGGACCGCGGCTGGCGCAACGACCGGCGCTACGATTGGCAGCGCTACCGCGCCCGCAACCGTGCGATCTACCGGATGCCGCACTATTACGCGCCGCGCGGCTGGAGCTACGGCTACCGGCGGCCGTCGATCGGCATCTATCTGGACGCGATGTTCTTCGCGTCCAACTACTGGATCAACGACCCGTGGTATTACCGGCTGCCGCCGGCCGGCTACGGCTATCGCTGGATCCGCTACTACAACGACGCGCTGCTGATCGATGAGCGCACCGGCTATGTCGTCGACGTGATCACCGACTTCTTCTACTGAGCAAAAAGGGCGCTTCCCCGGTAGCGGGGAAGCGCCCTTTCCGTTTCCGGTGAGGGCCGGCTACTTGCAACGCACCCCGCTCTTGTCGATCTCGCGCCCGGCGAGCGCGCCACCGGCGGCGCCGAGGATGGTCCCCAGCGTTTCCGAGCCGCCCGGTGCGATGATGTTGCCGAGCACGCCGCCGGCGATACCGCCGACGATCAGGCCGGTGGTGCCGTCGTTGCGGCGGCAGTAATAGCGGCCGTCCTGCCCGCGATAGACGCGCTCGTTGCGGTTGAGCCGCCGCTCGCGATAGCGCGGTCCTTCACGGTAATAGCGGTCGGCATTATAGCCGTTGTAGCTCGGGTCCGGCCGGTTCCAGTCATAGCTGCGATAGGCGTTGCTCGGCCGGTCGTAACCGCCGTCGCTGACGCAACCGCCCAGCAGCGTCGCCGACCCCAGCAGGGCCGCCCATGCGAATTTGGCATTCATGTCGTTTTCTCCCACGCAGTCGATCTTCGGTAATGATCGGCGACAGGAATAGTTGCACTTCCGTGCCAATTGCCACGCCGCGCGAGAGAGCGGCCGAACGAAACGCGCCGACGGCCGGGCGCCGGCACGGAAACGCCGCCAGCCCAAAGGCCGGCGGCGCCCCGAATGCCGTCCCGGAAACGATCAGGCGTCGCTGACGCTCATCCGCCGCCGGCTGCGCAGCGCGCCGCCAACCAGCCCGAAGCCCGCGATCAGCAGCGCCCAGGCCGCCGGTTCCGGCACACCGCCGAGTTGCGGCGTCTGGGCGAAGCCGAGGAACTGGCCCGATTCCGAGGTGAAGCTGCCGCCCGGCGCGGCGATGCTGATCGTGCTCGTATTGAGCGAGTTCATCGTGATCGAGCCGACAAGCGTCCCCGGCGTGACGATCAGGTTGAACGCGGCGAACACATCATAGGCCTTGCCGGAGGTGAGATAGAGATCGCTACCGAGCGCGCCGGTGAAGAAGGTGTAGAAATTTTCCGGCTCGTCCTTGAAGGTCGCGATCTCGTGATCGACGAAAAGCGCTTCGGCGGCGTGGGTGCCGAACACCGTCCAGTCCTTCCACGTCGCGTTCGATCCGGCTTCGTAGATCGCGAAATGCGCCTCGATGCCGATATAGCGGGTTTCGAATTCCGGTGGCGTTCCGGTGAACAACTGGTCGGCGAAAATCTCGCTGTCATATTCGTAGAGGAAGCTGACCGGCGTGTTGCTGTCGCCGGTATAGACGATTTGGTCGCGCATCACACCGGTGGCGACAGCGAACACGTCGGTCGGGCCGTTCATTTCCAGATAGGTCTTTATCGTCCCCTGCCCCAGGTCGACATGCGCCTCCAGATGGGTGAATCCGTCATTGAACGTCGCCGAGTTGCTGGTGAGATCATTGATGGACAGGCCGTCTTCCATCCCGCCGTAATATTGCAGCACCGGCCGGACGAAATATTCCGCCCGCGCGCTGTCGACGGGCAGCAGGCCGGCGCCGAAAGCGGCGACGACACCCGACATGACGATGGTTTTGCCGAGATTACGCATGAGAATCCCCTACACTCCATGACCTGGCATGAAGGCCCGAGCGCCCCCGCCAATCGTTAAGGCGTGAGAAACCATGCGGACGGGTCAGGGCGAATTTGCCGCCCCCCGTCCCGATGTGAGACAGAGGCGGCCGCGCCCTGTCGCAAGCGGATGACGCCGGCGCAGCGGCTATGATTCGGGATCTTTCGGGGCCCACCGGCCGCTTCTGAAACGGCGCGTGGTGGACAGGGCTGGATTCGAACCAGCGTACGCTCACGCGGGCAGATTTACAGTCTGCTGCCTTTAACCACTCGGCCACCTGTCCGGGAGGCGGCTCAATGGCGAAGAGCGGCGCGCCTGTCAATGCGGGCAGGGCGCGATCGCGCTTGCATCGGCGGGGCGCTCCGCGCCAGAAGCGCGCGATGCGCAAGGGCCACAGACCATCGAAGCCGCAGGGCGGCCGTCCCCGTTTCTGGGGGCGCCACGCCGTCCTTGCCGCACTGGCCAATCCGGCGCGGCGGGCGATCCACCTGTGGGGCACGCGCGAGGCGCTGGCGCGGGTCCAGTTGCCGCCGGCGCTGCCCGTCACCTATGCCGACGGCGCCGATCTGGGCCGGCTGGTGCCGCGCGACGCGCCGCACCAGGGCCTGGTGCTGGAGGTCGAGCCGCTGGAGGACATCTGGCTGTCGGAACTGCTCGACCAGGGGCGGGACGACCGGCGGCCGCTGCTTGTCCTCGACCAGGTGACCGATCCGCATAATGTCGGCGCCATCCTGCGCTCCGCCGCGGCGTTCGACGCGCTCGGCATCGTCACCCAGGACCGTCATGCGCCGCCCGAGTCGGGCACCATTGCGCGTGCCGCGTCCGGCGCGCTGGAAACCGTGCCCTGGGCGCGGGTGGTCAACCTGGCGCGGGCGCTGGACGAAATCGCCGAGGCCGGGTTCTGGCGGATCGCGCTGACCGGCGAGGTGGAGGCGACGCTGGCGGAGGTGATGGGCACCGCCCGGATCGCGCTGGTGCTGGGCGCCGAGGGCGAGGGGCTGCGCCACAACAGCGCCGTCCATTGCGACGAGCGGGCGAGACTTCCGATCAGCCCGAAGATCGAAAGCCTGAACGTGTCGAACGCGGCGGCGGTCGCGCTCTACGCGGTGACGACACGTTGAGGGAGGCGAAGCCGATGACCGCACCGTTGTCCCGCATCGCGCTGGCACTGGCCGCGCCGCTGCTGCTGATGGGGTGCCTGCTGTCACCGGGGACGTTCACGGCGCGGCTGACGATCAACGCCGACCGAAGTTTCGCCTTTGCTTATCAGGGTGAAGTCTATGCCAGCGACGGGCCGGACACCGGCAAGCTGGGCAAGGAGGCGAAGCCCGATCCGGCGGCGAAGGCGGAGACCGAGGCTAAGCGCCGGGCGATGGCGGCGGCGCTGGCGAAGGAGGCAGGTTACCGGTCCGTTTCCTACGCGGGCGACGGCAAGTTCCTGATCGACTACGCGATTTCCGGCACGCTGAACCACGCCTTCGTCTACCCGTTCAACAGCGACGCGGAGGTCGTGTTTCCGTTCCTGGTCGTCGAACTGCGCGGCAAGGACATGGTGCGGGTGAAGGCGCCCGGCTTTGCCGCCGACGGCGACAAGGCCGGCGGCATGCCCGGCATGGACAAGGCGGCGAGCAAGCTGAACGGCAGCTTCACCCTCGACACCGACGCGCAGATCGTCAGCCAGAACAACGAGGACGGCGCAAGCGAAGCGGGCGGGCGCCGGACGATCCGCTGGCAGGCGACACCGCTGGTCAAGGACGCCCCCGCCGCGACCCTGCGGGTGGCGCCGCTGCCCTGAGCCGCCGGTTCGACCTGGCGATCGTCGGCTGCGGCCCTGCGGCCGGGCTGATCGCCTATGCGCTGCACGTGCGGCGGCCGGAGCTGGCGGTGGCGCTGGTCCCCGGCGGCGCCGACGATAGCGACGGCGTCCATAGCTGCTTCGCCAACGACATCGCCGCCGCCGACCGCTGGATCGTCGAGCCGTTCGTCACCCGGAGCTGGAACGGCTACAGCGTCGTCTTTCCCGCCCACCGCCGCGCGCTGGGCGTGCGGCTGCTGGCCGTTGCCGGCGGCGATTTCGCCGTCGCGCTCGGCCGGATGCTGCCCGCCGAAGCGCGGATCGAAAGCTGGGCGGCGCGGGTGTCGGCGACTCAGGTCGCGCTGGCCGACGGCGGCCTGATCGAGGCGGGCGGGGTGATCGACGCGCGCGGCACCGGCGACCTAAGCCTGCTCGGCATCGGCTGGCGCACCGGCCTGACCCGCGCCGTCCGCACCCCCGGCCCGCACGGGGTGGCGGCGCCAGTGATCGTCGACGCGGCGGTCGACCAGCGCGACGGCTGCCATCTGGTCACGGTGCTGCCGATCAGCGCCGACCGGCTGCACATCGCCGACAGCCGCTACCAGATCGACCGCATCGCCGACCGCGGCGCCCATGCCGAGGGACTGGACGCCTATCTGGCGGCGAACGGCTGGGCCGGGGCGGCGACCGAATGGGAAAGCCACGGCGCGACGCCGGTGCCGCTCGACGGCGATTTCGACGCCTATTGGCAATCCGGCGGCGCCGGCACCGCCAAGGCCGGGGTCGGCGCCGCCCTGTTCCACCCGGCGACCGGGCGGCTGCTGCCCGACGCGGTGCGGCTGGCGGCGTGGGTGGCGGATGCGGGCGCCCTGCCCGGCCCGGCGCTGCACACCGCGCTCCACGCTCATGCGCTGCGGACATGGGAAGCGCGCCGCCCCTATCGCCAGATCGCGGCGCTACTGTTCCGCGGCGCCGCCGATGCGGAGCGCTATCGCATCATCGAGCACTTCTATCGGCAGCCGGCCGGGCTTATCGAGCGTTTCCACGCCGCCCGGTCGACACGGATCGACCGGCTGCGCATCCTGGCCGGGCGGACGCCCTTTGGTGGAAAGACGAGATAATGCGGATCGCGGTTTATTGCGGGTCGAGCAGCGGGTTCGAACCGGCTTTCGCGGCGGCGGCCGAAGCGGTGGGCCGCCAGCTGGCCGAGGCCGGCATCGGCCTGGTCTACGGCGGCGGCAATATCGGCTTGATGGCGGTGCTGGCCGACGCGGCGATCGCCGCCGGCGGCGAGGTGATCGGCGTAATCCCGCAGGCGCTGGTCGACCGCGAGCTGGCCCACCCCGGCTGCACCGAACTGCACGTCACCGCCAACATGCACGCGCGCAAGGCGTTGATGGCGGAGAAGGCCGACGCCTTCGTCGCCCTGCCCGGCGGCCTCGGCACGCTGGAGGAATTGTTCGAGGCGTGGACCTGGGGCCAGCTGGGCTGGCACGCCAAGCCGTGCGCGCTGATCAACGTCGCCGGTTACTATGACGAGCTGATCGCCTTCCTCGACGGTGCCGTCGCGCACGGCTTCCTGACCGCCGAGCACCGCGCGATGCTGATCGAGGTCGAGGCGGTCGCCGACCTGATCGACCGGATCGGCGACTATGTTCCGCCGCAGGTCGGCAAGTGGATCGGCCGCAAGGACCTGTGACGATGCGCGCGCTTTCGCTGGCGCCGCTACTCCTCCTCTCCGCGTGCGCGTCGCCCGAATCGCGGGTGCGGTCCGCGCTGATCGACGCCGGCCTGTCGCCGCGCGTCGCGACCTGCATGGCCGGGCGGATGGTCGATCGGCTGTCGACGGCGCAGCTTCGCCGACTCGGCGGGCTGAAGCAGGCCGGGCAGGCGCGGTCGGTGAGCGCCTTCCTGCACGCGTTGCGCGCGCTGGACGACCCGGAAATCCTGTCCGTCACCGGGCGGGCCGCGCTGCGCTGCGCGATCGGGGGCTGACGGCGGCGCCCGGAAGGGCGCGGGCCGGGCCGACGGGGTTTCCTTGACGGCCAAGCTATGCTTTAGCCGCTCGCGACTCCCCAACAACCAGAGCGGAAGTGCGGCCGAGATGAACATCCACGAATATCAGGCGAAAGAATTGCTGGCGAAGTTCGGCGTACCGGTTCCGGCCGGCTATGCGGCGCTGAGCGTGGATGAGGCGGTGGCCGCCGCCGGCAAGCTGCCGGGGCCGCTGTATGTCGTGAAGGCGCAGATCCACGCCGGCGGGCGCGGCAAGGGCAAGTTCAAGGAGCTGCCGGCCGAGGCCAAGGGCGGCGTGCGGCTGGCCAGGACCGCCGACGAGGTGCGCGCGGCGGCGAGCGAGATGCTGGGCAACACGCTGGTCACCGTGCAGACCGGCGAGCAGGGCAAGCAGGTCAACCGCCTGTACGTGACCGACGGCGTCGATATCGCCAAGGAATTCTACCTGGCGCTGCTCGTCGACCGTGCGACCGGGCGCGTCGCCTTCGTCGTGTCGACCGAGGGCGGCATGGACATCGAGACCGTCGCCCATGACACGCCGGAAAAGATCCACACCTTCAGCGTCGACCCGGCGACCGGTTTCATGCCGCATCACGGCCGCGCCGTCGCCAAGGCGCTGGGCCTGACCGGCGACCTTGCCAAGCAGGCGCAGAGCCTGGCCGGCAAGGTGTATGACACGTTCCTCGGCACCGACGCCGCGCAGATCGAGATCAACCCGCTGGCGGTGACCGACGACGGCAAGCTGATGGTGCTGGACGCCAAGGTCGGTTTCGATTCCAACGCCGCCTTCCGCCACAAGGACCTGCTGGCGCTGCGCGACGAGACCGAGGAAGACCCGATGGAGCTGGAGGCCAGCAAATACGACCTGGCCTATATCAAGCTGGACGGCGACATCGGCTGCATGGTCAACGGCGCCGGGCTGGCGATGGCGACGATGGACATCATCAAACTGAACGGGATGTTCCCGGCCAATTTCCTCGACGTCGGCGGCGGCGCCAGCACCGAGAAGGTGACGGCGGCGTTCAAGATCATCCTGTCCGACCCGGCGGTGAAGGGCATTCTCGTCAACATCTTCGGCGGAATCATGCGCTGCGATATCATCGCCGAAGGCATCATCGCCGCGGCCAAGGAAGTGAATCTGTCGGTGCCGCTGGTCGTCCGGCTGGAAGGCACCAATGTCGAAAAGGGCAAGGAGATCCTTGCCGGGTCCGGCCTGCCGATCGTCGCCGCCAACGACCTGGGCGACGCGGCGAAGAAGATCGTCGCCGAGGTGAAGGCGGCCTGATGACGCCGGCCGACCTTGCCCTGCTGGCGGCGGGCGCGGCGATTGTCGCCGTGCCGCTGGCGGCGGGGCGGTTCGGCCGGGCGGGCACGCGGTGCAGCTTGGCGGGGATTTCCGCCCTGCTGCCGATCAACCTCTATCTGGGTTGGACAGCCGGCCCGACGCCGGCCGACGGCGTATTGGAGGGGCAGGCGACCGCTTTCGCGCTGATCGCGGCAACGGTGCTTTTCTTATTGGGTCTGGTTGCGGTGGCAGCCTCCACGCTTGCATTGAAATGGGGTGGCGCGCAGTCCGGGGCCGGACGAGTGGGAGAATGACATGAAGATTCTCGTGCCCGTGAAGCGGGTGATCGATTACAACGTCAAGCCGCGGGTCAAGGCGGACGGGACGGGCGTCGACCTGTCGAACGTCAAGATGAGCATGAACCCGTTCGACGAGATCGCGGTCGAGGAAGCGATCCGCCTGAAGGAAAAGGGCGTGGCGAGCGAGATCGTCGCGGTGTCGATCGGCCCGGCCAAGGCGCAGGAGACGCTGCGCACCGCCCTTGCCATGGGCGCCGACCGCGCGATCCTGATCCAGACCGACGACGAGGTCGAGCCGCTGGGCGTCGCCAAGCTGCTCGCCAAGGTGGCGGACGAGGAAGCGCCAGGGCTGGTGATCCTCGGCAAGCAGGCGATCGACGACGATTCGAACCAGACCGGCCAGATGCTGGCGGCGCTGCTCGGCTGGGGCCAGGGCACGTTCGCGTCGAAGGTCGAGGTCGACGGCGACACGGTCAACGTCACCCGCGAGGTCGACGGCGGGCTGGAGACGGTGGCGCTGAACACGCCCGCGATCGTCACCACCGACCTGCGCCTGAACGAGCCGCGTTACGCGTCGCTACCCAACATCATGAAGGCGAAGTCCAAGCCGCTGGCGACCAAGGCGCCGGCCGATTACGGCGTCGACGTGGCCCCGCGCCTGAAGACGCTGAGCGTCGCCGAGCCGCCGAAGCGGGTGGCCGGCGCCAAGGTTGCCGATGTCGACGAGCTGGTTGCGAAGCTGAAGGCGCTGGGAGTGGTCGCATGAAGACGCTGGTTTGGGTTGAGCATGACGGCGGAGCGATCAAGGACGCGACGCTGAGCGCGGTGACGGCGGCGGCGAAGCTGGGCGAGGTCCACCTGCTGGTCGCCGGCAAGGGCGTCGGCGGGGTTGCCGAGGCGGCGGCGAAGATCGCCGGCGTCGGTAAGGTCCATGTCGCCGACGACGCGGCGTTCGACCATGCGCTGGCCGAGAATGTCGCGCCGCTGGTGGTGGAGCTGATGGGCAGCCACGACGCGTTCGTCGCGCCGGCCACGTCCAACGCCAAGAACATCGCGCCACGCGTCGCCGCGCTGCTCGACGTGATGCAGATTTCCGACATCCTGTCGATCGAGAGCGCCGACACCTTCACCCGGCCGACCTACGCCGGCAACGCGATCGCCACCGTCCAGTCGAGCGATGCGAAGAAGGTGATCACCGTGCGCACCACCGCCTTCGACAAGGCGGCGAGGGACGGCGGGTCCGGCACCGTAGAGGCGGTGGCGTCGACCGGCGACAAGGGGCTGTCGCGCTTCGTCGGCGCCGAAATCTCCAAGTCGGAGCGGCCGGAGCTGACCAGCGCCAAGGTGATCGTGTCCGGCGGGCGCGCCCTCCAGAACGGCGAGAATTTCAAGACGATCATCGAGCCGCTGGCCGACAAGCTGGGCGCCGCCGTCGGCGCATCGCGCGCGGCGGTGGACGCGGGCTATGTCCCCAACGACTATCAGGTCGGCCAGACCGGCAAGATCGTCGCCCCGGAAGTCTATATCGCGATCGGCATTTCCGGCGCGATCCAGCATCTGGCGGGGATGAAGGATTCCAAGACGATCATCGCGATCAACAAGGACGAGGACGCGCCGATCTTCCAGATCGCCGACATCGGCCTAGTCGCCGACCTGTTCAAGGCGGTGCCGGAGCTGACCGGCAAGATCTGAACCGGCGCGGCTTGCGAAGGAATGGGGGCGGTCCGGGTGCGGGCCGCCCTTTTTCCTGCTCAGAAGCCGGCGAGGAAGGCGGCGACGTTCAGGCCGAGGGCGTCGACCGCGTAGCCGCCTTCCATGACGACCAGCGTCGGGACGGCAAGAGCGGCGATGCGGGCGGCGAGCGGGGTGAAATCCGCGGTTTCCAGCGCGAGGTGGGCGATCGGATCGCCGACATAGGTGTCGGCACCGAAGCTGACGACGAGCAGATCGGGCGCGAAGGCGGCGAGCGCGGCGAGCGCGGTGTCGAGCGCCGCCAGATAGGCGGCGATGCCGGTGCCGTGGGGGAGCGGGATGTTCAGCGTCGCGCCTGCGCCCGCGCCGGCGCCGCGTTCGTCGGCATGGCCCCAGTAGAACGGGTAATCGGTGCGCGGATCGGCGTGGAGCGAGGCGAAGAACACCTCGCCGCGTTCGTAGAAGATATCCTGCGTGCCATTGCCGTGGTGATAGTCGACATCGAGGATCGCGGTGCGGCGGCCGGCGGCGGTGGCCGCCTCTGCTGCGATGGCGGCGTTGTTCAGGTAGCAGTAGCCGCCGAGATAGTCGGCCCCGGCATGGTGGCCGGGCGGGCGGCAGAGCGCGAAGGCGGCGCGGTCGCCGGCGAGCACGGCGTCGAGCGCGGTCAAGGCCGTCTGGGCGCTCCAATAGGCGCCGTCCCACGTCCCCGCCGCGATCGGCGTCGCGGCGTCGAAGCTGAACTGGCCGGCCAGCGCGTCGATCCGGTCGAGGGCGAGCGGGCGGCGGCGGGCCACCGGCCAGACATAGCCGCCGACGTCGCCGGGCCGGTCGGCGGCGCGCCAGCGGGCATGGGCGGTCTGGAGGAAGGCGAGATAGGCGTCGGCGTGGACGGCGGCGATCGGGGCGAGGCCGTGGTCCGCCGCCGGTTCCGCCGCGCCGATCGCGGCGAGGATGTCGTGGGCGCGCGCCGGGGTTTCGGCATAGGCGGTGAAGGCGCCGTTGTGCAGTTCCTGCGCCGGGGCGTGGGCGAGCTGGCGGCTGTCCATGAAGCGGCGCATCAGGCGGCGGTCCGTTCGGCGGGGGCGAAGCGCAGCAGCAGGAAGCCGAGCGTCGCCGACAGCAGCGAGCCGCCGAGCACGCCGATCTTGACCGCGTCGGCATGGGCCGGGTCGGCGAAGGCGAGGCCGCCGATGAACAGGCTCATCGTGAAGCCGATGCCGCAGAGCACCGCGACGCCGTGGACCTGGCGCCAGCTTGCCCCGGCCGGCATGGCGGCGATGCCGGCGGCGACGGCGAGGCGGACGGCGGCGAAGATGCCGACCTGCTTGCCAATGAACAGGCCGAGCGCGATGCCGAGCGGCAGCGGCTGGGCCAGCGTCGCCAGCCCGACCCCAGCGAGCGACACACCGGCATTGGCGAAGCCGAACAGCGGCACGATCAGCCAGGCGACCCAGGGATGCAGCGCATGCTCGAGCCGGTGGAGCGGCGAATCGACCGCGTCCGGCGCGGCGGGGGTGCGATCGACCGGGATGGCGAAGGCGGCGAGCACTCCGGCGACGGTGGCGTGGACGCCGGAGGAGAGGACGGCGAACCAGAGCAGCGCGAAGCCGAGCATATAGGGCGCGAGCGCGCGCACGCCGAGCCGGTTCATCGCCGCCATGCCGGCGAGGATAAGCAGCGCCGCGCCGAGCGCCGGCAGGTTCAGCCCGGCGGTATAGGCGATGGCGATGATCGCCACCGCGCCGAGATCGTCGACGATGGCGACAGTGGTCAGGAACAGCTTGAGCGACGCCGGCGCGCGCGTGCCGAGCAGGGCAAGCACGCCGATGGCAAAGGCGATGTCGGTGGCGGCGGGCACCGCCCAGCCGGAATGCAGCGCCGGATCGCCGCCGGTGACCAGCAGGTAGACCAGCGCCGGCACCGCCATGCCGGCCGCGGCGGCGAGCATCGGCAATATCCGGTCACCCCAGCGGGCGAGCTGGCCGTCGACGAACTCCCGCTTGATCTCCAGCCCGACGAGCAGGAAGAACAGCGCCATCAGCGCGTCGTTGATCCACAAATGGATGGTCATCGGCCCGAGCGCGGCGGCGAGGACCGGCCCGGTTTCGTGATGCAGCCAGGCGAAATAGCCGGGCGCGGCGGGACCGTTGGCAACGACCAGCGCCGCCGCCGCCGCGCCTATCAGCAGGATGCCGCCGGCCGCCTCCATCTCCAGAAAATTGCGTAAGGCGGAGAGCGGACGGGGAAGAGCGGAAGCCATGGGACGGCTTTAGAACGGGATCGGCGCCGCGTGAATACGCCCGATCCGCCGCCGTCAGCGGACGGTGAACAGGATGGTGTCGACGGCGCGGCCGCCGGGGTCGACCAGCTGCAAGCGGTGGGCGCCGGGGGCGGGGAGAAGCTGGATACCGGCATCGGCGGGGCCAAGATCGCGCCGGTCGAGCAGCAGGCGGTGGCCGGCGACCTCCCCCGCCACCGCGACGGCAAGGCGCTGGCGATCCGGCGGGATATCCGGATCGAGCGCATAGACGCTGCCGCCGACCGGGCTGACGATGCGCGGGCGGCGGGCGGCGGCGGGGGCGGCGGCGATGGCCGCTTGCCCCGTTCCTTTCAGGAAATAATCGGTGCGCGCCGGTTCGAGGTTGGCGGCGAAGGCAACGCGGCGTGCCTCCACCCCCGGCGGCACAGGCGGCGCCCGGCCGGGCCGGCCGGCGTGGAGCGCCATCATCACCTGCCGCCAGACCGGCGCCGCGCCGCTGGTGCCGGACACCGCGCGCATCGAATCCCCTTCGAGATTGCCGACCCAGACGGCAACGGTGAAGCGATCCGAATAGCCGATGCACCAGTTGTCGCGCATGGCCTTCGACGTGCCGGTCTTGGCCGCCGCCCAGAACGGCAGGCGCAGCGCCGAATCGAGGCCGAAGCTTTGCGCGCGGGCGTTCGAATCGGCGAGGATGTCGCCGACCATCCAGGCGGCGGCGGGGGTGTAGACGGCGCGGGGCGTGCCGTGGGGATCGCCAGCGCGCAGGCGCAGCGGCGCCCAGCGCCCGCCCCGGGCCAGCGCGCGATAGGCCGCCGCCTGTTCGAGCAGCGTCACCTCCGCCGAGCCGAGCGCCAGCGAATAGCCGTAATAGGCGCCGTCCTCCGTCAGCCCGCGATAGCCGCTGTCCCACAGCCGGTCGCGGAAATCCTCCACCCCGGCGAGCAGCAGGGTGCGGACGGCGGGGACGTTCAGCGAACCGGCGAGGGCGGTGCGGGCCGACACCGGCCCCTTGAACGCGCGGTCGTAATTCTGGGGGACGTAGAGGCCGGAGGCGGTGTCGAGCTGGACCGGGCTGTCGTCGAGGATCGAGGCCGGGGTCAGATAGCCTTTCTCGAACACCTGGGCGTAGAGGAAGGGTTTCAGCGTCGACCCAGCCTGGCGGTAGGCGGCGGCGCCGTCGACCTGCGCGGCGGTAGAAGCCCCGCCGACGCCGCCGACATAGGCGAGCACGTCGCCGGTCGCGTTGTCGACGACGATCACCGCGCCGTCGCGGACGCGGGTGGCGCCGAGGCCCTGAAGCTGGCGGCGGAGCGCGGCGATGGCGATGCGCTGGGCATGGCTGTCGAGCGTCGTCGTCACCTTCATCCCCGCGCCGGTCAGCAGCCGGACGGCAAGATGCGGGGCAAGGCCGGGATCGAGCGCCAGCGCCCGCGCCGGGCCGAGCGCATCGGCGGCGGCGACGCGCAGCGCGGCGCAATCGGCGTCCGGCGCCAGCGCGCAGGCGCGGCGCGCCACCGCATCCGCCGTGCCGCCGGGTTCGGGCAGCAGCGCCGCCAGCACCAGCGCGTCGGCGCGGCCGAGCGCGTCCGGCGCCTTGCCGAACAGGGCGAGGGCGGCAGCGGCGATGCCCTGGCTTTCCCCCCGGAAGCCGGCGAGGTTCAGATAGGCTTCGAGGATCTGGTCCTTGCTCCACGCCCCTTCCAGCGCCCGGGCGGCGCGCATCTGGCGCAGCTTGTCCCGCCAGCCGCGCGCACCGGGCGCGGCGAGGCCGGGCGACAGGAAGGCGGCGACCTGCATCGACAGGGTCGAGGCGCCGCGTGAACGCCGCCCGGCCAGCCGCGCCCGCACCGCCGACAGTGCGGCCAGCCAGTCGACGCCGCCATGGCTGGCGAAGCGCCGGTCCTCCGCCACGACGATAGTGTCGCGGACGACCGGCGCCACCGCGTCGAGCGGCGCCCAGGCGAGGCGGCGGGCGCGATAGTCGACACGGATGCTGTCGAGCAGCCGGCCGTCGCGGTCATAGAGCCACGCTTCCGACGGGTGCCAGCCGGCGCGGACGGCGGCATAGCCGGGGAGCGGCGGCGGAAAGGTGAGCGCGTGGAGCGCGAACAGCCCGGCCGCCGCCAGCGCGATCAGGATGAGGGCGATGCGGGTCGAAAGCCGGCGCGGGCCGGCCGGCGCCGTCATTTTCCGGTCACCGTCATCCCGTTATTCGGCAGCTGGCCGCGAATGTCGGGCGCGTAGAGCGCCTCCACCCGCGTCGGCGGCAGCGCAAAATCGCCGACCCCGTTCAGCCGCACCGCATATTCGACGGTAAAGCGCCCGCGCGGCACCCAGGCGAAATAGCCGCGCCAGGCGTCGCGGCCGCGCTCGACATAGGTCGGCTGCACCCCTTCCCCGGCGGCGTCGGCGGCATCGGCGAGCAGCGCCGACTGGCCGCCCAGCCCGCCGATGATCGTCGCCCCCGGCGGCACCGGATCGTTGACCACCACCCAGTTGCGTTCGGCCGTCGCCTCCACCGTCAGCCGCACGCGCAGCACGTCGCCACGGGTCAGCCGGCCGGGGTTGCGGCGTTCGATCGCGGTGACGCTGCGTTCGATCCGGTAGCCGGCGAACAGCGGCGCCTTCAGCGGCACGGCGGCGCGGACCTGGACCAGCGCCCACGGACCGGCGCCGCCGGCCTGCGCCAGGGTCAGCGCGGTCGGCCGGGCCGGAAGCGGGAAGCTGAGCGCGCCGGCGTCGGCGCGCTGCGGCCAGGCGCGGGTCTGCTGCCGATCGCCGAGTTGCAGGGTCGTCGTGCCGGCGACCGCCGTCGCCGGGTAGAGGCGGGCGAAGGTGCGTACCGCGATGGCGCCCCAGGCGTTGGCCGGCGTCGTGTCCCAATGGCCGCGCTGCTGGCGCTGGGCGACGCCGATCATCATCTTCGGCCCGTCGTCCTGCCAGCCGGGGCGGCCGAGCACCGCGATCAGCGCCTTGATCGCGCTTTCGTCGCCGCCGACCATCATCCACCACGGCGCCTGCGCCTGATCGACGAGGTCGAGCCGCGAGCCTTCGTAGACCAGACGGGTGCGCAGCACCGCTTCCGCCTGAGCGCGCAGCGCCTGCCGGTTGGCGAGGCCGGGGATCGCATCGACCGCGGCGATCCAGTCGGCGAGCAGTGCGGTCGGCATTTCGCGCGGCGCGATGCCGATCTGGCCGAACATCGCCGGGGTTGCCGCCCCCTGCCGCGCCAGCGCGGCGAGCGCGGAGACGCGCAGCAGCCGCTGGTCGCCCGCCCCGTCGCCCTCGTGCCGCAGGCGGCCGTCGATGACGGCGCGGAGCGCCTCCACCATCCGCCCGCGCGGCGCCTCCGGTATCGCGAATCCGGCCGCCGCCGCGAGCGACAGGACATGGGCGGTCAGCGCTTCCGAACCGCGCAGCCCGTCGACGGGGAAATAGCGCAGCAGCCCGTCGCTGTCCTGATAGCTGGGCAGATCACCCGCCAGCCTGGCCCAACCGGCAGTGTCGCCGAGCACGACGGCGCGGGCCATCTGCTGTTCGAAACAGGTGTAGGGATAGCCCGCCATATAGGCGCGGACCCCGGCGAGCGGCGGCGCCAGCGAGGCCGACAGGCGGATGTCGACGCTGCCCAGCCCGGCGATGGCGCCGGCCGGCGCGGCGACCGGGATCGGCCCGCCTTCGCCGACACGCGCGATCGCCGCCGCCCATGTCTCGACCGGGTGGAGCGGCACGACGTCCTGGGTGACGGAGACGCTATCGGCCGCCTTGCCGTCCTGCGCCTTCGCCTCGACCGTCCAGGCGAGGGTGTCGACGCCGGCCGGGGCGGTCAGCATCCAGGTCACCGCCTGCGCGCCGCCGGCCGGAATGGTCACGCTCAGCGGCCGGCCAGTGGCGATGCGTGGCGCCAACGCGACCTTCGCGGTCACCGTCATCGGCTTGTCGGTGCCGTTCCTGAGGGTGAAGGTGGCGCCGAAGCGGTCGCCGCTGCGCACCAGCGGCGGCACCCCGGGATAGACCGACAGGTCCTGAGTGGTGCGCACGCTGGCCGAGCCGGTACCGAACAATTGCGCGCCGTCGGTCGCGATCGCGACGAAGCGGAAGGAGGACAGCGAGTCGGAGAGTGGCACGGGGATGCGGGCGCGGCCCTCCGCATCGAGCTTCACCCGCGCCTTCCACAACAGCAGCGGGCGGAAATCCTCTCGCGTCAGCGCCGACAGGTCGCCGCCGCCGCCACCGCCCGGTTCCGCCGTCTTGCGGCCGTAATGGCGCTTGCCGACGACCTGGGTCTGCGCGGTCGCGGTCAGCACCGACAGCGGCCGTTCCTCCATCATCACGTCGAGCAGGTTCCAGCTATCGTTCGGCGCAAGCTGGAGCAGGGCCTCGTCAACGGCGGCGAAGGCGATTTCAGCGCCCGCCGCCGGGCGGCCGGCCGGATCGCGGACGCTGACTTCGGCCATGGCGGTCTGGCGGACGCCGTAGGCGGGCTTGTCGGTCCTGACCGAGACGGCGAGGCGGTGGCCTTCCCAGCCGACCTTCACCTTGGCGATGCCGAGGCGGTAGCCGGGCTTGGCAAGATCGACCAGCGCGGTCGGGCGGGCGCCTTCGCGGCTGAACCACGGCAGGTTCCAGCGCCGGGCGAGATCGGCCAGCCACAGCCGCCAGCCGGAAATGCGGCCGCGCACCGCCATGACCGAGACATAGACGTCGGGCGCGTAGGCGGCGGGCATCGGCACCGACACCACCGGGTTGCGGCCGGACAATTCGGTGACGAAGCTGGACAGCACGCCTTCGCGCTCGACCGTGACCAGCGCGGTCGCCGAACGGAACGGCATCCGCACCTGGAAGCGGGCGGTGGCGCCGGCCTTGTATTCCTTCGCCTCCGGGATCAGGTCCATGCGGTCGCCATTGTCGCCGCCGAACCACCAGTCATCGTCGCCGGCGAGCCACACCGAGCGGACGGCGCGCACGACATTGCCGTCGGTATCGGTGGTGGTGGCGACGGCGTAGACCTCCCCCGACGTGCCGGGCTCGACGGTGCAGCGGGCAAGGCCCTGGGCGTCGGTGGTGGCGGTGCAGCCGGAGGGCAGCTTCGTCGTCCGCGCCTGATTGTCATAGGCGTAGAAGCCGCCGATCAGCCGGCGCCGCGCCGTCAATATCTCACGACTGTAAAGCGCGACCGTGACCCGCCGGCCCTTGACCGGCCGGCCTTCGGTATCGAGGACGACGAAGCGCAGGCGCAGATCGTCCGCCTTCATCAGCCAGCCGTCAGTGCGGATGCCGACCCGCACCGCCGAGGGATAAAGCGGGATGCGCGACGAGGCGGTCAGCGTTTCGCCGTTGGCGTCCTGATAATCCATCTCGACGGTCATCATCGTCGCGGTGTCGATCGCCACTGGTATGTCGACCGAACTGCGCGCTGCGCCCTGCGCGTTCAGGGTCAGCGGCAGCGTCGCGGCCGGCGGCAGCGACGGCCCGGTTTCGTTGCCGTCGCCATCGAGCGGACGGGTGCCTTCGCGCACTGCCTTGCCGCCGAAGCTCCAGTCCTCCCACCCGGCGGGAGGCGCGGCGGATTCGGTGAAGGCGGTGCGGAGCCTGACCGGCAACCCGGCAGCGCCGCCGCCCGACAGATAGCCGACATACAGGTCTACCGGCAGCGATTTCGGCCGCACCGCCGCCGTCTTCGGCCCGCTGACGCTGGCCCGCATCGTCGGCAGGCGGAATTCGTCGACGCGGAACGACTGGCCAGTGTAGATCACCTCGCGCTTGTCACCGGCGCCGGTGACGATCGACAGGTCGTAATCGCCCTGCGGCGCCCCTTTCGGCACGGCCCAACTGCTTTCGCCGATGCCGTCGGCGCCGATCGCCAGCGGCAGGCTGAATTCGGTGCCGGAGCCGCGATGGATCAGCCGCAGCGTGCCGGAAAGCGGCGCGGCATGGGCAAAGCCGGTCGCGGTCGGACGCCGCAGCACATGCTTCATGCCGATCGTCTCGCCGGCGCGCACCAGCATGCGGTCGAAGACGGTGTGGAGGATGTTGCGGGACGCCTGCCAGCCGTAAGGCAGGTCGAAATCATAGGGGTGGATGCCCTTGCCCCAGTCGCTGAGCGTGAAGCTGAAGTCGTCGCCGAGGCGCGCCGACACCATCAGCGGATGGACGGTGCTGTTTTCCGAGCAACTGCCCCAGTTGTCCGGTTCCGGCAGCCCGCTCTTCACCAGCACCCGTCCGGCGGCGTCGCTGCGCCCCGTGGCGAGGGTGCGGCCGGTGCAGCTATCGGTGATCCGCACGTCGGCGCCGGCAACCGGCTTGCCGCTGTCGAGCGCGGTCACCCAGGCCAGCGACGCGGCGCGGCCCCATTTGAAATGCACCGCCATGTTGGTGACCAGCGCCCCGGCGGCGACGTAGCGCGGCGCATTGCGGCCGAGCAGGGCGCGGCCGAGCGCCGGGCTGGCCAGTTCGACGACGTAGAAGCCGGGCTTGGCGAGCGGGATGCCGACGACTTCGAACGCCTTGCCCTTGCCGGGAAGGGCAACGGAGAAGGGCTGGCCGCGATCGGTGCCGGTGAGCAGCGGCGTCGCCCCGGTATGGTTGACCGCCACGGTTTCGGCGCCGCGCTTTTCCTGGCGGATGTCGATGTCGCCCGCTTTCTCCACCGCGCGCAGCCAGCGGGCGACGGCGGCGTCCGACCCGCCGACCCGCAGCGCGGCGCCGGCGATGCCGACACGCTGGCCGCGCAGCGCCGGTTCGACATTGCGGACGGTAACCGGCAGCACGCCGCCTTCCCTCGCCTCCAATATGCCGAACGGCGCGGCGAACTTGACCAGCGGCGGCGCCTCATCGAAGCGCACGGTCAGCGGGAAACGCTGGCCGTTGGCGAGCGGGCGGCCGCTGATGTCCTTCAGCCCGGCGGGCAGGGTTACCGTCGCCGCGGTCGCGGCGGGAAGCGGCGCGGCGAAGGCGATATCGCTGACCTGCTGCGCGCCCTTCTCATCGATTACCGGCGCCAGCGCCTTGCCGCCCGGCAGGGTCAGGCGGATCGCTTCCGCGCTGGCGCGGGGGATCGGCGCGGTGAAGCGCACCCATGCCTTCTCGACCGGGCTGCAGCCGGCCTGCGGGTTGACCCGCGAACATTCGAAGCGGGCAGTGAACGCCTTCCTGACGGTGAAGTCGAAACGCTGGTCGGCGCCGGCCCGGCGGCCGGCGGCGGTGATCCCGGCGCCCCACACCAGCGCCACGTCGCGGCCGGGCGGCAGCGGCCGGCGGCATTTGAGCGCGACGACCGAGGCGAACGCGCGCGCCTTGTCCTCCGCCGCCTTCGGCAGACTGGCGGGCAGGCCGGCGGTGTCGAGGAAGTCGGCGGCCTGATAGCGTTCGGTGCCCAGTCCCTCGATCACCGCCGAAGCGACGCCCGGTTTCAGCACGTCGACCGGAATCTTCTCGCCGATGCCGTCGACCGCGCAATAGGCGTTGGCCGCGACCGAGGCCGCATCCGGCGCCATGTTGGCGGCAACGAGGAACACCTGATCCTCGTCGATGTCGGCGCCGTAGCGGCTGGGCAGCACCGCGCGGGCGCGCGGGCCGCCGGCGTCGACGACGAACCGGCGCTGACCGCCGACCGCGACCCCGGCGGTGCTGGTCAGCCCGTCGTTCAGCTGGAAGGTGCAGCGGGCGCCACCGGGCAGCGGCCGGGCGAAGTCCCAGACATAGGTGCGCTGGTCGACCCAGCGCCCCGCGCCGCCGACCGGGCATTCCGCCTTGAACGGCGCCGGGCGGCGCGGATCGCCGAGAGGCACGATCGGATCGGAAAAGCGCACGGTGAAGCGTTCGATCGCGCCGGCACCCATGCCAGGCGTCGCCAGCACCACTTGCGGTGCCGCATCACCGGAGGCGACCAGCGGCAGCGCCATTGCAACGGCGGCGCCAAGCTGGACCAGAACACGACGCATCACGATCCCCTTCACACGGCGCGCAAACTGGCCGGAGCAGGCGGGTGAAGTCCAGACCGAAATGCAGCGAGCGCGCCTAGCGCTTGTCCGCTTCAGGCGGAATCGGCACCGGCCCGCTCCCTCACTCGGCCTCCCAACGGCAGTATCCTGAAATGGGAAGCCGGGTGGGGGAGCGGGCGGAAGCGCCCAAGGTTCCGGCGATGCGCAGCATCGTTGGAATGGCGCTGGAGGGCGGTGCAGCTTGAACAGGACAATCCCTAAACCCTTGCCTAAACAGAAAATTAAGCACAGCCTTCATCGTCCGAGTCTATGGGAGGGGGCTTCCGACTGGGCATGGGGGCGGAACCGCTGCTCTGGCTGCTCGATCACGGCACGCACGAACTGATCCTGTTCGCGGCGGCGTTCATCCTGATCGGCGGGCTGGACGATCTGGCGATCGACCTGGTCTGGCTGGCGCGCAGCCTGTGGCGGCGGATCGCCGTCTACTCGATCCACCGCTGTGCGGACGCGACGACGCTGCCGTCGCCGGAGGCGCCGGGGCTGATCACGTTCTTCGTGCCGGCGTGGCGCGAAGCGACGGTGATCGGCCGGATGCTGGCGGCAACCGTCGCGCGGCTCGGCCCCGGCGACTGGCGTATCTATGTCGGCTGCTACCCCAACGACCCGGAGACGATAGACGCGGCGGCGGCGGCCGCAGCGGGCGATCCGCGCATCCGCGTCATCGTCGGCAGCCGGCCCGGGCCGACGACCAAGGCCGACAACCTGAACCGCCTGTGGGCGGCGCTGCTGCGCGACGAAGCGGCGGACGGGCGGCGGGCGAAGGCGGTCGTCCTCCACGATGCCGAGGATGTCGTCCACCCGGCCGAGGGCGCGCTGTTCGATGCGCTGGTCGGCCGGTTCGACCTGATCCAGCTGCCGGTGCTGCCGCTGATCGACAGCGACCGGCCGTTCTGGCGGCGATTCGTGTCCGGCGCCTATGCCGACGAATTTTCCGAGGCGCATGCCAAGACGCTGGTTGTGCGCGAGGCGCTGGGCGCCGCGGTGCCGGCCGCCGGGGTCGGCTGCGCTGTCGCACGCGACATGCTAGAGCGGATCGCGGCGCGCACCGGCGACCGGCCGTTCGACGACGGCAGCATGACGGAGGATTACGAGCTCGGGCTGCGGATCGCCGAGCAGGGCGGGCACGGCATCTTCGTGCGGCTGCCGGGCAGGCGCGGCGGTGCGGCGGTGGCGGTGCGCGCGCATTTCCCGAATAGCTGGGACGCCGCGATCCGCCAGCGATCGCGCTGGATGGCCGGGATCGCCCTGCACGGCTGGGACCGGATGGGCTGGCGGGGCGGGCTTGCCGAACGCTGGATGCGGATGCGCGACCGGCGCGCGCCGCTGGCGGCGGCGGTCCTGTTCGCCGCCTATGCCGGGATGGCCGGCTGGCTGCTGCTGCGGCTCGTCGCGCCGCCGGGCTATGCGCCGGTTCCGATCGGCCGCGCCGGCACGACGATGCTGGCGGCGACGGCGGCGCTGCTCGGCTGGCGGATGGCGTTCCGCTTCGCCTTCGTCGCCCATGCCTATGGCGTGCGCGAGGGGTTGTACGCGCTGCCGCGCATCATCGTCGCCAACGTGGTGACGATGCTGGCGGCCCGGCGGGCGCTGATGCGCTATCTGCGCCGGCTGCGCGGCGGTGCCATCGAATGGGACAAGACCGACCATGTCTTTCCCGACCGGATGCCGGCCGCGTGACCGGCGCCGGCCACCCGCTGCGCTTTCTCGCCGCAATTACCGTCGGCTGGGTGGCGGCGCGCGCGGTGATGCTGTGGCCAGCGCCGGCAGCACTGCCGACGCCGGCCGCGCCGCCGCCATTGCTGTTCGCGCCGCTGATCGCGTGGAGCGAAGCATCCCTGCCGGCGCGGGCCGTCCGGCAGTTGACCATCCGCCTCGACCCCGCGCCGCCGGTGACGCCGGAGCGGGCAACGGTGCCGGCGGCCGAAATCGCGGCCGGGGCGTCGGCGCCCCCGGCGATGTCCGCGCCCGGCCCGTCGCCGTCGGACCCGCCGCCGGTGCTGGCACGAGGCGATCCGATCGGCGTCGCGCCGCACGCCGGGCGGCGGCTGACGGTCAGCGTCTGGGCGCTGCTGCGCGGCAAGGGCGCCGCCAGCCTTGCCGGGGGTGGGCAGCTCGGCGGATCGCAGGCCGGGCTGCGCGCCGGCTACCTGATCGCCCCGGCGGCGCGGGTGGCATTGTTCGGCCGACTGGCGGCACCGCTTGCCGCCCCCGGCGGGCGCGAGGCGGCGATCGGGCTGGAATGGCAGCCGCTGGCCGGCCTGCCGGTCCGCCTAGCCGCCGAGCGCAGGCTGGCGCTGGATGGCGGGCGCGACGCCTATGCGCTGGGCATAGCCGGCGGCATCGCCCCGGTGGCGCTGGGCGGCCGCGTCGTCCTCGACGGCTATGGCCAGGCCGGGATCGTCGGATGGAAGCGACGCGCCGGCTATGCCGACGGAGCGCTGCGCGTCGAGCGGCCGGTGGCGACGGCGGGGCCGGTGCGGATCGCGGCGGGCGCCGGGGCGTGGGGCGGCATCCAGCCCGGCGCCGGGCGGATCGACATCGGCCCGCAACTGGTCGCGCGGGTGCCGGCGGCCGGCACCACACTGCGTCTGGCCGCCGACTGGCGCCAGCGCGTCGCCGGAAACGCCCGGCCCGGTTCAGGCGCGACGCTATCGTTGGGTGCCGACTTCTGAGGCGGTTCACCTTGGCCGCGAACCCGGCTAGAGCGGGGCGGTCGGCCCGATTCCAGGGCCATTAGCCGGAACGCCGCGTGGACCTGTACCTGCCCATCGCCAACCTGTCCGTCAACGCGCTGGTCATCGTCGCGCTGGGCGGCGCGGCCGGCATACTGGCAGGGATTTTCGGCGTCGGCGGCGGTTTCCTGACCACGCCCCTGCTGATGCTGTACGGCGTGTCGCCGACCGTCGCCGCCGCATCCGGCGTGATGCAGGTGACCGGTGCCAGCGTGTCCGGCGTCATCGCCCATTTCCGGCGCGGCGGCGTCGACGTGCGGATGGGCGGCGTGCTGGTCTGCGGCGGGGTCGTGGGCGTGATGGCCGGCGCGGTGCTGTTCCGCCTGCTCCAGAAACTGGGCCAGATCGATATCCTGATCGCGCTGCTCTACGTCGTCATGCTGGGATCGATCGGCAGCCTGATGGCGCGCGACGGCATCCGCGCGCTGCTCGCCGAGAAGCGCGGCGCCCCGCCACCGCCGCGCGCCCGCCGCCACCACCCGCTGGTCGCGGCGCTGCCGCTGCGCTGGCGTTTCTACGGCTCCGGCCTCTACATCTCGCCGCTGGCGCCGCTGATCCTGGGCGCGGCGGTCGGGGTGCTGACCGTGCTGCTCGGCGTCGGCGGCGGCTTCATCATGGTGCCGGCGATGCTCTACATATTGGGCGTGTCGACCCGCGTCGTCGTCGGCACCTCGCTCTATCAGGGCCTGTTCGTCACCGCGATCGCGACGATGACCCACGCGCTGACCACCCACGCCGTCGATATCGTGCTGGCCGGGCTGCTGTTGATCGGCAGCGTCGTCGGCGCCCAGATCGGCACCCGCATCGCCCAGAAGCTGAAGCCCGACCATCTGCGCCTGTTCCTGGCGATCCTGGTGCTGGCGATCACCGTCCGCATGGCGCTCGGCCTCGGCTGGCGGCCCGACGAAATCTATTCGATCCAGGGATCGTGATGCGCGCGCTCGCCCTGCTGCTGCTCGCCCCGCTGCTGCTGGCCCAGAACCGGCCGCCGAACCAGCCGGTGCTGGTGCCGGACGTGTCGCAGCGCGACATCCGGATCATCTACAGCTTCACCGGCGCCGAGCTGCTGCTGTTCGGCGCGATCCTCCATCCCGGCGGGCGGATACCGGACAAGCCGGCCGACATCATCGTCGTGCTGAAAGGGCCGACCGAATCGATCGTCGTGCGCGAGAAGCGCAAGATCGCCGGCATCTGGATGAACGCGGCCAGCGCGCGCTTCCGTTCCGCGCCCGGCTTCTACGCCGTCGCCTCGTCCCGCCCGATCGGCGAGATCATCGACGAGCGCACCGCCGCCATCTACGAGCTGGGCGTCGGCAACCTGCAGCTCTCCGCCGCCGACGCCGGCAGCCTGGCGCAAACCAAGCGGTTCGAGAACGGGCTGGTCGACCTGCGCCAGCGCAACGGCCTGTACGTCGAGCAACCCGACGCGGTCGAGATCACCGACGGCGCGCTATACCGCGTCCATATCGCCATACCGGCGCGGGTGCCGGTCGGCGACTACACCGCCGAGACGTTCCTCGTGCAGGACGGCCGGGTGCTGGCCGGGGCGGTGCGCGAGATCGCGATCCGCAAATCCGGCTTCGAGCGCTTCGTCGCGATGGCGGCGGAGCGCTGGTCCTTCCTCTACGGCGTCGTGTCGATCGCGCTGGCGCTGCTGCTCGGCTGGGCGGCGGGATCGCTGTTCAGGCGGGTCTGAGCGCCGGCCACCGGATCGGCAAATCCCGCATGTTGCGGACAAAAGCGAAATCTTTACCTGCGCCGCGCTAAGGCCGGGCCGAAACAGCCGCGACAGGACAAGCATGATGACCGACATGGCCGGGGTCTCCACCGGACTGCGCCTTCCCCACGAGGAGGACGGCGAATCCGTCACCGTGCGTAGCGCCGAGGCCAACCGCATCATCATCGGTGAGATTATCGAAGTCGCAGGCTGGGCACGGGTGCGGATGGACCCGGAAGTGCTGGCGGTGCTGGCGGACCATGCCGACCCGAGCATGGCAATTTCCGGACAGGTCGGCAGCCAGATCAAGATGAAGATCGGCGCCATCTGGGTGATGGCGAGCATCCGCGCGCTGGCGCGGCTGGAGGACGGGGCGATCAGCGCCACCGTCGATTTCCTCGGCGAGGGCGACGAGGAACGGCTGACCGGCCGCATCTACGGCTTCCGCCGGGGCGTGACCCGTTTCCCGATGCCGGGCTGCAAGGTCTATCCGGTGTCGAGCGCCGACATGAAGGAGATGTACGCGGCCGAGGCGCGGCCGAACATCGAGGTCGGCACCGTCTACCCGACCCGCGACGTACGCGGCGCGCTGTTCATCGACGCGATGCTGGGTAAGCATTTCGCGCTGCTCGGATCGACCGGCACCGGCAAGTCGACGTCGGCGGCGCTGATCCTCCACCGCATCTGCGACATGGCGCCGGAAGGCCACATCGTGATGATCGACCCGCACGGCGAATATGCCGCCGCGTTCAGGACCAACGGCGCGATCTTCGACGTCGGCAACCTGGCGATGCCCTACTGGCTGATGAATTTCGAGGAGCATTGCGAGGTTCTGCTCACCTCCTACGGCGACAACCGGCAGACCGACGCCGACATCCTCGCCAAATGCCTGCTCGCCGCGCGCGCCAAGAGCCGTGCCGCCGAAGGCATATCGAAGCTGACCGTCGATTCGCCGATCCCCTACCTGCTGTCCGACCTGACCGGCATCATCACCGCCGAGATGGGCAAGCTGGACAAGGCGACCGACAGCGCGCCTTACATGCGGCTGAAGACCAAGATCGACGAGCTGCGCAACGACCCGCGCTACAGCTTCATGTTTTCCGGCATGCTGGTCGCCGACACGATGGCCGATTTCCTCGGCCGCATCTTCCGCCTGCCCGGCGCCGGCAAGCCGATTTCGATCATCGACGTGTCGGGCGTGCCGTCCGACATCACCTCCGTCGTCGTCGCGGTGCTGAGCCGGATGGTGTTCGACTATGCGATCTGGTCGCGCGACGAGCCGCACCGCCCGATCCTGCTCGTCTGCGAGGAAGCACACCGCTATATTCCGTCCGACCATGTCGGCAACGGCCAGGCGGTCCGCAAGATCCTGGAGCGGATCGCCAAGGAAGGCCGCAAATACGGCGTGTCGCTGGGGCTGGTGACGCAGCGGCCGTCCGACCTGGCCGAAGGCGTGCTGTCGCAGTGCGGCACGATCATCGCGATGCGCCTGAACAACGAGCGCGACCAGAGTTTCGTCAAGGCGGCGATGCCGGAAGGCGCGCGCGGCTTCCTCGACACCATCCCGGCACTCAGGAACCGCGAGGCGATCATCTGCGGCGAGGGCGTCGCCATCCCGATCCGCGTGTCGTTCGACGCGCTGGAGGAACGCAAGCGGCCGGCGTCGAACGACCCGCTGTTCTCCGAATTGTGGACGCAGGCCGGCGGCGAGGAGGAAATCCTGAACCGCGTCATCCGCCGCTGGCGCTCACAAGGGCGCTGAGCCCCCCGCCCTCACCGGGCCACCCAACGCCGATATTGCATTTCGCCCCGCGCCGCCGATAGGTGGGCGTGAGGGAGATATGCCGATGAATCTGGATGGTATTGCCGCGATCGTCACCGGCGGCGCGTCCGGCCTGGGCGGCGCCACCGCCGTGCGGCTGGCGAAGGCCGGCGCGAGGGTGACGCTGTTCGACCTGAACGAGGAGGCGGGCGCCGCCCACGCCGCCGCGATCGGCGGGCTGTTCGCCCCGGTCAACGTCGCCGACGAAGCCAGTGTCGACGCCGGGCTGGCGGCGGCGGCCGCCGCGCACGGCACCGCCCGCATCCTGGTCAACTGCGCCGGCATCGCCCCGGCGATCAAGACCGTCGGCCGCGACAATGTGCCCCACCCGCTCGACGCCTATCGCAAGACGATCGAGGTCAACCTGATCGGCACCTTCACCGTCATCTCGCGCTTCGCGGCCCTGCTCGCCGCCGCCGAGCCGATCGGCGAGGAACGCGGCGTCATCGTCAACACCGCCTCGGTCGCCGCCTATGACGGGCAGATCGGCCAGGCGGCCTATGCGTCGTCCAAGGGCGGTGTCGTCGGCATGACCCTGCCGGTCGCGCGCGACCTGGCGCAGTTGAAGATCCGGGTGATGACGATCGCGCCCGGCATCTTCCTGACCCCGATGCTGATGGGTCTACCGCAGGCGGCGCAGGACAGCCTGGGCACGCAGGTGCCACACCCGAGCCGGCTCGGCAAGCCCGAGGAATATGCCCAGCTTGTCGAGGCGATCATCGCCAACCCGATGCTGAACGGCGAGGTGATCCGCCTCGACGGCGCGATCCGGATGGCGCCGCGATGAGCCGGCTGCCGATGTGGGGCGCCGCGCTGCTGGCGCTGGCCGCCGCCTCCGCCGCCGCCCAGCCCGACACGCTCCGCGCCGCGGTCACCGGCGACATGCCGTCGTTGATGACGCTGTACCGCGCCCTCCACGCCGCGCCCGAGCTGAGCGGCGCGGAGGTGAAGACGGCGGCGGTGATGGCGGAGGAAGCGAAGAAGGCCGGCTTCGCCGTCACCACCGGCGTCGGCGGCCACGGCGTCGTCGCGGTGTTGAAGAACGGCGCCGGGCCGACGGTGCTGCTGCGCACCGACATGGACGCGCTGCCGGTGGCGGAGCAGACCGGTCTGCCGTTTTCCAGCAAGGTCGTCGCGACCGGGCCGGACGGGCAGCAGACCGCGGTGATGCACGCCTGCGGCCACGACACCCATATGGCGAGCTGGGTCGGCGCGGCGCGGCGGCTGGCGGCGCTGAAGGACCAGTGGTCCGGCACGCTGGTGATGATCGCCCAGCCGGCGGAAGAGACCAACGCCGGCGCGACCGCGATGCTGAAGGACGGGCTGTTCACCCGCTTTCCGAAGCCCGACTATGTGATCGCCTTCCACGATTCCGCCTCGCTGCCCGCCGGGGTGATCGGCACGACGGCGGGGCCGGCGCTGGCCGCAGTCGATTCGGTCGACATCCTGGTCAAGGGCGTTGGCGGCCACGGTGCGGCGCCGGCGACGACAAAGGACCCGATCGTGCTTGCCGCGCGGATCGTCACCAGCCTGCAGACGCTGGCGTCGCGCGAGATCGACCCGCAGGACCCGGTCGTCGTCACCGTCGGCTCGATCCATGGCGGCACCAAGCACAACATCATCCCCGACGAGGTGAAGCTGCAACTGACCGTACGCAGCTATTCGGCGGAAACGCGCGACAAGCTGCTCGACGGCATCCGCCGCATCGCGCGCGGCGAGGCGATCGCCTCCGGCATGCCGGAGGACAGGATGCCGGTGGTCACGCCGTTCGGCACCTATGCCGATCCAACGATCAACGACGCGCCGCTGACCGCGACGATCCACGAGGCGTTCACCAGGCGCTTCGGCAAGGAGCGGGTGGTGCAGGCCAAGCCGGTGATGGTCAGCGAGGACTTCGCCCAGTACCGGCTGGCCGACCCCGCCCATATCCAGAGCCTGATCTTCTGGGTCGGCGGCGTGCCGCAGGCGAAATGGGACGCGGCCGGCGGCGATGCGGCCAGGCTGCCGTCGCTGCACAGTTCGGGCTGGGCGCCCGATGCCGAGAAGGTGATCGCGACCGCGGCCGAGGCGATGACGACGGCGGCCGTCACCATGCTGGGCAAGCGGTAGGCGCCCTCGACACCGTCATTGCAGCGGTAGTGGATTGCTTCGCTGCGCTCGCAATGACGATGGAATGGTGGCGGGCGTCCTAGACCGGCGTCGGCGCGCCCTCGACCAGCGCGTGGGTGCAGGCGAGCGCCGTCGCGTCGCAGCGTTCGTCGAGCGCCGCCACCGTCACCCAGCCCTCGCCGCGCAGGCGGGCGGCCAGCGCCGGATCGGTGCCGAGCGGCAGGAACAGGCGCGGGCGGGCGTTGGCGGCGGCCAGACGCTCAATCAGCGGATCAGGGTAGAGCGAGAAGCCGATCGCCGGTTCCTCCCCGCCCCGCCCGTCGAGGATGGTGTAGCTGCCGCCCCGGCCGATCTCGCCGGCCAGCCCGTCGACGAACAGCGAGAAGCCGAACCAGCTCTGATATTCGAAGCCGTGGCGCTCGGTCGGGTCGAGGGTCAGCGTAGCGCGGCCGGCGAGCGGCGCGGCGACGGCGCGGAGCGCGGCGATCCGGCTGGCGAGCACGCCGCCGGCGTCGATCGCCTCCAGCCGGGCGAGCGCGCTGTCGAGCGGCCCGGCGGCGTGGATCAGTGGCAGATAGGCGTCCGCCCCCGCCGCCGCGAGGCCGCCGGCGTCCTTGGCGTCGAGCAGCGCCTTGACCCGGTCGATCGCATCGGCCGGCAGCGGAAACGGCCCGGCGGCCAGGGTATCGACCAGATCGGGCAGGGTCAGGTCGACGGTGATCGGCCCGGCCCCGGCGGCGTCGAGCGCGGCGATCGCCACCGCGACGATCTCCGCCGCCGCCGCCACCGTGTCTCGGCCGATCAGCTCGGCGCCGAGCTGGGTCAGTTCCCGTTCCGGGTTGAGTTGAGTCGCGCGCAGCTTGATGACGCTGCCGCCGTAGGACAGGCGCAGCGGCCGCGCGCGGTGCGCCATCCGCGTCGCGGCGATGCGGCCGACCTGAGTGGTGATGTCCGGCCTGAGCGCAAGGGTACGCTGCGACACCGGGTCGACGAAGCGCAGCAGATCCTGCGCCTTCGCCGCCTTCAGCCGCCCGACCAGCGCTTCCTCGAACTCGGCGAGCGGCGGGGCGACGCGTTCGTAGCCATAGCCGGCGATCGCGTCGGCGACCGCGCGGGTGAGCGCGACGGCCGCCTCCGCCACCGGCGGCAGCCGGTCACGCAGCCCCTCTGGCAGCAGGCCGGGCGCGATCATCAGAACCGCAGCGCCATCGCGACCTTGACCCCCGGCAGGCCGCGGATCGTCGCCAGCAGCGATTCGTCGACCGGCGAGTCGATCGACAGCAGCAGCACCGCTTCGCCACCGGCACTGCGCCGGCCGAGGTGGAAGGTGCCGATATTCACCCCCGCCGCGCCGAGCGTGGTGCCGAGCCGGCCGATGAAGCCGGGGGCGTCCAGGTTGACGATGTAGAGCATGTCGCCGGCGAGATCGGCCTCGACCTTGACGCCGAAGATCTCGACCAGGCGCGGACTGGAATCGCCGAACAGCGTGCCGGCGACCGACTTCTCGCCCTCGCTGGTCTTGACCGAGACGCGGACCAGCGTGTGGTAGTCGCCGGCGCGGTCATGGCGGACCTCGCGCACGTCGAGCCCGCGCTCGCGCGCCAGGAACGGCGCGTTGACCATGTTCACCGTGTCCGAATAGACCCCCATCAAGCCGGCGAGAACGGCGCCGGTGATCGGTTTCTGGTTCAGATCGGCCGCGGCGCCTTCAACCTCGATGGCGATGCCCGACAGCGCGTCATGGGCGAGCTGGCCGACCAGCGAGCCGAGCTGTTCGGCCAGCGCCATATACGGCTTCAGCTTCGGCGCTTCCTCCGCCGACAGCGACGGCACGTTCAGCGCGTTGGTGATGCCGCCGGACAGCAGATAATCGGAAATCTGTTCCGCCACCTGGATCGCGACATTGACCTGCGCCTCGTCGGTCGAGGCGCCGAGATGCGGGGTGGAGACGAAATTGGCGGTGCCGAACAGCGGGCTGGCCTTGGCCGGTTCCTCGACGAACACGTCGAGCGCCGCGCCGGCGACATGGCCGGAATCGAGCGCCGCCTTCAGCGCCGCCTCGTCGATCAGGCCGCCGCGCGCGCAATTGACGATGCGCACGCCCGGCTTGGTCTTGGCGATATTCTCCGCCGACAGGATGTTGCGGGTCTGGTCGGTCAGCGGGGTGTGCAGGGTGATGAAATCGGCGCGGGCAAGAAGCTCGTCCAGCGTCACCTTCTCGACGCCAAGCTCCACCGCCCGTTCGGCCGACAGGAACGGATCATAGGCGACGACCTTCATCTTCAGGCCGAGCGCGCGGTCGGCAACGATCGAGCCGATATTGCCGGCACCGATCAGGCCGAGCACCTTGTTGGTGACCTCCACGCCCATGAAGCGGTTCTTTTCCCACTTGCCGGCCTGGGTCGAGGCGTCCGCCTCCGGCAGCTGGCGGGCGAGCGCGAAGATCAGCGCGATCGCATGTTCGGCGGTGGTGATCGAATTGCCGAACGGCGTGTTCATGACGACGACGCCCTTCGCCGACGCCGCCGGGATGTCGATATTGTCGACGCCGATGCCGGCGCGGCCGACGACCTTCAGGTTGGTGGCGGCCGCAAGCACATCCTTCGTCACCTTGGTCGCCGAGCGGACGGCGAGGCCGTCATAGTCGCCGATGATCGCGATCAATTCTTCCTTGGTCAGGCCGGGCTTCTCGTCGACCTCGACGCCGCGTTCGCGGAAGATCGCGGCGGCCTTCGGGTCCATCTTGTCGGAAATCAGTACCTTGGGCATGTATCTGTCCTTGTTCGCTCCCGCGCGCGTCGGGGGGAGCCGGAGAATGGGAATAGGCGCCGGAGGGCGGTCAGGCGGCGTGGGCCTCGCCCCAGGCCCAGTCGAGCCAGGGGCCGAGCGCCGCGATGTCGGCCGCATCGACGGTGGCGCCGCACCAGATGCGCAGGCCCGGCGGCGCGTCGCGATAGCCGGCGATGTCGTAGGCGGCGTCCTCCGCCTCGAGCAGCGCGGCGATCTTCTTGACCAGCGCCAACTTGCCGGCATCGTCCAGCCCGGCGACCGCCGCGTCGGCGAATTTCAGGCAGACGCTGGTCGTCGAGCGGGTCGCCGGATCGGCGGCGAGATGGTCGAGCCAGTCGCGCTCGGCGACGATCGCGTCGAGCGCGGCGGCGTTGGCGCTGCTGCGCGCGACCAGCGCGTCCAGCCCGCCGAGCTGCTTCGCCCATTCGAGCGCGAAGATGTAATCCTCCACCGCCAGCATCGACGGGGTGTTGATCGTCTCGCCGGCGAACAGCCCCTCGATCAGCTTGCCGCCCTTGGTCATGCGGAAAATCTTCGGCAGCGGCCAGGCCGGGGCGTAGCTCTCCAGCCGCTCGACCGCGCGCGGGCCGAGGATCAGCACGCCGTGGCCGCCCTCCCCGCCCAGCACCTTCTGCCAGCTGTAGGTGACGACATCCAGCTTGTCCCACGGCAGGTCCATTGCGAACACCGCGCTGGTCGAATCGGCGAAGGTCAGGCCGCCGCGATCGTCCTTGATCCAGTCGCCGTCGGGCACGCGCACGCCGGAGGTGGTGCCGTTCCAGGTGAACAGCACGTCGTGATCCTGATCGATCGCGGCGAGGTCCGGCAGTTCGCCATAGGGCGCGCGCAGCACCGTCGGGTCGATCTTCAGCTGCTTGACCGCGTCGGTGACCCAGCCTTCGCCGAAGCTTTCCCACGCCGCCACCGTCACCGGCCGCGCACCGAGCAGCGACCACATCGCCATTTCGACCGCCCCGGTATCCGACGCCGGGACGATCGCGATGCGGTGGCCGGCGGGCACGCGCAGGATCTCGCGGGTCAGGTCGATCGCATAGGCGAGGCGGCTCTTGCCCAGCTTCGAGCGGTGGGAGCGGCCGAGCGAGCCGGTCGCCAGCCGTCCCGGCGCCCAGCCCGGCGGCTTCGCGCAGGGCCCGGACGAGAAATGCGGGCGGACGGGTTTTGTGGTGGGGCGTTCGATACGCGCGGGGATGCCCGCGGCGGGGGTCTTCGTCATGTAGTCTCTCCTTGCAGAGAGCGCGCGCCGCGTTGGGACGGCGTGGCCCGCCGCCGGCCCTAACGGCGACGGCGGCGCTGTCAAGGGACGATCGCGCCGGGCGGGGGCGCGGAAACGGGGTAACGGCCGCGCAAGCATTTGAAGATAAGCGTGTTTCATGGCGCCGCTGACACTCATCGGCCTTGTCGCCGCGATCAACGCCTGGACGATGCTGCGTTTCGGGCAGGATAAGCGCCGGGCCGAGGCCGGCCACCGCCGCATTCCGGAGTCGGACCTGCTGACGCTTGCCGCGCTGGGCGGCACGCCGGGTGCCTATCTCGCCAGGCGGATGTTCCGCCACAAGACACGCAAGCAGCCGTTTTCGGATCGGCTCCACCTGATCGCGGTGGTGCAGGCCGGGCTGTTAATCGGCCTGTTGGTGCTGTGAGCGCACCGTCGCGCTGGTGACGATGCCGGCGAGGATCAGCACCATGCCGGCGGCGTGGAACGGACGCAGCGCCTCACCGAGCAGGAAGGCGGCGAGGAAGGCGCCGAACAGCGGCATCAGGCTGATCGCCTGCCCGGCCTTGCCGGCACCGATCGCCGTGACCGCCGCATTGTAAAGGAAATAGGCGACCAGCGACGGCAGGATCGCGACATAGGCGAAGGCGCCGATGCTGCCCGGGCCGAGCGCCGGAAACCCGGTGGCGCGCCATTCCCCGATCGCCAGCGGCAACATCGCCAGCGCGCCGATCGCGAAGGTGACGGCGATGAAACTGGACGGATGCACCGCCGGGCGGGTGCGCAGCAGGCTGGTATAGATGCCCCAGACGACCACCGCCGCCAGGATCAGCAGATCGCCGGTGCCGAAATCCAGATGCAGCAGCGCCTGCGGATCGGCGCGACAGACGATCAGCACCACCCCGGCGGTCGACAGCAGCACGCCGCCGATCGCCTGCCAGCCGGAGCGCGTGCGGAACAGCAGATAGTCGAACAGCAGCACCAGCCCGGGGATCGCCGCCTGCAGCAGCATCGAGTTGGTCGCGGTGGTGAAGCGCAGGCCGTAGTAGAGCAGCGCGTTGAAGGTGGCGATGCCGAGCAGACCGAGCAGCAGCACCCGCCGCCACGCCCGGCGCAGCTCCGCGCGATCGGCGACGACATGGCGCAGGGCAAACGGCGCGACGAGCAGCAGCGCCCCGGCCCAGCGGACCAGCGCCAGCGTGAACGGCGGAATATCGTCCCTGACCGCGCGGCCGACGATCGAGTTGCCCGCCCAGAACAGCATGACCAGCGCCAGCATGGCATAGGCCCGCAGATCGGTTCGGGTGATCGTCATGCCATGTCCTGTTGAAGGGGAGCGGGCCGGTGCCGCGCCAGGCCCTTAACCTCTCTCCCGACGAAAGGGAATCGGTGCGCCTGTGCGGACGGGGCATGAGGTGGTGGGGCAGACGCCCGACTCCGTTTCGGCACGGTTCGTCGCAAGCCGCCGCCGCCAGCCTTCGTTCCGCGGATCGAACCGGCGATCATCGGCGGGTGAGCATGGGGCGGACCGGACGGATCGGGATCGGCGCGACGATCATCGCGGCGCTGGCGCTTGCCGCCTGTTCCGGCGACCGTGGACGCCGGTCGTCGGCGCGCAAGCCGACACCGGCCGCGCAGCTGATGCCGGGCATCACCTCCGCCCCGATCCGGCAGTGCCTTGGCCGGCTGGCGGGGCAGGGCGTCGATTTCCAGCCGCTGCCCGACCGCGATTTCGGCGGCGGCTGCCTCGCCTACGGATCGGTCAAGCTGCTCGACGTCGGCACGCCGACCACCAATCTGGGCGCGATGACCTGCCCGCTGGCCAGCGCCTTTTCCGGCTGGGTGCGGTTCGGCGTCGTGCCCGCTTCCCGCGCCTGGCTGGGCAGCGAGGTGGTGAAGGTCGAGACGTTCGGCACCTATAGCTGCCGGACGATCAACGGCATCGGCGCCACCGACCGGCTGTCCGAGCATGCGCGGTCGAACGCCGTCGATGTCGCCGCCTTCATCCTGGCCGACGGGCGGCGGATCAGCGTCAAGACCGACTACCGCTCAGCCGATCAGGCGGTGCGCGGCTTCATCAAGGCGGTGCATCAATCGGCCTGCAAGCGCTTCGCAACCGTGCTCAGCCCCGACTACAACGCCGCCCACAACGACCATTTCCACCTCGACATGGGGCGCGGGCCGTTCTGCCGCTGACCGCCGGCGCGGCCCGCGCTTGAACCGACACCCAAACGCGCTATCAGCCTAGGAATGACAGAGAATAGCGAAACCATCGTCCCGTCGCGGCTGTTCCCGCGCGCCCGCCAGTCGGCGGACAGTACCGCCAAGACCGTCGTCCACACCCCGCAGACCGAACACCCCGCCTACCGGCTGGCGTTCCAGGACACCGAGTTCCTGCTGCGCGAGGACCTGCGGCCGGTGCGCTTCCAGCTTGAGCTGCTGAAGCCCGACCTGCTGCTCGACGAAGCGCGGATCGCCTCCACCCTGGTGTTCTACGGTTCCGCCCGCATCCCGGAACCGGCCAAGGCCGACGCCCTGCTCGCCGCCGCGACCAACGCGCGCGGCCGGGCGATCGCCGAGCGGCTGGTCGCCAAGGCCAAATATTACGACGTCGCGCGCGAGCTGGCGCGGCTGGCCAGCCGCTGCCCGCGCGATGCCGAGGGGCGGCGCCACTTCGTCGTCTGTTCCGGCGGCGGCCCGTCGATCATGGAGGCGGCGAACCGCGGCGCGGTCGACGCCGGCGCCGAGACGATCGGCCTCAACATCGTGCTGCCGCACGAGCAGGCGCCGAACCAGTATGTCACCCCGTCGCTCAGCTTCCAGTTCCACTATTTCGCGCTGCGCAAGATGCATTTCCTGCTGCGCGCGCGGGCGATCGCGGTGTTCCCCGGTGGGTTCGGCACGTTCGACGAGATGTTCGAGGCGCTGACCCTGATCCAGACCGGCAAGATTTCCCGCCTGCCGATCCTGATGTTCGGGCGCGATTTCTGGAACAAGGTCGTCGATTTCGAGGCGCTGGCCGACGAAGGGGTCATCTCCCACAAGGACCTGGCGCTGATGAACTGGGTCGAGACCGCCAGCGAGGCCTGGGCGATCATCCGCGAATTCTGGGGTCGGGCGGCGGAAGACTGCCCCTGCGACTGACGCGGCGGCCGGGTCAGCCGGCCAGCGTCGCGATGCGGTCATGGAGAGCGCGCGGCACGGCGACGCCGTCGGCCAGGCTCCGCGCCCGCGCGGCGTAGCGGCGCGCGGACGGCAGGCGGGCACCCTGTGCGGCGAAGCCGGCGAACAGCGCCTCCGCCCGCGCGATCCCCGGCGCGGCGTCGCCGCCGGCCATGACCGCCGGGTCGAAAGCAAGGATCAGCTCGCCGTGACAGGGGGCGAGTTTCAGTCCCCCGTCCCACGCCATCGATTCGACGCTGGTCCGATCGCCGATCAACGCGCCGGCGAGCAATTCGACCATCGTCGCCAGCGCCGATCCCTTATGGCCGCCGAAGGTCAGCATCGCGCCGTCGAGCGCGGCCTGCGCGTCTGTGGTCGGCGCGCCGTCGCGGTCCACGCCCCAGCCTTCCGGGATCGCGCGGCCGTCGTTGCGGTACTGGGCGAGGTCGCTGCGCGCGACGGCGCTGGTCGCGAAGTCGAAGACATAGGGGTGCCCGTCCGGGCGCGGCCAGCCGAAAGCGATCGGGTTGGTGCCGAGCAGGCCGCGACTGCCGCCGGCCGGCGCGACCCAGGCATGGCTGGGCGTCAGCGCCAGCCCGGCAAGACCCTCCGCCGCCAGCGCCTCCACCTCCGGCCACAGCGCCGAGAAATGGAAGCAGTTGGCGATGACCAGCGCCGCGACGCCGCCACGACGCGCCTTCTCCGCTAGCAACGGCAGGCCCCGTTCGAAGGCGAGCGGCGCGTAGCCGTAGCCGGCGTCGATGCGGACCAGCGCAGGCGTTTCGTCGCGCGGTTCCGGCACCGCCGCCACCGCCAGCCGGCCAGACCCGACCGTCTCGACGCAGCCGGGCAGGCGGTGCAGGCCGTGATTGGAGCAGCCATCGCGCTCGGCGGCGGCGATCACCCGCGCCACCGCCTCCGCCTGCGGCGCGGCGAGCCCAGCCGTCACCAGCACCCGGCGTGCCAGAGCGAACACCGCATCGACCGACAGAATGACCGGACCGTCCACGACCAACCCCTGATAGTATACGATCCGACCGTCCTAGCCGCCCGGCGCGCGCGGTCAACGGCGCTGTGGCCTGAACGCCGTCATTGCGAGTGTAGCGAAGCGATGACGGGGACGGCGGGCCTTAGAGGCTGTTCGCTTTAGGCGGAATCGGCACCAGCCCGCTCTCTCACCCGGCCTTTCAACGGCAGTATCATGTGGGAGGCCGGGTGGGGGAGCGGGCTGGTGCCGCTTGAACAGGACAAGCCTTAGAGCTGGTGGCCGGTGCGGTCGCGCTTGGTGGCGAGGTAGCGTTCGTTATGCGGGTTGGCCGGCAGCGCATGGGGCACCCGCTCGACGACGGTGATGCCGTGCGCCTCAAGCCCCGCCACCTTCGCCGGGTTGTTGGTCAGCAGCCGGACGGCGGCGATGCCGAGCAAGGCGAGCATCCGCGCGGCCAGCGAGAAATCGCGCGCGTCGACCGCGAAGCCGAGGCGGATATTGGCGTCGACGGTGTCGAAGCCCTGATCCTGCAGGCTGTAGGCGCGCAGCTTGTTGATCAGGCCGATGCCGCGCCCTTCCTGGCGCAGATAGAGCAGCACCCCCCAGCGCGCGTCGGCGATGGCGGCGAGCGCGGCGTGGAGCTGCGGCCCGCAATCGCATTTGAGCGAGCCGAGCACATCGCCGGTCAGGCATTCGCTGTGCAGGCGCACGAGCGGCGGGCTGCCGTCCGGCGTGCCGACGACCAGCGCGACATGTTCCTCGGCCGTCTCGGCGGTGCGGAAGGCGACGATCTCCGCCGTTTCTGCGGCAGCGACCGGCAGGCGCGCGCGCGCCGCCACGACCAGCCGGTCGGACGCCTGATAGGCGGCGATCGCCGCCGGGGTCAGTGCGTCCGCCGTCCGCGCCACGGTGCGGACGAAGAAGGCGGGCAGCAGGCCGGCGAGCCTGGCAAGGGCGAGGGCGGCGCCGGCCGCCTCCGCCGCCCCCGGCGCGACCGCGCGGAACGGCCCTTTCAACGGCACGGCCAGATCGAGCGCCGGGTCGGCAAGCGCCACCGCCGCCGGCAGATCGATCCACGGCGCCCGTGCGATGCGGGTTGCCCCGCCGCCGGCCGCTTCCCGCTGGTTGGCCAGCTTCAGCGTTTCCGCGCGCGCGGCGGACAGCAGGATATCGGCCTGCCCGTCCGGGTCGAAGGCGGCGAGGCGGCCGGTGTCGGCGGTCTCGATCGCCAGCAGCGCCAGCGCCGCGTCGGCATCGGCGATCGTCACCTCCCACCCCCGGCGCAACGCATCGACGGCGCGGGCGGCGGCGCGCGGATCGGCCATCACAGGCGGAATTCCGTGATCAGCGGGATATGGTCCGATGGGCGGCCCCAAGCGCGGCATTCCTCGTGCACGCGGTGGCCGATCGCCTGGCCGGCAAGCGCCGGGCTGGCCCACATATGATCGAGCCGACGGCCGCGATCGGAGACGGCCCAGTCCTTCGCCCGGTAGCTCCACCAGGTGTAGAGCCGCTCCGGCGGCGGCACGAAACGGCGGCCGAGGTCGACCCAGCCGTGCGCGGCCTGGAAATGGGCCAGCGCCTCAACCTCCACCGGCGTATGGCTGACCACGTCGAGCAACTGCCTGTGGCTCCATACGTCCGATTCGAGCGGCGCGATGTTGAAATCGCCGACCAGCAGCGTCGGTACCGCCAGCCCGGCCGCCCAGTCGGTCATCCGTGCCAGGAAATCGAGCTTCTGCCCGAATTTCGGGTTGAGCGCGCGGTCGGGGATGTCGCCGCCGGCCGGCACGTAGACATTTTCCAGCCGCATGCCGTTGGCCAGCCGGACGCCGACATGGCGCGCCTCTCCGTTCGCCTGCCAGTCCAGCCGGTCGTCCTCGACCAGCGGCACCCGGCTGACGATGGCGACGCCGTGGTACATGCGCTGACCGTGCAGCACCTGATGCGTGTAGCCGAGGCTGGCGAAGGCGGCGGCGGGAAACACGTCGTTCGCCGCCTTGGTCTCCTGCAGGCACAGCACGTCCGGCGCCTGTTCGGCCAGGAAGCGTGCGACGATGTCGAGGCGCGCGCGCACCGAATTGATGTTCCACGATGCGATGCTGAGGGTGTCGGCCATCCGCGCGCTTTAGAGTCTGATCGCGTTATGGGGAAGCGGCGCCGGCCCGCGCGCCATCATCCAGACACGCAAAGGCCCCCGCTCCGGGGGCTTGGAACGGGGGCCAACCTGCGTTCGTCACGCTGGCGGGACATCGGAATGACGAGGCGGGTAACAGGGGGAAACCCGGCTCCGGTGCTCCAACGTCCGCCGAGCATGAATACGCGATCCATCCTGTCGCCAATATGAACGGGTGGGTTCAGCGCCCGCGCCCGGCCGGACGCGGATCGCGCCATTTGAACGCCTGGTCGTCGATCGGGCCGTTAAACTGCTGGTTGGACAGGCGGATCTGGGTGCGGTTGTTCTGCGCGTCGAGCGCGGTCCAGCCGTTCAGCGTCAGCCCGGCGGGGCCACTGGTGCCACGCACGAAGGCCAGGGTGATCGTGCCGAATTCCGGCCGGGCGGGATCGCGCGCCTGGACGAGCAGCAGGCGCGGGTCAGCCGATTCGACCACCCGCGCCACCTTCGACAGGTCCTTCGCGGGATCGAGGATGAAGGCGAGCGGCGACTTGCCGATCGGCCAGCGCGATACCTGCTTCACCTGATAGTCGATGAAGGTCAGCGCCTTGCCGTCGCCGACGATCAATAGCGGCACGCCCTTTTCGTACTGGAAGCGGACATGGCCGGGCCGCTTCAGCGTCAGCGTGCCGGTCAGCACCTTGCCGGCGCGGTCGGTCTGGGTGAAATCGGCGGTCATCGTCTGGATCGCCGCCATATGGCGCTGGACCGCCGCCAGGTCCGATTCGGCGGCGGGCGCCTGCGCCTGAACGGCGGGGGCGGACGCCAGCGCAAGTGGCGCGAGGGCCAGAGCGGCAGGGATCAACGGACGAAACGACATTCGGAACACTCCATGCGGATGGGGCGGCTTTTCGGTGATTCGGCTTGAATGCCGACTGAACCCGGATCGTTCCGCTACCGGGCCTGATCTGCGGGCGGTCAGACCGGCTGACCGTCGCGGTCGATCAGCACGTCGCGCCGCCCGACATGGTCCGGCGGGCCGACCTTGCCCTCCTGCTCCATCCGTTCGATCAGCCGAGCCGCGCTGTTGTAGCCGACGCGAAGCTGGCGCTGGACATAGCTGGTCGACGCCTTCTGGCTGGTCGCGACGATCTGGACCGCGCGGCGGTAGAGCTGTTCCTCCGGGCTGTCGTCGCCGTGCGGCGCGCCTTCCAGCTCGAAACCGCCGTCCTCCGGCTCCTCGGTCACCGCCTGGATATAGTCGGGCCGGCCCTGGGTGCGCCAATGGTCGGCGACGGCGCGGACCTCCTCGTCGGACACGAACGGGCCGTGGACGCGGACGATCTGCTTGCCACCGGGCATGTAGAGCATGTCGCCCTTGCCGAGCAGTTGCTCCGCCCCCTGTTCGCCCAGGATGGTGCGCGAATCGATCTTCGAGGTGACCTGGAAGCTGATCCGGGTCGGCAGGTTGGCCTTGATGACGCCGGTGATGACGTCGACCGACGGCCGCTGCGTCGCCATGATCAGGTGGATGCCGGCCGCCCGCGCCTTCTGCGCCAACCGCTGGATCAGGAACTCGACCTCCTTGCCGGCGGTCATCATCAGGTCGGCCAGCTCGTCGACGATGATGACGATCTGGGGCAGCGGATCGAAGGAAAGCTGCTCCTCCTCGTAGATCGGCTGGCCGGTCTCGGCATCGTAGCCGGTCTGGACGCGGCGGCCGAGCGGCTGGCCCTTCGCCTTGGCGGCGCGGACCTTGTCGTTGAACGAGGCGAGGCTGCGCACGCTGACCGACGCCATCATCCGGTAGCGTTCCTCCATCTGCTCGACCGCCCATTTCAGCGCGCGCACCGCCTTCGGCGGATCTGTGACCACGGGCGCGAGCAGATGCGGGATGTCGTCGTAGATGCTCAGTTCCAGCATCTTCGGGTCGATCATGATCATCCGGCACTGGTCGGGGCTGAGCCGGTAGAGCAACGACAGGATCATCGCGTTCAGGCCGACCGACTTGCCCGAGCCGGTGGTGCCGGCGACCAGCAGATGCGGCATTGGCGCCAGATCGGCGATAACCGGATCACCGGCGATGTTCTTGCCCAGCACCAGCGGCAGCGCGCCCGACTGATCCTCGAACACCGGGCTGGAGATCAGTTCGTGGAGGACGACCGACTCGCGCTTCTGGTTCGGCAATTCGATGCCGATCACACTGCGGCCGGGGATGGTGGCGACGCGCGCCGACAGCGCCGACATGTTGCGGGCGATGTCGTCGGCAAGCTGGATCACCCGGCTCGCCTTGATCCCGGCTGCCGGTTCCAGTTCGTACATGGTGACGACCGGGCCGGGGCGAACCTCGACGATCTGGCCCTTCACATGGAAATCCTCCAGCACCGATTCGAGCAGGCGGGCGTTGCGTTCCAGCCCGGCCTTGTCGATCGGGTTGCCGGACGCCGGCGGCGCCGGCGACAGCAGCGCCAGCTTCGGCAGGGTGTAGCGGTCCTTCAGGTCGAACGAGGTCTGGACCGGCGCCGGTTGCTTGCGCCCGGCGCCCGCCACCGGCTTCTCCCCCGGCACGGAAATGACCGGCGGCGGCCGCCGGTCCGGCTCCGCCACCGGGCGCGGTTCCGCAGGGGCGCTGCGGTGCGGGCGGGCGGCAGCAACAGCCTCGTCACCGGTATCCGCGCCGTTAGCGTCCGTCTCCGCGACGCGGCGGCGGAACAGCCAACCACGCTCGACCTCGTCCAGTTCAAGGCTTTTCGCCCACAGGACGATGCCGCCGATCGCGAGCAGCGCGGCAACGCCGTAATGGGTCCATACCACCGCCGGCGGTGGCAGCAGCGCGATCAGCCGGTCGATCGCCGCCTGGCCGACGATGCCGACCGCGCCGCCCAGCCCGCCGGGCAACCCGGCGATCGACCCGGCGTTGACCATGGCCAGCGCGATGCCGATCAGCGCGATGCCGATCACCGCCTGCGGGATCGTGCGCTTCCACCGACCAGGATCGCGATCATGCCACAGCCGCAGGCCGATGAAGGCGAGCAACGGCAGCAGCAGCGCCGTCGCTGGCCCCAGCGTCCACAGCATCAGGTCGGCCAGCCACGCCCCGGGCGTGCCGATCCAGTTCTGCGCCGGGCCGCCGGCAGCGGTGTTCATCGACGGGTCGCTCGGGTGGTAGCTGACCAGCGCCAGCGCGGCGAGCAGCACGGCGAGCAGCACCGCGACCCCGCCGAACAGCGCCCCGCTGCGCGCCACGCCGCGCCGGATCGCCGCCCGCCAGCCCGGATCCTGCGATGCCATCGCACGGCTCCCCATGCAAAACCCTCGTTCGTGCGTGGAATGTTCCGCCGCCCACAATGCCTGTGGCGCCGACTCCGCGTCAAGCGGGCTTCCGCGCCCGACGCCGCCGAGCTAGAGCGGCGAGCATGGACAGCGACGTGATCATCCTTGGCGGCGGCCTGGTCGGGCTGACGCTGGCGCTGGCGCTGGACGCGCACGGCCTGACCAGCACCGTCGTCGACCCGGCCCGGCCGGATGCGGTGCTCGCCCCCGGTTTCGACGGTCGTGCCTCCGCCGTCGCCAGCGCAAGCTGGAAGATGCTGGAGGCGATCGGCGTCGGCGCGCGGCTGGCCGGCAAGGGCTGCGAAATCCGCACCATCCACGTCAGCGACGGGCTGGCGCCGGGCCTGCTCGCTTTCGAATCCGCGCCGGACGACGGGCCGCTGGGCCTGATGTTCGAGAACCGGCAGCTACGCCAGGCGCTACACGCCGCGGCGGCGGAGGCGGCCGGGGTCACCCTGTGCATGCCCGCGCGCGCGGTGACGACGGAGCGCGGCACCCACGACGTGACGGTGACGCTGGACGACGGCCGGGTGGCGCGGGCGCCGCTGCTGATTGCGGCGGAGGGGCGCAATTCGCCGACCCGCGCCGCCGCCGGCATCCGCGTCGCCCGCTGGTCCTACGACCATACCGCGATCGTCGGCGCGCTGGAGCATGAGCGCGACCACGGCAACATCGCCTATGAAATCTTCTACCCGTCAGGCCCGTTCGCGCTGCTGCCGATGCCGGGCGGCCACCGTTCCGCCATCGTCTGGTCGGTGCGCGGCGCCGACGGGCCGGGAATGCTGAAGCTGGGCGACCGCGCCTTCCTCGCCGAGGCGAGCAAGCGGATGGGCGGCATGCTCGGCACCCTGAAGGTGGCGGCGCCGCGCAGCGCCTTCCCGCTCGGCTTCCACCACAGCGCGCGGATCACCGGCGAGCGGCTGGCGCTGGCCGGCGACGCCGCCCACGGCATCCACCCGATCGCCGGCCAGGGCCTGAACCTGGGTTTCCGCGACGTGGCGGCGCTGACCGAGGTGCTGGTCGACGGCAGCCGGCTGGGGCTCGACCTGGGCGACGCGCAACTGCTCGCCCGCTACGAACGCTGGCGCAGCCTGGACACGCTGATGGTCGCGGCAGCGACCGACGGGCTGACCCGCCTGTTCGGCCTGCCGGGACGGACGGCCTCGGCGGCGCGGCGCTTCGGCCTCGGCATTGTCCAGCGCACACCGCCGCTCAAGCGGCTGTTCATGGCCGAGGCGCGCGGCGAAACCGGTGTCCTGCCGCCGCTGCTGCGGGGGGAATTGGGGTAGGGTTTGGGCCTGCCGATCAGCTGGCCCCCTTCCCGCCCCAACCGCCCCGTCCATCCCGGGCGCAGTCGAGGGACGCACGGGTTTGAGGTTGGAGCTGGGCGGAGGTCAGGTGGCGGGGGAAGGCGGGACCTCTCCGGCATCCAGCACCCGCGCTTCCTCGACCAGCATGACCGGCACGCCGTCCCGCACCGGATAGGCGAGGCCGGCGGCGTCCGAGATCAATTCCTGCGCCGCCGGGTCGTAGCGGAGCGGCTTGCGGGTCAGCGGGCAAACCAGCATGGCGAGCAGATCGGGATCAAGGCTCATTGCAGGGTCACCGGGTCGCCGGCCTCGCCCTGATGGCGGCCAAAGAACTGCATCAACTGGATGATCAGGTCGCAGCGTTCGTCCAGCCCGTCCGCCTCGAGCAGCGCCTGCTTGGCGGCGACGTCGAACGGCGCAATCTGGGCGATGCCGTTGACCAGCGCCTCGTCATCAAGCCGGGCGACGGCGCCCCAGTCCACCGCATAGCCCTGCGCGTCGGCGAAGCGGCGCGATTCGCTTTCCAGCGCGGCGCGGCGGGCGGGGGCGAGCGGCGGCTCCTCCAGCGCGTCCTCGATCTCCGCCTCGACCTGGCGGAACGGGGTGGTCGCGGCGATTTCCGCCAGCAGGCGGAAACGCGCCAGCCCCTCCAGCACGATATTGTAGCGCCCGTCGTCGAGCGCCTCGACATGGGCGATGCGGCCGACGCACCCGATGGCGAACAGGTCCGGCGGCTCGCCCGGCCCCTTTGGCTGGATCATCCCGATCCGCCGGTCCCGCGCCATCGAATCGCTGACCAGCGCGCGGTAACGCGGCTCGAAGATGTGCAGCGGCAATTGCATGCGCGGGAACAGCAGCGCCCCGCCCAGCGGAAAGATCGACAGACGGGACGGGCGAGCGCCCATCAGGTGAACAGGATCGCCGACAGGCGACGGCGGGTGGCGGACACCCACGGGTCCTCCAGCCCGACGACTTCCATCAGCTGCAGCAGCCGTTGGCGGGCGGCGCCCTCGTTCCAGTCGCGGTCGGCGGCGATGATCGCCAGCAGCGCATCGGCCGCGCCGTCATGGTCGTTCGCCGCCATCAGCGCCCCGGCGAGTTCGTACTGCAGCGCCAGATCGTCGGGCGCGGCGGCGGCGCGGCGGCGCAGCCCGTCGAGATCGTCGGCCGGCTGGGCTTCGCGCGCCAGGGCGACGGCGCTGAGCGCGCGGGCGATCGCCGGGTCCTTCGCCTTGTCCTCCGGCAGCGCGTCGAGCGCCGCCTGCGCCTCGTCCAGTCGGCCGGCGCCGACCAGCGCGCGGGCGAGGCCGGAGACCACGGCCGGGTCCTCCGGCGCCATTTCGGCGACCTGGGCGAAGATGCCAGCGGCCCGTTCGGCATCACCGCCGGCAAGCACTTCCTCCCCCATCGCGATCAGCGGCGCGATGTCGGGCGCCTGCTCCTCGCCCGCCGGAGTGATCGGCGGTAGCTGCCGCAGGATCTGGTCGAGCATCTGGGTCAGCTGCGATTCGGTTCGCGCCTGGGTCAGGTCGGCGACCAGCTGGCCCTGGAACACGGCATAGACGGTCGGGATCGACTGGACACGGAACTGCGCCGCGATCGTCCGGCTGGCGTCGACGTCGACCTTGCGCAGCAGCACGCCCTTGTCGGCATAGGCGGCGGCAACCTTGTCCAGCACCGGCGCCAGCGCCTTGCACGGTCCACACCATTCCGCCCAGAAATCGAGGATGACGAGCGCGTTCATCGACGGCTCGATCACGTCGCGCTTGAAGTCTTCTATTTCCGCGCGCTCCGCGGCGGTCATCCCCAGCGTGGCCACACCATCCTCCCGGTTGATTGCCGCCCTTATGTGGGGCGAAGCGCCGCGCTGCCAAGCCCCCAGAGTGTTGAGCACGAACGGCGACAAGGGGCTTGCGCGGTTCCCGGCCCCGCGCTATCTGCCGCGCCTCACCCGCCCCGATGGCCTACGCGCCGGGGGCTGAACGCCGAGCGGGCGTAGCTCAGGGGTAGAGCACGACCTTGCCAAGGTCGGGGTCGAGGGTTCGAATCCCTTCGCCCGCTCCAGTTCCATACAGACGCGCGCTGCGGTTCGGCGCCGATCTCCTTTGGGGTCCGCCTCTGCGGCAGCGCCTCCGCGATCCTCCATCTCCGGCGCGGCGCGCTCTTGCCCCATTTTGGGGCAGGCGGAATGGATCCGTCATCTATCATCAAAACCGATGACGCGAAGCCCGCCCGAACCCGATACCGAATCGCTGGTCCGCCGGCCCGCGCCGACGCGGCGCAGGCTCACTGAGGGGATTCATCATGGTCATTCGGTATGGAGGCCCGGCGCTTATACTGGCCGGCGCGCTGGTGGCGGACGCGGCACAGGCGGCGGACTGGAACGTCTGGGTCGATGTCGCGGCATTCGCCTATTCGGGCAGCCAAGTGACCGAGCAAAAAGCGATCGAGTGCAACGGCACCGACTTCAGCTATTGCACGCCCACTTACGGGCCCGGCGTGATCCCGGCGACGCTGGTCCAGTCGGCCACCAAAACCAGCGCGATGCAAAGCGTTTCGGCCGTGGCGGAGCCGGTTTATTCCTGGGAAACGGCCGCGCATGGCAACGCCTGGGCTTTCGCCGACCTGGCGACCGGCCAGCTGAAGATTTCGGATTGGACCGATAGTGGCGGCAGCGCCCATGCGTATGCCGGTTTTTCGGATATACTGCACTTTTCCTCGACCGTCGCCGGCCCGACGAGCTTCACCGTCAGGCTGCATGTGGACGGCGCGTTCGAGGGCTTCCAGCAGCCCCGCTTCGGTTTCAGCATGGGGGACGGCTATTCGGCGCTGGGCGGCACGGCCGGCTGGGCCGATGACGAGTCCGACGATTCGCCATCGTGCACCGATGCCGTGGCCGGCTGTCCGGCGGCCTATTTTCTGTCCTTCAACCCGGTGGGCGACTGGATCCAGTTCGGCCCCGAGGATTTTGTCGGGACGCTGATTTTCGACCCTGCCCATCCGGACTTCCAGCTGGTCATGTCTCTCGCCGCGGCCGGCCAAGCCGGCTCCTGGGCGGCGTTCGAGCACACCGCCACGATCAGCTTCGACCTGCCCGATGGCCTCAGCTTCGCATCGGATTCGGGCGTGTTCCTCACCCAGTCCTCGATACCCGGTCCGGGGCCGGGCGTGCCCGAACCCGCCAGCTGGGCGCTGCTGGTCGCCGGCTTCGGCATGGCTGGCGCGGCGATACGGCGCCGCACGCGGTCTGTTCCGGCTTGATGACAACGCGGCGATGACGAAGGACGCACCCCTGTCGTGCGTCCCTCGACTACGCTGGGGATGGACGGGGTTGGAGTGGCGCGGGGACGGGGAGAGGGGAGAGAGGATGCTTTATTGCGCCGGCTGGGCGGCGGTGGGTTCCGGCTGGAGGATCGCGCTGGTTTCGATCATGTCGAGCGCCTGGCGCGCAGCGATGTAGCGGCGGGCGAGGGCGATCCAGTTGCCGGCCTTGTCGCGGCCAGGCATGCGCGCCACTTCGGCGAGGGCGGCGTCGACGCGGCCGCCTTCCAGCATCCGTCGCGCCCGGCGGGCGCGTTCGGTCGGCTCCGGCGAGGGGGTGCCGGCCTTGCGCACAACGGCGAGGCTGCCCAATTCGCGCCGCACCGCCTGCCACCAGCCGCCGTCGCTGCCCGACACCAGCGCCGGCGCCAGATCATCTAGGCCGAGGCGCAGTTCCTCCAGCGTCACCGGGTCGCGCGACGCGGCGATCACCGTCGCTACCGCGGCCGGCTGGCTGGTGCCGAACCGATCACGCAGCTGCGCCTCGATATAGCCGAGGCCCATGCCGCGATCGAGCGCCCGGCGGGCAGCGAAGGCGACAAGCAGCCCTTCGGCGCGGGCGGCGTTGCCGGACGCAGCGCGGGCGCGCTCGCTGACCCGGTCGATCCGCCCTTCCAGATCGGTGATACGCACATCGAGCGCGGCCAGCGCGGCGGGATCGGCAACCGGACGCGGCGGCATCGCCGGCGGCGGCGGCGTCGGCGCGGGGGCTGGCGCCGCCAGCTTCACCGCCGGCGTCCCGACTGGGGCGGGCGCGGTGACGAGCCGGCCCGGCCGGGTCAGCACATAGGCGGTCAACGTCACGCCGACGATGAACGCCAGCAGCGCCGATATCACCAGAACGCGGGTGCGGTGCGACGCTGCTGGCGTCGCCATCGGTTCGTCAAGGCCGGTCATCGTTTCGCCCCGTCATCGCACGCCCCGGCGCGCCCGCGCAACTAGAGCTTGTCTGCTTCAAGCGGAATCGGCACCGGCCCGCACCCCCACCCGGCCTCCCAACGGCAGTATCATATGGGAGGCCGGGTGGGGGTGCGGGCTGGTGCCGCTTGAACGGGACAGGCTCTAGTGTCACGCCGTCAGCCCGGCGGCAACCGCCAGCAGTGACGCATCGTCCGGCCGCGCGGCGACCGCCGTCGCTGCCCAGCCCGGCCCGGCCGCTGCCAGCGCCGCCGTGCTGATCGCCGCGATCCGCGTCGCGGCACGGTCCGGCGCCAGCGCGGCGAAATGCCGGGCGGCGCGCGGCGAATGCAGCAGCACGACATGCGCCGCCGCATCGGCAAGGCGGGGCGGCGGATCGATCGCCCGCGCATCATAGACCGGCACGGCGGTGACCGACAGCGCGCCGGGATCGGCCTGTCGCCGGTCGACCCCGCACAGATGGAGCAGGCGGCGGGCGCTGCCGGCCCGAACCAGCGCGAACAGCGCAACGAGATCGTCGTCGCCGGCGGTGACGGCGGCGAAGCCGGCGGCGCGGGCCGCCGCCGCCGTCGCAGGGCCGACGGCGTAGACCGGCAGCGCCGCATACCCCGCCAGCGCCGCCCCGGCGGCGCGCACCGCATTGGCGCTGGTCAGCATCAGCGCGTCGAAACCGGCGGCGGGCGGCGGCTGCCAGGCCAGCGGCACCACTTCGAACAACGGCCGGACAGTGGCGGCCAGCCCGAGCGCGGCAGCAGCGCGGGCGGAGGCCGAGGCACCCGGTTCCGGCCGCAGGATCAGCAGCGGCCGGGTCATCCCGAAAACTGGGCGCGCAGCGCCGCCGGCGCCGCTTCGAACAGCCGCTGGGCAAGGCGCGCGGCCTCTTCCGGATGGATGAGCAGTGCTTCGCCATACGCGTGCAGCACGCCGTCCGGGCTGAGAATTTCGGCGCGCAGGTGGATGCCGGCCTTGCCTTGCGTCGCCAGCGCCGCGACCGGCGAGCGGCAATCGCCGCCGAGCGTGGCGAGCAGCGTCCTTTCGGCATGGACGCAGCGTTCCGTCTCCGCGTCGCCGATCGCGGCGAGCCAGGCGAGCAGATCAGCGTCGCGCGCCCGCGCCTCTATGCCGATCGCCGCCTGCGCGGCCGCCGGCAGCATCGTCCCGATCGGAATGGCGGTGCCGACGCTGTCGCGGCCGAGCCGGTCAAGCCCGGCGGCGGCGAGCAGCGTCGCTTCCGCCTCCCCCCGCTCCAGCCGGGCCAGGCGCGTATCGACATTGCCGCGGAACGGCACGATCTCCAGGTCCGAGCGCAACCGGCGCAGCTGTGCGGCGCGGCGCGGCGAGCTCGTCCCCACCCGGGCGCCGCGCGGCAGATCGTCGATCGCCGCGGCGCCGATCAGCCGATCGCGCACGTCGGCGCGCGGCAGGATCGCGGCGATGACGATGCTGGCCGGCCGGACGCTTTCGACGTCCTTCATCGAATGGACCGCGAAATCGATGTCGCCGGCGAGAAGCGCGCGATCCAGCTCCTTGGTCCACACCCCCTTGCCGCCCAGTTCGGCGAGCGGCCGGTCCTGCACCTTGTCGCCACCGGTCCTGATCGGGACGATGGTGATCGCGCCGGGCGCAAGGCCGTGGGTCTGTTCGAGCGCGCGCGCCACCATCCCCGCCTGGGCGAGAGCGAGAGGGGAGCCGCGAGTTCCTAGGCGAAAGGGCGTCTGCATCGCGGCCAGCCCATACCGGCGCGCGCGCGCTTTGTGAAATGGCGATAACGCGCCTATCTGCGAAACGATGGCGGTGATCTTGGGAATCGAATCGAGCTGCGACGAGACGGCGGCGGCGCTGGTCGCGACCGACCGGCGCGTACTCGCCCACCGGCTGGCCGGGCAGGAGGCGGAACACCGCCCCTATGGCGGGGTGGTGCCGGAAATCGCCGCGCGCGCGCATGTCGAGGCGGTAACGCCGCTGGTCGAGGCGGCGCTGGCCGACGCCGGCCTTGGCCTCGGCGATATCGACGCGGTCGCCGCCACCGCCGGGCCGGGGCTGATCGGCGGGGTGATGGTCGGGCTGGTTACCGCCAAGGCGCTGGCGCTGGCGGCGGGCAAGCCGCTGGTAGCGGTCAATCACCTGGAAGGCCATGCGCTGTCGCCCCGACTGGCCGATCCGACGCTCGCCTATCCCTATTTGCTGCTGCTGGTCTCCGGCGGGCATTGCCAGTTGCTGCTGGTCGCCGGCGTCGGCCGCTATCGCCGGCTGGCGACGACGATCGACGACGCGGCCGGCGAGGCATTCGACAAGACCGCCAAGCTGCTCGGCCTCGGCTTTCCCGGCGGGCCGGCAGTGGAGAAGGCGGCGGCGTTGGGCAATCCGAAGGCGGTGCCGCTGCCGCGCCCGCTGGTCGGCCGGACGGAGCCGCATTTCTCGTTCGCCGGGCTGAAAAGCGCGGTACTGCGCGCCCGCGATGCCGGCACCCATTCGGCGGAGGATATCGCCGCGTCGTTCCAGGCGGCGGTGATCGACTGCCTGATCGACCGGACGAAGCGGGCGATTGCCGGCGCGCCAGGCTCGACCGCGCTGGTCGTCGCCGGCGGTGTCGCGGCGAACGGCGCGATCCGCGGCGCGCTGCAAACGCTCGCTCATGCCCATGACCTGCCGTTCGTCGCGCCGCCGCTGTGGCTGTGCACCGACAATGCGGCGATGATCGGCTGGGCCGGGGCGGAACGATTCATGGCGGGGCTGACCGATCCGCTCGACGTGCCGGCGCGCGCGCGCTGGCCGCTCGACCCGGATGCGGAAGCGGTAAGAGGCGCGGGAGTGAAGGCATGACGATCGGCGTGGTGGGGGCCGGCGCGTGGGGCACTGCCCTGGCGCAGGTGATCGCGAGCGACGGCAGCGCCGTCACCCTGTGGGCGCGCGAGCCGGAGGTGGTCGAGGCGGTCAACCGCGACCATGTCAACACGCTGTTCCTGCCCGGCCTGCCGCTGGCGCCGACGATCGCCGCGACCGGCGTACTCGACGCGATGGCAGGGCACGAGGCGCTGCTGATCGTCTCGCCCGCCCAGCACCTGCGCGCGATGCTGTCGCGCATCCCGGTCGGCACGACACCGCTGGTGCTGTGCTCCAAGGGGATCGAGGCGGGCACGATGAAGCTGCTGTCCGAAGTCGCGGCGGAGGAGCACCCGGCGGCGCCGATCGCGGTGCTGTCCGGCCCGACCTTCGCGCATGAGGTGGCGGCCGGGCTGCCGGCAGCGGTGACGCTGGCCTGCGCCGACCAGGCGCTGGGCGCGGAACTGACCGCCCGCTTCGCCCGCCCGGCCTTTCGCCCCTATCTGTCGACCGACGTCGTCGGCGCCGAGATCGGCGGCGCGGTCAAGAATGTGCTGGCGATCGCCTGCGGCGTAGTCGAAGGGCGCGGCCTCGGCCAGAACGCGCGCGCCGCGCTGATCAGCCGGGGCTTTGCCGAAATGACGCGGTTCGGCCTGGCGCGCGGGGCGCGGGCGGAGACGCTGGCCGGGCTGTCCGGCCTCGGCGACCTGGTGCTGACCTGTTCGTCGACCAGTTCGCGCAACTTCTCGCTCGGCAAGGGGCTGGGCGAGGGGAAAAGCGCCGCCGCGCTGATGGCCGACCGCCACACCGTTGCGGAAGGCGCGTTCACCGCGCCGGTGCTGCGCGCCGCGGCCCGCGCCGTTGGCGTCGACATGCCGGTGGTCGACGCGGTCTGCGCGCTGCTCGACGGATCGGCAACGATCGAGGCGGTGGTCGAATCGCTTATGACCCGGCCGCTGCGCAGCGAGGAATAGGCGGGCGCAGCCCCTTACCCGGCCAGCGCTCGTGCGATCAGGGCGTTGCAATCCGCATCTTCTGCGCGTGGCGTCTGTTTTTTGCCGGACAGCGCCCGGCCCAGCATCTTGAGCAACTGGCGCGGGCGTTCCGACTTGGACGGCAGGGTCAGCTCAGGCGCCTTGATCGTGCCGCCGACCGGCAGCGGCGCGTCGTAGCGCAGCAGCGCCTTGCCCTTGGGCGCGCCGGTCAACTGGGCGTTCAGCCGTTCGCTGGCCAGGTTGATCGTGCCGGTCGCCCGCGCCTGCGACCGGGTGGTGTCGATGATCAGCGGATCGATGCGGCCGACGCCGTCGCGCACCGCCAGCCGCATCGCCAGGCAGCGCAGCCCGGCGGTGTCGTCCTTCTTCGCCAGCAGGCCGTGACCGACGTCGAAGCCGATGAACGCCGCCAGCCGCGCCGGCAGCACCCCGTCGCGCGCGGCCAGGCCGACCGTCCCGGTCGCGCGGCCGAGCGCCTCGCGCACCGTCACCCCGCGCCCGGCCAGCTTCGCCCGCGCGTCGAACCGGCCGGACAGGTCGCTATCGCCCGAAAAGCTGGCGAGCGCCGCGCCATTGAGCGTCAGGTCGAGGGTGAGCAGCGGCACGGCGGCGCCGCCCCGCTGATCGACCGTCGCCTTGCCCCGCAACCTGCCGCGCGGCAGCGCCAGTTCGAGCGGATCGACGGTCAGCAGGCCGTGGTCGAGGCGGAGGGTGCCGCGCATCGCGGTGAACGGCGTCGGCGTCCGCCACAGCAGTCGGCGGGCGGTGAAGCGGATTTCGCCGTCGGTCTTCTGCATCCGCTTCAGGTCGATCGCGGTGTCGGGGATCAGCCGTGGGCCGCTCTGGCGCAGCTTGGCGCGGGCGATAGCGCGGCCGCGCGCATTGGCCAGATCGTCGAAATCGAAGCGTCCGGCATCGAGCGCGCCCGTGACGATGCTGCGCCCGTCGCGCTTGGCGACGGTGACGGCGCCGGTGAAGTCCGATCGCCCCATCGTGCCGCGCAACTTGTTGACCTTCCAGTCCGGCGCGTCGTGCCGGACATCAGCGACGAGCGTGACCGGCTGGGTGCCGGGCAGCCCCGCCTCGATGATCGCGTCGAGCAGCTTCAGGTCGTCGCCGCGCGCGGTAACGCGGGCGGTGAAATGGTCCAGGTCGAACGGGCGATCCATTGCCCCTTCCGCCCGCATCGCCAGCGCCTTGCCGTTGATTACCGCGACGAACGGCCAGCGGCCGGGCTTCGCCCCCGCCGCGATCGCCACGCCGGTTGCCGACAGGGTGACCGGCTGGCCAAGGACCGCCCCTGTGCCCGTCAGACGGAAGCCGGCGCGGTCGAAGGTCGCGCGCGCGTCGAACCGGCGATCGCGCTTGGCATCAGTATAGGAAATCCGGGCGTTGCGGATGGTGATCGCGCTCAGCGCGATCGGCTGCGAGGCGCGATCCGGCTTTTTCTCCCGCCGCCAGTTCTCCCGCCCCGTCGCATCGCGGACCAGCGCCAGCGCGGCGCCGTCGACCGCGATCTCACGCGGGGCGACGCGGCCGGACAGCAGCGGCCACAGCGGCAGGCGGACGACCAGCGAATCGATCCGGGCCAGATCGCCCCGGCCCGCCCAGGCCGGCTGGGCGACCACCAGCCCGCGCACGCTGATCCGCGGCGACAGCGAAAAATGGTCAAGGCGGCCCAGGCTGCCGATCCGGACCGGCGCGCCGATCGTGGCGGCCAGACGCTGCTCGACGGTCGGGCGCAACCAGCCGATCGGCGTCAGCGCTGCCGCCACCACCATGCCGGCGGCGAGCAAAGCGACACCGGCTGCTATCAGGACGATCGTCCGCTGTTTCGTCATAAGCCCCCTGTCAGGAAGCTAGAAATCGACGGCGATGCCCTTCAGTTCCCAGTCGCCATAGCGGGTCGGGTCCCGCTCCAGCGGGTCGGTGGTCGTCTTGGCCGGCGCCGGTTGCGGGACCGGCGGGCTTTTCGACAGATAGGCGGGCGGCTTCACATGCGCAGGGCGGCGGCTCATTGGACTGGTCTTTCCCGGTTGCGGGTGGGTGTGGCGCCCCTACATTGGGCGGCAGGGGACTGGGACGCAAGGCAGGAGACCGGGACGCACGATGAACGGGTTCAAGACGACGATGCTGCTGGCCGCGCTGACCGCGCTGTTCATGGCGCTCGGCTATACGCTGGGCGGCGGGGGCGGCGCGCTGATCGCGCTGCTGGTCGCCGCGGGCATGAACCTGTTCACCTTCTGGAACGCCGACAAGATCGTTCTCAGAATGCACAATGCGCGCGAGGTCGATGCGGCGAGCGCGCCGGATTATTACGCGATCGTCCGCGACCTGGCGGCGCGCGGCGGCCTGCCGATGCCCAAGGTCTATGTGATCGACGACCCGCACCCCAACGCCTTCGCCACCGGCCGCAACCCGGAGAACGCGGCGGTGGCGGCGACCACCGGCCTGCTGGGCATGCTGTCCCGCGACGAGGTTGCCGGGGTGATGGCGCATGAACTGGCCCATGTCCGCAACCGCGATACGCTGATCATGACCATGGTCGCGACGATTGCCGGTGCGATCTCGATGCTCGCCAATTTCGGACTGTTCATGCGCGGCGGCGACGGCAACCGCGCCAACATGCTGGCGACGCTGCTCGCCGTGTTCGTCGCGCCGTTCGCGGCGATGATCGTCCAGATGGCGATCAGCCGCCAGCGCGAATACGGCGCCGATCGCGGCGGAGCGGAGATTTCCGGCAACCCGCGCGCGCTCGCCTCCGCGCTCGCCAAGATCGCCGGCGGCGCCGCGCGCATCCCCAACGCGGTGGCGGAGCGCAACCCGGCGGCGGCCTCGCTCTACATCGTCCCGGCGCTGCGCGGCGGGGGTGGCGACAGCTGGTTCTCCACCCACCCCGACACCGGCAACCGCATTGCCGCACTTGAGGAAATGGCGGGGGAGTTCGGCGAGCCGGCACCGCTATCGGCTGCCCGGCCGGCCCGTGTTTCGGCGCTGGGACCGCGCCCGGCTCGCAAGCGCGGCAGCGCCCTCGATCCGCTGCGCCGCGATTGACCGAGGCTGTTCCAGACGGTGCAGGCGTTGCCGCCCGGCGCGCTGCGCTGCGCCTGCTCGACGCAGTCCTGCGCCAGGGCCGCGCCCTCGACCATGCGCTGCCGGCCGCGACCAAGGGGATCGCGCGCGCCGACGACCGGGCGCTGGCCCATGCGATCGCGGCGGAGGCGCTGCGCCGCCTGCCCGACCTTGACGCGCTGATCGACAGCGCCACCCGCAAGCGCCTGCCCGACGACGCCAAGGCGCGATTCGCACTGCGCATCGCGCTGGTCCAGGCACTGGCGCTACACACGCCGGGCCATGCCGCGATCGCCACGGTATTGCCGCTGGTCGACGGCGGCCCGCGCAAGCTGGTCCACGGCGTGTTCGGCACACTGATGCGCCGGGGCGCGCTGCTGCCGGCGCCGCCGTCGCTGCCGCGCAATGTCGCCTTGCGCTGGGCCGAAGCGTGGGACCGGGCGATGGTCGACGCGGCCGGCGCCGCGATCGCCGCGCCGCCGCCGCTGGACCTGACGGTGAAACCCGGCGCGCTGAGCCCGGAAGGCGTGACGCTGGCGCCGGGCCATGTCCGTATCGAATCGGGCGAGGTCACCGCCCTGCCAGGCTTTGGCGAAGGCGGCTGGTGGGTACAGGATCTGGCGGCGTCGATCCCGGCGCGGCTGCTTGGCCCCGGCGACGGCCGCCATGTGCTGGACCTGTGCGCCGCGCCCGGCGGCAAGACGATGCAGCTCGCCGCCGCCGGCTGGCGGGTGACGGCGGTGGAACAGGCCGCGCCGCGCCTGACCCGCCTGCGCGACAATCTCGCGCGCACCGGCCTCGACGCCGATCTGGTCGCCGCCGATGTGATGCAGTGGGCGCCCGCCGCACCGGCCGACGCCGTGCTGCTCGACGCGCCGTGCAGCGCGACCGGCATCTTTCGCCGCCACCCCGACGTGCTTCACCGCGTGCGGGCGAAGGACATCGCCGCGCTGGCGGAAACCCAGCGGGCGATGCTGGCCCGCGCCGCCGACTGGGTGCGCCCCGGCGGCCTGCTGGTCTACGCGACCTGTTCGCTGGAACCGGCGGAGGGGGAGGCGCAGGTCGCCGCCTTTCTTGCCGCGCGCGGCGATTATCAGCCGGCGCCGGTCACGGCGGCGGAACTGCCCGCCGGCATCGCCCCGGCGGACGGTTTCGTCCGCACCCGGCCGGGGATGCTGGCGGATGCCGGCGGGCTCGACGGCTTCTTCGTCGCGCGGATGATTCGTCAGGGCTGAATTCCGTGTCCGCCTTGCTTGCAGGGCCGCGCCGGCCCGCGTAAGGCATAGCACTCATGACGTCAGCAGTTCGCATCGCGCCATCCATCCTCTCCGCCGATTTCGCGCGACTGGGCGAGGAGGTGCGCGCCGTCGACGCCGCCGGCGCCGACTGGATCCATGTCGACGTGATGGACGGGCATTTCGTGCCCAACCTGACGATCGGCCCGGCGGTGGTGAAGGCGCTGCGCCCGCACAGCGCCAAGCCGTTCGACGTCCACCTGATGATCGCCCCGGTCGACCCGTTCATCGACGCCTTCGCGGAGGCCGGCGCCGACATCATCACCGTCCACGCCGAAGCCGGGCCGCACACCCACCGCACCGTCCAGCGAATCAAGGCGCTGGGCAAGCAGGCAGGCATCTCGCTCAACCCGGCAACACCGGCTAAGATGCTCGACTATCTGCTGGAGGAGATCGACCTGGTGCTGGTGATGAGCGTCAACCCCGGTTTCGGCGGGCAGAGCTTCATCGAAAGCCAGCTGCGCAAGATCGAGGCGCTGCGCAAGCAGATCGACCGGCTGGGCAAGGACATCAGGCTGGAGGTGGACGGCGGCATCGACCGGGTGACCGCCCCCCGGGTGATCGCCGCCGGCGCCGACGTGCTGGTTGCCGGCACCGCGACCTTCCGGGGCGGGCCGGATGCCTATGCCGCCAACATCCAGGCGTTGAGAGCGGTGTGAGCAAGGCGGTCCCGATCGACCCGGCCGCCGACGGGATCGAGGAGGGCAAGCGGCTCATCCGGCTCGACGGCGAGAAGGGCCTGTCGCTGGCCGAGCGCATCGCCAACAGTTTCAACCGCCTGACCTGGCGCACGCCGCTGCACAGCTTTCGCCTGCGCGGCCGCTTCCCGCTGAAGCTGCTGGCGGTGCCGGGCGACCCGATCATCGGCGACCAGCGCGCCGGGCAGGCGCTGCTCGACCGCCGCATCCTGTTCGGCGGCGAGGCGATTCCGGTGCCGGCGCTGAATTTCGCGACGCTGGCCGCCGCACCCGGCCTCGTCACCCATCTGCACAGCTTCGCCTGGCTGCGCGACCTGTCGACCGTCGCGACGCGCCAACAGGGCGCGCCGATCGCCGAGGCGATCATGCGCAAATGGCTGGCCGCCCATGCCGACAATGTCGGCGGCATCGCCTGGCGATACGACATCGTCGGCCGGCGCATCCTGTTCTGGGCGGCCCACGCGCCGCTGATCCTGTCGTCGAACGACATCGTCTACCGGTCGACGGTGCTGAATGCGCTCGCCCGCTTCGCCCGCCATGTCGAGCGCGGCGCCGACCGGGCGCCGCCCGGCCTGGCCCGCGTCGCCGCCTGGTCCGGCGTCGTCGCCGCCGGCCTGCTGATCCCCGGCGGATCGCTGCGCCGCCAGTTCGGCGAGGAAGGGTTGACCCGCGCGCTCGGCGCCGCCTTCTACGACGACGGCGGCACCATCGACCGGTCGCCATCGGCGCTGCTCGACGGCATCGCGCTGCTCGCCCTGCTGCGCGCCGTGTACGAGGCGCGGCGCGAGCAGGCGCCGCTGGCGATCCACACCGTGCTATCGCGCGCGGTGCCGGCGCTGCTCGGCGTCACCCATGGCGACGGCGGCCTCGCCAGCTGGCAGGGCGGGCTGCCGGTCGACGCGCAGCGCGTCGCGGCGATCATCGAGGCGAGCGGGGTGCGCGCAAGGCCGCTGCGCCAGGCCCGCGACTGGGGCTATCAGCGGCTGGCCGGCGGGGCGACGGTGATCAGCGTCGACGCGGCGCCGCCACCGGTCAGCCGGCTGGCCGAGGGCGGCTGCGCTTCCACCCTGGCATTCGAGCTGTCGGACGGGCCGCACCGGGTGATCGTCACCTGCGGCGGCGCCCGCCACCCCGGCCTGACCATCCCGCCCGCGCTGGCCGACGGCCTTCGGACCAGCGCGGCGCATTCGACGCTGGTCCTGGGCGACACCAATTCCACCGCCGTCCACAGCGACGGCAGCCTCGGCCGCGGCGTCGCCGAGGTCGAGATCGACCGGCAGGAGACCGAGGCGGGCAGCCGACTGGAGGCAAGCCATGACGGCTATCTGCGCAAGTTCGGCCTGCTCCACCGCCGCCTGATCATGCTGTCGGCCGACGGCCGCGAGGTGCGCGGCGAAGACATATTGCTGCCCGGCGGACGGCGGCGTTCGTCCCGCGCGGCGCGGTTCGCCGTCCGTTTCCACCTGGCGCCGGGGATCGAGGTGACGCCGACCGCCGACGGCCTCGGCGCGCTGCTGCGCATTGCCGACGGCGCGCTGTGGCAGTTTCGCGCCAGGGGCGCGCAGTTGGCGAGCGAGGAAAGCCTGTGGGTCGACCCGCGCGGCCGGCCGGTCGAGACCGTCCAGCTGGTGATGTCCGGCGAATCGCCGGCCGGCGGCACCAGCGTAAGCTGGATCCTGCGCCGGGCCGGCTGAGATCCGGCCGGCCGCGCGGCGGCGGCGATGGATTGCTTCGCTACGCTCGCAATGACGACGAAAGGGGGACGTCGGCCCCGTTCAGCCGGTGCCGCCGACGGTCAGTCCGTTGATCAGCAGGGTCGGCTGGCCGACGCCGGCGGGGACCGACTGCCCCGCCTTGCCGCAGACGCCGACGCCTTCGTCCAGCGCCATGTCGTTACCGATGCCGATCACGCGGGTCAGCACCGACGGTCCGTCGCCGATCAGCGTCGCGCCCTTGATCGGCGCACCGAGCCGGCCGTTCTCCACCTTATAGGCCTCGGTGCAAGAGAAGACGAACTTGCCGGACACGATGTCGACCTGGCCGCCGCCGAAGCTTTTGGCGTAGATGCCGTCTTTCATCCCGGCAAGCAGTTCCGCCGGGTCGGCGGTGCCGCCGCGCATGAAGGTGTTGGTCATCCGCGGCATCGGCGCGTGGGCGTAGGATTCGCGACGACCGTTGCCGGTCGGCTCGACCCCCATCAGCCGCGCGTTCAGCCGGTCGTGGATATAGCCTTTCAGGATGCCGTCCTCGATCAGCACATTCTCGCGCGTCGGCGTGCCTTCGTCGTCGATGGTCAGCGACCCGCGCCGGTCCGGGATTGATCCGTCGTCGACGACGGTGACGCCGGGGGCGGCGATCCGCTCGCCGATCCGGCCGGAAAAGGCGCTGGTTCCCTTGCGGTTGAAATCGCCCTCCAGCCCGTGGCCGATCGCCTCGTGCAGCAGCACGCCGGGCCAGCCGGGGCCGAGCAGCACGGTCTGCTCGCCGGCCGGGGCGGCGACCGACTCGAGGTTGACCAGCGCCTGGGCCAGCGCTTCGTCGATCGCCCGATTCCACGTCGCATCGGCGAACAGCCGGTCGTAGAGATAGCGCCCGCCGATGCCGAAGAAACCGGTTTCGCGCCGGCCGTTCTGTTCGGCGACGATCGAGACGTTGAGGCGGACGAGCGGGCGGATGTCCTGCGCGACATGACCGTCGGCGCGGACGATCTCGATCACGCTCCAGCTGGCCGACAGACCGACCGACACCTGCGAGACGCGCGGGTCGCGGGCGCGGGCGGCGGCGTCGATCGCCTCGCACAGCGCCACCTTTCTGGCGAAGGGCACCAGCGCCAGCGGATCGTCGGCGGTGTAGAGATGGCGGTTGGTCCGCGCCGGCGGCTGCGCCGGGGCGCCCTTTGCCGGGTCGAGCAGCCGCATCGTTTCCGCCGCGCGGCGGATGGCGGCGGCGCTCAGCTCGTTGGCGTGAGCGAAGGCGGTCGTTTCACCGGAAACCCCGCGCAGGCCGAAGCCGGCATCGGTCGAATAGTCGGCGGTTTTCAACCGGCCGTCGTCGAAGCCGAAACTCTCGCTGGCGCGGTACTGCAGATACAGCTCACCATCGTCGCAGCCGCCGAGGGCGTCGGCGGTCAGGCGCAGGGCGGTATCGGGGTCTAGCGCGTCGCGGTAAAGCCAGGCGCGTGGATCGGCGGCGGTCGTCATCCTGCCGATATAGGATGTTCAGGCGGTCTGGACACCCTGTTCGTCGGCCGGGCCGCCGATCAGCACGTAGCGGCGGTCGCAATAGCCGCAATCGGCATAGCCGCGCTCGTCGATCTGCAGCCAGACGCGCGGGTGGCCGAGCGCGGGGGCGATGTCGCCCGCGCCGTCGCAGGCGACGCGCGGGTGTTCGACGCGAAAGGTTTCGGGCGGCGGAATCATGGGGCGCGATTAGCAAGGCCGGACCGGCCGCGCAATCATCCGCCGCCTTCGCTGTTGGCGCTCCCCGCCCGGCGCGCTATCTGCGCTGGATGACCGATGCCGCGATCCGCATCCAATCGCTTTCAAAGACCTACGCCGACGGCAAGCAGGCGCTGAAGGCGGTCGACCTGGATGTCCCGCGCGGGCAGATCTTCGGCCTGCTCGGCCCGAACGGCGCCGGCAAGTCGACGCTGATCAACATCCTCGCCGGGCTGGTCACCAAGACGGCGGGCAACGTTTCGATCTGGGGATTCGACATCGATGCGCATCCGCGCAACGCCAAGGCGTCGATCGGCATCGTCCCGCAGGAGATCGTGTTCGACCCGTTCTTCACCCCGTTCGAGACGCTGGAGCTGTTCGCCGGCCTCTATGGCGTGCCGAAGGCGGAGCGCCGGTCGATGGAACTGCTGCGCGCCGTCCACCTCGACGACAAGGCCAACGCCTATGCGCGCACCCTGTCCGGCGGGATGAAGCGGCGGTTGCTCGTCGCCAAGGCGATGGTCCACGCGCCGCCGATCCTGGTCCTCGACGAGCCGACGGCGGGCGTCGACATCGAGCTGCGCCAGCAACTCTGGGCCTATGTCCGCCAGCTGAACGCCCAGGGCGTGACCATCGTCCTCACCACCCATTACCTGGAGGAGGCGGAGGAGCTGTGCGATCGCATCGCGATCATCAATCACGGACGGGTGATCGCCAATGAGGCGACGCGCGCGCTGGTCGGCATGGCGCGTGAAAAGATGGTCGAGCTGACGCTCGACCGCCCGATTGCCGCACCCCCGGCGTCGCCGCTGTTCGACCGGGTCAGCGTCGTCGGCGAGCGGCTGCTCAGGGTCACCTACACCAAGAACCGGGTCAGCGCCGCAGACGTGCTCGCTGCCGTGACCGAGGCCGGCTACGGCATCGTCGACATATCGACCCGCGACGGCGACCTGGAGGATGTGTTCCTGAACCTGACCCGGACGGCCGACGCCGCCTGAGACCCGATGCAAGGAGTGGGGCGTTGGCCGATATGCACAATTTCGATGTCGTCGTCATCGGTTCCGGCGCGGCCGGGCTGACCACCGCGATCAGCCTGGCCGAGCGGTTTCGCGTCGCCGTCCTCGCCAAGGGCGGGCTGTCCGAAGGGTCGACCGCCTGGGCGCAAGGGGGCATCGCCGCAGTACTGGAGGCCGGCGACACCTTCGACAGCCATATCGAGGACACGATGATCGCCGGCGCCGGGCTGAACGACCGCAAGGCCGTCGAGTTCGTCGTCGAGAACGCGCCGCACGCCATCGCGCGGCTTGCTGAACTGGGCGTGCCGTTCAACGTCGAATCGGGCGAATTCCACCTGACGCGGGAGGGCGGGCACAGCCACCGCCGCATCGTCCATGTCGACGACGCGACCGGCGCCGCCGTCCAGCGCGCGCTGGAAAGCGCCGCGGCGAAGCACCCGAACATCACGCTGATCCCCGACCGCGTCGCCATCGACCTGGCGACCGGGCGCCACGAGATGCGCTATTCCGGCGCCGGGCGGGTATGGGGCGTCTATGCGGTCAACCGCGCCACCGGCCATGTCGAATTGTTCACCGGCCGCGCCACCGTGCTCGCCACCGGCGGGGCCGGCCGCGCCTATCTGTTTTCCACCGCGCCGCGCGGCGCGACCGGCGACGGCATCGCCATGGCATGGCGCGCCGGGGCGCGGGTGTCGAACATGGAATTCATGCAGTTCCACCCGACCTGCCTGTATAATGTCGAGGTCAAGAACTTCCTGATCACCGAGGCGGTGCGCGGCGAAGGCGGCCATCTGCTGCTGCCCGGTACCCGCCACCGCTTCATGCCGGATTTCGACCCGCGCGCCGAACTGGCGCCGCGCGACATCGTCGCCCGCGCGATCGACCATGAGATCAAGCGCCTCGGCCTTGACCATGTTGACCTGGACATCAGCCACCGCCCGCCCGAATTCGTGCGCGAGCATTTCCCAAACATCTACGACAAGCTGCTCGGCCTGGGCATCGACATGACCAGGCAGCCGATCCCGGTCGTGCCCGCCCAGCATTACACCTGCGGCGGCGTCGTCATCGATCTTGACGGGCGCACCGACCTGCCCGGCCTTTATGCCGCCGGCGAGGTCAGCCAGTCCGGCCTGCACGGCGCCAACCGGCTGGCGTCCAATTCACTGCTCGAATGCCTGGTGTTCGGCGAGGCGGCGGCGCGCGACATCGGCAGGAACTGGGATGCGCTGCCCGAACCGCCGCCGATCCGGCCGTGGGACGAAAGCCGCGTCACGGATTCCGACGAAGAAGTCGTCATCAAGCAGAACTGGACGGAAATCCGCCGGTTCATGTGGAATTATGTCGGCATCGTCCGCACCACCAAGCGGCTGGAGCGCGCGGCGCACCGGATCAAGCTGCTGTCGGAAGAGATCGACGATTATTACGGGCATTTCCGGGTGACGCCGGATTTGATCGAGCTGCGCAACCTGCTGCAGACCGCCGACCTGATCGTCCGCTCGGCGCTGAGCCGCAAGGAAAGCCGGGGGCTGCACTATATCCTCGACTATCCCGACACGCTGTGGGACGCGGTCGACACGATATTGGTGCCGTAACGACCATCAGCCAGATAGGAACGTTTTGACGAGACTCGAAAACCTATCTGGTTTGTCGAGCATAACCATATGGCCGCTGTCGGCCACCCCCTCCAGCCGCGCCCGGGGATAAGCGGCACGGTAGCGGGCGGCGATCCGGCGCGGGTCGGCCATGTCGGGGGGCGGTTCCGCATAGACGACGGTAAGCGGCGCGGCGAGCCGGGCCAGCGCCGGGCCAAGGTCCGTCTCCGCCAGTTCGCGCAGCGCCGTCGCCGACACGCGGCTGTCGCTGGCGCCATCGCCACCGAACAGCCCCATCAACGCGGCCATCGCCCGCTGGCCGCCCAATGCCGCCTGCAGCCCGTCGAACAGGTCGCGCATCGACGGGTCCAGCCCGAAACCGCGCGCCGGCGCCGGCAGAATGTCGACGACCATCAGCCGCCCCGGCACCGTGGGAAAGCGCAGGCCTAGCATTAGCGCGATGATCCCGCCCATCGAATGGCCGATCACCGCCGGGCGGCGCAGCCCATTTTCCGTGCAATAACGGGCGATTTCCGCCGTTACCGGGCCGAGCACCGCGCCACCGGCATTGGCCCCGGCCGCCAACCCGCCAAAGCCGGCGATCTGAACCAGATGCCAGCGGATGCCGGGCACCGCCGCGACCAGGGCGTTCCACACCGCGCGCGACGAATTGAGCCCATGGACCAGCACCACGTCCGGCCCGGCGCCCTGCACGGTGACGGTCAGCCGCGCGGACGCAAAGCCGGCCCGCGCCGGCGCGGTTGCCAGCAGCGGTCCCACGGCAAGGCCGGCGAGCAGCCGGCGGCGGTGGATGCAGAATCCGCTCATCGCGCCAGCCCTGCCAGCACCCGCCTTAACCCGCGCTTGCCCGGTGGCACCGGGCGGCGGCATCCGCTATCCCCGCTGCCATGGCATCCAACCACCTCTATCTCGTCGACGGGTCGAGCTACATCTTCCGCGCCTATCACCGGCTGCCGCCGCTGACCAACATCCACGGCCAGCCTGTCGGCGCGGTCTACGGCTATACGACGATGCTATGGAAGCTGGCCGACGGGCTGCGCAAGGCGGATGGGCCGACCCATATGGCCGTTATCCTCGACCATTCGGCGAAGAGTTTCCGCAACGACCTGTTCGACCAGTACAAGGCGCACCGGCCGCCGCCGCCGGAGGACCTGGTCCCGCAATTCCCGATGATCCGCGACGCGACCCGCGCCTTTTCGTTGCCCTGCATCGAGGAAGAAGGATTTGAGGCCGACGACATCATCGCCAGCTATGCGAAGGTGGCGCTGGGCGCGGGATGGAGTGTCACCATCGTTTCGTCCGACAAGGACCTGATGCAACTGATCGAGCCGGGCCTCGACATGCTCGACACGATGAACAACCGCCGGATCGGCCCCGATTATGTTGTCGAGAAATTCGGTGTCGGGCCGGAACGGCTGGGCGACGTGCTCGGCCTGATGGGCGATTCGGTCGACAATATCCCCGGCGTCCCCGGCGTCGGCCCGAAGACGGCGGCGAAGCTGATCCTGGAGCATGGCGATGTCGAGGCGGTGCTGGCCGCCGCCCCGGCGATGAAGCCCGGCAAGCTGCGCGACAACCTGATCGAACATGCCGACATGGCGCGGCTGTCGCGCCTGCTCGTCACGCTGAAGGACGACGTTCCACTGCCCGACCCGCTCGACGCGCTGGCGCTGGGCGACATACCGGAACCGCCGCTGCGCGCGTTTCTGGAACATCACGGCTTCCGCTCGCTGATCGCCAAGCTCGGCGCGGTCGCCGAGATGCCGGCGGGCACGGCGACGGGGAGCGGCGCCGACGCCAGCGCGGCCCCGACGCCAGCCATTGGCCCGGAAGAACCGTGCAACCACGATGGCTATGAAACCGTCACCACCCTCGACGCGCTCGACCGCTGGGTGGCGGAGGCGACGGCGCAGGGCATCGTCGCGGTCGACACCGAAACCGATTCGCTCGACCCGATGCGCGCCAATCTGGTCGGCGTCAGCCTGGCGCTGGCCCCGAACAGGGCCTGCTATATCCCGATCGGCCATGTCGGCGGCGACCTGCTGTCCGACGCGCCGGTGCAGATCGAGCGCGCCGTCGCGATCGCCCGGCTGAGGCCGCTGCTTGCCGACCCGGCAGTGCTGAAGATCGGCCACAACATCAAATACGACGTCATCGTCCTTGCGCGCGCCGGGGCGGAGCTGGCGTCGTTCGACGACACCATATTGATGAGCTTCGCGCTCGACGCCGGGCTGCACGGGCACGGCATGGACGAGCTGGCGGCGCTGCATCTGTCGCACAGCTGCATCGCCTACAAGGATGTCGTCGGCAGCGGCCGCAACCAGCTCGGCTTCCATCAGGTCGATCTGAAGCGCGCGACCCATTATGCCGCCGAGGATGCCGACGTCACTTGGCGGTTCCACCGCCGGTTCCGCCCGCGCCTGTCGGCCGAGCAGGCGACGCGGGTCTATGAACGGGTCGACCGGCCGCTGGTGCCGGTGCTGGCGCGCATGGAGCGGCGCGGCATCAAGGTCGACCGCGCGCAGCTTGCTCGCCTGTCCGCCGATTTCGCCCAGCAGATCGCCGGGCTGGAGGCGGAAATCCACGCGCTCGCCGGTACCCCCTTCACCATCGGCAGCCCCAAGCAGCTGGGCGACATATTGTTCGAGCAGATGGGGCTGAAAGGCGGCCGCAAGGGCAAGAGCGGCGTCTATTCGACAGACGTCAACGAACTGGAACGGCTGGCGGCCGACGGCGTGGAGATTGCCCGCAAGGTGCTCGACTGGCGCCAGCTCGCCAAGCTGAAATCGACCTATACCGACGCGCTGCAGCAGCAGATCAACCCGGACACCGGGCGCGTCCACACCAGCTACGGTCTGACCGGGGCACAGACCGGCCGGCTGTCGTCCAACGACCCCAATCTGCAGAACATACCGGTGCGCACCGAAGTCGGCCGCCAGATCCGCGACGCGTTCATCGCCGAGCCGGGCAATGTCATCCTCTCCGCCGACTACAGCCAGATCGAACTGCGCCTGGCCGCCCATATGGCCGACGTACCGGCGTTGAAGGAAGCGTTCGCGCGCGGCGAGGACATTCACAACCTGACCGCGCTCGAACTGTTCGGAGAGGTCAACCGCGACACCCGCGCCCGCGCCAAGACGATCAACTTCGCCATCCTCTACGGCATTTCCCGCTGGGGCCTCGCCGGACGGCTGGAGGTAACGCCGGACGAAGCGCAGGCGATGATCGACCGCTATTTCGAGCGTTTCCCCGGCATCAACCGCTATATCGCCGAAACCCTGACCCACGCGCGCGAGGTCGGCTACACCACCACCCTGTTCGGCCGCAAAACCCATTTTCCGCGGATCAACGCCCGCGTCCAGCACGAGCGGCAAGGCGCCGAGCGCGCCGCGATCAACGCACCGATCCAGGGGACCAGCGCCGACATCATCAAGCGGGCGATGGCGCGGATGGAGCCGGCGCTGGCCGACGCCGGGCTAAGGCAGGTCAGCATGCTGCTCCAGGTTCACGACGAACTGGTGTTCGAGCTGCCCGAGAGCGACGTCGCGGCGGCAAGCGAGGTGATCCGCGCGGTAATGGCCGGCGCCGCCGAACCGGCGGTGAAGCTCAGCGTGCCGCTGGGCGTAGAGATCGGCACCGGCCCCAGCTGGGGCGCGGCACACTGACCCAGCGACTCGCCGAACCGGATATGGAGCTTTGGGACCGCCGCCGCTAAGAGGAGCGAATGGGGGCAGAGGCCACATCCGCCGACGGGGGCGACATTGCCGCCTTGGCCAAGGGTGGGCGGACCAACTTCTTCGGGTTCGTGTTGCGCCTGATCGCGCGGATTCCATTCCTGTTCATTGCCGGGCGCCTGTACGGGCCGGACGCGCTCGGCCGCTTCGCCCTTGCCATCCTGGTCATCGAGTTCGCCGCCCAGATCGCGACACTCGGGCTGAAGCGCGGGCTGGCGCAGCAGCTGTCCGAAAACCGCCAGCCGCATGTCCATATCGTCTGGAACGCCCTGCTTGTCGCCGGCATCGCCTCCGCCGTCGGCGCCGCGATCCTGGCCGCCGTGCCGGAGATCATGTTCCCGAACAGCGGCATCAACGGGCTGGAGCAATTGCTGCCGCTGACCATCTTCGCCTTTGCCTGGTCCGACGTGTCGCTGGCGGCGCTTGCCTACCGACTGAACGTCGCGGCAACGGTCCGGGCGCGGGCGGTGGTGGAGCCATGGACGATCAGCATCGCCGCCGCCGCGCTGTATTTCTATTCGCAGCGCGACGGGCTGATCATCGCCTATGTGCTGTCGATGATCGCGGCGCTGCTGGCGTCGATGATCCCGTTCATCCGCGAATACGGCCTGCCGCGCGGCTGGCGGCCCGCCCCGGCGGAGCTGTTCCGGCTGACCCGCCGCAACATCCCGCTCGCTGCCGCCGACGCGATCGAATGGGGCACGCGCAATGTCGACCGGTTCATCCTCGGCCTGTTCTTCAGCCCGGCGGTGGTCGGCATCTATTGGGTCGCGCAGCAGATCGTCACCCTGCCGCAGAAGCTGAAGACCAGCTTCGACCCGATCCTCGGCCCGGTCATCACCCAGAATCTGGAGGCGGGGAACAAGGCGGCGGTCGCCCGGCAGGTGCGGCAGGTCGGATTCTGGATCATCGCCGCACAGGCCGGCATCGCGCTGGCGCTGGCGATCCCCGGCGAAGCGGTGATGGGCCTGGCCGGCAAGGAATTCGTCAGCGGCACCGGCGCGCTCGCCTTCCTGCTCGCCGCGGAAGTGGTGGCGGCGACGGCGGTCGTGTCCGAATCGGCGCTGATCTACATCGCCCGCCACCGCAACCTGATGCTGTCGCTGGCGACGATCACCATCCAGATCCTGCTCAGCTTCGCCTTCATCCTCGGCGCGCGCGCGCTGGGGCTGCCGATGGCGGTGCAGGCTATAGGCCCGGCGGCGGCGCTGCCGGTCGCCCTCGGTTTCGCCTCCGTCGCCAAGGCGCGGCTACTGTCGCGACTGCTCGACGCGCCGGTATCGCCATGGCGCTGGGCGCTGGTCTGGGCAACGGCGGCGGCGGTCGCCGTCGGCTATGGCGTGACCGCGCTGCCGAAATCGCTCGAATGGCTTGAGCTGATCGTCGGCCTGCCGCTGATCCTCATCACCTATGGCGCCGTCATCTGGTACAAGGGCTTCAGCCACGAGGACCGGGTGCTGTTCCGCCGCGCACCGGCCGCCGGCGGCGGCGCGCCGGTCAGTGCCGGAAGTGGCGCATCCCGGTAAACACCATCGCCAGACCGGCCTCGTCGGCGGCGGCGATCACCTCCGCATCGCGGATCGATCCGCCGGGCTGGATCACCGCCGTCGCGCCCGCCTCGACCGCGACGAGCAGGCCGTCGGCGAACGGGAAGAACGCATCCGATGCCACCGCGGAACCGATCGTGCGCGGCTGGTCCCAGCCCGCCTTATCGGCTGCGTCCTTCGCCTTCCACGCCGCGATCCGCGCCGATTCGAGCCGGTTCATCTGGCCGGCGCCGATGCCGGCGGTGGAGCCGGCCTTCGCGTAGACGATGGCGTTCGACTTGACGTGCTTCGCCACCGTCCAGGCGAACAGGCAGTCGGCTAGCTCCGTCGCGGTCGGCGCGCGCTTCGTCGCGACGGTCAGCTCCGCCTCGGTGACGCGGCCATTGTCGCGCGACTGGACCAGATAGCCACCGGCGATTGTTTTGATTTTCAGCCCCGGCCGCGCCGGGTCAGCCAGCGGCCCGGTCAGCAGCAGGCGCAGATTCTTCTTGGCGGCGAACACGGCGCGCGCCTCCGCATCCGCGTCGGGCGCGGCGACGACTTCGGTGAAGATTTCGACCATCGCCCGCGCCGTCGCCCCGTCGAGCGGCCGGTTGACCGCGACGATGCCGCCGAACGCCGACACGCTGTCGCAGGCCAGCGCGGCGCGATAGGCGTCGAGCAAACTGTCGGCGCTGGCCACCCCGCACGGATTGGCATGCTTGACGATGACCACCGTCGGCGGGCCGTCGCGAAATTCGCTGACCAGTTCCAGCGCCGCATCGGCATCGTTGTAATTATTGTAACTGAGCGCCTTGCCCTGCAATTGTTCGGCCTGGGCGATGCCGTTGGCGTGCGGGCCGACCGGCACATACAGCGCCGCCTGCTGGTGCGGGTTCTCACCATAGCGCAGTTCGTCCGCCCGCGTCGCGGTCAGCGCCAACATGTCGGGGAAGGTCTGCTGCTGGTCGGCGAAGGCGAACCACTGCGAGATCATCGCGTCATAGGCGGCGGTGGCGGCGAACGCCTTGGCCGCCAGCCGCTTGCGGAAGGCAAGCGTCGTCGCACCACCATGGGCGTCCAGCTCGCCGATCAGCTCGGCATAGTCGGCCGGGTCAGTGACGATGCCGACGAAGGCGTGGTTCTTCGCGGCGGATCGCACCATCGACGGGCCGCCGATGTCGATATTCTCGATGATCTCGTCGCGCCCGGCGCCGCGCGCCACCGTCTGCGCGAACGGATAGAGGTTGACGACGACCAGGTCGATCGCGCCGATGCCGTGCGCGGCCATCGCCGCGATGTGCTCGGCATCGTCGCGCACCGCGAGCAGGCCGCCATGCACCTTCGGGTGCAGCGTCTTGACCCGGCCGTCCATCATCTCGGGAAAGCCGGTCAGATCGGAAATGTCGCGCACCGCAAGGCCGGCATCGCGCAGCGCGGTCGCGGTGCCGCCGGTCGAAACCAGCTCCACGCCGTGGCGCGCCAGCGCCTGGCCAAGGGGAATGAGGCCGCCCTTGTCAGAGACGGAGAGCAGCGCGCGGGTTATCTTGATCGTGTCCATGCCGCGCCATAGGATCGCGGCCGGGGCACCGCAACCCGTCGGCCGCCGTTGCAGCGGGATTCCGCCTATGGATTCAGCGCGACGCCCTCGCTGCGCGGATCGGCGCCGCCGGCCCAGCCCGCCGCCGTCAAGCCGGCGGCGTTCGCCTTGCCCCAGGCGGGGCGGACGATGACGGCATGGCCGAGCGCCTTCAGGGCCGGGGTCATCGCCTCGACCGGCGAACCCGCCTCCACCACCAGCGCGGTGCCGCTGAAATAGAGGTTGGGCAACGCCACCGCCTGCTGCGCGTCAAGGCCCCAGTCAATCCGCGCGACCAGCCCCTTCAGCACCTGCATGATGATCGTCTTGCCGCCGGCCGCGCCGATCGCGAACACCGGCTTGCCGGCGGGATCATAGACGATCGTCGGCGCCATCGACGACAGCGGCCGCTTGCCTGCCTCCACCCGGTTGGCGACCGGCGCGCCGTCTTTTTCCGGCGCGAAGCTGAAGTCGGTCAGTTCGTTGTTCAGCACCATGCCGTTCGCGACCAGTTGGCTGCCGAACGCGCCTTCGACCGTCGACGTCATCGTCGCGACATTGCCGGCGGCGTCGACGGCGACGAAATGGGTGGTGCCGCCGTCCTCGCCGGGCGTCGCCGGGGTGCGCGGCTGGGCGCCGGGCGGCGTCCCCGCCTCATAGCGGCCAAGACTGCGGTCGGGAGCGACCAGGGCCGAGCGCGTCTTCACATAAGCCGGGTCGAGCAGCCCGGCGACCGGCACCGCGACGAAGTCGCTGTCCCCCAGATAGGCATCGCGGTCGGCATAGGCGAGCAGCATCGCCTCGCCGATCAGGTGCCAGGCGGCCGGGCTGTCCTTGCCCAGCGCCTTCATATCGAAACGCTCGATCATGCCGAGGATCTGGAACACCGTCGTCGCCCCGGACGAGGGCGGCCCCATGCCGCATATCCGATAGAGGCGATAGGTGGTGCACACCGGCGGCCGCTCGACTGCGCGATAGGCCGCAAGATCGTCGGCGGTCAGCGCCGACGGGTGGCGCGGGGCGTTGGCGACCGCATCGGTCAGCGCCCGGGCGTTGGCACCGGTATAGAAGGCGTCGGCACCGCCGGCGGCGACGGCGCGCAGCAACGTGCCGAGCGCCGGGTTGCGCAGGGTGGTGCCGACCGGCGGCGCGGTGCCGCCGGGCATGTAGAGCGCGGCGATCTCCGGGAAATTCTTCCACAGCCCGGCCATGGCGGCGATACGCCCGTTGAGCGTCCGGTTGACCGCGAAGCCGCCCTCCGCCAGCCGGATCGCCGGTTCGAACAGCTTCGCCCAGGGCAGCTTGCCCCATTTGGCATGCACCGCCTCCATCAGGCGGATATTGCCGGGCACGCCGACCGACAGGCCGCCCGCCACCGCGTCACGGAAGCTCATCGGCGTCCCGTCGGGGTTGAGGAAGCGTTCCGGCGTCGCCGCGGCGGGCGCCTTTTCCCGCCCGTCGACCGTCGCGACCTGGTCGGTCGCTGCATCATGATAGACGAAGAAGCCGCCGCCGCCGATGCCGCTCGACTGCGGCTCGACCACGGTCAGCGCCAGCATCATCGCCATCGCGGCATCGGCGGCGTTACCGCCTTCGCGCAATATCTGCTGCCCGGCCGCCGCCGCGCGCGGATCGGCGGCGGAAACGACCGCATCCGCCGCAAGGGCGGGGGCGGGCAGGACAAGGAACAGGGCGAGGAGCAGGGACAGGCAGCGGCGCATGCCCCGACAATAGAAGCCGAAACCGCCGGGGGGAAGCCGCCTGGCGCCGCTCACGCGCCGACCGCCTGCTCAATGCTGGTGAAGCCGTCGCGGGCGATCAGTTCCTTCAGCCCGGCGACAATCCGCTTTGCCAGCCCCGGCCCCTCGTAGACCAGCGCGGTATAGAGCTGGACAAGACTGGCGCCGGTGCGGATGCTGGCATAGGCGTGCTCGGCCGACGCGATGCCGCCGGCGGCGATCAGCGGCAAGGCGCCGCCGGTCGCCGCGCGGAAATCCGCCAGGCGCTGCAGTGCCAGCGGGCGCAGCGGCGCGCCGGACAGGCCGCCCGCCTCGCCGGCATGGCGCGAGGCGAGGGCCGGCCGGCCGATCGTGGTGTTCGACACGATCAGCGCATCGACATGCCGATCGATCGCCAGTCGGGCGATCGCGTCGATATCGGCCGGCTCCAGGTCCGGCGCCACTTTCAGGAACAGCGGCGGCCCGGCGCCGCGCGCCTCCATCACCACGTCGAGCAACGCGGCCAGCGCCGCCGGGTCCTGCAACGCGCGCAGCCCCGGCGTGTTGGGCGAACTGATGTTGACGGTCAGGTAATCGGCGACCGCCAGCATCGTCGTCACGCCCAGCGCATAATCAGCAACGCGGTCGGCGGAATCTTTGTTGGCACCGATATTCACGCCGACGATGCCGCCGCGCCGCCCGCGCAACCGGGCGAGCGCCGCCGGCTGGCCGCCGTTGTTGAACCCCATCCGGTTGATGACCGCCTGGTCCTCGACCAGCCGGAACAGGCGCGGCCGCGCGTTGCCCGGCTGCGGGCGCGGGGTCAGCGTGCCGACCTCGACAAAGCCGAAGCCGAAGCCGAGCATTGCTGCCGGCACCTCGGCATCCTTGTCGAACCCCGCGGCCAGCCCGACCGGGTTGGGAAAGGTGAGCCCGGCGACGCGAATCACCAATACCGGGTCGGGTTGGGGCGGCGGCAGCGCCGGCAGACGCTTCAGCGTGGCGATGGTAAGTCGGTGCGAGCGCTCAGCATCAATCGAATGGATGAGAGGACGAACAAAAGGAAAAAGCATGGCGCTGCTTACCAAAAACCGACCGCCACACCATCCTTTTGATGGGGGGTCTCCAGCGAAAATGTCGAATCTATCCAATACATCTAACGCGAATCATTCTACGACGGCTCCGCGACCCGAAGGGCTCCTGACGTATTGGGGGTTCTTTTACTTGGCCTGGCCGGTTTTCCGGCCAGGCCGCTTTTCTTCATATCGCCGGCATTGTAGACTCGTTTGAGAAAACGGGTCGGATAAGCGTTTATGTCAGCGTTGTCGCTTGAGTATGCAGCCCCTGACTGCGATCTTCGCGACTTCGTATCCGTCTTCTATGATTTCCGCGCCGACCTTCCGCTGCTCGAGGACTCGGAACGCGCCGACCTGGCGCAGTTCCGTTTCAAGCTCAGTCCGGGCGAAGGCTCTTACCGTTTCGCCGACGGGACGGTGCAGGCCGCGCCGGAAACCCAGATCGTCGGGCCGACGACCGGCATGACGGCGGTGCGCGCGGTGGGCCCGGTCGATCTGTTCGGCGTGGGCCTGCTGCCGGCCGGCTGGGCGGCGCTGATGGGCATCGACGCATCGACGATGGTCAACCGGGTGGTCGACGCGCAGGCGCTGTTCGGCCGGCGGATGAGCGAGACGGCGGCGCAGTTGCGGGCGGCGTCGACCCTCGACGCGCGCGTCGCGATCGGCAACACGCTGATTCGCGCACTGGTCGCCGAGGCGAAGGACATGCCGGTCAACTTCACCCGGATCGTCGATCATTGGCTCGAACGTGCCGATTCGCCCGATGTCGAGACATTGGTCGCCGAAGCCGGGCTGTCGCGCCGCCAGGTCGAGCGCCTGTGTAAGCGCTTCTACGGCGCGCCGCCCAAGATGCTGGCACGCAAGTACCGGGCGCTGCGCGCGGCAGTGGCGCTGGCGCGCGGCGACACCGACATGACCTCCGTCATCGCCCGCGGCTTCTACGACCAGTCGCATTTCATTCGTGAGATCAAGTACTTCACTGGCATCACCCCCAGCCGCTTCACCGACGATCTGCCGACTCTCGCCCGGCTGACCCTGAAGCGCGGTGCGGTGAGGGCGCTGCGCCCGCTGATCACCGATACCTGATCGCCGGGCGGAGAATCCGCCAGGGCAGGCAATGGCGCTTGACGCGGGGCGATCGCATGCCCACATGGCAATCGGATCGAATCAATCCTAATTCGGATATGTCATGCGCCTGTCGAGCTTTACCGACTATTCCGTCGTCATCATGGCTGCCGCGGCCCGCGCGCCGCTCGGCACGCGTCTGTCTGCCACCATGCTGGCCGCCGATACCGGCATTCCGCTGCCGACGACGCAGAAGCTGATGGGCCGCCTGGCCGCCGCCGGGCTGTTTACCTCGGCGCGCGGCGCCGGCGGCGGCTTCGCGCTGGCGCGGCCGGCGCAGGCGATCAGCCTTGCTGACATCATCGAGGCGGTCGAGGGGCCGATCGCGCTGACCACCTGCCTCGACAGCGAGGGCCATGATTGCGCGCTTGAACCCGGCTGCCGGGTGCGGCCGGTGATCGGCTCGGTCAACGGCGCGGTGAAGGGTGCGCTGTCCGGCGTGACGCTGGCGACGCTGGCGGGAGCGGCCTGATGGCGACGCGCAACCAGGAAGCGCTGGCCGCTGCGGAGAAGGCCTCGACCTACGAATGGGGCTTCACCAGCGACGTCGAGCAGGATTTCGCGCCCAAGGGGCTGAGCGAGGATACCGTCCGCTACATTTCGGCCAAGAAGAACGAGCCGGAATGGATGCTCGACTGGCGGCTGAAGGCGTTTCGCCACTGGCTGACGCTGGAACGGCCGGACTGGGCCAAGCTCAACATCCCGCCGATCGACTATCAGGACGCTTATTATTACGCCGAGCCGAAGGTGAAGCCGACGATCGGCAGCCTGGACGAGGTCGATCCCGAGATCCTCAAGGTCTACGAGAAGCTCGGCATCCCGATCGCCGAGCAAAAAGTGCTGGCCGGGGTCGAGGGCGCGCCGAAGGTCGCCGTCGATGCGGTGTTCGATTCGGTCAGCGTCGCCACCACCTTCCGCAAGGAACTGGAGGCGGCTGGCGTCATCTTCCGCTCGATCAGCGAGGCGATCCGCGAATTCCCCGACCTCGTCCGGCCGTGGCTGGGCAAGGTCGTGCCGATGCGCGACAATTATTTCGCCACCCTCAATTGCGCGGTCTTTTCCGACGGCACCTTCGTCTATGTGCCCAAGGGCGTTCGCTGCCCGATGGAACTGTCGACCTATTTCCGCATCAACGCCGAAAATACCGGCCAGTTCGAACGCACACTGATCATCGCCGACGACGGTGCCTATGTCTCCTATCTGGAAGGCTGCACCGCGCCGATGCGCGACGAGAACCAGTTGCACGCCGCCGTCGTCGAACTGGTTGCCCTGGACGATGCCGAGATCAAATATTCGACCGTCCAGAACTGGTACCCCGGCGACGCCGAGGGCAAGGGCGGCATCTACAATTTCGTCACCAAGCGCGCGCTGTGTCAGGGCAGGAACAGCAAGGTTTCGTGGACCCAGGTCGAAACCGGCAGCGCTGTCACCTGGAAATACCCGTCCTGCGTGCTGGCTGGCGACAACAGCGTCGGCGAATTTTATTCGGTCGCGGTCACCAACAATTACCAGCAGGCCGACACCGGCACCAAGATGATCCACCTCGGCAAGAACAGCCGTTCGACCATCGTGTCGAAGGGGATTTCCGCCGGCAAATCGAACAACACCTATCGCGGTCTCGTCCGCGTCGGCCCGACGGCGGAAAATGTCCGCAACTTCACCCAGTGCGACAGCCTGCTGCTGAGCAGCGACTGCGGCGCCCACACCGTCCCTTATATCGAGGTCAAGAACCCGTCCGCCCAGATCGAGCATGAGGCGACGACCAGCAAGATTTCCGACGACCAGATGTTCTACGCCATGCAGCGCGGGCTGGATTCGGAACAGGCTGTCGCGCTCATCGTCAACGGCTTCGCCAAGGACGTGCTCCAGCAACTGCCGATGGAATTCGCCGTCGAAGCGCAAAAGCTGCTGGGGGTCAGCCTCGAGGGGAGCGTGGGTTGATCGCCACTCTTTCACAAGCCTCCCCGGAATGGGCGGGCTTGCCGGCAGCGTGCTTCAGGAAAGTTATGTTTAATGCTGAAAATCAATAATCTACACGCCACTGTCGCCGACAAGCCGATCCTCAAGGGCCTGACGCTGACTCTCAACCCCGGCGAAATCCACGCGGTCATGGGGCCGAACGGCGCCGGCAAGTCGACACTGTCCTATGTGCTGGGCGGGCGCCCCGGTTATGAAGTGACCGACGGCACCGCGACGCTCGACGGGCAGGACCTGCTCGCCCTCGCCCCGCACGAACGCGCGGCGCTGGGCCTGTTCCTCGGTTTCCAGTATCCGGTCGAGATTCCCGGCGTCTCCAACGTCCAGTTCCTGCGCGAGGCGCTGAACGCGCAGCGCAAGGCGCGTGGCGAGGCGGCGCTGTCGGCGGGCGATTTCCTGCGCGTCGCGCGGACGCAGGCCGGGGCGATGGGCGTCGATATGGACATGCTGAAACGCCCGGTGAACGTCGGTTTCTCCGGCGGCGAGAAGAAGCGCAACGAGATGGTCCAGATGGGAATCATCGACCCGAAGCTGGCGATCCTCGACGAGACCGACAGCGGCCTCGACATCGACGCGCTGCGCGTCGTCGGCGACGGCATCAACCGGATCATGCGCAAGCCGGACAAGGCGGTGCTGCTGATCACCCACTACCAGCGGCTGCTCGATTACGTGAAGCCGGATTTCGTCCACGTCCTGGCGGACGGGCGGATCGTCCGTTCCGGCGGCGCCGAACTGGCGCTGGAACTGGAGCGCGAAGGCTATGGAGCGCTGGCCGCATGAGCGCGCTCGCCCTGCCGTCCCCCCGCGAAGAGGCGTGGCGCTGGTCGGCGCTGGCCGCCCTGCCGGCGCTGGCGGAAGCGACGCCCCGCGCCGACGCGCTACCGGTCGCCCCGGCCTTCGGCGGCCCGCACCTGACCTTCATCGACGGCGTCTACCGGCCGGAACGCAGCAACCCCGGCCCGGTCGCCGTCGGCGCGGTCGACGCAGCGAGTGCCCATCCGCTCGCCCGCCTCGCCACCGCGCCGGGCTGGACGCTGGCGCTGGGCGACGATCACGCCGCCGGCCTCGTCGAGATCATCCACGTCTCGACCGGCGGCGCCAATCATGTCCCCGCCCGCATCGCCCTGGCCGCCGGGGCGCAGGCGCGCATCGTCGAGACCTTCGTCGGCGACGGCTGGGCCAACCGGCTGACCGCGATCGCGCTCGGCAAGGGCGCCCGGCTGATGCGGGCGCTGCGCCTGACCCAGGCGAGCGGTTTCACCTCGCTGCGCGACGAGGCGGAGATCGGCGAAGGCGCCAGCCTGGTCACCGTCGCGCTCGGCGCCGGCGGCGCAGGCAGCCGGATCGACGCGGCGCTGACCCTGACCGGCACCGCCGCCTATGCCGAAATGGGCGGCGCCCTGCTCGCGCGCGGCGAGCAACGCCATGAGGCAGCGGTCGTCGTCCGCCACGAGGCCGAAAAGGGCGTCAGCCGCCAGATCTGGCGTGCCGTCGCCGACGACACCGCCAGCGCCAGCCTCGCCGCCCGCGTCGAGGTGGCCGAGGGCGCGCAGAAAACCGACGGCGAACAGTCGCTGCGCGGCCTGCTGCTAAAGCGCGCGGCGACCGTCAACCTGAAGCCGGAGCTGGAGATTTTCGCCGACGACGTGAAATGCGCCCACGGCGCCACCGTCGGCGAGCTGGACGCGCAGGCGCTGTTCTACCTCGCCAGCCGGGGTGTGCCGCCGGCGGCCGCGCGCGCGCTCCTCACCCACGCCTTCGTCGCCGACGCGCTCGACCGGATCGGTGAGGAAGCGGTCCGCGACGCGTTCATCGCCGACGCCGATGCCTGGCTGGAGGCGCACTGATGGCGACGTTGCTCTCCCCCGCCGCGACGACGCTCGACCGCCGCGCCGATTTCCCGGCGATGCCGGCCGGCTGGCATTATCTGGACAGCGCCGCCACCGCGCAGAAGCCGCTGGTCGTCACTGACGCGATCGCCCGCGCCTATGACCGCGACTATGCGACCGTGCATCGCGGCGTCTACAAACGCTCCGCCGACATGACCCTGGCTTACGAGGCGGCGCGGCAGCGGGTCGCCCGCTTCATCGGTGCAGCATCGGCCGACGAGGTCGTCTTCGTGCGCGGCGCGACCGAGGCGATCAATCTGGTTGCCCAGACATGGGGCCAGACCCGGTTGAAGGCCGGCGACCGCATCCTGCTGTCGATGCTGGAGCATCACAGCAATATCGTGCCGTGGCAGTTGCTGCGTGACCGCACCGGCGTTGAAATCGACGTCTGCCCGCTGACCGCCGATGGCCGCATCGACCTCGACGCGGCGGAGGCGCTGCTGACCCCCCGGCACAAGCTGGTCGCCCTCGCCCATGTCTCCAACGTCCTCGGTTCAGTGCTCGACGTCCGGCGCGCGGCGGAACTGGCGCACGGGGTCGGTGCCAGGCTGCTGCTCGATGGCTGCCAGGCGGTGCCGCGCCTGCCGGTCGACGTCGCCGCGCTCGATTGCGACTTTTACGCGTTCTCCGGGCACAAGCTCTACGGCCCGACCGGCATCGGCGCGCTGTGGGCACGGGCCGAGATCCTCGACGCGATGCCGCCGTGGCAGGGCGGCGGGTCGATGATCGACAAGGTCAGCTTCGAACGCACCACCTACGCCCCCGCCCCCGCCCGGTTCGAGGCGGGGACGCCCCACATCGTCGGCGGCGTCGGGCTGGCGGCGGCGGTCGATTACGTCGAAGGCATCGGCCTCGCCGCGATCCACGCGCACGAAGCGGCGCTGATCGCCGAGGCGCGCGAGCGGCTGGCGCGGATCAACAGCGTCCGCCTGTTCGGGCCGGCGGATAGCGCCGGCATCCTCAGCTTCGCGGTCGACGGCGTCCACCCGCACGACGTCGCCACCATCCTCGACGAGGAGGGCGTGGCGATCCGCGCCGGCCATCACTGCGCCCAGCCGCTGATGGCCGACCTGGGCGTCGCGGCGACGGCGCGGGCAAGCTTCGGCATCTACAACGACGTCTCCGATGTCGAGGCACTGGCGCGCGGCGTCGAACGGGTAACGAGAATTTTCGGATGAGCGACGAACAAAGCATAAGGGTCGAGGAAGTGGGCGCGGTCGACAAGCCGCCGCGCGCGCGGGTGGACGATGCGCCGCGCGAGACGTTCGAGCGCAAGCGCGACTATCTCGAAGGCTTTCTGAGCCAGAAACCGGCAGCGGTAGCGGAAGGCGAGCCGGGCGGCGCGCTTTACGAAGCGGTCGTCGATGCGCTGCGCGAGATCTACGACCCCGAAATCCCGGTCAACATCTACGACCTCGGCCTGATCTACGGCGTCGAGGTGTCGGCCGAAGGCCATGTCACGGTGACGATGACGCTGACCACCCCGCATTGCCCGGTGGCGGAATCGATGCCGGGCGAGGTCGAGATGCGCATCGGCGCGGTGCCGGGGATCGGCAACGCCGAGGTCAATCTGGTCTGGGATCCGCCGTGGGACCCGCAGAAAATGTCGGATGAAGCCAAACTCGAACTGGGCATGCTATAAGGGGGCCAAGGAAGGACGAAACGATCATGGCGACCACCACCCGCGCGCGGCCGGCCGCATTGACCCTGACCCCGAAAGCGGAGGCGCGCATCGCGTCGCTGATGGCGGGCGCCCCGGCCGACGCGATCGGCGTCAAGCTGTCGACCCCGCGCCGCGGCTGTTCGGGCCTGGCCTATTCGGTCGATTACGTCACTGAAGCTGTGCCGTTCGACGAACGGATCGAAACGCCCGGCGGCACCTTCTTCGTCGACGGCGGCTCGATCCTCTACCTGATCGGCAGCCAGATGGACTGGGTCGAGGACGACTTCACCGCCGGCTTCGTCTTCCAGAACCCCAACGCCAAGGGCAGCTGCGGCTGCGGCGAGAGCTTCACGGTTTAGGCCCGAACCCTCATCCCGGCGCACGGTGGAGGTGATACGGCTAGAAATTGCATTTGTAACCGCGCCGGCACGGTAGCGAAGATGGATGTCCGTGAATGGTGGTTTGAAGACCGGCAATTTTGGATGAGTTGGCAGGAAAACCGCCTTTAGGCTCTCCATAATGGATTATGTCTCTATGGCGGTAGGTAAATATTATTTTGTACTAATTTTGATTAGTACATCGTCGTGCAGTAACCGCCACGATATATCGAGAAATGATGCCGTATCTATCGCGCGTGCGTATGTTAAAGAAGAGCCTCCATTTTCTCGATCCGCTATAGACACCGTCAACATTCTGGCAGGTGAAAGCAACGAAGAGTATGTTATCACTTTCTCACCAAAGATAGGCTACACAGGGGGTGCTCCGGTGGTCCATGTTAGAAAGCGTGATGGCAAGATCACTAACGTGACCGGAACGCAGTAATTCCAAACCGTGCCCATTGATTGGCAGGCACACCCGAGTGGGCTTTCCCTTCTTAGGGTCAGGACCCATTGATCAGAGCCAGAAGATGACGGTTGCTGCGAGTGCGATGGCGGAGAAGAAGGCCTGCGGGCACCGGTCGTAGCGCGTGGCGACGCGGCGCCAGTCCTTGAGACGGCCG
>NZ_SPHY01000004.1 GCF_004796535.1 Sphingomonas flavalba | reverse complement strand
CCGACGTCGTCGCGGCGAGCGGCGGTGCCGCCCCGGCGGCCGCCGCGCCCACCGCCGCTCCCGCTCCCGCCCCGGCGGCTGCCCCGGCGCCGGTCGATACCGACATTCCGCACGAGGCGATCAAGCTGTCCAACATGCGCAAGACGATCGCGCGGCGGCTGACCGAATCGAAGCAGCAGGTGCCGCATTACTACCTGACGATGGACTGCAACCTGGACGCGCTGCTCGCGCTGCGCGGCGAGCTGAATGCCAGCCTGCGCAGCCGGGAGATCAAGCTGTCGGTCAACGACCTGCTGATCAAGGCGCTGGCGGTGGCGCTGGAGCGGGTGCCCGACGCCAATGTCAGCTTCGCCGGCGACACGCTGCTGCGCTACAGCCGCGCCGACATCTCGATGGCGGTGGCGATCGACGGCGGGCTGATCACCCCGGTGATCCGCGACGCCGGCGCCAAGGCGCTGTCGAAGATCGCGGCGGAAGCGAAGGACCTGGCGGCGCGCGCCCGCGACGGCAAGCTGAAGCCGGAGGAGTACCAGGGCGGTACCGCGTCGATCTCCAACCTCGGCATGTTCGGGATCAAGCAGTTCGACGCGGTCATCAACCCGCCGCAGGGCATGATCCTCGCGGTCGGCGCCGGCGAGAAGCGGCCCTATGTGGTCGACGACGCGCTGGCCGTGGCGACAGTGATGACCGCGACCGGCAGCTTCGACCACCGCGCGATCGACGGCGCGGTCGGCGCCCGGCTGATGCAGGCGTTCAAGGAACTGGTCGAAAAGCCGCTGGGCCTGGTGGCGTAGGCGCGGCCGGCCGGCACGGACGGGATTTTTGAAGGAAGCGTATCTTGGCTGACACTTACGACCTCATCGTCCTCGGTTCCGGCCCCGGCGGCTATGTCGCGGCGATCCGCGCCAGCCAGCTTGGCCTGAAATGCGCGATCGTCGAGCGCGAGCGGCTTGGCGGCATCTGCCTCAACTGGGGCTGTATTCCGACCAAGGCGCTGCTGCGCTCGTCCGAGATCTATCACTACATGGCCCATGCCGCCGATTACGGGCTGACCGCGACGCCTCGCTTCGACCTGGGCAAGATCGTCCAGCGCAGCCGCAAGGTCGCCGACCAGCTGAACATGGGCGTCAAGGGCCTGATGAAGAAGCACAAGGTCACCGTCTACGAAGGCGACGGCGCGCTGGCCGGCAAGGGCAAGCTGAGCGTGAAGCAGGGCGACAAGACGGTCGAGCTGCAGGCGAAGAACATCATCGTCGCCACCGGCGCCCGCGCGCGCGAACTGCCGTTTGCCAAGGCGGACGGCAAGCGGATCTGGACCTATCGCCACGCGATGGTGCCGGACGAAATGCCGAAGAAGCTGCTGGTCATCGGTTCCGGCGCGATCGGTGTCGAGTTCGCGTCCTTCTACAACGACCTTGGCGCCGAGGTGACGATCGTCGAGATGCTCGACCGCGTCCTGCCGGTCGAGGATGCGGAGGTGTCCGACTTCGTCGCCAAGGCGCTGAAGAAGCAGGGGATGACCATCCACACCGGTACCGGCGTCCAGTCGCTGACCGCGACCGCCAAGGGCGTGACCGCCGAGATCAAGGGCAAGGACGGCAAGGTCGACAAGGCCGAGTTCAGCCATGCCATCGTCGCGATCGGCATCGTCCCCAATGTCGAGGATATCGGGCTGGATAAGGCCGGCGTGCGCCAGGCGAAGAACGGCCATATCGAGATCGACGGCTATTGCCGGACGTCGGCCGGGGGCATCTATGCGATCGGCGACGTCTGCGGCGCGCCGTGGCTGGCGCACAAGGCGATGCATGAGGCGGTGATCGCCGCCGAGACGATCGCCGGCAAGGCGGGTGTCCACCCGATCGCGCCGGGCAGCGTGCCGGGCTGCACCTATGCGCGGCCGCAGGTCGCCTCCGTCGGCCTGACCGAAGCGAAGGCGAAGGAAAGCGGCCGGGCGGTCAAGGTCGGCAAATTCCCGTTCATCGGCAACGGCAAGGCGATCGCGCTGGGCGAGGCGGAGGGCTTCACCAAGACGATCTTCGACGCGGAGACCGGCGAACTGCTGGGCGCCCACATGGTCGGGCCGGAAGTGACCGAACTGATCCAGGGCTTCACCATCGCCCGCCAGCTGGAGACCACCGAGGCGGAACTGATGGCGACGATCTTCCCGCACCCGACGCTGAGCGAGACGATGCACGAAAGCGTGCTCAGCGCCTATGGCGGCGCGCTGCATATCTGAGGGCGAGCCGGGGAGAGGCGCGCGCCGGCGACTGCGTACTGAACGCCTTTCCCGCACAGACGGAACGTCCGTCATCACGAGGTGCGTGGAGCCGTGGCGATCCGGTCTTGGCCCATGGATTGCCGCGCCCCTGCGGGGCTCGCAATGACGGTTGCGTTACCCGTCGCCCCGGCTTTCGCCGGGATGACGGGGCAATCGCTCAGCCGGAATAATACATGTCGTATTCGACCGGGCTGGGCGTGGTTTCCCAGCGGGCGACTTCCTCGCGCTTCAGCGCGATGTAGGATTCGAGCTGTTCCTTTGCGAAGACGTCGCCCTTCAGCAGGAAGTCGTAATCCGCCTCCAGGCTGTCCAGCGCCTCGCGCAGGCTGCCGCACACCGTCGGCACGTCGGCCAGTTCCTCCGGCGGCAGGTCGTAGAGGTTCTTGTCCATCGCCTCACCCGGGTGGATGCGGTTCTGGATGCCGTCGAGGCCAGCCATCAGCAGCGCGGCATAGGCGAGATAGGGGTTGGCGAGCGGATCGGGGAAGCGGAACTCGACGCGCTTCGCCTTGGCGCCGGCGCCGTAGGGGATGCGGCAGGACGCGGACCGGTTGCGGCTCGAATAGGCGAGCAGCACCGGCGCCTCGTAGCCCGGCACCAGCCGCTTGTAGCTGTTGGTCGACGGGTTGGTGAAGGCGTTCAGCGCCTTCGCGTGCCTGATGACGCCGCCGATGAAGTACAGGCAGGTTTCCGACAGCCCGCCATAGCCGTTGCCGGCGAACAGCGGCTTGCCCTTTTCCCAGATCGACATGTGGGTGTGCATGCCCGATCCGTTGTCGTCGCGGATCGGCTTGGGCATGAACGTCGCCGTCTTGCCATAGGCATGGGCGACCATGTGGACGACGTATTTGTAGACCTGCATCCGGTCGGCGGTTTCGACCAGCGTGCCGAAGGTCAGGCCAAGCTCATGCTGCGCGGCGGCGACCTCGTGGTGATGCTTGTCGCAGGGCAGGCCCATTTCAAGCATGGTCGAAACCATCTCGCCGCGAATGTCGACGGCGCTGTCGACCGGCGCGACCGGGAAATAGCCGCCCTTGACGCGGGGCCGGTGGGCGAGGTTGCCGCCTTCATATTCGCGGCCGCTGTTGCCGGGCAGCTCGACATCGTCGATCTTGTAATAGCTGGTCGCGTAGCCGGTTTCGAAGCGGACGTCGTCGAACATGAAGAATTCGGCTTCCGGGCCGACGTAGATGGTGTCGCCGATGCCGGTCGCGCCGAGATAGGCCTCTGCCCGCTTGGCGGTGGAGCGCGGGTCGCGGGCGTAAAGCTCGCCGGTCGACGGCTCGACCACGTCGCAGATCAGGATCAGCGTCGGCGTCGCGGTGAACGGATCGGTGTAGACCGCGTCCAGGTCCGGCTTCAGGATCATGTCGGATTCGTTGATCGCCTTCCAGCCGCCGATCGACGACCCGTCGAACATCAGCCCGTCGGTCAGCTCATCTTCGCCGATCACGCCCGACACCATGGTCAGGTGGTGCCATTTACCGCGAGGATCGGTGAAGCGCAGGTCGATCCACTCGATCTCCTCGTCCTTGATCCGCTTCAACAGGGTTGCGGCCGTGTTCGCCATGCGTTTCAGTCCTTGCAGCAAAAGGTCGGGGTCAAAGGGCTTCGGAATCGCGCTCGCCGGTGCGGATGCGCAGCGCGGTTTCGACGGGGAGGACGAAGATTTTGCCGTCGCCGATCCGCCCGGTCTGGGCGGCGGCGGCGATCGCCTCCACCACCCGGGGCGCCAGCGCGTCGTCGACGACGACCTCAAGCTTCACCTTGGGCAGGAAGTCGACGACATATTCGGCGCCGCGATACAGCTCGGTATGGCCCTTCTGCCGGCCGAAGCCCTTGGCTTCGGTCACGGTGATGCCGGACACGCCGACATCGTGCAGCGCCTCCTTCACCTCGTCCAGCTTGAACGGCTTGATGATCGCTTCGATCTTCTTCACGTCTGATCCCCCGCGCACGCGCGCATGCTGCAACTGCTTTCAATAAGCGTGCCAGCGGGCGAACCGCAACGGAATAAGGATTTGCGCGGTTTCCGTCGCTGTCCGTTGCCCGTTATTCGGGCAGGAAGGGGCGCCCTGCCTAAAAATCAGGCATGTTTACTGTGCAGGTGCGAGCAGGGCGCCGTTGGCCTTCATCCACTGCGCGCGGTCGATGACATAGTGGCGCAGCGATTCCGCCCCGGCCGAGTCGAGCACGCGGGCAAAGCCGACCATGCCGCGTTCGGCGAGCGCGCCGTCGACGACGATCGCCCGCCAGGCGGCGGCATTGGCGAGCACGGCGGAGCGGCGCAGGTCCGGCGTCACCCCGCCGCCGGCTGCCTCCGCCCCGTGGCAGACCATGCAGTAGCGGCCGAACAGCGCCTTGCCCGCCGCCAGCTGCGGCGCGGTGCCGGTGGTAGGAGGCCGGGCGAACGGCGCCGCCGTGACGGTGGGCAGGGCGGGCAGGCGGCCCTTGCCGTCCAGTTTCAGTACGATCAGCCGTGGCAGGTCCGGCAGTTGCGCGGTCGGCATCCCGGCCAGCCCGGCGCTCAGCGGCCAGACGCCGCCGCGCCCGGTGGTGAACGCGACATATTGCACGCCGTCGACAGTGAAGGTCGACGGCGCCGCCATCACCCCGGACTGGACGGGCAGCGTCCATAGCCGTTTGCCGCTGTCCGCCGCCCAGGCGCTGAATTCGCCGGTCGCGGTGCCGCCGAACAGCAGGTTGCCCGCCGTCGCCATCAGCCCGCCGTTCCACGGTGTCGGCAGATCGACCGTCCATCGCGGCTTGCGCGCCACCGGGTCCCAGGCGACCAGCTTGCCGCGTGTCGCGGCGATCGCCGCCTTGATGATATTGACGTCGCCCGGCAGGCCGCCTTCCGCCATATTGCCGCCGACGTTGAAGCCGACCGGCTCGCGCGTGGCGTCGGCCGGCGACAGCGGCGGCAGATAGGCGAAGCCGATTTCGTTCGCCGGGATGTAGACCAGGCCGGTTTTCGGGCTGAACGCCATCGGCTGCCAGCTATGCGCGCCGATCGGCGCAACGCCGGACAGGAACGGCTTGCCGGTGCGGTAATAGCGCGCCGCCGGATTTTCGACCGGCCGACCGGTGGCGGGATCGTAGCCGCTGGCCCAGTTGACGTTGGCGACGAACGGGTCGGCGCTGACCAGTTTGCCGCTGGTCCGGTCGATCGCGAAGAAGAAGCCGTTTTTCGGCGCGTGGAACAGCAATTTGCGCTCCGCCCCGCCCAGCACCATCGTCGCCAGCACGATCGGCTGGGTCGCGGTATAGTCCCAGCTTTCGGCCGGCGTTTCCTGATAGTGCCATAGATATTCGCCGGTTTCCGGCTTCAGCGCGACGATCGACGACAGGAACAGGTTGTCGCCCTCGCCCTCCGACCGCAGGCCGTGGTTCCACGGCGATCCGTTGCCGACGCCGATATAGAGTTGGTCCAGTTCCGCGTCGTAGACGATCGCGTCCCACACCGTGCCGCCGCCGCCCGATTCCTTCCACTGGCCGCCCGCCGACCAGCTTCTGGCGGCGGTCTTCAGGATCGCGTCGGACGCCTCGCCGTCGGCGGCGCCGGTCGGGTTGGGGACGGTGTAGAAACGCCATTTCTTCGCGCCTGTCGCCGCGTCATAGGCGGTGACATAGCCCCGCACACCGAACTCGGCGCCGCCATTGCCGATGATCACCATGCCCTTCACGACGCGCGGCGCGCCGGTGATCGTGTATGGCTTGGCCGGGTCGGTGGTCTGGACGCTCCACAGCGTCTTGCCGGTCGCGGCGTCGAGGGCGATCAGCCGCCCGTCGAGCGCGCCGATATAGAGCCTGCCCTTCCACAGCGCGACGCCGCGGTTGACGACGTCGCAGCATGCCTCGACGCCCTTGGCGCGGGCGATGCCGGGATCGAACGTCCACAGCGCCTCTCCGGTCGCGGCGCGGTAGGCGAACAGCTTCGACCAGGGGCCGGTGACGTAGAGGATGCCGTCGACGACGACCGGCGTCGCTTCCTGCCCGCGCGGATCGGGCAGATCGGCATACCAGGCGATGCCGAGCCGGCCGACGGTGTCGGCGTTGATCTGGTCGAGCGGGCTGAACCGCTGTTCGGCATAGCTGTAGCCGACCGCCGGCCAGTCCGCCCCGTTTCCACCGCTGGCGAGATAGGCGCCGTCGACCTTGTCCGCCCCCTGCGGCTGGGCGCAGCCGGCGAGCGCCAGCACCGCCGCCAGGCCCAGGCATAACCGCCCCGTCCGCATCGGTCCCCCCTCCTCGATCGCCGTCGATCGGCGGGGAGTGTGCGCCAGCGGCCGGGGCTTGTCACGCCCCGCTTGCACCGGTGTCAGTAAGGCGGGCGGTCCAGCCCGGCGGGGCTTTTGGTGAAAATCTCGCAGCCGTCCTCGGTGATGCCGATCGAATGTTCGAACTGGGCGGACAGCGAGCGGTCGCGGGTGACGGCGGTCCAGCCGTCGTCGAGCACCTTCACGTCCGCGCGGCCGATGTTGATCATCGGCTCGATCGTGAAGAACATGCCCGGCCGCAGTTCCGGCCCGGTGCCGGGGCGGCCGACATGGACGACCTCCGGCGAGTCGTGGAACACCCGGCCGAGGCCGTGGCCGCAGAAATCGCGGACGACGCCGTAGCGGTGCTTTTCCGCGAAGCTCTGGATCGCGTGGCCGATGTCGCCGAGATGGTTGCCGGGCCGCGCCTGTTCGATGCCGAGCATCATCGCCTCGTAGGTGACGTCGACCAGCCGCCTGGCCTTCACCCCGACATCGCCGACCAGGAACATCCGGCTGCTGTCGCCGTGCCAGCCGTCGACGATCACCGTCACGTCGATATTGGCGATGTCTCCGTCCTTCAACGTCTTGGCGCTGGGAATGCCGTGGCAGACGACATGGTTGATCGAGATGCAGCAGCTGTGCGTGTAGCCGCGGTAGCCGAGCGTCGCCGGGGTGCCGCCACCGGCGATGTTGATGTCGCGCACGATCGCGTCGAGCGCCTCGGTCGACACGCCGGGCACGACATGGGGGACGAGCGCGTCGAGCGTTTCCGCCGCCAGCCGGCCGGCACGGCGCATGCCTTCGAACGCCTCCGGTCCGTGCAGCTTGATCGCGCTGGAGCGGGCGGGGACGGTGTCGTCGGTCGCGGTGATATAAGTTGTCATGCCCGCGATATAGCGACCGCACGCGCCCTCGCAAAGGGCGGCGGGGATCGCTATGGCAGCGTCATGACCACGGATCGTATCTGGACCGCAGCACTGGTCGTCATCGGCGACGAGATCCTGTCCGGCCGCACCCAGGACCGCAACGTTTCCCAGATCGCCCTGTGGCTGAACCTGCAGGGCATCCGCCTGGCGGAAGTGCGGGTGGTGCCGGACCGGACCGATGCGATCGCCGAGGCCGTCAACATGCTGCGCGCCCGCAACGATTACCTGTTCACCACCGGCGGCATCGGCCCGACCCACGACGACATCACCGTCGACGCGATCGCCACGGCGCTGGGCGTCGCCGTCGTCGTCCATCCGCGCGCCCGCGCGATGCTGGAGGCGTATTACAAGACGCGCGGCGGGCTGACCGAAGCGCGGCTGCGCATGGCGCGGGTGCCGGAGGGCGCCGAGCTGATCGAGAACCGGATGTCCGGCGCGCCGGGCATCCGCCACGGCAACATCTTCATCATGGCCGGGGTGCCGCACATCACCGCGATGATGCTCGATTCGCTGTCCGGCACGCTGGAGGGCGGGCAACCGGTGTTGTCAACGACGGTCGGCTGCTGGGTGGCGGAGAGCGAGATTGCCGATCTGCTCGCGGCGACGGAGAAGGCGCACGCCGGCTGCCAGATCGGCAGCTATCCGTTTTTCCGCGAAGGCCGGACGGGCGCCAATTTCGTCGTCCGCTCAACCAGGCCGGAGGCGCTGCACGCCTGCGCCGACGCCCTGCTCTCCGCCCTGCTCGCCGAGGGGCGCGAGGCGGTTGCCGGCGAGGTGTGAACCTGCGGTGTCCGGCTAGCGATTGCCGCGCGGCGCGCAACGGCGGCAGCGCTGCTCAGCCGTCGACCAGCACCGGCTTGCCGCGCTCGACATGGAAGGTGCGGCGGGTTGAGATGGTGCCGCCCGGCTGCGTCACCTGGTCGACGACCCGCCACTGGCTTTGCCACAGATCGGGGGTGACGGTGGCGAGCAGATAGCCGCGCTGGTCGTTGGTCGCCTTCAGGAACGGGTTGCGGGCGATGATCCGGTCGGTGTTGATCCGCTTGTCCGATCCCGTGCCGCCGGAACTGATCGAGGTCGAGACGAACTCGACCGCCGCCGGCTCGCCGCGCCTGGTCTGCAATTCCCCGGCGAAATTCTGGTGCTCGTCGCCGGTGACGACGACGACGTTGCCGAGGCCGGCGAAACGCGACAGCACCCGTTCGCGCGGCGCGGTGTAGCTGGCCCAGCTATCCATGTTGCGGATCGGCTGCGGCTCGTCGCCGGTGCGGCGGTCGAGGCGCATCATCATCACCTGCTGGGCGACGAGGTTCCAGCGCGCCTCTCGCCGGGCGAGGTTGCCGAACAGCCAGTCTTCCTGCGCGGCGCCGAGGACGCTGGCCTTCGGATCGTCCTCGCCGGGGCAATCGACCTTGAAGCCGTCGCCGCACGGCTGGTCCGAACGGAACTGGCGAGTGTCGAGGAAATGCGCGTCGAGCAGGGTACCGAAGCGGGCGCGGCGATAGATCTGGATTCCGCCCGGGCCGGGAAAGGAGGCGCGGCGCAGCGGCATATGCTCGTAATAGGCCTGGAAGGCGGCGGCGCGGCGCAGCGCGAAGATTTCCGGCGGCGTATCCTTCTGGTCGATCAGGCCGACCCAGTTATTCTGTATTTCATGATCGTCGAAGGTGGTGAACCAGGCGGCGGCGGCGTGGGCGGCCTGCAGGTCCGGGTCGCCCTTGGTCTGGGCATAGCGGCGACGATAATCGTCGAGGCTGAACAGTTCGCCGCCGACCCAGTCGCGGACATGGGTGCGGGCGCGGCCGTCATAGCCGATCGGGAAGGGCTGGCTGCGGTTCTCGTAGATATAGTCGCCATAGTGGAAGACGAAATCCAGCTCCTCCGCCGCCATGTGGCGATAGGCGGTGTAGAGCCCGTCCTCCCATTGCTGACAGCCGGCGACGGCGAAGCGCGCCCTGTCGATCGCGGCGCCGGCGGCGGGCAGGGTGCGCGCGGTGCCGATCGTCGTCCGTTCCCGCCCGATCGTGAAGCGGTACCAATAGGGGCGGCCCGGTTCCAGCCCGGCGACCTCGACATGGACGCTGTGCGCCAGTTCCGGGCGGGCGAGGGCGGTGCCCTTCTGCACCACGTCGCGCATCGCCGCGTCGCTTGCCACCTGCCATTCGACCTCGACCGGGGCGAGCGGCATGCCGCCGTGCGGCTCCAGCGGATCGGGGGCGAGGCGGGTCCACAGCACGAAGCCGTCGGCGGACGGATCGCCGGCGGCGACGCCGAGGGTGAACGGATAGGCGGTGAACAACTGCTGGGCGCGCAGTATGGCGGGGGCACTGAGCGCGCCGATGGCGAGGCCGCCGATCAGCGCGCGGCGGGAGATGGGATTGGTCATGGCGCCCCCCTTCGGTCCATCCTGTTGCAGCCGCATGACAAGGCCCCTCACAGCGCCAGGTCAAGCTGGCCCTCCGCTGCTGCCCGCCCGTCGACCAGGTTGGACAGGGTCAGGCCAAGCAGGCGGACGCCCTGCGCCGCCGGCAGCAGGCCGGCGAGCAGCGCGTGGCCGGTCTCGGCGACCGGTGCGCGTTCGGTCAGCGGCGCGGTGGTGCTGTGCGATCGGGTGACGGTGCGGAATCCGGCGTAGCGCAGCTTCAGCGTCACCGTTCGCCCGCCGACCCCGATCCGCTCGACCCGCGTCCATAGCGCGGCGATGACCACGTCGAGCGCCTCGTGCATCGCCGCGTCGGCGGTCAGGTCGGGGAAATAGGTGCGTTCGGCGCTGACCGAGCGGTGGGCACGGTGGGGGCTGACCGGCCGGTCGTCGATCCCGCGCGCGGCGCGGTGGAAATAGCTGGCCGAGTGGCCGAACTCGGCCTGGAGGAAGGCGAGGCTTTTGGCGCGCAGGTCCGCGCCGGTGGCAATGCCGAGCCGCGCCATCTTCGCCGCCGTCACCGGCCCGACGCCGTGGAACCGCCGGATCGGCAGCGCGGCGACGAAGGCCGGCCCCTTCGCCGGGGTGATGATGCACAGCCCGTCCGGCTTGTTCTGGTCCGACGCCAGCTTGGCGAGGAATTTGTTGTAGGACACGCCGGCCGAGGCGGTCAGCCCGGTTTCGGCGCGGATGGCGGCGCGGATCGCCTTGGCGATCGCGGTGGCGGAGGGGGCGCCGCTCACGTCCAGATAGGCCTCGTCCAGCGCCAGCGGCTCGATCAACGCGGTGTGGCGGGCGAAGATCGCGCGGATCTGCCGCGATATCGCTGAATAGGCGTCGAAGCGCGGCGGCACGAAGATCAGGTCCGGGCAGCGGCGCAGCGCCTGCGCCGACGGCATCGCCGAGCGCACGCCGAACACCCGCGATTCATAGCTGGCGGCAGCGACGACGCCGCGCGCGCCGGCATCGCCGACCGCAACCGGCCGGCCGCGCAGCGCCGGGTCGTCGCGCTGCTCGACCGACGCGAAGAAGGCGTCCATGTCGACATGGATGATCTTGCGCAGCGGCGAGGCTTCGGCGGGCTGGTCCACGCCGCCGTGGATAGCGCCGTCGCCGCTAGCGTGCCAGCAACCCCAGCGGTTCGCGCCGGACCCAGCGCCAGGTCATCAGCACCGCGACGACGGCGAGGCCGCTGGCCAGCCCGATCCAGATGCCGATGCCGCCCAGCCCCGCGCCGAAGCCAAGCCCGGCGCCAACCCCCATGCCGATCGCCCAGTAGCCGAACAGCGCGAACAGCATCGGCACGCGGGTGTCGTGGATGCCGCGCAGCATGCCGGCGGTGACCGTCTGGGCGCCGTCGACGATCTGGAAGATCGCGGCGATCAGCAGGAAATGCACCGCCAGCGTCGCCACCCGCGCATTGGCGGGATCGGCGAGGTCGATGAACAGGCTGACGATCGGCCGCGGCAGCACCAGCAGCACCAGCGCCATCACACACATGAAGCCGGTGCCGAGGCCATAGGCGGTCCAGCCGGCGCGGGCGATGCCGGCGGCGTCGCGCCGGCCGAAGGCGAGGCCGACGCGCACCGTCGCCGCCTGGCCGATGCCGAGCGGGACCATGAACGACAGCGCCGCGATCTGGATGGCGATGGCGTGGGCAGCGATCTCTGCCGTGCCGATCAGCCCCATCAGGAAGATGGCGGCGTTGAAAACCGTCACCTCAAAGCCAAGCGTCATCGCGATCGGCAGGCCGAGCCGCCACAATTCCAGCAGGCGCGCCCAGTCCGCGTTCCAGAACCGCCCGAACAGCCGGTAGCGCCGGAAGCGTGGGTGGACGGAGACGACGACGACGGCGGCGATGAAGCCGAGCAGGTTGGTGATCGCGCTGCCCAGCCCGGCGCCGACGACGCCCATCGCCGGCATGCCGAGCTTGCCGAAGATCAGGCCGTAGTTCAGCACCGCGTTGACCACGACGGTGCCGGCGCCGATGACCAGCGCCCAGTTCGGCATTTCCAGCGCCGCCATGAACCAGCGCAGCACCAGGAACAGGAAGAAGGGCAGCATCCCCCACATCATCATGTGGGTGAAGGCGGCCGCCTCGCGCGCCAGCGCCGGATCCTGATCGAGCAGACCGAAGATCGGCCGGGCGAAGGCGAGGATCGCCCAGAACAGCAGGGCGAGCAGCGCCGCGCTCCACATCGCCTGGCGCACGGTGCGGCGGACGTCGCGCACCGAATGCGGCTTGCGTCCGATCTCGCGCGCGATCATCGGCGACACGGCGGTGATCAGGCCGATGCCGAAGATGAGGAAGGCGTTGACCAGGTTGACGCCGAGCGCGCCGGCGGCGAGCGCGTCCGGCCCCAGCCGGCCGAGCAGCAGCACATCGGTCGTCGCGATCATCGCCTGCGCCAGGTTGCTGAGCACCAGCGGGGTGGCGAGCACCAGCGTCGCCCGCGCCTCGCCGCGCCAGCCCGGAGGGCGCCGTATCGACTCGCCGTTGGTCATCCGGCCCGCTTGCGGGCAAATCGCGCCGCCGTCCATCCCGCCCGTCCCGGCCCGGCACCTGTCATCGAACCGTCATCTTATCGTCACACAACCATAACCGGAGCGCCATCAAAGCATCATCGGCCGTCCCTAGAGCCCCCTCAGCCCGGCCGTGCCGGCAGGGTACAGCTTTTCAACATTCGATGGGGGTTTCCCGATGCCGCGGATTCGACTGCTTCTCCTGCTCGGCGCCGTCATGCCGCTTGCCGCCTGTGGCGCCGACGATGTCGCGTCCCCCGGCGAAGGCGTGATCGTCACGCCGGCGCCGACACCGGCGCCCACTCCGGCCCCGACGCCGACGCCGTCCGGCCCCGGCCTGGTCACCCCGGCGGCGGCCTGCCCGGCCGGCCCCTATACCAACCTCGGCACCATTTCCGGCCCGACCGGCACCTATCTCAACTGCGCCTTCCCGGACCGCTTCACCGCCAACACCCAGGTGCCTTACGTGCCCGGCGTCATCTATTCGCTGCCCGGCCGCGTCGACGTCGGCACCGACCAGGGCGCCGCGAGCACCAACACCGTCGTGACCCTGACCATCGACCCGGGCGTGGTGATTTTCGGCTCGACCGGCGTGTCCTACCTCGTCGTCAACCGCGGCAACCGGATCGATGCGGTCGGCTCCCCGACCCGCCCGATCGTCTTCACCGCGCGCGGCAACGTCACCGGCTCGGTCGACGACCAGAGTTCGCAGCTATGGGGCGGCGTCGTGCTGCTCGGCCGCGCCCCGGTCACCGACTGCCTGGCGCCCGGCGCGGCGGAAGGCACGGTGGCGTGCGAGCGCGATACCGAAGGAACGTCGAACGCGCTCTACGGCGGTGCCCAGCCGGCCGACAACAGCGGTCGGATGAGCTATGTCCAGATCCGCTATTCCGGCTTCGTCCTGTCGGCCGACAAGGAACTGCAGGGCCTGACGCCGAGCGGCGTCGGTTCCGCCACCCAGATCGACCACATCCAGATCCACAACAGTTCGGACGACGGCATCGAGGTGTTCGGCGGCCGTCCGAACATGAAGTATCTGGTGCTGACCGGCAACGAGGACGACAACCTCGACACCGACGTCGGCTACAAGGGCTTCATCCAGTTCGTCATCGCCGTACAGCGCGCCGGCGGCGGCGTCGGCGACTCGATGATCGAGGCCGACTCGAACGGCAACGAGGATGCGAAGCCGCGCCAGAACGTCCGCCTGGCCAACTTCACCTTCATCTCGCGCGTCCCGACCAACTCCAACAACGCCGCGGTGCTGATCCGCGGTGGTGCCGACTACACGATGGTCAACGGCATCCTGTCGACCCAGGTCGGCCTGCCGTGTCTGCGCGTCAACGCCCCGGCGGCGATGCAGGCCGCCGACGCGGCCAAGGACGAGGCCGGCCCGCCGAAGTTCAACTCGGTGGTGCTGACCGGCTGCACGACCCCGTTCAGCGGCACCGGCGGCGTCACCAATGACGCGGTCGCGGCGCTGTTCGCGGCCGGCACCAACAACAATTCGGCCTTCACCGCGACGCTGACCGACCTGTTCGTCAACGGCGCGAACGAGCGGGGCGTCACCGCGTTCGACGCCTCGACCCTGAACGACGCGACCAACTTCCTGGTCAAGACCGACTATATCGGCGCCGTCCGCGACGCCGCGGACACCTGGTACCAGAACTGGACCTGCAACTCGGCGACCGCCCAGTTCGGCGGCGCCGGCAGCCTGTGCACCAGCCTGCCCGTTTACTGAGAATGCGACTGCGCGGCGGCGGCCAGCGGGGCCGCCGCCGCACCCATATTCCTTGATCCCTGGGGGACCATCCATGTCAAAGCCGCTTTCCCTGGCGTGCTTGTTCTTCGCTTCGACGGCGTTGGTAGCACCGCCAGCCGTCGCTCAGGCCGGGCAGCCGACCACGCTGGCCCTGGCGACGGCGGCCCCCGAACCGGCAGCGCCCGCCGCCCCCGCGGATCCCGCCGCCGGCCCGCCCGGATCGGTCGACATCTCCGTGCCCGGCGGCGCCGACAACGACATCGTCGTCACCGGCCGCGCCAACGTCGACGTGCTGCAGGCATCGCCGCAGGTCATCTCCGTGCTCTCCAACGTCGACATCGCCCGCACCGGCGAAGGCGACATCGCCGGCGCGCTGCAGCGCGTGACCGGGCTCAGCGTCGTCGGTTCCGGCTTCGTCTATGTCCGCGGCCTTGGCGACCGCTACTCGCTGGCGCTGCTCAACGGATCGCCGCTGCCCAGCCCGGAACCGCTGAAGCGCGTCGTTCCGCTCGACATCTTCCCGACCGAGGTGATCGCCTCGTCACTGGTGCAGAAAAGCTATTCGGCGAACTTCCCCGGCGAATTCGGCGGTGGCGTCATCAACCTGACGACGATCGCGACGCCGGACGAGACGTTCTTCAAGATCAGCGGATCGATCAGCGGCAACAGCGAGACCACCGGCAAGCTGGGCTACACCTATTTCGGCAGCCCGACCGACTGGACCGGCTTCGACAACGGCGCGCGCGACATTCCGGGGCCGCTGGCGGCGGCGCTGAACAGCGGCAAGCCGATCCTGGAAGGCGCCGACTTCACCAAGGCCGACCTGGGCCTGATCGCCTCGAGCCTGGCCAACGCCAGCACCAGCCTGCTCCAGAAGAACAACAACATCCCGGCCAATTTCTCCGCCGATCTCAGCGCCGGCGGGTCGTTCGACCTGGGCGGCGCGACGCTGGGCGTGATCGCCTCGGCCGGGATCAGCAACAAATGGGAAACCCACCAGACGCTGCAGCAGTTGTCGCTCGATGCCGACCTGTCCGGCATCCAGACCAGCTACGACCACGTGATCACCGACAACCGCGTCGTGGTCAACGGGCTGCTCGGCTTTGGCCTCGACTTCGGCGACAACCGCGTCCGCTGGACCAATCTGTACATCCGCGACACGCTGAAGCAGGCGGACTTGTCCGCCGGGACCGACGCCAACCAGCAGGGTCGCGACATCCTGAAGCAGGGCACCGCCTGGTACGAGCGCCAGTTGATCAACACCCAGGTCGTCGGCGCGTTCAATCTGGGCGACGTCAACCTCGACGTGCGCGGCGGCTACGCCAATTCGCAGCGCGAGGCGCCGTACGAGCGCAGCTTCACCTATGTCCGCACCAACCAGACGGCTGACCCGACCGGCGCCAAGTTCGTCAACGACCTTGGCGGCAACAAGGGCGACGCGCGGATCGCGTTCAGCGACCTGAACGAGGACCTGTATTCGGGCGGTCTCGACCTTGGCTACCGGATCAGCCCCGCGCTGAAGGTCGGCGTCGGCTACGCTTATTCGGACACCACCCGCAACTCCGTCCGCCGCGAGTTCCAGTTCCGCGCGTCGGGTCTGCCGGTCAGCGTGCAGCAATTGCGGCCCGACTTCCTGCTGTCCGACTACACGATCCAGACCTACGGCGTCACGATGCTGGAGACGACGGCGAGCGACGGCACCGCCGCGTTCGACGCCGGGCTCGAGGTCCACGCCGGCTACGGCCAGGTCATCGCGCAGGTGCTGCCGGCCGTGAACATCACCGCCGGCGTCCGCTACGAGCGGGGGCTGCAGACGGTGGAGGCGGTCGACCTGTTCGGCACCGGCCTCGGCACCGCGTTCAACACCCGGCTGCAGAAGGATTACTGGCTGCCGGCGCTGACCGCGACGATCGACGTCGCGCCGCAGATGCAGCTGCGCTTCAACGGATCGCGCACGCTGGCGCGGCCGCAGTTCCGCGAGCTGATCCGCCAGGTCTATATCGACACCGATTCGAACCGCACCTTCCAGGGCAACCCGTCGCTGGTCGACAGCACGCTGTGGAACGCCGAGGCGCGCTACGAATGGTTCTTCGCGCCGGAGCAGCGGGTGACGTTCGCCGGCTTCTACAAGAAGCTGGACAACCCGATCGAAGCCTATTCGTCGATCTTCAGTTCCGACATCACGACCAGCTTCGCCAACGCGCCCAAGGCCGACCTGTACGGCGTCGAGGTCGAGGCGCAGAAATATATCGACCTGTCGCGCTGGTCGGACGGCGATTTCTTCGCCAGCCGGCGGCTCGTTCTGATCGGCAACTACACCTACACCCAGTCGAAGCTGAAGGTTGGCGCAGGCGACGTGACGGTCATCAACGGCGTTGTCCAGCCGGCGCTGAACTTCTTCCATGACGGCGCGCCGATGACCGGCCAGTCCGACCATCTGGTCAACCTGCAGATCGGCCTGGAGGACACCGACCGGCTGTCGCAGCAGACGCTGCTGCTCAGCTATGCCAGCGACCGGGTGACGACGCGCGGCCCGTCCGGCCAGCCCGACGTGCGTGAGCGGCCGGGCCTGCGGCTTGACTTCGTCGCCCGCCAGGCGGTGTCGCTGTTCGGCATCAACGCCGACATGAAGTTCGAGGCGCGCAACATCACCAACCAGAAGTACAGCGAGTTCCAGCAGGCCGGCGGCAACCGGATCTACTATAACCGCTACATCCCGGGCGTGTCCTTCTCGTTCGGGATCGGCGTGAAGCTGTAATTCCGGCTTCGGGGCTGCCCGGCCCAGCGGGCGGCCCGGGCGCAGGCCGCGCTTGCGCGCCGCGCCCGCGAACGGCCCGCTACCAGCCCCAGGGCCGTTCGCGGAACCATTTGGTGATGACGTATTTGGTCCCGGCGCGGACCTTCATGCCGTGGTGGATGGTCGACGGGTTCGGCGACAGGTCCAGCCGCCGATTGTTCCAGGCGAGCAGCTTGCCGGTTTCCGGCTGGACGATCTTGTCGATCGCCTTGAACCGGGTGGCACCACCCGCTTCCGGTTCGTTCAGATAGATCATCACCGTCCAGCTACGGTTGCCGGCGACGCTGCAGAAGCGGGCGAAATCCGGGCCGTCCGGCTCGAAATAATCGGTGTGCGCCTTGAATTCCTGGCCGACGGCGTAGCGCTGGCCCTGCAGCGGCTCGCCATGTGCCGGGTCGAGGCCGGTGAAGGCCGCGATCCGCGCCTCGACAGCGGCGACAATTGGATCGGCGCCGTCGAGATCGCAGGTCTCGCTGGTCCGGAAGGCGTTGTCGCCGTTATAGTCGGCAACCGTCGACGGCCGCCGCGTGGCGTCGATCCGGGTGACGATTTCGGCGCATTCCGCCGGCGTCAGGAAGGCGCGGGCGATGAACAGGGTCAGTTTCGGCGACGGCACGCGCTGTACACCGGGCTGGCCGGCGATGGTCGCGGCGATGTCGGTATCGGTACGCTGCATGGGCCTGCGTTGCGAAGGATCGGCGGCCGGGTCAAGCGGCTTTGCTTGACGCTTGGGGGGTGGCGCCCTTATGTGCCGCCGCGGCCCGCCGGGCCGTTTTGCGGCGACTGTAGTTCAATTGGTTAGAGCGCCGGCTTGTGATGCCGGAAGTTGCGGGTTCAAGTCCCGTCAGTCGCCCCATTTTCTTCCCACCGCACAGGGGCTTCGGCGTGGCCTGGGATTATCCCGATTTCGACGATCACGAAGGCATTCATCTTTATCACGATCAGGCGAGCGGCCTGAACGCGGTCATCGCGATTCACTCGACCGCGCTCGGCCCGGCGGCCGGCGGCATCCGCTTCTGGCACTACGCGGAGCCGCGCGCGGCGATCGTTGACGCGCTGCGCCTGTCGCGGGGCATGAGCTACAAGAACGCGATGGCCGGGCTGCCGTTCGGCGGCGGCAAGTCGGTGATCCTTGCCGATGCCACGGGCACCAAGACGCCAGCGATGCTCGCCGCCTTCGGCCGGGCGGTCGATTCGTTCGCCGGCCGCTATGTCGCGGCGGAAGATGTCGGCATCTCGACCCGCGACGTCGTCACGATCGCCGAGCAGACCAAGTTCGTCTCCGGCCTGCCGGCGGCGGCGGGCGCGGTCGGCGGCGATCCGGGGCCGTACACCGCGCGCGGCGTCCACCTCGGCATCCGCGCGGCGGCGAAGCGGGCGCTGGGCCGGGCCGACATGGCCGGAGTCCACGTCGCGATCCAGGGCGTCGGCAGCGTCGGCGGCGCGCTCGCCCGGCTGCTGGCGGCGGACGGCGCGCGGCTGACCCTGGCCGATTTCGACGGCGCCAAGGCGAAGGCACTGGCCGGGGAGCTTGGCGCGACCGCGGTCGACAAGGACGCGATCCTGACGGTCGAGGCCGACATCCTCAGCCCGTGCGCGCTGGGTGCGGTGCTGAACACCGAATCGATCGCCGCACTGCGCGTCGCGGTCGTTGCCGGATCGGCCAACAACCAGTTGGCGACCGACGCCGACGGCGCCCGCATCGACGCGCGCGGCATATTGTTCGCGCCCGACTATGTGATCAACGCCGGCGGCATCATCAACGTCGCGCTGGAATATGCCGGTCAGGCGTCCCCGGCCGAGGTCGACGCGCTGATCGCCCGGATTCCCGAGCGGCTGGAGCAGGTGTGGGCAGAAAGCGCGGAGAGCGGCGATCCGGCCGCCGCCGTCGCCGACCGCATCGCCCGCCGGCTGATCGGCAGGGGCTGAGCGTGAAGGCGGTTCCAACCGCCGGCCCAAGCCGCTAAGGCGGCGGCGATGCACGGCTTCGCCAACCCGACCCGCTTCCTTGCGATCGCCCGGCCGGTGACGCCGTGGCTGGCCGCCGCCGGGGTGCTGCTCGCCGGATACGGCCTGTATGCCGGGCTGTTCCTGTCGCCGCCCGACTATCTGCAGGGCGAGACGGTGCGCATTCTCTACGTCCACGTGCCCGCCGCCTGGCTGGGCATGGGCGGCTGGACCGGCATCGCCGTCGCCAGCCTTGCCCAGATCGTCTGGCGCCATCCGCTTGCCGGGGTCGCGGCGCGGGCGGTGGCGGTGCCGGGCGCGCTGTTCACCGCGCTCTGCCTGCTGACCGGATCGCTGTGGGGCCGCCCGGCATGGGGCACATGGTGGCAGTGGGACGGGCGGATGACGTCGATGCTGGTGCTGTTGTTCCTTTATTTCGGGTATATCGCGCTGGCCAACGCCGGCGACGAGCGCAGCGGCGTGAGCCGCGCGACGGCGATCTTCGGGCTGGTCGGCGCGGTCAACATCCCGATCATCAACCGGTCCGTCGTCTGGTGGAACAGCCTGCACCAGCCGGCGAGCATCACGCTTGGCGGGTCGAAGATCGATGCGGCGATCCTTTATCCGCTGGTCTTTTCCGCGCTTGGCTTCACCCTGATCTTCGCGGCGATCGTGCTGATGCGGATGCGCGCGCTGCTCGCCCGCGCCAAGGTCGAGGCGCGGCTGCGGCGGATGGCGGCGGCATGAACCCCTGGCCGTTCGTGATCGCTGCCTATGCGGTGACGATCGGCGGCACCGCCGCCGCGTTCATATGGGCGTGGCTGGCGATGCGCGCCGCCGAGAAGGCCGCCGCCGGCCTGCGGCGCGAGCGATGAAGGCGAAGCATCAGCGGCTGGTGCTGGTGCTGCTGGTGGTGGCGGCGATGATCGGCGCCGCGCTGCTGGCGATGTCGGCGCTGCGCGACCAGGCTGCCTATTTCTATTCGCCCGCAGATATCGCCCGGCTGGGCGGGGTGCCGCCGGGGCAGGCGATGCGGCTGGGCGGCATGGTCGCCGACAAGTCGATCGTCCATGAGGCGGACGGCGTCACCATCCGCTTCACCGTCACCGACGGCGGCGCCACCGTGCTGGTGCGCTACAAGGGCATCGTGCCGGACCTGTTCAAGGAAAACAGCGGCGTCGTCGCCGACGGCCGGTTCGGCACCGACGGCGTGTTCGTCGCCGACACCATCCTCGCCAAGCATGACGAGCGCTACATGCCGCCGCAACTGGCCGGCGCGGAGCACAAGACAGAGACGCTGGCGCGATGATCGCCGAGGCGGGTCTTGCGGCGCTGTGGCTGGCGGCGGCGCTGGCGGCGCTGCAGCTTGTGCTGGGCCTGTCGGCGCTGCGGAAGGCGGGGGTTGCCCCCGGCGCGGGTGATGGGGCGGGCAAAGCCTCCCGCCAGCCATTCTCTACCCCGTTCCTCCCGAGCGCAGTCGAGGCGCGCGCCGGGCCAGCCATCGGAGGTCCCTCGACTACGCTCGGGAGGAACGGAAGGGGAGGAGGCCACGCGGGCCCCTCGACTGCGCTCGGGATGGGCGGGGATGAGGGCAGTCAAGCCGGTCCCTTGACTGCGCTCGGGATCGACGGAGGGGGGGGAGCCGGTGCGGGACCTTCGGCTGCGTTCGGGGCGGATGGCGATGGGCAAACGTCTGGCGCCGCCGCCCTGGGCGCGGCGATCCGGCCGCTGGCGATCGTGCAGGGGCTGCTGGCGCTGTTTGCCTTCGCCTGCCTGATCGCGCTGTTCGTGCGATCCGACATGTCGGTCAAGCTGGTCGTCGAGAACAGCCATTCGATGAAGCCGATGCTCTACAAATGGGCCGGCGCGTGGGGCAACCACGAAGGGTCGATGCTGATGTGGGTGACGATCCTCGCCGTCGCCGGGGCGTTGGTCGGCGTCGTCGAGCGGCGGCTGCGCGAGCCGACGCTGATCGCGACACTGGCGGCGCAGGCGGCGATCGCGCTGGGTTTCTACGCCTTCCTGCTGTTCGCCTCCAACCCGTTCGCACGGCTCAATCCGGCGCCGGCGGACGGCATGGGGCTGAACCCGCTGCTCCAGGACCCCGGCCTCGCCTTCCACCCGCCGACGCTCTACCTCGGCTATGTCGGGCTGTCGGTCGCTTTTTCCTTCGCGGTCGGCGCGCTCGTCACCCGCGACGTCGGCGGCGATTTCGCCCGGGCGATGCGGCCGTGGGTGCTGGCGGCGTGGATCATGCTGACCATCGGCATCACCGCCGGCAGCTACTGGGCGTATTACGAACTGGGCTGGGGCGGCTGGTGGTTCTGGGACCCGGTGGAGAATGCGTCGCTGATGCCGTGGCTGGCGGCGACGGCGCTGCTCCATTCGGTGACGGTGCTGGCGACGCGGCAGGGCCTGCGGACGTGGACGGTGATGCTGGCGGTCGTCGCCTTCTCGATGTCGATGATCGGCACCTTCCTCGTCCGGTCCGGCATATTGACCAGCGTCCACGCCTTTGCCGTCGACCCGCGCCGGGGCAGCTTCATCCTGGCGCTGCTGATCCTCTATATCGGGGGCGCGCTGGCGCTGTTCGCGCTGCGCGCGCCGACGATCCGCGAGGGCACGCCGTTCGATCCGGTCAGCCGCGAAGGCGCGCTGGTCGGCAACAACCTGCTGCTTAGCGCGATCCTTGGCGTCGTGCTGGTCGGCACGCTCTATCCGCTGGGCGTGGAGGCGGTGAACGGCGAGAAGCTGTCGGTCGGTCCGCCCTATTTCAACGCCGCCGCCGGGCCGCTGGCGCTGATCCTTGTCGCGCTGATGGCGGCGGGGCCGCTGCTGCGCTGGCGGCGGGACGAACTGGGTGCGCTGGCGCGGCGGATCGCGCTGCCGGCGCTGCTGAGCGTAGCGACGCTGGGCGCGGTGCTGCTCGTCAGCCCGATCGGCGTCCTGCCGCTGCTTGGCCTGGCGCTGGCGACCGGCGTCGGGGCCGCCAGCCTCGCCCCGCTTTGGAAGCGCAACCTGCGCCGCACACCGTTGTTCACCTGGGGCATGGTCATCGCCCATCTCGGCATCGCGGTCAGCCTGTTCGGCATGGCGAGCGAGAGCGCCTTCACCAAGGAGAAGCTGGTGGCGGCCCGGCCCGGCGACACGGTGGCGGTCGGCCCGTACAGCGTCCGCTTCGTCGGCGTCGACCCGATCGCCGGGCCGAACTGGACCGCGCTGGAAGCGACGATGGTCGCCAGGCGGGACAATGGCGCGCCGGTGACGCTGAAACCGCAGGCGCGCTTCTTCCCCAACCCGCCGACCGAAACCAACGAATCGGCGATCGCCACCCGGCTCGACGGCCAGCTCTATGTCGTGCTCGGCAAAGGCGACGATGACGGCCGCTGGCAGCTTCGGTTGTGGTGGAAGCCGTTCGTGACGCTGATCTGGGGCGGCGGCGGGCTGATCGCGCTTGGCGGCGCGCTGTCGCTGCTCGGCCGGCTGCGGCGCGAGCGCACCGCCCATGACCGGCGGGCCTATCTGTGAGGAAGGGGCTGCTCTGGGCGCCGCTGGCGCTGTTCGCGCTGCTCGTCGGCTTCATCGTCTTCGGACTGGTGCGCCCGGCCGACCATGTCATCCCGTCGAAGATGATCGGCCAGCCGGTGCCCGGTTTCGCCCTGCCGGCGGCGCTGCCCGGCAAGCCGGGGCTGGACAGCGCCGCGCTTGCCGACGGCAAGCCGCGGCTGCTCAACGTCTTCGCCAGCTGGTGCCTGCCCTGCGCGGCCGAGGCGCCGGTGCTGATGGCGTTGAAGGACAAGGGCGTGACCATTGACGCGATCGCGATCCGCGACCGGCCGGACGACCTGGCCGCCTTCCTCGCCCGCTGGGGCGACCCGTTCGCGCGGATCGGCGCCGACCATGATTCGCGCGTGCAAATGGCGTTCGGGTCGTCCGGCGTGCCGGAAAGCTTCGTCATCGACGGGCGCGGCATCATCCGCCACCAGCATGTCGGCCCGATCCGCGAAGAGGATGTGCCGGCGATCCTCGCCGCGCTGGACGGTGCGCGATGAGGGCGTTGGTCCTTGCCCTGCTGCTGGTCCCGGCGGCGCCGGCGCTGGCCGATTCGCGGATGGCCGCCGCCGCCTATGCCGATACCCAGCTCGCCGACCCGGCGCAGGAAGCGAAGGCGACGGCGCTGATGCACACGATCCGCTGCCTCGTCTGCCAGGGCCAGTCGATTGCCGACAGCGACGCCGACATGGCCGGCGACATGCGCGCGCTGATCCGCCGCCGCATCGCCGCCGGGGAGGAACCGGAGGCGATCCGCCGCTGGCTGATCGAGCGCTATGGCGACTGGGTCAGCTATGCGCCGTCGACGAAGCCGGTCAACTGGCCGCTGTGGGCGGCGCCGCTGCTGCTCGTCGCAGCAGGCGTGCTTATCGCCCGGCGGCGGTTCCGGAGGCGGCGGTGACCGGCTGGCTGATCGCCCTTGCGCTGACGCTGGCCGTCGGCCTGGCGCTGTGGCGGTTCGGCCATATGCCGCGCGTCGCGCGCGAGCCGGTGCTGGCGGCGCTGCTGCTCGGCCTCGGCGGCTATGCGCTGCAGGGCAGCCCTGGCCTGCCGGGCAAGCCGGCCAAGCCGCGCGCCGCCCAGCCGAAAGTCGACGAGGCGACGCTGGCCAAGCGGCAGGAACTCGGCAGCCGCTTCGGCAGCGACGTCGCCTGGCTGATCGCGTCGGAAGGGATGATGCGCGCCGGGCTGACCGAGGCCGGCGTCGGCTATGTGAAGCGCGGCCTGCGCGACTATCCGAACAGCCCGGACCTGTGGACCGGCCTTGGCAACGCGCTGGTCGTTCATGCCGGCGGGCAGGCATCGCCCGCCTCGGTCTACGCCTATCACCGGGCGATGGCGATCGCTCCCGACTCGCCGGCGGCGCCATTCTTTCTCGGCCTGTCGCTCGCCCAGTCCGGGCGGTTGGAGGAAGCGCGCGCGACCTGGGCGGCGATGTTGGCGCGGGCGCCAGCCGACGCGCCCTGGCGGGAGGACATCGCTTTGCGCCTGCGCGCCGTCGACATGCTGCTGAAGGCGCGCTGACGGCGATCATCGCCGCTGTTGCAGTGCCGCGAAGGCGGTGCTAGGGCGCCGCGCCGGCCAAGGGGGGCTTCGGGGCTTTGTATCCGTTATGCCAGTCATGCGTCTGAACAGCGAAGGACGACGCGGGTGAACATCCCCGTCGATGCGGCGGCGGACGCCGGCCCCGGTGCCGGCGCGCGCGGCCACGAGCCCGAACAGGGCCGGTGGAAGCTGGCGGTCGGCGCGGTCGGCGTCGTCTTCGGCGACATCGGCACCAGTCCGCTCTACGCTTTTCGCGAGACGTTCGCCGGCCACCACAAGCTGACGCTCGACCCGGCACATATTCTGGGCGTCATCAGCCTGATGTTCTGGTCGATGATCCTGGTCGTCACGATCAAATACGTCGCGATCATCATGCGCGCCGACAACAAGGGCGAGGGCGGCAGCCTGGCGCTGCTGGCGCTGATCAACGCCAGCATGGGCACCAAGAAATGGACTGGCGGCATCGTCCTGCTCGGCGTGTTCGCGACGGCGCTGTTCTACGGCGACAGCATGATCACCCCGGCGGTGTCGGTATTGTCGGCGGTCGAGGGACTGTCGATCGCGACGCCGGCGTTCAGCGGACTGGTCGTGCCGATCGCGGTGATGATCCTGGTCTTCCTGTTTTCGATCCAGAGCAGCGGAACCGCGCGGGTTGGCGCGCTGTTCGGGCCGGTCATGCTCACCTATTTCCTGGTGATCGCGACACTTGGCGCGATCAGCATCTTTCGCCATCCGGCGGTGCTGAGCGCGCTCAACCCCTATTGGGCGGTGCATTTCTTCCTGGCCAACAGCCATGCCGCCTTTCTCGCGCTCGGCTCGGTGGTGCTGGCGGTGACCGGGGCGGAGGCGCTTTACGCCGACATGGGCCATTTCGGCCGCGGGCCGATCCGCGTGTCGTGGCTGGCCTTCGTGCTGCCGGCGCTGATGCTCAACTATATGGGGCAGGGAGCGCTGCTGTTCGTCGAGGGGCAGGCGGCGCTGGTCAGCCCGTTCTACCTGCTGGCGCCGCAATGGTTCCAGCTGCCGCTGGTCGTCATCGCCACCCTCGCCGCGATCATCGCCAGCCAGGCGGTGATATCCGGCGCGTTCTCCGTCACCCATCAGGCGATCCAGCTCGGCTTCATGCCGCGCCTGAAGATCCTCCACACCAGCGCGTCGACGGTCGGGCAGATCTATATCCCGATGATCAATTGGATGCTGATGACGATGGTCATCCTGCTGGTGCTGTTCTTCCAGACCTCGTCCAACCTGACATCGGCCTACGGCATCGCCGTCACCGGCGCGATGTTCATCGACACCTGCCTGCTGGCGGTGGTGCTGTTCACGCTGTGGCGGTGGAACCCGCTCTACGCCGTGCCGCTGGTCGCGGTGTTCGCGCTGGTCGACGGCGCCTATTTCGCCGCCAACCTGACCAAAGTGCCGGACGGCGGCTGGTTCCCGCTGCTGATCGGGCTGATCGCCTTCACCCTGCTCACCACCTGGGCCAAGGGCCGCAAGCTGATGATCGAGCGGATGCGCGAAGCGGCGATGCCGATCATGATCTTCATCGAATCCGCCGCCAGCTCCGCCACCCGGGTGCCGGGCACGGCGGTGTTCATGACCTCGACGCCGGACGGCGTGCCGCACGCGCTGCTCCACAACCTGAAGCACAACAAGGTGCTGCACGAACGGGTGATCCTGCTGACGGTCAAGATCGCGGATTCGCCTTATGTCGAGCAGCAGGCGCGCTGCCGGCTGGAGGACCTTGGCCGCGGCTTCCACCGCCTCGTCGTCGTCTACGGCTTCATGCAGGAGCCGGACGTGCCGGCGGCGCTGAAGCAGCTCACCGGCTGCGGCCCGGCGATCAGGATGATGGACACCAGCTTCTTCCTCGCCCGGCAGACCCTGCTGCCATCGTCGCGCCCCGGCATGGCGATCTGGCGCGAGAAGCTGTTTGCCTGGATGCTGCGCAACGCTGAAAGCGCGATGGAATTCTTCCGCCTGCCGACCAACCGCGTCGTCGAGCTGGGCAGCCAGGTCGAGATCTAGGCGCCGGGCGCAGGCGGCACCGGTCCGCGCTCCCTCAGGCCGCCTTGTCGGCGGGGGCGGCGGGGCGGAACATCGCCTGGCCGACGATGCGCAGGCCCTGCTCGTGATCGGTGCGGTAGAGCCGGCCGAGCATGTCCAGCCCGGTGCCGAGCGCGCCGCCGAAGCGCCAGCCGGCGATGCGCTTGAAGTTGCAGCCGACGATGTGGATCGGCCCGCCATCGTAGCACAGCACCGCGCCGTCGAAGACGCAGTCGATGAAGCGATTGCCGTCCAGCCGAACCAGGCCGCCGGAGAAGGTCGTTCCCTGATAATCCATCGCCGTTCCTCCCCGTTGCCAAGGCGGCGGCGAGCATAGACTGGCATGGTTAATCAATCATTCCGCATCGCCCGCATCCGCAAGCGGCGCCCCGCCGCCTTCCCCGAATCGAAACGAACGCCCATAGTCGGCCGATGCCTCATGCCGCCTTCGTTCCGCTGCGGATCTTTTCCGCCTACACCATGCTCGACGGGGCGATCGATCCGAAGGCGATCGCCGCCCGCGCGCGCGAACTGGGTTTTCCGGCGGCGGCGATCACCGACCGCAACGGCCTGTATGGCGCCATGGCCTTTTCCGACGCGGCGAAGAAGGCGGGTGTCCAGCCGGTGATCGGCACGATGCTGTGCGTCGCCCGGCCTGACCAGCCGGCCGGCGCGCCGCGCCTGTTCGACTGGCTGGCGCTCTACGCGCAGGACGAGACTGGTTACGACAATCTGTGCACGCTGGTGTCGATGGCGCATCTCGACCGGCCGATCGAAGAGCAGGCCCATGTCGATTTCGCCGCGCTGGAGGGGCGGACCGCCGGGCTGATCGCGTTGACCGCCGGCGGCGAGGGGGCGCTCGCCCGCCTCTACGCCGAAGAGCAGATGCGCGACGCCGAGGATTATGCCGATCGGCTGGAGGCGCTGTTCCCGGAGCGGCTGTATATCGAGATCGTCCGCCGCCTCGACGAGGTCGAGGGCAAGGCGGAGCCGCATCTGCTGAACCTGGCCTATGGCCGCAAGCTGCCGCTGGTCGCGACCAACCCGTGCTGCTTCGCCGACGAGCAGTTCCACGCCGCCCACGACGCGATGTTGTGCATCGCCTCGTCCAGCTACGTCGAGAGCGAGGACCGCAAGCACAGCTCGCCGGATGCGTGGATGAAGCCGGCCAGGGCGATGAAGGCACTGTTCGAGGACCTGCCGGAAGCGATCGCCAACACGCTGGTGGTGGCGCAGCGCTGCGCCGTCGCCGCCCCGAAGCGCAAGCCGATCCTGCCCAGCCTTGCCGGCGACCGCGAGGGCGAGGCGACGCGGCTGGCCGAGGACGCCCGCCACGGGCTGGAGGTGCGGCTGGCCCGGCTGCCCGGCGATATCGACCGGCAGGCCTATCGCGACCGGCTGGAATTCGAGATCGACATCATCACCCAGATGGGCTTTCCCGGTTATTTCCTGATCGTCGCCGATTTCATCAAATGGGCGAAGCAGCACGACATTCCGGTCGGGCCGGGGCGCGGCTCCGGCGCCGGATCGGTCGTCGCCTGGGCGCTGACCATCACCGACCTCGACCCGATCCGCCTCGGCCTGCTGTTCGAACGCTTCCTCAATCCCGAACGCGTGTCGATGCCGGACTTCGACATCGATTTCTGCGAAACCCGGCGCGAGGAGGTGATCCGCTACGTCCAGGAGAAATACGGCCGCGAGCATGTCGCGCAGATCATCACCTTCGGGCGGCTGAAGGCGCGGGCGGTGCTGAAGGATACCGGCCGCGTCCTGCAGATGAGCTATGGCCAGGTCGACCGGCTGGCCAAGCTGGTGCCCAACCACCCGACCGACCCGTGGACGCTGGAGCGCGCGCTGAACGGGGTGTCTGAACTGGCCGCCGAATACAAAGCCGACGCGCAGGTGAAGCAACTGTTCGACCTGGCGCAGAAGCTGGAGGGGCTGCCCCGCCACAGTTCCACCCACGCCGCCGGCGTCGTCATCGGCGACCGGCCGCTGTCGCAGCTGGTGCCGCTCTATCGCGACCCGCGATCCGACATGCCGGTCACCCAGTTCGACATGAAATATGTCGAGGGCGCCGGGCTGGTGAAATTCGACTTTCTCGGCCTGAAAACCCTGTCGGTGCTGAAGAAGGCGGTGACCATCCTCGCGGAACGCGGCGTCGCCGTCGATCTGGACAGCCTGCCGTGGGACGACGCGCAGGTCTACGAGCTGCTCCAGCGCGGCGACACCGTCGGCGTGTTCCAGCTTGAATCGGAAGGGATGCGCCGGACCCTCGCCGCCGTCCGCCCGACCAATTTCGGCGACATCATCGCGCTGGTCTCGCTTTACCGGCCGGGGCCGATGGACAACATCCCGATGTTCGGCGCCCGCAAGAACGGACGGGAGGCGATCGCCTATCCTCACCCGCTGCTCGAGGGGATACTGGCCGAGACCTACGGCATCTTCGTCTATCAGGAACAGGTGATGCAGGCAGCGCAGGTGCTCGCCGGCTACAGCCTGGGCGAGGCGGACCTGCTGCGCCGCGCGATGGGCAAGAAGATCAAGGCGGAGATGGACGCCCAGCGCCAGCGCTTCGTCGACGGCTGCGCCGCCAACGCGATCGACGCCGACAAGGCCAACGAGCTGTTCGATTTGATCGACAAGTTCGCCGGCTACGGTTTCAACAAGAGCCACGCCGCCGCCTACGCCCTGCTCGCCTACCAGACGGCGTGGCTGAAGGCGCATCACCCGCATGCCTTCTTCGCCGCGTCGATGTGCTACGACATGGCGCTGACCGACAAGCTGGGCGTCTTCGTCGACGATATGCGGCGGATGAGTGTGCCCTGCCTGCCGCCCGACATCAACGCCAGCGAGGCCGAGTTCACCGTTGAGGAGCGGGGGGACGGACTGGCCGTCCGCTACGCGCTCGCCGCGCTGAAGGGCGTCGGCGAAAAGGCGATGGAGCAACTGGTCGCGGAGCGGGCGGCGGCAGGGCCGTTCGCCTCGCTCGACGATTTTGCCGGCCGGGTCGACCCGAAGATGCTGAACAAGCGCCAGCTCGAAAGCCTGATCGCCGGCGGCGCGTTCGACGCGCTGGTCCCGGCCCGCGCCGGCGCTTATGCGGCGGCGGAGATGGTCCTGGCGGTGGCCGCCCGCGCCGCCGACGCGCGGATCAGCGGGCAGGGCGGGCTATTCGGCGCCGGTTCGGCCAGCCCGGCGGCCGGCATCCGCCTGCCTGCCGATGCGGTCTGGACGCTGGCCGAGCGGATGGCGCAGGAGAAGGAGGCGTTCGGCTTCTATTTCTCCGCGCATCCGGTCGACCGCTATCGCCACCTGGCGGACGCGCACAGCGCCCGCAGCTACGGCGCGCTGTGCGGTCAGCCGGCCGGCGAGGAGGCGAGCCGCACCGGCGCGGTGATGGCGGCGCTGGTCGAGGATGCGCGCTGGCGCACCTCGGCGCGGGGCCGCCGCTATCTGCTGTGCACCCTGTCCGACGCGACCGGCCAGTTCATCGCCAGTTGCTTCGACGACGGCATCGCGGCGGAGCTGGAGGCGGCGGCCAAGGACGGCGGCTGCGGCCTGTTGCATGTCGAGCTTGACCGCAAGCCCGGTGAGGACAGCCCGCGCGTCACCGTCAAGCGCATCCAGCCGTTCGAGCAGCTGAGCGGATCGGCCCGGCTGGAGCTGCACGTGACGGTCGACGACACGGCGGCGCTGCCCGGGCTGGCGGCGCTGGTCTCGTCGTTGCGCGGCGGGCGTGGCGCGCTGATCCTCCACGGCGCGCTGGACGACGGCACCGCCGTCGCCCTGCGACTGGGCCGCGACTTCCTGCTCGATGCCGAATTGCAGGCGCGGGTCGAAAAGCTGCCCGGCGTCGCCGACGCCGCCCTGCGCGCGGCGGAGGCGCCCCGCCTTGCCCTGGTATCCTGATTGCTCTTGATTCCCCCGCGCCCAGGCCTGACCATGCGCGGATAAGATGGAGGAGAGCATGCTGGGCGGAATGCAGGAATTCGAACTGCGTGTGCCGCGGATCATCGACCATGCCGCGCGCGAGCATGGCGAGCGGGAAGTCGTCACCTACTGGGCCGACGGGCAGGAAACCCACACCGACTGGGCTGGCATCCACCGCGACGCGCGGCGGCTGGCGCAGGCGCTGGAGCGGCTGGGGATGAAGCCGGGCGACCGGATCGCGACGCTGGCGATGAACCATGGCCGTCACATCGTCGCCTGGTACGGCGCGATCGGCATGGGTGGCGTGATCCACACGATCAACCCGCGCCTGTTCGACGAGCAGATCGTCTATATCGCCAACCATGCCGGCGACCGGGCGCTGTTCTACGATCGTGCTTTCCAGCCGCTGGTCGACCGACTGCGGCCGCAACTCACCACGATCGAGCATTTCATCTGCTTCGACCCGCCGGCCGGCACCGACGGCTTCGAAAGCCTGATCGCGGCGGAGGACGGCGATTACGCCTGGGTCGAGGGGCCGGAGCGCGAGCCATGCATGCTCTGCTACACGTCGGGCACCACCGGCAACCCGAAAGGGGTACTCTATAACCACCGCTCGACCGTGCTCCACGCGATGACCGAGATGTCGCCGGCGGTGTTCGATCTGTCGCCGCGTGCGGTGGCGCTGCCGATCGTGCCGATGTTCCACGCCGCCGCCTGGGGCCTGCCGTTCGCGGCGCCGATGGCCGGGGTGAAGCTGGTCTGTTCGGCGGTCAACGATCCCAAGGTGCTGTGCCTGCTGATGAACCGGGAAAAGGTCACCCATTCCGCCGGGGTGCCGACGGTGTGGCTGGCGATGTTCAAGCATATCGACGAGACGGGGGAGGTGCCGCAGCACCTGCAACTGGTGACGATCGGCGGCTCGGCGGCGCCACGGATGATGATCGAGCGGCTGATGAAGATGGGCATCCGCGTCGGCCATGCCTGGGGGATGACGGAAACCTCGCCGATCGGCACCTGCGGCGCGCCCAGCCATGACTGGGACGACCTGGATTTCGAGGCGCGGGTGAACCAGGTTGTGCGCCAGGGTCGGGTGCCGTTCGGCGTCGAGCTGCGCGTCGTCGACGACGACGGCGTGGTCCAGCCGCGCGACGGCGCCAGTTCCGGTCGCCTGCAGGTGCGCGGGCCCTGGGTGATCGAGCGCTATTTTCGCGACGAGACCGGCCCGGCGATCGACGCCGACGGCTGGTTCGACACCGGCGACGTCGCGGTGCTCCACCCGAACGGGACGATGCAGATCACCGACCGGTCGAAGGACGTGATCAAGTCCGGCGGCGAATGGATCAGCTCGGTCGATCTGGAGAATGCCGCGGTCGACTGCCCCGGCGTGGCCGAGGCGGCGGCGATCGGCGTCTACCACCCGAAATGGGACGAACGGCCGCTGTTGCTTGTCGTCCGCAAGCCCGGCGCGACGGTGACGGAGGCGGAGATTATCGCCTTCCTCGCCGGTCGGGTCGCCAAATGGTGGCTGCCCGACGAGATCGCCTTCGTCGATGAGCTGCCCCATACCGCGACCGGCAAGCTGCTGAAGACCGCGCTGCGCGCCCAGTATAAGGATTACCAGCTAAAGGTCGCCTGATCCGGTCCGCCGAACGGAGCCGTCATTGCGAGCCCCCCGCGGGGGCGCGGCAATCCGCAGTGCGGGAGTGCCGGGGAGAGCCGTGCTCCTGCGAAAGCAGGAGCCCAGAATATAGCCTGACCACGAAACGCTCACGGGCGCCCATGGGCTCCTGCTTTCGCAGGAGCACTGGGGGGCCTTACAGCAGCCGCAGCTGCGCCCCTTCCGGCGGCCGGAACAGGTCGTTGCGCAGCACGATCCGCTCGCGGTTCAGGCCGTGCTTGCGCGCGGCGATGTGAAAGCGGGTGCGCAGCAGGTCGGCATAGGGTCCGTGCCCGCGCATCCGGTCGAAGAAGCGCGGATCGTTGTCGCGGCCGCCGCGCATCGCCTGGATCGTTGCCATCACCTTCGCCGCACGATCGGGAAAATGCGTATCGAGCCAGGCGCGGAACAGCGGTGCCACCTCGAACGGCAGCCGCACCGGAATAAACGACACGCCGCGCGCGCCCGCCTCCGCCGTCCGCGCGACCAGATGTTCAAGCTCATGGTCGGTGATGCCGGGGATGACCGGCGCGATCGACACATAGGCGGGCACCCCGGCGGCGGCGAGCGCCTTGACCGCCGCCAGCCGCTTTTCCGGGTGCGGCGCGCGCGGCTCCAGCGTCATCGCGATGCGCGGGTCGAGCGAGGTGACCGACAGGGCGACGCCAACCAGTTGATATTCCGCCATCCGCGCCAGCAGGTCGATGTCGCGCACCACCCGGTCCGACTTGGTGGTGATGCTGAGCGGGTGGCGCGTCTCGGCGAGCAGGGCGACGATGGCGCGGGTGATCTTCCACGTCGCCTCGATCGGCTGATAGGGGTCGGTGTTGGTTCCCATCGCGATCGGCGCCGGCTTGTATCCCGGCTTCGCCAGCTCCGCGCGCAGCAGCCGCGCTGCATCCGGCTTGGCAAACAGCCGCGTTTCGAAATCGATGCCGGGCGACAGGTCGTGCCAGGCATGGCTCGGCCGCGCGAAACAATAGATGCAACCATGCTCGCAGCCGCGATAGGGGTTGATCGAGCGGTCGAACGGGATGTCGGGAGAACGGTTACGGTTGATGATGGTTTTGGGATGTTCCACCGTAACGGTTGTGCGGAGCTTGCCCGGTTCTCCATCGATCGTATCGCGGGCATCCAGCCAGTCGCCATCCGCCTGTCGTTCAGGCAGGTTGAAACGAACACTGGTCTGGTTGCTGGTCGCGCCGCGACTTTTGCTCCGGAGCATGGCGAAATAAGAACATATAGTGAACATTTATGCAATGCGGACTTTGGGCCGATGCGCGCTTCGGTTGGGCGCCGCCCGCGATATTGGTCATAAGGCGACGATGGCGGTATATTTCCGGGGCGCCGGCGTATAACGCACCGACATGGTGGAAACAGTCGGCAGTGGGAGTGCGGTCAAACCAGCGCGCCGCAAATACAGCAGCGCCGGGATGACCGAAAGGCGCCAGAGGATCATCGAGCGCGCGCATCACATCCTTGGCGAAGGCGGCGTTCATGCGTTGACCATCGAACGGCTGAGCCGCCAGGCGGATGTCGCACCCAGGACTCTCTATCGCCTGTTCGGCGACAAGGAAGGCGTGATCTTCGCCACGGTAGCCGAGCGATTGCGCGAGGTTCGCGCGCATATCGCCAGCCGCGCGAAGACGTACACGATCGATGTCGTTTTTGAGGAGCTGGACTGGATGGTGTCGGAAATGGAGCGCGACGCGCTCTATGCGTGCACCGTCATCGACTTCTTCTTCTCGGCGGAGCAACGCCCGGCGGCCAACCGGGAATTGGGATCCGTCGCCTATAATCGCTTTCGCAACTGGATGGACGAGGAGATTCTAGCCGGCAACTGCCGTTCCGAACTGGACCTGGAACGCATTGCGCAGGAGCATGTGGCAACCGAGTTCGTCATCTATCATCGCTGGGCGACCGGTCGGGCCGACAGCGCCGCCTGCCGGCTGGAACTGCACGCCAATTTCCTGAAAAGCGCGATAGTGACGCTGCGCGGCGACGAGCACGCCCGCTATGTCGCCTTGCTGACCGAAAAGCACCGCGCTCTGGGGATGAGCCCGATCGGTGCCGCCGCCTCGACCAACCGGACTGAGCGCGATGCCGGCGATCATTTCATCGGCAAGGCGTAGGCGATGATCTGGTCGGCGCGCGGCGTCTGGAACCACAGATGCTGGCCGGTCGCGATCACGACGTACTGGCGGCCCCCGGTCGTGTAGGTCATTGGCGTCGTCTGGCTGCCGCCGGGCAGTCGGTCCCGCCATAACTCGCGGCCGTTGTGCATGTCGAAGGCCCGCAGGTAACGGTCCATCGACGCGGCGATGAACAGCACGCCGCCGCGTGTCGCGACGGGGCCGCCGATATTCGGGGTGCCATAGGTCAGGTCGAACGGTAGCGGTATCGGCGCGCGGTCGTTGATCGTGCCGAGCGGCACGTCCCACAAGGTCTTGCCGGTACGCAGATCGATTGCGGTGAGCCCGCCCCATGGCGGCGGCGTGCACGGCGCCCCCAGCGGCGACAGCAGCCACTCGCGCTTCACCTCATAGGGCGTACCCGCCATCGGCGAGACATCCTCGGTGGCCGAGAGCTTGACCGATCCGCCAGCCTCCGCCGCGCGCTTGCGCAGGGTAATTACCGACGCGACGCGGCTGGTGTTGATGTAATAGATCTGCCGTTGCGGATCGACCGCGCCGGATCCCCAGTTGGCGCCGCCGGAGGCGGCCGGATAGGTGATGGTGCCCTGGGTCGAGATCGGCGTGAATAGGCCCTCCGAGCGATAGCGGCCGATCAGCGCCCGGCATTTCGCCCGGTCCCACGGGGTGAAGCCCCAGGCATCGTCCGCGCTCAGTGCCTGCGGGGCGATCGGCCTGGGCAGGCGTGGGCGCGGCTGGGTCGGCGACAGCCACTCGCCCGGCGCCCCGCCCTGCGGCACCGGCACTTCGTCGATCGGGAACAGCGGGCGCCCGTCACGGCGGTCGAACACGAACAGAAAGCCCTGCTTGGTCGGCTGGACCAGCGCCGGAACGCGCGTGTCATCCCGGTCGATGTCGACCAGTGTCGGCTGCGCCGGCGTATCGTAATCCCAGATGTCGTGGTGGACCAATTGCTGCGCCCACACCAGCCGGCCGGTGCTGCCATCGAGGGCGACGACGCTGTTGGCATGGCGATTGTCGCCGGGGCGCAGCCCGCCATAATAGTCCGGGGCCGCACTCGATGTCGGCAGGTAGACCATGTCGAGCACGGGGTCGGCGGCGATCACGGACCAGACATTGGCCGCCCCAGCGGTGCGACGGCTGTCTCCGTGCCAGTCTCGATCCGGCCCCCCGTCGCGCGGCACCGGGTCGAAGGTCCAGCGCTCGCGGCCGGTGCGGGCATCGAAAGCGCGGACGATGCCGCGCGGCGCCTGCGCACGGACATTGTCGAGCACCATGGTGCCGATGACGACGGTGTCCCGCACGATCGCCGCCGGGCCGGCGAGCTTCACCTCACCAGGATGATGCACTGGTCCCGGATCGATCCGCACGGTGCCGTTGGTGCCGAAGTCGGCGCACGGCCGCCCGGTTGCGGCGTCGAGCGCGATCAGCCGCATATCGACGGTGGCGAGGAACAGCCGCGTCGCGCAGGCGGTGCCGGGCGGCTGGTCGGCGGCGTGCCACTGGGACACGCCGCGGCAGACATATTGATCGGGTATGCGCAGCGTCGGGTCGATGTCCGAATCGAACACCCACTTCTCCCGCCCTGTCGCCGGATCGAGGGCAATCACGCGCGCAAACGGCGTACAGGTTATCAGTGCCCCGGCGGCAAGGATCGGCGTTGTCTCGCTGCTGCTGTTGGCCAGCATGGATTCCGGTCGCCGGCCAAGCTCGCCGGTGGAATAGCGCCACGCCACTTCCAGATGCATGGCGTTGCCTGGCGTGATCTGCGCGGCTTCCGTGTAGCGTGAACCGCCTGCCGTCGCGCCCCATTGATCCCACCGCGTTTCCGCCGGCGTGTCGGTGGGGATGACGAGCGGGGGGAGGGGCGGATGGGTGAGCGTCCATCCCACCGCCCCGCCGATGACCAGCAGCAGCGCCAGGGCCAGCAGCGTCTGGCGGTGGCCCCAGCGCCGCATGTCAGGCGACGATGGTGGCGATATGGCTGCGCACCGCGACGGTATCGCCCTCCGCCGCCAGTATCTCGCTCAACGTGCCGCTGCCGGGCGCGGGCACCTCGACGTTGGTCTTCGCCGCCTCCACCTCGACCAGCGGCTCGCCGGCCTCGACGGGGTCGCCCACCGCTTTCAGCCAGCGCACGATGTCGGCGTCCTGCATGCCCATGCCGAATTGCGGCAGCAGCACCTTGATGTTGGCCATGGAATCCTCCGTTCAGGCGATGGCCGGTTCGTGCGCCGCGACCAGCCGGCGCGCGGCGGCGACAATGCGTTCCGGCGAGGGGTAGAGCGCCTTCTCGATCGCCGGGGAGAAGGGCAGGTGGGTATCGGCGGTTGCGACGCGCAGCACTGGACCGCGCAGCGCATCGAATGCCCGTTCGGCGACCAGGGCGGCGATCTCGCTGCCGGCGCTGCACGTCTGGTGGGCAGGATCGACGGTAATCGCGCGCCCGGTCTTGCGTACCGATTTCAGGATCAGCGCGGTGTCGAGCGGGACCAGGCTGCGCGGGTCGACGACCTCGGCGGAGATCCCTTCCGCCGCCAGCGCCTCCGCTGCTTTCAGTGCCAGCGGCACCGCGCCGGCGACCGCGATGATCGACAGGTCGCTGCCCTCGCGCTTGATCTCGCCCCGGCCGAGCGGGATCAGGAAATCGGGGTCGTCCGGCAGGTCCGACTTCGCGGTCCAGCAGGTCGAGTCCTCGAAACACAGCACCGGGTCGTCGTCGCGGATCGCCGCCTTCAGCATGCCCTTCATGTCGTAGGCGGTGGCCGGCACGATGATCTTCAGGCCCGGAATGTTCATGAACATCGAATAGTTGCGGTCGGAATGCTGGGCCGCGTTCGAGTTGCCGTAGAAAAGGCAACTACGGATCACCAGCGGCAGCCGGGGCTGGCCGCCATAGATGTAGCGCGACTTGGCGATGATGCTGACGATCTGGTCCATCGCGGGATAAAGGAAGGACGAGATCGTCGCGTCGACGATCGGCCGGGTGCCGACCATCGCCGCGCCGGCCGCCGCGCCGATGAAGCCGTTTTCGGAAATCGGGGTGTCGCGCACCCGTTCGATGCCGAACGCGTCGACGAAGCCGGTGGTGGTGCCGAACACGTTGCATATGATGTCCTCACCCATGATGAAGACGGTCGGATCCCGCTGCATCTCCTCCATCTGGGCCTGGCGGATCGCCTCCAGAAATGTGGCTTTGGCCATGACGTCCTCCGTTCAGCCGTTGATGAAATCGGGAATGGGCAGGCGCTCGACGAACACGTCGTCGAACGCTTCTTCCTGGGTCGGGTAGGGGCTGCTGCGCGCGAATTCGATCGCGTCGGCAACCTCTGCGGCCACCTCCTGCTCGATTGTGTCGAGCGTCGCTGCGGCGACGCCCGCGGCCAGCAAGGCGGCACGATGCAGGGTCAGCGGGTCGCGCTTGCGCCACTCGTCCACTTCCGCCCCGCGATCGAGCAGAATCCGCCCCATGTTCACGGCGTGGTCGGCGTAACGATAGGTCTTGGTTTCGACCAGCGTCGGCCCGCCGCCGGTGCGCGCGCGCTCGACCGCTTCGGATACCGCCGCCTCGACCGCGTCGACATCTTGCCCGTCGACGATGATCGCCGGCATGTTGTACGCCTTGGCGCGCTCGGCGATGTCCTTGACCGGCACCGTCGCATGCGCCGGGGTCGACACGGCATAGCCGTTGTTCTCGCAGACGAAAACCGTCGGGAGCCGCCACACCGCGGCCAGGTTCATGCCTTCGTGGAACGCCCCTTCGTTGGTCGCACCGTCGCCGAAGAAACACAGCGCCACCCGGCCGTTGCCGAGCAGCTTCGACCCGAGAGCGGCGCCTGCGGCGACCGGTACGCCCGACCCGACGATGCTCGTCTCGCCCAGGCTGCCGACAGAAAAGTCGGACATGTGCATGGATCCGCCCTTGCCCTTGCAGACGCCCGTCGCCTTGCCGAGCAGTTCGGCCATCAGCGGGCGAAGCTTGGCGCCCTTGGCGATCGGGTGGCCGTGGCTGCGGTGGGTGCCGACCATGTAATCGCTGTCCGCCAGCGCCATGCAGGCGCCGACGCCGGATGCCTCCTGCCCGGCATAGGTGTGCAGCGCGCCGGGAATCTCTCCGGCGGCATGGATGGCTTCGGCCAGGTCCTCGAACTGCCGGATACGCTGCATCCGGCGGTATTTTTCGAGGCTGCGGTCGTTCTGTTGGTCGGTCATGGCGTCCTTTCAGGCGGCTGGGGCATCGGGGTGGGGAGCGGTCGCGTCGGCGACGATCAGCTCCAGCGGGGCGGCGTACATCGGCTCGGGCGGCCCGGCCGTGATCGCGTAGACATTCTCCATGTGGCAGGGGCCGAGCCGGGCGCCGAAGAACAGGCTGTCCAGGCTGATCAGCATGTCCTCTTCCATCACGAACCCCTGCTTGACGCCGGCCAGGCCGGCGGCGGGGTAGGGAAGCGGGATCTCCAGCGGCATCAGGCCGATGCCGTGGGCGACGACCAGCAGCTTCTCGGGCGCGGCCACGCCCTTGTCCTTCAGGTGCTGGTAGCCGATCGCCGGCAGCGTGTGGGTCGAGACGCCGGGGCGGAGCCGGTCGACCATCTTCAGGAACGCGTCGCGCAAGATGTCGTGCAGGCGCTGATAGTCGGCCGACGGCCTGCCGATCACGGCGGTGCGGTTGATGTCGATCCAGAAGCCGTCCAGCACCCCCTGGGTTTCGAGGATGACGATGTCGCCGCGCCGCAGCGGTCGGTTGCCGCGGGTGCGGAACAGGTCGGGAATGAAATCGTCGCCGTCGTAGGATCCGCCGAACAGCATCGCGCCCTCGTCGACCGGGGTCACGCCGTTGCGGACCATGAAATCGCATATGCGGGCCTGCACGTCGTTCCAGTCGGCGCCTTCCTGGAGCAGCGATCCTGCATGGGCGACGACCCGGTCGGCCATCCGCCCGACCGCGCGATAGCGTTCGCGTTCCTCTGTCGTCTTGACCACCCGCACCCGCATCATCAGGTCGAGCACGTCGCGATAGCGGTGCGGCAGCCTGTCGGCGATCGCGGCGGATACCCGGTGTTCGTCGAAGCCGATCGCCTTGCCCGCCATGCCGTGGTCGGCCAGCGCGGCACCGATCGCGGCGGCGATGTCGGGTTGGCAGGCGCCGCGGATCGCGCCGGCGACCGCCATCGCGTCCTCGGCCAGCCGGCCGCCCTTGAAATCCGGGTCGACATAGCGACTGACCTCGCAGAAGTTCAGCATGTCGAAGGTACGGATCTCGTCGAACGTGCAGCGCCGGGCGTCGCGGTTCAGCACCGCGACGATGCCGATATTGGCTTCCGGAATGACCAGGATCGCCGGTCGGGCCGGGTCCGCGAAGACGATCGCGGCGGCGAACGGCTCCATCTGCGTCCAGCGTTCGAGAATGGAGTGATAGCCGGTTGCGTAGCGCACGTCGTGCGGGTGGCTCAGCACCACCGCGTCCAGCGCCTCGGCGGCCAGCATGCCGCGCAGCCTGTCGATGCGGGGATTGGTCATGTCAGGCATACTCCCGCGCCGCTTCGCCGGCTGTGCTGGCGTTGGAGATGTCGGGCTGGTCGACCCCTTGATCCAGGTCGCGCAGGAACTCGTGGTTCAGGATGAAGCGCACCCCGCCATCCTCGTCGGTGAAGGCGACGGCGCCGTGGCCCATGAACAGATATTCGGTAACCTGCTCGCAGCGCGCCTCGGTATGGCGCGACCCGATCGGCTCATACCCGTACGTCCCCGCCGGGGCGGAGCCGACATCGTAGATCAACTCGCCCTTCGTGACGAAATACTGGCCGTAGCCCAGGTGCCAGTGGGGGGCGAAGGTCGCGCCGGGCTGCATCGCCACCCACAGCACCCAGTCGCCGCTTTCCTCGCTGTAGCGCAGCAGGCGAATGGTCGTGCCTTCGCCGAGCTGATGCGGGCGGGCGTCGGCGATGTTGACGATCAGGTCGCCGGTCTTGCCGGGATGATGCTTGGCGGTCATCGCAATTCTCCTCGTCACATTGTTGCGGTCAGGCCCTCGTCGGCGATCACCACCGCGCCGTGGATGGCGCTGGATCGCGGATCGGCGAGGAAGCAGACGACCTCCGCCATCTGGGCGGGGTCCATGAAGAAGGCGCCGCGCGGCGAGGGATGATCCTTCATCAGCGCGGCGATGGCCTGCTCGCCTTCCGGGGTACGCAGGCCGGCGGTCAACGGGGTGGCGACCGATCCGGGGCAGACGCAGTTGATGCGGATTCCCTTTGCCCCCAGCTCCGCCGCCAGCGTCCGCGCCAGCATCGCCACGCCCGCCTTGGACGCGGAATAGGCGCTGTCGCCCGCGCGCCCGGCGATCCCGGAAACAGAGCCGATGAAGATGATCGAGCCCGCCCGTTTCGCCAGCATCGCCGGAAGCACGGCATGGGTGACGTAAAAGCTGCCTTTCAGGTTGACGTCGATATGCCGGTCGAACAGCGACAGCGGGCTTTCCGGTACCGGATTGGGCGCCCAGATTGCGGCGTTGTTGACGAGGATGTCGATCGGGCCGGTCTGCGCCGTCATCGCCGCGACCGCGCGCGCCACGGCGTCGGCGTCGGCGATGTCCACCTGGCGCGCGGCCGCGATCGTGCCGCCGGCCGCCGCCTCGTCCAGTTCCGCCTGCGGGGCGTTGGACAGCACCAGCACCCGTGCGCCCTCGGCATGGAGCTGGCGGCTCACCGCCGCGCCGATGCCGGATATGCCGCCGGTGACGAGTGCGACTTTGGCGGCGAAGCGGCTCACTGCGCGGTGTATCCGCCGTCGACGACAAGCTCCGACCCGTGCATGTAGCCGGCCTCGTCGGAGACGAGGAAGCGCACGGCCTTGGCGATGTCGATCGGGTCGGCCATCCGCCCGATCGGGTGGGCGGGGGCCATGCCGGCCAGCGCTTCCTCGACAGAGGGAAAGAATCCTTCTTCGACGAAGCGCTGCATGATGTGGTCGACCATGCCGGTCTTCACGCCGGACGGGTGGATGGTGTTGACCCGGATCTTTTGCTTCAGCGCGGAAAATTCCATGGCGCAAGCCTTGGCGAACAGCCGCACCGCGCCCTTCGACGCGCAATAGCCGGTGTGGAGCGGCGACCCGATCAGACCCGCGACCGACGAGATGATGACGATCGCGCTGCCGTGCGGCAGGTCGGCGCCGGTGCGGGCCATCAGGTCGGCGGCCGCCTTGGTGCCCAGGAAGGGGCCGTCGACATTGACCGCCATCTGGCGCCGCCACTGTTCCAGGCTGGTGTTGGCCAGCCGCTCGACGACGACGATGCCGGCGACATGGACGAGAATGTCGAGCCGGCCGTGATCGGCGTCGATCCGGGCGATCGCGCCCTGCCACGCCTGTTCGTCGGTTACGTCGAGCTGCAGGTAGCTGCTGCGCGCGATCGCGCCCGTGAAATCGGGGGCGCTGGCGGCGACATCGGCGCCGACCACCGTCGCGCCGGCTTCCGCCAGGCTGGCGGCGATGACGTTGCCGATGCCGCCGGTGCAGCCGGTGACCAGCGCGACGCGCCCGTCCAGTGATCCGATCATGCCGTTTCTCCTTCGATATCCGAGTCGGTAAGGGGGGTGCAGAGATGGATTTCCGGCGTGCCGTCCACGCAGTCCCAGCCGGCGGCCGCCATCGCGCGGTGGTAAGGCATGTCGGGATGGGCCGCGTGCGCGGCCGCGGTCGCGAACAGCTCGGTGAAGATGAACAGGTTGGGATCAGAGCGGTCGCGCATGATCTGCCAGATCAGGGCATCCGGCTCGTTGGCGCGAACATCCTGCTGGAGCTTCGCGATCAGACGTGCGAATTCGTGCGCCCGGTCGGGTTTGGCGCGCACCAGCATGACGACCCCGGTCATCGGCCCATTCGCGTTGCTATTCATTGGAAGGAGCTCCCTTGGTTCCGCGCGAACAGTTGCGAGAAGCGGCGCGGCTGGCGCAGGGGGCTGATCCGGCGGCGGCATTGCCGCTGGTCGCCCGCCTGCTGGCCGACGCGCCCGACGATGCGGATGTGCTGACCGTTGCCGGAATTGCCGCCCAGCGCAGCGGTGTCCTGCGCGAGGCGATCAGGCACTTTGCCCGCGCGGTAGCGGTCGAACCAGATAACCCCGCCAGGCTTGGCAACCATGCCGTCGCGCTGAAGCAGGCCGGGCGTTATGACGAGGCTATCGCGGCACTGGAACAGGCTCTGGCGTTGCGGCCCGGTGCCGCCGTCACCCTTGCCAATCTCGGTTCCTGCCTGATCGCCGCTGATCGGCCGGCCGAGGCGGAAGCGCCCCTGCGCGCGGCCGTTGCCGCCGATCCTGGTCATGCCGAAAGCTGGAACAATCTGGGTGTCGCTCTGGCGCGAACCAACAGGCTCGACGCCGCCGACGCGGCCTATCGGCAGGCCCTGACCATCCGTTCCGGCTATGTCGAGGCCGCTCTCAACCGTGTCGACCTGCTCGATCGGTCGGGGCGGGAGAGCGAAGCCGCCCGGATCGCCGCCGACGTATTGCGGGCAATCCCCGGCCATCCGCGCGCCGCCAACCAGCTCGCCGCGATTCGCGCTCGCGCCGGCGATGATGCCCAGGCGATCGCGCTTTACCGTCAGGCGCTCGACAGCAACGGGCTGAACCACCCGGTCGGGGTCAATCTGGCGACGGCGCTGCTGCGGGCCGGCGCCTATGCCGAGGCGTTGGCGCTGTGCGACCGCCTGCTCGCCGAATTGCCGAGCAGCACGATGCCCCTGGCGTTGAAATGCGTGGCGCTCGAACGGCTCGGCGATCGAGCGGCGCTCGACGCGCTGATGGCGCTCGACCGCTTCGTCGCGGTCGTCGACATCCCGGCTGTCGCCGGCTTTGCCGACATGGCCGAATTCAACATGAGTTTGATAGCCGAGCTCGCGGCGCACCCGTCGCTGACCTTTGAGCCGGAGGGCCTGGTCACCCGTGCCGGCCGCCAGACAGACGACATGGCCGACGACCGGACTCCCGCCATCGCCGCACTGGCCGCCATCGCCCGCGAACAACTGGCCGCCCATGCCGATCGGGTGACGGGATCCGACCATCCGTGGATTGCGGCACGGCCGGACGACTGGGCACTGACCCTGTGGGGGACGATCCTTGCCCCCGGCGGCGCCGTCGCCCCGCATATTCATGCGCCGAACTGGCTGTCCGGTGTCTATTATCCCGAATTCCCGCCGCCGTTGGCGGCGTCGGGCGAAGGCTGCTTCGCGATCGGGCCGCTGCCCGATCAGCTCGGTGGTGGCGGAACGCCCGCCGTCTTTCAGCCGCGTGCCGGCAGGATGATCCTGTTTCCGTCTTTCCTGTGGCATTGCACCCTGCCGTTCGGCTGCGCGGCGGAGCGGATGAGCCTCGCCTTTGACCTGGTGCCGGACGGTATCGGGCGCCGGCACCGCCTCGCGCGCTGACGGCACGCAAAAAAGGGATGGCCCGGCAAATTTGCCCGCGCCGCGGAGAGGTGCGGCGGGCGGGGGGAAGAAGAGGTGCCGGGCCATCCGGGCGGCTCAGAATTTCGCGGCCAGCTCCACCCCGAATGAACGGGGCGGGGCGTAGTTCGTGAAATTGAACAAGCCAGCCACCGAGTTGGCGGACACGCGATACACCTCGTTCAGAAGGTTGCGCGTGAAGATCGAGACGCGATATTTCTCCGTGGGATCGGCCCACTGCAGGCTGGCGCCGACCAGGGTGCGCGCGTCCCCCTGCGTATAAGGCGCGTTCAGCGTCACCGACTCATATTGCGACTGGTAGTTCAGGTCGGCGTTCAAGCTGATCTGCCCCCAGCTTGCCGGCGGAAAGGCATAGTTGGCGGTCAGGTTCGCCGTCCATTTGGGGACGTTGCGCAGCTTCAGCCCGGACGCATCGTCGTTGACGCCGTCGCCGTCGATATCGGTAAGGAACTTCAGGTATTTCGCTTTCTGGTAGCCAAGCGAGGCGCCGAGCGTCAGCCCGTCGACCGGCACGGCGCTCGCCTCAAGCTCCAGGCCATAGACTTCGGCCTTGCCGGCGTTGGTCGTGCGCGTCTCCTGCCCGGGAAGGCCGGTGATCGGGTCGACGAACGGCACGACCGCATCGCGTTGCAGGTCGCCGTAGCGAACGTAGAAGGCAGCGGCATTGAACCGCAGGCGCCGATCCGCCGTCTCGGTCTTGAAACCCAGTTCGAAACTGTCGGCGGTCTCTTCCTTGAACGGCAGGGCCGATGTCGCCGACATCGCCTGTTCGTTGTAGCCGCCGGACTTGTAGCCCTGGCTGTAGGTGAAATAATTATTCACGCCGTCGGCGATTTCCCAGCGGTAGCCGACGCGGACGGTGGGTTTGGAAAAGCTGGCGCTGTCCGAATATTCCGGCCAGAAGCCGGTCTGGATGATCGATCTGCGCACCTGCGGGCGGACCGAGAAGCTCTTCTTCTCGCTGGTATAGCGCGCGCCGACGAACACCGCGAGCGGATCGGCCAGTTTGTATTCCGCTTCCCCGAACGCGGCGTAGCTGTCGACCTTGTAGTCGGCGGTCGACTGGTTGGGGTCGGTGAGCGCCGTCGGGTCGCCGAGGAAACGCAGGAAGCCCAGGAAAGACGTCGCGTTGGCGTCCATGGTCTGGCCCCAATACATCGCGCCGGCGGTGAACTTGATGCGATCCGAGAAATCCGACGAGAAACGGGCTTCAAGGGAGTATTGCTCGCGCACGTCCTCGCGGGTCGACACGAACAGATAGGCGCTTTCGCCGGTATAGTCGGACGGCAGCGCGGACTTCACCCGACGATAGCCGCTGACGACGGAGAGCGTGCCGACATCCGTCCAGCTATGCTCGCCGCGCAGATAGAAGCCGTCGACGTCGATGCGGTGACCGGTCAAGGTGCCGGGGCATGTCGGCGCGGTGGCGCTTCCGCGGCACAGGGTTGTCCCGGTATGGAAAGGGCTCTCCCCGGTGGTCTGAATCCCGGGGAAGCCGACGGTGTCGAACAGGAACCCGACAGGCGATTCGTTGACGCTCGGTGGGGAATCGCCCCGGTCGCGCAGCAACTCATAGGTCAGCAGCAGGTTGGTATCGGGCCCCGGCTCCCACAGCAGCTTGGCGCGGCCGCTGAAATAGCGGGTGCCGCCCCAGCGCTGGCCGACCGCCGGCACGTCCATCGGTATCGGGTCGACGGTATTGGTCTTGGTCAGGCGGTAATAGCCGTCGCTTTCCTGGAACGAGCCGGCGACGCGGAAAAACAGGTTGTCGGTCAGCGGGACATTGATGGCCGCCTTCACGTCCTTGGTGTTGAAGCTGGAATAGCCGACGCGCAGTTCCGCCCCGAAGTCGCGCTCCGGCCGCTTGGTGATGACGTTGACGACGCCGCCGACGGTGTTCTTGCCGAACAGGGTGCCCTGGGGGCCGCGCAATACCTCGATCCGATCGATGTCGAACAGATCGAACAGTTGCGTCTGGACATGCGCCAGCACGAAGTCGTCGACCACGACGCCGACAGCCGGTTCGAATGTCAGGATGATGTCGCCGGTCGACTGGCCGCGTATGCCGATCGATGCGGCGTTGAAGCCCGGGACGTTGGTGATGACGACGTTGGGAATATCGCCGGCCAGGGCGCGAATATCGGTCGCGAACTTGCGCTCGATCGATGCCGAGGAGAAGGCCGTTACCGCAACCGGCGTGTCCTGCAGCGATTCCGCGACGCGCCGCGCCGTCACGACGATGTCTTCCAGGCCGCTGGCCTGCGCCGCTCTTTCGGGCGGAAGCGGGTCTGCGTTTTCCGTTGCGGTTGCTTGGGCGACCGCGACTGTGCTGGTCGTGGTCAAGAAGGCGAGAGTCACCGTTCCCAGGGCGCGTGTCGCGCCCAGGAGCACCTGTTCCATAGCATCCTCCGTCCTCGGGCGCGTCCGCGTCTGGCGAGCGAATCGCTGATCCCGCTGCACGGCCTGTCGGGCCGCCTCAACAAAGGAGCATACATTATCATTTTTTGGAAGATAAAAAACATGCAAGAATGAATTTTTTATATCCCTGCTTCTTGGGCGATAATAATGACCATATGTCAATGTGATGCCCTGGGTGCCGCGACCGGCTTGAATCCGGAGAAGCGGCGCCCCCGTCCGGCGGGGCGTGCCGGGGAAGGGGGCATTGACCCGCCTGTTAGAGGCTATAGAACATATAAAGAACGACGGAGGGATCGGGATGGCGCGTTTCAACTATCTGGAATTGCCGAGCACGGACGTGGCGGCGGCGAAGGCATTCTATGCGGCGGCGTTCGGCTGGACGTTCGCCGATTTCGGGCCAAGCTACGCGGCGACGACCAGCGGCGACACCGATGTCGGTGTTCAGGGCGACGCGACGGAGCGCACGGCGGCGGTGCTGCCCGTCGTCCAGGTCGATGACCTCGACGCGACGCTGGCGGCGGTGAGGTCCGCCGGCGGCGTGGTGACCCGCGCCATCTTCGCCTTTCCGGGCGGCAGGCGGTTCCATTTTCGCGATCCGGACGGGCATGAACTGGCGGCGATGCAGCCTTCGGCCGCTTAGGGGCGTTGTCCCCGCGGAGCATGGGGTTATGCTGGCCCCGGATGTAAACGGGGAGGGTTATGCGGGCAGCGCTGATCGCAATCGCAGTTATGGTGGCGGTGCCGGGTGGCGCGGCGGCGCAGGCGCAGACGCGGGCGGATCGGGAGCGGCCGATCGACGTGTCGCGGGCGGAAGTGGTGGCGAACGCGGTGCGCGACGCCGGCTACAAGGCGGAGCTGAAGCATAACGAGAAGGGCGATCCCTATATCGTCAGCGCCGCTAACGGCGCGCCGTTCATCATCGAATTCTACGGTTGCCGGCCGGACAGCGGCTGTTCCTCGCTGCAATTCTACAGCTGGTACCGCAAGGAACCGGGCTTCACCCTCGACATGGTCAACGAATGGAACGCCGGCAAGCGCTTCCTGAAGGCCTATATCGACAAGGAAGGCGATCTGGGCGCGACGATGGACGTCACCACCATCGGCCGGATGACCCAGGCCAATTTCGCCGACGCGCTGGACTGGTGGGCGGTGATGAGCGCCGACCTGGCGACGTTCATCGACAAGCGCGACGGGGCGCCCGCCCCGGTTACTGCGCGCTGAGCAGCGCCGTCTCGGTCGGCCCGGCGCTGATCCGCACCGCCGACGCGCCGGGCAGGCCGGGGAAGCGCGGCCACAACCCCTCGGCCAGCGCCTTGCGGCTGGGCGACGGGTCGCCGGCGTTCTGCTGGTACATCCAGTAATTGCGCATGACGACCGCGACATAGCCGCGCGTTTCCCAATAGGGGATGCTCTCGATGTAAAGCAGCGGGTCGCCCTTGTCGAAGCCGCGCCCGTTCCATTCGCCGACCGGCAACGGCCCGCAGTTATAGGCGGCGATCACCTTGGGCAGCAGCCCGCCGGTCGCGCTGCCGTCGCGCAGTTGCTCCAGATAGGCCTGGCCGAACTCGATGTTGGTCGCCGGGTTGGTGAGGGCGGCGCGGTCGACGGTCTCGCCCTTGCGCCTGGCGATCAGTTGCGCGGTGGTCGGCATCAACTGCATCAGGCCGTAGGCGCCAGCCGGGCTGACCGCGTCGGTGCGGAAGCGCGATTCCTGCAGGGTGTGGGCGAAGATCAGCGCCCGGTCGACCCGCCAGCCGCCGGCCGGCGTCCAGTCCGGCGCCGGGTAGCGCGCGCTTGCCGCCAGCCGGGTGCCGGCCGGGCCGTTATGCGCCAGCCAGATCTGCAGCGCCGGCATGTTCATCCGCCCGGCGAGCCGCGTCAGCATCTCGTGCTCGCGCCCGTCGCCGATCTTCGCCTGATGGCGCAGCGCGTCCGCCGCCAGCTCGGTCTGGCCGATCTCGACCAGCGCGGCGGCGATGCGGACGTTGGTGTGGGCCGACAGCCGGTCCCAGTCGGCGGCGAGCAGTTCCGGCTGCTGGCCCGGCTTGGCGGTGATGCCCAGCGCCTGCTGGGCGAGCAGGCCGTAGAAGGTCTCCGGGCTGCGGGCGGCGGTGCGCAGCCGTCCCTGCACCAGTTCCGGCCGCCCTTCCGCCATGTCGGCGCGCGCCGCCCAGTACTGGCCGGCCGCCTTCATCTCCTCGTCCTCGCCGCGCCGCCCGACCGAATCGAAGGCGCGGGCGGCGGCGGCGTAATCCTGCTGGCGCCAGGCGGCGAGCCCGGCGATCCAGTCGGCATGCACCGCCCATTCGCCGATCCCGGCCTGCGCCTTGGCGGCGACGCGGCGGGCGTCGGCGTCGTTGCCGGTCAGGTAATAGGACCATGCGACGCGCTGGCGCCATTCGGTCTGCGCTTCCGGGGTCAGCCCGGCGGCGGTTTCAACCAGCGCCTCGGCGCCGGCCGGGTCGTCGGCCTTGATCAGCGGCAGCACCTGCGCCGACAGCGCGACGCCGACCGGATCGACCTTGATCGTCGCGGCGCGGCCGCGCAGCGGGGCGCTGCCCAGCCATTGCAGGCGCTGCTCGGTCGGGATCACAGGTAGGTCGGTCGCCCCGCGCTTGGCGGCGAGGGCGGCGATCTGCCCCGCCTTCGGCAGGTCAGGCGATTGCGTAAGCCAGGCGAGCAGCGGCTCCAGCGCGACGCGCGGCGTCCCGGCACGGGTATAGAGTTCGGCCAGTGCGGTCTGGTGGAGCAGGCCTGCCGGCATCGCCGCCAGTTGCGCCTGCGCGTCGGCCCAGCGGCGGGCGTCGAGCGCGGCGAAGATCGCCCGATAGGCGGTCTTTTCGGCGGTGTTCAGCACCGTCGGCGCCTGTTTGTGGGCGGGGACCGGCGGGGTCGGCACGGCGACGGCAAGCGCCGGCGCCGCGCCCGCGCAACCGAGCAGCGCCACGACCGCGAAAATCCGCATCACGCCCCCTTCCTCGACACCAACAGCAGGTCCTTCCATGCCTCGGCCTTCGCCGCCGGATGCTCCAACAGCATACGCGGGGGGAAGCTGGCAACCGCCTCGACCGTGCCCGCGCCATGCTTAAGCGCGCGTATCGAACCGCGCGCCGCGCGCAGCTCCGTCCCGAGCAGCGCACGGCTGGCCGCATTGCCCAGCACCAGCACCCGTTTCGGCCCGGCCAGCGCGATGCGGTGGCGCATGATCGCGCCCAGCCGCTCCATCACCTCCGGCGCGACGGTGCCGCCCGGCGCCCGCACCGGCGCGATCGGTGCCAGATAGACCGATTCGCGGGTCTGGCCGATTGCCGCCAGCATCCGGTCGAACAACTGCCCAAGCGCACCGCCGAACAGCCGGCCTTCGCCGGCGTCGCCCGGTTCCGGTTGGCCGGTGACGATCATCAGCGCGGCGGCCGGGTCGCCGGCGGCGGCGATCCGCGTCGTCCCCCAGGCGGCGCCCGGCACGTCGTCGCCGCCGGCAAGCCAGGCGTCGAGCGCGGCGATGCTGCCCGGCAACGGTGTCGGGGCCCGCGCCGCAGCGGCATCCTCTCCGTTCCCCTTGTTTTCGCTTGTTCGTTCCGGCGGGGCCAACCACGCAAAGGGTGTTTCCCCAACCAGCGTGTCGACCCCCGCCTCGCGCCACCACGCCAGCAGGCTTGTCCTTTCCTCGGCGGTGATCGCGGGCATCAGCATCGCCGCGCATAGGGGGGAAGGTTGACGCCAGGGTCAATCTCTTGGCACGGGAGCGGGGACGGGACGGTTGTCCGCTGCGACGAACGCGGAATGAGGGGTAGGAGCGATGAGCGAACGGGAGTCGATGCCCTATGACGTGGTGATCGTCGGCGGCGGCCCGGCGGGGCTGGCGGCGGCGATCCGGCTGAAGCAGCTCGCCGCCGAAAACGGCGCGGAGCTGTCGGTCTGCGTCCTCGAAAAAGGGTCGGAGATCGGCGCGCATATCCTGTCCGGCGCGGTCGTCGACCCGCGCGCGCTGGACGAATTGCTGCCCGACTGGCGCGACGATTGCCCGTTCGCGCAGACGCCGGTGAGCGAGAATCACCACTGGGTGCTGACGGCGGGGCGGAAATACGAATTTCCCCACATCTTCATGCCGCCGTTCATGAACAACAAGGGCACCTACACCGGCTCGCTCGGCAACCTGTGCCGCTGGCTGGCGGAAAAGGCGGAAGGGCTAGGGGTGGAGATCTTCCCCGGCTTCGCCGCCGCCGAGATCCTGTTCCACGACGACGGTTCGGTGAAGGGTGTCGCGACCGGCGACATGGGTGTTGCCCGCGACGGCACCCACAAGCCGGATTACCAGCCGGGGCTGGAGCTCCACGCCAAATACACCTTCTTCGCCGAGGGCGCGCGCGGCCACCTGACCAAGCAGCTAAAGCAGCTTTTCGCGCTGGACGCGGACGCGCAGCCGCAGGTCTACGGCATCGGCCTCAAGGAATTGTGGGACATCGACCCGGCGAAACACAAGCCGGGCCGGGTCATCCACACCCAGGGCTGGCCGCTCGACGACGCCTGGGGCGGCGGCTTCCTCTATCATCAGGCGAATGGCCAGGTCGCGCTCGGCTTCGTCGTCGCGCTCAACTACAAGAACCCGCATCTGTCGCCGTTCCACGAATTCCAGCGGTGGAAGACCCACCCGGCGATCCGCGCGATCCTGGAAGGCGGGCGCCGCGTCTCCTACGGCGCGCGCGCGATCAACGAGGGCGGCTGGCAATCGGTGCCGAAGCTGGTGTTCCCCGGCGGCGCGCTGGTCGGCTGCTCGGCCGGCTTCGTCAACGTCCCCCGGATCAAGGGCAGCCATACCGCGATGAAAAGCGGGATGCTCGCCGCGGAGGCGGCGTTTGACGCGATCGCCGCCGATCGTGCCGGCGATGCGCTCGACAGCTATCCGGAGGCGCTGAACGCCAGCTGGATCGCGACCGAGCTGAAGAAGGTCCGCAACGTCGAGCCGGCGGTCGCCAAGCTGGGCGGGACGATCGGCACGCTGGTTGCCGGCGTCGACATGTGGATGCGTCAGCTCGGCATCGGCCTGCCCTTCACCCTGGGCCACGCGCCGGACCACACCAAGCTGTGGCGCGCCGACCAGTGTCAGCCGATCGCCTATCCCAAGCCGGACGGCGTGATCAGCTTCGACAGGCTGTCCTCGGTCTTCCTCTCCAATACCAACCACGAGGAGGACCAGCCCTGCCACCTGACGCTGAAGGACCCGGACATCCCGATCAGCTACAACCTGCCGCTGTATGACGAGCCGGCGCAACGCTACTGTCCGGCCGGCGTTTACGAGGTGGTGGGGCAGGACGAGGGTAATCCCCGCTTCCAGATCAACGCGCAGAACTGCGTCCACTGCAAGACGTGCGACATCAAGGACCCCACCCAGAACATCAACTGGGTGGTGCCCGAAGGCGGCGGAGGGCCGAATTATCCGAACATGTAAGCGCGCCCTGCTCCTGCTGGCGGCGGCATTGGTCGCGCCCGCCGCGGCGACCGTCGGGAACGACCGGGCGGCGATCGGCGCCTATGTCCACGCCCGGCTGGCGGATTCGACCGGCGCGACGGAGATCGCCAACCGCAGCTATGCGGAGCTGCTCGATCAGCGGCCGGACGATGTCGTCCTCGCCAGCCGCGCCTATCGGCAGGCGATGACCACCGGCGACATCACGCTGGCGCTGCGCGCCGCCGCCCCGCTCGACCGGGCCGGGGTGCTGCCGGCCGACGGGCGGCTGCTGCTGTTCGTCGCGGCGGTGCGGACGAAGGACTGGGCGGCGGCGGAACGGATCACCGACCGCGTCGCCAGCGACGGCAATTTCGATTTCCTGGTGCCGATGCTGCGCGCCTGGGTCGCGTTCGGCGCCAGGCGCGGCGACCCGGTCGCCATCCTCGATGCCGCGCCGGCCAGCGCGCTCGGCGGCGCCTACCGACCGGCCCAGCGCATCCTGCTCCAGCTCGCGCTGGGCCGCTACGAGGATGCCCGGCTGGAGGCGCGGGCGCTCGCGGCCACCGGCACCGCCCATGCCGGCGAGCTGCGCCTGACCGCCGCCGCGACGCTGGCGGCACAGGGGCGCAGGGACGCGGCGCTGACCTTGCTGGAAGGGGATGCGCCCGGGCTGGTCAAGGCACGCGAAATGCTTGCCGCCGGCAAGGCGCCGGTGCCGCCCGTCACCGACGCGCGCGGCGGCACCGCCTGGCTGCTTGGCCGGCTTGCCGCCGACATCGGCGCGCGCGCGCCGTCGCCGGGGGCGATCGCCATCGGCTGGCTGGCGCTGGCGCTCGCCCCCGATGACGACGCAACGCTGCTGCTCGTCGGGCGGATGCTGGCGGCCGGCGACGACGACTGGCCCGGCATCGACGACGCGGCGGCGTTGATGCTGGTCGAACGCGCCAACCCGGACGGCGTGTTCGCGGCGGCGCGCGAGCAGATCCGCGTCGGCCTGCTGATGCAGGCGGACGACAAGGCTGCGGCGCTGGACGAGGCGCTGGCGCTGGCCGGGCGGCCGGAGGCAACACTGGCCGATTTCGCCCGCCTCGGCGACATCTACACCCGGCTCGACCGGCATGGCGAAGCGGCGGAAGCCTATGGCCGCGCGGTGACGCTGGCCGAAGCCGATGGGCGCACGCAGGCGCTGCGCTGGAGCCTCTACCTGCTCTACGGCGGGGCGCTCGACCGCGCCGGCGACTGGAAGCGGGCGCTGCCGATGCTCGAAAAGGCGGTGGCGCTCGCCCCGCAGGAAGCGCATGCGCTCAACTATCTCGGCTATTCGAAGCTGGAGAAGAAGCAGGACATCGCCAACGCTACCCTGCTGGTCAAGCGGGCCGCCGCGCTGAAGCCGGATGACCCGGCGATCGCCGATTCGCTCGGCTATGCCTATTATCTGGGCGGCGATTACCCGCGCGCCATCCAGGCGCTGGAACGCGCCGTCGCCGGCCAGCCGGCCGATGCGACGATCAACGAGCATCTCGGCGACGCCTATTGGAAGGCCGGCCGCCGGTTCGAGGCGCGCTACGCCTGGCGGGCGGCGATGGCGACGGCGGAGGCCGCCGAGCATGACCGTCTGGCCGACAAGCTGGAGCGCGGGCTGGACCTCGTCCAAGCGCGGCGGTGATGGAAACCGCCTTCGCGAAGATCAACCTGGCGCTGCACGTCCGCGCGCGGCGGCCGGACGGCTATCATGCGATCGAGACGCTGTTCGCCTTCGCCGAGGACGGCGACCGGCTGACCGCCGAGGATGGGAACGGCGTCCGCCTGAGCGTATCCGGCCGGTTCGCCGCCGGGCTGGACGCCGGGCCGGCGAACCTCGTCCACCGCGCGGCGAGCGAGCTGCGCGCCGCCTTTGCGGTTGCCGATGGCGTTGCCCTCCAACTAGACAAGCGGCTGCCGGTCGCCGCCGGGCTGGGTGGCGGCTCGGCCGATGCGGCGGCGGCGCTGCGGCTGCTCGCCCGCCGCTGGCGGATCGCGCCGGACGCGCCGGAAATCGGCGCGATCGCCCGCCGGCTCGGCGCCGACGTGTCCGCCTGCCTCGCCAGCACACCCGCCCATGGCAGCGAGCGCGGGGACCGGCTGGCGCCGGTGGCGTTGCCGGGGCTGTCGGGGCAGCCGCTGCTTCTGGTCAATCCCGGTGTGCCGCTTGCCACCGCGCCGGTGTTCGCCGGCTGGGACGGCGTCGATCGCGGCCCGCTCACCGCCCCGGCGACGCTTGCGGCGCTGGGGGCCGCACGCAACGACCTGACCGCGCCGGCGACCGCGCTCGTCCCCGCCATCGCGCCGCTGCTCGCTTGGCTTGGCGCGCAGCCGGGCGTGGTGCTGGCGCGGATGTCCGGCTCCGGCGCGAGCTGCTTCGCGCTGTTCGCCGACGCCGCCGGGCGAGACGCGGCGGCGACGGCGGTCGCCGGGCGCTTCCCCGGCTGCTGGTGTCTCGCTACCAGACTGCGATGACCCGGCCGTCCCGATTCGATACGCGCCTGGCGCCGCCCGCCTGCCGCCTTTCGCGCCAAACCGCGCATGGTCCGCATCTTGCGTGGCGCGGGGCAGCGGATCGGCCCGCCGGCGGGCGGCGCCCATCCGCCAATGGTCCGCGCCTTTGCGTGAGGCGTGCGTCATTCGGGCGGCGGGGGGCGGCGGCCTCCCGCCCGCCTTTCCGTGCGGCCGGGGGGTATCGGCATGAGCGGTGAACCGGCGGCGCTGGATGGCCTGGTGACGACGGCGCGCGCTGCCGCCGCCGACGACGCACTGTTCCATCTTGCCTTTGACGGCCATGTTGCGCGGCTGACGGTGGCGCGCGCGCGCCGCCGCAACGCCGTGCGCGGCGACGATTGGCGGGTGTTGCCCGCACTGGTCGAACAGGCGGCGCGGGGCGGGGCGCGGGTGATCCTGCTCGCCTCCGACGTGGCCGGCAGCTTTTCCGCCGGCGCGGACCTGAACGAACTGGCGGCGCTGCACGAGGACGCCGCCGCGCGGCTGCCGTTCCGCAATGTGATGCGCGCCGGGCTCGACGCGCTGCGCGCCAGCCCGGTGCCGGTGATCGCGCTGGTCGACGGCGACTGTTTCGGCGCGGGCGTCGCGCTCGCCATCGCCTGCGACATCCGCGTCGCCGGCCCGGCCGCGCGCTTCGCGGTAACCCCGGCGCGGCTGGGCATCAGCTATCCGTTTGCCGACATCGCCCGGCTGCGCGCGCTGGTCGGTGAAGGGCAGGCGGCGCGGCTGCTGCTGGCGGCGGAGGCGATCGACCGGGACGAGGCGCTGCGCATCGGCCTTGCGGAGCTTGCCGGTGGCGCCGCGCAGGCCGAAAAGCTCGCTGCCGCGATCGCCGCCAACGCCCCGTCCAGCGTTGCGGCGCTGAAGCACGGGCTGGCCGCCGCCGGCGACGACGCCGGCGAGAATCACGACCGCGCCTTCGACGCGGCATTCGGCGGGCCGGATTTCGCCGCCGGCCTTGCCGCCTTCCACGCCCGCCGGACGCCGGAATTCGATTAGATGCCGACGCCGCCCTGGTTCGATCATCTGCCCGGCTCGACGGACGGCAGCGATATCCTGCTGCTGGTCGACCATGCCGGCGCGGCGGTGCCGCCGGACGTGGCGCTCGGCATTCCCGACGCGCTGCTCACCGCCCATATCGCCGTCGACATCGGCGCCGATCCGCTGGCCCGCGCGCTGGCCGTGCGACTGGGGGCGGCGGCGTTCCTTGCCACCCTGTCCCGCCTCGTCGTCGACCTGAACCGCGACCCGGACGATCCCCGCGCCATTCCGGCGGCGAGCGACGGCCATGCCATCCCCGGCAATACCGGATTGTCGGTGGCAGCGCGCCAGGCGCGGCTCGACCGGTTCTGGGCGCCCTATCACGCCGCCATCGCCGCCGATATCGCCGCCGCGCGCCCGGCGCTGATCGTCGCGGTGCACAGCTTCACTCCGGCGCTGGCACAGGGCGGCGAACCACGACCCTGGCCGGTCGGGCTGCTCTATAACCGCGACGACCGCGCCGCCCGCATCGCCCTCTCTCTGCTGGCGGAGGCCGGTTTTACCGTCGGCGACAACCAGCCCTATTCGGGCAAGCTGCTCAACGCGACGATGAACCGCCATGCGGAGGCGCATGCCATTCCCTATCTGGCGCTGGAAATCCGCAACGACGGGCTGGCCGATGCCGCCGGTATTGCCCGCTGGGCCGAAATCCTTGCGCCGATCATCGCGATAGTACGCAACAGACTTGCGTAATTCCCCCCGGTGGGGACATAGGCGTGCGCGATGACACAGACATTCGACAAGGCGCGGCTCCCCAGCCGCCACGTCTCGGTCGGCCCCGAACGGGCGCCGCACCGCAGCTATTACTATGCGATGGGCCTGGATGCGGAAGCGATCGCCCGGCCGTTCGTCGGCGTCGTGTCGGCGGGCAACGACAGCGCGCCGTGCAATACCACGCTCGACATGCAGGCCGACGCGTCCCGCGACGGCGTGATCGAGGGCGGCGGCACCCCGCGCCGGTTCAACACCATCACCGTCACCGACGGCATCGCGATGGGCCATCAGGGGATGAAGGCGTCGCTGGTCAGCCGCGAGGTCATCGCCGATTCGGTTGAACTCAGCATGCGCGGCCATTGTTACGATGCGCTGCTCGCCTTTGCCGGCTGTGACAAGTCGCTGCCCGGCATGATGATGGCGATGCTGCGGCTGAACGTGCCGGCGATCTTCGTCTATGGCGGGTCGATCCTGCCCGGCACCTGGCAGGGCCGCGACGTGACCGTCATCGACGTGTTCGAGGCGGTCGGCCGCCACGCCGCCGGCGGCTGCCCGCTCAGCGAGCTGACCGCGCTGGAAAAGGTCGCCTGCCCCGGCCACGGCGCCTGCGGTGGGCAGTACACCGCCAACACCATGGCCTGCGTGGCGGAGGCGATCGGCCTGTCGCTGCCCAACAGCAACATGATGCCGGCGCCCTACCGCGCGCGCGACGAATATGCCCGCGCCGCCGGGCGGCAGGTAATGAACCTGCTCGCCGCCAACCTGCGCCCGCGCACGATCTGCACGCGCGAGGCGTTCGAGAACGCGGCGCGCGTCGTCGCCGCGACCGGCGGATCGACCAATGCCGGCCTGCATCTGCCGGCGATGGCGAGCGAGGCGGGCATCGATTTCGACCTGTTCGACGTGGCGGAGATCTTCAAGACCACGCCCTATATCGCCGACCTGAAGCCCGGCGGCCAATATGTCGCAAAGGACATGCACGAGGCCGGCGGCGTCTACATGTTGATGAAGACGCTGCTCGCCGAAGGGCTGCTCCACGGCGACTGCATCACCGTCACCGGCAAGACGCTGGGCGAGAATATCGATCAGGTGACGTGGAACCCGGACCAGAAGGTGATCCACGACGCGCGCGCGCCGCTGTCGCCGACCGGCGGCGTCGTCGGCCTGCGCGGCTCGCTGGCGCCGGACGGCGCGATCGTGAAGGTCGCCGGTATGCACCGGCTGGCGTTCGAAGGCCCGGCGCGGGTGTTCGATTGCGAGGAGGATGCGTTCGAGGCGGTCGAGGCGCGCACCGTCGCCGAAGGCTCGGTCATCGTCATCCGCTACGAAGGGCCGAAGGGCGGGCCGGGAATGCGCGAAATGCTGTCGACCACCGCCGCGCTTTACGGGCAGGGGCTGGGCGAGAAGATGGCGCTGGTCACCGACGGCCGCTTTTCCGGCGGCACGCGCGGCTTCTGCATCGGCCATGTCGGGCCGGAAGCGGCGGTCGGCGGGCCAATCGCTCTGGTTGAGGACGGCGACATCATCCGTATCGACGCGGTAGCCGGCACCATCGACCTGGCGGTGGCGGACGATGTGCTGGCGGAACGCCGCGCCCGCTGGGCGCCGCGCAGCAACGACTATCAGTCCGGCGCGCTGTGGCGCTATGCGCAGAATGTCGGCCCGGCCTATAAGGGTGCGTTGACGCATCCGGGGGCGCGGTCCGAAACCCATGTCTACGCCGACATCTGATTGCGCGTCGTTCCTCGTCGCGGCGGCTGCGGCGCTGGCGCTCGGCGGCTGCAACGGGCCGGAGCCGGCGGCGTCCGCCGCGCGCGACGGCGCCTTGGCCTGCGCCCCCGCCGGCGCGGAGAGTTTCGCCGCCGCCTGCACGCTTGAACGCCGGGTTGGCGCGGACGGGCTGGAACTGACCGTCCGCAATCCCGGCGGCGGCTTCCACCGGCTGCTGGTCACCGGCGATGGGCGCGGCGTCGTCGCGGCGGATGGCGCCGAGGCGGCCGAAGTCAGCATCGTCGGCGCGGGCGAGATCGAGGTGGCGATCGGCGGCGACCGCTACCGGCTGCCGGCAACGGTCAGGAGGCGCTGAGCATGGCTGGCCTCCCGGTGTTGACCGCCGCGGAGACCCGCGCGGCGGAAGCGGCGGCGATCGCCGCCGGCACCAGCGTGACGGTGCTGATGGAACGGGCCGGGCGCGCCGTCGCCGACCTAGCCTGGCGGATCGCCGGGGCCCATCATCCGATCCTGATCCTCTGCGGCCCCGGCAACAACGGCGGCGACGGCTATGTCGCGGCACGTATCCTGGGCGAGCGCGGCGCCCCGGTCACCGTCGCCGCCCTCGCCGACCCGGCAACCGATGCCGCCCGCGCGGCGCGAAACCGCTGGACCGGGTCAGTGGTGCCGCTGGCGGCGGCCGGCCACGCCTTCCTGATCGTCGACGCGCTGTTCGGCACCGGTCTTACCCGTCCGCTGTCCGCTGGGGTGGAGGCAGCGCTCGCCGTTCCGGCGCGCCACCGCATCGCCGTTGACGTGCCGAGCGGCGTGGTCACGGATGACGGCGCGCTGCTTGGCGCGGTGCCGCGCTACACCGCGACGCTGGCGCTCGGCGCGCTGAAGCCGGCGCATCTGCTCCAGCCCGCCGCCGGCCATTGCGGCCGGCTGTTCGTCGCCGACATCGGCCTGTCGGCCCCGTCCGCCGTTCACACCGTCGCCCGCCCGGCGCTCGCCCCGCCGTCGCCCGCCGACCATAAATACACCCGCGGCCTCGTCGCGGTCGTCGGCGGGGCGATGCCCGGTGCCGCCCGGCTTGCCGCCAACGCCGCTGCCCATGCCGGCGCCGGCTATGTGCTGTTGCTCGGCACCGGTGGCGGCGGCCTGCCCGATGCCATCGTCACCCGCCCGGCCGATGCGCTGGCGGAGGCGGTCGCCGACCACCGTCTTGGCGCGCTGCTCGTCGGCCCCGGCCTTGGCGCGGATGGCGCCGCGCCGCTCGCCGCCGCGCTCGCCGCCGCGGCGCCGCTGGTCCTCGACGGCGATGCGCTGCGGCAGGTGACGCCACAGGCGGTCGCCGGCCGCGCCGCGCCCACCATCCTGACCCCGCATGACGGCGAATTCGCCGCGCTGTTCGGCGCGCTCCCGGGTTCGAAGATCGACCGAGTCCGCGCCGCCGCCGCCCGCGCTGACGCCGTCGTCATCGCCAAGGGGGCGGACACCGTCATCGCCGCGCCGGACGGCACAGTGCGGATCGCCGGCGGCGCGTCGCCCTGGCTGTCGACCGCCGGCACCGGCGACGTGCTCGCCGGCATCGTCGCCGCGCAACTGGCGCGCGGCCTTGCCCCGCTGGCGGCGGCGGAGGCTGCGGTCTGGCTGCATGGCGAGGCGGCCCGCCGCGCCGACCCGGCCTTCGTCGCCGACGCGCTCGTCGCCCGCCTGCCCGCCGCGCTCGGCGCCGCGCTGTGAGCGATGCCGACCTGATCGTCCGCGTCGCGGCGCGCGGTGACGGCGTCACCGCCGACGGCCGCCACGCGCCGCTCGCCGCGCCGGGCGACCGGCTGCAGGACGGCATCGTCGTCGCCGGCCCGCATCACGTCGCGCCGGTCTGCCGCCACTTCCCGACCTGCGGCGGCTGCCTGCTCCAACATCTCGACATGCTCAGCCAGGCCCGGTTCGTCGCTGACCGCATCGCCGGCGCGCTGGCGGCGCAGGGCGTGCCGGCGCCGCCCTTCGCGCCGACCCATCTGTCGCCGCCGCACAGCCGCCGCCGCGCGTCGCTCCGCGCCGAGCGGCGCGGGAAACGGGTGCTGATCGGCTTCAGCGAGGGCGGCAGCCACCGTATCGTCGACATGGCGGAATGCGCGATCCTGGCGCCCGAACTGTTTGCGCTGGTCGCGCCGCTGCGCACGCTGCTCGGCGGCCTGCTCGCCGACCGGCGCGGCGCGGAGGTACGGATGACGCTCGCCGATCAGGGCGTCGACCTGCTGCTCGCCAAGGTCGCGGCGGACGGGCTGGCGGCGGCGGAGGCGCTGACCGATTTCGCCGCCCGCCACGCGCTCGCCCGGCTGGCGATCGACGACGGTTACGGCCCGCAGACTCGGTGGGAGCCGCAGCCGGTGACCGTCACGCTCGGCGGCGTCGCCGTGCCGCTGCCGCACAATGCCTTCCTGCAGGCGACGGCAGATGGCGAGGCGGCGCTGGTCGCGGCGGTGAAGGCGGCGGTCGACGGGGCGGCGACGGTCGCCGACCTGTTCGCCGGCCTCGGCACCTTCGCGCTGGCGCTGCCCGGCCGCGTCTACGCGGCGGAGGCGGGGCGCGACGCGGTGCTGGCGCTGAAGGCGGCGGTGGGCGCCGCCGGGCGCCCGTTGGCGGTCGAGCATCGCGACCTTTATCGTCGGCCGCTGATGACCGCTGACCTCGACCGTTTCGCCGCCGTCGTTCTCGATCCGCCGCGCGCCGGCGCGGCCGAGCAGGTCGCCCAGCTCGCGTCGTCGCGGGTGCCGGCGATCGCCTATGTCTCATGCAATCCGTCCAGCTTCGCCCGCGACGCGGCGGTGCTTGTCGCCGGCGGCTACCGCCTGACCGGCATCACCCCGGTCGGCCAGTTCCGCTGGTCGACGCACGTGGAACTGTGCGCCGCCTTCGCACGCCCTGTAAGCGAGTAGGGCAGGATCCGGTCTGGCCCGCGGTCGGGCCACGCCCGGCCGCCGATAGGCTCAGGCCCAGCGCACGCGCGCGCGTGGATGCCGGCGCAATGCCCCGCCGATCAGCCCGAAGCCGAGGATCAGCATCGCCCAGCTTGCCGGCTCCGGCACCTGCGCGATCCGCAGCACCTGGCCGGTGCCCGGCGACGCGCTGAACTGGGTGACGTAGAAGGCGCCGTCCGGCCCGATCTCAAGCCCGGTCGACGCGATCAGCCCGCCGAAGATCGTGCTGTGGCTGCCGTCGCCGTTCAGCCGCTCGATCGACCCGAGCCCGCCGGTCAGCGGAAACTGTAACGCGTAGAGGCTGCCGTCGCTTCCCCACGCGATGTCGGTAATGTTGGTGAAGCCGGTGGCGTAGACGGTCCTGGTATTGGTCAGCGGGTCGATGCGGAAGATGTCGGCCGACCCCGGCGTGAACGGAAAGCCGGTCAGTTGACCGACGTAGAAGGCGCCGTCCGGGCCGACCGCGATGCCGGTCGGTACCACGTCGGGACCGCCGTTGGCGGGGAAGGTCGCAACGGTGGAAACGACCCCGGTGTCGGTGACGGCCAGCAGGGAGTTGCCGCCCGCGTCGGTCACCAGCAGCCCGCCGGGCCCGGCGGTCAGGTGATAGGGGTTGCTGTCGATCTGGTCGCCGGTCGGATTGTTGGCCAGTTCATAGGCGCCGAGGTCGGCGATCTTGGTCGTGGTCGCCCCGTCGAACGCGTAGAGTGATGCAAGGTTCGCCGCTTCAGGCGCCGCCCCCAGCTCGTTCGTGCGCTTGGACGGATTGGTGCCCAGGCCGACGACGAAATAGCCGGTGCCATTGTAGAAGGCGATGTCCTGCGGTCCGCTCGCCGCGCCGGTAACGGTGTTGGTGAATGCCGGCAGGCCGGTGATGATCCGCGTCTGCGTCCCGCCCGACACCTTGGTGATGGCGCCCGTCGTGCCGAAAGCGGCGGGTGCGCCTTCGCCGCCGATCGTGGTCGGGCCGCCGGGATTGAGCGCGCCGGCCTCGGCGATGTAGAGGGCGCCGTCCGGCCCGAAAGCGAGCCCGCGCGGATTGTCCAGCCCGGATGCGATGACGGTGCCGACATAGGTCGCTGCCTGCGTCGGGGCGGCCGCGGCCGCCAGCATGGCCAGTCCCCCGGCCACGGCAAGGGCGCTGGTTGTTCCGATGATTTTCACGTTTGTTCTCCCACCTGTTCGGATGCGAACGATCGCTGGGAGCGCGGCGGCTCTTTCCAATCGGACGGCCGTCATCGCAGGCAACGGTCGAACTCATTATGTCGAGCGACCCACCAAGCGAGGGAGGCTACTGCCGACCCGATCGAGTCGTCAAGAATGAGTTAACCATACCCCATTGAAACGCTTGGCGATCTTCGGAAACGCCGTCCATCGCGCGGGAGTCGGGGGCTTAGAACACCACCGCCAGCGCGCGGACCGCCAGCACGATCAGGCACAGCGTCGACAGGGTGAAGATCGCGAAGCGGACCATGATCCGGTTCCACACCGCCTGGACGATGCTGTGGGCGATGCGCAGGACGACATAGGCCCAGGCGATATGCGCGATATGGCCGTCGCCGGCGCCCGCCACCGCCAGCAGCAGCGCGACGGCGTAGAAGATCGTCGGCTGCTCCATCAGGTGGTTGTAATTGTCCGCCTTCCAGCGGACCTCGGGCGGCAATGTGCTGGTCAGCGTGCCCGGCGGCAGCGTCGGGTCCAGCCTGACCCGCGCCTTCTTCATCGCCGGGATGCGGGTGGCATACATCCACCCCCACATCACCAGCGACCAGGCGACAAGAACCGCGACCGGTTGCAGAATTTCGGCAGGCATCGGTACCCTCCCCCCTCAGGAAGCGGGAAGGGTGCGCGCATCACCCGGCCGATGCAAGGCCGTAACGGTCAGTCGAAAATCTTGCCCCAGGCGCGCTTAGGCCGGTCCTTCCACGCGCCGCGGTGCCACGCGTCGGAAGCGAGCAGCGGCATCACGCTGCCGGCTTCGGCATAGACCATCTGCTCGAGCGCGGTGTCGACCTTGCCCCAGCTTGCCGCTTCCTGCAGCGTCGAGGAGGAACAGGCGCCGTCGCGCACGTCGGCGACGGTGATCTGCACGGCGTATTTGTGCATCTCGACGCCCTCATGGCCAAGGATTTCGGCGCAGACGACGGTGTCCTGGATGAAGTTCTTCGGCACGCCGCCGCCGATCATCAGCAGGCCGGTGGTCCCCGCCTTGATCTTGATGTCGGTCAGCTCGCGGAAATCGGCGACCGCGTCGAGCACCATATAGGGCTTGCCCGCCTTGGCGCGCTCCACCTGGTGCTTGACCAGCCCGAAGCCGGCCGACGAGTCGACGAAGGCGGGGCAGAAGATCGGCACGTCATGCTCGAACGCCAGCCTGACCAGGCTGTTGTCCTTCTTGCCGTGCGCGGACAGATAACGCCCCATCTCGCGGATGAAGGCGCGGCTGGAATAGGGCTTCGGGTCCAGCCCCTCGGCGATCGCGAAGATCGTGTTGTCGCAGTCCTGAAGCTGCTCCTCGTCGATATAGGTGTCGTAGATACGGTCGATGTAGAGCGAGCGCAGCGTGTTGTCGTCCGGCACCTCGAGCGCCTGATAATGCTTGTGGCCAAGCCCTTCGAAGAAATCCATGTCGACGATCGACGCGCCGGTCGCGACCACGCCGTCGATCATGTTCGAGCGCAGCAACTCGGCATACAGGTCCATGCAGCCGCCGGCGGAGGTCGACCCGGCGATGACCAGGAAGATCGAACAGTCCTTGTCCTCCAGCATCTGGTTGTAGATGCGGGTGGCGCGGGCCAGGTCGCGGCTGGTGAAGCTCATCTTGCCCATCGAATCGATGATCGGCCGCGCGTCGAAGCTGCGGATGTCGACATGCTCGACGGTGGTCGACAGCAATTCCGCCTTGCGGGTGTCGTTGACGGGCTCGGTCATCACAAATCTCCAGCAAATTCGAACGTGATATATGCCGGCGCAGGCCGGCATCGCGCCCGTGCGGGCGGATGCCGGCCTGCGCCGGCGTGACAATCATCGGGGCCTGTTACAGCGTGACGACGTTGGACGGAACCTCGACCGCCGCTTCGTTCAGGTAGAGCGACGCCATCGGCTCGTCTTCCGCCTCGTGGGTCTCGTCCGACCCGAAGCCGTTGAAGCCGGTGCGCATCGCCGCGCCATAGGCGCCGAGCATGCCGATCTCCAGATAGTCGCCGGCGCGGGTGTCGGCGGGCAGCATGAACGGCCCGACCATGTGGTCGAGGTCGTCGCAGGTCGGCCCGTAGAAGCTGAACGGCATCGGCCGCGCCTCCGAATCCGGTTCGCGCAGCAGGGTGACCGGAAAACGCCAGCCGACGTGCGCCGCATCGAACAGCGCGCCATAGGCGCCGTCGTTGATGTACAGTTCGTCGCCGCGCCGCTTCTCGACGCGGACGATCAGCGACGAATATTCGGCGCACAGCGCCCGGCCCGGCTCGGCCCACAGCTCGGCCGAATAGCTGACCGGCAGGCTTTCGAACGCCCGGTGGATCGTCTCGAAATAGCGCTCCAGCGGTGGCGGCTCCATACCCGGATAGACCGAGGGAAAGCCGCCGCCGACATCGACCACGTCGACGGTCACCGCCGCCTCGACGATCGCCGCGCGCACCCGCTCCATCGCTTCGGCATAGGCCTCCGGCGTCATCGCCTGCGATCCGACGTGGAAGCAGATGCCAAGCGAATCCGCCGCCTGCCGCGCTGCAAACAGCAGCGCCTTCGCCTCGTCCGGCGCGGCGCCGAACTTGGCGGCGAGACTCAGCTTGCTGTGCTCGGACGACACCCGCAGCCGGACGCACAGCGTCAGGTCGGTCGCGTCGTCGGTCGCGCGCATGATCTTTTCGAGCTCGTCCAGGCTGTCGAGCGAGAAGGTGCGGATGCCGTGGGTGAAATAGGCCTCGGCGATCGCCTCTTCCGCCTTCACCGGGTGCATGAAGCACAGCGTCGCCTGCGGCAGCGTACGCGCCACCAGCCGCACCTCGGCGATCGAGGCGACGTCATAATGGGTGACGCCGGCATCCCACAGGATGCGCAGCAGGTCGGGGGACGGGTTCGCCTTGACCGCGTACAGCGTCCGGCCCGGAAACTTCTCGACGAAGAAGCGGGCCGCGCGCCGGGCGGCGTGCGGGCGAACGAGCGTGACCGGCTGAACCGGCCGCAGGGCGGCAGCTAGCCCCAGCGCGCTATGATGCTTGTGCAACTCAAGGGACCTCCGGGGGACAGTGTCTCGACAAAGCTGCCTTGCGGTGGAAGTCCCTTGGGGCAGCGGACGCGCGATATAGAAATAGCGTCCCCCCCTGTAAAGGGATTGAATCGCCCCACCCGATCATTCAGGAGAGGCCGGTGATCAGCCCGCGCCAACCCACTCGCGTCGGTGTCGTCAAGGCACTGGAAAAAATCGTGAAAGTCGTTCCGCCGACACCGCTCCTCACGCTCGACCGCGCCGACGGTCCGCTGTGGTGCAAGGCCGAATCGCTGCAGCCGATGGGCGCGTTCAAGCTGCGCGGCGCCTGGCACCGACTCACCGACCTCGATGCGGCGGCCCGCGCGCGCGGAGTCGTCGCCTTTTCATCGGGCAATCACGCCCAGGGCGTCGCCTGGGCGGCGCGGCGGCTTGGCATTGCCGCCGCCATCGTCATGCCGCGTGACGCGCCGGCGGCAAAGCTGGCTGCAACCCGCGCGCTAGGCGCCGAAATCATCCTCTACGACCGGCTGAGCGAAAGCCGTGAGGCGATCGCGGCGGCGCTCGCCGCCGAGCGCGGCGCGACGCTGGTGCCCAGCTTCGCCGATCCGTGGGTGGTGGAGGGGCAGGGCAGCGCCGGGCTGGAGGCGCTGGCCCAGATGCCGGAACCGCCGGCGCGGGTCGTCGTGCCGTGCGGCGGCGGCGGCCTGTCCGCCGGCATCGCGCTCGCCCTGCCGGACGCGGAGATCGTCGTCGTCGAGCCGGAGGGGTGGGACGATATGGGCCGCTCGCTGGCGGCCGGCACCATCCTGCCGGTCGAGACGCCGGCGCCGCCAACCGCCTGCGACGCCCTCCAGACCTTCCGCACCGATCCGATCACCTTCGACATCTTGCTGGCGCGCGGCGCGCGCGGCGTTTCGGTCAGCGAGGCGCAGATCGGCGCGGCAATGGCGGAGGCTTTCGCCCGGCTGCGGCTGGTCGTCGAGCCGGGCGGCGCGGTGGCGCTCGCCGCCGTCCTCGCCGGGGCGGTGCCGCCGGTCGATCGCACCCTCGTCATCCTGTCGGGCGGCAATGTCGATCCCGCCACCTTCTGCCGGATGATCGGGCAATGATCGGCGGCGGCTTCGCGGCGGTGCTGAGCGTGGTGATGCTGGTCGCCGCCGCGCTGATCATCGGCGGCGTCTACCTGCTGCGCACCGGTCAGGACCGCAAGCGCGGCTGGCTGATGCTGGTCGCGGCGCTGGTGCTGTTCGGCAACGTACTGATCTGGTCGGTCTAGCGATCGGCCGCTTGGGAGCGACGCCGCTTCCGCTCCGCGCCTCTGCGTTTTCGTGTCAATCTGGCACAGGCCATTTTTCCCGATGCCGCGGCTGACCCGCCGGCTTGGTTTCCGCCGCTTAAACCATAGCTGGCCGTTGCCGGCATGCCGAGAGGGGAAGGGGTGTAGCATGAAGGTTTTTCGTCTGTTGTCCGGCGGCGCTGCGGTGTCGCTGGCGGTATTGGCCAGCGGCGCGGCGACCGCCGAACCGGTCTACCTCAACAAGGACAACATCACCGTCGCGCTGGGTGCCAGCCACGCCGCGCAGGTCGCCGCCAATCCATCCAGGGGGCCGTTCGTCGACATCTCGATCGCCAGGGCGCTGGCCAACATCATCGACGCGCCGAGCGCGACCTATGAGGAAGTGCACAGCTCCGGCGGCAACGGCACCCATATCTGGGTCAGCGGCGGCCCGCTTGAGCTCGATTTCGATTTCCAGGCCGAATATGACCTGACAACGCTGCATTTCTGGAACTACCTGACCAACCAGTACAGCGTCGATACGATCGTGTTCACCTTCTACGACGCCGCTCGCAACCAGGTCGGCACGCTGACGGAATCGCCGCGCCTCGGCCGCAACGGCGCGAGCGGGCCGATCATCCCGGAAGATTATACGCTGAACTTCCCGTCGCGGGTCCGCTACGTCAACGCGGTGCTGAGCGGCAGCAACGGAGAGGTCGATTTCAACAATATCGGCTTCACCGCCCAGCTTTCGCCGCCGGTCATCGGCGGCGTGCCGGAACCGGCGACCTGGGCGATGCTGGTCGCCGGCTTCGGCATGATCGGTGCCGGGATGCGGAAACGGACACGCACCCCCGTCACCTGCGCCTGAAGGCCGGCGATACGGGCGCCGCCGGTTCGTGGGGGACCGGCGGCGCCCTTTTTCTGTTGCTGAAGCCTGTCCGCTTGAAGCGGAATTCGGCACCGGCCCTCTCCCCCACCCGGCCTCCCATTTCAGGATACTGTCGTTGGGAGGCCGGGTGGGGGAGAGGGCCGGTGCCGCCTGAAGCGGACAGGCTCTAAATCACTTGATCGGCGAATCCGGCGCCAACCGCATGTCGAGGTAATTGTCGACGCTGCGCATCAGGTCGGGCATCTCGTGCTCGAAGAAATGGTTGGCGCGCGGGATCACGTCGTGATGGATGGTGATGTGGCGCTGGGTCCGTAGCTTGTCGACCAGCTTCTGCGTCGCCGACGGCGTCACCACCTCGTCCGCCTCGCCCTGGATGATGATGCCCGATGACGGGCAGGGGGCGAGGAAGGTGAAATCATACATATTGGCGGGCGGCGCGATCGAGATGAAGCCGCGCACCTCCGGCCGCCGCATCAGCAACTGCATGCCGATCCACGCGCCGAAGCTGAAGCCGCCGATCCATGTCGTCTGCGCCTCCGGGTGAAAGCTCTGTACCCAGTCGAGCGCGGCGGCGGCATCGGACAACTCGCCGATGCCGTTGTCGAAACTGCCCTGGCTCTTGCCGACGCCGCGGAAGTTGAACCGCAGCGTCGCGAAGCCGCGCCGGACGAACGTCTGGTACAGCGCCTGGACGATGTGGTTGTTCATCGTCCCGCTCGACGGGTGGGGGTGGAGGATCATCGCCACCGGCGCGCGCGGGCGCGGCGGTGGGCTGAAACGGCCTTCGAGGCGGCCTTCGGGGCCGGGGATGATGACTTCGGGCATCGCACCTGCTGAACGAAAAAGGACAGAATGGCGCCGCGCGGGTGGCGCGGGGGAGAAAGCCTATATAATTGTGGGGGTGAAATTCGCAATCTTTGGGAACCGCCTTGACCACCCGCCTCTATCTCGATCACGCCGCGACGACGCCGGTGACCGCGCCGGCGGCCGCCGCCTATGCGGAGGGGGTCGCGCACTGGGCCAATCCCTCGTCCCCGCATGGCGAGGGTCGGGCGGCCCGCGCCGCGCTGGAGGCTGCCCGCGCGCGGATCAAGGCGGCGCTCGACTGGAGTGGCGAACTGATCTTCACCAGCGGCGCCAGCGAGGCGATCCATATCGCGCTGACCCGCACCGACGCCGATGCGCGGCTGGTCTCCGGGGTGGAGCATGATGCCGTCCACCGGGTGGTGCCGCAGGCGTTCTTCCTGCCGGTGCAGGCCGACGGCACCGTCGCCCGCGATGCGCTGGTCGGCCGGCTCGGCGCGCTCGGCGCGAAGCGGCCGCTGGTTGCGATCCAGGCGGTCAACAGCGAGACCGGCGTTGTCCAGCCGCTCGCTGATCTGGCGCCGGCGGTGCGCGCCGCCGGCGGCCTGCTGTTCGCCGACTGCGCCCAGTCGGCCGGCAAGCTGGCCTTGCCGCCCGCCGACCTGATCGCGCTGTCCGGGCACAAATTCGGCGCCCCGCCGGGGATCGGCGCGCTGCTGGTAAGCGATTTCGCGCTGCTCAGCCCAAGCGGCGGGCAGGAGCAGGGCTATCGCCCCGGCACGGAGAATCTGCCCGGCGCGCTGGCGATGGCTGCGGCGCTGGAGGCGCCGCGCGGCTGGATCGACCGCGCCCGCGACCTGCGCGCCCATCTCGACGGCGCGGTCGAGGCGGCGGGCGGCCAGGCGGTGGCGCGGCGCGGCGAACGCTCGCCGGCGATCGCCTCCTACCGGATGCCGGGTGTCGCCGCTTCCGCCCAGCTAATCCAGTTCGACCTTGCCGGCATCGCGGTGTCCGCCGGCAGCGCCTGCTCGTCCGGCACGCTGAAGCCGAGCCATGTGCTGGCCGCGATGGGTTGGGACGAAGCGGCGTCGCGCGAGGTGATCCGGGTCAGCTTCGGCCCCGACACCAGCCGCGCCGACGTCTACCGCTTCCTTGAACAATGGAAGCGGATCGCCGCCGACGCCCGCGCCCGCGCGGCATGACCATGCCCATCTATCTCGACTATCAGGCGACAACCCCGCTGGCGCCGGAAGCGCGGGCGGCGATGCTGCCCTGGCTCGGCGAGGCGTTCGGCAACCCGCATTCGGCGCACCGCATGGGCCGGGCGGCGCGTGCGGCCGTGGAGGCGGCGCGCGATGCCGTCCACGCCGCGCTGGCCCTGCCCGGCGGCCGGCTGCTGTTCACTGGCGGCGCGACGGAGGCGATCAACACCGCGTTGAAGGGCGCCGCCGCCACCGCCGCCCCGGGGCGCCGCCGCATCGTCACGGTCGCGACCGAACATGCCGCCGTGCTCGACAGTGTCACCTGGCTCGGCGGGCAGGGGTTTGAACCGGTGCTGCTCGGTGTCGACGCCGCCGGGCTGGTCTCGCTCGACGAAGCGCGGCGGGCGATCGATGAACACACCGCCATTGTCGCGGTGATGCTGGTCAACAACGAGATCGGGGTGCTTCAGCCCGTCGCGGCGCTGGCGGAGCTGGCCCGCGCCGCCGGGGCGTTGTTCCTGTGCGACGCGGTGCAGGGCTTCGGCCGGGTGCCGGTGCCGGCCGCCGACATGGTCGCCGTCTCCGCCCACAAAGTCCACGGGCCGAAGGGCATCGGCGCGCTGTGGATCGCCGACGGGGTGGAGATCGCGCCGCTGATCCACGGCGGCGGGCAGGAATATGGCCTGCGCTCCGGCACGCTGGCCCCGGCGCTGTGCGCCGGCTTCGGCGCCGCCGCCGGGCTGCTGCGCGCCCATGCGGCGCACGACCGGGCGCATGTTGCCGAACTCTGGGCGCTGGCCCTGGCCGCGCTGCCCGGCTGGACGCTGAACGGCGATGCGGAGCGGCGCTACCACGGCAATCTCAACATCCGCCGTGACGGGGTGGATTCCGCGCGGCTGATCTCGGCGGTGCGCGATGTCGCCTTTTCCGCCGGCTCCGCCTGTGCCAGCGGTTCGGGCCGGCCCAGCCATGTGCTGCGCGCGCTCGGGCTGGACAACCGGCAGGCGCGCGCCAGCATCCGCCTCGGCTTCGGGCGCTACACGTCGCCGGAGGAACTGGCCCGGGCGCTGGCGTTGATCGATGCCGCCGCCACGGCGCAGCGGGTGGCGGCGTGACCCGCGTCCGCTTCGTCAGCGCCGACGGCCGCTCGGCGCGGGAGGTGGAGGCGCCGCCCGGCGCCCGGCTGCTCGACATCGCCCAGGCGGACGGCCAGCCGCTGGAGGGGACCTGCGAGGGCCAGATGGCCTGTTCGACCTGTCACGTCATCGTCGACGCGGCCGATTTCGCGAAGCTGCCGCCGGCAACCGAGATGGAGGAGGATATGCTCGACCTCGCTGCCGGGGCGACGCGGACCAGCCGGCTCGCCTGCCAGATCCACCTCGACGCCGGCCTGGCGGACCTCACCGTCCGCATCCCGGCGGAAAGCCGCAACATGCAGGGCCGCTGACAAGGAAAAGCGGCCGTGCCCCCTGCCGAAGCGGGGGCACGGCCGCCATCAGGCCCGGCTCAGGCGAAGGTGACCGCGGTGGTCATCCGGCGCCGGCGCATCGCGCCGCCGATCAGGCCGAAACCGGCGATCAGCATCGCCCAGGTCGTCGGCTCCGGCACGCCGCCGGTCACTTCGCGGACGATCTTCTTGCGCAGCGCCGCTTCGAAATCCTCGAAGTTGTTGGCCTGCAGCGAGAAGGCGCCGGTGCCGGCGATCACGTTGCTGCAATTCGCGCCGTTGCCGATGCCGATGCAGTTGACCTGCTCGATGCCGGCCGCGATCGCGGCGTTGCGGGCGTTGGCCAGGTTGCCGATGTTGTTGGCACCGTCGGTCGACACGTCGATCAGCTGGCGATCAGAGGAGATGCTGTTGCTGAAGATGTCGTTGGTCGCGGTGGTGATCGCGCCGGCGATGTTGGTGTTGCCGGCGGGGCGGACCATGGCCTGGACGGCGGCGATCAGCGCGCCGTGGTTGGCGGCGGTGATCTCGGCGAAGCTGAACACGGTCTGGACGTTCGACGAGAACAGATAGACGCCGATCGCGACCGACCCGTCGCGCGGCAGCACGCTCAGATCGCTCAGCACGCTGACATAGGCATCGCGCTGCAGCGCGAAATTGCTGGCCGAGATGCTGCCCGAACCGTCGATGGCGAGGGCCAGCTCAAGGGTCGCGGCACTGGCCGGGACGGCGGAAACGCCAACGGCAAGCGCGGCGGCCATCGCCGTGCGGCGAAGGAATTTACTCGAAGACATACGTATTCCCCTAAATTGGTGTGCTTGGACGATTGGGCGGGGCGACCTTGGCTCTCGTTAACTTTTCGTTAGCTTTTGTTCATGTTTTTGTATTGTACAGGCGCGACATTCTGCGGTGCACGGGTCCCATCCTGGGACAGCTTGCGCCGGCGCGCGGGAGCCTCCATATGGCGGCTGGGAGTCGGGCGGACGGCGCCGTCGCCAACCCGGTCAGGTCCGGAAGGAAGCAGCCGCAACGATTTCGTGTCGGGTCGTTCCGGCTCCCACCTGCCCCCCTCTTATACATCCATCCCGTCGCGGCCGTGCCGTGCCGCGTCCACACAAGCCGCCGCTTCCACACAGGGGAATCAGACTCTAAGGGTTCCCGGATGGCCGAATCCCAACCCTATCGCGTCCTCGCGCGCAAATATCGCCCGCAGACCTTCGCCGAGCTGATCGGCCAGGACGCGATGGTGCAGACGTTGGGCAACGCCATCCGCAACGGCCGGCTGGCCCATGCCTTCCTACTCACCGGTGTGCGCGGCGTTGGAAAGACGTCGACGGCGCGGCTGATCGCCAAGGCGCTGAACTGCGTCGGGCCGGACGGGCAGGGCGGGCCGACGATCGACCCGTGCGGCCAGTGCGAACCGTGCCGGGCGATCGCCGAGGGCCGGCATATCGACGTGATCGAGATGGACGCCGCCAGCCACACTGGCATCGACGACATCCGCGAGATCATCGAGGCGGCGCGCTATGCGGCGGTCTCCGCCCGCTACAAGATCTACATCATCGACGAGGTCCATATGCTGTCGAAGGCGGCGTTCAACGGCCTGCTCAAGACGCTTGAGGAGCCGCCGGCCCACGTCAAGTTCCTGTTCGCGACGACGGAGGTCAACAAGGTGCCGGTGACGGTGCTGTCGCGCTGCCAGCGCTTCGACCTGCGCCGGATCAGCGCCGACCAGCTCGCCGCCCATTTCGGCCGGGTGGCGGGGGCGGAAGGCGTGCCGGCGGAGCCGGAGGCGCTGGCGCTGATCGCGCGGGCGGCGGAAGGGTCGGCGCGCGACGGCCTGTCGATCCTCGACCAGGCGATCGCCCATGCCGGAACGGAGGGCAGCGGCATGGTCGCCGCCGCGCAGGTGCGCGATATGCTCGGCCTGTCCGATCGCGGCGCGATCCGCCGGCTGTTCGCGGTGCTGCTCGCCGGCCAGGCGACGGAGGCGCTCGCCGCGCTGCGCGCCCAGCACGACATGGGGGTGGAACCGGCGGCGGTGCTGCGCGCGCTGCTTGAAATCGTCCACGGCGTCACCCTGCGCCGGGTCGGCACGCCCGGCGACCCTGCCCAGTCGGACGAGGAACGCCAGGCCTATGCCGATTGGGCGGCCGGCCTGTCCTTCGCCGCGCTCCACCGGCTGTGGCAGTTGCTGCTCAAGGGCCATGACGAAACCGTCCGCGCCGCGCTGCCGCTGGAAACGGCGGAAATGGCGCTGCTCCGGGTCATACATGCTTCCGGCCTGCCCGATCCCGGCGCGCTGGCGGAACGGCTGGCCGGTGCGGCCCCCGCGGCGCCGGCCGCGTCATCCGTGCCGCCACCGGCGCCGGAGGACGCGCCGGCCGCGCGGTTTCCCGCTGACTTCCGCGCGCTGGTCGACCTCGTCGAACGCGGCGGCCGCCGCCAGTTGGCGCTGCAGCTGCATGATTGCGTCGGGCTGCAGCGCTATGCGCCGCCGGTGCTTGCGATCCGCCCGGCGCGGCCGCTGCCCAGCGATTTCAACCGCGAGCTCGCCGCCGCGCTGAAGGCGGCGACCGGTGCCGACTGGACGATCACCACCGACGACGGGGCGGCCGAACCGACCCTGCTCGACCAGCAGCGCGCGGCCGAAACCGCCGCGCGCGATGCGATTCTTGCGGCGCCGCTGGTCCGCGCGGCGCTGGATGCCTTTCCAGACGCCGAGCTGATCGACTACAGGCCGCCCGACGCCAGGAGTGCATGACATGGATATCGAAAAGATGATGCGGGCCGCGCAGGAAGCGGCCGAAACCATCCAGACGCAGATGAACGAGGCGCAGGCCCGGCTCGACACGATCGAGGTGGAAGGCGCGTCGGGCGGCGGCCTGGTCAAGGTCCGCGCCAGCGCCAAGGGCCGGATCATCGGCCTGGCGATCGACGACTCCCTGCTCGCCGTGTCGGAAAAGCAGATGCTGGAAGACCTGGTCGTCGCCGCCTTCAACGACGCGCGCGCCAAGGCCGATGCCGTCTCCAACGACGAGATGAGTAAGCTGAAAGGCGGCCTCCCCCTGCCGCCGGGCTTCAAGCTGCCGTTCTGATCGCGGCAATGTTGCGGCATGCCCACGCCGGCTCGCGTGAGCGTACGCGACCTGCCGCATCGGGATAACCAGATCGCCGAAGTGCCATGCATATCCTGGTCATCACGACGATATTGCCGGCCGGGCAGGCAAATGGCGGAGAAGTCTGGACGCAAGCGGTCATCGACGGCTTGCGGCGCAATGGTGCCGACGTTCAAGTCATCGGCTTCGATCGCAGCACCGCGTCCCGGGGGCAGGGGGAGATAGGTCTCGGCATACACCCGATCGAGACACGGCAAGCGCCGTTGCGGGCATTGTGGTGGGGGCTGCGCGCACTTGTTGGCCGCCCCTATACCGTAGAGAAGTGGTATTCGCGCCACTATGTGCGCCGCATTGCCGCGCTGATCCGTGAACGGCGCTGGGATCTTGTGATCATCGACCATGCACAAATGGGTTGGGCTGCTCGTGTAATTGGCGAGACGCCGTTCATTCACCTTTCCCATCAGGAGGAAAGCGCCGTCTTCGCGGCGCTCGCACAGGCCGTGTATGGCATCCCGCGCTGGCTCTACGCGCGTGAGGCAAGGATGATGGCGCGTGTCGAAGGCGCGTTGGTCCGCGCAGCGCTTGAAACCTGGTGTCTCAGTGCGACGGATGAAGCGGCTCTGACACGCCATGGAGCGGGGAAGGTACGGGTGTTGCCGCCGCTCGCCCGACCCGGTTGCGAGGGTCCGCCAGCCGCCGAGGCACCTTGTTCGGACGTAGTGCTGCTTGGGAACTGGCGCTGGGAACCGAATGCGATGGCTCTTCGCTGGTTTTTGGAACAGGTTTGCCCGCGCTTGCCGCCGGGCTGGCGTATCGATGTCGGCGGCGCGGTGGATACTCGTCGGCAACCGGCGCCGCCGGGGGTCCGCTTTTTCGGGCCGGTCGCCGATGTCTCCGCATTTTTTCGTCGCGGTCGCTGTGTGGCGGTGCCCTCGCTGGCAGTGGCCGGCGCCAATCTGAAGCTGCTCGATGCGATCGCGTCCGGGCGGCCAGTGGTGGCTTCGCGACAGGCGATCGCACTGATCGGCGCCGTCCCCGCCGACGTGTGGGAAGCGGACGATGCGATAGAGTTTGCGGCCGCCTTGCTCATGCCGCGTCCGCCCAAACTGGCGGATAGGCGGCGGTGGCTGGCCGGCCGGCAGGTTGCTTTGGACACAGGTATCGCCGCGGCGCTTGCCTCGCTATCAACCAGTCAACGGCCGGCCGATCACGCCGCGTGACCAAAGCGCCCGGCGCGTCCATACGAGCTTCCACACTTCTCGCTGCGCGGCTGCGTCTTGGCACCGTCGCGCAGCCACGGCGTAGCGCCAATAGCGCAGCAGGCTCCCGCCTATCATCATTCTCGCTGCCAACGCTCCGCTGATCGCCCCCGATTGGCGACGGATCAGCTCCAGCCGGGCGCTCCATAAATAGGTGAGCATGTCCTCGGAGCGGCTGCTCGCACCGCTGAGATGCGTGACCGTCGCGTGCGGTGTGAACCGTGGCCTGGCTCCGTTCAGGCGCGCCCGAAAGCACAGGTCGGCATCCTCGCCATACAGGAAGAAGCTGTCGTCGAATCGGCCGACAGAGTCGAAAAATGTCTTGCCGATCAGCAGGAAGCAACCGGAGATAATGGCAACCTCGCGGACGCTGTCCCGCTGCCATCCGCCATAGGATTCAACGTTGAACAACCGACTGTTGCGGAAAAGGGCGGTGAGCCCGAAACTGATGCAGAATATGCTCCACAGCGTTGGTGCGGCCCAGCAGCAAGCGAGGTTTGCCGATCCATCGAGATTGATTGTCCGACCGCCCCACAGCCGGGCTTCCGGATAGGCGAGGGCGAAGGCGACGAGCGTGTCAATGGCACCGGCCGAAACGATGGTGTCGGTATTGAGGAACAGCAGGAATTCGCCCCGTGCCACGGCTGCGCCACTGTTAGCACCGCCCGCGAAGCCGAGATTGGTTTCCGTTCTTACCACGCGAACCGTCGGATAGCCTGCGCGGACGGCCGCTGCCGTCCCGTCGACCGATCCGTTGTCGACGAGTACAATCTCATGGTCGATCGTCGCGGGCGACGCGGCGATCGATGCCAGGCATTCCATCGTCAGCGCGCATGTGTTCCAGCTGACCAGGACGAGCGAGACCAAGGGCGTTGCCACGATTCCGTCACGCGCTGTAGCGGCGGCGTCCGTCATTGTCGCGCGATGCCAGTTGCGTGTCGCCTTTCAAACGGCATCACATCATCCCGTCAAACATCTGGGCCTCCGAGCGAAGCCTCCGCCGGTTGATCGCGAAGACCGCGCGCAGCACCTTCGCTTTCGCGCGTCGATAGGCCGCACCTTCCGCGCCATGATTAGCATAGCGTACGCGGCCGAGCGTCCGTTGATGGCCCAATACGGCAAGGTCTGGCAGTGCCCCATTATGCACGGCATGCCAGATGGGCGTATTCTCAAGGATCGAAAAATCGTTGAACCGCACCCGGTCAAGATACGGCTGATGCGCCTCAAGAAAACTCGCTGTCTGCTCCAGATCATCGGCGGTTTCGCCCGGATAGCCTTTGAACATCGTGCACCGGACCGAAATGCCGGCCTCGTGCGCTTCGCGGATGAATGCCGAATTCGCGGCCACCAAAGCCCCTTTGTCCATCAGATCGAGCATATGCTGGCTGCCACTTTCCAGGCCGAAACTCACGCGGCGCATGCCGCTTGCCGCGGCGGCGCGCAAATCCTGCCGGGAAAGGCCGTTGTCGGCGCGAGTATCGACGTGCACGGTGCCGATCCATTGGGCACCGGGCGCCGCCTCCTGGATATGCTCCGCAATTCCACGGAAAAGTGGGGGATTGCTGTTCAGCTTGAGATCGAGAAACGTGAAGTTCGCCGTCGCGTAGCGACGGGACTGCTCGCGTAGCTCATGCAGGACCGACTCCAGGCTGCGGGTTCGATATGTGCGCCCGTTCACCGACACGACATCGCTGCAAAAATTGCACTTTCCCCATTGGCAACCCCGCCCGGTCATGACCGGGATGATTGGCACCCGATAGCGATCCCAGGGGAAATCCGAGAAATCAGGCACCGGAGAAAGGTCGAGCGCCCGGAAGGGGGCAGCGGCACCGCTGCTGCGCCCGTCGGGCAGCGTCACGCCGTCGAAACGCAGCAGGTCTTCGTCGGTGCCGATCGCTTCCACCAGTTCGGGAACAACCAGATCGGCTTCGCCGCCATAGATCGCCGTCAGCCCGGGGATCGTTCGCCAGGCCTCGGCCACCTCGTTCAAATTGAAGGCTGGCCCGCCGAGCAGCATCGGAATCTTCGCTTTCAGCGCGAGCTTTCCGATCTGAACGATCGTCTGATAATGTTGCAGGTAGGCCGACAGCATCAGAAGATCAGGCTTCGCTTCCAGCGCCTTTCCAACCTCTCGCAATACTCTTGCATGGGGCCGTTGCCGAAAATGGTAGCGGGCGGAACGCAGCAAGTCGCGCGGTATCCGCCACGCCGGTGATGTCGACAAATGAATCCGCCGCATCATGTGGTCCGGCCACCACTCGCGTCGTTCCCGCTCGTGCGTGGGAATATCGCAGGCGAGCGGTACCAGAAGGGAGACATCGTGGCCGGCTTTCCGTAGCGCCGCGATGAGAATGCCGACGGCAAGGGTAGGGAAAGTAGCGAAATTGTTGAGATCGACGACGAAAATTCGATAGCGAGTTCGGCTGTCGGTCAGCGCCGGCGTCATCTGTCCGGGCGATACGGATACTCGCGCGTTGACGGCCTGCCGCGTAGGGCTCGAAAAGGGTCGCGTCTCATCCGATTCGAATTTCACGAGAATCGCCTGGAATCGATCATGTTCCGACCATATCCAGATGTTTCAGCGGGGGCGAGGGCGGGCGCCCGCCAAAGTCGGGAAGCCATCTCGATTTGGCAAAGAAAGCTATCCTCGTTCGCGGAGTGGCGCGCCACTGTCTGCCTTTCGGGTTGGCGCTCAAGCGATTGCCTTGTATCCGCGCCAGCGGCGGATAGCCCGCAATGACGGAGGCGCTCAGCGTACGCAGCTATCCAGGCCGTCGCGCCGGACGATGCCGACGCGGCGGGAAATCGCGTTGCCGTAGCGGCGGGTATAGCCGGTCGGCGTGGCGCCCGGCCGCTTCTTGGGCAGCGGCAGCACCGCGGCGATCCGGCTCGCCTCGGTTACGCTCAGCCGTGTCGCGTTATGGCCGAAATAGCGCTGCGCCCCGGCGTTGACGCCATAGGTGGCGATACCGGTCTCGGCGATGTTCAGATAGACTTCCATGATCCGCTGCTTGCCCCAGATCGTCTCGATCAGCAGGGTGAACCATGCCTCCAGCCCCTTGCGGAAGAAGCCGCCGCCCTGCCACAGAAAGGCGTTCTTCGCCGTCTGCTGGCTGATCGTCGATCCGCCGCGCAGCACATGGCCGCCGCGCGCGTTGCGCTTCATCGCCGCGGCGATCGCGTCGACGTCGAAGCCGTGGTGGCTGCAGAATTTGGCATCCTCGGCGGCGATCGCGGCGCGCGCCATGTTCGGGTCGGTTCGCGCCAGGCTCAGCCAATCCTTGGTGACGCTGCGCCCGCCCAGCACGTCGCCCATCATCGTGACGGTGAACGGCGGCGGCACGAAACGATAGGCGGTGACCCAGAGCAGGCTCAGCCCGACGAACCACAGCACCGCCTTCAGCAGCAGGCGGAGGATGCGGGCGGGAACGGATTTTCGGGAGCGGGAGCGCGCGGCCATCGCCGGGCCTTAGCGCGCCGCGCGACGAATATGAACAGCCCCGTCGTCGTCTTGGCGCAAGCCAGGATCCCGGCGGGGACCCGCTTCGTGTCGGGGATGCCGGTGTCCGCCGGCAGGACGGGCGCGGCGTCGGCCCACGCAAAACGGGGCGCCGGATCGTTCCGACGCCCCGTCCTGCCGATTGGCGCGGGTTCTGGCGAACCCGGCGAAATCAGTTGCTCTTCGCCATCTCGGTGGTGGCCTTCGTGAACGTCAGGTTCAACTGGCTGCCGAGGCTGGTCATCGCGGTGATCGCGGCGATCGCGATCAGGGCGGCGATCAGGCCGTATTCGATGGCGGTCGCGCCCTTCTTGTTGGCGAGAATGTTGCGGATAAGCTTCATAACCGATCTCCTTGGTCGAAAGTGACTGTCACCCGGCGGCTTCAAAATCGATTCCAAGCCGCAATGAAGCCTCTAGAGGGGAGCTGGTTGAGAAAAACTTAAGCGCCGCAAGTAAACACCATTAATAAATGGTTACCCGGTGGCGAACTTTGCGGCGACGCGCGCCCATATGTCGATGGACGTACCGGCGAATGCCGTAAGCGACCCAAGAATGCCGAGCGAAATCAGCGCGGCGACTAGGCCGTATTCAATCGCGGTCGCACCACGCAGGTCGCGGGCGACGCGTCCGACAAGTCCACGCATGGTGGTATCCGATCATATGCTGTTCCAAAGCGCCACGACGCTATGGCCCGGGGCGTTAAAAAAGCCTTATGAGCGCCGGCATGGAAAGCGGAACGGATCAACTTCTGGTGGTCGCGGCGGCGCTGGTCGACGCCGACGGCCGCGTCCTCGTCCAGCAGCGGCCGGAGGGCAAGGCGATGGCCGGGCTGTGGGAATTCCCCGGCGGCAAGGTCGAGCCGGGCGAAACCCCGGAAGCGGCGCTGATCCGCGAGCTGGCGGAGGAGCTTGGCATCGCCACCGATCAGGCCTGCCTCGCCCCCGCCGCCTTCGCCAGCGCGCCGCTCGGCGGCCGCCACCTGATCCTGCTGCTCTATGTCTGCCGCAAATGGCGCGGCATACCGGAGCCGCGCGAGGCGCCGGCGCTGAAATGGGTGCGCCCGCTCGCCCTGCACGGTCTGGCGATGCCGCCGGCGGACAAGCCGCTGATCGGCCTGCTCGACGCGCTGCTGTGAACGGCTTTCCCCTGCCCGAACCGATGCGGATCGCGCTTGCGCTGGCGGGGGAGGCGGGCGCGGCGGGGGAGGTGCCGGTCGGCGCCGTCGTGGTGCATGACGGCGCAGTCGTCGGCCGCGGCGCCAATGCCACCCGCCGGCTGAACGACCCGACCGCCCATGCCGAGATCCTCGCGATCCGCGCTGCCGCCGCCCATCTGGGCGCGGAGCGGCTGACCGATTGCGCGCTTTATGTGACGCTGGAGCCCTGCGCGATGTGCGCCGGCGCGATCGCCCATGCGCGGATCGCCCGGCTTTACTACGCCGCGCCCGATCCGAAGGGCGGCGCGGTGGAGCATGGCGGCCGAATCTTCGCCCAGCCGACCTGCCACCACCGGCCGGATGTCTACCCCGGCATCGGCGAGGCGGAGGCGGCGGCCCTGCTCCGGGATTTCTTCGCCAGCCGCCGCGCCGGCCGTTAGCCTCCGCCGTCATCCCGGCGCATGCCGGGATCTTGCGGGCCGCCCCCGCCCGGACCGGAAACCTACCGCCGGCTATCCTCGGCGCGCAGCGGTTCGACGCGGATCTCGACGCGGCGGTTGGCGGCGCGGCCCTCGGCGGTGTCGTTGCTGGCGATCGGCTGGCTCTCGCCGAAGCCGCGCGTGCCGATCCGCGCCGGGTTGACCCCGCGCATGCCGAGATAGTCGGCAACCGCGCGCGCCCGCCGTTCGGACAGCGCCTGATTATAAGCGTCGCTGCCCTGCGAATCGGTGTGGCCGTAGACGTCGACCAGCGTTGAATCATAGCGGGCCAGCGTATCCGCCACCTGGTCCAGCGTGGCGCGGAAGCGCGGCTCGATCGCCGACTGATCGGTGGCGAAGGTGACGTTGGACGGCATGTCGAGCACCAGGCTGTCGCCGTCGCGGCGCACCTCCACGTCGGTGCCGGCGGTGCGGGCGCGCAGCTCGCGCTCCTGCCGGTCCATATAGGTGCCGACGCCGGCACCAGCGACCGCACCGATGCCGGCGCCAAGCACTTTCTCGGTCCGGTCGTGGCGGCCGCCGACGATGTCGCCGAGCAGATAGCCGCCCAGCGCGCCGCCGATCGCGCCGATCCCGGCCTTCGACATGCGGCGCTGGCCGGTATCCGGGTCGGTGGTGCAGGCGGCGGTGGTCGCGGCCAGCGCGGCCGCGGCGATGATGCGGGTAAAGGATGATGCGAGCATGTGGCGTCCCCGTAACGATATGGTTTGAACCTCAACCGCCCGCGTCCTGATCGGTTCCCGCTGAACCGGCGATGATCGCATGGTTGTGAAACGGACAGTTTCGCGGCAAAGGGGATTTCGACCGCACCATGCAGCCGCTCTCCCCCTTCCCCTGGCTCGACGTCGCGATCATCCTCGCGCTGATCGCGCTCAACGGCCTGTTCGCCATGTCGGAACTGGCGATCGTTTCCGCCCGCCGCCCCCGGCTGCAGGCGATGGAAAAGGCCGGCCGCCCCGGCGCCCGCGCCGCGCTGGCCCTCGCCGCCGATCCGGGCAAGTTCCTGTCAACGGTGCAGATCGGCATCACCCTGATCGGCATCGTCGCCGGCGCCTATTCCGGGGCCAGCCTCGGCGGGCCGGTGGGGGACCGGATCGCCCGGCTCGGCGTCGATCCGGCGCATGCCCGCACCATCGGCTTCGCGCTGGTCATCGGCCTGACCACCTATGCGTCGCTGATCGTCGGCGAACTGGTGCCGAAGCAATTCGCCCTGCGCGCGCCGGAGCCGATCGCCGTGCTGATGGCCAAGCCGATGCTGTGGCTGGCGCGGCTGACCGCGCCGATCGTCTGGCTGCTCGACCGCAGCAGCAGCCTGATCTTCCGGCTGATCGGCCTGAAACGGGAACGCGACGCGCGGGTGACGGCGGAGGAACTGCAGCTGATCGTTGCGGAAGCCAGCCGTTCCGGCGTGATCGAGGAAAGCGAGCGCGCGATCATTTCTGGCGTCGTCCGCCTCGCCGACCGGCCGGTGCGCGAAGTGATGACGCCGCGCAACCAGATCGACTGGATCGACGTCAATGCCGATGCGGCGACCGTGGCGGCGCGGCTGGCGGAAACGCCGCACACCCGCCTGCCGGTCGCCGATGGATCGGTCGACGAGGTCGTCGGCGTGCTTCAAAGCCGTGACGTGATGGCGGCGCTGGTCGCCGGCCGTCCGCTCGACCTGCGCGCGCTGATGCGCCCGGTCCAGGCGGTGCCGGACCAGCTCGACGCGATGGACGCGCTGGAGGCGCTGCGCGCGGCGGAAGTGCCGATGGTCGTCGTCCACGACGAATATGGCCATCTCGACGGCATACTGACCCCGGCCGACCTGCTGATCGCGATCGCCGGCGAATTCGTGTCGGACCGTGACGAGGGCACCGACCCCGATCTGGTCGAGCGCGAGGACGGCAGCCTGCTCGTCTCCGGCGCGATGTATGCCGATACCCTCGCCGAACGGCTGGACATCGCCCTGCCGGACGACCGCGATTATGCGACCGTCGCCGGCTTCGCCCTGTCGGTTCTGCGCCACCTGCCCACCGTCGGCGAAGATTTCGTCGAACAGGGCTGGCGCTTCGAAATCGTCGATATGGACGGCCGCAAGATCGACAAGCTGCTGGTCACCGCCCAACCCTGACCGGGCTCTCTCCCGTCACTCCTTCCCGCTTCCGTCGCCATCCCGACGAAAGTCGGGATCTTGCGGGCTGTCCTCGCTCGGCGCCGGAGATCCCGGACGGGCGGGGCGGGACACGACGAGGGAAGGCGCTGGGGAACCGGCGCGTGCTGTCCCCTCGGCGCCTGCCGAACGTTGTCCCGCCGGTCTTCGCCGCCGCTTAGAGCTTGCCGAACTTCGCCTCGAAACCGGCGGTGTCGCCCTTGGCCAGATAGCCGGCCTGCTCGACCCATTTGTCGCGCGCGGCGCGGCCCTTGAACGCGCCCAACTGGGCGTCGATGCGGGCGAGGTCGGCATCGCTCCAGCCGGCGATCTGCTCGAAGCGGCTGACGCCCAGCTCGTTCAGCAGCACCGCCAGCTTCGGGCCGACGCCCTTCAGCAGCAGCAAGTCGTCCGGCTTGGCCGACGCGGCGGGCTTGGCGGCGGGCGCCGCCTTCGGCTTCGCGGCGGCTTTCGGTTTCGCGGCCGGCTTTGGCGCGGCGGGTGCCTTCGCCGCCGGTGCCTTGGCGGCGGCCTTGGGTTTGGCCGGGGCGGCAGGCTTCGCTGGCGCCTTGGCGGCCGGCGCAGGTGTCGGTTTCACTGGCGCGGCCGGCGCAGGCGCGGCTTCCGCCGGGGCGGGCGCGCTGGCCAGCGGCTGCGGCGCGGCCGGCGGCGGGGTGGCCGCACGTTCCAGCGACGTTGGTGCCGGCGCTTCCGGCGCCTTCGGCGCGTCGGGCGCGGCGCCGGTGCGGGTATCGATGCTCTTGCTCCGGCCGAGCAGCCACCACAGGCCGACGGCGATCACCAGCAGGACAAGCAGTATCAAAGGCCAATTGGCGGACATGGCATTCCCCCTTGCGATTCCGCGCCGAACCCTAAGCCGAAACCGCCCCGTTGCAACCCTTGCAAGCCTGTGCCACGCTTTTCTGCGCCGCTCGGAAGGGGGCGCACGCGAAGGGAAATTCGGAATGGAAGCATCGGACCGGGGGCCGCCGCCCGCGCAGGACTTGATCTGCCTCATCGCCCGCAACCGCCTGGGCACCTATTGCATACCCGCTGCTTCCCCCTTGCGGCAATGCGCGCGCGTCGTCGCCGGGGGCGGCGTCTACGAACCCCGGACGATCGACTTTCTCTGCCGGCATGCCGGCGCCGGCGACATCGTCCATGCCGGCGCGTTCTTCGGCGATTTCCTGCCCGCCGTGGCGCGGGCGCTCGCCCCCGGCGCCCGGCTCTGGGCGTTCGAGCCGGTCCACGTCAATTACGTCTGCGCGGCGATCACCGGCCAGTTGAACGGGCTGGACAATGTCGTGCTGACCCATGCCGGGCTGGGCGACGCGCCGAGCGAGGCGCAGATCGCCACCCACGACGCGATCGGCCAGCTGCTCGGCGAATTGAGCTATATCCAGACCGGCGCTCCGTCGCACGACGTCGGCGCCGGCGAAGCGATCCGGATCGTGCGGATCGACGATATCGTCCCCGCCGATCGGCAGGTCAGCGTCGTCCAGCTCGACGTCGAGGGATTCGAGGAACCGGCGCTCGCCGGCGCGCTCGCCACCATCCGCCGCTGCAAGCCGATCATCCTGCTGGAAAACCTGCCGTCGGCGGAATGGATCGCCGCCAATCTGACTCCGCTCGGCTACCGGCTGCGGCGCGGTGTCCATGCCAATGCGGTCTATTCGGTCACGCCGATCTCGTCGCTGTGGCAGGGGTTGCGCTGGCAGTTGCGCGGTCTTGCCCGCACCGTGATTCCCAATCCGGTGCGGCGGCGGCTGCGCCGGGTGCAGGCGGCGCTGAAGGCGCGCGGCGGCAGCATGCCGGTCGCCGCCGCGCCGGCCGGCGCGACGGTCGACGGCGTCGCCTATCGGCTGGTGCCGCCCGCGGGCTAGACTCTGACGCCATTGGATTGCCTCGCTTCGTCATTGCGAGCGGAGCGAAGCAATCCAGGGCGCGCCCTCCAGATTGCTGTGTCGCTGCGCTCCTCGCAATGACGATCCGTCCTAGTCGCCGGCCTCGCGCGCCACTTCGCGCCAGCCGATGTCGCTGCGGCAGAAGCCGGTCGGGAAACGGATCGCGGCGACGGCGCGATAGGCGGCGTCGCGCGCCGCGCCGACGCTGGCGCCGGTCGCGGTAACCGCCAGCACCCGCCCGCCGTTCGCGACCAGCCCGCCGTCGCCGCCCTTGGCGGTACCGGCGTGGAACAGGATCGCGCCGGTCGCCTCGGCGGCGTCCAGCCCGGCGATGCCGCCGCCCTTCTCCGGCGTGCCGGGGTAGCCGTTCGCCGCCATCACCACGGTCAGCGCGGCTTCCGGGTTGAATGCCGGCACCGGCGCTTCGGCCAGCCGCTCCTCGGCGGTTGCCAGCATCAGCTCCAGCAGGTCGCCGGCGAAGCGCGGCATCAGCACTTGCGCCTCCGGGTCGCCGAAGCGGACATTGTATTCGATCAGCTTCGGGCCGTCGGCGGTCAGCATCAGTCCGGCATAGAGCACGCCCGAATAGGGGGTGCCCGCCGCCGCCATCGCCCGGACCGTCGGTTCGACGATCTCGGCCATCGCCCGTGCCTCCAGCGCCGGGGTCAGCACCGGCGCCGGGCTGTAGGCGCCCATGCCGCCGGTGTTGGGGCCGGTGTCGCCGTCGCCGACCCGCTTGTGATCCTGCGCCGCGCCGAACGGCACCACCGTCACTCCGTCGCTGATCGCGAACAGGCTGGCTTCCTCACCTTCCAGGAATTCTTCCAGAACCAGCGGGCCGCCGGCCAGCGCGCGGACCGCCGCTTCCGCCTCGGCGCGGGTGGTGGCGATGACCACGCCCTTGCCCGCCGCCAGCCCGTCGGCCTTGACCACAACCGGCAGGCCGAAGCGGTCGAGCGCGGCCAGCGCTTCGTCGGTCGAATCGGTGCTGAGGTAGGCGGCGGTCGGGATGCCGGCGCTGGCGCACAGCGCTTTGGTGAAGCCTTTCGATCCTTCCAGCCGCGCCGCCGCCCTGCCGGGGCCGAACACAGGCACACCGGCAGCGCGCAGGCTGTCGGCCAGCCCGTCGACCAGCGGCGCCTCCGGCCCGACGACGACCAGGCCGATCGCGCGGGCGTGGGCGAAGGCGATCACCGCCGCATGATCGGTCGCGTCCAACGCAACGCATTCGGCGTGCCGCGCTATTCCCGGGTTGCCCGGCGCCGCGTACAGCTTGCCGAGCAACGGCGATTGCGCCAGTTTCCACGCCAGCGCATGTTCGCGCCCGCCCGATCCCAGCAGCAGGACATTCATGACCGATACCCCTTCCTTCGACGCCGCCGGCCGGCTCGTAGCCGAGGAAGGCTTTGGCGACAACGCGCTGGCGCTGACCGTCACCGAATTGTCCGGCGCGCTGAAACGCATGGTCGAGGACCGGTTCGGCCATGTCCGCCTGCGCGGTGAGATTTCGGGGTGGAAACGCGCTGCGTCGGGCCATGCCTATCTGGCGCTGAAGGATGACAAGGCGCTGATCGACGCGGTGATCTGGAAAGGCACCGCCGCCCATCTGGCCTTCACCCCGCAGGACGGGATCGAGGTGATCGCGACCGGCAAGCTGACCACCTATCCCGGCCGCTCCAAATACCAGATCGTCGTCGAGAAGATGGAGTTGGCCGGCGAAGGCGCGCTGATGCTGCTGTTGGAAAAGCTGAAGGCCCAGTTGGCCGGGGAAGGGCTTTTCCAACCGGAGCGCAAGCGTAGCTTGCCGTTCCTCCCCGGTGTGATTGGGGTGATAACCTCACCGACAGGCTCGGTGATCCGTGACATCCTCCACCGCCTCGCCGACCGTTGCCCCAGCCGCGTCGTGCTGTGGCCGGTCGCCGTTCAGGGTGTCGGCGCCGCCGAGCAGGTCGCCGCCGCCGTCCGGGGGTTCGACGCGCTTGCCCCCGGCGGCCCGGTGCCGCGCCCCGACCTGGTCATCGTCGCCCGCGGCGGCGGCTCGATCGAGGATCTGTGGGCGTTCAACGAGGAAGCCGTCGTCCGCGCCATCGCCGCCTGCACCATCCCGACGATCTCCGCCGTCGGCCATGAAACCGACACCACCCTCGCCGACTACGCCGCCGACATGCGCGCGCCGACCCCGACCGCCGCCGCCGAGATCGCCGTCCCGGTCCGCGCCGAACTGCTCGCCGGCTTGCGCGAGCGCGGCGCCCGCATGGAACGCTGCGCCCGCCGCTACCACGAGCGTGGCGCCGAGCGGCTGGCGGCGCTCGCCCGGCTGCTGCCCACCCCGGCGCTGCTGCTCGATCCGCAACGCCTTCGCGCCGCCGACCTCGGCGAGCGGCTGCGGCGCGGCCTCAGCCACCGCCTTGCCGATGCGCGCGGCGACCTGGCCCGCGCTGGCGGCGCGCTCCGCCCCGGCCTGCTCCGCGCCGGGCTGGACCGCGCGGCGCATCGACTGGCCGCCGTGTGGCGCGTCGCCCAAACCCTGAACCCGGACAATGTCCTGTCGCGCGGCTATGCCTGGGTCGCGGCCCGCCCGTCCGGCGCCGTCGTCACCGGCGCAGCCGCCGCCCGCTCCGCCGCCGCGCTCAGCCTCCACTTCGCCGACGGCAGTGTGGATGTCCGGGTTGAGCGCTCCGGCGGGCGTGCCTATGTCCGGGACAAGCCCGACCAGCCGACCCTGTTATAGGAGTGATGAAGCGATGTTGATGTCCCAGGGCCGCCCGGCGCGACTGCAATACATGCCGAACGGCTTCCGCATGATTGCCAGCGGCGACCATGTGGTCTGCGCGGTCAGCGGCGAACGCATTCCGCTCGACATGCTGCGCTACTGGTCGGTCGAGCGGCAGGAGCCATATGCTTCGCCGGAGATCGCGACGCAGGCGATGCTCGCACGATGAGGGATGCGCGGCGGCGCGCGGCCGTCCTGCTTTCGCCTTTCGTCATCGCCGGCTGCACGGCCATTCCCCAGGCCGCGCCGGAACCGCCGCCACCCGTCCCGGTGATTGAGGCGGTTCGCGATACCCGGCCGCCGCCGCCGGCGGCCTTCTCGTTCGAAGGGGCGTTCGTCCAGGGCGGGCTGGTGGTTGGCACCGCGCCCACCGGAACGATCCGACTAGTACTCGATGGCCAGCCGGTCGCCGTTTCCGCCGACGGGCGCTTCGTCATCGGTTTCGATCGCGATGCCGCCCCGGGGGCGATGCTGGTCGCGACGCTGGCCGACGGTCGCACGCACAGCGAGCGGTTGGCGGTCGCGCCTGGCGCCTGGGCCATCGAGCGGGTCGATATCGCCCGCAGCGCCGGCACGCCAAGCGAGGCATTCCGGAAATTGCGCGCACCGGAACTGGCGCGGATCAACGCCGCCCGCCGTATCAATGCAACCAGCGACGGCTGGCGGCAGCGCTTCCTGTGGCCGGTGCGCGGGCGGATCAGCGGTGTGTTCGGTTCGCAACGCATCTATCGTGGCGAGCCGGGCGCCTATCATTCCGGCGTCGATGTCGCGCCGGGCGGATCGGGCGCGACCGTCGTCGCCCCGGCGGACGGCGTCGTCGTTCTGGCGACGGAAAAGCCGTTCACCCTCGAAGGCAATCTGGTGATCATCGATCACGGCATGAGCTTGAACAGCGCCTTCCTCCACCTGGCGCGGATTGACGTGAAGGAAGGGCAAAGCGTCCGCCGCGGCGACCCGATCGGCACCGTCGGCATGACCGGCCGCGCCACTGGCCCCCACCTCCACTGGTCGATGAAATGGCGCGCCGCCCGCATCGACCCCCAACCCCTCGCAGGCCCGATGCCGTAGCCTTGGGCCGTCAGTTCTCCCGCTTCACGCGTACGCTCCGCCCGCCTTCCGGGGTCAGGATGTAGCTGCCGAAGGCACCTCGCTTCACGGTGACCTTGGCGCCTGCCTTGGGTTGGCGCCCGGTAAGCGGTTCCGTCGTTACCCAGGTCCCGCTTTCGGCCAGGACGAACCGCCATTTCCCGTACTGAAGCGGTTGCGCTTCGCTGATCGTGGATTCGATTTCGGTCAGGCCTTCGCCTTCGCCGCCGAACAACTCGGACAGGCCGGCGGCTGCGAAGCCGAACACGCCGCGCTCCGCCTTTTTGACCGTCATTTGATCGACAATTGATATGCTCTTGCTGTCGCGCGCCTGGCGCATTGCCGCCACGTTCCGATCGAAGCAGGCAAGCCGCTCCGTTGGCTCCGCCACGTCCTGGCAGCGCAACAGTTGCTCAATCACATCAGGAGATGCCTGGCGTGCTTCGGCCGCCGGCGGGTTGGCCGAAAGCGCCGGAGCGGCGCCGATCGCCAGGATTGCCGGCAGGGCAACGACAGACCGTACCATATTCATATGATTACAATCCTATTCTGCGGTGGACCCTTGCTCGTAGCCAATGGTCCATCCTCAACGATGCGGGCGACGAGCCCTACCACGCTTTGCCGGCGAAGCCATTACCAGCCGGCTTTGCGTGCGCGAGGACGCACTGTGGTAATTCTGTGACACTGATGCCGGAACCCGCCGACGAGCCGCGTCCTTCGGTTTACAAACGTCGGGGTGCAGTGCAACTCGTACGACATATCGCGCAGGGGGGCTCCGAGACCGGTACTTCTTGGCGATCAGCAATTCGGAGCGGCGTGCCGCTCTGCATCACTCCAGAAAGGGACCTGGGCTGTGAATAGAATCGACAAACTTAAGAGTCTGAAGGCTGGTGCTGCGCCGGTCGTAATGGGCATCGCGCTGCTGGCGGGGCCGGCGTTTGCGCAAGATCAGAGCCCTGCCGATGCGCAGGAAATCGTCGTTACTGGCACGCTGATCAGCAACCCGAACCTGGCGCGTTCCGCGCCGGTCAACGTCACGACCTCGGACGAGATCGAGCTCAAGCAGTCGAACGTCGCCGAAGAAATTCTGCGCGAGATTCCCGGCGTCGTTCCGAGCATCGGTTCGGCGGTCAACAACGGCAACGGCGGTGCGTCGTTCGTCAACCTGCGCGGCCTTGGCTCTAACCGCAATATCGTCCTGCTTGACGGTGTGCGTCTGGTCCCGGCCGAACTGCAGGGCCGCTTCGACCTCAACAACATTCCGCTGGCGCTGATCGACCGCGTCGACGTGCTGACCGGCGGTTCGAGCACTACCTACGGTGCCGACGCCATCTCCGGCGTCGTCAACTTCGTCACCAAGCAGGATTTCGCCGGGCTCGAAATCAACGGGTCGGAACAACTGACCGGGAAGGGCGACGGTAACGTCTTCCGTCTCGACGTGACGATCGGCGCGAATTTCGACGACGGCCGCGGCAACGCCGTGTTCAGCGTTGGCTATCAGCAGGCCGATCCCGTGTATCAGGGCGATCGTAAGTTCTCGGCGGATCAGCTCGATTCGTTCAGCGGCGATGCCGGTGGTTCGGGTACGTCCACCCCGTCGCGGTTCAGCAACGTCAATACAAGTGGTCTTTCGGACGAAAACGGGACCCGCCAGGTCACGGCCGACGGTACGGGCTTCCGCACGAGCTCGGCGTTCGATGCCTTCAACTTCAACCCCTACAACATCTTCCAGACGCCGTTCGAGCGCTTCAACATCTACGGTGCCGGCCGCTACCAGGTCAGTGACGCCGTTGAAGTATACACGCGGGGCCTCTTCTCGAAGAACACCGTCAGCACGATCATCGCACCGTCCGGTACGTTCGGTCTGACCGTGAACATCCCGCTCAGCAACCCGTACATGACGGCGGCGCAGCGTAATGGGTTCTGCGCGTTCGATACGTCGCCGGCGGTGCGTGATGACGACGGCAATATCGTTTCCGATGCTTATGTTCCGCTTTTCTCGCAGGCTGAGTGTGATGCGGCGGCGGTGGCTACGGATCCGAACGATCCGAACTATCGCACCGTCGCAACCAACTTGTCGCGTCGTGCGACGGAGTTCGGTCCGCGTATCAGCGATTTCACCACCACTTTCTTCGACTATCGTCTCGGCGCGAAGGGTGCGATCACCGATACGATCAACTGGGACCTGTTCGGATCTTACGGCGAAAGCCAGAACATCCAGATCCAGCGCGGCTATTGGCTGAATTCGCGCGTGCGTGAGGCTCTGCTCGCGACCAATCCGGATACCTGCCTCAGCGGTAACGCGGATTGTGTTCCGCTCAATATCTTCGGGCCCGACGGCTCGATCACGTCTGAGATGAACCAGTCGCTTTCGGCCAACAGCCAGGTTTCGACCCAGGTTGAAATGTCGCAGGTGCGCGGCATGATCAGTGGAGATTTCGGCTGGTCGATCCCCTGGGCAGACAATGCGGTGGCTTTCGCTGTTGGCGGCGAGTACCGCAACTATCACGCAACGCAGGAATCCGATCTGCTGTCGCAGTCGGGCGATCTTGGCGGCGCGGGCGGTGCTGCTCCGAATATCGACGGCGGCTATCACGTCTACGAAGCGATCGGCGAAATCGTCGTGCCGCTGATCCAGGGCAAGCCGTTCTTCGAGGATCTGACCCTGGAAGCCGGCATCCGCTACTCGAAATATTCCGTCGATGCGCCGGGCGATCCGTCTTACAAGACGACGACGTGGAAGGCGGGCGGTAGCTGGTCCCCCGGCGCGGGCGTCAAGATCCGCGGCAATTATGCGCATGCGGTGCGCGCGCCCAACATCTTCGAACTGTTCTCGCCAACGAACGTCGGGCTGACGAACCTGTCCGACGATCCTTGCGCCAATCTGCGTGACGACGGTACCCCGATACCGGGTCGGCCGGTTCCGACCGGTGTGCTGCGTGACGTCTGTATCGCTCAGGGCGCGCCGGCAGGAACGATCGGACAGATTGCCGTTCCGACGGCCGGTCAGGCGAACGCGACTTTCGCGGGTAACGTCAATCTGAAGCCGGAAACGTCGAACAGCTACACTGTGGGTGTCGTGTGGCAGCCGGATTTCGCGCCGGGCTTCAACATCAGTGTCGACTATTACAACATCAAGATCACCAATGCGATCACGACGCCGAGCCCGGCTGACGGCATCAATGCCTGCTTCGACAGCCCGAGTGTCACCAACCCGGCGTGTCTCGTCATCCAGCGTTCGGGCGGGCCTGCCGGCAACGGCAGCCTGAGTGGTGAATCGTCCGAAGTTCCGGGCCTGTTCCTGCCGTTCTCGAACCTCGGCCGGCTGTCCACCGACGGTATCGACGTCGTGCTGAACTACAAGCGCGACCTCGGCTTCGCCGACTGGGCGATTGGCGTGGTCGGAAACTGGACCGGCAGCTCGAAGTTCCAGGCGTCGCCGACGTCGGTGAACCGCGAATGCGTCGGTTATTACAGCACCAGTTGTACGTCGCCGCAGCCGAAGATTCAGTGGAGCGTGCGCAACACCCTGTCGTTCAGCGACATCGATGTTTCGCTGCTGTGGCGCCACATCGGCTCGATGAAGCAGGAGCCGCTCGATGTGATCGACTCCGGCCCGGCGTTCGGCAGCTTCGGCCATATCGGCGCGAAGGACTATTTCGACCTGTCGACCCGTTTCGGCCTGGTCGAGAATGTGTTCATCACGCTGACCGTGAACAACCTGCTCGACAAGAAGCCGCCGATCGTCGGCAACACGATCGGTTCGACGTCGTTCAACAGCGGCAACACCTTCCCTTCGACGTATGACGCGTTGGGTCGTCGTTTCTCGGTCGGTGCGAAACTGAAGTTCTGATCGACGTAGCTTGGACGGAATGGGGCGGGTCTCTCGGGGCCCGCCCTTTTCGTATGGGCGCGGAAGATGTTGGAGAGCCGGGCTCGGTGCGTGCTCGTGGCGCATAGAGCGGCGCTTCCGGAATATGCGGCCGCGCGCATGACAGCAGGGATCGCCAGCCTCAGGGCTCTCAGGAAGGGCTCGGGTTAGGGCTCCGCGCCCAGTGCTGTCGACGGAACTGGGGCTAAGAGATCAGGCGGGCTCCCAGCGCCGCCGAAAGGCCGGCGTTGGTGGACACGGCCGCGGCCCACTGTTCAACTTTGTCTATTTCGTCGCCATGCACTTTGGCGGCGTCCAGTTGATCCGCTCTACGTTCCTGGCCGGTGAAGTTTTCGCCGGATTTCGAATGCCGGCTGAACGCGGGGCCCGCACAAATCGCGGCGATCCCGTCGTCGTCGATCGGGAGCCGGAACAGTGTCGTCAGCGCGGCCAAGGCGTCGGCTGGTCTGGCAAGCAGGGTGTCGCTGTCCAGCGTGGCCACGCGATTGGCGCCGAACTTGCGGACAAGCCTATGGAACAAATGATGCTGATTGAGCCAGCCGATCGCCGCCACTTGCAGGTCGGTCAATCCGAAATAGTCTTCGTTGGAGAATCCGAGATTTGCGAAGTTGTCTTTCATCTGGCCGATGAGCAGCTTGCGGACCCAGAGGCGGCCCCACATGTCCTTGCGTGCGATGGAGCGGAGATAGGATGACAGCGGCGCGTACAGAAAAAGCGCCCGTGATTCAGGACGCATGGTCAACATCGCGTCAGCCATGCCGTTGACGGTATTGGATGGCTTGATGACAACCCCTTCGCCTGGGCCGAACGGGCGCGCGAGCAACAGCAGCGCGTCATGTAGCCGCTCGCTGACCTGGCGCGCCTCTCCGCCACGCCGCCGCCATCCGACCAGATCGTTCAGAATGACGGGCTCTTTCAGGCCCATCGCCATGCCGTCGACATCCATCGCCCGCGCCAGCAAGGTGGAACAGCAATAAGCCGAGTGAAAAATGAAGTGCGGAGAAACATTCGATGGATTGTGCGCCAGAATGTCCGCTCGGCGAATGACGCGCGGTCTATCTTCCGGCAGATAGTCGTCGGTAAGGAAAGTAACGGAGCGGTGCAGTTCGCGCGGTACGTGCCGGAAATGCACGGTGTCGCCGACAGGGTCATAACGATGCGGAAGCCAGGCAGCGTCCCGGGCGACGGATTCAACGGATGTCGGAGGGGCTGGCACCCGCTTCTATTGGCCTAAGACTGATTATTGCACAATCCCGCCGTGTTGCGGGGGCTGGGTTTATCAACTAACGATATGCAATGACACAGGCGGAGATCAACGCCCTTCTCGTTGAGGGAGCGAGTGCCCAGAGGCGCGGCGATCACGACAAGGCGAAAAATCAGTATCGCGCCGTGCTCGACAGAGGCGGCGAGCACCCGGCGGCGTTGAATGCGCTGGGGATCATCGCCCTCGGCGAAGGCGATGTCGTGGCCGCCGGGCATTATTTTGAGCGCGCGATCGCGACTGACGACAAGGCGCCTGAATTGTGGTTGAATTTGGCGAAGGCACGGCGCCTCGCCAATGACAATGCCGCCGAGGAGCGATGCCTCGAGCGCGCACTGGCGATGGACCAGCGCAACTTCATGGCGAATGTTCGCATGGCCGAGCTTCATGAACGAAGCGGCGACCTTGGGCGAGCGATGTTTCGATGGTCGGGCGTTTTGGCGCTCGCCGAGGGGATGGAGCGGCGCGATGCCGCGCTCGAAAAATTGCTGGATCATGCGCGGTCGTTTGCGACCGGATATTCGGAGCGGCTGGCGGACATACTTTCTGGCCGGTTGGAAGATAGCCGCAAGGCCGTTCTCGATGCTGACCGGCGACGGTTCGACGCGTGCGTGGACCGGATATTGGGGCGTCGCCGGATTTACGTGAACGAATGTCACGGCCTGCACTATCCGTTTCTGCCCGCGGATGAATTCTTCGACAGGCGTCACTTTCCGTGGATGGAGGCCTTTGAGAGTCACGCGGACGCCATCCGCGAAGAGTTTGTCGCCTTGCTTGATGCGGGGCTTCCGGGCGCGCGCCCGTATGTGCAGATGGAGGCTGGCGCACCGCGCAACAAGTGGAGCGCGCTCGATCGCTCCGAACGCTGGAGTGCCTGGTTCCTCTGGCATCACGGCGTTCGCCAGGCGGTCGCGGCGGAGAGGTGCGCGAAGACGCTGGCTGCCCTCGAGGCCGTGCCGTTATCGGATCTGCCAGGGCGGTCGCCGACGGCGTTCTTCTCCATTCTGCATCCGCATACCCGCATCCCGCCACACACCGGCGTGACCAACGCGCGTGCAATCGTCCACCTCCCGCTGATCGTGCCGCCGGGGTGCGGATTCCGGGTTGGCGGGGAAACCCGGGCATGGGAGGCGGGCGTGGCCTTCGCGTTCGATGACACGATTGAACACGAAGCGTGGAACGACAGCGACGAACCGCGCGCAGTCCTGATATTCGATGTATGGAACCCCCATATTGTCGAAGCAGAGCGCGCCCTGTTGCGGGCACTGTTTCAAGCGCTGCGGGATAGCGAGCTAAGCCCCTACGCCGATGCCGACGTGGGTTGATTTTCCTTGGATTTGCCGTTACTTTACGTCCCGTTTCGCGGAAGGTTCGAGAATGTTCATCTTGTCCATGATGCTGGCCATATCCGCTCCCGTGGCTGTTGCGGATGACAAGCCGGCAGAAAACAAGAAAATTTGTCGTACATATCAAGTCACCGGTTCGCTCGTTCGGACGCGGCGTGTTTGCTATACGGCGAAGGAATGGACGCGTATTCGCGCGGACGAGCGGGATGCCGCCGAGCGGTATATCATGGATAACGCCGGCAAGCCGTCGCTGAGCAATTAGGCCTGCTGGTCGATAGTCGGGCTGCGGGGGCGCTCTCTGAAGCGCGGGCACATCGCCGCTCGTCCGCATTTTGGGTGGGAAGGCAATCGCGCTTTTCCTACTGCGCGCCTTGATTCGCCCGATCTTATATTCTTTCAGCTGCCGGCCCCATTGCATTGTGGTGCGTGTTCTTTGGCCGCTGCCCTACAGGTTGCAGGGGCTGGCGCGTCTACTATATACCGATCGGTATGGAAGGTCTGACAGCCCTGGCCCCCGCGAAGGGGCGACCGCGAGAGTTCGACATCGACGTGGCGCTGGCGGCTGCGTTGCGCGTGTTCTGGCAGCGCGGTTATGAAGGCGCCTCGCTCAGCGACCTGACCAGCGAAATGGGGATCACCCGGCCCAGCCTTTACGCCGCTTTCGGCAACAAGGAGATGCTGTTCCGCAAGGCGTTCGACCTCTACGAGCGCGAGAAAATGGCCTATATGAAGACCGCGCTCGACGCGCCGACCGCGCGCGGGGTTGCCGAGCGGCTGCTGCGGAGCGCCGTCGATATCCATTGCGGCACGGACGATCCGCGCGGATGCCTGGGCGTGATCAGCTCGCTCGCCTGCGGGCAGGAAGCGGAATCGATACGAGCCGAGGTCATCGCCCGGCGCGTTTCGGCCGAAGCGGCGCTGATCGCCCGTTTCGAGCGCGCGCTTGCCGAAGGCGATTTCCCCACCGGCGTCGAGCCGGGGGCGCTCGCCCACTATCTGATCGCCATTCTGCAGGGTATGGCGGTGCAGGCTGGGGTCGGCGCGAGCCGCGTTCAGCTGGAACAACTGGTCGAGACGAGCCTGATCGTCTGGCCGGGCCGATAATGCGCTGCTCGTAGAAAATAAATGGGGCAGGATGAGATTGCGGCGGTTGACGCGGCGCAATATCAATATATGTACCGATCGGTATTGAATTGAGCCGGCGCGGAGGATTCATCCGCAATGGCCGGAGAGAGCAGGTCGCGCGAGTGACCGATTAAACTATTGGCAGGCATTGCCGTTCCGTCGAGCGGGATGGCTTGCCTTGGCGCGGTCGGGTGCTTGCATGCGTCCTGGCCGGGCTTCGTTGGTTCTTCGGGTGGGTGGGCGATCATGGCGCCCACGGCGCCGTGCCGGATCGAAAGGAATGACATGGTCCGCATCAGTTTCCGTCAAGGCGCTCGGCCCCGTTGCGTGGCTGCGCCTTCGAGCGCGCTGACATGAACATGCAGGGCCCGGTCGTCCGTACCGATGACGATCCGTCGCCCGCCGGGCTGCGCGAGCGGTTCGCCGGGCTGGCGCCGTGGCAACGCGGCGGTCTGGCGCTGATCGTCATCGCGCTGCTTGTCGCCGCCGCTGTCATGCTGTTCGACCGGCCAGAAGCGACGGCCGCGCAGGCACCGCCAAACGTGACGGTCGCGCAGCCGTTGGTCCGCGAGGTCAGCGAATGGGACGACTATGTCGGCCGTTTCGCGCCGAGCCGCACGGTGGAAATCCGCCCGCGCGTTTCCGGCGCGGTCACCGCCGTCCACTTCCGCGACGGTGCGATCGTCCGCAAGGGCCAGTTGCTGTTCACCATCGATCCGCGGCCGTTCGCCGCCGCGCTGGCGGAGGCGCGGGCCAATGTCGCCAGCGCGCGCAGCGCCGTGGCGCTGGCCCAGGCCGATCTGGGGCGCGCGACCCGGCTGATCGCCGACGAGGCGGTTTCCGCTGGTGAGGTTGATGCACTGCGCGCCCGCGTGCGTGCGTCGGAAGCGGCGCTGGCTGCGGCAGAGGCGCGCGCCCGTTCCCGTGCCCTCGACATGGAATTCACCCAGGTGCGCGCGCCGATTGCCGGCCGTATTTCCGATCGCCGGGTCGATGCCGGCAATCTGGTCGCCGGCGGCGAGGGCACCGGCGGCACGCTGCTGACCACGGTCAACGCGCTCGACCCGATCTATTTCACCTTCGACGCCTCCGAAGCGCTGTTCCTGAAGGCGCGGCGCAACAGCGATTCCGGCGGCGCGCCCGCGGTCGTCGAGATCCGGCTGCAGGACGAGCCCGACTATCGCTGGAAGGGCACGCTCGACTTCACCGACAACGGGCTCGATCCCCGCTCCGGCACCATTCGCGGGCGGGCGGTGCTTGACAACCCGGGCTATTTCCTGACCCCGGGCATGTTCGGCAACATGCGGCTGGGCAGCAGCGGCACCGTCCGCGCGCTGCTGGTGCCGGATGCCGCCGTGCAGACCGATCAGGCGCGCAGGACGGTGCTGGTCGTCGGCGGCGACAACAGCGTCGCGACGCGTACCGTTCAGGTCGGCGCCGTGGTCGACGGCCTGCGTGTCATCCGCAACGGCTTGAAGCCGGGCGAGCGCGTCATCATCGCCGGCATGCAGTCGGCGATCCCCGGCCAGAAGGTGACGCCGAAGGCCGGGCGGATCGCGCCGCAGGCGGAAGCGGCGGTGCCGGTGTCCGTGCCCGTCGCCGCGCAGGCAACGCTGGTCGCCAATTAGTTTTGCTCTTGTTGGGAGGAAGGCATGCGCCTTTCCCGCTTCTTCATCGACCGGCCGATCTTCGCGGCGGTCATCGCGGTCATCATCGCGCTGGTCGGCGGCCTGGCCTATCTGGCACTGCCGGTCGCGCAATATCCGGACATCGTCCCGCCGACGGTGACGGTCAGCGCGACCTATCCCGGCGCCTCCGCCGAGACGCTGGCGGAAACCGTCGCCGCGCCGATCGAGCAGCAGATCAACGGCGTCGACAACATGCTCTATCAGTCGTCGCAGTCGACCGGCGACGGGCGGGTGACGATCACCGTCACCTTCAAGCAGGGAACCGACCTCGATACCGCGCAGGTGCTGGTCCAGAACCGCGTCGCGGTCGCGCTGCCGCTGCTGCCGGAAGAAGTGCGGCGCCAGGGCGTGGTGACGCTGAAGGCGTCGCCCAACTTCCTGATGGTCGTCAACATCGTTTCGCCCGACGGCTCGCTCGACCAGCAGTATCTGTCCAACTACGCCTTGACCCAGATCCGTGACGTCCTGGCGCGGGTCGACGGCGTCGGCGACGTCCAGCTGTTCGGCGCGCGCGATTATGCGATGCGGGTGTGGATCGACCCCGGCCGGGCCGCCGCGCTCGATCTGACCGCCGGCGACATCGTTGCCGCCTTGCGCGCCCAGAACGTGCAGGTTGCGGCCGGTACGCTCGGCCAGCCGCCCTATTCGACCGGCAGCGCGTTCCAGCTGAACGTCGAAACGCAGGGCCGGCTGTCCGATCCGCAGCAGTTCGCGAACATCGTCATCCGCACCGACGCGGCGGGGCGGCAGGTGCGCGTGTCGGATGTCGCGCGTGTCGAACTGGGCGCCGCCGATTACAGCAACAACGGCTATCTGGACGGCAAGCCGTCGGTGGTGCTGGCGCTGCTCCAGCGGCCGGGCACCAACGCGCTGACCACGTCGGACGCGGTCAAGGCGACGATGAACGATCTGGCGACGCGCTTCCCGCAGGGCCTGGAATACCGGATCATCTACAACCCCACCGATTTCATCGCGGAATCGATCAGCGCGGTGAAGGCGACGCTGTTCGAGGCGCTGGTGCTGGTCGTCGTCGTCATCCTCGTCTTCCTGCAAAGCTGGCGGGCGTCGATCATCCCGATCATCGCGATTCCGGTGTCGCTGATCGGCACTTTCGCGGTGCTCGCATCGCTAGGTTATTCGCTGAACACCCTGTCGCTGTTCGGGCTGGTGCTGGCGATCGGCACCGTCGTCGACGACGCGATCGTCGTCGTCGAGAATGTCGAGCGCAACCTTGAGCACGGCCTGCGTCCGCTGGAAGCGGCGCGCGCGTCGATGGATGAGGTGGCGGCGGCGCTGGTCGCGATCGTGCTGGTTCTGTGCGCGGTGTTCGTGCCGACCCTGTTCCTGACCGGGATTTCGGGCGAATTCTATCGCCAGTTTGCGGTCACCATCTCGACCGCGACGGTCATTTCGCTGGTCATGTCGCTGACGCTGACACCGGCGTTGGCCGCGCTGCTGCTGAAGCCGCGCGAGGAGGGGGAGGACGGCGCCGGGCAGGCGGCTGGCTGGCGGCGGATGCTCGCGGCCGCTGGCGCGCGTTTCAATGACGGCCTCAACCGCCTAAGCGCCTGGTATGCGGATACCACCCGGCGCCTGGTGCAGATGCCGAAGCGGGTGATGATCGTTTACGCCGGGCTGATCGCGGTTACCGGCGGCGTGTTCTGGGTCACTCCGTCGGGCTTCATCCCGGCGCAGGATCAGGGCTATCTGATGGCGGTGATGCAGTTGCCGCCGGGCGCGTCGCTGGAGCGGACCGACGCGGTCGTCCGCAAGGTCGCCGAACGGTTGCAGACCCAGCCGGGGATTCGCGGGTCGGTGGCGTTCGCCGGCTTCGATGGCGCGTCGCAGACGATGGCACCCAATACCGCAACCGCCTTCTTCCCGTTCAAGACGTTCGACGAACGCAAGGGGCTGGGGGTCAGTTACGAGCAGATCATCGACAATGTCCGCGGCGCGGTGGCGGACATAGACGAGGCGCGGGTGCTGGTCATCCCGCCGCCGCTGATCCAGGGCATGGGCTCGGCCGGCGGCTACCGGATGATCGTGCAGGATCGTAGCGGTCGCGGCTATCCGGAGCTGGCCCAGGCGAGCAACGCGCTGATCGACCGTGCACGGGAAACGCCGGGTCTGACTCAGATCTTCACCTTCTTCGACACCAACACGCCGCGCGTCTACGCCGATATCGACCGCCGCAAGGCGGAGATGTTGGGCGTGCCGCCCGACCGGGTGTTCGAGGCGTTGCAGGTCTATCTCGGTTCGGCCTATATCAACGACTTCAATCTGCTCGGCCGCACATGGCGGGTGACCGCGCAGGCCGACGCGCCGTTCCGCGCCTCGATCGCCGACATCGCCAATCTGCAGACGCGCTCGGATTCCGGGGCGATGGTGCCGATCGGCGCGGTTGCGACCTTCGCCGACAGGGCCGGGCCGTACCGCGTCGTCCGCTACAACCTGTTCCCGGCGGTCGAGATCGACGGCGATACCGCGCCCGGCTACTCGTCCGGCCAGTCGCTGACGACGATGGAGCAACTGGCGGACAGCGTGCTGCCGCGCGGCTACGGCCATGAATGGACCGGCATCGCCTATCAGCAGAAGGCGGCGGGCAACACCGCCGGCGTCGTCTTCGCGATGGCGGTGCTGTTCGTGTTCCTGGTGCTGGCGGCGCAGTACGAAAGCCTGACGCTGCCGCTCGCCATCATCATGATCGTGCCGATGTGCCTGCTGGCGGCGATGGTCGGCGTCAACCTGCGCGGGATGGACAACAACATCCTGACCCAGATCGGCCTTGTCGTGCTGATTGCGCTCGCCGCGAAGAACGCGATCCTGATCGTCGAGTTCGCCAAGCAGGCGGAGGAACGCGACGGCCTGTCGGTCACCGAGGCGGCGGTGCGCGCGGCGCAGACCCGGCTGCGGCCGATCCTGATGACCAGCTTCGCCTTCATCCTCGGCACGCTGCCGCTGGTCATCGCCAGCGGCGCCGGGGCGGAGCTGCGGCAGGCGCTGGGCACCGCCGTGTTCTTCGGGATGATCGGCGTCACCGGCTTCGGCCTGGCGTTCACCCCGACTTTCTACGTCGTGTGCCGGGCGATCGGCGACCGGCTGGCGCGCCGGCGGCCGTCGGCGGCGGACCGGCTGCAGCCGGCCGAATAGGAAGGCGCGTAGCGATGAAACCAGTCCAGTTCCTCCCGATCGCCTCCGCGCTGGCGTTGGCGGCCTGTGCCGCCGGCCCGGATTACGTCGCGCCGGCGCCGCCCCCGGCAGCGGCCGGCGCCTTCACCGCCGCCGGTCCCGACGTGACGACGGCTGAAGCGGGCGCCGGTCCGTGGTGGAAGCTCTACGACGATCCCGTGCTTGACGGCCTGGTCGCCGACGCGCTTGCCGCCAATACCGACATCCGCGTCGCCGTCGCCCGCCTCGACCGCGCCCGCGCCGCATTGCGCGAGGCGGGGGCGGATCGGCTGCCGCGCACCGGTATCGATGCCGGCGCCAATTACGGCCGGCTGCCGGCAGGGCAGCGCGCGCCCGGCGCCCCGCGCGAGGACTGGCAGGTCGACGGCGGATTGAGCGTCGCCTACGAAGTCGACCTGTTCGGCCGCGTCACCCGCAACATAGAGGCCGGGCGCGGCGATGTCGGCGCGGCGGCGGCCGATGCCGATGCCGCGCGGGTGACGATCGTGTCCGACACCATCGCCGCCTACGTCGACGCGGCGGCGGCGGCGGAACAACTGAAGGTCGCGACCGAGATCGTCGAATTGCTCGACCGTTCGGTCACGCTGACCACCAAACGGTTCGAAGCGGGCCGGGCGAACAAGCTGGACGTCGCGCGCCTCGCCGCGCTGCGCGACCAGCGCAAGGCGGATATCCCGCCGCTCGTCGCCCGGCGCCAGGCAGCGCTGTTCGCGCTGGCGACGCTGACCGGGCGGGCCCCGGCGGAGCTGCCGGACACCGCCTCCGCGCGCGCCACCACGCCGCGCGTCGTGCAGCCGATCCCGGTCGGCGACGGCGCGGCATTGCTGGCGCGGCGGCCGGACGTGCGAGCGGCGGAGCGCCGGCTTGCCGCCGCGACCGCCCGGATCGGCGTCGCCACCGCCGCTCTCTACCCACGGATCAGCCTGGGCGGATCGGTCGGGTCTACCGGCACCGGCTTTGGGGATAGTTTCGGCGCCGGGCCGCTGCGCTGGCTGCTCGGGCCGCTGATTAGCTGGACCTTCCCCAACCAGACGGCGGAGCGTGCCCGCATCGCCGCCGCCCGCGCCGACGAGCAGGCGGCTCTCGCCACGTTCGACGGCACGGTGCTGCGCGCGCTGCAGGAGACGGAGACGGCGCTATCGGCCTACACGCAGGCGATCGAGCGGCGGCGGGCGCTGGCGTCCGCGCGCGACGCGGCGGCGACGGCGGCGCGCATCGTCCGCGCCCGTCAGCGCGAGGGCACGGTCGATTTCCTTGAAGTGCTGGATGCGGAACGCACCTTCGCCGCGACCGAGGCGGACGTCGCGGCGTCGGACGCCGGCATTGCCGCCGCGCAGATCGCGCTGTTCCGCGCGCTCGGCGGTGGCTGGCAGGTGCCCGCCGCACAGTAGCGGCATGGGGCGGCGGTTGCCTTCCGGCGTCTCCGCCGCCAGTTTGCCGCGATGATTCGCATTTTCGCCTCCCTCGCCCTGCTCCTGCTCGCCCCGATGCCGGCGGCTGTCGCCGCGCCGCCCGCGCCGGCCCGCGTCGTCTTGGAAACCACTGCCGGGCCGATCACCATCGAGCTGGCGACCAGGCAGGCGCCGATCACGACGCGCAACTTCCTCGCCTATGTCGACCAGAAGAAGCTCGACGGCACCAGCTTCTATCGCGCCGCCCGCACGCCGCGGACCAAGGGGCTCGGCTTTATCCAGGGCGGCATCCGTCACACGATCAGCCGCGCGCTGCCGCCGATCGCGCACGAGCCGACCAGCAAGACCGGCCTCAAGCATCTTGACGGTACGATCTCGATGGCGCGGACACGGCCGGGCAGCGCGATGGGCGATTTCTTCATCACCGTCGGCCCGATGCCGTCGATGGACGCCAAGCCGGGCGGGCCGGGCGACAATCTGGGCTACGCCGCGTTCGGCCGGGTGGTGTCGGGCATGCCGGTCGTCCGCAAGATTCTGGCTGCGCCGACCGTCGCCCAGAAAGGCAAGAGCGCGATGGTCGGCCAGATGATCGCCGACCCGATCCGCATCACCTCGGCGCGGCGGGTGCGTTAGAGCCGGCTCGCAAGAGATGCAGTCAGCGCTCCTGCGAAGGCAGGAGCCCACGCACCTTGGCGGATCACGCCTGGGACGACGCAGGCGCCGCTACCTCGATAATCGCGCGGGCGACCCTTGCCGTCACCGGAGTGCGCGCCAGTACCTCGCCGTCGATCGAGATCGGCAAGGGCGGGTCGGTCGCAATGCGGAAGGCCGGGCCGCGGAATTCACGCACCGTCCGCTTGCGCGCCTGCAACCGCAGCACGCTCGCCGCCCAACTGGCGAGCAGCCGGCGGCTGGCATTGCCGACGACGACCTGGATGACGATCTCGCCGCTGTCCGGCTCCGCGCTTTCGACCAGTTCGGTGCCGCCATGATAGCCGCCATTGGCGATGCGGACCTCCACCGCGTCCAGCGTTTGCGCCGCCTCACCCTCGCCGATGGTGATGCCGAACGGGCGGAATCCCAGGAATTTCCAGCCGGCCCACGCCAGATAGCCGGCGCGTCCCAGCCAGCGTTTCAGCCCGTTCGGCACGGTTTCGGCGATCATCGGTGCCAGGCCGATCGCGGCGCAGTTGGCGAAATAATCGCCGTCGATCATGCCCAGGTCGATGCGTCGCCTTTCGCCGCCGGCGATCACCGCGACCGCCCCGTCCAGGTCGAGCGGAATGCCAAGCGTGCGGGCGAAGCTGTTGGCGGTGCCGAGCGGCAGCAGCGCGAACACCGTCGCGGTGCCGACGAAATCGTCGACGCTCATCGACAGCGATCCGTCGCCGCCGCCGACGATCAGCATCGGCGGTTTGTCGGCCAGCGCCTTGCGGATCGTCGGCCCCAGCCGTTTCGGATCGCGGACGGCGTGTGCGGCACTGAGGGTGATGCCGGCGGCGGCCAGCTTGTCCCGCGCCGCGCCGAACAGCGCGCGGCCACGCCGCGACTGCGCGTTGACGACAAGAACGGCCTGCCGGGGAAGGGGGTGTGTCATCGCGCCTGAACGCACGACGGTCATAACGGATGCACAACGCATTTCGCGTATGACGCATCTTGGGCGCGGGGGTGGTTTCGGCTAGGACGGAGCGACATTCAGAAGATGGCGAGCCGAAAATGGTGGTTTTTCGTGACCCGGAGCGCAGCGTCCCGATCGCACGTGAGCACCGGAAGCGCGAGAAGCCGCCATTTTCGGCTCGCCATCTTCTGAATGGCGATCCGTCCTAGGGGAAGACATGCCTTTCGCGTCCTATCCGGCCCTCCGCCTCCGGCGAACCCGCTACACCGCCTGGAGCCGCGCGCTCCATGCCGAAACCCGCATCGCGCCCAGCGATTTCATCTGGCCGCTGTTCGTGATGGAGGGGCAGGGGATCGAAGAACCGATCGCGACCTTGCCCGGCGTGTCGCGCTGGTCGGTCGACGGCATCGTCGCGCGCGGGCGCGAGGCGGCGGCGCTGGGCATCCCCTGCGTTGCGCTGTTCCCCTACACCCCCGCAGGGCTGCGGACGGAGGACGGGCGCGAGGCGCTGAACCCGGACAACCTGATGTGCCGCGCCACCCGTGCGTTGAAGGATGCGGTGCCGGACATCGGTGTGCTGACCGACGTTGCGCTCGATCCTTATACCAGCCACGGCCAGGACGGGCTGGTCGACGCGGCCGGCAACGTCCTCAATGACGAGACGATGGCGGTGCTGGCCGATCAGGCGCTGGTTCTGGCGGCGGCGGGTGCCGACATCATCGCCCCGTCCGACATGATGGACGGCCGCGTCGGTGCGATCCGGGACGCGCTGGAAAGCGGCGGTCATGCCAACGTCCAGATCATGGCCTATTCGGCAAAATACGCGAGTGCCTTTTATGGCCCGTTCCGCGACGCGGTCGGCTCGCGCGGGCTGCTGAAGGGCAACAAGCGGGGCTACCAGATGGATCATGCCAACAGCGACGAAGCGCTGCGCGAGGTGGCGCTCGACCTGGCGGAGGGGGCGGACAGCGTCATGGTCAAGCCGGGCCTGCCCTATCTCGACATCATCCGCCGGGTGAAGGACGCGTTCCGGGTGCCGGTGTTCGCCTATCAGGTGTCGGGCGAGTATGCGATGATCGAGGCGGCGGCCGCTGCCGGCGCCGGGGACCGCGACGCGCTGGTGCTGGAAACGCTGACCGCGCTGAAACGGGCCGGTTGCGCCGGCGTCCTCACCTACCACGCCGCCCACGCGGCGCGGCTGATCGGCGGCTGATGGCCAGCGCGGCCGCCCCGATCGACGGCCGTTCGATCGACACCGACGACGCACGCTGGCGCGGGCCGCTGTTCGTCATCACCATTTTCGTCGGCAGCTTCCTGCTGTTCCTGGTCCAGCCGATGATCGCCCGCATGGCGCTGCCCCGGCTGGGCGGGGCGCCGGCGGTGTGGAACAGCGCGATGCTGGTCTATCAGGCGCTGCTGCTCGGCGGCTATGCCTACGCGCACCTGCTCGGCCGGCTGCATGTGATGCGCCAGGCGCTGGTCCATGCCGCGCTGCTCTGCGCGGCGGCGCTGTGGCTGCCGATTGGGCTCGCCGCGGTCTATCCATCGGCGACCGCAAACCCGGCGCTTTGGGTGCCGTGGCTGCTGCTGGTGTCGATCGGCCCGTTGTTCTTCGCCGTGTCCGCGCAGGCGCCGCTGATCCAGCGCTGGTACAGCGCGGCAAGCGGCGGGCGCGACCCCTATGCGCTCTACGCAGCGTCGAACCTTGGCAGCTTCACCGGGTTGCTCGCCTATCCGCTGTTCGTCGAACCGGGCTTCGCGCTGGCCGCGCAGAGCCGGCTGTGGAGCATCGGCTACGGCGTGCTGATCCTGCTGGTCATCGGCTGCGCGACGCTGCTGCCCCGCCATGATCCGGCCCGGCCGGCCGCTGCCCGCCCATCGGAGCCGCCGCCGCTGCGCCGGCAGCTCTACTGGGTGTTGCTCGCCTTCGTACCGTCGGGGTTGATGTTGTCGACGACGACGTACATCACCACCGACATCGTCGCGATGCCGCTGCTGTGGGTGCTGCCGCTCGGCCTGTATCTGCTCAGTTTCTCGGTCGCCTTCTCGACGCGCGGCGGCGTCGCGCGGACGATCACCTTTATCGCGCCTTTCACCTTGCTGATCTGCGGCGCGGTCGCGATCCGCAACAACCCGGCCCAGCCCTTCTTCTCGATGGCGGTCGGCCTGCTGCTGCTGTTCGTCGTCGCTGTCGCCCTGCATGCGGAGATGTACCGCACCCGCCCGGCGCCGGAACGGCTGACCGGGTTCTATCTGGCGATGTCGTTCGGCGGGGCGCTTGGCGGGCTGTTCGCTGGGCTGTTCGCGCCGTTGCTGTTCGATTGGACCTACGAACACCCGTTGCTGCTGCTGCTCGCCGGTTGCGTGGTGCCGATGCGGGCGTTGACGCCGGCGCTCCAGCGGGTGTGGAACTACGATCGGCGCGCGACGCTGCTGACCGCCGTCGCCGTTGCGCTGGTGCTGCTGCTCGCCGTCGTCGGTCTTGCCGGCCCGGCCTGGCTGAGCGGCAATGCGGCGATGATCACGGCGGTCGGCATCGGCCTGATCGGCATGCTGGCGGTTGGTCGTCGGGTGCCGTTCGTCGCCTGCCTGCTGGCGATCGGCCTGGTGCTCGGCGTCTGGCATTCCTTTGAGCTGAGCGCTCGGCCGGGGGCGCGGACGCGCAGCTATTTCGGCATCTACACGGTGCGCGACCTGCCGGCGGAGGGCCTGCGCTCGCTCGCGCACGGGACGACCCAGCACGGCGTGGAGATCACCGTGCCGGGGCGGGAGACGGAACCGACCGCCTATTACGGCCGCCGGTCGGGCATCGGGCAGGCGATGCAGGCGCTGCCCGCGCTTGCCGGGGCCGACGCCAGCGTCGGCGTCGTCGGGCTGGGGACCGGGACGCTCGCCTGCTATGCGCGCCCCGGCCAGAGCTGGCGGTTCTTCGAGATCGATCCGGCGGTGCTGCGGATCGCCCGCGATGACGGCGCCTTCCATTTCCTCGGCCGCTGCCTGCCGCATGTGCCGGTGATCATCGGCGATGCCCGGTTGACGCTCGCCGCCCGGCCGGAAGGACAATTCAACCTGCTCGCGCTCGACGCCTTCTCGTCCGACGTGGTGCCGATGCACCTACTGACCGTCGAGGCATTCGCCAATTATGCGCGGGTCGTCGCCCGCGACGGCTTGCTGCTGGTCCATATCTCCAACCGCTTTCTGGACCTGCGGCCGGTGATCGCCGGCGCGGCGGCCGAAGGCGGCTGGGCGGCCGCCGTCTACGACGACGAGGTCGATCGCGAGGCGCTCGACCAACGGCATCTGGCGAGTTCCGTCTGGGTGGCGATGTCGCGCAATCCCGCGACGCTTGCCCGGCTGACGGCGCTCGCCCCGGCCGGGGAGACCCACTGGCAGCCGCTTGCCGCGAAACCGGGCTTCGCACCGTGGACGGACGATTTCGCCAGCATCCTGCCGCTGCTCACCGCGGGGGCGCCCAAGGCAGACGCGGCGCGATGAGCGTGATGATCGAGACCGGGCGGATGCGCCTGCGCGGCTGGCGCGACGACGATGGCGACGCGTTCGTTGCCGCCACCAACACGCCGGAGGTGATGGCGCATCTCGGCGGTGTCGCGGACCCGGCGGTGCTGAAGGCGGCGGTGACGCGCCAGCAGGCGCTGCTCGCGGCGAACGGCTATTGCTTCTGGATCATCGAGCGGATCGACGACGGCGCCGTCCTGGGCTTCTGCGGCCTGAAGCCGGGAGAGGTCGGCCCGATCACCGACGAGGTCGAGATCGGCTGGCGGCTGCGCGCCGACGTCTGGGGCCAGGGCTATGCGCGCGAGGCGGCGGAGGCGACGCTGGCCTGGGCCTGGGCCAACCTCGATGCGCCGCGCGTCGTCGCGATCACCGTGCTCGGCAATGTCCGCAGCTGGGGCCTGATGAAGCGGCTCGGCATGCGGCGGCGCAAGGACCTGGACTTCGCCCACCCGCGCTTCCCGCCCGATCACCCGCTCAGCTGGCACATCTGTTATGCGATGGACCGGCCTTGAACAGATAAGGAAGCGCGCAAGGTGGAAGGGGTCAGCATCATTCCGTTCGGCGGCAAGACGCCGGTCGTCCATCCGAGCGCCTTCGTCGCGCCGGGCTGCCGGCTGATCGGCGATGTCGAGATCGGGGCAGAGGCCAGCATCTGGTACAATTGCGTGCTGCGCGGCGATGTGAACCGGATCCGGATCGGCGCGCGCACCAACATCCAGGACGGCACTGTCGTCCATGTCGATTCGCCGCTGGCGCCGGGGGACGCGGGGCAGCCGACGCTGATCGGCGATGACGTGCTGATCGGCCATATGGCGATGGTCCATGGCTGCGTGCTGGACGACGGCGCGTTCGTCGGCCTTGGCGCGACGATCATGAACGCCTGCCATATCGCGACCGGCGGCATGCTCGCCGCCGGTGCGTTGCTGACGCCGGGCAAGCGGATTGGCGCCGGAGAGCTGTGGACCGGCCGCCCGGCCAGGCTGGCGCGGATGCTGACCGAGGCCGAGATCGCCTTCAACCGCCTGGGCGTTGCCCACTATGTCGAAAACGCCCGCGCCCATCGCGCCGCCATCGCCGGGGGCTGATCGCCCCACCGCCGGCTCGGGTCAGGAGGCGGGCGCCGGCGCCATTTCGCGCAACAGCGTCGCCGGGTCGCCGTCCCATCGTTCCGCTGCCTTGCGCACGGCGGCGAAGAATGCGCGGATTGCCGGCTTGTCCTCGATGATCTCGGTCATGCAGCCGATCGCGCCGCTGGTGTCGACATAGGCGTACTGCATGTCGCCGAACAGGCCGTCCGCGGCAATCGCGTGCCCCTGGCCGGTCAGCCCTGACAGCGCAGCGGCAAAGTCGCCGGCGATGAACGCGACGTGATGGAAGCCGGTTGCCCCCGGCGCCACCAGGTCGCGGTAGGCGGAGGGGCTGTCGTCGAGCTGCTCGACCAGTTCGATCTGGACATCGCCGGACTGGGCGACGGCGGTCGAGAAGCGCGGTCCGCCCGGATGGCCACGGTAGCGCGGCCGGGTCAGCTTCAGGTCGCGATTGATGAGGAACGGGCCGACGCCCAGCGTCGCGTGCCAATGGCGCGCCGCCGCCTCCAGCTCGGGCACGACCCAGGCGTACTGGATGATGGCGGGGCGAAACGGAACGGGCAGCATGATCGGTATCCTGGTCGGTTGCGTTGTCAGCCGCGCCCGCGTGCGCGCTCGTAGGCGATCCAGCTAGGCAGGGATTCGGGGTAGTCGGCGGGCCTGGGTTCGGCATAGGCGCGGTTGCGGTCGGGTGCCCCCAATATGCCGGGATACTGGTTGACGGGCACATAGTAGAGGAAGTTGATCGTCCGGCTGGCGAACTTCCAGCCGGCGGCGCTGTTGCGGTAGACATCGTCGTAGCGCAGGGCGGCGACCATCATCGTGCCCGCGCGCCAGAGTTCGGCATGCCCGGAGACGCGGCCGGTCGCCTCGTTCCCGCCGCCGGCAAAATTGATCTCGATATCGTGCATGAAGTGGTGGCCGGCGCCCAGCACGGCGAACCGGCCGTCATACTGGGCCATGATCGCGTCGACGCCGGTCGCGTTCATCACCCCGTCGGCCGATTTCAGCACCGCGTCGTCGGTGAACAGCGCGCGGATTCCGTCGATGTCGCGATCGTCGATCGTGAAGCAGTAGCGCGCGACAAGCTGGCGGATCTGCGCTTCCGCTTCCAGCCGGGCGATGCGGTCTTCCACGCTGGCCATGCGCCTCTCCATCTGCCTGCGGTGCGACACGTTCCGGCACCGGGCATGGCGCCCTCAGGGCAGGGAACGATAGAAGGCGATCTGCATCTCTCCGTCCACACAGGCGAGGATCGGCGGCACCAGCCGGTCGTGGAAATCAATCTGCATATGGTGGTCGAAGGCGGCGTCGTCGCGGAAAGTGGCGACGACCTGAAACAGGTCCGGGTCGTCGTCCGACTGGAACAGTTCGTACACCAGCGCGTCCGGCTCCTGCGCCCGGACCAGCGCCTTCAGCTCCGCCTGCAGCGCGATCAGTTCGTCGCGCTTTTCCGGCTTTGCGCGCAATTGCGCGATGAAACTCTTGCCGCTCATGCGGTCGGTCCTTCCAGATCGTAAAGCAATTCGCGCTCATAGCCGCCGGCCATGCACTCGATCATCTCGGCGATCAGCGGCTTGCCGTGCTCCGTTTCCATGTGCGCCTTGTCGGCGGCCTCGTCGACGAAGGATTCGAACACGGCGAACAGGCCCGGTTCGGCCAGGCGGAAAAACTTGAAGGCCAGGGTGCCGGGTTCCCGGTCGACCAGTCCCTCCATCGTACGGGCGAGGCGGATAAATCGCGCCTCGCTCTCCGGTTTGATCCGAAAGCGCGACAGAAAGCTGTAGGCCATGCCGTCTCCTCATTCCGACCCGTAAGACCATCGATCCTCGCGTCGATCTGGCAACATTAAAAACAATCATGTCGGCTTATTCAAGCGCTAATATCGTTCCGGGCGCCGGCCACGCGGGGCGAATAGGCGGTACGGGGGTGGCGCAGCGCGGCATCGAATTAAAAACATTCTTGATTGATTGAAAAATTCAAAAAGCACGATAGGCTGCGTGAATGACGGAGCCGGATTCCAGGCTCCGCGTCGGGAAGAAGGGGAGGTTATGTCCAGGACAGATTGGCTGTTGAATTCCGCCTGCGCCGCGCTTGCGGCTGCCGCGGTCGCGCCTCCGGCCATGGCGCAAGTGGCGGCCGACCGGCCCGCCGGCGCTGTCGCCAGCAGCGGCGGCCTTGAGGAAATCGTCGTCACCGCGACGCGGCGCGAGACCCGCCTTCAGGACACGCCGATCGCGGTCAGCGCGATCGACCAGAGCCTGATCGAACAGGCGTCGCCACGCGACATCGGCGATCTTGCCGCTTTCGTGCCGAACTTCTCGGCGGCGACGATCGCCAATTTCAATGCCGCCTCCTTCGCCATGCGCGGTGTCGGCCAGACCAACATCATCGTCTATTTCGAGCCGCCGGTGGCGGTGCTGGTCGACGACTTCGTCGTTCCGTCGGTGCAGACCCAGTTGCTCGACACGTTCGATATCGCTCAGGTCGAGGTGCTGCGCGGCCCGCAGGGCACGCTGTTCGGCAAGAACACGACCGGCGGCGCGGTGACCGTGCGCACCAAGCGCCCGGAAATGAACGTCGTCGGCGTCGAAGGCCGTGCCCAGTACGGCAGCTTCGGCACCCGGCGCGTCCAGGGGGCGGCCAACGTCCCGATTCTGGAGGACGTGTTGGCGCTGCGGCTGGTCGCCGGGCATGAAAAGAGCCAGGGCTATTACCGCAACGGCGCCTGCTACGGGCCGGTGGCCGGTTTCTCGCCCAGCAAGTTCGATGGCGTCTCCGGCTGCCTCGACAACAGCCGGCTTGGCGGAAAGGACGTGTGGAGCGCCCGCGCGAAGCTGCTGTTCCAACCGAACAGCAAGATCAGCGCGCTGCTGCAATATGAATGGCTGCGCGATCGCTCCGATGCCGTGCCGTCGGTCAACGAGAATGGTCTGTTCGAGGGGCCGGGTGGCGCGGACGCGTTCCTGACGACATTGCTCGGCACCATCCGGCAGAATCCGAACAGCGCGGATCCGTTGAAAAACGCGGCGTCGACCAACCGCTTCGCCGGCCTGATTTCGATGCCGCTGGGGCAGCGCGTCAGTGTCGACGGCGTCTATCTGAACGTCGACATCGATGTCGGCGTCGGTACGCTGACCTCGGTGTCCGGCTATCGGTTCCAGCGGTCGCGCCTGCCGAACAGCTATGCCGGCGCGGTGGCGATCGCGCCGGATGGTGAGCCGCTGTCCTTCTTCGACGCCAATCGCGACGACGATCGCAAGACCTACCAGCAGGAAGTGCGCTTCGCGTCCGACTTCGGCGGTCCGTTCGACATGGTCGCCGGCGGTTTCTATCAAAAGGACAAGACGGAATTCTGCGTTGCCCAGCTGCTCGGCTTCCAGGATCTGCTGGGGCCGCCCACGCCTTATGGTCCGTGGAACCAGACGCCGTTTACGTTGTGCAATGCCCAGAAGGCGGAATCGAAGGCGCTGTTCGCCGAGGGCACGTTCAAGTTCACGCCGGAACTGACCCTGACCGCCGGCGCGCGTTACAGCTGGGACGACAAGACCTGGTGGGGGCGTCAGCAGACGTTCATCGCCAATCTTGGCACCCCGGTGCGCCCGGTCACGATCAACGAGCCGCTCGACTTGAGCGTGTTCAATTTCCCCGACAATGTCGTGTCGGTCGACATGCACAACCGCAAGCTGACCTATCGCGGCAGCCTCGGCTGGCAGGCGACGCCAAGCGTGTTTTTCTACGGCACGGTTTCGCGCGGCTACAAGGGCGGCGGCTTCAACGACCAGATCGGTGGTTTCGCGGCCTTCGGTGCCGACCTCGATGCTTTCCGGGAAGCGGCGAAGGCGACCAATCCGGAAATCGCCGACAGCTATGAAGCAGGCGTGAAAAGCGAGTTCTTCGATCGCCGCCTGCGCTTCAACCTGACCGGCTTCCACGTCAAATACAAGGATCTGCAAAAGCAGCTGAACGTGCCGATCGTCGTCAACGGCCTGCCCAATCAGGTGACGATGTTCGTCAACGCGGCCAGCGCGACGGTGAACGGGATCGAGCTCGAAACGTCGGCGACGCCGGTCGACGGGCTGACGCTGCGCGGCGTCCTTGGCTATCAGGACGCGAAATACAACAGGTACACCGCGCCCAATGCCGGCTATGATCTCGCGACCGCGCCGCTCGATCGCGCGCCGAAATGGCAGTGGACGCTCGACGCCACCTATGAGGTGCCGATCGGCGACGAATTCAAGCTGATCGCCAACGGCAACGCCGCCTATACCGGGCGCAACCTGTCGACCCAGGCGATCGATACGCCGTTCGGCAACACCTATCTGAACGCGCGTACGCTGCTGAACGCGTCACTGACGCTGGCGCAGGTCGATGACAAATATTTCGTCCGGGTGATCGGGCGGAACCTCACCGACAAGCGCTACCGCATCGCGTCGCAGAACGTCGCCGGGCTGTGGCTCAACACCCAGTTCGGGCCGCCGCGCTTCTACGGCGTCGAGGTCGGGATGAAGTTCGGGCAGTGACGGAACGCGCCGCCTGCGTCTGTGGCGCAGGCCGCGTCGGCGGCGGGGGGCGCGCGGGCCCTCCGCCGTCGCATTCACGCCGCCGGCTGCACCATGTCGGCCATGCACACCGTGTCGAGGCCAAGGACATGGGTGAAGCGGCCCATGGCCATCCAGCAGCCGATCGCCAGCGTCAACTCGACGATTTCGGCGTCGCTGTAGGCATCGTGCATCCGCCGCCAGAACCGGTCCTCGCCGGGCAGGTCGCGCGGGGCATCGGCCATGCGCTCCGCATATTCGATCGCCAGCTTCTCCTGCTCGCTGAACAGCGGCGACTGGCGCCAGTCGGCGACGTCGGCATAGAATGCCTCGTCGGGCCGCGCGCCGCCGCGCGCGACCAGCGATTGGGTCGGGTCGCCGCCGATCGACTCGAGATAGGCGTCAAGATGGTCGCCCGCCCGAAAATCCTGGCAGACGAGGCAGCCGTTGATCTGCGCCGTGCGATACCGCGCCGCTTCCGCCACCCGCAGCGGCAGGCGCAGCGACTGATAGACCGCTTGCACATAGGCGCCCGCCGCCGGCCCGATATCAGGCGCAAGGCGGGCCAGCGCATAACCAAGAGGGTCGGCGCCCTTCTCCACGGGAATCGAAATATTGGCCATTGTTCGCCTCCTCATGATCGTCCAGACTATAGGATAGCGATGAAGCATTAAAAGTATACGGAAAATAATCGTAATGTATATCTAGGTACAGATACCTATATTTATAGGTATATCTACTAGTATTAATCTTGTCATTGACATCGAATATGGAAAATATCGCGCCGATGCGACGCAACCGGGACAATCGATAATGGCCTCAGCCGCACAGCGCGCTCTGGCGGCGTGCGTCATTCTGGCGCTTGCCGGCTGCAACCGCTCCGCCCCCGCTGATAACACGGCGGCGGTCGCCGGTCCGCAGGGCTGGCTTGCCCAGCTGGACGACGGCAGCGACGGGCGCGACTGGCCCGGCTTCGGCCGCACTTACGGGGAGCAGCATTACAGTCCGCTCGACGAGGTGAATCCCGAAACCGTGTCGCGGCTCGGGCTTGTCTGGTCGCTCGACCTGCCGCCGGGCAATCCCGCGACGGGGCCGATCGCGGTCGATGGGATCCTTTACTTCGCTTCGGGCTACAGCGTCGCCCACGCGGTCGACGCCGCCACCGGCAGGCTGCTGTGGACATATGACCCGAAGGCGCCGGAGGCATCGGGGCACAAGCTGCGTCAGGGCTGGGGCAGCCGGGGCATCGCCTACTGGAACGGCAAGGTCTACATCGCCACCCAGGACGGCCGGCTGATTGCGCTCAACGCGAAGACCGGCAAGCCGGTGTGGACCGCGATGACGATGGGCAAGGACGACCAGCGCTTCATCAGCGGCCCGCCGCGTGTGTTCGACGGCATGGTGGTGATCGGCAATGGCGGCGCCGACGAAGCGGCGATCCGCGGCTACGCCACCGCCTATGACGCCGAGACCGGCGAGCAGAAATGGCGCTTCTTCACCGTGCCCGGCAACCCGGCCGACGGGTTCGAGACCGATGCGATGAAGATGTCCGCCAAAACCTGGTCCGGTGAGTGGTGGAAACATGGCGGCGGCGGCACCGTCTGGAACGCGATCACCTACGACAAGGACAGCGACACGCTCTACCTCGGCACCGGCAACGGCTCGCCGTGGAACCACAAGATTCGCAGCGCGGGGAAGGGCGACAACCTGTTCCTCTGCTCCATTCTCGCCCTCGACGCGAAAACCGGGGCGTACAAATGGCACTATCAGATCAACCCGGGCGAAAGCTGGGATTTCAACGCCGCGATGGACATGCAACTGGCCGACCTGACGATCGGCGGCAAGCAGCGCAAGGTGCTGATGACCGCGCCCAAGAACGGCTTCTTCTACGTGCTCGATCGCCTGACCGGGGAGCTGATCTCGGCCGAGCCGTTCGTCACCACCACCTGGGCGAAGCGGATCGATCTCAAGACCGGGCGCCCCGTCGAGGAACCGAACATCCGCTACGAGGATGGCCCGGCGACGTTCCGGCCCACGCCGGTCGGCGCGCATAGCTGGACGCCGATGGCCTACAGCCCGAAGACCGGCCTGGTCTATATCCCGGCGATCGACCTGGAGGCGACGTTCGACGATGCCGGCATCACCGCGGCCAACTGGCGGCGGACGCCCGGCATGGCGCTCGACTATGGCGTGCGGGTCGACATCCGGCCGCCGGCCGGTGCCAAGACGCTCAGCTACCTGGTCGCATGGGATCCGGTCACCCAGAAAGCCGCCTGGCGCCTGCCGACACCGGGGCATTTCAACGGCGGCGTCCTCGCCACCGGCGGCAACCTCGTTTTTCAGGGCCACCCGGATTCAAGCTTCACCGCCTATGACGGCACGTCCGGCAAGCCGCTGTGGAATTTCGATGCGAGGGCCCCGGTGGTCGCCCCGCCGATCAGCTACAGGGTCGGCGACCGCCAATATGTCACGGTCATCGCCGGCATGGGGACCAGCGCCGGCCTGTTCGGGCCGCTACTCGCCCAGTTCGGCATCGATTACCGCACGCAGAGCCGCCGGGTGCTGACCTTCGCGCTGGACGGCAAGGCGGTGCTGCCGGCCAAGACGCCTTATGTGGCGAAGGCGGCGCCCGATCCCGGCTTCCGGGCGGATGCGGCGGCGGCCGGGGCAGGCGAGGGGATCTTCAACATCCGCTGTGCGGTCTGCCATGGCGGCGGGGCGATTGCGGGCGGCACGGCGCCGGATCTGCGAACCTCCCTCGCGGTCATGTCGCCGGACATTTTCACCGGCATCGTGCGCGACGGCACGCTGGTTCCCGCCGGCATGCCGCGCTTCGAGGAGTTGACGGACAAGGAGCTCGCCGCCGTCCGCCAGTATCTGCGCACCCGCGCCGACGCCCTGCGCCGCGAACGGCCCTGACCTGACCGGGCGTCGGCGGCTCCGGGAATTCAGATCCGGCGCACCGGCTCCCTGCCGTCCCAGGCGTTGGCCGTCGCCTTGATGCCGTCGAACAGGTCGCGCATCGCCTGGGTCATCTCGATCAGCTCGACCATCGTGCCGGGGAACAGCACGTCGGTATCGAGATAGGCGAAGCGGGAGATCGGCAGGACACCTTCGGCCGCGACGCCGATGCCGGCGGCCCGCGCCGCCGCCATCTGCGCGTCGTAATCGGTGGCGACGGTGCCCAGATGGTGGACGCCCCGCCGCCCGGCGTCGAGGAACTCGCGATAGGTCGACGGGGCGGAGCCCGGCTGGATCAGCTCGATCATCGTCTCGCCGCTATAGGACAGCGCCGCCGCCGCCAGCAGGTCATAGTCGGCCGGCACCCGCTCGCCGCGCACCTCCAGCCATTCTGCCTGCAACGGCAGCGGGAACAGGAAGAACGGCCCCACCCCCATCGTCTTGACCATGTGGTCGATCGCGGCGTCGACGTCCTCGACAACATAGGCGATCTGGAAAACGGGTCCGAACAGGTGGCTCATGCTGCGCGTCCTCTCTCTCGGCCCGGCCGTTCCGGGTCCCTTCCGCCGCCGGATGTGAAGCGGCTTGCAAAACAGTCATGACTGTTTTTATTATGAGGGAGGCCACGTCAAGATGGACTCGCCGCCGGCGTCGGCGGCTCGAGAGGAGAGCGCAGCATGGCATTCGATTTTCGCTTGTGGGACATTCACGTTGGTGCGCCGCATCCGTTCAATGATCGCGCGCCGGTCATCGACAACGGCGCGACGCGGCCGTCGCCGGATCGGTACTACGACCCCGCTTTCGCCGCGCAGGAGTGGGAAAAGATATTCGCCCGCAGCTGGCTGATCGCCTGCCCGCTGTCCGACGTGCGCGAGCCCGGCGACTATGCGCGTTTCGACATCGGCATCGAAAGCTTCATCGTCGTCCATGGCGAGGATGGCGTCATCCGCGCCCACTACAACGTCTGCCCGCACCGCGGCAGCCAGCTTGTCATGGGCGATACCGGCTGCGCGTCCCAATTCACCTGCCCGTTCCACAGTTGGCAATTCGGGCTGGATGGCGAGAATATCCACGTTACCGACCGGGAAACCTTCCGGCCGGAGGTGTTGTGTCATGACGTCAACCTTACATCGGTGCGTTGCGAAGTCGCCGCCGGGCTGGTGTTCATCTCGATGGATCCGCACATTGAGCCGTTGAGGCAGTGGCTGGCGCCGATTCTGCCGCAGCTTGAGTTGTATGACATCGACAAGATGAACGTCATCCAGCATCGCAAGTCGGATTGGGGCGCCAACTGGAAAGGCGGCGTCGACGCTTTCGCGGAAATATACCATCTCCACGCCGTTCATCCGCAGACCCAGTGCCTGATGGACGATCGCACGCAGATCGACCTGTATCCGAACGGCTTCAGCCGTCAGTTTGTGCCCTTTGCCCAGCCAAGCCCGCGCTATGTCGATCAGGAAGGCGTCAATCCCGGGATCGCGATGATGCTGCGCGATGCCGGCATCGATCCTGCCACTTACAACGGCACCGCGCAGCAGACGCGCGAAGCGGTGCAGCAGGCGAAGCGCGCCCGCGCGGCGAAATTCGGGCTGGACTACGACAAGTTCAGCGACACTCAGTTGAGCGATTCGACGATCTACGGCGTGTTCCCGAACGCGCAGATTGGCTGCCATCCGGAGGCGGTGTTCCTCCACCGCTTCCTGCCGCACCCGACCGATCCGAACCGCTTCACCTACGATACCTGCATCCTCTACCGTCATGTCGACGCGCCCGGTTATGCGCCGCCGGCCTGGATGGGGTTGAGCGAGGAGATCGACGTGACCGGCGAGACCCGGCCGGATATCGTTCACACCGGTCTTGGCGAGCCGCCGGGGCTGGGCGAGGTGCTCGACCAGGATTCGGACCTGCTGCCGATCGTCCAGGCGGGGGCCCGGTCGCGCGGCTTCCGCGGCCCGCTCTGGGGTGAGCAGGAGGCGCGGCTGCGCCACTTCCATGCTGAGCTTGATCGTCGCATGGCGATGGGAGACGACGCATGAACTACGATCCGCGCGGCTGGGCCGTTCATGAGGGGTCGACCCATCCGTTCGACGCGCCGGCGCCGCATGTCGACAACGGCACCGAACGTCCCGATCCCCGGCGCTATACCGCGGCCGACGTGGCTGCGGCCGAATGGGAAAAGCTGTTCACCAGGACCTGGCTGCTCGCCGGCCCGGTCAGCGACGTGCGCGAGGCGGGTGACTGGATGCGCTTCGATATCGGCGTGGAAAGCTTCATCGTCGTCCGCAAGGAAGACGGCGGGCTGGCCGCCCATTACAACGTCTGCTCGCATCGCGGCAGCCAGCTCGTTCGTGACGATTTCGGATCGCAGGGGCGGTTCACCTGCCCGTTCCACAGCTGGCAGTTCGATCTCGACGGCACGAACATCCATGTCACCGATGCCGAGACCTTCAGACCGGAGGTGCTGTGTCACGGCACGGATCTGACCCCGGTCCGCGTCGACGAAGCGGCCGGGCTGGTGTTCATCTCGATGAGCGACGACGTGCCACCGCTCGCCGACTATCTCGGCGAGGTCCTGCCGATGCTGGAAACCTACCAGATCGACAAGATGAATGTCGTCCAGCACCGCCGCTCCGAATGGGCGGCCAACTGGAAAGGCGGCATCGACGCGTCCTACGAGAGCTATCATCTCCATGCGATCCATCCGCAGACGATGGGGATGCTCGACGACCGCACCCATATCGATCTCTACCCGAACGGCATGAGCCGGCAGTTCGTGCCGTTCGGCCAGCCGAACTCGCATTTCCCGGACCAGGAGGGGATCAACCCCGGTATCGCGGCCATGCTGGGCGACGCCGGGGTCGATCCGGCCACCTTCCAGGGCACCGCGCGGGAAAGCCGGGCGGCGATCGCGATGGCGAAGCGCGACCGCGCCGCCCGGCTCGGGCTGGACTATGAGCGGTTCAGCGATGCGCAGTTGACCGATTCTACTATTTTCGGGATCTTTCCGAACGCGCAGATCGGCTGCCATCCGGAGGCGGTGTTCCTGCATCGCTTCAAGCCGCACCCGACCGATCCGAACCGCTTCACCTACGAAACCAACATCCTCTACCGGCATGTCGACGTGCCCGGCTACGGGGCGCCGCTGTGGATGGGGCTGGCGTCCGATGTCGACCTGACCGGTGAGACCCGGCCCGAGGTCGTTCATACCGGTCTCGGCGAACCGCCGGGGATGGGTGAGGTGCTGGATCAGGACGCGGAGCTGCTGCCGGTGGTTCAGGCTGGCGCGCGCTCGCGCGGCTTCAAGGGGCCGCTCTGGGGTGAGCAGGAGGCGCGGCTGCGCCACTTCCACACCCATCTCGACAAATGGCTCGCCGCCTGACGACGGCTTATTGCCGCGCGACGACGGGGATGGCCGGCCAGCGGGCCGGCCATTCGCGTTTCCGGCTGTTCAGAACGGGCGGATCGTCACCGCATTGTCGATGACCAGCTCGGCGCCATTGACGAAGCGCGATTCGTCGGACGCCAGGAACAGCACCATCGCTGCCACATCCTCCGGCGCCCCGCTCTGCCCGGGCGGCAGCACGCCGGCGGGCACCGGCTTTTCCTGACCCGGCCGGCCTTCCGCCTGCTGCACCATCGGCGTCTCGATCGATCCGGGGTGAACGGAATTGCAGCGGATCTTGTAACCCTTTTGCTGGCACATCACCGCGATCGACTTGGTCATCGACCGCACCGCGCCCTTGGCGGCGGAATAGGCGAAGAAGATCGGATAGCCGAGCAGCGCGCCGGTCGACGACATGTTGATGATCGATCCGCCGTCGTTGCGGTTCATCAGCGGGATCGCATGTTTGCAACCCAGGAACACGCCGTCGTTCATGACCGCGTTGACCCAGCGATATTGCTCCAGCGTCGTCTCCTCGACGTCGGCGTTCAGCACCACCCCGGCGTTGTTCACCAATATGTCGAGTCGCCCGAATCGGGCGGCGATCGCGTTCATGGTCGCGATCCATCCGTCCTCGGACGCGACGTCGAGCGTCATCGCCACCGCGCCGTTGCCGATCCTGTCGGCGACGCGCTGGGCGGTCTCCAGCTTGATGTCGGTGACCACCACCGTTGCGCCCTCGCCGGCCAGCGCAGCGCAGTCCGCCGCCCCCAGCCCGGACCCGCCGCCGGTGACCAGCGCCACCTTGCCTTGCACCCGCCCCATGTCGTTCTCCTCCTTGCCTGCCACACAGCGCCTGCCACACAGCGCCTGCCAACCCGCGCCCGCCATCCCACGCCGGCCATCCAACGCCAGGCACTCTGCGCCTGCCATCCTGCGCCAGCCACTCTGAGCCTGCTACCTTGCGCCTGCTACCTTGCGCCCCCATCCTGCCGGATCGTGGCCGCTCTGCCGATCATACGCATAAAAATAGACATTCTCGATTGTTTTTTTTGTTCAGCTTACTAGTCATTGGCTTTTACGGCACAGGAGATTTGGGTGATAACCCACCAGGAAACACCGCGCCGGAGCGCCACCTTTCAATGACCCGCCATCGCGTCGCCGCGCTCGACGAAATCCCTGAAACCGGCAACAAGGCATTCGACGTCGACGGCCAGACGGTGCTGGTATCGCGTTCCGCCGCCGGCGTCTTCGCCACCGAGATCATCTGCACCCACGCCTACCAGTCGCTCGAAGGCGGCAAGGTCAAGGGCGCCTATCTGTTCTGCCCGGTCCATGGCGTCCGCTTCTGCCTCCGCGACGGCACGCCCGCCGGCAATCTGACCAAGAAGCCGATCAAGGTCTATGCGACCGAGATTGTCGATGGCCAGATCTTCGTCGATCTGCCGGACGGCTGACGCGTCATCCTGTGGTGGCGTTCACGATTTCGTCGTGCATCCGGGTCAGTTGCGCTTCCAGCACCTCCAGCACGGGCTCGACCATGGCGTCGTCGACTTCGTTGGTCAGCCGGCTGAGCGCCAGTCCCTCGATCGTTACCTTGGAGAGGGTCAGCGCGGCGAACAACGCTTTCTCATGGCCGCGCCACTCGGAATAGACTTCCGCGGCTTCACGGTACCACTGCTCGCGGTGCGCCCGGTTGAGCGGTTCCAGGATCGCGGCAAGCTCCGGGTCGGTTCGCGCGGCCAGCGCCAGTTCGTGCAGCGCGATGAAATTGGGGGAGCAGGCGCGGTTCCAGTAGTTGCGCATGATACCGCCGACCGTCGCCTCCGCGACCTCCTTGCTCCTTTGCAGCCCGCGCAACCGGCGATCGTACAGTTCGACCGCGACCGCTTCTATCAGCGCCATGCGGGTCTTGAAATGATGCAGCATGGATCCACGCGACATGCCCGCTTCCATCGCCGCGACGCTGGTGTTGGTCCGCGCGTAGCCCAGTTTGACAAGGCACTGGATCGTTGCGTTGATCAGCCGCGTCCGCGTCGCTTCGCTCTTCTGATGCTGGTGCGTACCTTCCCGCGACCGCGGTTGGCGACGGACGGCGCTCTTGGCGCGCGCCTGGAGGTTCCTCATGGCAGACCTTCGGCTTCATGTGCGGACACCTTGCCTCTCGAGCGCGGCGCCTGGCCTACATAGACCGCTGGTCCTGTTTGTGCATCCCGACGATGCGCCTTCATTTGGCTTATGCGGAAGCCTTGGTCTCCAATTCGTCTATCAAGCTCTGGCGAAGCCGAAACTTCTGGATTTTCGACGTCGACATTGGCCACTCCGTGACGACCCGGACATGGCGTGGAATCTTGAAGCTCGCGAGCTTGCCCTTGCAAAAGCCAATCAGTTCCGCCTCGGTCGGGCTTTCGCCTTCCACCAACTCCACGAAAGCGGCCGGGATTTCGACATAGCGGTTATCTGGCAGGCCGACGATCTGAGCGAGGCGAACGGCCGGGTGGCTTTGCAATATTGCTTCGATCTCTGCCGCAGCGACATTCTCGCCACCCACCTTCAGCATGTCCTTGGTGCGGCCATGAAACATGACTTGGCCATCTTCGTCGATGGACCCGATGTCGCCGGTGTGGAACCAACCATCGCGGATAACCTCGGCGGTTTTATCGGGCGCATTGTAATAGCCGCGCAGCATGTTGGGTCCGCGCAACACGATTTCGCCGCGGGTACCTGCGGGGCAATCAGTCCCGGTCTCGATATCGACGATGCGAATCTCCCATTCATCGAGCGCAACACCGCAACGGCCCGTGCGCTGCTCGTAACTGTCGTCGATTCGGCTGGTGGAAACGGTGCCTGCTGCCTCGGTCAGCCCATAGGTGCCCACTTGAGTCGTATGAGGCATCGCTTTGCCCACGGCTTCCTTGATCCATGCCGGCTGCACGGCGAAATTGGAGTTCATCAGACGAAGGCTGCTCAAGTCGGTTTCCTTGAACGTCGGATGGGTGATCAAGTCCTGCATGATGGTGACGAAACTGGGGTAGGCGATCGTCGCTTTCTCGCGCCCCAACATTTCCAGCGCGATCCCGGCTTCGAAGCGCGGGATTGTCATGTAGGCGCCGCCGGCGTCGAGGATCATCGTCATTGGCAGGATGCCGGCAATGTGGAAGATCGGCAGGGGGGACCACACTTTATCTCGCGACGACACACGATAGCGCACGCCAAGGTTGCGACTGTTGCCGACCTGAGCACGGTGGCTGATCAAGGCCCCCTTCGGATTGGCGGTCGTGCCCGACGTATAAAGGATCATGGCTGTATCGAGCGGATCGACCGCGTCGATACGTGCATCGACTGCTTCGTCCGAGATCGTGCGGCCTAGCGCGAGGGCAGCGTTTGCATTGAACAAATAGGGCGGCGCCGGTGGGTCGAGGCAGATAATGCTTTTCAGCAATGGTGCTTCGTCGAGAGCGAGCGCCTCCGGGTCATTTGCACGTTCGAGTGAAGGGAGAGCGGCAGTCAGTCGCTTACCGAAATCCAGGCTATCGGCAACGTGCCCGGTTGTGATGAGCAGAACCAGATCGGCATCCTGGATAAGGAAGCTTAGTTCACCGGCCTGGTAACGCGCATTGACGGGCACAGCGACGGCGCCGGCCATCATGATACCGAACAATATTGAAATGAAGTCTGGGCGGGTCGTCAACAGAATGCCGACGTTTTGGCCCGGCTGCACACCTTTTGCGATAAGCGCCTTGGCCCAGTTTCGGGCCGACTGATTAAGCTGCTGATAGCTGAGGCGGCTGTCGGGAAAAATCAACGCCTCGGCACTTGGTTGCTGCATCGCTGACGCCCTCAGCATGGCTCCCATAGTGTATATCGGCGTGCTCACCCTTGTCTCTCCCATACCGCGGCACCTGTGCTTTGTGCTTAAACGCGAGAACACGCCATCGGTCAGGCCGTCCGGCCATTCCGACGCACGCGTTAAAAACAATCGTACATGTTTTTTTATTTGGCTCAAGCGGCGGTGAAGGTAAGGAGGACGAATAGAAGGTCATAGTGCCAGGGAGAAAGGCATGGGTGCGCTGGACGGGAAGGTTGCGATCGTTATCGGTGCCGCTGGCGAAGGCAATATGGGCCAGACGATCGCCCGTCGATTCGCGGCGGAAGGCGCGACGCTGGTAGTCGCCGGTCGCGATCGGCAGGCGCTTGATGTGCTCGCGGGCGAATTGAATGGTGCTGCGGTGGCCTGCGACATCACCGATGAAGGCGATCTGGCCAGTCTGGCGCAAGTCGCGGTCGACCGCTTCGGTGGGATCGACATCGCGGTGAACGCGACCGGCTGGGGTTTGCTCAAACCCTTTCTCGACACGACGAAAGCGGAGATCGAGAGGATTACGGCCCTGCAGTTCACCGGCGCGATATTATTCTACCAGGCGATGCTGCGGGCAATGCGGGACGGTGGTGTGCTGATCCAGATCTCGTCGGCGACGGCGACGATCATGCTTGAGGATCATGCGGCCTATATGGGGACCAAGGCCGGAGCCGATCATGTCATACGCTGCATCGCCAACGAGTTCGGGCGACGGGGCATTCGCGCCAATTCGATCGCGCCGGGATTTACCATTACCCCGATGACGGCGAAGGCAGCGCGCAACCCGGCGATCATAGAAGCGTTCACGAAGGAGTATCCTCTCGGGCGGGTCGGCACGAGCGAGGATATCGCCGATGCCGCGGTGTGGCTGGCGTCCGATGGTTGCTTCGTCAGCGGGCAGGTGATCCAGGTGAATGGCGGCCTTACCCTGCGGCGCAATCCCACCAACGCCGAAATCGGCGCGGCGGTGAAGGCGGCGCGGCTGGCAGCCGAAGGCGGCAGCTAGGGCGATCGTGCGAGGCAGGCGCGCATCGCGTCAACGGCGCGACGGGCGCGGTCGAGCGCGCTGATCCCTGCCTTGCGCGCCGCGGTCTGGGGGACTTCCGCCTCGATGACGGCCTGAGGGGAGATCGGGCGGAGGATGTCGGCGAGGGGAAATTCACCGGTGCCCGGAAGCAGGCGTTCGCGCACGGCTTCGACCCAACCTTCCTGGTGGGTTATCAGGGGTCCATCGCAGAGCTGAACGTAGGTTATCAGGTCGGCGGCGTCGGCGACGCAGGCGACGTCCGCGCCGTTGCGCATCAGGTGGAGGGCGTCGAGCGCCACCGATCCGCAGCCGGCCTCGCGGATTATTTCGACTGCGGAACGAATATCCTTGACCGCCGAGAAGGCGTTGAATTCAAGCCCGCCGACGATGCCGTAGCGATCGGCGAAGGCGCAGAAGGCGGCGACCCGGCGGGCGGCGGCGGCGCGATCCTCACAATCGTGGATGTGGATCGTCGCACGGGTGGCGCCGAGCGCCGCGCCCATCTCCAGCCCGGCGGCGAAACGATCGAGATCGCCGTCGCGGTCGAGCGGAAATACTTCGAGATTGCAGACGCCGACCCCGGCCGCGGCGAGCGCGTCGGCGAGCGCCGGCACGTCCGCGGGGGCGACGCACGGGAACTTGCCGACCAGCTGTTCCGGCAGGTGCGTGAACAAGGTGACGTGCGCGCAGCCGACCGTGCCGGCGATCTCCGCCAGGGCGCGATGGGGCACGTCGATGACGGTCAGATGGTGCAGCGAGAGCGGGGGCATCGGCCGTCCTCTCAATAAAAAGTCAATCGTGATTGTTTTTATGTGCGGCTGTGATAGGAGGTTGTCAATCAGGAGCGGAAGATGAAGCTGAACGAGCAAGCCATCGATCTTGTCCATGAAAGGATGGAGTACGAACGCAGCCGCAAGGCGCCGCCGCCGGACTTCCCGGCTTTGCCGGACATTCCCGGCTCACGCTACGTCGACAAGCTGTTCCTGGCGCTTGAGCGGGAACGGATGTGGAAGCGGGCGTGGCTGTTCGCCGGCCATACCGACCAGCTTCCGAATCCGGGAAGCTGGTTCGTCACCCGCAATACCGGGTCACCCATCCTGGTCGTCCGTGACCTGAAGGGCGAGGTTCGCGCCTATTACAACACTTGCCGCCATCGCGGCGCGCCGCTGGTGACCGAGGAGTCCGGCGAAGCGCGCGGGTTCGTCTGCGGCTATCACGGCTGGAGCTACACGCTGGAAGGCGCGCTGACCGCGGTGCGCGACAAGCGCGATTTCGTCGGTCTCGATTTTTCCTGCCGTTCGCTGGTCGCGGTGCGCTGCGAGCGGTTGGGCAACCTGATCTTCATCAACGAGGACCCGGAGGCATTGCCGCTGCGCGAGCATATCGGGCCGATGGCCGACGAGCTGGAGCAGTACGAGCTGGACAAGCTGCGCTGGGTCGATTCGCGTAGCTACGAGGTCGAGTGCAACGTCAAGGTTCTGATCGACGCGTTTCTGGAAGTCTATCACATCAAGTCGATCCACCAGAACACGGTGGACCGCTTCCTCGACCATCGCGGCATGGTCGTGACCTTGTGGCCGAACGGGCATAGCCGGATGCTGACCCCGAACAGCCGGCCCGACTGGCGTGATCCGGGCACGATCAACATGCCCAAGATCCAGAGCATCACGTCGGTGCCGGCCAACAACAACGTCAGCTACCATATCTACCCCAACTTCGTGATGCCGGCGTCCGACAGCGGTATTCCGCTGCTGCAGTTCTGGCCGATAACGAAGACCCGGACCCGGGTGGTGTCGAGCTGGATCGCGCCGGATTACGACCCGGAAAACCCCGACCCGCTGTGGGAGACCCGCCTCGCCAACTGGGAGCGCATCCTTTACGAGGACCTGCAATACGCGCCGCAGATCCAGGAGTCGCTGCAGAGTCCCGGCTTCCAGGGGATGCCGCTCAACTACCAGGAGCGGCGCATCTACCACTGGCACGAGGAGCTGGACCGGCGGATCGGACTGAACCAGGTGCCGCCGGAACAGCGGGTGGCGCAGGTGCTGCACGATCAGGTGGTGCGCGCGTGACGCCACGGGTGGGCGCCGGCGCGGCGGCCCTGCCGCATGGCTGACGCCGGCGGGGTCGACGATCCCGCCACCGAACGCCGGATGATGTTCGCGTTCGAGACGGTCGGCGCCGATCGTTTCCGCCTGCCCCCGGTGCCGAGCCGCCTGTTGCGCCTGTATGGCGGGCAGGTGATCGCGCAGGCGCTGGCGGCGGTGCAGCGCACGGCGCCGCCCGGTCGGCCGGTCCATAGCTGCCACGCCTATTTCGTCAGCGCCGGCGACAGCGCCCGGCCGATCGACTTCATCGTCAGCCGCGATCGCGACGGCCGCAGCTTTTCCGCCCGCCGGGTGGCGGTGGAGCAGGACGGCCGGCTGATCCTGAGTATGGCGGCGTCGCTGCACGCCATTGAGGCGGGCGCGCAACACCAGTTCGCGATGCCGGAGGTGGCGCCACCGGAAAGCCTGCGGCCGATGGAAGACGCCATCGCGGCGTTCGGCGACACGCTGCCCCGGCGGCACTGGCCGTTCTGGCGGCGCGAACAGATGATCGACTGGCGCCCGGTCGAGCCGTTCCGGATCATGAACGGGCCGCCGGAGCCGTCGCCGCGCCATTTCTGGCTGCGGCTGAAGGCGCCGCTGGGCGACGACCCGGCGGAGCATCAGCGCTTCCTGGCCTATGCGTCGGATCTGCACATCCTTCACGCCGGGCTGGCGCCGCTCGGCATCGGCTGGGCCGATCCCTATCTGCAGACCGCCAGCCTCGATCATGCGATCTGGTTTCACGACCGTTTCCGGGTTGACGAGTGGCTGCTCTATGCGCTCGACAGTCCGGCGGCGGGCCATGCCCGCGCGCTGGGGCGCGGCAACGTCTTCGCGCGCGACGGCCGGCTGGTGGCGACCGTGGCGCAGCAGGGCCTGATCCGGGTTCGCACGGAGCTGCAGGACGAAAAACTCTGACGCCGAGCGGGAGCGAACATGGCCGAGACCCCCTTTGCCGCGGCAACGCCGCATCGCTGCTTCGAGGATCTGAGCGTCGGCGAATATCGCGCTTCCCGCGAGAAGCGGGTGACGCGCGACGAGATACTGGCGTTCGCGCGGACCTATGACCCGCAATGGTTCCATGCCGATCCGGAACGGGCGAAGCAGTCGGTGTTCGGCGAGCTGGTCGCCAGCGGCATCCATGTGCTGGCGCTGTGGCGGCAGCTGGACCACGAGATCAATTCGGACATCGATTTCGTGTGCGGCGTCGGGTGGGACGAACTGCGCCTGAAGCGCGCGATCCGCGCCGGAGACATCATCCATGTTACCTCGGAGATCGTCGACCTGCGCCCGTCGACGACCAGCGCCGACCGGGGCACGGCACTGACCCGCTATGCGGTGGTGACGCAGGACGGCGAGGAAGCGGTGACCTTCACCAGCATCAACCTGGTCTACACCCGCGAAGGGCGGGCAAGAGCCGCCGGCTGAACCCGCGCCGCCGCAACCCGATCGGGACAAAGAGAAAAGGGGGATTCCCGCTTACGCAGGAATGACGAGGGGGGGCGGATGCCGGAAGCGCGGCCCTTCCCTTCATTCCTAGCGGCGCCGTGGCGATCCGCGCGGGTGGTTCCCGTGGAATGGCTTCGCCGCCTGCCGGGCCGTGTCGCGCGCCGTTTCGCAGGGGCGCGATGCTGCCTGAAGCGGACAAGCTCCCGACCCCGATGCCATTGGAATGCCCCCATCGTCATTGCGAGCGAAGCGAAGCAATCCGGGGCGGTTTCACGCGCCCTGTGGATTGCCGCGTCACTGCGCTCCTCGCAATGACGATCCATCATGCTTTAGCGGCGCTGGTCGAAGCGACGGCCGAGCATGGCGCCGGCGATGTTGACCTTCTGGATGTCGATGGCGCCGCCGGCGATGCCCCAGCCCCAACTGTCACGTAGGCGCCGTTCCATCGGAAATTCCTTCGAATAGCCATAGGCGCCCATCAGTTGCAGGGCATCGCCCGCCACCTCGCGCGCGATGGTGTTGGCGAAGCATTTGCCGACCGAGCTGTCGAGGACCGACGGCAGACCTTCCTCCGCGTTGGCGGCGGCGCGCCAGATAAGCAGGCGTGCCGCGTCGCATTTCATCTGCATTTCCGCGAGCTTCAACTGGACGGCCTGGAATTCGGCGATCGGCTTGCCGAATTGCTTGCGTTCCTGGACATAGACGCAGACGTCTTCCAGCGCGCCGGAAGCCTGGCCGAGCGCCATCGTCGCGTTGCCGCAGCGTTCCAGGTCGAACGCCTCCATCAACTGCTTGAAGCCGCCGGCGGGGACGATGATGTTGCCGACCGGGACCGCGCAGTCGTCGAAGTTGAGATCCGACGACGGGATGCCCCGAAAGCCCATCAACTGTTCGGGCGGGCCGAAGCTGAGACCCGGCGCGCCCTTTTCGACGAGGACCGCGCCGATGCCCTTCGCGCCGGGCGCATCCGACAGCCGGCAATAGACGACATAGGCGTCGGCATGACCGCCGCCCGAACACCAGCGCTTGGTGCCGTTGAGGACAACCGTGTCGCCGGAAATGACGCCCTTGGTCTTGAGATCGGTCAGCGCGCTGCCCGCGTCCGGTTCCGACATCGATACGGCGACGACCATATCGCCGGCGCAAACCGCGGGCACGATACGCTTCCTGAGCGCGTCGGGCGCAAAATGCTCGATAGCGCGCACCGGGCCGACCGACGATTCGAAGATCGGGAAGCCGACCGCCGATGATATCTTGGCGAATTCCTCCAGAACAATCAGTGCCTCGATATTGCCGAGGCCAAGGCCGCCAAGCTCCGTCGACACGTTGATGCCGAGAAAACCCTGCGCGGCATAGCGGTGGATGAGTTCGCGACTGGGCGGCCGGTTGTCGCGCTCCAGTTCCGCTGCGATGGCCGGCAGTTCGGCGCGCGCGAATTGGCGGGCGGCGGCCTGAAGCTCGCGCTGGTCGGATGTAAGCGTGAAGTGCAAGTCGGTCCCCCTCGGGCTAAAGCAGTTCAGGCTGCTCGATGAGTGCTGCGAGCGCCACCATGAAGCGGCCTGCGTCGGCGCCGTCGATGGCGCGATGGTCGCACGACAGCGACAGGTGCAGGACCGGCACGATCCGGATGGCGCCATCGTCGTCGATCGGTTCCGGCCGAGCGGTGCCGACGGCGAGAATGGCGCCTTGCGGCGGGTTGATGATCGCGTCGAACTGTTCGACCCCGAAGCCGCCGAGATTGGACAGCGAGAAGCTGCCGCCGGTAAACTCCTCCAGCTTCAGCGTGCCGGCCCGGGCACGCTGAGCAAGCGCCGCCATCGTCGCGGAAATATCCGCCAGGCTGCGTTGATCAGCGGCAGTGACGATCGGCGTGACCAGGCCGCGCTCGGTCGCCACCGCGACGGCGATGTCGGCGGAGGCGAAGCGGTGGATTTCGGTGCCATGAACCTGGATGTTCAGCCGTGGCACCTCGCGCAGCGCAAGCGCGCAGGCCTTCACCAGATAATCGTTGACGCTCGGCCGCTGGCCCTGGACGGCGGCGCGCAACGCCAGCAACCGGTCTGCCCTGACGCGGCGGCGGACATAGAAATGCGGGATCGTGCTCTTCGCTTCGGTCAGTCGGCGCGCGATGGTGCGGCGCATCGACGACATCGGCGTGACGGTGATCTCGCCGGGCGCGGGCGGGGGGGGCGCTGCGTCCGCAAGGCGGGCGAGCACGTCCGCCTTGCGAATGCGGCCGCGTGGGCCGGTGCCGGTGATCTCGTCCAGCGCGACCGCGTGGAGGGTCGCCAGGCGCCTGGCCATCGGTGACGCGAAGGCGGTTCCGCCTGGCGACAGCGGATAGGGGCCGGCCAAGTGCGGCTCCGTCGGTGCTCTGGCCGCCTGATCGACATCCTGCGCGGTGATGCGGCCACCGCGCCCGGAGCCGCTGATCCCGGTCACGTCGACACCGGCATCGGCGGCGCGGGCGCGAGCGGCGGGGCTGATCGCGACGTCATCGGGTACGGGCGGCGGCGCCGGCGTGGCTGCTGGCGCGGGGACAGGGGCGGGGGAGGGGACGGGAGTGTCGGGCTCGAAGCTGGAGTCTGCCGGCTTGAACGCGGCGACGACCGCGTCGATTTCCGCCGCGCTCGCCTCTCCGCCATCGCTGAGCACGGCGAGCAGTGTGCCGACGGGATAGGTCTCACCCGCCTTGGCGATGATGCGGACGAAGCGGCCGGGCGCCTCCGCCTCGACCTCGTTCGTGATCTTGTCGGTTTCGATCAGGGTGAGGAGCGTGCCCTTGTCGAACGGCCGGTTCTCCTCGACCAGCCATTCGGCGATCGTCCCCTCGCTCATTTCGATGCCCCATTTCGGCATCGGGAACGGCTTCAGCTTCGCCATGATCGCGCTCCTCAGCGGAAGGCGAGGGCGCGGCGGACGGCGTCCTCGATCTTCTGGGGCGACGGGACCCAGGCGCGCTCAAGCTCTCGCGCGAATGGAATCGGGGCGTGCGGACCGGTGACCATTTGCGGCGGTGCCTTCAGGCTGGTGAACGCCTTGGCGGCGACAAGCGCAGCGATGTCGGCCGCGAGGCTGCACCGCGGCGGGCTCTCGTCCGCGACGATCAGGCGACCGGTTGCCTCGACCGAATCCAGGATCGCCTCTTCGTCGAGCGGGCTGGTGGTGCGCAGGTCGATGAGGTCGATGCCGATGCCGTCGGCGGCAAGCTTGTCGGCCGCCTTTTCACCGAAATTGACCATCCGGCCACAGGCAACGACAGTGGCGTCACCCCCTTCGCGGACCATGCGCGCCTCGCCGAAGCGCTGGCGGTGCTCGCCGTCGGGCACCTCGCCCTTCACGCCGTAGAGGGTCTTGTGTTCGAAGAACATGACGGGATCGTCCCCGCGCAGCGCCTCGGTCAGCAATCCCTTGGCATCGGCGGGCGTCGTCGGCAGGACGACCTTGAGGCCGGGCATCGCGGTCAGCATCGCATAGACCGACTGGCTATGCTGGGCAGCGGTATTCATGCCGGCACCGTAGATGAGGCGGACCACCGCCGGGCAACGGGTCTTGCCGCCGAACATGTAGCGGAACTTCGCCATCTGGTTCCATAGCTGGTCCAGGCTCACGCCGACGAAATCGGCGAACATCAGTTCGGCGACCGGCCGCTTGCCGGCCAGCGCCGCGCCGGCGGCAGCGCCGATGATCGCGCTTTCCGAGATCGGCGTGTCGATGACGCGGTCCGCGCCGAACTTGGCATAAAGGCCGGGCGTGGTGCCCCAAATGCCGCCGATGGCCTCCGGCCCGCCGGCGGTGCCGGCGCCGCCGACGATGTCCTCACCGAGCACAATGATGCTCGAATCGCGTTCCATTTCGGCCATCAGCGTCGAACTGATCGCTTCGCGGATGTTCATGATCGCCATGGGTCCGCTCCCCTTCAATAGTCGACGTAGACGTCTTGGGCGACGTCGGCGGGGTCTGGCGGCGGCGCCGCACGCGCTTCGGTCACTGCCTCTTCGATCAACTGCGCGACCTCCGCATCAACCCTGTCGAGATCGGCCGGATCGAGCAGCTTCGCTTCGCCGACGCGCGCGCGGAACGCCTTCAGGCAATCGCGGGTCTCGCGCAGGCGGTCGACTTCGCCGGGGCCGCGATAGCGTTGCGGATCGCCCTCGAAATGGCCGTAGAAGCGTTCGGTATCCAGTTCGATCGCTGCCGGGCCGTTGCCGGCGCGGACATAGTCGAGCAACTCGCGCATTGCCTCGTAGGTATCGAAATAGTCGCAGCCATCGGCGCGCCATGCCCGCATGCCGAACGCCTCCGCCCGGCTGGCGATGTCGTTGCTTGTACCCACCGCATAGGAATCGCCGGTGTGTTCGGAATAATGGTTGTTCTCGAACACGAACACCGCTGGTGCCTTCACGACCACGGCGAGGTTCATCGCTTCGAAAGTCGTGCCCTGGTTGCATGCGCCGTCGCCCGAGAAGGCGAGACCGACCCGCCCCTTGCCGTCGAGCCGGGCGGCGATCGCCGCACCGACCGCCTGCGGCGCGCCGGCGCCGACGATGCCATTGGCGCCGAGCATGCCCACCGAGAGATCGGCGATATGCATCGAGCCGCCCCGCCCCTTGCACAGGCCGTCCCGGCGCCCGTAAATCTCCTTCATCATCGCCTTCACGTCGCAGCCTTTGGCGATGCAGTGGCCATGGCCGCGATGCGTCGACACGATCATGTCCTCGTCGGTCAGATGATCGCAGACGCCGACCGCCGCCGCTTCCTGCCCGCAATAGAGGTGGGTGAAGCCGACGATCTCGCCAGTCTTGATCTCTTCGTGCAGACGTTCCTCGAACGCCCGTATCGTCGCCATGCGACGATAGGCGCCGATCAGTTCGTCCCTGGGCAGTTGCATCAACGCACTCTCCCTAACACTGCGCGGAATGTTGCGCGGTCAGACATCGCCCGGCTTCTTGCCGTCCGGATACACGTAATCGCTGATAACTTTGTGGAAATGACGGATGCGCAATTCCTGATCGCCAATCCACAACCCCTTGAACGCGCTGTTGTGCATGCCGCTCTGCACCGTCGGCAGGTTGAACGCGTCCTGATCTAGCACGCTGCCGATCGATTTCTCGCCATGCCTGAACTGCTTGTGCTTTGGCCGCTCAGGCCATTCCGAACCGTTCGGAACCAGCTCGAACATCCAGATGTCGTAGAACATCTTGTTGGGATCGGTCGGATGCGGCCGCTGGCGGAACATCATGACGTCGTCGGCATGAACGTTCATCGAGACGTTCGGGAAGATCGTATAGTGATAGTCGTCGGTTAGCTGATCGTCGTTCAGTTCCGAATAGTCCTTGCCCCGTTCCAATCCGTGCTTGCGCTTGAAGAGCTGGACATCGCGACGGATGTCGCTGACCCGCCCTTCATACTCGGCCGGGTCCATGCCCGCCTTGACCATGATGTCATGGATTGCCGGCGGAATCGCCGACGGCAACGCGACGCGCGGGCTGACGGTGGCGAACGGGATCAGGTAGCGGTTATGTCGCTCGTAGCAGTCGATCTGGACGTTGACGTCGTCGAGATACCATTTGAGCTGCGGATGTATGCCCTGGACGTGATAGGCCTCGCTGAAGGCGTCGACACTGGCTTTCCAGTTGCAGTCCCACTCCACGGTGATGTCGCGCGTCCAGGCCATCCGTTCCATGTGATACGGCTCGAGGTGCTGCTGGAGCGGAGCCAGATAATCGGCCAGCGGCTCGACATCCGGATTGAGCGAGAACCAGACAAAGCTGCCCCACTCAGCGCACGGATAATTGGGTAGTCCGCCCGTCGGCGGGCCGCCCTGAGGAAAGCTGTCGAGATCCGGAATATGCTCCAGGCGCCCGTCGAGGCCGTAGACCCAATGATGATACATGCAGCGGAATTTTTCCGTCGTGCCGCAACCGGACGGCCGCAACTTGTTCCCGCGATGCAGGCAGACGTTGGGAAAGGCGCGGACCGATCCGTCGGGCTGACGGACGATCAGCACCGATTCCTTGCCGATGTCCGTGCAGATATAATCGCCCGGCGACCGAAGATCGTCGGACCGGCCGCCCAGCAGCCAGACCTTCGACCAGATATGCTCCCATTCCAGCTTCATGAATTCTTCGCTGGTGTAGCGAGCGGCCGGGATCATCTCGTGACCGAGATCGGGCTCCTCCTCCTTCTGCGCCGGAGTGCCGTCCGGCCAATCCTGCGGATTCACCCGGATGATGTCGACTTTGCGCTTGACGTCCATCGTTCGCCTCTTCGCCGTGCGGCCGCCTCTAGAAATGCGTGCGGTTGGTGAAACCGCCGTCGACGACGAGGTGCGACCCGTTGCACCAACTGGCCGCCGGGCTGGAGAGAAACGCGATTGCCCGGGCTATTTCCTCCGGCGTGCCGAGACGGCCGGTTGGTTGTTGACGCAACTGGGCGTTGTAGAACTTTTCCATCGTGCCCTTGATCATGTCCCAATTTCCGCCCTCGAACTCGACGGGGCCGGGGGAGACGACGTTGACGCGGATACCGTCCTTGCCGTGGAACAACGCCAGCTGCTTGCCCCAGGTGACGAGCGACGCCTTCATCGCATTATAGGCTTGCGGCCCGCCCATCGCCTCACCCGCCGAAGTGGTGGCGATCAGCACGATCGAACCGGACTGCTGCTCCGTCATCGTCGGCAGCACCGCCTCCACCGCGCGCACCGGCCCCATCACGTCGACTTCGAAGGCGTTGGCCCAATATTTCTCGCTGCCCATGCCGCCGCCGGCGGAGGTGATCGGGATCAGGATGTCGCAGCCGCCCAGCTCCGCGACCGCCCATTCGAGCCAGGTTTTGTAGTCGTCCGCCTTCTTGACGTTGACCGGCTTGCCGATCACGCGCGTGCCGTAGCGGCCGAGGGCGGCTACGGCATCCTTCACTCCGTCTTCCGAGCGGGCGGTGATCGCCAGGTCGCAGCCCTCGCGCGCAAGCACTTCCGCCGTCGCCATGCCGATCCCCCGCGCCGCGCCGATGAGGATCGCCTTCTTGCCTTGTAGTCCCAGATCCACCTGACCGCTCCTTCGTTCAGCCCTTGAGTTCGCTCTTGCGCGGCAGCCGGCATAGCTGCGCGCCCCCGCTGACCTGCGTGATTTCGCCCGTGGCGTAGCAATCCGCCGCCGCGAGATAGGCGACCGCCGCCGCCACCTGCCCAGGCTGGGTCAGCGCGCCTAGAGCCGTTTCCCGTTCGTAGAGGGTGCGTAGCCGGTCGTCGCCGAGGAAGGCGTCCGTCATCGGCGTGTGGACGAAACCAGGCGCGATCGCATTGACCCGGATGCCGAGCGGGCCGAATTCGAGAGCCGCGACCCGGACGACGTGGTCGAGCGCCGCCTTCGCCGCGGAGTAGGCAACGAGACCGGCGCCCGCGCGCTGGCTGACCACCGACGAGAACAGGATAATGCTGCCGCCGCGAGGCATGCGAGGGCCGAAATGCTTCAGCAGCAGGATATTGGCGGTGACGTGCATCGCCAGCTGCGCTTCTATTTCCGCCCGGCTGATATTGACGATGGAGCGGCCCATCGTCGTGCCGGCGGTGTTGACCAGTACGTCCAGTGTGCCCACCGCTGTCGCCGCCGCCGCGATCGATTCCTCGTCCAGCACGTCGCAGACGCGTGCCTGGCCGCCGATCTCTTGGGCGAGGGAGTCGAGCCGTCGGGCGTTGCGGCCGGAAACGGTGACGGCGAAACCGTCCGCCGCCAGGCGCCGCGCCGACGCCTCGCCGAGGCCGCCGGGGCTGGATGCACCGATAACGAGAGCCGATCGCTTCTGCATGACCGCACAATGGCGAAGGTGGATCGGCATGACAAGTAAGAAACAAGCATGACTGTTTTTTATAAGATGCGGTTGATCGCCGGGCGTCGCGGAGGCCGTCCCGGCCCGGAAGGCGACTGGCGCGATGCCGGAGGAGCGTGACGGTTCTCGCGGTCGTGTGAGCGGCGCGCCATTCGGTCGTGGTGTTCGCGCGACCCGCCTCAGCCGATGTCGCGGCGCGCGGGATCGCGGATTTCCGGTGCCGGATCGGATAGTTACCGGCCGGCCAGCGAACCGGAGTAAACATTGGAAATGCGACCCGCCGATATGCTATCCGCGCGACCGTGCCCTTGACATGGCGCGTAAAAGACATTCAAGATTGTTTTTTGAAAGGATGATCGATGGCGCTTGCGACCGTGCGCTCTGCTCCGGGCCCGAGGGCGAGTCGTCCGCCGTCCGCCAAGGGACCGACCCAGCAATCCCTGAAAAGCGCGCAGACACGCGCCAGACTGATCGACGCGACGATCCGCTGCATCGTCAAATACGGCTATGCGGACACCACGACGCCGCAGGTCGCGGCCGAGGCCGGCCTGTCGCGCGGCGCGATGCTCCATCATTTCGAGAACGGCGTGGCGCTGATCAAGGCCGCGATCGTCGAGTTGCACGAGAAACGGCTGCGGGCGTTCCGCCGGGCCGCCGAAGGGGACGATCACGAACCGGCGGCGATGGTCAAGACCTATTGGCGTCAGTTGCAGAAGCCCGCTTTCATCGCTTTCCACGAACTGGCGCTGGCGGCGCGGACCAATGCCGATCTGGCGCGCATCCTCCACCCGCTGCAGGTCGAGTTTCGCGAGAAGTTCAATCAGCAGGCGGTGCAGTTGTTCCCGGAGTGGCAGAGCGATCCCGAACGTTTCGCGATCGCGATGAGCTTTTCGCAAACGATGATGGAGGGCATGGCGATCGGCATGCTGACCGGGGCGATGAACGAAGCGATGGTCGAGCCGATGCTTCGCCAGATGGAGCTCCAGATCATCGCCCTGAAGGATGAGGTGATGAAGGCTCAGCCGAGTTGAGACAGGCCCCAGCGTATGCCGCGCCGAAGCAGTTCGTAGAACACCGGATAGTTCCACGAACAGCGCTGCGGGTGCGGCCAGAAATCGGCGACCGGCCGCAGATCGTAATGGCCGCGGCAATGGCCGAGCGTCAGATACAGTACGGCGCCGTCGCCGACGCGGCGCTCGTAAAGGACCGGCACTTCCGCCTCGTCCCAGTCGGCATCGCGAAATTCGGCGCAATGACCGGTGAAGCGGGTGTGCAGCAGCACATCGATGTCGGCCGTGCGGCGGTTCAGGTACATCTCGTCTTCAACCCGGAAATCGCGCAGGCCGGCCGTCATCGGATGATCGGGCCGGGTCACGAAGACCTTGAACGGCTCGATCGGCGGGTGAGCGGTGAAGCGCGAGCCGAGCAGTTCCATGAACTCGGGCGCTTCGTCTGGCGTGTCGACGATGCCGTCCGCGGCGAAGCGGAGAACGGCATTGGTGCCGTGCAACGCCAGCCAGCGCCCCCCGCCTTCAAGAAAGCGGCGTAGGAGGATGGTCTGATCGGGTGTCGGAATGAGGTCGCAGGTATAGGTGATCAGCAGGTTTGCGGCGGCGATACGGTCGGTGTCGGCATAGTCGGAGGAAACGGAGGTGCGGATTTCGGGATGTTCGGCCAGCAATTTCAGCAATTCCAGGCGCGCGAAGTCGATATCGTGATACTTGCCAGCCGCCACCAGATGCGCCTTCATCACCATCCCTTTCGCTCACGTGCGTGTGCGATGGTAGGCGGGGGAGCGGGCCTGGCAAGAGGGAAGGCCGGGCGATGAGCGGGCGGGGACAAGGGCCGCTGGCGGGCATTCGCATCCTTGATCTCACCAGCGTGCTGATGGGGCCATACGCCACCCAGGTCTTCGCCGATCTGGGCGCCGACGTCATCAAGATCGAGGGGCCGGGCGGCGATACCACCCGCTTCCTGCCGCCCGGGAACGATCCGGCGCGTGGCGGCATGTTCCTGAACGTCAACCGCGGCAAGCGCAGCCTGGTGCTCGACCTGAAACAGCCGGCCGGGCGCGATGCCCTGCTGAAGCTGGCCGAGGGGGCGGACGTGTTCGTCCATTCGATGCGTGCGCAGGCGATCGACCGGCTTGGCCTGGACTATGCCGCGCTGAAGGCGGCCAACCCGCGGATCGTTTACGCCAATCTCTACGGCTTTGCCCGGTCGGGTCCCTATCGCGACTATCCCGCCTACGACGACATCGTGCAGGCCGCATCGGGTATCGTCGATTTGCAGGCCCGGCTGTCCGGCGGGGAGCCGACCTATCTGGCGACGGTGGTCGCCGACAAGGTCGCGGGATTGACCGGCGTCTACGCGATCATCGCCGCGCTGTTCGCGCGCGAACGTACCGGCGTGGGGCAGGAGGTGGAAGTGCCGATGTTCGAGACGTTGGTGTCGTTCGCCGCCACCGAGCATCTGTGCGGATCGCTGTTCGTGCCGCCGCTGGGCCCGCCCGAATACCCGCGCGCGACGTCCGCCTCGCGCCGGCCGTACAAGACCAGCGACGGGCATATCGGCGTGATGATCTATAACGACAAGCATTGGCGCGCCTTCTTTCATGCGATCGGCGATCCCGAATGGTCGACCGATCCGATGTTCCAGTCGATGCGCAGCCGCACCGAAAATATCGGCGCGGTGCTCGCCAAGGTCGCGGAAGTGCTTGAGCAACGCAGCACCGCCGAATGGCTGGCGCTGTTTCGCGACGCGGAGATTCCGGCAATGGCCATCGCCAGCCTGACCGACCTGCTCGACGACCCGCATCTGGTGGAAACCGGCTTTTGGCAGGTGCGGGAGACGGAAGCCGGCACCCTGCGCTATCCCGGCATTCCGACCCGCTTTTCGGAGACACCGGGAGAAATCGGTGATCCCGGCCCGGCATTGGGAGCGGATAGTGAGACGATCCTGACGGAGGCGGGGCTGGATGCCGCCGCGATTGCCGCGCTCGCGGCGAGCGGCGCCGTCCGGCTGCCCGATACGCCGTGAAAGACGCGGGCGGCGCGACGAGCGACGCGGCCGAGGCCCATTGGCGGGCGGCGCTCGCCGAAGGCCGTTTCCTGCTCCAGCGCGCGGTGAACAGCGGCACCGTCGTTTTTCCGCCGCGCGTGGCCGAGCCGGGAACCGGCGACCCCGATCTGGAGTGGTTCGAGGCGTCGGGCATGGGAACCGTCTATTCGGTGACGATCGTCGCGCAGCGGCATCCCGAGGCGCCTTATAATGTCGCGCTGATCGATCTGGATGAAGGGGCCAGGATGATGAGTCGGGTCGACGGCGTGGCGAGCGATGCCGTGCGGATCGGCATGCGTGTGCGCGCACGCATCATCGCTGAAGGCGATGCGCCCCTGATCGTTTTCGACCCGGTAGGTCGATAGCGATGGGTGGGCATTTTCCACGTGGCAGTAGCGCTATTGCAGGGCTCGCCACATATGGCATCGGCGAAGCGCCGGGGTTCAGTTCCCTGGAACTGGCGGCAAAGGCGGGGTTGCTTGCCGTCGCTGATGCCGGGCTGACGCTGGGCGATGTCGACGCGCTGTTCATATGCCTCCCCGACGACTTCTTCGCGGGGCTGACCTTCGCCGAATATCTCGGGCTGACGCCGCGCTTTACCGACAACAACCGCACCGGCGGTTCCGCGTTCATGAGCCATATGATCACGGCGGCGCTGGCGCTGTCCGCCGGCTATATAGACGTGGCGCTGATCGCCTACGGATCCAACCAGCGCACGAATGGCGGCAGGCTGGCGACATCGATCACGAGCAATCGCTGGGATGCCCCGTATCGGCCGCTGTTCCCGTTATCCTCCTACGCGCTGGCCGCCGCGCGCCATATGCACGAATATGGCACGACGCGCGCCCAGTTGGCCGAGGTCGCGGTTGCGGCGCGCCAGTGGGCGAACGGGAACCCGGAAGCGTTCGCGAAGGGGCCGCTGACGATCGAGGACTGTTTGGCGTCGCGGATGATCAGCACGCCCATCGCGCGGCACGATTGCTGCCTGGTGACGGACGGCGCGGCGGCGATCGTCATGACTCGAGCCGATCGCGCGCGCGACCTTGCCCGTCCATCGGTGCCGGTGCTCGGCGCGGCCGCCGCGACCTGGTGGAACTCGATCGCGCAGACGGGCGACATCACGACGACGGCAGCGGCGGAATCGGGCGCGCGCGCCTATACCGCCGCTGGGATCGGCCCGGCCGATATCCAGGTCGTGCAGCTTTATGATGCGTTCACGATCAACACTATTCTGTTCCTGGAAGATCTGGGTTTTTGTCCAAAAGGGGAGGGCGGGCGGTTCGTGTCTGACGGGCGTATTGCGCCGGGCGGCGCGTTGCCGGTCAACACCAATGGCGGCGGCCTGTCGTGCTGCCACCCCGGCATGTATGGCCTGTTCGCGATCGTCGAGGCGGCGCGCCAGATCAGGGGCGAAGCGGCGAACCAGCTTCCGTCCGTGGATGTTGCGCTGGCGCATGGCAATGGAGGCACCCTGTCCAGCCAGGCCACCGTGATCCTGGGCAGCGCCGCGACGGTCTAAGATTGTCCGGCGGCGATCGAGCGTTGCCGGGCCCAGCGGCTTCCACCGTCCGACGCAACCCAGCGCAAGGCGTTGCCGACGAGCCTGCGATAATGCGGATTGGCATAGGTCTGCGGATTGTCGCCCGGCTGGAGATAGACCAGCGGACTGGTGCCGGCGGCCTTGGCCCAGCCGAGTAGCGGGCTTTGTGCCGACGGCACCCATGGCGGGGCGTCGTCTTCCGCGAGATGGCGGACCGCGCGCATGGCGGAATGAAAGCAGTCCGATGGTATCGGTGTTTCACGATATAGAAGCGGCATCAGCGTGGGATCGTCGAACAACTCGTTCAAATACAACTCGTCAACGAGATCGAACCGGCCCGGCATGTCTTGCAGGATCGGGTGCCGATTGTCGGCGAGCCGGGCCGTATAGCGGACGTTGCCGATATAGCCCGATTCCGGACGCAGTCGGCCGCGGACCAACTGAGGCTTGTAGAGAAACAGGCCGCCCAGCGCCTCCGCGTAAATCGGCCATGCCGGCCAGCCGGCGATAGCATGATGGAGCGCAACCATGCCCTTGCCCGCTGCGAGCAGTGCGAGAAAGCCGGCCTTGAACGCCGGATCGGGGTCGATCAGGGCGGGGAGCTCGGCGGCGGGGACGCGGAAATCCAGCCCCGGCATGTCGTAAAACAGAATGGCGTCGAAGCGGTGCATGGCATCGGGATTGAGCAGCATCGCTGCCGCGGGCTGATCGACCATCGTCGGTTCCACCCCGATCGCGCGTAACATCGCCTCGAACGGATCGCGCGCGAACGGGTGGCCTTTGACGACGACGAACACTTCCAGGCGTTTCCTGCTGCCCTGGGCCATATCCGTTCCCGTCACGATAGAAGCGACAATTCCGACATGGGGCGGCCGCAAACCGCCGAAATGCGAGCCGAGCCTAGCCACGAATAGAATAAAGACAATCCTGTTTGTTTTTTTATGGCGCTGGGCTAGACATCGGCAGACGACGACGGAGGGAGGCAGTGCATCGATGCGGCATCTGGGCGGACAGAAACCAGGCAGGGGGTCATGAACGAACCGAAGATATTCCGCCCGGACCTCAACGATCCAACCCGTCCGCGGCGAGGGCTGACCGACGATGCCCTGTCGACGCGTGAAACGGTGTACCGACCCGATCTTCTGGCCGGTCACACCATGTTGATTTCGGGCGGCGGCAGCGGGATGGGCAAGGCCGCTGCCTTCCTGGCGGCGCGGCTTGGCGCCAATGTCGCGATCTGCGGCCGCAACGAGGACAAGCTGCATAAGACTCGTGACGCGATCCTTGCGGCGACTGGCATCGAGATCTTCGTCCAGGCGATGACGATTCGCGACCCGGACGCGGTGGAGGCGCTGATCGGGACGGTGCACGACCGGTTCGGCGCGATCGATTCGCTGGTCAACAACGCCGGGGGACAGTTCCCGCAGGATGCGATCGACTTTACCCGCAAAGGCTGGCTCGCGGTCATCGACACCAACCTGAACGGTACATGGTGGATGATGCAGGAGGCGGCCAAGCGCTGGCGCGCCGATGGGAAGCCCGGCAATATCATCAACATTGTCGCCAACGTCGAACGGGGCATGCCCCAGGCTGCCCACACGTGCGCCGCGCGCGCGGGTGTGATCTATCTGTCCAAGACCCTCGCTACGGAGTGGGCGCCGTTCGATATCCGCGTCAATTGCATAGGCCCGGGCGTGATCGAAACCGAAGGGTTCGCGATGTATCCGGAGGAAGCGCTGGAGCGATTCCACCTGGCCAATCCGATGAAGAAGCGGGGCGACGCGTGGGACGTTGCCGAGGCGATCGCCTATCTTGCTTCGCCGGCGGCGTCGTTCATCAATGGCGACCTGCTGATCGTCGATGGCGGGCAGGCCCAATGGGGCGTGATCTGGCCGGCGGGCATGCCCGACTATTTCAATGAGAGCGGCGCTGCTTGAACCGAAGGTGGCGCCGTTCGATCTGCACGGACGGCGGGCTACGCCGGTGCGCGCGCGCGTAGGAACGGAAAGGGATGGTCGGGTGTGATGGTCTGCAACAGTTCGACAACGTTGCCGTCGCAATCCCGGCCGTAGGTCGCGAGCATCGTGCCTGCACCGCCCGGCGGGCAGTGAAATTCCATGCCGAGCGCGGACAGTCGCTCGTATTCCGCCTGGGCGTCGTCGACGTAGAGGCAGAGATGGATCAGCCCGGGATCACACATTCGCCGTTCCGTCCGGTTGCCTACCGGCTTCAGGTACTGGAACACCTCGATATAGAAGCTTCCAAGCCGCAGCATCGCGTAACGGGCCGCTGAATCGGGCAACTGGACCATGCGGTCGATCCGCTCGTTGCCCGGTTCCCAGCCGCCATCGGCGACGCGCTCGAAGCCATACCAGCGCTGATAATGGTCGATGAAGCGCTCGAGATCGGGAGTGGAGATTGCAACATGATGGACTCCGGCGATCATGCCTGCCTCCTTTCGACGGGAACGAAACCGTGTGCCACGACATAATAAAAAGCAATCGTGATTGTTTGTTGATATGGTGGTTCATGCAGGCGAGAGGCGGGGCGCGGGAGAGGCAGGCGTGAGGACAAGGGCGATCGGGGCAAATGGGATGCATGCGCCACCACTCACCGATCGACGCGGCCGGCATAAGGCGTCCCGGGCGAATGGTTGCGGATGTGCGGATGACGGGATGTAGCGTTGATCGAAGCCGGTCGATGAGCGCGCTACAGCGGGATGCCCTTGGTGTTGTTGTAGTGAAACCAGCTCATCAGGGCGGCGGCGCCGCGGTGCGGGCGCCATGCCTCCGCCGCTGCGCGCACCAGCTTCTCGCTTGGGCGTTCCGGATGGCCGAGCATGCGCCCGACCTCGATCTGGATGACCAGGTCCCCGGCCGGCCAGATGTCCGGCCGGCCTTCGGCGAACAGCAGGTAGATTTCGGCCGACCAGCGGCCGATGCCCTTGATCTCGACCAGCCGCGCGATCGCCGCTTCGTCGTCTTGCGGGAGATCGAGCAGGTCGAGCGCACCGCTGGTCACCAGCCCGGCAAGGCTGCGGGCATAGCCGACCTTCTGCCGCGACAGGCCGCTGGCGCGCAATGCCTCGTCCGGGGCGGCGAGCAGGCGGGCCGGGTCGGTGGCGTTGCCGATCTGGGCGTCGAGCTTGTTCCAGACGGCGGCGGCCGCTGCGACGCTGACCTGCTGACCGACGATGGTGCGCAGCAGCGTTTCATAGCCGCGGGCGCGATCACGCGGCGGCGGGTAGCCGACGCGGGCGAGCGAGTCGGCAAAGCGAGGTTCGAGCCGGGCAAGCGAGTCGATCGACGCGTGAAGATAGTCGACGGACTTGAGCATGCGGCTTGATCATCCCCCTGGCGCACGACATAGGGCCAGCAAGCGCTGTTTAATGCGACTGGAAGGGAAGGCAAATGCCGAAGTTGATCGTTGTCACCCGGGACGGGACCGAGCATGTCGTCGAGGGGGATGACGGCCTGACGGTCATGGAAGTGATCCGCGACAACGGCTTTGACGAGCTGTTGGCGCTGTGCGGCGGTTGCTGTTCCTGCGCGACCTGCCATGTCCATGTCGACCCCGCCTTTGCCGACAGGCTGCCGGACATGGGCGAGGACGAAAACGATCTCCTCGACAGTTCCGATCATCGCACCGGACAGTCCCGGCTGGGTTGCCAGATCCCGTTCGGTGCGACGTTGGACGGTTTGAAAGTGACGATCCCGCCGGAGGATTGAGCGGCGCCGCGTCTGTTCAGGCGAAGCGGGCGCGCACCACCTTTTCCAGAATGGTGAGCGGCATCGCGCCGAGCCGAAGCACTTCGTGGAACCGGCGCAGGTCGAAGCGCTCGCCCTGCGCCGCCTTCGCCTCGTCGCGCAGGCGTTCCCAGACGGTGTGGCCAATCTTGTAGCTGCATGCCTGGCCCGGCCAGACGGTATAGCGGTCGATCTCGTTCTGGCTGCGGCCGCGCGCGATACCGGTCGTCGCGATGAAATACTCGGTCGCCTGCTCGCGGCTCCAGCGTTTGCGGTGCATGCCGGAATCGACGACCAGCCGCGTCGCCCGGAACAGGAAGGACTGGAGGTAGCCGGCGACGCCGATCGGATAATCCTTGTACATGCCGAGTTCGTCGGCAAGCTGCTCCGAATAGAGCGCCCAGCCTTCCGAATAGCCGGAGAAGCCGCCGAAGCGGCGGATCAGCGGAATGTCGCCGGATTCCTGAGCGATGCTGACCTGCAGGTGATGGCCGGGCACCGCTTCGTGATAGGTCAGGGTCGGCAGGCCGAATTTCGGCCGGTCGAACGTGTCGCGCAGGTTGATATAGTAGATCGCCGGGCGCGATCCATCGAGCGGGGCGCTGTTGTAATAGCCGCCCGGCGCGCCGGCCTGGATGAATTCCGGCACCCGCCGCGCCTCGACAGGCGCCTTGGGCAGGGTGAGGAAGGCCTGTGGCAGCCGTTTGTAGCTGGCGGCGATCTGCAGGTTGAGCGCGTCGATCAGCGCGGCGCGGCCGGCGTCGGTGTTGGCGAACAGCTGCGCAGGCTGCGTGTTGAGCGCGACCAGCCGTTCGCCGACGCTGCCCTGCGTCATCCCCTGGTCGCGCAACACCCGGTCGAGCCGGGCACTGATCTGGGCAACCTGTTCGAGACCGAGTTCGTGAATCGCGTCGCCGGTCAGTTCCGCGGTCGTCGCCGCCCGTGCGGCGGCGTCGTAATAAGCATCGCCGTCCGGCAGGCGCCACACCCCGGCGTCGTGGCTGGCCTTTGCCCGGAACGCGGCGACGGCGGCGATCTGGCGGTCGAGCGCGGGGGCGATCTTGTCGGCGACGATCCGTTCGGCGCGTTCGGCGGCGGCGCCCGGCAGGCCGGCCTTTGCCAGCTTGGCGGCAAAACCGGACACCAGGATGCCGTCGGCGGGCGGCTGATCGCGCAAGTGGCGGAGAAGCCGGCTGGTCGTGTCGAGAATGTAGTCGGGCGCGATGACGCCGCGTTCGGCATCTTGCCGGGCGTGTTCGAGATTCTGGTCGAGTGCCGTCGGGAAGGCTTCCAGCCGTGCGAGATAGGCGTCGGCGTCGGCGACGGTGGCGACCGGGTGCTTCGAAGCGAGGAAATCGGGGATGTCGCGATAGGCGCCGGTCAACTGGCTGATCACATACGGCGCGAAGCGGCCACCGACCGAGCCGTAGGCGAAGCGCTCCGCCCCGGCGACGGCGGTATCGAGCTGCCAGGTGACGACATCGTAATCGATCGCCGCCGCGTCGCCGAGCGCGGTGCGGTCGACCGCCGCAAGTTGCGCGCGCTCCGTCTTCAGTCTGGTAATGGTATGGGCGCGATCGGCCGGGCTATAATCGTCCAGCTGGCTGCGCAGGGCCGCACGTGCGCCGGCGTCCAGCCCCATGCTCGTCGCGCGAGCGGGCGAGCCGTCGAGGCGGGCGTAGAAGATCCGGTCGAGCAGCGCGTGGAAATCGGCATCCGCCGCCGATTTCGAGGTCGCTGGAAGCTGGGCGGGCAGGCGGGCCGCGATGGCGAGGGCGCCAGCGCTGGCAAGGAAGGATCGGCGGTTCATCTGCGGCCCCATCATCATGCGTTCGAATGAGGCAGGGGTATCGCGGCGGGCCGGCGCTGTCCATCGTCGCTACCCGCTGGATCGGGGCGGGGATTCGCGGCTATGGTCGCGACATGGAGTTCGCCGCGGTGGATGCGGCGCCCGGCGAGGCGCTGCGGATCGAGATCGACGGGTGGGAGGGGCCGCTCGACCTGCTGTTGGCGCTGGCGCGGACGCAGAAGGTGGATCTGCGCGAATTGTCGATCCTGGAACTGGTCGAGCAGTATCTGGCCTATCTGGCCGACGCGCGGGCGCTGCGGCTGGAGATCGCGGCCGATTATCTGGTGATGGCGGCGTGGCTGGCCTACCTGAAATCCTGCCTGCTGCTGCCGCGCGACGAGGCGGTCGACCCCAGCCCGGAGGAACTGGCGCTGCGCCTGCAATTGCGGCTGCAGCGGCTGCACGCGATGCGCGAGGCCGGCGCGCGTCTGCTCGGCCGCGACCGGGTGGGCCGTGACGTGTTCGTGCGTGGGGCGCCGGAGGGGCTGCGCACCGTCAAGGCGACGGCGTGGTCGGCCGACCTGTACGACCTGATCGCCGCCTATGGGCAGATCGCGGCGCGGCGGCAGCCGGCGGTCCACCGGGTCGAGCGCCGGCAGGTCATGTCGCTGGACGCGGCGCTGAGCCGGGTGATGGCGATGCTTGGCGAGCGAATCGACTGGACGCGGATCGAGGCGTTCCTGCCGGTCGGCGAGGATGCAACCTATCGCCGCTCCGCCCTGGCAGCCAGTTTCGTCGCGGCGTTGGAACTGGCGCGGCAGGGGCGGGTGGTGCTGCGCCAGGACGACGCCTTCGCCCCGCTTTGGTTGAAGGCGGGGGCATGACCGGCGGTTTCACGGCCGAGGACGAGCTGTCGCGCGCGGTGGAAGCGGTGCTGTTCGCCGCCGCCGAGCCGCTGAGCATCGCCGACATCAAGGCGCATGCGGGGGATTTCGATGTCGGTGCGGTGCTGGTGCGGCTGCAGGGCGCTTATCGCGGGCGCGGGATCGAACTGGTCGAGCGCGGCGGGCGCTGGCAGTTCCAGACAGCGGCGGACCTGGCCCACCTGCTGCGCCGGACCCGCGAGGAGCCGCGCAAGCTGAGCCGGGCTGCCGTTGAGACGCTGGCGATCATCGCCTATCACGAGCCGGTCAGCCGGGCGGAGATAGAGGCGATCCGGGGCGTGCAGATATCCAAGGGCACGCTGGATGTGCTGATGGAGGCGGGGTGGGTGCGGCCGGCGGGACGGCGCGAGGCGCCGGGTCGGCCGATCACCTACGCAACGACGCCCGGCTTCCTGGTGCATTTCGGCTTGCAGTCGCGCCGCGACCTGCCCGGAATCGACGAGTTGAAAGCCGCGGGCTTGCTTGATCCGGTCGATCTGGCGATGAGCGCGGTTCAACTGGAAAGCGATGACGATAGCGCCTAAGATAAGGCGAGTTCCCGGGAGAAGACGGAATGGGTGGTTTCAGCCTCTGGCATTGGCTGGTAGTCGGGATCGTGGTCCTGCTGCTGTTCGGAAAGGGCCGCTTTTCCGATATGATGGGCGACGTCGCCAAGGGCCTCAAGAGCTTCAAGAAGGGGCTGGCCGAGGATGACGAGGCGCCGAAACGAATCGATGCCCCGGCCCGCCCGATCGACGGGCAGCGCACGCCGGAGGCGGAGCGCCAGCCGGAGGACACGCGGCCCAGTTGAGCGGGCCGGGCGGCTGGTGAGCGAAGGCGATGTTTGACGTTGCGCCGACCGAACTGATCGTGGTCGCGGTGGTCGCCCTGCTGGTGATCGGCCCGAAGGATTTGCCGCGCGCTCTCCACCACCTCGGCAAATGGATGGGCAAGATGCGCGGCATGGCCCGGCATTTCCGCACCGGGCTGGACACGATGGTGCGCGAGGCCGAACTGGCCGAGATGGAAAAGAAATGGGCCGAGGACAATGCGCGGATCATGCGCGACTATCCCGACGCCACGCCGGCGGCGGAGCCGGCGCCGCCGCCCGCCGACGCTGAGCCGGCGGCGATCGCGCCGCCGCCCCCCGCCGCCGAAGAGGGTGGGCGGTGAAGGACATCGACGAGACGACGGCGCCGCTGCTCGACCATCTGATCGAGCTGCGGCGGCGGCTGCTGTGGTCGGTGGCGGCGCTGGTCGCGGCGTTTGTCGGCTGCCTGTATTTCGCCAAGCCGATCTTCGCCTTCCTCGTCCAGCCGCTGCTGAAGGCGGGGCAGGGCAAGCTGATCTACACCAACATCTTCGAGGCGTTCTTCGCCGAGGTGAAGGTGGCGTTCTTTGCGGCGCTGATGATCGCGTTTCCGGTGATCGCCAGCCAGCTATGGAAGTTCGTGGCGCCGGGGCTTTATGCCAAGGAGAAGCAGGCGTTCCTGCCGTTCCTGCTGTTGACGCCGGTGCTGTTCCTGCTGGGGGCGGCGCTGGCCTATTATTTCGCGATGCCGGTCGCGCTGCATTTTCTGCTGAGTTATCAGGGCAATGTCGGCGGAGTGACCCAGGAAGCCTTGCCGGGTGTCGGTAACTATCTGGATTTCGTGACGAAATTCGTCTTCGGCTTCGGCGTCGCGTTCCTGCTGCCGGTGCTGCTGATGCTGTTGGAGCGCGCCGGGATCGTTACGCTGGCGCAACTGCGCGCCGGGCGACGCTACGCGATCGTCGCGGTGGTCGCGGTGGCGGCGGTGCTGACCCCGCCCGACGTGTTCTCGCAACTGCTGCTCGCCGTGCCGCTGATCGCGCTTTACGAGTTCACGCTGATCGCGATCTGGATGACCGAGCGCCGGCGGCAGCGCGAGCGGGCCAGGGCCGATGCCGAGGCGGCGGCCGAATAAGCAAAAAAGGGGGGAATGCGATGATCCTGTATGGCGCCAGCCTGTCTCCGTTCGTGCGCAAGGTGCTGATCTACTGCGCCGAGAAGGGCATCGCGATTGAGCGCAAGTCGATCGGCCCGGGAGACGCCGACCCCGATTTCCGCCGCGCCAGCCCGTTCGGCAAGATCCCGGCGCTGATCGACGGCGATTTCGCGCTGGCCGATTCGTCCGCGATCGTCACCTATCTGGAAGCGAAGCACCCGGAACCGTCGATGACCCCGGCCGCCCCGCGCGAGCGGGCGCAGGCGGTCTGGCTGGAGGAGTTCGCCGACACCATCCTCGCCCCGGCCGGACTGGTGGTGTTCTTCAACATGTTCATCGCGCCGATGGTCGGGGTGACGCCGGACATGGCGGCGGCCGACAAGGCGCGGCGCGAGACGCTGCCGCCGATCCTCGACTATGTCGAGACGGAGCTGCCGGAGGACGGCGGCCCGCTGGCCGGCGGCATGGTGACCGTCGCCGACATCGCCATCGCCTGCCAGATCGCCAACATCGCCTATTGCGGCATCGACCTGGACGACGGCGGGCGGCGGCCGAAGCTGGCCCGATTCCACGCCGCCTGGTGCGAGCGGCCAAGCGCGCGCGAGCTGGTGGCGGGCAACCGCGCGGTGCTGGCGCAGGGGTAGGCGCGGGTCCGACGCCGGTACGGGTGGGCGGTGCGATGATGGGCGGCTGGCGGGTGCGGGGGATTGCCGCGCCGCCGGTGGCGGCTCGCAATGACGGACGGTTTGCGCGGGCGGTCGGGCGTGGGCGATCCAGCCGCGCCGGGTGAAGGCGGCGTAGAACAGGCTGGGGTCGGCGAAGCCGCCGGCGCGCAGGATCGCCTCGTCCTGTTCCGGGCTGACGCTGTTGAGGCTGGCGGCGACAGGCGGCCACTCTCGCCGCGGATATGACGGCCTGTAGAGCCCGTCCACTTTAGGACGGATCGGCATTTAACCCTGACGGCCTGCAAATGGCGGCGTTCCGCGCTTCCGGTGCTCGCGGACCTGTCGTCCGCTGCACTCCGGGTCACGGAAAACCGCCATTTTCGGCTCGTCATCTTCTAAATGTCGATCCGTCCTAGCGCTATAGCGGATCTGGAAGAACATCTTGCCAGCAGCATCCGCAAGCCAGCCCTTGCGGACATGGCGCGGAACATCGATGCGGACTTTCCCGCCCGCTGCGCCGGGCAAACCGCGTTTGATGGGCTGGGGCGGATGGTGCGCGCGGTCATGTCCCGTGGTTGCGGGGGCGCGAGATCCCGGCTTTCGCCGGGAGGACGAGGGGTTTTATTGTACAGAATAACCAAATTGGTACAAATTCCTTGACATCGTAACGCTGATATGGCACACGGAGCGATGGTGAGAGGATGTGAGTCGGGGCGGGCATCCCGCCCGTATCGGCTTTCCCCGGCATTGGCGGTCCGGTCGGGGCGGCGGGCAGGGGATGGCCGCGCCGCCTGCGGGGGCTCGCAATGACGGGGCGCGGGGGCGTCCCGCTGGTGCCGTTTTTTCGGTCCTGGTGAACTGGCTTGCATTGGGCGGTGGATTGCCGCGCCGCCTCGGGCGGCTCGCAATGGCGGGTGCGTGAGGGGGGTGCCGGGAGATTGCCGCGCCGCTGCGCGGCTCGCAAGGACGGGGTGGGCGTGCGCGGTGGGGCCAGGCTCGGGCGATCCAGCCGTGCCGCTGCGCGGCTCACCATGACGGCGGGGTGCGGGGCGGGTGCGGCGGAGTGTGCCGGACTGGTCTATTCGGGGGGAGCGCGGATGGCGGAGCCGGGGGCAGGAGCAAAGACGCCGGCTGCGCGGGCGGCGCGGCGGGTGGAGACGGCCGCGCGGGCGCGGGTGCCGCGGGCGCACGAATGGACCGGAGAGAAACGGGCGCTGTTCCTGGAAACGCTGACGCGCACGCTGAACATATCGGCGTCGGCGCGGGCGGCGGGGATGTCGACGGTGTCGGCGCGGGCGCTGAAGCGGCGCGACCCCGGCTTTGCCGAAGCGTGGGCGGAGGCGATGCTGACGTTCAGCGTCGACCTCGACCTGGTCCCGGCGCTGTCGGAGGACCGGGAACGGCTGTGGAAGGCGCTGACCGCCGCCGATTTCCTGAGCGATGCCGAGAAGCGCGAGATGCTGGGGTTCGACAATGGCTGAGGATGCGGTGCTGGCGCAGCTGCTGCGCCAGGCGGAGGCGCGCGGCGCCGATATCGGCACGCTGCGCGCGCTGGTCGAGGAGGCGAGCGAGCGCGGCGCGCGGCGGGCGCTGGCGTCGATCGGGCTGGCCGATGCGGGGGCGGGAGGAGACATCATGCAATTGCGGGAATTGTTGCGGGCGTGGCGCGACGCGAAGACATCGGCGTTGCGCGCCGCCGTCGGTTGGGTGGTGCGGCTGCTGCTGGCGCTGCTGCTGCTCGGCATTGCGGTCAAGCTGGGTTTCTGGGGCGCGGCACGGTGAGGTTCGCCGGCTATGCCGCGGTGTTCGACGCGGTCGACAAGGGTGGCGACGTGGTGCGGCGCGGCGCCTTTGCCGGAGCGAAGGCGGCGGTGCCGCTGCTGTGGCAGCACCGGCGGGCGCTGGGCACCGTCGAGATGCTGGCCGAGGACGGGCGCGGGCTGCGGGTGATCGGCCGGGTGCCCGACGCCGACCCGGCGGCGGCGCTGGTCAGGGGCGGAGAGGTGACCGGCCTGTCGTTCGGATACCGGGTGAAGGCGGCACGGGGGTGCGCGCCGCGCGAGCTGATCGCGCTGGAATTGCTGGAAATCAGTCTGGTGACGGCACCGATGCAGCCGCTGGCGCGGGTGCATGCGGTGGAGGGGTGAGGTTCAATGGGCGAGGAGACGAGCATGGTTGAGGTGAAGGCGGAGACGCTGGAGGCGTCGTTCGACGCGGTTGTTGGCGCGGGCGCCGGGGTGGCGCTGATGCGGCCGGCGCTGGCCGGGGCGGTCGACGGCGGCACGCGGCAGGCATTTGTCGACGGTTACCTGCGGCGCGGCGCGACGGCGGAGCTGAAAAGCTTCAGCGGGGCGAGCGGCGGCGATGGCGGCTATGCGGTGCCGCGCGAGATCGACACGGCGATCGACGCGACGCTGAAGGACATTTCGCCGATCCGCGCGATCGCCAATGTCGTGCGGGTCGGATCGAGCGGTTACCGCAAGCTGGTGACGTCCGGCGGGACACGGTCCGGCTGGGCGACGGAGACCGGGGCGCGACCGGAAACCGACACGCCCGATTTCCACGAGATCGCGCCGCCGATGGGCGACCTTTACGCCAACCCGGCGGCGAGCCAGGCGATGCTGGACGATGTCGCGTTCGATGTCGAGGAATGGCTGGCCGGCGAGATCGCCCGCGAATTCGCCGCCGCCGAGGGCGCTGCCTTTGTCAGCGGCAACGGCGCCGGCAAGCCCAAAGGTTTCCTGTCCGGCCCGATCAGCGACGAGGCGGACGGCGCGCGGGCGTTCGGCACGCTGCAATATATCGCGTCGGGCGCCGCCGGCGGTTTCGCCGCCAGCAACCCGCAGGACCGGCTGATCGACCTGATCCAGACGCTGCGGGCGCCGTACCGGCAGGGTGCCGTCTTCGTGATGAACGCGGCGACCTGCGCGCGCATCCGCAAGTTCAAGACGTCTGACGGCGCCTTCCTGTGGCAGCCGGGGCTGGCGGCGGGGCAGCCGGACACGCTGCTTGGTTATCCGGTGGTCGAGGCCGAGGACATGCCGGACATTGCCGCCGACGCCTATGCGATCGCGTTCGGCAACTTCAAGGCCGGTTGCCGCGCCGGTCGGCGTCGGCGCGATCGTTGGCGCGCTGACTGGCGGGGCGGTGCGCGGCGAAGTGCCTGTGGCGTTCGGCGGTTTCGCCGCGTCCGGCGACAGCGTGCGCGCGGTGATCGACAGCATTGCCGATGCGGTGCCGCTGTCGCTGCGCGACGACGGGGCGGTGCTGACGCTGGCCGGGGAGGCGCCGGTGGCGGTGATCGGCACTGAGGAGCGGCGGGCGGCGGCGGGCGGCGCCGACGATGAGCAGGACAGTCGGGCGGCGGCGGGCAGCCTGCCGGCGGAGGTGACGGTCAGCTATTACGAGCCGGCGCGGGATTATCAGGCCGGGTTGCAGCGGGCGCGGCGGCCGGGGCCGGGCGGGCGCGCGCTGAGCATCGCCCTGCCGGCGGCGCTGGATGCGGCGGCGGCGAAGGCGCTGGCCGAGGCGCGAATTGCCCGTGACGGCGCCGGGCGGCTGCGGCGGCGGGTGGCGCTGGGCTGGCGGCGGCTGGCGATCAGGCCCGGCGACCGCATCGGCTTTGCCGGCGAGGGCGGGCGCTGGCGGGTGGCGGGATGGACGCTGGAGCGGATGGCGCTGGCGCTCGACCTGGTGCGCGAGGCGAGCGCGCCGATGCTGCCGCCGCCCGCCGCCGAGCCGGGGCGCGGCAACGGCGCGCCGGACCTGGTGCATGGGCCGACCGTCGTCCACCTGCTCGACCTGCCGCCGATCGAGGACGTGGCGCCGGGCGAGCCGCGGCTGTTCGTCGCGGCGGCGGGGCCGGAGCCGGGCTGGCGCCGGGCCGCGCTGCTGCTGTCGACCGATGACGGCGGGCGCTGGCAGCCGATCGGCGCGACGGCGGCGCCGGCGGTGATCGGCGTGGCCGAGGCGGCGTTGCCGGCGGGCAGCGCGGCGCTGTTCGACGCGGAAAACGTGGTGACGGTGGCGCTGCTGAACGACCCGATGGCGCTGGCCGGCGCCGACGACGCCGCGCTGATCGGCGGCGCCAATCTGGCGATGCTGGGCGAGGAATTGATCCAGTTCGGAGCGGCCGAGCCGCTGGGCGGCGGGCGTTGGCGGATCGCGCGGCTGCTGCGCGGACGGCGGGGGACGGAATGGGCGATCGCCGACCACGCGGCGGGCGAGTGGTTCGTATTGATCGAGGCGGAGGCGCTGGCGCGCTTCACCCCGCCGGCCAGCGCGGTTGGCGGCACGGTCAGGGTGATGGCGAGCGGGGTCGGCGACGGCACCGACGCGGTCGAGGCGCGGGCGGAGGCGGCCGGTTGCGGGATGCGGCCGCCGGCGCCCGTGGGGTTGGCGGCCGAGCCGCTGGCGGATGGCGGATTTGTCCTGCGCTGGACGCGGCGGAGCCGGGACGGCTGGTTGTGGCGCGACGGCGGTGATGTGCCGATCGGCGAGCCGGAGGAGGCGTATCGCGTCACCTTCACCCGTGCCGACGGCAGCGTGCGAACGGTGGCGACGGCGGTACCGATGCTGGCCTATCCCGCCCCCGCCGTCGCCGGGGATGCGGTGCACGGCGCGCAGGTGACGATCGCCGTCGTCCAGCAAGGCGGGCTCGCCGCGTCGCGCCCCGCCGCCCTTGTTCTGTCGATAGGCTGAGGAGACGGTGCAATGAGTGAGATGACGAGCGCGCGGCTGGGCCTGCCCTATCTGGCCGCCGGGCAGGCGCAGAAGGAAGTGGCGCATAACGAGGCGCTGGCGCTGATCGACGCCGCCTGTATGGCCGCCGTGGAGTCGATGGACCTCGCCGTGCCGCCGGGCGACGCGGCGCCGGGACAATGCTGGATCGTGGCGGCCGGCGGCACCGGTGGCTGGGCCGGGCGCGACGGCGCGATCGCCTGCATGACCGACGGCGGCTGGCGCTTCCTGCCGCCGGTTGCGGGTATGCGGCTATGGGTTGGCGACCGCGGGCTGTGGGCGAGCTGGGCCGGCGGCTGGACGGCGGGGATCGAGCCTGTGGCGGAAATCCACGTCGGCGGTGTGCAGGTCGTCGCGGCGCGGCAGGCGGCGGTCGCGGTGCCGGGCGGCGGCGCGACGGTCGACGAAGAGGCCCGCGCGGCGATTGCTGCGCTGATCGGCCGCTTGCAGGCCCACGGACTGATTGGGTGATCGGATCGCCGTCGAAATGGACCCGATGCACACCCAAAAGACACGAAACTGCGACATTTCCGCAACAATTGGGTGAATTGGGCGCTTGCGTGGAAACCAAGCTGACGGTAACGAGTTACGGCTGTCCTTGGTGACACACGAGAAAGGGGATTGTTATGCGGAACCTTGCCGTTGCGATGGCGCTCGCCACCACGGTACTTGCTTCGCCCGCTGTGGCGAAGGACAAGGCGTGGTATGTGGGCGTCGAAGGCGGCGCGATGATCGTGGAGGATGTCAATCTCGACATCGCCGGGATCAACAACGCGGTCAAAGTCGATCATCATTACGGTTATGATGTCGACGGCATCATCGGCTACGATTTCGGCCCTGCCCGACTCGAAGCCGAAGTCGGTTATCGTCGTGCCACGCTGACCGGCCTTACCAGCACTGTCGCGGTGCCTGTCGGCAGTCAGACTGCTCCGAGTGGCACCTATGATCTGGCCGGTGGCTCGACCTCTGCGCTCAGCTTCATGGTCAACGGCATGCTCGATTTCGGCGACGACGACAGCCTGAACGGCTTCATCGGTGCCGGTGCCGGCGTGGCGCGGGCGAAGTTCGACTATGCGGTTGCGCGTAGCGGCGGCTTCCTCGACGATTCCGACACCAGGTTTGCCTGGCAGGTCATCGCCGGCGTGCGTGCGCCGCTGACCGACCGGATCGACGTTGGTCTGAAGTATCGCTACTTCAACGTCAGCAACGTCAAGCTCGTCGATGCGATGAACCGCGACGTCCGCACCTCGCTGCGGACCCACAGCGTGCTGGGCAGCTTGATCTTCAACTTCGGCGATGCGGCACCGCCGCCTCCGCCGCCCCCGCCGCCGCCTCCCCCGCCGCCTCCCCCGCCGCCTCCGCCTCCGCCGCCTCCGCCGCCGGAAGTGGTGTGCACGCCGGGGCCGTACATTGTCTTCTTCGAATGGGACAAGGCGGACATCACGCCCGAGGCCGCGTCGATCCTCGACAACGCCGTCACGGCGTATGGCAGCTGCGGTCAGGCCCAGGTCATGGTGGCGGGTTACACCGACACTTCGGGCACGCCGCGCTACAACCTCGGCCTTTCCGAGCGCCGCGCTGCTGCGGTCAGCAACTACCTGCAGCAGAAGGGCGTGCCGGACGGGGTGATCTCCGCCAAGGGTTACGGCGAGACCAATCTGCGCGTCGAGACCGCCGATGGCGTGCGCGAACTGCAGAACCGTCGGGTGGAAATCACCTACGGTCCGGGTTCGGGCAACTAAGCGCTCGACAAGCCAAAATCGGGAGCCGGCGTTCGCGCCGGCTCCCTTTTTTGTGTCTATCGTCCGGTGGGCCGGTGAAGATTGCCCGGTAATGGCGGGGGCTTTGCCGGGGCTTGGCGGGGAGTCAGCGGCATGGGCGGCGTCACGTTACAGGCGTGATACGCGGCCGGCGTGATGTGAGAGAGGCCGCCGATGATTTTTCGCGGGGCGACGCGTTGAAGGCACGCGATGCGTACGGCGCGTCCTCTGGCGAAGTAGGATCCAACGATCCCGCGAGGCGCTCCGTGCGGCTTGGGCTCTCGCTGGCGTGAGAGCACGGAACGGTCGGACGAGCGCCGAGGATGTTATCGCGCCGAAGATTGCTGACGGGTGTTATTTCCGTGCGGCGTTGCGGCGGCGGGTGACCCAGCCTTTGCGGGCAGCGGCGGAGCGTTGTTCGGCCGAGCCGGACTTGTGCGCCCGCCCGCCGCGCGCGGCGGATTGATGGGTGTCCGGCACGCCCCGCCCCGACCCCGATTTGTTGCCGCCGCCGGACTCCTTGTTAACGGTGGCCCAGGCGCGGCGTTCCGCCTCATCTTCCGGCACGCCGCGCTCTTCATAGCCTTGCGCGATGTGCTGCGCCTTGCGCTTTTGCTTGTCGGTATAGGCGTCCTTGTCGCCGCGGGGCATGGTCTCTCTCCTGCTGATCCCGCTCCGGGGCGTGAACGCATGATCGCGCGACGCGTATCCCTGGCGGGCGGACGAAAAAAGGGGGAGGGCGCCGATACCCGGCGGGCGGGCTCGCGGCGGCCGCTGCGGCGCGTGAGGGTGCGGGTTTCGGGCCGGGTGGTGCCGGGTGAGGGGATCGAACCCCCGACCTTCGGTTTACAAAACCGCTGCACTACCGCTGTGCTAACCCGGCCCGCGCGCTCCCATGCGTCAGACGACGCCGAAGGTCCAGCCCTCGGTTGCGGCAATCGCGGCGGTGAGCGGCGGCGGCTGCCACAGCGCCGGCCGGCCGGCGTTACGGCGTAACCAGGCGGCGGCGAGCAGCGCGTCGGTGCTGTGATCGTCATAGCGGATAAGCGGCGCGTGGGGACGGCTGCCCATCGCCGCCAGAGCCGCGTCGAGCGCGACCGGGTCGCGCAGCTTGCTTCGCCCCTTGCGCAGCCCGGCGGCGCGCGCGGCGATGGCGGTATAGATCTCGACGACCAGCGGGCCATCGGTCGGCGCCGGGTCGAACGGCCAGACGGGCAGGCGCCGGGCCAGGTGATGGAGCACGCGCATGCCGGCGAAACTGGCCTTCGCCACCTGTGCCGCGCCGATCGCGTCGTAGACGGTCGACGGCTTGCCGCCGCCGCCGGCATTGTAGTGCGCCTCGCAGCGCCGCAAGTGCATATAGTCCGCCTTGCGGCCGTCGGCGGCGCCGAAATAGAAATGGCGGCGGTGGTGGGTTTCGAGCAGGCTGGCCGCTCCCAGATCGACATCGTCGCACAGCCGTTCGACATAGGCCCAGAACGGCTTCGCCCGATCGGGCACCGGATCGCCGGGCAGATAGGCGCCGCGTTCGATCAGCGGCGGCGCGAAGCTGAAGTCGAAGCCGATCAGCACCGGATCGCGTTGCGCCAGCACCCAGTCGCGGATCGCGGTGCGCGACCAGGCGCCGCCGGGCGGCGGGACGAGAGCCGGCGCCGTGTCGCTTTGTTCGCATACCGCCAGCGCGATGCCGGGATGGCGCGCGCCCTTCGCACCGGACCAGTCGATTGCGGCGAAGCGGGTGAAGCGCGGAATCACGCCTTGCCGCGTCGCCGGACCTTCGGCCGCGCCGCATTCCAGTCACGGGCCTGGCCGATCATCGCCAGCACTCGTCCCGGGTCGGCGGTGGCGTAGCGGACCAGCACCGCCGGCCAGCCGGCATAGTGGGCGGTCTGCCAATAGGTGTCGGGATCGGACTCCTTCAGCATCTCCACCATGTCACGATCGATGTGCAGGCAGAAGGAGCCGTCCTCCCGCCCCGGCGACAGGAAGACGCGGCCGTTGCCGGCGACCTTGACCGCCGGCGCGCCATAACTGGTACCCCGCTCGGCATCCGGAAGGGTGAGCGCATGGTCGACCACCCGGTTCCAGTCGAGCGTCATTCCCCGGCGCCCGGCGCCTGCAGGGTCGCCAATATGGCGGCGGTGAAGCGGTCGATGGCGAAACGCGCCCTGGTGGAGTCGAGGCCGAGGCGGACGACGACGATATTCCGGTCGGGCACGATCATCACATACTGACCGCGATTGCCCTGCGCGGCGTAGCTGCCGGCGGGCAGGCCCTGCGCCTCGCCGAACAGCCAGAATGTCGCGCCGTAGCCGGGCCCTTCCGCCGGCTGCGGCCCGGCGGGCTTGCGGACATAGGCGGCCCAGCCTTCCGGCAGGAGGCGTTCACCCTGCCACATGCCGTCCTGCGCGTAGAGCAGGCCGAAGCGGGCGAGGTCGCGCGCCGTCGTCCACACCTGGCTCGACAGGATGAAATTGCCCTGCCAGTCGGTTTCGGCGACGGTGCGGGTCATGCCCAGGCGCTGGAACAGCGTATAGGGGTAGGACAGCATCCGCGCGTCGCCCAGCCTGGCGCGCAGCCCCCGGATCGCCAGCAATATGTCGTTGTTGGCGTAGCGGAAACGCTGCATCGGCGCGGCTTCCAGCGGCCAGCCTGGCGCCTGCTCGGTCACCGTGGTGCCGCCGAAATAGAGCGCGTCGGTGCGGTTGCCGGCGCTGTCGCTGTGCAGGCCCGACGCCATGCGCAGCAGCATGTCGGTGGTGATCGCGGCGCGCGGATCGCCCGGTGCCTGCCATTCCGGCACCGGCGCCGGGGTGGCGGGGTCAATCAGGCCGTCCTGCGCCGCGCGCCCGATCAGCGTTCCGGCAAGACTCTTGCCGACCGACCAGGTGCGCTGGGCGATATTCTTGCCGAAGCCGTCGCGATACTGCTCGGCGACGATCCGCCCGTCCTGCAGGACGATGACGGCGGTGGTATCGGTATCGGCGCCATAGCTTTGCCGGTCGAAGGCGGCGGCGACCGCCTTGTCCAGCGCTGCCTCGTCGCCATGGGCCGGCGCGCCTGCCCCCATGTCGCCCATCGGCCAGGGCCGGTTGTCCTGTGGGCCGCCGCCCAGCGTGGTCAGCCGCGGCACCTTGCGCCCGGTCGCGGCGTCCGCGCCGATCGGCAGTGTCGCGCAGCCGAGCAGCGGGCGCCAGACGGCGATGCGCGGCGGCAGCGCGTCATCGAACGCGACCGAGACCGTCTTGGCGGCGCTGTCGACCTTTGCCGCGAGCGCCGGGATGACCGGCTCCAATTCCGGGTAGATGCCAACCAGTTCCTCCGCCTCGACCTGCGCCTGGGTGCGGCCGGCGACGAACAGGCCGCTGCACAGGAAGGCGGCCTTGTAGCCGGCGGCGAGGGCGCGGGCGTAGGGCGCCTGCTCCGGCGCGGGCGGTTGCTGGGCGGTGCCGGTCGTCGGCAGCAACAGCAGGGCCGCGGCGGCGAGCGCCGGGGCAAGGCGGCGGTCAATCGCGTTTGCGCGCACGCAAATCCTCCCAATAGGCGATCCGTTCGGCGATCCGCTTCTCGAAGCCGCGCTCGACCGGGCGGTAGAAGGTCTGCGCCTGCATCCCTTCCGGCCAATAGTTGGCGCCGGAGAATCCGTCCGCCTGATCATGATCATAGGCGTAATCCTTGCCGTAGCCGATGTCTTTCATCAGCCGGGTCGGCGCGTTGAGGATATGGGCCGGGGGCATCAGCGATCCGCTATCCTTCGCGCTGCGCCACGCCGCCTTCTGCGCCCGGTAGGCGGCATTCGATTTGGGCGCGGTCGCCAGGTAGAGGCAGGCCTGGACGATCGCCAGTTCGCCCTCCGGCGAGCCGAGGAAGTCGTAGGCGTCCTTGGCGGCAAGGCACTGGACCAGTGCCTGGGGGTCGGCAAGGCCGACATCCTCCGACGCGAAGCGGACGAGGCGGCGCAGAACGTAGAGCGGCTCTTCGCCGGCGACGAGCATTCGCGCCAGGTAGTAGAGCGCGGCCTGCGGGTCTGACCCGCGCAGCGATTTGTGCAGGGCCGAGATCAGGTTGTAATGCCCCTCGCGGTCCTTGTCGTAGGCGGCGAGGCGGCGGTGGAGCAGCGCCGACAGCCCGGCCGGATCGAGCGGTTCCGGCAGCGCGACGGAGAACAGCGTCTCCGCCTGGTTGAGCAGGAAGCGGCCGTCGCCGTCGGCGCTGGCAACCAGCGCCTCGCGCGCCGCCGGGGTCAGCGGCAGCGGCCGGCCCTCCGCCGCCTCCGCCCGGTCGAGCAGCGTCATCAGCGCCGCCGCGTCCAGCCGGTGGAGGATCAGCACCTGCGCCCGCGACAGCAGCGCCGCGTTCAACTCGAAGGACGGGTTCTCGGTCGTCGCGCCGACCAAGGTGACGGTGCCGTCCTCGACATAGGGCAGGAAGCCGTCCTGCTGGGCGCGATTGAAGCGATGGATCTCGTCGACGAACAGCAGCGTGCGGTGGCCGGCGCGAGCATGGTCGCGGGCCTGCGCGAACACCTTCTTCAGGTCGGCGACGCCGGAGAACACCGCCGAGATCGCCTCGAAGCGCAGGCCGACCGCGTCGGCGAGCAGCCGCGCGATCGTCGTCTTGCCGGTACCTGGCGGCCCCCACAGGATCATCGACGATAGCCGCCCGGCGGCGACCATCCGGCCGATCGCCCCTTCGGGCCCGGTCAGATGGTCCTGGCCGACGACCTCCGCCAGCGCATGGGGGCGCAGGCGGTCGGCAAGCGGGGCGGCGGCGGGTTCGGGGTCGGAAGCGAATAGGTCGGCCATGCCGGGCCAAGATAGCGCACTGCCCGAAAAATGCATCGGGGGTTGCGCGGCGAGGCGCCCGCCGGCTGTCAGGCGGTGGGGGCGCTCAGCAGCAGCGGCCGCCGCCTTTTCCGCCGTAACGCATTTTTTCGCGGTCCCGGAAGAATTCGACGCGGCTCATCGGCCGACGACCGGGGTGGCGTTCGGCCATGTGCGCCAGATAGACACGGTAGCTGGGCTGACCGACCATGAGCAGCGCGGTCTCGCGCACGAAGCGGAGCATCCGCCTCACTCCGCCGGCACCGCGTGCGGCGGGACTTCATGCGCGGTGGGCGTGTCGGCCCGCCTGGCCGCGACGATCGCGCGGATCGTGAATACCAGCAGGCTGAGCACGACGGCGAGGAACAGCACGCACAGGCCGGCATCGACCCAGTCGTTGAAGATGATGCGCCGCATCTCGTCCATCGAGACCGCCGGCGCCAGCACCTCCCCGCGCGAGGCCGCGTCGGAGAATTTCAGTGCGTGCGCGACGAAGCTCACCGCCGGATCGGCGGAGACCAGCTTCAGCAATCCCGCGCTGACGGTGCAGACCAGCAGCCAGAGTGTCGGCACCACCGTAACCCAGGCGTAGCGGTCCTGCTTCATGCGGAACAGGACGACGGTGCCCAGCATCAGCGCGATGGCCGCCAGCATCTGGTTCGAAATCCCGAACACCGGCCAGAGGGTGTTCACCCCGCCCAGCGGATCGGTGACGCCCTGATAGAGGAAGAAGCCCCAGGCGGCGACGCACAGCCCGGTGGCCACCAGCCCGGCGACGAAGGAGTCGGTCGACCGGAACGAGGGCGCTACCAGCCCGATCAGGTCCTGCAGCATGAAGCGCCCGGCGCGCGTGCCGGCATCGACGGCGGTCAGGATGAACAGCGCCTCGAACAATATGGCGAAATGATACCAGAAGGCCTTCATCGCCGGGCCGCCGACGACATGGCTGAAAATCTCCGCCATGGCGACGGCCAGCGTCGGCGCGCCGCCGGTGCGCGAGATGATCGAGGCTTCGCCCACGTCCCTCGCGGTTTGCGCCAGCATGTCGGGCGCGATCGGGAAACCCATCGCCGTCACCGCGGCGGCGGCGGTTTCGGGGGTCGCGCCCATCAGCGCGGCCGGGCTGTTCATCGCGAAATACAGGCCGGGATCGAGGATCGACGCGCCGATCAGGGCCATGATCGCGACGAACGCCTCCATCAGCATGCCGCCATAGCCGATGAGCGGCGCATCCGCCTCGGTGGCGATCAGCTTAGGCGTGGTGCCGCTCGCGATCAGCGCGTGAAAGCCCGAGACGGCGCCGCAGGCGATGGTGATGAACAGGAAGGGAAACAGCGCGCCCGACCACACCGGCCCGCCGCCGTGGACGAACCGGGTGAGCGCCGGCATCTGCAGCGGTGGCGCCATGATGACGATGCCGATCGCCAGGGCGGCGATGGCCCCGATCTTGAGGAAGGTGGAAAGATAGTCGCGCGGGGCGAGCAGCAGCCAGACCGGCAGGATCGAGGCCACGGCGCCATAGCCGACGAGAATCCAGCAGAGCTGCACCGGGGTGAAGGTGAACAGCGGCCCCCAGACGGGCGACGCGGCGACGCTCTGGCCATAGACGATGGCGAGCAGCAGCCCGGCGAAGCCGAGCAGCGAGACCTCGCCGATGTGCCCCGGCCGGATCCAGCGCGTATAGACGCCCATCAGCATCGCCAGCGGCACGGTGGCGACGACGGTGAACATGCCCCATGGGCTGTCGGCCAGCGCGCGCACGACGATCAGCGCCAATACGGCGAGGATGATCACCATGATGACGAACGTGCCGACCAGCGCGATGGTGCCGGCCACCGCCCCCATCTCCATGCGGACCAGTTCGCCAAGCGAGCGCCCGTCGCGCCGCATCGAGATGAACAGGACCATGAAATCCTGCACCGCGCCGGCCAGGACGACGCCGAAGATGATCCACAGCGTTCCGGGCAGATAGCCCATCTGCGCCGCCAGCACCGGCCCCACCAGCGGCCCGGCCCCGGCAATGGCGGCGAAATGGTGGCCGAACAGCACGCGCCGGTCCGTCGGCACATAGTCGAGCCCGTCGGCGCGATAGACGGCGGGCGTCGGCCTCGCCGGATCGAGCCGCATCACGCGGCGGCCGATGTAGAGCGCGTAATAGCGATAGGCGACGAGGAAGCAGGAGACCGAGGCGGCGACGATCCACAGCGCGCTGACCGGCTCCCCGCGCGAAACCGCAAGGACGAGGAGCGCGACGAAGCCGACGATCGCCAGCGCGATCCACGGGATGTGCTTCGAAATTCCTCCCCGCATCGTCCGATCCTCCCCGCCTGCTCCCGACAATCGGTCGCCGCGCGCCGATGTCGTGGAGCTGGATATGCAGTTTTAGCCCGGCCGACACAAAAAGATATGGCTTCTCCCTGATCCCGGCAGGTGCGGGGGAACCGCCTTCGGCGACCAGCGCGCCCCAGCTATCGATGATCGCCGCCAGCGTGCGCCCCGGTTCGCCTTTCCCATATCGTGCAGGTGGGCGAGCGCGTGGAGCCGGGCACGATCCCGGGCCGAAACGCCGTGGCCGGCGACGTGCTCGCCGCGGCCCGCCCACTGCATATTCCCGATCAACGCTTCGAATAGGCTCGCGACATCGGCGCCTCATCGACCAAATATGCCGTCGATATAACGACATCCGGCCGTGCCCGGCCGTTCCAATAGAACCGCCACATTATGGAAGCATTACGGATCAACCGCTTGCGGTATAGCCCGAATCCCCCGCAAGAGGACTCTGGTGACCCCTACGGGAATCGAACCCGTGTTTCAGCCGTGAAAGGGCCGCGTCCTAACCGCTAGACGAAGGGGCCTTGCCGAAGGCCGGTTGCGGTTATTCGGTTCGGGCGCGGGGGTCAATGGCTCAATCGAGCCAGGCGGCATCGTCGACGTGCAGTTCCGCCGCCGGCCGCGCGCCCCAGTCGTCGATCTTCGCCCGACCGGCCAGCCACAGGCGGCGGTCGGGCGGGGCACCGAGCAGCGCCTGGCCGAGCGCGCTGTCGGCGGCGCGGAAGGCGACGGTCTTGATGCTGCGGCCGTCGTCGCCGGAGACGATCGCACGGACATGGCCGGCACCGACGACGCTGGCCTTGACCACCCGGACCGGCCCGGCGGCGACGCGCGGCGCCGGCCAGCCCATGCCGTAGGGGCCGCCAGCCTCCAGCGCCTCGACCAGCGTCGGAACAACGCCGCCCGGCGCGACCACCGCGTCGAGTAGCAGCACCCGCCCGTCGCCGGCGCGGGCGACATCGGCGGCCAGCCGCGCGTCGAGGAATTCGGCCAGCGCGTCGACCCGGTCGGCGGCGACGGTCAGCCCCGCCGCCATCGCGTGGCCGCCGCCGGCGACCAGCAGGCCGCTGTCCTTCGCCGCCAGCACCGCCGCGCCCAGGTCGACGCCGGCGACCGAGCGGCCCGATCCCTTGCCGATCCCGTCGGCATCGAGGGCAATGACGATCGCCGGCCGGCCCAGCTTTTCCTTCAACCGCCCGGCGACGATGCCGATCACCCCGGGGTGCCAGCCCTGCCCGGCGACCAGCGCGACCGCACGGTTGCCCTGGCCTGTCGCCAGTTGTTCCGCCTCCGCCTGCACCGCCGCCTCGATCGCCCGGCGCTCCTCGTTCAGCCGGTCGAGCTCGGCGGCGATCGCCCGCGCTTCCTCCGGGTCCTCGCTGGTCAGCAGGCGGACGCCGAGGTCGGACTTGCCGACCCGGCCGCCGGCGTTGATCCGCGGGCCGAGCGCGAAGCCGAGGTCGTGGCACAGCGGCGCGCGGTTCAGCCTTGCCGCGTCGGCGAGCGCGGCGAGGCCGGTGTTGCGCCGCCCGGCCATCACCTTCAGCCCCTGGGCGACGAAAGCGCGGTTGAGGCCGCGCAGCGCCGCGACGTCGGCGACGGTGCCGAGCGCGACCAGGTCGAGCAGGTCGAGCAGCTTCGGCTCCGCCCGCGTCGCGAAGAACCCCCGCGCGCGCAGGGTGCGGAGCAGGGCGGCGCCGAGCAGGAAGGCGACGCCGACTGCCGCCAGATGGCCGTGGGCGGCGCCCTCCGCCTCGTCCAGCCGGTTCGGATTGACCAGCGCATAGGCTTCCGGCAGCGCCGCCGCGCATTTGTGGTGGTCGACGACGATAACGTCGACGCCGGCCGCCCTGGCCATCGCCATCGCCTCGAACGCCTGCGCGCCGCAATCGACGGTGACGATCAGCCGGGCGCCGCCCTCGGCGATCCTGACCAGCGCCTCGCCCGACGGGCCGTAGCCTTCCATCAGCCGGTCGGGGATGTAGACCGCCGGCGCCAGCCCAAGCGCGCGCAGCAGGCGGACGAGCAGCGCGGCGGAGGTCGCGCCGTCGACGTCATAGTCGCCGAACACGGTGACCGCTTCGCCCGCCGCCACCGCGTCGGCCAGGCGCTGTGCCGCCTTGTCCATGTCGCGGAAGATCGACGGATCGGGCATGAACGCGCGGATGCTCGGCGCGCGGTAGGCGTCGACCGTCTCGCGCGGGCAGCCGCGGCTGAGCAGCAGGCGGGTGACCAGGTCGTCCGGCGCGAAACCGGCGTCGGCGCCGGCATCGCCCCCGGCGCGCCAGCGCCATGGCTGGCCGAGGATCGATCGGGTGACGTTCAGCGCGAGCGACATTTCCCACCTCTAGAGGGTGATCGCCGCGCGTGGAAGCGGCGCCCACAATCTTCGCTTTGCGGCGAAATAGATTTCGTTCCTCCAACATCTTACCGATCGTTCTAGTCTAGGCTGCAGTGGCCCTTGCGCTGCCGCCCTCCGCATGGCGACGCGCGCCGCGCCCCCATTCTTGTGAGGAGGACTGACGTGTCTCTTAAATTGTCCGATACCGTGCCGAATTTCGTCCAGGATTCGACCGAGGGTAAGCTCGATTTCTACGAATGGGCCGGGGACAGCTGGGTCATCCTGTTCTCCCACCCGAAGGACTATACGCCGGTCTGCACGACGGAACTCGGCGCCGTCGCCAGGCTGAAGCCGGAATTCGACAAGCGCGGCGTCAAGGTGCTCGGCCTGTCGGTCGACCCGGTCGACAGCCATCACGGCTGGGCGAAGGACATCGCCGAAACGCAGGGCACCGCGCTCAATTATCCACTGATCGCCGACCATGACCGCTCGGTTGCTACCACGCTCGATCTGATCCACCCTAACGCGTCGGACACCAACACGGTCAGGACCGTGTTGGTCATCGATTCGGCGAAGAAGCTGCGGATGACGCTGACCTATCCGGCGTCGACCGGCCGCAACTTCCCGGAACTGCTGCGCGTGATCGACAGCCTGCAACTGACCGACAACCACAAGGTCGCCACCCCGTCCGACTGGAAGCAGGGCGAGGACGTAATCATCGTCCCCTCGGTCAGCGACGAGGAAGCGAAGAAGCTGTTCCCGGACGGCTGGACCACCCACAAGCCCTATCTGCGCACCACGCGCCAGCCGGGCGCCAAAACCGCGGCCTGAACGGGCCGTCTATGGGGGGGGCGCGGCACACGCGCTCCCCCCATAGCCCTCTAGCGGAATGGCGGCTCGTTGAACGCGCGCAGCTTGCGGCTGTGCAGGCGGGTGCCCTCGCGGCGCAGTTCCTCGCAGGTTTCGATGCCGATCCGCATATGCTCGCTGATCGCCCGCTCGTAGAAGCGGTTGGCCTGCCCCGGCAGCTTCAGTTCGCCGTGCAGCGGCTTGTCCGACACGCAGAGCAGCGTGCCGTAGGGCACGCGGAAGCGATAGCCCTGCGCCGCGATCGTCGCCGATTCCATGTCGATGCCGACGGCGCGGGATTGCGAGAAGCGCAGCGCCGACCGGCTGTAGCGCAATTCCCAGTTGCGGTCGTCGGTGGTGACGATGGTGCCGGTGCGCAGCCGCCGTTTCAGCGCCTCCGGCGTCTCGCCTGAAACCGTTTCCGCCGCGCGGGCCAGCGCCTGCTGCACCTCGGCGATCGCCGGGACGGGGATTTCGGGCGGCAACATCTCGTCCAGCACATGGTCGTCGCGCAGATAGGCGTGGGCCAGCACATAATCGCCGATCCGCTGGCTGGGGCGCAGGCCGCCGCAATGGCCGATCATCAGCCACGCCTCCGGCCGCACCACCGCCATATGGTCGGTGATCGTCTTGGCGTTGGACGGGCCGACGCCGATGTTGACTAGGCTGATCCCCGACCGGTCCGGCGCGATCAGGTGATAGGCCGGCATCTGGTGCCGGCGCCAGGCGCTGTCGGAGATCACCCGCTCCGGGTCGGCATCGTCGCGGGTGACGTACAGCCCGCCGGCGCCGGACAGCGCGGCATAGTGGTCGTTGCCCTTCAGCTCGGCGCAGGCCCAGCGGACGAATTCGTCGACATAGCGGTGATAGTTGGTGAACAACACGTAACGCTGGACATGCTCCGGCGGCGTGCCGGTGTAATGGCGCAGCCGTGCCAGCGAGAAATCGGTGCGCAGCCCGTCGAACAGCGCCAGCGGCCGGGGCGTGCCGTCATCGCCGCTGAACGTGCCGTCGGCCACCTCGTCGCCGATATAGGCCAGCTCGGTCGCCGGGAACCAGCGCGCCAGCTCGGTCGGCTCCACCCCGTCCAGTGCCAGTTCGTGGCCCGGGTCCAGCACATAGGGGAACGGAATCTCCTGGTTACTGCGCCCGACCTCGACCGATACGCCGTACCCGTCGATCAGCAGGGCGATCTGCTCGACCAGATAGGCGCGGAACAATTCCGGGCGGGTGACGGTGGTTGTGTAGCGCCCCGGCGCGGTCAGCCGGCCAAAGGCGCGCAGCGGCGGCGGCACCGGCGCATCGCCGCGATAGGTGATCCGCAATTCCGGGTAGGCGAAGACGCCGGCGGCGCGACGAGTGGGATCGGGGCGTTCGCCGTGCGCGACAAACGCCTCGATCGCCTCCCGCAACGCCGCGACCGCCTCGTCGTAGATGCGGCTGAGCTGGTCGAGGATGGCTTGGCTGGTCTGTTCCGTCATGACCAGCATCTACCCCTCCCGTGTGACAGGCTCAAGCGACGCGGGTTCAGAAAGCGGCGCGCAGCCCGCCGTAAAGCGCCCGCCGTTCAACCGGATAGAAGGCGACGGTGCCGGCATTGGCGGCGATCACCGCCGAAATATCGCCGACCGCCTTCTTGCCGGTCAGGTTGCGCGCGTCGACGAACAGGGTGACGCCGTCGCGCAGCACCGCCTCCGCGCCCAGCCCGAACAGCGCATAGCCCGGCGCGCGGACGCTGTTCGCATAATCCGCCCAGCCGCCGCGCGGCGTCCACTCGATGTTCGGCGACAGGCTCAGCCGGTCGGTCCCCAGCCGCAATTCGGCGCGGTACTGGTGGCGCGGCACCACCGGCAGGCGGTTGTCGCCATATGCCGCGTCGGCGCGGAAGCGGAAATCATTATACTGGTACACCTGCCGCAACCGCGCCCATGGCGCCAGCGCCAGCTCAAGCCCGGCCTCGATACCCTGATGGCGGGTCCGCCCGGCGTTGAAGGCCGCGGCCGGCACGTCCGGCGTGACGAGGAATTGCAGCATCTCGCCGCGCACATTGGCGCGGTAGAGGCTGATGTCCCAGCGGGCGATGCCGGCATGGCCGCGCGTGCCGATCTCCGTCGTCCAGGCGCGCTGGGCGTCGAGCGGCACGAAACCCTGCACCGGCTGCTGGACCAGCTCCAGGAAACCGGGCAGCTCGATCGAGCGGGCATGGTTGGCATAGACCTGCACCGCGTCGGCCGGCGCCCACAGCACCCCGAACTTGGGCGCGAACAGGTCGTAGCTGCGCGCGTCGCTCATCGCCGGGTTCAGCCGGTTGTCGACCGCGCGCCGGCCGTGGCTGTGGATGCCACCGGCGATCAGGGTCAGCCCGGCGACCGGCGTGACCCGCAATTCGCCATAGCTGTTGATCGTCCGCGCCGTCTGGCGGGCGTCGCCGGTCTGGGCGCCGCGCTTGCCGCCGACGTTCAGATACTGGCGCGCCGCGACGATGCCGAACCGCGCCTGGCTGCCCAGGGTCAGCGCGACATCGACGCCGCCGACCCGCCCAGCTAGGTCGAGGCTGGCGAACACGCCCCGGTCCCGCGCCTTCTGGTCGAGCAACTGGAAGATCGGGTGATAGAGCTGCTTGGCGTTGTAGAAGGCACCGAACGCGATCGCGCCGCCCTCCAGCGTCACCACGGTGCGGTTCTGCAACCGCAGCGAATCGATGTCGCGTTCCTGATCCTTCACGATATTGTCGGGCAGCGACAGCGCCGGCGTGGTCAGCGCCTGGTCGAGCGTCAGCGCTCCCGGCAGATTCTGGCGAATGTGGCTGAGCGTGGCGTAGAAGCGCGTCTCCACCCGCTCGCCCAGCCGCAGCCCGGCATTCCCGGTGAAACGCATCGCGTGGCGGTCGGCATGGGCGCGGTCGCCGTCGGAGCGGTCGGTGGTCAGCGCCAGATAGGCGTCGCCGCGTTCGGTGGCGAAAGCGGCCGCCGCCTTGGCGCGGACAGTAGCGAAACTGCCGCCGTCGATCCGCAGCTCGGCGGTGGGGGCGGTGCGCCCGGTCGGCGTCACCGCGTTGATCGCCCCGCCCAGCGTCGACCCGCCGAGGCGCAGCGCGTTGGCGCCGCGATAGACCTCGATATGCTGGAAGACCTGTGGATCAAGCTCCTGGAAATCGCCGTTGTCGTCGGCCAGGTTGATCGGGATGCCGTCCTGCAGCAGGGTCAGGCCGCGCATGTGGAACCCGCGGCTGATCCCGGAACCGCGGATCGACAGCCGCACCTCCTGCCCGAAGCGCGGCTGGGCGTAGACGCCGGGGGAAAAGGCCAGCGCGTCGCGCAGCGACACCGCAACGGTGTCGGCGAAGCTGGCGGCATCGATCAGGTCGACGCCGCCGGGGCTGAGCGCGAGCGTGGCGCGAGCTTCGTCGATCGCGTCCTGCGCGGTGACGACGATCGTCGGTGCATCCGCTTCGCTTTCGGCACGGGCGGGGGCGGACAGGGACAGCGAAACGGACAGGGCGAGCACGGACGCGAAGGCGCCGCCCGCCAAACGGGTGATGGTCTGCATGATGGAAATACCTCGAACCGGGCGGACGCCCGGCCGGGCGCTCGCCTCTCAACAAACAACCGCGCCGCCCGAACGGGGTTCGGGTCGGCACGGCGGCGGTTCAGAGGCGGTGGGGCGGGCCGGTCGGCGGTGGCGGCGGGGCGGCAAGGCCGCGCCCGATCGTCCCGCCGTCGAACAGCGCGACCGGCAGCAGCGCGGCGGCGATCGCCACCGGCACCGCCGGGGCGGCGATCGCGTCGGGCAGGGTCAGCGCCGCGGCGAAACCGGCGAAAATGCAATGGCCGTCGCCGCGCGAATCGATCGGCGGCTTGTCCTTGTGGATCTGCCCGTCGGCGTCGACCCAGGCGGACACCGCGCCCATGCCGGTGCATAGCGTGATCGCGTAGCCGCCGCCCGCCATCGGCATCCAGCCGGCCGGGATCATCACGCGCAGCAGCAGGGCGAGGACGACGAGCAGCGGCGCCAGCCCAGCGCGTGCCCCGCTCATCCGCTGTGACCACCCTCGCATGGCCCGGGCCCTTAGGCCGTCACCCGGCGCTTGTCGACCGTCAGCGCGCCGACGGCGGCGGCGCCGGCACCACCCGCCGCGCCGACAGGATGGTGATGCGCGGCGACAGCATCTGCCCGATCATCGAACCCTCGCCCTCGGTCGGCGATGTCGGCGCCGCCAGGATGCCGCGCACGACGTCCATGCCGGCGATGACATGGCCGAACGCGGCATAGCCGGCATTGTCGCCGGGCTGGCTCGGATCGGCATCCATCGACGGCATGTCGCCGACAGTGATGAAGAAATCGCCGGCGGCGGTGCCCGGCTCGGCCCGCGCCATTGAAATCGTGCCGTCGGTATGGGTCAGGCCGGTGGTGCTGGTCGGCTCGTGTGCGATCGGCGGCAGCGTCCGCTTCGCCTCACCGATCGTGCCGCCCTGGATCAGGCCGAAATCCGCCACGACGTTGACGGCGCGATAGAAGGTCGTGCCGTCCAGCTTCTTCTGGTCGACATAGCGCAGGAAATTGGCGGTGGTGACCGGCGCACGCTCCTTCTCCAGCGCCAGGGTGATCGCGCCCGCGCTGGTCTCCAGAACCACGGCCACCGTCTCGGCGGGCGGCGGGGTGGGTGTGGGCGCCGGTGCGGCGTCCTGGGCGAAGGCCGGCGCGGCGAGGGCGAGGATCAGGGCCAATGCGGCGAATCGTCTGGTCATCGCGCCAGTCTAGGCGATCGCGCGCCAGAATGGAGGCGCGCTTTCGCATCGGCGCGGCGCCCGGTTGATGTATCCATAATCATGATATATTGTTTCTACTGATGCAAAAAATCATCCGGACGGACTGGACGGTTGGGGACAATATCGTATACGATAATCACGAATCTCCCGTCCGACCGGGATTCAGGATCGTCACGCAGACCGGCACGCCGCGTTTTCGCGGATGGCCCCTGTCATGCCGGCGAAACGCGGTCGCGGGAGGGTGGGCCGCGTCGCTCCCCGGCGCGGCCTCTCCAGGTTGAAAGGGTTCTTTATGGCGTCCGGAAATTCCCCGCTCACTGGTGAAATGCTGATCGGCGCCACGCCGGTCACCGGCGGCGGAGAACCGCTGCGCGGGATCAACCCCGCCACCGGCGAGGCGCTCGACCCGGTGTTCGGCGGCGCCACCGCGGCCGACGTCCAACAGGCATGTTCGCTCGCTGATGAAGCGCTGATAACCTACCGCGAAACCAGCCTCGCCGATCGCGCTGCCTTCCTCGAAACCATCGCCGACAATATCCTGAAGCTCGACGACGCGCTGATCGAACGGGTCATGGCGGAAAGCGGCCTGCCCCGTCCCCGCGTCGAGGGCGAACGCGGCCGCACCGTCGGCCAGTTGCGCCTATTCGCCGATCTCGTCCGCTCCGGCACCTGGCTCGACGCGCGCATCGCCCCGGCCCAGCCGGACCGCAAGCCGCTGCCCCGCGTCGACCTCCGGCTGCGCAACGTCGCGATCGGGCCGGTCGCGGTGTTCGGCGCGTCGAACTTCCCGCTCGCCTTCTCGGTCGCTGGCGGCGACACCGCCTCCGCGCTTGCCGCCGGCTGTCCGGTGGTGGTGCGTGCCCATCCCGCGCACCCCGGCACCTCGGCGCTGATCGGCACCGCGATCCGCGACGCGGTCGCCGCCTGCGGCCTGCACGAAGGCGTGTTTTCGCTGCTCCAGGGGCCGGGCAACGCGGTCGGCCAGGCGCTGGTCAACGATCCGCGGATCAAGGCGGTCGGCTTTACCGGATCGCGCGCCGGCGGCCTGGCGCTGATGGCGACGGCGGCGGCGCGGCATCAGCCGATCCCGGTCTATGCGGAAATGAGCAGCGTCAACCCGGTGCTGCTGTTCCCCGGCGCCCTTGCCGAACGCGGCGAGGCGATCGGCGAGGCGTTCGCCGCCGCGCTCCAGCTTGGCGCCGGCCAGTTCTGCACCAATCCCGGCGTCGTCCTCGCGCTCGACGGGCCGGGGGTCGACAGCTTCATCGCTGGCGCGCAGGCCAAGCTGGCGGAAAGCGGCGCGCAGACGATGCTGACCGCCGGTATCCACGCCGCCTACGACCGGCAGGTCGGCGCGCTCGCCGGCCATTCAGCGGTCGCGACGCTGGTTCGCGGCGCGGCCCCGTCCGGCCCGCATCAGGCGCAGGCGGCGCTGTTCGAGACCGACGCTGACAGTTTCCTCGCTGACCCGCGTCTTCAGGAAGAGACCTTTGGGCCAAGCTCCGTGCTCGTCCGGGTGCCGGACATGGCGATGCTGCGGCGGATCATCGAGGCGATGGAGGGACAGCTGACCATTGCGCTGCACCTGGCCGATGCCGACCTGCCGGCGGCACGGACGCTGCTGCCGGCGCTGGAGGACAAGGCCGGCCGGCTGCTGGTCAACGGCTTCGGCACCGGCGTCGAGGTCAGCCCGGCGATGGTTCATGGCGGCCCGTTCCCGGCGACATCGGACGGGCGTTCGACGTCGGTCGGGACGCTGGCGATCCGCCGCTTCCTGCGCCCGGTCTGCTACCAGGACATGCCGCAGGCGCTGCTCCCCGACGCGTTGCGCGACGGCAGCGCCGTTCCACACGATTTGGTGAACTGACAAAGCGAAGAACGAATGAGGGAGAGGAACATGAAGGCTGGCGGCTCCGGAGGCCGGGCTGTGCGCGCCGTAGACCCGGCCGTGGTCGACCACATGGTCGACAACTGCACCGGCCAGACTGACGAAACGCTACAGGCGCAGTTCGGAATCAGCTACAACACCTGGCGCAAGCTGCTGTCCGGCCAGCCGATCCGGCGCTCGCTGGCCGACCGGCTTGAGGACCGGGTCAGCCGCCGCTTCAGCCGCCCGGTAACCAACTGACGGCACCGCCCTCCAGCCCCCCGCCCGGCGTCCCAACGCCGGCATCCCGGAAGGGAGATGGCGGGTGGTTGGGGGGCTGGGCGGGCACCGCACACTCTTGCTAGACGTCGTCGTCGCCGACCTGGCCGCCTTCGCCTTCCCATTTGTTGAGAACGCGGACGTCGCCGCTGCTGAAACGCAGGCGGACGCCGATGCCCCCGCCACCATTTTCGGGGATGAACACCGCACCCCCTGATTCCAGCGCCTGGCGCAGCCGCCGGCGCGCCTCGTCATCAAGGCTGCCGATGCCGGCTTCGAAATCGGCGAGCGCGGCGACGGGAATATGCGCCCGCGCCGCGACATGATCGCGCGGCCATTCGACCAATGCCCGCGCCGCCCGGCATTGCGCGCCGGTCACCGGATGGTCCGCCGGCTCAGACATGGACCGCCTCCGCCGTGCTGGTGGTGATCGACGGCGTTCCCTCGAGCGTGCGGTGCACCGGGCATTTGGCGGCGACGTCGATCAGTCGCCTGCGCTGGTCCTCGCTCAGCGCATCGCCGCGGATCGCGACCGTCTTGTGGAATATGTCGCCGGGGCGCGCCTGCCCCTCGATCGGGCCTTTCTCGTGCGTCACCTCGACCGCGACATGCTCGACCGGCCAGTCGTGCTGCCGGGCGTACCAGCGCACCGTCATCGCCGTGCACTCGGCCAGCGCGGCGCTCAGCAACTCATAAGGGTTGGGGCCAAGCCCGCCGCCGCCCATCGCCACCGGTTCGTCGCCGACGAAGGCGATGCCGCCCGCATCCACCCGCACGCTGAACGCGCTGTCGCCGTTTTCTGAAACGCGGGCTCTGACCTTGTCGCTCATGTTCTGCTCCTTTCCACGAACGCCGCGAACCCGGCGAGAAAGCCGCGCAGCCGTTCCGCCACCGTATCGTCGGTCAGATTGCCTTGCGCGTCAAAGGCGGCGCCGGCGCGGGAAACGAGCAGCCGCCCCTCGAACCACGGCCGGGTGCCAAGGGTGCGCAGAACGCTGAGCCACGAATCCTGGGCGAGCAGCGTGCCGAAGCCGCCGGGCGAGGCGCCGATCACCGCCACCGGCTTGCCGCCGAACACCCGACCGATGTCGTCGGCGGGGCGCGAAGCCCAGTCGATCGCGTTCTTGAACACGCCGGGAATGCCGTTGTTGTATTCCGGCGTGACCAGCAACAGCCCGTCCGCCCCGGCGATCGCTTCCTTCAGCGCCGCGACGGCAGCGGGAATGCCTTGCGCCGCCTCGTCGTCGGCGTTGTAGAGCGGCACCCCGGCGATCGATGCCGTGGTCAGCGCCGAACCGGCCGGCATCGCCTTCGCCGCCGCCCGCAGCAAGCCGCCGTTGAACGAGTGCCGTCTGAGGCTGCCCGACACGCCGACGATTGAAACCACGCCCGACTCCTTCGCTCCATGTGCCCACGCGCGCCGCGGTGCCCGCACTTCATATAGTGCCTTGTCCCCACCGCGCCATGCCGGGCCGCCCGGCTGCTCGCGTACCGTGCAATCATCGCTAGGCAAGTCGATGCAATTTGGCCATTCTCGCCATGGCGCAGGTGATACGGGGACGACGATGCGATATCGACTGATGCTGTTGCTGGCCGGGCTGTCGACGCCCGCTTTCGCCCAATCCGCGCAAGGCGATCTGTCGGTCACCATCTACAACAACAATCTGGCGCTGGTGCAGGACACGCGCCAGCTGAGCGTCGCCGCCGGCCGGTCCCGCCAGGAATTTCCGGACGTTTCCGCCCAGATCCGGCCGGAAACCGTCACCCTCGCCGGCGCGGGCATCGCCATCGTCGAGCAGAATTTCGATTTTGACCTGCTGTCGCCGGACAAGCTGATGGAAAAGGCGGTCGGCCAGACGATCACCATCGTCCGCACCAACCCGGCGACCGGCGCCGAAACCCGCGAACAGGCGAAGGTGCTGGCCGCGAACGGCGGTATCGTCCTGCAGATCGGCCAGCGGATAGAGGTGCTGCGCGACGACGGCCTGCCGGTGCGCGTCGTGTTCGACAAGGTGCCGGACAATCTGCGCGCCCGCCCGACCCTGTCGGTGACGATCGACGCCGCGCGGGCCGAAACGATCCCGGCCCGCCTGTCCTACCTGACCCCCGGTCTCGGCTGGACCAGCGACTATGTCGCCTTGTTCGACGAAGGCAAGGGCACGATCGACATGCAGGGCTGGGTGACGCTGACCAACAATACCGGCACCAGCTTTGCGCGGGCGGACACCCTGCTTGTCGCCGGCAACGTCAACAGCGGCAGCGGCAACACCCGCCGCATGGTCCGGCCGATGCCGGTCGACAGCCTTGAGGAGGCCGGCACCGAAAGCGGCACGCGCGAGCGGCTGGGGGATTACTATCTCTACCCGCTGAAGGAACGCACGACGATCGCCAATGCCCAGCAGAAACAGGTCAGCTTCCTCGACGTGAAGGGCGCGCCGGCGCGCAAGGCCTATGAGTTCGTCAACGGCTGGCTGGGCAGCAACGACCAGCCACGCAGCGCGGTGACCGCGCTCAAATTCTCCACTTCCGCACAGGGCGGGCTTGGCGACCAGCTGCCGGCGGGGACGGTGCGCGTCTATCTGCGCGACGCGCGCGGCAACCCGCAGTTCATCGGCGAGAACCGGATCGACCATACGCCGATGGGGTCGAGCATGGCGGTCCGCACCGGCGAGGCGTTCGACGTCAAGGTCAAGACGGTGGTCGAGGAACGGACCCGCCTGTCCAGCCGCCGCTGGCGCACCCGGATGCGCTATACGCTGACCAACGCTCGGCCGGATGCGGTGACCGTCGATCTGGCGCAGGCCGGCCTGTGGGGCGATGCGCGGATCGAGGCGCAGAGCCTGACCGGCGACCGGGTGTCGGCCGACCGCGTCGAGTGGAAGGTGCCGGTGCCTGCCAACGGCTCTGCCGAACTGACCGTGACCTTCGACACCCGCTATTGACGATGCGGGCAACTGCCCTGCTGCTGGTTCTGCTGTCCGGCGCCGCGCCGGCAACCGCCGGGACGGTGGTGTCTGACAGCGTATCCGACGTGTCCATTACCATCTACCGCGACCCTGGCCGGCGCGAAGGCGCGATGAATCATGCGTGGCCGGGCGGCTACGCGCTGGTCAGCGAGACACGGACGCTGCGCATCCCGGCGGGCGAATCGGTGATCCGCTTCGTCGGGGTCGCCGACGGCATGCTGCCGGAAACCGCGATCGTCTCCGGCCTGCCCTCCGGCGTGCGTGAGAAGAATCGCGACGCCCGGCTGATCTCGCCAGCCGGGCTGGTCGACGCCAATCTCAAACGCCGTGTCACCCTGCAACGCACCGATCGCCGGACCGGCGAGCTGCGCGAGCAGGAGGCGATCATCCAGGCTGGGCCGAACGGCGGCGTGTTGCTCCAGACCGACGAGGGCATCGAAGCGCTCGGTTGCTCGGGCCTGCCCGAACGCATGCTCTACGCCGGCGTGCCGGACGACCTGTCGGCGCGGCCGACCCTGTCGGTGCTGACCACCAGCGACCGTGCGACGGAGGTCACCGTCCAACTCAGCTATCTGGCGCAGGGGTTCGACTGGTCCGCCAACTATGTCGCCGCCATGGCGGAAAGCGGCGCCACCCTCGGCCTGTTCGCCTGGCTGACCGTCGCCAACGGCGGCAGTCAGGGCTTCGCTGACGCCAGCCTGCAGGTCGTCGCCGGCCAGCCTAACCGCGAGCGCGCCCGGCGCGGCGCGCCAGCCGGCCCGCCGCCGGCACTCCGCCTGCAATGCTGGCCGATGGACGTCACCAGCACCCATCCGCGCTGGTCGCTAGCTCCGCCACCGCCGCCCGCGCCGCCGCCGCCCATGGCGATGGACATGGCGGAGAGCATCGTCGTCACCGCGCAGCGCCGGTCGGCGCCGCTGGCATCGCCGACGCCGGTCGTCGCGATCAGCGCGGAGCAGGAGGAACTGGGCGACCTGAAGCTCTACCGCGTCCCGATCCGGGTGACCGTTGCCGCCAAAGGCCAGAAGCAGGTGGCGATGCTGAACCAGCCGGCGGCGAAATTCGTCTGCCGCTATGTCGCCAACGTCAGTGCTGGGGAAGACACGCCTCAGGCGATGACCCTCGTCCTGCGCGCGAAGAACGACAAGGCCAGCGGTCTCGGCCTGCCGCTCCCTGCCGGCGGCGTCGCGGTGTTCGAGCCGGTCGCCGGCCGCAGCCTGCTGGCCGGGGAAGATCGGCTCGCCGACCGCGCGATCGGCGAGGAGGTGGAAATCGCCCTCGGCGACAGCCCGGACGTGCAATGGACGCTGAAGCGCACCGGTGAGAACAGGCGCCGGCAGGACTGGCGGATTGCGGTGACCAACGCCCTGCCGGTTGCGATCGACGCGGAGTTCGTCATCCCCTACGAGCTGGCCGACCGCCCCGCTGGGGTGGAACGCGGCGAGGGCGGCTGGCTGCTGAAGACGCGAGTCGCCGCCAACGGCAGCGCAGACCTTGCCTATCGCGTGAAACTCGACCGCTGAACCCCGCCCCTCCGTGGTGGAAGGGCGGGGCCTCACGATCAGGCCGCTTCATGCCCCTTCTTCATCAGGCTGCGGCTGCGGCTGTAGACGAAGTAGACCGCCAGGCCGATCAGGTTCCAGATCAGGAACCGGGTCAGCGTGTGCGTCGGCAGGCTGGCCAGCAGATAGACGCAGCCGACGATCGCGCCGGTGCCGACCAGATAGGGCGCCGGGCAACGGAACACCCGCTCCAGGTCCGGCGCGCGCTTGCGCAGGATCATCAGGCAGGCGCCGACCGCGATGAACGCGATCAGCGTACCGGCATTGGCCAGTTCGGCGATCTCGTCGAGGCGGAAGAAGCCGGCGACACCGGCGACGAACACGCCGGTCAGCCCGGTGATCAGCAGCGGCGAGCCGGTGCGCGGCGACACCTTCGCCAGGCCGTGCGGCAGCAGCCCGTCGCGGGCCATGACGAAGAACACGCGGCTCTGCCCGTACATCATCACCAGGATGACCGACGGCAGCGCGACGAGCGCGGCGCCGGCGACGATGTAGGACGCGCCGGGATGGCCCAGCGTGCGCAGCACCAGCGCCAGCGGCTCCGGCGACTTGCCGAGCGCGGTGTAGGGCATCGCGCCGATCGCGGCGAGCGCGACCGCCATGTAGATCAGCGTACACACGGCCATCGATCCGATGATGCCGATCTTCAGGTCGCGGCCGGGGTTGCGGGTTTCCTCGGCCGAGGTCGCCACTGCGTCAAAGCCGTAGAAGGCAAAGAATACGACCGCCGCTGCCGCCATGACCCCGCGCGTCTCACCGCCCTCGACATGGCTGATGAAGCCATAGGGCATGAACGGTTTCAGGTTGGCGATGTCGAACGCCGGCAATGCCATGACAACAAAGGCGGCAAGCGCGGTGAGCTTGATGATGACCAGCACGATGTTGAGCGTCGCGCTTTCCCGCGTACCGGCCATCAGAAGCCCGGCGACGGTCAGCGACACCAGCACGGCGGGCATGTTGACCAGCCCGCCGGCATGCGGGCTGGACAGCAATGCCTCCGGCAACCAGACACCGGCCGATTGCAGCCAGCCGACCAGATAGCCGGACCAGCCGACCGCCACGGCCGAGCAGGCGAGCGAATATTCGAGGATCAGGCTCCAGCCAACGACCCAGGCGACGGTCTCGCCGATTACCGAATAGGTGTAGGTGTAGGCGCTGCCCGATGTCGGGATCAGCGTCGCCATTTCCGCATAGGCCAGCGCCGCGCAGGCGCAGACCGCGCCGGCGATCGCGAAGGCGAGGATCACCGCCGGCCCGGCCCGTTCGGCACCCACGCCGGTCAGCGTGTAGATGCCCGTGCCGACGATCGCACCGACCCCAAGGGCGATGAGATGGTACCAGCTTAGCGTGGGTCGAAGGCGGTGGGCGGCGTCGGCCGCCTGGCTTTCGATCGGCTTGATTGGCCCTAGGATGGTCATGCGTCTCCCCTCAATTGTCCTTTATTGCCCTTCGGCGGTGCAAGGCAGCGTCACGGCTGCACGTCTTCTCCGGCCAGTTGCTGGCGCAGATCATCAAGCGTCTTGCTGACGTGCGCATAGGTCAGCCGCGCGATGGCGTCGCCATCGCGGGCCAGCCAGGTATCGAGCATTTCGCGATGCTCCTCGTTGGCGCGCTCATCCCGGCCAAGCGGTTCCAGGTGTTTGCGCGCATACCGCTCCGACAGAACGTGTAGCCGTTCCAGGAAATGGTTGGTCACCGGCTGGCCGCTGGGCCAGATCAGCGCCATGTGAAAGGCGCGGTTGAAGGCGCCGATGCCGTCCCCGCGTTCGTCCGTCACCTGGTAGAGGGTAGCCAGCGTATCGATGGCGAAACGGCGCTCCTCGTCATTGGCGCGCTGGGCGGCGAGGGCCATCACCTCCGGCTCCAGCTTCAGCCGCAACGCGTAGACTTCCTCCGCCTCGTCGGCGGATAGCGGGCGGACGAAGAAGCCGCGATTGGCCTGGGAATGGACCAGCCCCTCCTGCTCCAGCCGCGCCAGCGCCTCGCGCAGCGGGATCTTGCTGATGCCGAGTTCGGCAGCCAGGGCGTCCTGTCGGATCGGCTTATCGGGAGGGACGGCGCCGGACAGGATCCGGCTTCGTACGAGATCAAACAACTGATCGGAAAGGTTGCGGACGACGAGGCTCATGCACGCCTCATACCACCGAAAACCCCGCCCAAAAGGGGTCTGCGCGATCAATCCATATCGTATTGATCCCGGTCGCGATCGCCGAACCCTCGATCGAGGGAATGATCCCCGGTTTTCCGGCAATATCGGCGGTTGCCTCGACCCGGCCGATGAAACGGCTGCCGATATAGCTTTCATGGACGAACCGGTCGCCGACCTTCAGTTTCCCGCGCGCGACGAGATGCGCCATCCGCGCCGAGGTGCCGGTGCCGCACGGGCTGCGGTCGATCGCCTTCTCACCGTAGAACACGGCGTTGCGGCCGTCGGCGCCATCGCCCTTGGGCGCGTCGGCCCACAGCACATGGCTGACGCCGCGGATCGTGCTTTCCAGCGGATGGACCGGTTCGCAGCGTTCGCGCAGCATCGCCCGGATCGTCCGGCTGAGGTCGATGATCCGCGAGGCACCGAGCGCGTCCAGTCCGGTATACGGCCCCTGCGGCTCTATGATCGCATAGAAATTGCCTCCGTAGGAGACGTCGACAGTCAGCGAGCCGAAACCGGGCACGTCGATCTCTATGCCTTCCAGCGCCAGATAGGCGGGAACGTTGCGGATGCGGACGGCGACCACCCGGTCGCCCTCGACCCGATAATCTGCGTCGATGACGCCGGCAGGCACCTCCACCCGCACCCGGCCTGGTTCGCGGGGCGTGATCAGCCCGTTTTCGAGCGCGAAGGTCAGAATGCCGATCGTGCCGTGCCCGCACATCGGCAGGCAACCGCTGGTTTCGATGAACAGGATGCCGGCGTCGCTGTCCTCCCGCGTGGGCGGATAGAGGAAGCCGCCGGACATCATGTCGTGGCCGCGCGGCTCGAAGCACAGGCCGGTCCGGATCCAGTCAAACCGGGCGAGGAAATCCTGGCGGCGTTCCGCCATCGACTGACCGCGCAGCAGCGGCGCACCCCCGGCGACAAGACGGACCGGATTACCGGCGGTATGTCCGTCGATGCAAAAGAAGCTGTGCCGCATCTCGGATCAGGCGGCGAGCGGAACGTGCGCGCTGGGCCGGGTCTCGGCGCAGTGCTCGACCCAGGCGATCACTTGCTGCCGGCGCGCGCCGGACAGCGGCATCCGCGGCATGCGGACCCGTTCGTTGCCACGCCCCATCACCTGCTCAGCCAGTTTGATGCACTGGACGAGGTCGGGCACCGAATCGAGGTGGAGCAGCGGCATGAACCAGCGGTAGATGTCACGCGCTTCCTCGATCCGCCCTTCGTAGACCGCCGCGACCAGGCGGACGGATTCGGCCGGAAAGGCGCTGGTCAGGCCGGACACCCAGCCGCTGGCGCCGAGCAGCAGCCCTTCGAGCGCGACGTCGTCCAGCCCGGCCATCATCGTAAAGCGATCGCCATAGCGGTTGGCGACGTCGGTGAACCGGCGGGTGTCGGGTTCCGATTCCTTCAGTGCGACGATGTTCGGCACATCGACCAGCCCGTCGAGCAGCTCGAAGCTCATGTTGACCCGGTAGGCGGCCGGGTTGTTGTATAGCATGACCGGCAGCGTCGTTGCCGCCGCCACCGCGCGCAGATGCGTCCGCAACTCCTCGACCGTCGGCACGTAGACCATCGCCGGCAGCACCATCAGCGCCGAAACGCCGATCGCCTCGGCATCGCGTGCATATTCCACCGCGCGCGCCGTAGTCAGTTCCGACACGCCGGCGACGAGCGACACGCGTCCGCCGACCGCCTCGACTGACGCGCGCAGCACCGCGCGCTTTTCTTCAGGTTCGAGCGAGTTGTTCTCGCCACAGGTTCCGAGCAGGACGAGGCCGTCGACGCCATCGTCGACAAGGGCGGTCTGGACCTGCTGAGTCGCGTCGAGATCGACCGAGAAATCCTCGGCAAACTGTGTGGTTGCGGCGGGATACACCCCCCGCCACAAGGCCTGCGACGCGTTCATTCAACGGAGTCCCTTCATTGAAGACGATTATCGTATACGGTATATGATCAATATCTGCAACCCTGATCGGTCCCGGTCGATACGTTGTCCTAGGCGTCGGAAAGCCCGTATGACAATCACAACCTTCATCGTTCCACATCATAATTTGCAAGGCACAGAGCAATGACCAACGGCATCGGCGGATCGACTCCCGCCGCGGAACTGGCCGCCATCCGGCCATGGGCCAATCCCGCCCCCGCGATCACCGCCGACGAGCGCGGCGCGCGGATCGAAAAGGCACGCCGACTGACGGCGGACGCCGGCGCAGACGCGCTGCTGGTCGGCGCCGGCGCCAGCCTGCGCTATTTCGCCGGCGTGCCGTGGGGCGCCAGCGAGCGGCTGGTCGCGATGCTGCTGCCGCGCACCGGCCGGCCGATCGTCGTCGCTCCTGCTTTCGAGCTGGGAACGCTGCAGGCCGACCTGGCGATCGAGGCCGACATCCGGCTGTGGGAGGAAGACGAAAGCCCGGCCGCGCTGGTCGCGGCGGCGCTGCGCGAACTGGGCGTCGAAACGCTGGCGATCGACCCGGCGATGGCGTTCCTGTTCGTCGACCGCATCGCCCGCGCCGCGCCGACGGCGACGCTCGTCGCCGGGTCGGCGATTGTCGACGGCTGCCGGATGATCAAGTCGCCGGCGGAACTGGCGCTGATGCAGCAGGCGAAGGCGATGACGCTGGAGGTCCACCGCCGCGCTGCCCGGGCGCTGGCGCCGGGGATCACCGCTTCGGAGGTCCGCTATTTCATCGACCAGGCCCACCGGGCGATCGGCGCGCCGGACGGCAACGGCTTCTGCATCGTCCAGTTCGGCCGCTCGACCGCCTTCCCCCACGGGCTGCCCGGCGAATGCGTGCTGGCGGAAGGCGATATCGTGCTGATCGATACCGGCTGCGTCATCGGCGGCTATCATTCCGACATCACCCGCACCTATGTGTTCGGCGAGGCGTCGGAGGAGCAAAAGCGGATCTGGGCGCTGGAGCAGGCGGCGCAGCAAGCGGCGTTCGACGCGGTGCGGCCCGGCGTACCGTGCGAGGCGGTCGACGCGGCGGCACGGGCGGTGCTGGAGAAAGCGGGTCTTGGCCCGGGCTATCGTTTGCCCGGTCTGCCCCACCGCACCGGCCACGGCATCGGCCTGTCGATCCACGAGCCGGCCTATCTGGTGCCGGGCGATACGACGCCATTGGCGCCGGGCATGTGCTTCTCCAACGAGCCGATGATCGTCGTGCCGGACAAGTTCGGCGTCCGGCTCGAGGACCATTTCCATGTGACCGAGACCGGCGCGGCCTGGTTCACCGAGCCTTCGCCGGCGATAGACCGCCCGTTCGGCTGAGTGGTCAGTCCAGCAAGGCGCGGATATCGTCGTACAGCGCGCGGGGGATGGTGACGCCGTTGGCCAGGCTGCGGACCCGCCCTTCGTAGCGGCGCTGCGAGGGCAGGCGGGCGCCCTGCCCGGTGATGCCGTCGAACACCGCCTCGGCGCGGGCGATGTGGTCGGCGGCGGCGGCGCCGAGGAAACCGGCCGGGTCGATCGCGACGATCAGCTCGCCTCCATAGGGTGCGGAGCCGGCGCCGTCGTCGAAGGCGAGCGACTCGGCGCTGGTCATGTCGCCGATCAGCGGGCCGGCGATCAGCTCGACCATCGTCGACAGCGCGGATCCCTTGTGGCCGCCGAAGGTCAGCATCGCGCCGGCGAGCGCGGTCGCCGCGTCGGTGGTCGGCCGCCCGTCGCCGTCGACGCCCCAACCCTCCGGAATCGGCTTGCCGGCGCGGCGGTGCAGCTCGATCTCGCCGCGGGCGACGGCGCTGGTCGCGAAGTCGAAGACGTACGGGAACGGACCGGGGCGCGGCCAGCCGAAGGCGATCGGGTTGGTGCCGAACAACGGTTTGCGGCCGCCGGCCGGGGCGACCCAGGCATGGCTGGGGGTGATGGCGAGCGCGACCAGCCCTTCGGCGACGACCGCCTCGACTTCCGGCCAGAGGGCGGCGAAGTGGACGCAGTTGTTGAGGGCGAGGGCGGCGATGCCGCAAGTTTTCGTCTTGGTTATCAGGTGTGGAACACCCCGCTTGAAAGCGAGCTGGGCGAAACCTCCACCGGCATCGACGCGGACCAGCGCCGGGGCGATGTCGTCTACGACGGGCTGGGCGTCGGCAGAAACCTTCCCTGTTTTCAATGTGTTGATGCACCCGAGCAGACGATAGACGCCATGCGCGGCGCATTCGTCGCGCTCGCCGGCGACGATCGTCTCGGTCACCGCCTCGACATGGTCGGGGGCAAGGCCGTGGCGGGTCAGCACGGCGCGCGACAGCGCCGCCACCTCGTCCAGGCTCAGGGTGACGGTGTCGGTATCGGTCATGTCATTCCTCGTCGGGGTAAGGGCCTTTGCCGCCATCGGCGATGAACCGGTCGATGCGGGCCGACAACACCGGCAGCGGCACCGATCCGAGTTCGAGAACGGTATCGTGGAAAGCGCGGATGTCGAATTTCGACCCGAGCGCCGCTTCCGCCTTGGCCCGCCCCTTCATGATCTCCATCTCGCCCAGATAGTAGGACAGGGCCTGCCCCGGCCAGGCGATATAGCGGTCGACCTCCGTCTCGATCTCGTGATTGGACAGGGCGGTGTTGTCGCGCAGATATTGCTGGGCCTGCTCGCGCGTCCAGCCCTTGGCATGGATGCCGGTATCGACGACCAGCCGCGCCGCGCGCCACGCCTGGTAGCTGAGCATGCCGAACACGTCGTAGGGCGTTTCGTATATCCCCATTTCGGTGCCGAGCCGCTCGCAATAGAGCGCCCAGCCCTCGCCATAGGCGGAGATATAGACCTTGCGGAACGCCGGCTGAGCCTTGTTCTCGTTGGCGAGCGGCATCTGGAACGCGTGGCCCGGCGCCGATTCGTGCAGGGTCAGCGCGCGCAGCGAATAGAGCGCGCGCGACGGCAGGTCGTAGGTGTTGACCAGATAGATGCCCGGTCCGCCCCGGCCGGAGGTGTAGAACGGCGCGATGTCATCCGGCACCGGGATGACGCCGAAGCGCTGGCGCGGCAGGTGGCCGATCCACTTGCCGATCCGGTCGTCGACCTGCTTGGCGATCCACGCCGCCTCCTTCAGCAGCTCCGCCGGGGTCTTGGCGTAGAATTGCGGATCGGTGCGCAGGAAGTGGAGGAAGGCGGGCATGTCGCCCTTGAAGCCGACCTGCTGGCGCACCGCCTCCATCTCCGTCCGCAGCTTCGCCATCTCGCTGAGGCCGATCGCATGGATCTGGTCGGGCGTCAGGTCGAGGGTGGCGAATTCCTTGATCAGCGACTGATAATAGGCCTTGCCGTTGGGCATCTTCTCCGCCGCCAGCGCGGTGCGGGCCTTCGGGATATATTCGTCCTGCATGAAGCGCAGCAGCGTGCGGTGCGCGGGGACGACCGAGTCGGTGATCGCCTTGACCGCCGCCGCGCGCAGTTCCGCCTGCGTCGCCGCCGGGATCGACGCCGGCATCGTCTTGAACGGCAGGTAGAAGAGCGAATCCTCCGGCGTCTTCGCGTCGACGACCGCGCGGATCGGCGCGTCGCGCCCCTGCAGCGTCACCCTGGGCGGAGTGAAGCCGCGCGCCAGCCCGGCGCGCATGTTGGCGGTCTGCTCGCTGAAGTAGCGCGGGATGTCGTTCATCTGGCCGATGAAGGCGCGATAGTCCGCCTCCGTGGTGAACGGCCGCCGCGCGGTATAGCCGAAATCGCCCCAGAAGGAGCTGTCGGCGTTCAACGGCTTCTCATATTCCCGAAATTCCTGCTGGGCGATCAGCGTGTCGATCTGATCGCGGTAGACCGCATAGTCGACCTGCGCCGCCGGCGACAGCGACGCTACCGGAATCGCATCGAGCTTGCGGCGGACGTCGCGCCAATGGGCGAGGCGGGCCGCCTGCGTTTCCGGCCGCACGTCCGGCAGCCTGGCCTGGATCGCGCCGTCGTCATCCTCGCCACCCGCCATCTGTTGCTGCCGCCAGCCCCATTCGGCCGACGACAATTCGGTGAAGCGCGCATCGGTCGCCGGATCGGCATGCGCGGGAACGGCCGCCCCGGCGAGGAGCAGGGCGACGGCAAGGCCAGCGAAACGACGAGTCATTGGGAAGCCCCGAAAAATGAGTTAGATGGATGCATCGTATACCGTATAATAATCCCTGCCAAGCACGGTCCGCACTTGACGGCATTCGTATACGTTGTACGAAAACTCGTACAATTTAGGGGAGATTTCATGCGCTCGCACCGCCTTTTGCTCTCGATCGCCCTTGGCGCCTTGCTGTCCACGCCGCTTGCCGCGCAACAGCGCGACACCGCCAAGGACGGCGCCCGCGCGGCGGACAGCGCAAGTCGTGTCGCCGCGGCGAGCGAAGTCGACACCGCTGCCGCCACCGCCGAGGAGGACGCGCAGCCGAAGCGCGGCAGCGTCACCATCGCCGGCAAGCGCATCGGCTATACCGTCACCCCCGGCACGTTGACCATCCGCAACGACGAAGGGCAGGCGGTCGCCAGCATGTTCTACGTCGCCTATGTCGCGGACCGGCCGGCCGGGGCGCCGCCGCGTCCGGTCACCTTCACCTTCAACGGCGGCCCCGGATCGTCGAGCATGTGGCTGCACATGGGCTCGTTCGGCCCGGTCCGGGTCGACACGCCGCTCGACACCGCCAACCCGCCGCCGCCCTACAATATCGTCGAGAACCACCAGTCCATCCTCGACCGCACCGACCTGGTGTTCATCGACGCGATCGGCACCGGCCTGTCGCGGCCGATCGGCAAGGCCAAGGGCGCCGATTTCTGGGGCGTCGACCAGGACATCGACGCCTTCGCGCGCGGCATCCTGCGCTATCTGGCGATCAACGACCGCTGGGATTCGCCGAAATTCCTGCTCGGCGAGAGCTATGGCACGCTGCGCGCCGCCGGCCTCGTCCACACGCTGCAATCGCGCGGCGCGCAGATGACCGGCGTGATCCTGCTGTCATCGATCCTGAACTACGGCATCCGCCAGCCCAATTACGACCAGTTCTTCGTTACCTATATGCCCAGCTACGCCGCCGCCGCCTGGTATCACAAGCGGCTGCAGAACCGGCCGGCGACGCTGGAACCGTTCCTGACCGAAGTGCGCGAATGGGCGCGCGGACCGTATCTGTCCGCCCTGTCCAAGGGCGACGACCTGAGCGACGCGGAGCGCAACGCCATCGCCGAGCAGATGAGCGCCTATACCGGCCTGTCGCCCAAGTTCCTGCTCGACGCCGACCTGCGCGTCGACCTGTCGCGGTTCCGCAAGGAGTTGCTGCGCGATCAGCGGCGGACGATCGGCCGGCTCGACACCCGCTTCCTCGGCATCGACGTCGACGCCGGCGGCGACTCGCCCGAATTCGACGCGGCCGACGCGGCGATCGGCGGGCCTTACATCGGCGCGCTGAACAAATATCTTTTCGGGACATTGGGGTACAAGACGAACCTCAGCTATCGCCCCAATTTCTATTCCGGCATTTCGGGCAAGTGGGACCAGAAGCACAAGGCGCCGGACGGGCGGACGATGGCGCTGGCCGCAACCTCGATCGACCTGGGCACGGCGATGCGGATCAACCCCTATCTGAAGGTGCTGTCGCTGAACGGCTATTACGACACGGCGACACCGTTCTTCGGCGCCGAATACGACCTGAAGCACATGCAGATCGACCCGACGCTGCGCAAGAACATCACCTATCGCTATTACGAGTCCGGCCACATGATCTATATCGAACCGGGTTCGCTGACCGCGCTGAAGCGCGACCTCGACCAGTGGTATGACGAGGCGGTCCGCCGCTGAACGCCACCGGCGGGGCTGCGTCTCAGGCGGCGGCCGGCCTTTTTGCCATGGGGAGGATTGCCATGACCCGCCATCTTGCCGGCGCCTGCGCGCTGGCCGCGCTGCTGACCACCGCCGCCGCGCCGGCGCAGATCGCCCGGACCCGGACGATCAACGCCACCGACGCGCAGACGATCACCGACGCCTGCCTGGCGCTGGCCTCCAAGTCCGGCTGGAAAGTGCATGTCGCGGTGCTGAACGAGCATGGCGACCTGGTCCGCTTCGTCGGCATGGACGGCGCCAGCCGGACCAGCGCCGTCCTCGCCCAGGGCAAGGCGGGAACCGTGTTCCGCACCGGCCGCAGCACCGCCGAGGTGGCGAAGATGGCTGAAACGGCGCAGCGCGCTTTCAACGCGGTCACCTATGCCGGCGGCCTGCCGGTGATGGTCGACGGGCGGCTGGCCGGCACCGTCGGCGTCAGCGGCGCGACCGAGGCGCAGGACGAGGAATGCGCCCGCGCCGGGATAGCCGCCGCGCTGTAGGACGGATCGCCATTTAGCCCTGATGGCCTGCAAATGGCGATCCGTCCTAGCCCGCGTCAGGGGATGAGGACGGTGGAGCCGGTGGTGCGCCGCGCCTCCAGATCGGCATGGGCGCGGGCTGCGTCCTCCAGCGGATAGCGCTGGCCGATTGTCACCCCGACCGCGCCGGAGGCGAGCATCGCCCACAGCCGGGCGACCCCGGCGGCGCGTTCCTCCGCCGTCACGTAGTAATCGAACAGCGTCGGCCGGGTGACGAACAGCGAGCCATGCGCGGCGAGCGCGCCGAGGCCGACGCCGGTGACCGGCCCGCCGGCGTTGCCGTAGCTGACGATCAGCCCGCGCCTGGCGACGCTGGCCAGCGTCGCTTCCCACGTCGCCATGCCGACCCCGTCGAAGGCGACGCGGACGCCGGTGCCGTCGGTCAGCGCCCGCACCCGCGCGGGGATGTCGTCGGTGCGCGACAGCAGGACATGGTCCGCCCCCGCCGCCGACGCCAGCGCCGCCTTCGCCGGATCGCCGACCGTGCCGATCACCGTCGCGCCGAGCGCCTTCAGCCATTGCACCAGCAGCAGGCCGACGCCGCCTGCCGCGGCGTGGACCAGCACCGGCCAGCCGGCCTCGACCCGGGCGCAGCGTTCGATCAGGAACTCGGCGGTGCAGCCTTTCAGCAGCACCGCCGCCGCCGTCTCTGCATCGACCGAGTCGGGCAGCCTGACCAGCTCGGCGGCGGGCAGGACGCGGTGGCTGGCATAGGCGCCGCGCCGGGCGCCGAAATGGCCGACCCGGTCGCCGGGGGCGAGGCCGGTGACGTCGGGGCCGACCGCCTCGACGACGCCGGCCGCCTCCGTTCCCAGTCCGCTCGGCAGCGGCACCGGATAGACGCCGGAGCGGTGATAGGTGTCGATGAAGTTCAGCCCGACCGCGGTCTGGCGGACCAGCACTTCGCCGGCGCCCGGCGGCGGCAGCGCGACATCGTGCCAGGCGATGACCTCCGGCCCGCCGATCCGATCGATCCTTGCCACCCGCGCCATGTCGTCCTCCCGTGTCACCGGGGGTTTGTTACGGCCGCCGCTTCGCGATGCAAGCGATATGGCAGGGTGATCACGCAGGACAGGCCGCCGGGCGCGTAATCGAAGGCGACGGTGCCGCGCTCCGCCGCCACCGTCCGCTCGATCATCCGCGAACCGAAGCCGGCCGCGCGCGGCGGCGTGACCGACGGGCCCCCGCTTTCCTGCCAGGTCACGCTCAGCCGACCCGCGCCGTCCAGCGCCCATTCGACCGCGACCCGGCCGCTGTCGTTGGCGAGCGCGCCGTATTTGCAGGCGTTGGTGCCCAATTCGTGCAGCGCCATCGCCAGCAGCAGCGCGACATTGCTCGGCAGGTCGACCGGCGGACCGCGCGCGGCGATGCGTTCGCTCCACCGGTCGTGGAACGGACGGAGCGCGCGGCGGGCGGTGTCGTCCATCGTCGCCCCCCGCCAGCGGGTTTCGTTCAACAGGTCGTGGGCGTCGGACAGCGCCTGCAGCCGGGCGAGGAAGGTATCGCGCTCCGCCGGCGGGGTGGCACGAAACGTCTGGCGCGCGATCGCCTGGATCGTCGCCAGCGTGTTCTTGACCCGGTGCTTCAGCTCGTCGAGCATCAGCGCCTTCGCTTCCTCTGCCGCTCGGCGCTCGGCGATCTCGCGCTGGGCGTCGCGGTGCAGCCGGGCATTGTCCATCGCCACCGCCGCCTGCGCCGCGATGGCGGCGATCAGCATCTCGCTATCCTCGCTGAACATCCTGGGCTGCTCATGGCCGAAGAACAGGCCGCCGATCACCTCGCCGGTGCCGGAGACGACCGGCACCGCCAGATAGCTGACCACCGGCAGATGCCCCTTCGGCATGCCGAAATGCGGCGGGTTGCGACCGTAGCGCGGATCCCGGCGGATATCGTCGGAGCGGACGATCTCCGTCCCGGCGAAGGTCGGCGCGAACACCGCCGAATTGCGCGGCATGCCGAAATTCGCGAATGCCTCTCGCGGCGCGCCAGACAGGGTGTAGAGCAGGTAGGATTCGCCGCTGTCGTCGCGGACATTGTAGAAGAAGGCGCCGAACTGCGCGCCGCTCAGCTCCGTCGCGATGTCGGTGACGGTGTGGACGAGCCGGTCGATGTCGAGCTCGCGCAGGATCAGCTGGGCGACGCGGTTGAGGGTGGCGAGGCGCTGGCTCTGCCGGCGCAGTTGCGCCTCCGCCGCCTTGCGCTCGCTGATGTCGCGGGCGATCTTCGACGCACCGATCAGCGTACCGTCGGCGCGCAGGATCGGCGACACGGTCAGCGACACCGGTACCCGGCTGCCGTCCTTGCGGCAGCGTTCCGTCTCGAAATGCTGGACTCGCTCGCCGCGCCGCAGCCGGGCGACGATCTCGTGTTCCTCATGCTGCCGCTCGGGCGGGATCAGGGTCAGAATCGAGCGGCCGAGTATCTCGTCCTCGCGATAGCCGAACAGCCGCTCTGCCGCCTTGTTCCAGCTGGTGATCGTGCCGTCCAGCGTCTTGCCGACGATCGCGTCGTCGGACGACTCGACGATCGCCGCCAGGCGCAGCGCGACATCGTCCGCCACCGGCCCGGCCGCATCCCCCCGTTCACCGCCCTTACGCATATGTACTCCGGCCTTTCCGGCGGCGGCACCCCGCAAGGCTGCGGTTGCGGCAATACGCGCCGCACCTGTCGCCCGGCGGGAATGGTGGCACCCGCCGGGGCGGCGCGCAAGCGGCATGGACGGCGCGCCAGCGGGCCCATATAGCGGGCGCTTCTTCTTGTTGTGACAGGGGGTTTTCGCCGATGGCCGTTCGTCCTTCTCTGCTCGCCCTTCCGCTGATCGCGCTGGTCGCCGGCACCGCCCCGGCGGCGGTTTCGCCGGAACAGAAGGCGCTGGAGGCACGGTTCGACGCGGGCATCAGCTCCGCCGACCAGTTGGAATGGCTGAAGCGGATGGCGTCGGCGCCGAACCATGTCGGCGCGCCCCACAACAAGGCCAATGCCGAGGCAAGCGTCGCCCTGTTCAAATCCTGGGGCTGGGACGCGCGGCTCGAGACCTTCTCGGTGCTCTACCCAACGCCGATCAGCACCACGGTGGAGCTGATCGCGCCGGACCGGATCCCCCTGGGCGGACAGGAAACGGCGGTGGAGGGCGACGCCACGTCGCGCAAGCTGGCCGACGCGCTGCCGCCTTATGTCGCCTATCAGGGCGACGGCGACGTCACCGGCGACGTCGTCTACGTCAATTTCGGCATGCCCGCCGACTACGACCATCTGAAGCGGCTGGGCATCGACGTGAAGGGCAAGATCGTCGTCGCCCGCTACGGCGCCGGCTGGCGCGGGCTGAAGCCGCTGCTCGCCCAGATGCACGGCGCGATCGGCTGCATCATCTATTCCGACCCGGCGCAGGACGGCTACGCGATTGGCGACACCTACCCCAAGGGCGGCGCTCGCCCGCCGCAGGGGGTGCAGCGCGGATCGGTGATGGACATGCCGATCTACCCCGGCGACCCGCTGACCCCCGGCATCGGCGCGACCGAGGGCGCCAAGCGGCTGACCCGCGAGACCGCGCCGACCATCCTGAAGATCCCGGTCCTGCCGATGGGCTATGGCGACGCGGAGAAGATCCTGTCGCGCCTCGGCGGCCCGGTCGCGACCGGCGCCATGCGCGGGGCGCTGCCCTTCACCTATCATTTCGGCGGCGACGGCGGGGTGCAGTTGCGCCTGGCGGTCAAGTCCGAATGGAAGCAGCGCGCCATATATGACGTCGTAGCGACGCTGAAAGGCAGCACATTGCCCGACGAATGGATCGTCCGCGGCAACCACCACGACGGCTGGGTGTTCGGCGCCGGCGACCCGTTGTCGGGTAACGTCGCGATGCTGTCTGAGGCGAAGGCGCTGGGCGCGCTGGTCAAGGCCGGCTGGCGGCCGAAGCGGACGATCGTTTACGCCAGTTGGGACGGCGAGGAGCCCGCGCTGCTCGGCTCGACCGAGTGGGCGGAAACCCATGCCGCCGAACTGCAGAAGAAGGCCGTCATCTACATCAATACCGACGGCAACGGCCGCGGCTTCCTCGGCGCGCAGGGCTCGCACGGCTGGCAGCACCTGGTAAACCGGGTGGCGGAGGACGTGACCGACCCGGAAACCGGCGCCTCGGTCGCCGACCGGCTGCGCGCCAACATCCGCGCCGACGCCGCCGACGGCACCGGCCGCAGCGACCCGGTCGCGCTCGCCGCCGCCGAAAAGGGCGCAGACCTGCCGATCGGGCCGCTCGGCTCCGGCTCCGACTATACCGCCTTCATCCAGCATCTCGGCATCCCGTCGATCAATCTGGGCTATGGCGGCGAGGACGAAGGCGACGGCGTCTATCATTCCGCCTATGACAGCTTCGACCATTTCACCCGCTTCGATGACCCCGGCCTGCTTTACGGCGCCGCCCTGTCGAAAACGGCGGGCCGGCTGGTGCTGCGCATCGCCGAGGCGGATACGCCGCCGGTGCGCTTCGCTGATTTCGCCACCACCGTCGGCCGCTATTTCGACGAGATCCGGAAGCTGGCCGACGACCGGCGCGGCGAGGACGGCAAGCGCGGCGCGCTGCTCGCCGACGGCAGCTATCGGCTGGCCAGCGACCCGCTGAAGCCGCTGGGCGCGCCCGAAACTCTGGCCGCCACGCCGCATGTCGAGCTGGCCGTGCTCGCCAATGCCGTCGACCGGCTGAAAGCGGCGGCGACCGCCTATGACGCCGCCTACGCCAGCAAGGGCGCCGCCCTGCCCGCCGCGACCCGCACCCAGCTGAACGCCAAGCTGCGCGACATCGACCAGACGCTGCTGATCGCCCAGGGCCTGCCCGGCCGGCCGTGGTTCAGGAACTCCGTCTACGCCCCCGGCCGGCTGACCGGCTATGGCGCGAAGACGCTGCCCGGCGTGCGCGAGGCGATTGAGGACCGCCGCTTCGACGACGCCAACGCCTACGCCCGGCTGACGGCGGAGGCGCTAACCCGCTACGCTCAGCGGCTGGAGGAGGCCCGCGCCCTGCTCCCCGCCGGCTGACGCTTGACGCCAGCCCGGACACCCCATAGATGCCCGGCTTCGCGCAAGCGGCCCCTTCGTCTAGCGGTCTAGGACGTCGCCCTCTCACGGCGAAAACACGGGTTCGAGTCCCGTAGGGGTCACCAGAATGGTGAAATACAAAAGAAAATTCGGTTTGAGGGTGCTGACTGCGACCTGCAGCCGCGCCGCTGAAATCGCGGCTTTGCGCGCTTGTTCTTTTGCGGTGCCGCTTGACGGCATTTTTTCGTGAGAGCTTTCAGCGAGATGACGTGTCATCTCGTCCTTCGAGTAGTGCGTTGTTTTGCCGTTCGCAATCGAATTTGGATCCGTAGTACCCCAGTCACTCGGGGCGCACCCGGCATGCCTGAGAGCGGACACTCGTGCCGCAGGAAAACGCAACGTTGGCCCCGGTTGGCCCGCTTTGGGAGGGAAAGCGCGAAAGCTGGCATTGAAGCTTATCAACCATGCCCCGCTTCTTCGCCTATTGGCTGGTTTTCAGTAGTACCCGCATGATGTGCCATCCGTCCCCCATGAACTAAGCAATAATGTCCACGGTGGTCGGGCACGCAAGCATTAGTTGAGCGGCCGTACGGAGGGTCGCGGGCTGCCGCGGCAATGTGAGGGGGAGTCACCGTCAGCCATTCCCGCCAAGCGCCCGCAAGCTGACCGTCGAGACCCGGCGGGTTTTGAGGGGCGATAACCGAAAAACCCGCCCGCCGTTTCGGGAGGCTTGCGTTCTGTCATAACGGCTGCCTTGTCGGTAGATGTGCCGCACGGGGGCGAATGAGGCATAACCAGAGCCATGATGTCTGAAATTCTAAGAGAACAGTTGCTGCAGTCCGGCGTTTTGGCGTCGGCAACCCTGCTGGCCGCCCTGTTCGTCATTCGCTTCCTGGCCGGACGGGCATTGAAGCGAGGGGAATTCCCGCCGCTGGTCGTGCGCCGCTGGACCGCCAGTCTGCGGAATGTGCTGATCCTCGTCGCGATTATCGGCCTGGTGATGATCTGGGCGCCGCAACTGCGCACCTTCGCGCTGTCGCTCACCGCCTTCGCCGTGGCCTCGGTCATCGCGATGAAGGAGCTGATCATGTGCTTCTCCGGCTCGGCGCTGCGTACCTTGTCGCGCGCCTATTCGGTCGGGGACTATATCGAGATCGGCGGCAAACGCGGCGAGGTGATGGACTTCAACCTGCTGGTCACGCGGCTCCGGGAATTTGAGAAGCAGGACGGATCGTTCAATCGCACCGGAAAGGAGATCATCCTTCCGCACAGCTTGCTGCTGAGTTCTCCGGTACGCGTGGAAGGGCATGCCGGCGCTCGCGTCCAGCACGTGTTCAGCATGACGTTCGAGCCGGATGCCAATCTCTTCGCCGAGCGCGCCGCGATCGAGGCGGCGGCACTCGAGGCTTACGCGAACACGGCTGCGGGCCAATCGAAGCGGCAACGGGGCGCGCCGGCGGCATCACGGGCGGAAGGCGATCACCCCCCATCCATCACCGTTAATGTCGGCACGAGCGATATCGGCAAGTACCGGCTTGAGGTTATATTTTACAGCAAGCCCGAACTCGCTGGCGATGCCGAACGGGCCATCGCCAGCCGTATCGGCGATCTGGTTCATACTCTGCGCGCTGCGGGAAAGACTGCTGTGCGGAAGGAGAGTTGAAGCGGCCCAGGCCCAAATCGGCAATTACCTTTATCTAAATCCCGGAAGCCGCACGGCCGCTGACGGCCAGGCCTCGCCGGAATGGAAACAGCGGTTTCCGTTTTTTCTTCGCAGAGAGGCGCGCGTCTCCGCCATTCGACCGGTCGCTACGGCGGGCCGCTAACCGGCCTATCCTCGTTTCGCCTGTCCACGGCTGAAGCGCGGGATCGCTTCCCCATGGGGGCCACCATAGCGGTTTCGGGCGGGGGCGGGAGAGGGCGGCCTGGCGCGGCGCGGCGCGGGTTCGAGGCAGTCGTTGTCCTCCGTGCAACATGTCGGTTGGCACGGGGCATTGAATGCATTTTCGTGCATCTTCAGACAGGCTGAGGTGATCGCCTGGAGTTCACATGGCTAGATTTGCGCTTTGGTCGCGCCGTCGTTTTCTGAATGCTGCGGCCGTTTCCGTGCCCGCCGCGGTGGCGCTGTCGGCCTGCCAGGGCTTTTCGCGGCCCAAGGCCGGAAGCGACGCCGCCGCGCTGCAGGAACGGATCGCCGGCACCGTCGTCGTCAAGGGCGACGAGACATACGAGACCTGGCGCGAGGCGATGATCTGGCAGCGCGCCAAGGCCAACCGCCGTCCCGACATGATCGTTCAGGTGGAAAGCGCCGGGGACGTGCAGGAAGCGGTTCGCTTCGCTGCCGCGAACGGCATGAAGGTGACGACCCGCTGCGGCGGCCACAGCATGGCCGCCTGCTTTCTGCGCGACACCGGCATGCTGATCGACGTCAGCCGGCTCGACGGGATCGCTGTGGACAAGGCGGCCAAGACCGCCGTCGTCGGGCCGGGGGTGTTCTGCCGCGGCCTTGCCGAGCGGCTGGCGGAGGACGGCCTGGCGTTTCCCGGCGCGCATTGCGGTACGGTGCCGATCAGCGGATTCCTGCTGGGCGGCGGCGTCGGCATGAACACCAACGCCTGGTCGAGCGGCATGAGCGTGTTCGCGGTGAACGCGGTCGACATCGTCACCGCCGACGGGCGGTTGCTGCGCGCCAGCGCGCAGGACAATGCCGACCTGTTCTGGGCGGCGCGCGGCGGCGGGCCGGGCCTGTTCGGGGTGGTGGTGAAGTTCCACCTGCAGTGCTTCGATGCGCCGAAGGTGATCTGGGGCGCGACCTATGTGTTCGCCTTCGACGCGCTGGACGAGGTCACGCGGGTGATGGACGAGGTCGTGCCCCGGCTCGACAAGGACGTGGAGACGTTGGTCGCGATCGCCGCGGCGCCGGACGTTCCGTTCGGCGAGCCGCCGGAGAAGCGCCAGCGCATCTATCTGGACGTGAACGCCTTCGTCGCCAGCGAGGCGGAAGGCCGGCGCAAGCTGACCCCGCTGCTCGACCAGCCGCTAATCGCCCGCGCGATCGAGAGGATCGAGAACCGGGCAGGTAATTTCGACCGCTATTATAGCGACAACGAGGCGTCCTTTCCGCAAGGCCACTGGATGGGCGACGCCGTCTGGGTCGACGATCCGCAGGCGGCGATGGCGGTGCTGAAGGCGCATATGCCGGAATGCCCGGCCCCGCGCGCCACGCCGGTGCTGCTCTACATGGGGACCAACCCGCTGCCGGACGCGGCCTGCTCGCGGATCGCGCGCTTCTACCTGGCGTATTACATGGAGTGGGACGAGCCGGCGGAGGAGGCGGCGAGCCGCGCCTATTGCCTGAAGGTGTTCAACGCCCTGAAGCCCGTCGCGCGCGGCAGCTACATCAACGAGATGGACCAGGAAGGGCGGCCGCAGGACATCCACGAATGCTACTCTCCGCAGGCGTGGAAGCGCCTCGCCGCGTTGCGCGGGCAGTGGGACCCGAAGGGCGTGTTCCATGGCTTTTATGGCGAATCCTGACCCCGTCCGCGCGGCCCGGATGCCCGCGCCCGTGCAACCCGTCTTGCCGAAAGCCGTGCCATGACATCGAAATTGCCGAAGGCCGGTATCGTCGCGGCGCTGGTCCTGCTCTCCGGCGTCGGCGCGCAACAGGCTCTGACCGCCGGAAAGCCGGCGGATTCCGCCACGGTCGTGCGGGAACTATATGCGGCGTTCGAGCGCGGCGACATGGTCGCGCTCGAGCAGCTGATCGCGCCCGATGCGACGTGGACCTATTACGGGCCGCCCGACAAGCTGCCGTTCGGCGGTACCCGCCATGGGCCGAAGGGCGTGGCAGAGTTCTTCGCCACGGTCGACGAAACCCTTGAAAATCCGGTTGCCGTCCAGCGCGCATTCATCGTTTCCGGCGACATGGTCGCCGTTCCCGGCACCGAGGAGAGCACGGTCCGGAAGACCGGCATCCGCTACAAGGCGGATCTGGTCCATGTCTTCAAGGTGCGCGACGGCAAGATCGTCAGCTTCGAGGAGTTCATCGACAGCGGCAAGGTGCTGCTTGCCTTCCAGGGCGACGGCAGCGCCGGAATCGGCGGCGCGCGGGCCGCATCGGCCCCGGCGGCCGGCGGCGCGCGCCGGCCCGTCGACAGAAGCGCGGGCAAGGCCGCGTTCACCACCTGCCTTGGCTGCCATGGCAATGACGGGCAGGGGCGTGCCTATATGCACGCGCCGGACCTGACCGGGCTGGATGCGGAATATCTTGCCCGCCAGTTGACCAATTACCGCACCGGCAAGCGCGGCAAGCTGGACGATGCCCACGGCTTCCAGATGGTCGGCAGGGCGACCGCCATACCCGGGCCGGATGGGGTGAAGGCGGTGGTGTCCTACATCACGGCGTTGCCGAAACCGCAGGCGGCGCCGGTCGCCAACCGCCCGGTGCCGGCGGCGATCCGCGCCATCGTCCCCACCTGCGCGGCCTGCCACGGCGCGGCCGGCGAGGGCAACGCCGCCCTGCAGGCGCCAGCGCTCGATCGGCTGGACGCCGACTACATCGCCCGGCAACTGGTCAATTTCCGCACCGGCAAGCGCGGCTACCATGCCGACGATGTCGCCGGCGCGACGATGGCGGCTTCGGCCCAGACGATCCCGGACCGCAAGGCGATCGACGCCCTCGCCGCATATTACGGCAAGTGATCAATCCAGATTGAGAGCATTTTCGATGACCATAAGAAGAAAGTCCCGTGCATTGGAAATATCGAGGCGACCGAATTCCCGCGCATATGGCGGTTATGCCCATATGCCGACCGCGCATGCGGGAAGCGCCCATGCATAGCGTCGTAGAAACAGCGCAGGTAGCGGACGCGTCGACGCGGATCGATTTCCTCTATCTGTCCGAAGCGGACATGATCCGTGCCGGGGTGACCGACATGGCGGCTTGCGTCGACACGATGGAGGAGATGTTCGCGCTCCTCTACCACGGCGACTACCGCATGGCCGGCGCCAACAACAATTCGCACGGGTCGGTCATCATCTTCCCGGACAATTCGCCGTTCCCGGACATGCCCAAGGCGACGCCCGACCGCCGCTTCATGGCGATGCCGGCCTATCTGGGCGGGCGTTTCCGCACCGCCGGAATGAAATGGTACGGCTCCAATATCGAAAATCGTTCCAAGGGCCTGCCGCGCTCGATCCTGACCTTCGTGCTGAACGACGCCGACAGCGGCGCACCGCTCGCCTTCATGTCGGCGAACCTGCTTTCGGCCTATCGCACCGGCGCCGTGCCGGGGGTGGGCGCGCGCCATCTGGCGCGGAAGGATTCCAGGGTGGTCGGCATTCTGGGGCCGGGGGTCATGGCGAGGACCTCGCTCGCGGCATTCATCGCGGTCTGCCCGCAGATCGATACGGTGAAGGTGAAGGGGCGCGGGCAGAAAAGCCTGGACGCCTTCCTCGCTTGGCTGGCGGAAACCTACCCGCAGGTCACCAACGTGCAGGTCGTCGACAGCGTCGAGGCGGTGGTGCGCGAATCCGACATCGTCACCTTCTGCCAGTCCGGCGCGATCGGCGATCCGTCGCTCTACCCGACGGTGAAGCGGGAATGGGTCAGCCCCGGGACCTTCCTGTCGATGCCCTCGCTCACCAATGTCGACGAAGGTATGGAGGCGGCCGATGTCCGCAAGGTGCTGGACAATCCCGGCCTCTATGAAGCCTGGTACGAGGAAAACCCCAAGCCGGTCCACAAGCTGGTTCCGGTCGTTGGCATCCGCTACCTCGATCTGGTCGCGGAAGGCCGGGTGCCGCGCAGCGCGCTCGAGGACCTCGGCAAGATCGTCGCCGGCGAGGCGGCGGGGCGCACCGGCGACGACGAGATCATCATCATGTCGGTGGGCGGCATGCCGGTGGAGGACGTGGCCTGGGGCACCGTCGTCTATCGCAATGCGGTGCGGAACGGCATCGGCGTCAGGCTCAACCTGTGGGAGCAGCCGGCGCTGCGCTGAGCTGGGCGGATTCCACCGACATTCATTAAGGGAGCGGGCGGCATGGTCGCTATCGTGAAGGTCAAGACGGGGTCCAAGGCCGAGGCGCTGGGCAGCTATTCGCGCATCGTCGCGGTGGACGACCTGATCTTCGTGTCGAACACCGCCGGGCGCCATCCGCAGACCGGGCTGATCCTCGCCGATCCGGCCGAGCAGACGCGCCAGGTGCTCGCCAACATCGAGCGGGCGCTGGCGGCGGTGGACGCGACCCTGGCCGATGTCGTCGCAGCGCGCGTGTTCATCCAGTTCCCGGAGGATATCGACGCGGTAATGGCGGCCTATGCGGAGCGGATGCGCGGGATCGAGCCGACCCTGACCCTGACCTCTCCGCCGCTGGGCTCGAGCGCGTTCAAGGTGGAGATCGAGGTAACGGCCTGGCGCGGCGCGTCGGCGGCCGATGTCGAAGAGATCGTGCTTCCCGCCTGACGGGCAGCGGCTGCGCAGGCAATCGCCGGATAGGGGGTTTGAAGATGGAAAACAGGGCCCCAGCCATCGTTCCGGTCCGGACCGGCGGGACGCTGCCGGCGACGACGACGGTGGCGATCATCGGCGGCGGCATCATCGGCCTTACCGCGGCCTTGACCCTGGCCGAGCGCGGCATTCCGGCGGTGGTGCTGGAAAAGGGCCGGATCGCCGGAGAACAGTCCTCGCGCAACCTCGGCTGGGTCCGCAAGATGGGGCGGGAGGAGGACGACCTGCCGCTCGCGCTCGCGTCCGACCGGCTATGGGCGGCGATGGCCGAGCGGGTGGGCGCGGATGTCGGCTATCGCCGCGCTGGCATCATGTACATAGCGCGTACCGATGCGGAAATGGCGGCGCATCGCGGGTGGCTGCAGCGGGTCGGCGCGGCGTCGCCGGACTCGCGGCTGTTGTCCGCCGCCGACATCGACCGACTGGTGCCGGGCGGGACGGGGGGCTGGGCAGGGGGCATCTTCACGTCCACCGACGGGCGCGCGGAGCCGACGCTCGCATCGAGCGCGATCGCCAGCAGGGCGATGGCACTTGGCGCGGTGATCGTCGAGAATTGCGCGGTGCGGACCCTGTCGACGACCGCCGGCCGGGTCAGCGGCGTCGTCACCGAACGCGGCGAGCTGCGCTGCAACCAGGTCATACTGGCGGGGGGATTGTGGTCGCGTCGTTTCCTCGGCAATCACGGCGTTGCGCTGCCGACCCTGCCGGTGGTGGCGTCCGTGCTGCGCACCGCGCCGATGGAGGGGCCGACGGACATCGCGGTCGGCGCGCCGGACTTCTCGTTCCGCAAGAGCCATGACGGCGGCTACACGATCACCCAGCGCGGCGCCTTCGTCGCGCCGCTGGTGCTGGACAATCTGCTGATCGGGCTGCGCTACCTGCCGATGCTGCGGACGCAGTGGAAAAGCATCAGGCTGTCGCTGGGCCGCGCCCTGCTGGACGACCTGGCGCTGCCGCGCCGCTGGCGCGCGGGTTCGCCGTCGCCGTTCGAACGGGTGCGGACGATGGACCCGCCGGTCAACGCGGGCCTGAACGCGGAGGCGATGCGCAACCTTGCCGCGGCCTGGCCGGTTTTCGGCCAGGCGGTGGTCCGGCAGGCCTGGGCCGGGATGATCGACGTCACTCCGGATTCGCTGCCGGTGATCGCGCCGGTGGCGAAGCTGCCGGGCCTGACCCTCGCCTCCGGCTTTTCCGGGCACGGCTTCGGAACATCGCCGGCGGCGGGGCAGCTTGCCGCCGACCTCGCGACGGGCTCGGCGCCGATCGTCGATCCGGCACCGTACCGGCTGGAGCGGCTGTAGGCGCGCCCTCAGTCCGCGACCGGCATCACCCCGGCGCGGACCACGGTGTGCGAGAACACGCCTTCGCGGCCCAGTTCGAAGCCGACCCCCGATTCCTTGGTGCCGCCGAACGGCAGGGCAAGGTCGAGGATGTTGTGGGTGTTGATCCAGACCGTGCCGGCCTTCAGCCGCTCGAAATAGCGGTTGGCCCTTTGCAGCCCCTCCGTCCAGATGCTGGCGCCGAGCCCGAACCGCGTGTCGTTGGCGATGCGCAGGGCCTCGTCGTCGTCCCTGAACGCAAAGGCGCACAGCACCGGGCCGAAGATCTCCTGCTGCACTGTCGGATGGGTGTGATCGAGGCCGGTGATCACCGCGGGGGTGAAATAGCTGCCGGCGCCGTCGACGCTTTCGCCGCCGATGACCTGCGCGCCGGCGGCGCGCGCCCGCTCGACATGCTGCGCGACGCGGGCGCGGTGGCTGTCGCGCACCAGCGGCCCCATCATCGACGCCGGGTCGAGGCCGGGACCGAGGCGGACCGACGCGGCGATGTCCGCCACGCCCGCGACCACCCGGTCGAAATGCCTCGCGTGGATCAGCGCGCGCGAACCGGCGCAGCAATTCTGCCCCGAATTGCCGTAGATCGCCCATGCCGCGCCGGGAATGGCCTTTTCGAGATCGGCGTCCTCGGCGATGATCAGCGGGGATTTCCCGCCGAGTTCCAGATTGTAGCTCTTGAAGGTGCTGGCTGCCTGCGCGGCGATCTCCAGCCCGACGCGGGTCGAGCCGGTGAAGCTGATCTTGTCGACGCCCGGATGCTCGACCAGCGCCTTGCCGGTCACTTCCCCGACGCCGGTGACAACGTTCACCACCCCCGGCGGCACGCCGGCCTCGTCGCACAGCTCGGCCAGGCGCAGCGCGGTCAGCGAGGTGAACTCGGACGGCTTGAGCACCAGGGTGCAGCCCGTCGCCAGCACTGGCGCCAGCTTCCACACCGCCTGGCACAGCGGCACGTTCCACGGCGTGATCGCGGCGACGACGCCGATCGGAAAGCGGCGGGTGAAGCCGTTGAAGCGGACGTCCGGCAGATAGGGGACGGACAGGTCCATCGTCTCGCCGTGCAGCTTCGTCGCCCAGCCGGCCATGTAGCGCAGCGTGTGGACGGACAGGTCGGCGTCGAACAGCCGGGTGTTGCTGATCAGCTTGCCGCTGTTGACGGTCTCTATCTCGGCGAGCGCCTGGGCTTCGGCGCCGATCAGCTCGGCCAGCCGCAGCATGATCTCCTCGCGCCGATGGGGGCGCATTCGCGCCCAGGCCGAATCTTCCAGCCCGCGCCGTGCCGCCCGCACCGCCGCGTCGACGTCGGCGGCGCCCGCCTGCGCGATCCGGCCGACTTCCCGGCCGCTGCTCGGGTCGATCACCGGCAGCGTCTCTCCGGTTTCGGCCGGGCGCCATTCGCCGTCGATGAACAGCGCCTTTTCGCCGGAGATGAAAGCGGCCGCCTTGGCGCTGAGCAGCGAAAGGTCGTTGGCTGTGGTCATGGGGTCTTCTCCTGGCTGGATGGTTGGCCGGCGATCCGGCTGGAGCCGATGCGCGCGAAGATGTCCGGCCGGCGACGGCGCAGCGCCACCGCCTGCAGCCCGCCGGCCAGCGCGATCACCACCAGCAGGATCGGCAGGCGGTTGACGAGCACCGAATCCGTGCCGGTCAGCAGCGGGTAGTTGCCGACCGACATGACCGTGCCGGCGAGCAGCAGCAGCCCGCCCGCGAAGGGAAAGAGCGACACGCGGCCAAAGCCGCCGGTTTCGGCGCGCAGGAAGAACGGCACGGCGAAGGCGGTGACGCATAGCAGCGCCATCAGCCCGACGGAGCCGAAGCCGGTGAGCGCGGTGGTCAGCGACAGCAGCGGATCAAGCCCGGCCAGCGCGAACAGGATGATGACGATCGAGAGGACGGCGACGATCGGCAGGCCGGCGTTGAACGGCGCGCCGTTCGCTTTGCGCGTGCGGGCGAGGAAGGCCGGCAGCACGCCGTCGCGGGCGAGCGCGAACATGTAGCGGGTGCTGTTGTTGAACAGGCCGAGCGCGGCGGCGAAGGCGCTGCTGATCACCAGCAGCGACAGAACGGTCTCCGCCTCGCGGCCCAGATAATGACGGGCCATGCCGAAGACGAACGCACCGGGATCCTTGCCCGCGATCGCCGCGATGCCCGGCCCGTTGGCGACGGCGAAGGCGTAGGCGGTGAACACGTAGAACAGGCAGATGACGACGATCGCGGCATAGGTTGCGCGCGGAATGCTCACCCGCGGGTTGCGGGCCTCTTCCTGATAGATCGCCGTCGCCTCGAAGCCGATCACCGAGTTGAACGCATAGATCGCGGCGACGCCGAAGCCCGGCGCGAAGACGACCGAAGGTGCGAACACCGCGCGCGGCGTGCCGAGACCCTCTGCATGCAGGATGGCGAAATCGAGCAGGAGAATGGCCAGCACCTCCGCACCCAGCGCCACCGCCAGCAGCTTCGCGGTGAAATCGATGCGGAAATAGGACAGGGTGGCGAGAATGGCGACGGTCGCCAGCGCCACCGCGCCCCAGTGCAGGAAATCCAGGCCGAGCGTGTGCAGGAAGCCGGTGAGGAAATAGGACAGTGCCCCCAGCGTCGCGCAGCTCAGCGCCATGTAGGAGACCAGCGCCACGTAGGAGCCGCCAAGCCCGACGACCTTTCCGAAGGTCTGCGAGATGATCGCGTAGAACGCCCCCGCATTGCGGATGTAGGGGATGAGGCGGACATAGCCGATGGCGAACAGCGTGATCGCCAGCCCGGACATCGCATACGTCCCGGCGACCCCCATGCCGTTGCCGAGCGCGAAGGCGATCGGCATCGTCGCCACCACGATCGCCATCGGCGCCGCCACCGCCAGCACCATGAAGGTGATGTCGACGCTGCCCAGCACGCCTTCCGAAAGCCGATCTTCCGCCGCGGCGGGTGGTGTGGTGGTCGTGTCGTGCAATATATCGGCCTCCGGCTGCGGATGCGTGGCGAGCGCGCACCATCATCCGGCGCATGCTTCGCGGGAATAGCGCAAACGCTCAATCCCGCCCGGCGGCGAAAATGTTGCCGGCGGCGCAACAACCGCTCTGGCTGCCGATATTGACCTTCAGGCCGGTATCGTCATCAATCCGCGCCGGATCAATCGGCCCGCCGGGGAACCGCCCCCACCGGCGCGCCAGCTTCGATGAGGTGTCGCGATGACGAGTCCCCAGGATAGTGCCGACGTCGTCAGGCGGTTCTTCACCGCGTTCGGCGCCGGCGACATGGACGGGGCGTTCGCCATGCTCGCGCCGGACATCACCTGGACATACTATGGGCCGGAGGACAGGATTCCCTTCGCCGGCGCGTTCCGCGGCCATGACGGGGTAAGGCAGTTTTTCGCCCGCGCGGCGGAAACCATCCGCATCAAGGAGATGACGCCGTCCGCGCTGGTCGGCATTGCCGGTGGGGCGGCGGACGGCAGCGTGCTGGGACGCGGCGTGGAGCACAGCGTGTCGCTGGCGACGGGTCGGGAATACCGCGTGGAATGGGTGCACGTCTATCGGGTGAAGGACGGCCTGATGACGAGTTTCGAGGAGTTTCTTGACACGGCGGCGGTGGTGGACGCCCTTGGCAGCTAGCCCGCCGCCGCTGGCCGTCACGGATTTCTGCATGGGATGGAGTGGTTCCGGATGTCTGGTGTAGAGGCCGTTTCGCAGCGGGTGGCCAGCAAGTGCAGGCAGTTCGAGAGCCGTTTCCGCGCGAAGCGGATCCCCGCGATGGTCCGGGATTTCTATCTGCCCGACGCGGTGATGGAAGGGCGGGACCTGCCGGCCCAGGTCGGCCACAAGGCGATCACCCGCATCTTCACCGAGGCGCGGAGCGCGTGCTGCCGGATCGACATCGAGCTCGACGCGCTCACCGTGGTCGGCAAGGTGGCGTTCGGCAACATCACCAACCGCAACACGCTGACCAGCGGAGAGATCGAGATCCACCGCGTGCTGATGATCTGGCAGGAGGTGGACGGCGACTGGTTCGTGTCCCGCGATTTCTTCTTCGCCGAGCAGGACCTGCTGCTGACCGAACTGGAATTCGCGCCTTCGATCGACGAGATCGACACGATGCGGATCCCGCGCCGACGTGGCATGCGGCCCCAGGCAGCGGCCCGCGGCCGGCGGAGAGTGGACAGCTAGATGCCAGGTGTAAGCCGCCGCACCTACGAGATCAGCGTCCAGGATCATCGGCTGCAATATCTGTCGTTATGCGCGCGCCATGGCTCGATGCGCGCCGCCGCCGATTACCTCGGTGTCGCCGCCTCTTCGATCAGCCGGCAGATCAAGCTGCTCGAGCGCGTGCTCAGCATCGATCTGGTCGTCAAGGGGTCGTACAAGGTCCAGCTGACCGAAGCCGGCCAGTTGCTGGTCGAATATTACGACCGCCGCGTTGTCGAGCATCAGGAACTGATGGTCCGCCTCGCCGACCTGCGCAGCACGCGATCGTCGACGATCCGCGTCGTCGTCGCGCAGGGGCTGCTCGCCGGCCGCTTCCTGAAGGCGTTCGCGGCGGTGTGCGGCAGGTTCCCCGACATCAACATCGAGATGCGCACCGTCGATGGCGACGAGGCGCAGAATCTGGTGCTGAACGACAGCGCGCAGTTCGGCCTTCTGTTCGACACCGCGCAGGATGTTCCGCTGAAGATCCTGGCGACCACGCGTCAGCCCTTTTCTCTGTTCGTCCCCGAAAGCCACGCGCTGGCCCGGGAGAAGGCGATCCTGCCGGCGCAGATATCGGGGCAAAGGAATTCCGGCTGTTCCACGACGGCGCGACCACCGACTGGACCGTCGGCGTCTATGCGCTGCGCGCGACCGGCAAGAACCAGCCGAGCGCGGTGTTCAACTTCCCGGTCGACCCGCCGGCCGCGGACGGCATGTACAACGGTGCCGTGTTCCCGCTGTCGCTGAACGCCGACTGGCGGCTGCGCACCAATTCGATCTCCGCCTTCGGGCAGGTCGAGCACGACCTGACGCCGGAACTGACCCTGCTCGCCGGCGTGCGGGTGACCCATGACGACAAGACCTTCAAGGACGCGGACAACGCGGCCTTCCGGACCTGCGACAGCGGGCAGCCGGGGTCGTGCTTCCTGAAGGCGGACGGCGGCGACGGCACGCCCAACCCGTTCGCGCTTGGTTATGACGCCTGGCTGGTGTCCGGCAAGATCCAGCTGGATTACAAGCCGAACGCCGATACCCTCCTCTATGCCAGCGTATCGCGGGGCACGAAAGGCGGCGGCTTCAACAACGGCTTCTATCCGGACAATACGTCGCTTAGCCAGATTCCCTATGGCGACGAGACGCTGCATGCCTTCGAGGTCGGCGAGAAGATCACGCTGCTTGACCGCAAGCTACGTATTAATTCCAGCATCTTCTACTATGATTACAACGACTACCAGGTGTTCAACTATTTCGGGCTGGTCGGCCTGATCTCCAACCAGGACGCCAGGGCCTATGGCTTCGAGACGGAGATCGAGGCGCGCGTCCTGCCGGAACTGACCATTTACGGATCGGCCGCCTATCTGAAGACCAAGATCTTCGACGTGGCCAAGGCCGCGCCGAACGGCGACCTGGTGGTCGACGATCGCAGCATGGCCTTCGCCCCGAAATGGAGCGGCAGCGGCGGGCTGACCTATACCGTGCCGATCGAGGGCACCGGCGAGGTGGCGTTCGACTGGAATTTCGAGGCGCGCAGCGCCCGCTTCTCCGGGAATTTCGGCGATCCGGGGACTGCGCTGGAAGGCTATTTCAAGCATAATGCGTCGATCGCGCTGACGCTCGACAGCGGCTGGGACCTGCGGGCCTTCGTCGACAATATCGGCAACCGCAAGAACCGCACCTACGGTGGTCCGTCCTTCGCCTCGCTGGGGATTGTGCAGTCGCGTTACGCCATGCCACGTGTGTTTGGCGTGGCGGCCAGCTTCCGCTGGTAACGATTTTCGGTGGGGACAGAGCCGATGAGCGACAACGACCCGGTGCCGACGGCCTATGTGAACGGGCGCATCTACACGGTGGATGCCGCCCGACCCTGGGCGGAGGCGATACTGGTACGGGACGGCCGGATCGCTGCCGTCGGCTCGTCCGCCGACATCAGCGCGGCGCTGGGCGCCGGCGGGAAGGTTGTCGACCTGGGTGGGCGGATGGCGATGCCGGGCATCCACGATGCTCATTCGCACCTGCTGTTCAGCGGCCTGAAGAACCTCTACGAATGCCGGTTGTCGCCGGACGCGAAAGCGACCGATTACGCCGGCCAGCTCTGCGAATGCGTGCGCTGCATGGGCGGCAAGCTGGGCGACTGGGTGATCGGCGGCGATTTCAACCAGTTGCTGTCCGAGCCGGGAACCGTCGACCGGAAATTCCTGGACGAGGCTTTCCCCGACCGCCCGGTCTTCCTCACCGACTGGTCGCTCCATCACGGCCTTGCCAATAGCCGCGCGCTGGAGCTGGCGGGCATCGACGCGGCGACCGAGGACCCGTTCGGCGGGCGCATCGTCCGCCGCGAAGGCAGCGACGAGCCGACCGGCGAACTGGTCGAGCGGGCGACGTGGAAAGTCGTCAACGTCATTCCGCAGCGCGACCCCGATATCTATCGCGACGCGCTGAAATGGGCGCTGAAGACCGCCAGCCGGTTCGGCGTCACGTCGGCGCAGGAGGCGTCCGCGACCCGACCGGAACTGGAATTCCTGAAGGCGTTCGACGAGGACGGCAGCCTGCCGATGCGGGTCGCGGCGCATATTCCCTGGCGCGAAGAGCATTTCGGCATGGCGACCAGCGAGGAGCTGGACCGCCTGATCGCCGGGCGCCATGCCTATTCGGGCCGCAACGTCCGCACCGATTTCGTCAAGGTGTTCATGGACGGCACGCCGCTGGCCCCGCACTTCACCGACGCGCAACTCGACCCGGAAACCGGCATGCCGGTGCCGGGCAAGCTGCTGTTCGAACGCGAAGTGCTGGCGGAGGCGCTGAAGGCATGGGACCGGGCCGGGATCACCGCCAAGATCCATTGCACCGGCGACGCCGCCGTCCAGCGCGTGCTGCAGGCGATAGCGGATGCGCGCGCCAGCGGCGCGTGCGAGACGATCCAGGAAGTCAGCCATTGCTGCTTCGTCAATGCGGACGACCTGAAGCGCTTCGCTGACCTGAACGTCACCGCGGAGATGTCGCCGCCGGTCTGGGTGGGCGATGCGCCGGAACTCGCCGCCTTTAGGGAACGGGGCTATCCGTTCGCGTCGCTGGCAGCGCTTGGCACCCGAATCACGCTCGGCACGGACTGGATCTTCCTGCCCGAACCCAATCTTTTCCCGGCCCTGCAAGGGGTGTTGCAGCATGGCAAGGAGGCCGTGTCGCTGGAACGCGCGCTGGAAATGCTGACGCTGGCCGGCGCGCAGGCGGTGGGGCTGGGGGCTGTCGCCGGATCGATCGAGGTCGGGAAGTCGGCCGATTTCATCGTGCTCGACCGCAACCTGTTCGAGGTGCCGGTATCGGCGATCGAACACACGAAGGTCGAACTGACGGTCTTCGAAGGCCGGGTCGTGCATGAAGCATAGGCCGGGCCCGCTTCCGGCCTATCTCGTCACCGGCTTTCTCGGCGCCGGCAAGACCACCCTCATCCGCTCGCTGCTGACGCAGCCGCAATTCGCGCGGACGGCGCTGCTCGTCAACGAACTCGGCGAAATCGGCATCGACCAGGACCTGCTTGGCGCCGGCACGACGAGCGTTCTGCTGGAAAACGGCTGCGTCTGCTGCGCGCTGAACGGCGACCTCGCCTTTGCCCTGCGCGACCTGCTGATCGCGCGCGACAACGGCGAGATGGCGCCGTTCGAGCGCATCATCGTCGAGACGACCGGTATCGCCGACCCGATCCCGATCCTGCGCGTGATGATCTCGGACCGCGCCCTTGCGCGTGATGTCACGCTCCATTCCGTCGTCACCCTTGTCGACGCCCGCGTCGCGAAGGCCACGCTGGAAGAGCAGGCCGAGGCGGTCGGCCAGGTCGCGGCGGCCGACCTGATCGTCATCAGCAAGAGCGATCTGGCCGGTGACGCGGCGACGCGCCGCCTTGCGGCGGACCTGCGGCGGATGAACCCTTATGCCCGGCAGGTCCGGGCCGATCACGGCGCGCTCGATCCCGCGCTGCTCTGCGCCGCGTCGCCGCGCGAGGCGGACGGGGCGTTCGCCGCTCTGGATCGGGACGGCGATGCCCATGCCCATGCCCCTTCCGGGCACGCTCACGCGCACGCCGTCCGGTCGGCATCGCTGCGCTTCGAGGAGCGGCTGCCCTGGGCGAGAATTGCCGATGCGCTCGATCGCGCGGCATCGCGGCACCGAGGCAAGCTGCTGCGTTGCAAGGCCATTCTCAATGCGCGGGACAGCGAGCGGCCGGTCCTGGTCGACGGGGTGCAGGACGCCTTTCACCCCCCGGCTTTGCTCGACGGCTGGCCCGATGCGGACCATCGCAGCCGTATCGTCATGATCGGCCGCGACGACAGTGCAGCGCGGGCTCTTGCCGATTTCAAGGGTTTCGCTGGCCTTTGACGGGACGTGCGCCGGCGATGCGGCAGCCGTGCAGCGCGTAATAGGCGATATACAGATAAAGCAGCAGCATGATCGCAGAGAAAACCGCCTGGAAATCGACATGGGGGATCAGCGCGGCGAACAGTTGCGGGATCACCGCGCCGCCGCTGATCGCCATGATCAGCATCGCCGCGCCGGTTTCGGTCTGGTGGCCCAGCCCGCGCACCGCGAGGGTGAAGATCGCCGGCCACATCATCGCGTTGGCGAAGCCGAGCGCGGCGACGAAGCCGACCGAGACGTAGTCGGTCGTCAGGTAGGCGCTTGCGACCGCGGCGATTCCGGCCAGCGCCGACAGCGCCAGATAGCGTTCCTGCGACACGAAGCGCGGGATGGCGAGCAGCCCGGCGATATAGCCGAGCAACATCGCCGCCAGGGTGAAGGAGGTGAAGTAGGCGGTCTGTTCGAGCGGCAGGCCGAAGGCGGCGCCGTAGGTGCCGATCGCGTCGCCGGCCATCACCTCCGCCCCCATCGCCATGAACAGCGCGACGACGCCGAGGACGAGGTGGCGATGGCGAAAGATCGACGTCATGCCGTCGGCTGGGGGGACAGAGACCTTGGCCTCCAGCGTCGGCAGCGGCGAGCGGTGGACGAGCAGCGCCAGCACCGCGAGCACGACCGCCATCGCGATGTAGGGCCAGTAGATCTTCTGCGCGAATTCGTCGAGCAGCGCGGCCCGCGCCGCCGGGGCGGTGGCATCGAGGCGGGCTTGCAGCGAGCCGATGCCGCGCATCACCAGCAGGCCGAAGGCGATCGGCGCCAGCATCCCCGCCGTCTTGTTGCAGATGCCCATGATCGCGATCCGCCGGGCGCCGGTTTCGATCGGGCCGAGGATGGCGATATAGGGGTTGGCAGCGGTCTGCAGCACGGCGAGGCCGCCGCCGATGACGAACAGCCCGGCCAGCGCCCCGCCGAACCAGCGGTGGGTGGCGAATTGCCCGAACAGCAGTGCGCCGGCCGAAATCGTCAGCAGGCCAATGACCATGCCGTTCTTCATGCCGGTGCGGCGGAGCAGCCAGGCGGCGGGCAGGGCGAGCACGAAATAGGACATGTAGAAGACCGAGGGCACCAGGAACGCCTCGAAATCGGTCAGGGTGAAGGCGAGTTTGACGAAGGTGATCAGCGGCCCGTTCAGCCAGGTGACGAAGCCGAAGACAAAGAACAACGCGCCGATGATCGTCATCGCCAGCTTCAGCGAGATGCCGTCCTGCGGCGCGCCGGCGGCGCCGGGCCGGCCTGGACGGATTTCCTGCGGCGTTTCGCGCATCCCCACCCCCATTTTTCGTTGCGATGACGCCGCCCGCGACCGGGCGGCGCGGCCGGCCGGTCAGTCGCCGATCGGTTGTTGCGGCGCGATGCCGTGCAGCGATGCGACGCTGGCACGTGTCTGGCGCAGCACCTGCCGGGCCTTGTCGCCCAGCGTGTCGGCGACCTTGAACGCCAGCAGGTCGATGACGAACAACTGGCTGTAACGCATCGGATTCGGCTGGAATTCGTTGACGCCGGATTGCGACAGGCCGACCTTCAGGCAGACGTCGACATCGCGGCCAAGTCGGCTGTCGTTGTCGGTGATCGCGATCGACTGGGCGCCGTAATATTGGGCGATGTCGAGGCTGTCCTGCAGCGCGCGCGGCCGGCCGGTCGACGAGACGAACATCGCCACGTCCTCCGCCGTCAGCGTCGCGGCCAGCATCCGCTGGGTATAGCTTTCGCCGACGAAGACCGAGGCGATGCCCAACCGATAGAGGCGGTTGTGCATTTCCTCCGCCATGATCGCCGAACTGCCGCCCAAACCGTAGATCGCGACGCGGCGGGCGCGGGCGAGCATGCCGGCGGCCAGCTCCAGTTGCCTGAAATCGATCTCGGCAAGCGCGCTGTCGATCGCCTGCACCGCCCGCGCATGCAAGTGTGCGGCATAGGCTTCGCCGGGGGCGATCTTCGCGTCGCCGGTGCCCGACGCGGCGGTCGCGGCCGCCGGCGGGCGCCGTTCCGGCATCGGCAGGGTGGAATCGCGCTGCGCCTGCAGCACGGCCAGTTCCTGGGTTATCCGGAACTTCAGGTCCTTGAACCCCTCGCAGCCGACATTGCGGCAGAAGCGGACGACGGTCGGCTCGCTGATCCCGATCTCCGACGCGATCTCGCGGACGCTCGAGCGGATGAAGGCGTGCGGCGAGGCAAGCAGCAGCTTGGCGATCTTGACGTCCGATCGGCTCATCCCCGGTATCGCCGCCTCGATTTTGCCGAGCAGATCGTTGTCCACGGTATCCCCGAGCATCGTCTCTCTCCGGGTTGTCGCGCAACCCCCTCTTGTAGAAGCTTTGTTACATTTGCACGTTTCCAACCCGACCGCAACCGCCTTTTGTGGGGGCGACCCCATCTGCGTCGTGACAAGCGATTGCGCGGAGCGCCAGGGCCGCGCCGGGGTGTGCCGGGGATTTCCGCCGTGGAACGAGCGGATGGCGCTATACCGTTGCCGGTGTAACGATGAATGTACTCAAATTACATTTTGCTTGACCACCGCCGCCACCGCCGCGCATAGTGGCCGGGTCGGCGCTGCGACCGCGACCAGAGCAACGGAAGGGGCAGGGCATAGCATGATCGAGAGGATTGGCGGCACGCGCACCGGATCGGGCGGCCAGCCGCTGCCGTTCAGTCGCGCGACCCGCGCCGGCGATTTCGTATTCGTTTCCGGGCAGGTGGCGTTTGACGCGGACGGCGAGATCGTACCCGGCGGCATTGTCGCGCAGACCCACCAGACGATGCGCAACGTCATTGCCGTCCTCGAAGAAGCGGGCTGCACGCTGGCCGATGTCGTCAAGGTCGGTGTCTGGCTCGACGATCCGCGTGATTTCCAGGCGTTCAACCGTGTCTATGCCGGCTATTTCGGCGATGCGCCGCCGGCGCGGTCGTGCGTCCAGTCGGCGCTGATGGTCGACGGCAAGATCGAGATGGATGCGATTGCCTACCAGCCCGACGGCCGCCGATGACGGCAAGCTTCGGCTATTACGCCTATCCGTGGAACCTGCACGCGCCGCGCGACGAGCTGCGGCACATGCAGGATGCGGGGCTTGGCCATCTGACGGTTGCGGCCAGCTACCATGCCGGCAAGTTCGTGCAGCCGCGCGATCCGCGCGCCCGCGTCTATTTCCCGGAGGACGGGACGGTCTATTTCCATCCGGCGCGCGCCGATTACGGCCTGCTGTCGCCCCGCGTCGCCACGACCACTGTCGCGCAGGACACGCTGGCCGATCTGTGCGCGGCCGACATAATGCCGATCCGCGCGTGGACGGTGCTGAACCACAACAGCCGGCTCGGCTGGCAGCACCCGGACGCGGTGGCGCGCAACGCGTTCGGCGACCCCTATCCGTACAGCCTGTGCCCGGCCCACCCGGAGGTGCGCCATTATGCCGTCACGCTCTGCGCCGATCTGGCGCGCGGCTATGGCGTGCAGGCGCTGCTCCTCGAAAGCCCCGGTTGGCTGGCCTTCGCCCATGGTTATCACCATGAATTCGCGCAGGTGGAGGTGGGGCCGGCCACGGCGGCGCTGCTCGGCCTGTGCTTCTGCCGCCATTGCGTGGGCTCGGCCGGCGCCGCCGGCATCGACGCGGAAGCGCTGCGCCACGTCGTCGCCGGCCATCTGGCCGACGCGCTGGGCGATAGCTCCGAAGCGGCCGAGGCCCGGTCGCGCGCGCTGATCGCCGACGACTGCATCCAGCGCTATCTCGGCTGGCGCTGCACCGTCGTCACCGGTTTGTGCGCCGAGATCCGGGCGGCGGTGCCGGCGGCGGTTGCAGTCAGGGTGATTTCCACCTGCCAGCGGCCGCACGCCGCCGCGATCTGGGAAGGGCACGATCTGGCCGCCATCGCGGCGGTGACCGACGGGCTGGAACTGCCGCTCTACCAGCCGACGCCCGACGCGGTGGCGGACGACCTGCGCTATGTGCTGGGCCTGCTGCCGGACGGGGTGACGCCGAGCGCGATTCTGCGGCCGGGGCCGCCGGACATGGCCAGCGCCGCGCAGCTTGATGCGACGCTGGAGCGCGTGACCGGGGCGGGGCTGCGCGACCTGTCCTTCTACAATTTCGGTCTGCTGCCGACCGCCAGCCTGGACTGGGTCGAGCGTGCGGTCGCGGCCTTCGGGGAGATTGCTCGGTGACATCGACGCAGCAACGCAATATCCTGGTCACTGGCGCGGCCGGCGGCATCGGCACCGGTTTGTGCACCCATTTCGCCGATCGCGGCGCGCGCGTGCTGGCGCTTGACGTCGACGAGGCCGGCCTTGCCGCGCTCGCCGCCCGGCGTCCCGGCCTCGTCCATCCTACCGTCGTCGACCTGCTCGATGCGGCGGCGGTGGCGGCGGCGGTCAGTGCCTTCGCCGACGCGCACGGCCCGGTCGATGTGCTGATCAACAATGCCGGCGCGGCGGCGGCGACCGCGCTCGCCAACCTGACGCCGGAAGCGTGGCGGCAAGACCTGGATATCAACCTCACCGCCGCCTACCATTGCGTCGAGGCGGTCAAGCCGGCGATGATCGCGCGCGGTGCCGGCGTCATCGTCAATATCGGCTCGGTCAACGCCTTCCACGCGCTTGGCCACCCGGCCTACAGTGCCGCCAAGGCCGGGCTTATCAGCTATACCCGCGCGCTGGCGGTCGAATACGGGCCGCTTGGCATCCGGGCGAACATCATCTGCCCCGGCACGGTGCGGACGCAGGCGTGGAACGCCCGGGCGGAACGCAACCCCGATATCTTCACAGCGCTGCGCAAATGGTATCCGCTGCGCGACTTCCCCGACCCGTCCGACATCGCCGCCGCCGCCGAATTCCTGGCGAGCGATGCGGCGCGGATGATCACCGGCGTCGTGCTGCCGGTCGACGCGGGGCTGACCGCCGGCAACCCGGTGATGGCAGCCGAACTGACGCTGGAGCGCTTCTGATGCCGCTTGCTCTCGACCCGCTGCGCCGGGCGCCGTTGCCGCCGGGAACCAAGGGGCTGCCCCCCGGCCTGCCAGCCGGCTTCGCCGCCGCCGACATCGCCGGGCGCGGCTGGAACCTGCTGCGCGGGGACGTGCCGTTGCCGGCGGCGGTGCTGCGACGATCGCATGTCGCGGCCAATATCGCCGCGATGCAGAGCTATCTTGCCGAGCGCGGCGCGCTGCTCGCCCCGCACGGCAAGACGACGCTGTGCCCGGAGCTGTTCGCGCGGCAGATCGACGCGGGAGCATGGGGGATCACCGTCGCCAACGTCCAGCAATTGGCGCTATGCCATGCGACCGGCGTCGACCGCGTGCTGATCGCGAACGAGGTGGTCGGCGATGCCGAGCTTGACGCGCTGGCGCGGATGGCGGCGGAGCGGCCGGCGGCGGAGTATATCTTCCTGGTCGATTCGATCGCCGGCGCCGATCAGGCGCAGGCCGCCTTCGCCCGCGCGGGCGGGGCCGGACCGGCGCAGGTGTTGGTCGAGATCGGTTTCGCCGGCGGCCGCTGCGGTGTCCGCTCGATCGATGCCGCGCTGGCGCTGGCCGCGCACGTCCGCCGCCTCGACCGCCTGTCGCTGCGCGGGATCGAGGGGTATGAAGGGCTGCTGCTTGCCGCCGACGGCAGCGCCGACCCGGCCGCGACCGAGCGCTATCTCGACAGCGTTTGCGCGGCGGCCGGCGCGATCGCCGCCGAAGGGCTGTTCGATGTCGCGGGCGGCGTCATCCTCAGCGCCGGCGGGTCGGTTTATTACGACATGGTCGTCGACCGGCTGGCGCGGTCCGGGCTGGACGGCGCGCGTGTCGTCATCCGCAGCGGCTGCTACGTCGCGCACGACCACGGCTTCTATGCCCGCCATCACGACCAAGCGCGCGCGCGCGCGACGAGCGGGGCACCGCCGGCGCTTGCCCCAGCGCTTGAGCTGTGGGCGCGGGTGCTGAGCCGGCCGGAGCCGGATCTGGCAATCCTGTCGGCGGGCAAGCGCGATCTGTCCTTCGATATCGACCTGCCGGTGGCCGACCGCTGGTTCCGCCCCGGCCACCACGCCGCACCCGAACGCTTCGACGACGGCGCGGTGTTCAGCCTCAGCGACCAGCACGCCTTCCTGCGGCTGGGGCCGAGCGCGCCGGCGATCGCGGTCGGCGACGTCGTGATCCTCGGCATATCGCACCCGTGCACGACGTTTGATCGCTGGCCGCTGTTGCTGGAGGTGGACGATGCTTTCACCGTCGTCGTCGGCCTGCGGACCTGTTTTTGAGGGATCGTCGGGTGGCGTACGGGCAATCGGCTGATATCATCCTGCGCGGAGGCACCGTTGTCGACGGACTCGGCAGCGCGCCGGTCGTCGCCGACGTGGCGATCGCCGGCGACCGGATCGTCGCGGTCGGCGCGCTGGGCGGAATGACCGCGCCGAGCGAGATCGACGCGCGCGGCCTTGCCGTTGCCCCCGGCTTCATCGACGTCCACACCCATGACGACCTTGCCTGCCTGGCCGCGCCGGAGATGACGGCGAAGCTGAGCCAGGGTGTGACCAGCGTGATCGTCGGCAATTGCGGCATTTCCGCCACCCATCTGCGCTTCGACGCGGCGGTGCCGGAACCGTTCAACCTGCTTGGCGACGCCGACCGCTTCACCTTTCCCGGTTTTGCCGACTATGCCGCCGCGGTCGACCGCACCCGGCCGGCGGTCAATGTCGGCGCGCTGATCGGCCATTCGACGCTGAGGCTGGCCTGCATGGCGGCGCGCGACCGCCCGGCCGGCGCCGAGGAAATCGCCGCGATGCGCGCGCTCCTGGCCGATGCGCTGCGCGACGGCGCGCTGGGCCTCAGCTCCGGCGTGTTCTATTCGCCCGCCCGCGCCGCCGACATCGCCGAGCTGCGCGGGTTGATGGGGGCGCTGGCGGCGGCCGAAGCGGTCTACACCGCCCATATCCGCGACGAATATAACGAGGTCGCCGCCGCGCTCGACGAAGCGTTCGAGATCGCCGGGCCGGACCGGGTAAGGCTGGTCATATCCCACCACAAATGCGCCGGCGTCCAGAATTGGGGACGCTCGGTCGAGACGCTTGGCCTGATCGACGCCGCCCGCATCAGGCAGCCGGTGCTGCTTGACTGCTATCCCTATACCGCCGGGTCGACGATCATCCGCGACGACCTGGCCGACGGCAAGATCGAGATCCTGATCAACTGGTCGGAACCGCACCCGGAAATGGCCGGGCGCCAACTGGCCGACATCGCCGCCGAATGGGGATGCGACCAGCCGGCGGCGGCACGCCGGCTGGCACCCGGCGGCGCCAGCTATTTCCAGATCCACGAGGACGACATGCGGCGGATCATCGCTCATGACGGCTGCATGATCGGCTCCGACGGGCTGCCGGTTGATCCGCTGCCGCATCCCCGGCTGTGGGGAACCTTTCCACGGGTATTGGGGCGCTACACGCGCGAGCTAGGCCTGTTCACCCTCGAACAGGCGGTCCACCGGATGACCGGGCTTTCGGCGGCTACCTTCGCGCTGGCCGATCGGGGGGTGATCGCCCCCGGCATGGCGGCGGATATCACGGTGTTCGACCCGACGTCGGTTGCCGATACGGCCACTTACGACGTGCCGCAGGCGATCGCCCGGGGCATAGATCTGGTCTTCGTCAACGGCCGGCTGAGCTGGCGGCGCGGCGAGGGCACCGGCACGCGCGCCGGCCGCTTCCTGCGCCGCCAGCCGCGCGCCGCGCCGCCGGATCAGTCCGCATAGCCGGCGGCGTGGAGCAGGCGGCGTGCCGGCTCGACCTGCCGCGCATAGCGGCGCCAGGCGCCGACCGACGCCGCGTTGATCGGCTGGCGCACCTGCACGGCGCTGGCCGTCGTCACCGCGCCGGCGTTGCGTTCGATATGGACGCAGGCCTCGTCCCAGCCGAGACCGCAGAAGGCGAGCAGGCGGGCGGTTCCGGCGCGGGGATCGCGCACCAGATCCTCGTAGTGGATGCTGAGGAAGCGGTCCGGAAAGCGGTCCCGCCACAGCCGCTCGAGCGCGCGGAAGGCGATGACGAAGCGCGCCGTATCCTCGATATCCAGCGAATAGCGGTAGATCGGGCTGTCGAACTCGAACAGTTGCCGGAAATTGCTGGCGACGGTGTCGAGCGGGTCGCGGACCAGGCAGACCACCCTCGCCCCCGGCAGCATCGCCATGATATGGCCGACCAGCAGGACATTCAGATGCATCTTGTCGATCGTGCGGTGAACCACCGGGCCGTCCCGCCCGCGCGCAAGCGCGCGATAGGCGTCGCCCAGCGCAACCAGGCTTTTGCTACGCGCCAGCAGATCGAGCATCGGCTGGTCGAGCAGGGCGCGGCCGGTGCTTCCGCTCGCGCGGCGCAGGATCGCGGCGGCGTGCATCGGCTCGCCGAGCGAGCGGCAGCGGGGGTGGCCGGACAGGATGCGGTCGACGACGGTGGTGCCGGAACGCGGCATGCCGACAACGAAGATCGGACCGTCCGGATCATCCTCCGCCGGGGGCAGCGCGGTGGCGTCGACGGCGGCGGCGATCGCCTCCACCGGCGGCGGCAGGACCGGTTCCGGCGGCAGTACCGCGCGCAGATCCGCCTTGCCGCGCGCCAGCAGCGTGAACGCCTCATCATGGCGGCCGATCTGTTCCAGTTCGCGCGCGGCGGCGTGGACGACATGGATGCGTCGGCGCGGATCGGGCGTTGCCGCGATCAGCGGCAGCAGCCGGTCGAGATGGTTGTCGGTTGCGGTCATCCCGCCCAGCGAGGTCAGCGCCGCATGGGCCTTGTGATAGTCCGGCGCGATCCGGATCGCGGTTTCGTAGGCGGCGCGCGCCTCGTCGAACGCGCCGAGGAACTTCGCCTGGGTGCCGAGGTTGAAATGCACCGCCGGGTTCAGCGACCCGGCTGCCGCCGCGCGGGCCAGAGCGTCCCGCGCCGCGCGATGCTCCCCGCACTGAGCGAAGGCAGTGGCGACTGCGTCCAGCGCGATGGCGTCGGTCCCGGCCAGCGCCTCAGCCTGACGGGCGAGCGCCAGCGCCTGCTCGACCTGCCGCGCCCGGGCATGGAGGCGGGCGAGGAAAGCGGGCGGCAGCGGATCGGTCGGATCGAGCGCGGCGGCGCGGGCGAGAGCCTCCATCTCGCGGGCCGGGTCGCCAGTCACGGCGGCGAGGCGGCTGGCGAGGAAATGCGCCTGTGCGCAGTCCGGCCAACGGGCGATCAGTCGGTCGACGGCGGCGCGCGCCGCGACGATCCGCCCCTCGACGATCGCAGTGCGCGCCGCGTCGATCGCGGCCGGGGGCGGTGTCGCCCGGGTCATGCGGCGCGGCCGGGGCGGGGGAGCGGGGCGCGATGATCGCCTGCGACCATTTCCTGTTCCTTCACCTGCACAAATCCGGCGGCACCTTCGTCAACCAGTTGCTGCTGCGCTGCATCGCCGGTGCGCGGCAGATCGGCTATCACCTGCCCTATGCCATGTGCCCGGACGCGCTGCGAGGCCTGCCGGTGCTCGGCACCGTCCGCAACCCTTACGCCTATTACGTCAGCTGGTTCGCTTTCCAGTCCGGCCTCAACCGCCGCAATGCCTTGTTCGAGGTGTGCAGCGAGGGCGGTACGCTGGATTTCGCCGCGACCACCGCCAATCTGCTGCGCCTGCACCAGGACGATTACCGCATCGACCGGCTGGCCGCCGCCCTCCCGGAGCAGTTCGTCGGTCATGGCCTGAACCTGACCCGGTCGTGCATCGAAGGGCTGCGCGGATCGGGCCTTGGCTTCTATACCTTCCTCCACGACCGGCTCTATCGTGGCGCGGTTGAACCGGCGATCCTGCCGGCCGAGGATTTGCGTGCCGGGCTGTCCGCCTATCTCGGCCGCCGCCTGCCCGACATGCCGCCGCTCGCCCGGCTGTATATCGACCAGGCACCGGCGATGAACCGCAGCCGCCACGCCGATGTCGCGTCCTATTACGACGCGCCGTTGCGGGCGCTGGTGGCGGCACAGGACGCGCCGGTGATCGAGCGCTATCGCTATGCCTTCCCCCTTTAGCGGCTGAGGGCGCGGGCGGCGGCGACCAGAGTGGCGGCATCTGCCGCGATCCGGTCAAGCGGCTTGCCCGGCCGGTAGAGCGCCGAGCCGATGCCGAAGCCGTCCGCCCCGGCGGCGTGCCAGCCGGGCATTGTCGCCGCCGACGCGCCGCCGACAACAAACACCGGAAGCTGCGCCGGGAGCACCGCGCGCTGGGCGCGCAGCACCGCCGGGGTCGCGGCTTCGGCAGGGAACAGCTTCAGCGCGTGGGCGCCGGCGGCGAGCGCCGCGAACGCTTCCGACGGGGTCATGTAGCCTGGCACCGCGACCAGCCCGGCGGCGACGGCGGCGGCGATCACCGCCGGATCGCTGTTGGGGGCGACCATCAACTGGCCGCCGGCGTCGCGCACTCGGCGCGCGGCGTCGGCGCTCAGCACGGTGCCAGCGCCGATGACAGCGCGGTTGCCGGCGATCGTCGCCAGCCGCTCGATCGTGCGGAACGGATCGGGTGAGTTGAGCGGCACCTCGATCAGGCCGATGCCGGCCTCGATCAGCGCCGCCGCGACCCCGTCGATCTCGGCCGTTGTTACCCCGCGGAGGATGGCGATCAGCGGGCAGACGCGGCGCGCGGCGGTGAAGCGGGCGAGTGCGTCGCTCATAGCGATGCCTGCAAGGCGTGGATGCCGGCGACGAAGGCGGTATGCGAATCGACCCGGACGGCCGCGCCGCCGAGCAGTCCGATCGCTTCCGCATAGAGTGCGCCGAGCCGGTCGTCGGCGATGATGTAGACAGTGCCCGCCGCGTCGCCCAGCTCGCCGGCGATTTCGGCGCCGATCAGCACGCCGCTGGCATAGGCGGCGGCATTGCCCACCGGCAACCGGCCGAGCAGCACCGCCGCGCGCGTGCCGAACAGCGCCGCGCCCAGGCTGCGCGCCGCCGCCCCGGCGCTGACTCCGTCGCGAAACGCCACCCCGACTGCAACCGGGCCGTCGAGCAGCATCGCCAGCGACCCGTCGCCGCGCAGCAGGGCGAACAATTCCCCGGTCATCACGCTGCGGAAGGTCGCGATCCGCCCATCGGCCAGCGTGATCCACTTGCTGTGGGTGCCTGGCTGGCAGACCAGCGCATCGGGCGGGACAAGGCCAGCGGCGGCGGCGCCAAGCGCCTGTATCTCCTCGCCGCGCATCACGTCGCAGCCTTCCGCCGCGTCCAGCGACACGCCGGGGGTGAGGGTGCAGTCTTCCGCCGTCACCCGCGTTGCCGCGCCGGCCAGCGCCGCCAGTGTCACCGGGGCGGAGAGATAAGGGGTCGATTGCCAGCCGAGCTGCGAGCCGACCATGCCGGCGGCGATGACCGGCAGGGGGCCGAGCGCGTCGCGAAGCCCGGCGAGCACCGCTGGATAGCCGCCGGCGGCGACCGAGCGCGCGCCGCAATCATCCTCGATCCTCGCGAGGATCCGCCCCGCCGCATCGACCCGATAGGCCCGCCGCCGCGATGTGCCCCAATCGATCGCGATATAATCCGGGCTGGCCGTCGGATTCACGCAAGCTCCTTCCCGGATATCCGCCCCTCTCACTTTACTACATGAACCTTGACTCGCCAAGGCGATAAATGTCTATAAATTACATATTGCGGGGACGGTATCCGGTGTTCCCGTTGTAACGCAATGGGTTGTCTTATATTTCGGAAAAGGGGCGACGCGATGCCGGTCGACGCTACATCATGCGCCGGAACTGCCGCCGGGCGGTGCTGGCTGGGCTGCGGCGTGGTGCTGGTCGGGCTGACCGCCGCGCCGGCCGTGGCTGGGGCCGGGGCCTGTGCCGGCGCCTATCTGTCCTGTGATGATTTTGACGGGCCGGCGATCGATGCCGCGAAATGGCGTCGCGCCGACCTGAAGATCGCTGGCAAATACCCGGTCAGGCCCGGCAATCTGGCGCTGCGGACGATTGCCGACGATGACGGTGCGCCGGTTACCGTCGTCGAAGCGCAGATCTTCGGCGACAGGCATCGCGGGGCGCGGCGGCAGGGCGGCGTGCTGATCACCCGGCAGCGCTATGGCGGTGGCCGGTACGAGGTCCGCATGCGGAACCTGCCGGGGCCGCACGGCTGTTCCTGCATCTGGAATTACTACGGCAGCGACAATAACGCGCGGCCGCCGGCGGCGCGCCGCTATACCGAGATCGACATCGAGGTGCCCGCCCATGTCACCCCGGTACCGCCGGCATGGGCGGAATGGCGCCGGATGCTGGGCCTGAACAGTTGGAGCCGCAGCGACGCCGACGCGGATGCGACGATGATTAGCCACGCCGCGCCGATCGACCCGTTCGACGGGCGCTTCCATGTCTATCGCTTCGACTGGCGCGACGGCGTCGACGGAACGACGCGGATCGACTGGTATGTCGACGGCGTATGGCAGGCGGCGACGACGGCGCATGTCGGCACGGACCCGCCGCAACTTTGGGTCGGCGCCTGGCCGGCGCCCTGGCCGGGAATGGACTATGCCGTCGACGTCGCCCACCTGTATGTCGACTGGGTCAGGATCAGTGCGCTGCCCTGAGCGGGCGGCGGCATGGGGAGCGGATGCGGCATGTTCTTCGACGGCGAATACCGGCCGATCGGCAAGGTTGACCCGGCCCCGATACAGGCGGCCGTTGCCGCGCTGCCGGACGCGCGCTGGGCGGAACAGAGCGCGCGGCAGCAGGTCTACCGCGTCCATTCGCAGACCGAGACGATCCCGATCCTGTTCGACCCGGACATGCGGCACAGCCGACCGACCGAATGGCCGGCGCTCGCCGAGTTCGGCCCGCTGCTCCGGCCGGCGATGACCGCGATAGCCGATCATCACACCGCGCTGGTCGCGCGCTGGTCCGCCGGGCAGGCGGGTTATTTCGTGCGGATCATCCTGACCCGGCTGGCCGGGGAGGGCAGTATCGCCTCGCATCGCGACAACGGCTTTTCGCTGTCGCGGGCGCATCGCATCCACCTGCCGATCGTCACCCATCCCGACACGCTGTTCGCCGTTGCCGGCAATATCCGCCACCTGCCGGCCGGCGAGCTGTGGGAGATCAACAACCGCAAGGCGCACGCGGTCCGCAATCAGGCGCCGGCGCCGCGAATCCACGCGATATTCGACTATGTCGTGCCCGGCGAGCCGATCGACGACCCGGACGGGCGGCTGACCGCCTGACCGCCCCGGGGGCGGCCGCCCCGATGAAGGCGATGCGTTGTCTTGCCCCACCCATGCAGCAGGGCGTTGACAATCTCTGTAACTCGGTTACGTAATATGGCTACAAATATGTCGGTGCACCGACGTCCGCGCCTGTCCGGCGTCGGGCGGTGCAACCGGGCAGCGGCCGGCGGTGCCGCGCGATTGGGAAGGGGGCTATGTCTGTGAACCGGATACTCAACGGGTCGTTCCAAAAGCTGCACCGCGCGCGCTACGGCGTCTCGCCTGTTGCTCTGGCCGCGGCCGCCTTCGGCCTAGCGCCCGCCGCCCACGCGCAGGATGCGGCCCAGCCGGGCGACCAGCAGGACATCGTCGTCACCGGCATTCGCGCCAGCATCGACCAAGCGTTGCAGAGCAAGCGCAGCGCCGATTCGATCATCGACAGCATTTCGTCGGAAAGTATCGGCAAGTTCCCCGACAGCAATGTCGCCGAATCGCTGCAACGGATTCCCGGCGTGTCGATCGACCGCCAGGGCGGAGAAGGGCGCTTCGTCAGCATCAACGGGCTGGGGCCGGAATTCTCGTCCGTGCTCGTCAATGGCCGGCCGATCGCCAGCGACAACCCGGACCGCTCGTTCAGCTTCGACACCATCGCGTCGGAGCTGGTGTCCACCGTCAACGTCTACAAATCGGCCAATGCCCGCATTCCCGAAGGCGGCGTCGGCGGTACCATCGATGTCATCACCGCGCGGCCGTTCGACTATTCCGGCTTCACCTTCGCCGGCAGCGCCTCGGCCCAGTATGAAGGCAACAGCAAGAAGACCAGCCCGCAACTGTCGTTCATCGCCAGCGACCGCTTCGCCGACGGCAAGCTGGGCATCCTGCTGTCGTTCACCCACCAGGAACGGCGCAACCGCACCTATCTGGTCCAGAACAGCGCAACGATCCACAACCTGTTCTACGACACCAGCGCCTATGCCTATGTGTCCGACGACCTGGACGAGGCGTGGCGGATGCAGGACCTGCAGCGCTCGATCGTCGACGAGAAACGCACCCGCACCGGCGGCAGCGCGGTGATCCAGTTCGAGCCGAGCGACAAGTTGCTGTTCACCCTCGACTATCTCTATTCCCGCTTCAAGGTCGACACCACCGTCAACGCCGCCTCCAACTGGTTCTGGGCGGTGCAGGATACCAGCCGCAACGTCGTCGACCCGCACGGCGTCTACACCACCTTCGACCACGGCGTCGGCATGGGGTTGTCCGGCTATGCGTTCATCCTCCAGAAGCAGCAGCGGCCGACGACGACCCAGCAACTCGGCTTCAACACCAAATGGACGCCGGACAGCCGGCTGACCGGCGTTTTCGACCTGTCCTGGTCGCAGGCGATCAACAACAACCGCGGGCGTGACCGCGACTACACGCTGGAGGCGCTGGACCAGCCAGGCTTCCTGGTGGTGACGCCGCCGGGCGGGGTGCCGTATCTCGACGGCCAGGGCTTTGTCGTCAACGAAGCGAACGAGAGCCTGCTGCGCGCCCGGATCAACAGCAATTCGGGCACTTATGTGAAGGCGACCAACTGGCAGGCGCGCGCCGATTTCGACTATGAATTCTCGTCGTCGTTCCGCGCCCAGTTCGGCGGGTCCTACCTGAACGCCCGCAAGCAGAACGAATTCTGGCAGACGCCGGAGGCGATCCGCCGCATGTACCATAAGAACGCGCAGAAGCAGGTGATCGATTACCAGTCGATCATCACCGGCATCGCCCGGCCGGGCAATGTGTTCGGCAACCCGCTGCTCAACGGCGACATGTACCTGATCGACGGCGAGGCGCTGCGCGCGTGGATGGCGGACCCGGTCAACCTTGCAAACCGCACGCTCAACCCCGGCGGCGGCGGGCTGGCGGAATTCATCGCCAACGGCAACAGCTGGGCCGCGGTCAAGAGCGGCGATTCCTACGTGATCGACGAAAAGGACCTGTCGGCCTATGTCGACCTGCACCTCGACACCGATCTGCTCGGGTCGCCGCTCAGCCTGGTTGGCGGCCTGCGCTATTCCCACACCAGCCAGAGTTCGGAAGGGACGACGCGAATCCTCGTCGACCTCTACACCGCGCCGGGGGAGACGACCGGCATATTGACGCCGCTTTATTCATCGAACGGGCTCGAACGGATTGTTGCGAAGAACCGATACGGTTATTTTATGCCGTCGTTCAACGCCAGGTGGGACCTGCCGAGCGGCTTCGTCCTGCGCCTCGCCGCGTCGCGGACGATGACGCGGCCGATCCTGGAGGATCTGGCGCCGCAGATCACCTATGGCAGCATGTTCAAGGTCGCCCGCTATGCCAAGGGATCCAACCCCTATCTGCGGCCGTTCACCTCGATCAACATCGACGGCTCGGTCGAATGGTATTACAAAAAGGACAGCGCGCTGTCCGTGGCGTTCTTCCACAAGGACATCGACAACTACATCGTTTCGGGCGTTGCCGACGAGGTGATCGATACCGTCGCGACACCGGCGTACCAGACCTTCACCATTACCCGGCCGCGCAACGCCGACACCGCGTGGATCAACGGCCTGACCGTCGCGTGGACCCATATTTTTGACTTCGGCTTCGGTTTCCAGGCCAACTACACCAAGGTCAGCGGCAAGGTGAAGTCGAGCGACCCGGCGGTTGGCAGCTTCGCGCTGCCGGGGCTGAGCGACACCGCGAACCTGATCGCGTTCTTCGAACGTGGGCCGTTCGGCGCGCGGGTGGCGTATAACTGGCGCGGGAAATTTCTTGCCCAGCCGAACTACGGCGGAACCGCGCCGCCGCAGCCGCGGAATTATCAGACCTATCACCAGATCGACGCGCGGGTCAGCCTGGCGCTGCTGAAGGGGACGACGCTGGCGGTCGACGTCGTCAACCTGACCGGGGAGAAGGTGCTGTCGCACGCTACCTACGATTCGCAGTTTATCAGCTACGCCGATTACGGACGCCAGTATAAGCTTACCCTTTCCCAGCGTTTTTGACGGGGCGAACGATGCTGATCGAGATCCGGACGTCCGCCCGGCGGATGGCGATTGCCCTTGCGGCGGGACTGGTTGCCGCCGTCGCACCGGGCGGCGCGGCGGCGCAGTTGCCGCCGCAGTCGCAGACCCCGCCGGCGCCGGAAAGCGACGTCGCGAAATGGATCGTACCGGCGGTGCGGTACTGGCAGCCGGATGGTGGCACCGCGGCGATCGCCGGCACCGCCCGCATCGTCGTGGCGCGCGGCGCCGACGCGCGGGTGGCGGAGGTCGGTGCCCATCTGCGCGCCGCGCTGGTCGCGATCGGCGGGCCTGACCTGCCCGTCGTTTCGACTGGTGCGCGCGCCGGCGACATCGTGCTCGACGTCGCCGATCCGGCGGTGCCCGCCGGCGCCCCGGCCGACGAAGCCTATCGCCTGATCGTCGGCGAGCGGACGACGCTGCGCGCGGGGAACGCCACGGGGCTGTTCTATGCCGGGCAGAGCCTGCTCCAACTGCTGCGCCGGTCGCCGGGATCCGCCACCCTGCCGCGCGGCACCATCGTCGACTGGCCTGCCTATCCGATGCGCCAGATGATGCTCGACGTCGGCCGTAAATATTACGCGGTCAGCCAGATCGAGGCGCTGATGCGCCGGATGGCGTGGATGAAGATGAACACGCTGCATCTGCATTTCACCGACTGGCCGGCTTTCCGCCTCCGCTCCGACCGTTATCCCGGCCTGGCCGACGCGCGCGCCTATGACCGGGCCGACATCGCGCGGCTGGAGCGGCTCGCCCGCCAACTGCACATCACGATCATTCCGGAAATCGACCTGCCGGCCCATGCCGCAGCGCTGATCCGCCATCGCCCGTCGCTTGCCTTCCAATGCCCGTCGATGCGCCAGTCGGAATGGCTGAGCCGGGCGGCCGGCGATCGCGCCGCCGATCTGGCATGGACGGTCGACATCACCCGCGCCGAAAACCGCGCCTGGCTGGCCGGGCTGCTCGGCGAGTTCATCCCGTGGTTTAGCGGGCCGTATTTCCACATCGGCGGCGACGAATATCAATATGACGCCGACAAGACCCGCTGCCCCGAACTGGTCGCGGCGGCGAAGCAGCGCGGCCTCGCCACGCCGGGCGACGTGTTCGTCGACTGGATCAACGAGACCAACGCGCTGGTCCGCAAGCACGGCAAGACCACGGTCATCTGGAACTGGTGGCGGTTCAAGGACGACCGGACGACGATCGAGCCGAGCACCGACATCGTCATCGAGACGTGGAACGCGCCGCGCCTGCGTGACATCCTCGCCAGCGGCTACCGGGTGATCGTCTCGCCGGAGGAGATGCTCTACGTCGTCCCCGGCATCGCCGATTTCGACGGGCAGGGCTACGGCCTGGTCCGTTCGAAGCAGGTCTATGAAACGCAACCCTTCGTCACCGGGTCAAACGTGCTCGGCTACAGCGTCGCGCTGTGGGCCGATGCGGCGGAGGCGTGGTCGGACGAGCGGATGCTCGGCGAAGCGTTCGAGCCGATGGTTGTCGTCGCGGAACGCACCTGGCATGGCGCAGCGCCCTCGACCTTCGAAGCGCTGCTCGGCCGGATCAACGACCTCGGCGCCGCGCCGCGCTGAGCAGACGCCGTTGATGCGGGCGGCATTCTCACTCAAAAATCGCAACCAGCCTATCCACCGCCGACGAAACCTGATTGTCCTTGAGGAGGCCGAAACCGATCGCGCAGCCCGAAAGCGGCTGGCTGATCATCGCGTAGCGCGAGCATCGTTCGAATGCGACGTTGCGTTCGCTGGCCCGCTGCAACGCCTTTTCCCAGTCCACCGGCCCGGTGAGCCGGAACGAGAAATGCAGCCCTGCAGCGGACGGCAGGATTGCGATGTGGTTCCCAAATCGGTTTCGCAGGCCATCGAGCAAGGCGGTCCGTCGACGCTCGTAGAGCCGCTGCATGCGGCGCACGTGGCGATGAAGATGGGTCGGTGATCAGGTCATGGGCCTTCGGTAGCCGGTAAAGCGCATCACCAGTTCGCGAAGCAACGGATGCCGGGGCTCCGGCTTGCCTGCGCTCTGTCGCAAGCATGCCGGCGTAGCGATGCTCTAAGATGACCGTTGCGGGGGGGACTTGGTAATTATATTGCATTTTCATATTTATCTACATACTCTCACGCGCACTAAGTCTATCCTGCTGCGAAATGGGGCGGTGCAGAATGACGGATGCCTTCAAGAAGGGTTTGAAGAGGGTTCCGTCGACAGCGTTCCGTCGGGTTTGCCTCGCTCTTGTCTTCACCGTCACCATATCGGTTCCGACGGCGAACATAGGAGCGCAAGCGCCGGGGCAGGCACGAGGCGGCCTCCTTCCCTCGCCGGCCAGCTTTCTCGGGCATGAGGTCAGTGCCGACTATACGCTCGCAAGCTACGAGAAGCTCACCGAGTATTGGACCATGCTTGCCGCCCGGTCGGACCGGATCAAGCTGGTCGACATCGGCCCCACCACCGCCGGACGACGGCAGCTGATGCTGGTGATCTCGTCGCCGGAAAATCTCGCCAAGCTCAATCATTACCGTGCGATCGCACGCAAAATCGGCTTCCCCCACGGGGTCTCCCGCGAGGAAGGCCGGAAGCTGGCGCAGGAAGGGCGGGCGATCCTGTGGATCGACGGATGCCTGCACACCACGGAAAGCATTCCGTGCCAGTCGCTGTTCGAGCAGGCTTACCAGATGGCCTCGCTCAACGACGACGAGACGCTGGGCTTCCTGCGGGAGAACATCCTGCTGCTCGGCAATGCGAACCCCGACGCCATGGACGAGCTGGCCAAGGGCTACATGGCGGAGAAAGACCCGAAGAAGCGCGCCGTCGTGCTCGCGGATACCCAGCCGTTCCTTACCCCCGCGAATGCCGGGCATGACAGCAACCGCGACTATGCGCGCATCGCTCTGCCGGAAACCGCCAATATCAGCCGCGTGCTGTTCAAGGACTGGCTGCCCCAATTCTCCTACAACGCCCATCAGACCGGCCCGCAGGGCGGCAGCATCTGGATCACGCCCGCGCTGGGGCCGACCAGCTACTACATGCATCCGATCATCAAGAACCGGCTGAAGGAATCCGGCGCAGCGGTAACCGGCCGTCTGCTGGCCGAGGGCAAGGAGGGCATGTATTCCAGCGACAAGGCCACATACGACCATTGGGGCACGGCGAACCAGATCGGCGCCAGCCTCATGCACAACGTGCAGAGCATCGCGACCGAGCTGAGTGGACAGCCGCACCCGATCCAGATCCCGCTGGTCCCCGAAAAGCAGCTCGGCGATTTCACGCTGCCTCGGCCGATCCAGCCCCGCATCTTCCACGCCAGCGAAGGGCTGCAGTATCAGATCAGCGCCCATCGCGCGACGATGCGCTACATCGCCACGAACCGCGAACAGTTGCTGTGGGATACCTATCTGACCCGCGCGGAATCGATCGAGGCGGGCGAACGGGATAGCTGGACGGTCCGCCCACGGCACATCAAGGCGCTCGAACAGGCCGCGAAGGGCATGGTCGAACCGGACTATGGCGATTTCGGCCGTTCCGCCGGCCTGCCCGGCAACCTTCGCGGCTGGAGCCAGGTCGACGCCGCGCTCTACGACACATATCTGCGCAAACCGGCCGAGCGTGATCCGCGCGGCTACATCCTGCCCGCTGACCAGGCCGACTTTCCGAATGCGGTCGAATTCGCCAACGCGCTCATCCGGAGCGGCGTGACCGTGGAGCGCGCGCGCGCGTCATTTGAGGTCGCCGGCAAATCCTATCCCGCCGGCTCGCTCGTCGTGCGAACCGCTCAGCCTTATCGGCCGCATATCTTCGACGTATTCGAGCCGCAGGATTATCCGGACGACGACCTCCTCTATCCCGGGGGGGCGCCGCGCGTGACCTATGACGTCGCCGGCTACACCCTGGCCTTCCAGATGGGGGTACGGTTCGATCGGATTCTCGATGGTTTCGACGGACCTTTCGACGCGCACGACGAAGTCCTCGCTGTGCCGCCAGGCACGATCATCGGAACAGGCGACGCGGGGTTCCTGGTCGATCATCGCGCCAACAACAGCTTCATCCTCGCCAGCCGGCTGCTCAAGGCCGGGGCACGCATAGCGTGGGCAAGAGGCTCCAGCGCAACGGAAAGCCAGGCGCTTGCTCCGGGCGCGCTCTGGGTGCCGAATACTGGCCAGAACCGCGCGACGGTCGAGAAAGCTGTCGCCGAGCTCGGCCTCAATGCCTATCGCGTTGCCACAGCGCCCACCGACCTCCTGCCGCTCAAAATGCCGCGGATCGCGCTTTACGATACCTATGGTGGCCTGATGCCAGCCGGCTGGAATCGCTGGCTGCTCGACAAGTTCGAGATTCCGTACACGACCGTCTACGCGCCGGAGATTAATCGCGGCGACCTTTCGGCCAAATATGACGTGATCCTGTTCAGCAACGGCTCGCTGAAGAAAGTCGGCGGGCGGATTGTCGGCAGTCCGCAGATTTCCGACCGCAGCAAGGTTGCCCCGCAATACGCCTATATGGTCGGCGACCTTGAGGAAAAGGCGTCGCGCGAACTCGGCGGCTTCGCGGCCGCCGGCGGCACTATCGTGTCGGTCGGTTCGGGCGGCAACATGGTCGGTTTCCTGGGATTGCCGGTCGGCGACTATCTGACGGAGAACCGCGACGGCAAGGCCGAACCGCTGCCGAAGAACAAGTTCTTCGTCGCGCCGTCGGTGCTGTCGCTCAGCGTGGATCCGGCGACGCCGATCGCCTTCGGCGCCGAGCCGCGCGAGGACGTGATGTACGATTCAAGCCCGGTCTACCGCGTCGCGCAGGGGCCGGACCTGCGGGTTGTCGCCTCGTACAAAGGCTCCAACCTGCTGCGCAGCGGCTTTCTGCTCGGCGAGCACTACCTGGATGGCGGCGCCGCGATCGTCGACGTCAGGCTGGGCAAGGGCAACGTCACGCTGCTGGGGCCGGAGGTCACCTATCGGGGCCAGGCATCGGGCAGCTACCGCTTCCTGCTCAACGCGCTGTTGCTTTCGGGCAGCCCGAATAACGGCTGGTAATGGAATGACGGGCTTAGCGTATTCGGGAAGTCGCCATAGTCAATGAAGGAAAAGAGCCGGGCATGAAACATGGAGGCGCAATCGCTGCCTTGAAATGGGGTCACGATTGGGTCGGATTCGTCATCATTAAAGCGACACACTAGTTTAAATCTATAATAATTACCGCCATACGCGAAGGGAGATGTCGATGAGGCTTGCTAAACTCGCTGGGGGGACCGGTATTCTTCTGTGCCTCGCTTTGTCCGCCCATGTGTCCGCGAATCCCGTCGCGGCGGATCAGGGCGCCGCACCGCCGCAAGCCGCCGGCACGGCATCGGGCCAGTCGGAGCCGGATTGGGTTCCGGGCAGCACCTACGATCCTGCGATCCCCACCATCCATCAGGTGCTCGGCTTTTCGCCGGGCACGCAGATGACGAGCTTCTATGAGACGGAAACACTGCTCCACCGCTGGGCCGCGATTTCCAACCGGGCCAAGCTCATCCCCTACGGCAAGGATTATGAGGGCAAGACGCTGTACATGCTGGTCGTCAGCAGCCCGGAAAACATAGCCGCGCTGGACAAGCATGTCGGCAAGCTGGGTAAGCTCGCCGATCCGCGTACGCTTGGCGCCGGAGAGCTCGACGGCATCGTCAGGAACACGCCCGCGGCCGTCATGGTCTCCACCATCGACACGAGCGAAGCCTCCTCGGTCGAGGCGATGCAAGTGGTTGCCTATCAATTGCTCGCCGGCACCGATGCACGGACGAAACGCATACTCGACAATGTCCTGACCTACATCATCCCGGTGGAGAACCCTTCGGCGCGGGAGCGTTACGTTTCGTGGTATCGCACGGCGCAGAGCCGGATCATCAAGACCGATCCGAACGCCGCCGAGCATAATGAGCCCTGGGGCATCGGCAACGATGCCAATCATTATCAGCTCGATCCCAATCGCGACATGGTCCCGCTCAAGATGCTGGAAGGGCAGGCGAAGGTGAAGCTCATCCGTGACTGGCGGCCCGAACTGGCGCTAGACATTCACGAGATGGGCGTGGACTCCACCTTTTTCTTTCCTCCCTATCCCGAACCCTACAACACCAACCTGTCGATCGACTGGCTGAAAAAGTGGTGGAACATCTATGCACAGGACATGCGCCAGCAGTTCGATCGGCGCGGATGGCGCTATTATTCCGGCGACAGCTTCGGCTCGCCGTTTCTGGGCATGCACACGCTGTACACCCAATATCACGGCATGATCGGCATTCTGTTCGAACAGGCGGCCGGCAGCGGCGGCCTGGCGATCGAGCGCCGGAACGGATCGATCCTGACGCTGAACGACCGCATAGAACATCACGTCACCGGCATCATGTCGTATCTGGATACCACGGTCGCGAACCGCGAAGACCTGCACCGCGACTTCCAGACCTTCTTTGCGTCGTCGATGAATGGCGTACCCGGCGTGGCGCAGAAGGCCTATGTATTCCCTCCCGATGCTGACCCGAACAAGATGTCGCAGTTCATCGACAGCCTGCTTGCCCACGGCATCGAGGTGCAACGGACCACGCAGCCATTCTCGATGAGCCAGAGCGAAGGCTATTATCCCGGGCCGCGACGCAAGGACTTTCCCGCCGGTTCCTATGTGGTCTCGCTGAGGCAGCCGCTCAGCCGCCTGGCCAACGCGCTGCTCGAAAAGGAACCGTTCCACTCGATTCCGGTATTCTACGACGTCTCGGTATGGGCGCTTCCCTATCTTTACGGCATCGACGGCTACTGGACCAACACGGCGCCGAAAGTCGCCACCGAACCGGTGACGCAACCGCTTTCCCTGCCCAACGGCGTCATCGGCGGGCAGGCCGGTACCGCTTATGTTTGGCCCTATCGCGGCGCGCTCGATGCTGCGGCGGCCTATGCGCTCGCCGAGAAGGGCGTGAATCTCTACGTGCATCCCGGTCCGTTCGAAATCGGCGGCCAGTCCTATGGACCGGCTTTCGTCGTGCCGATCGACGAGAATGAGCTCTCGGTCCACGAAAAGGTCGAAGCCACCGCCACGCGTTTTCCGGTCCGTATCCAGGCGCTGTCGACCGTCCATTCGACGTCGGGTTCGGATCTCGGATCAGGCGTCATGCGGCCGGTGAGTAAGCCGTCCGTCGCGGTCGTCACCCGCGACGGCACCGACATCACCTCCTGGGGCAGCTTCTATTTCTTTTTCGATCAAATGTACGGCCTGCCTTTCACCCCCATTTCCATCAACGATCTGACCGAAGCCGACTTGCGCCGCTACAACACGATCATTCTTCCCGACGGCGGGCAGACGTCTGGTCGTGGCGGCCTGAGGGGCAAGCCGTATGAATGGTATTTTCGCGAGAGCGGCACCAGGCATCTCAAGACCTGGGTCGAGCAGGGCGGCACCCTTATCACCGTCAAGGGCGGCACGGCATTCGCGGCCGCCGACGGCGGTGCTCTGACGAGCACTGAGTCACAGGGCGTGACCAAGCAAACCCCCGGCGCGATCGTCGAGGTCAAGGCGAACGGTCGCTCGCCGCTGACCATCGGCTACCCCCAGTCGTTCCACGTGCTGGCGCGCAACACGCGTTTGTTCACGGCGGGTGAGAATGGAAAGGCGGTCCTGTCCTACTCGGCTCCGGACAAGCTGAAGATCGCCGGTTATCTGACCGAAGGGGACCATGCCAGCATCGCCGGCAGCGATTTCCTGATCACCGAGGCCGTCGGCAAGGGCAACGTCATCATGTTTGCGGAGGACCCCAACCTGCGCAATCAGTGGACCCACCTTCACCAACTGCTGTTCAACGCGATCCTTTTCGGGCCGCTTGTCCGCTAGGACAAGCGACCGGCGAACAGATCCGGCCTGTGACCGCCAATGCGATCAAGACGGTCACGTCGTCGACGGGGCCCCTACAAGGCCATGAGCGCGTCGTTCGACGACCGGGGGCAGCAGATCTGCTCGACGGTGCGGATGAACCCGGCGGTGTTTGGCGCGCTGTCGGCGGATGCGTGCGCGCAGGGGGCGCAGGGGGCGTCCGGGCAGGACCGGATCACGCGCGACAGCTATGATGCTGCGGGGCGGCTGCTGCAGGTGCAGAAGGCTTACGGCACGCCGCCGCAGCTACGACGACTACTGCATTCCGGCGTCGACCAACTGGGCGATACCAGTATACCGGCTAGGCATAGATGGTGCTCGTCTGCGCCACCGCCTCGCTCCCGCTACGAGAATTCTAGAATGGTTGGTGCGCGACGCAGCCCGGAGCTAACAGGTCTCTAGGGTCAGGACCCATTGATCAGAGCCAGAAGATGACGGTTGCTGCGAGTGCGATGGCGGAGAAGAAGGCCTGCGGGCACCGGTCGTAGCGCGTGGCGACGCGGCGCCAGTCCTTGAGACGGCCGA